>CAVYEA010000013.1:0-698712 GCA_963767385.1 uncultured Actinomycetes bacterium | reverse complement strand
TGGCTGGTAAGCCGCTGGGCCAGGCCGCCACCGCCGCCCGGCGTGCCCTCGCCGCCAGCCCCGCCCGCCAGATCACCACCATGCCGGTCAACTTGCAGGACTGGGCGGTGCCGGTGGTCTACGAGGTCGCTCCGCTGACTCTGCTCCACCCGCAGCAGCGGGACGCGCCGCTGATCAAGCTTAACGCCTCCGACGAAGCCAGCGCGGATGCCGGGGGCGGGGTGCCGGGGCCGCCGGATGCGGGGTTCTTCGGCCGCGATGAGACCCTGCTCGCCCTCGACCGCGCGTTCGACACCCAGCACGTCGTGCTGCTGCACTCGTTCGCGGGGGCGGGGAAGTCCTCGACCGCGGCGGAGTTCGCCCGCTGGTACCGCACCACCGGCGGCCTGGATGACCCTGCCATCGGCCGGGGCGTGGTGCTGTGGTCCAGCTTCGAGTATCACCTTCCCGTGGACCGGCTGCTGGACACAGCCGGGGACTGCTTTTCCGGGCTGCTGGAGGCGAACGGGATCCCCTGGCATGCCATCACCGACCCCGCCCGCCGCCGGGACCTGATCATGCAGGTGCTGGCGCAGGTGCCGGTGCTGTGGGTGTGGGACAACATCGAACCCATCACCGGCTTCCCTCCCGGCACCCCCAGCCCCTGGACCCAGGCCGAGCAAGACGACCTCGCGCACTTCCTCCGTGACCTCGCTGCCAGGACGCGGTGCAAGGTGCTGCTGACCTCCCGCCGCGACGAACACCACTGGCTCGGCGCCCTCCCGGCCCGGCGGGAACTGCCGCCGATGCCGATGCGCGAGCGCCTCCAGCTCGCCGCCGCGTTGGCAGAACGCCACGGCCAGGTCCCGGCCGGAGTGGACTGGCGGCCGCTGCTGCGCTACACCGCCGGCAACCCGCTGACCATCACCGTCCTGGCCGGCCAGGCCCTCCGCGAGGGGCTCACCACCACCGCCCAGATCCAGGCGTTCGTGGACCGGCTGCGCGCCGGGGAAGCCGAGCTGGAGCCCGGGGAAGACGCCGCGCTGGGCCGGACCCGGTCGCTGGCCGCCTCCCTGTCCTACGGGTTCACCCACGCCTTCACCGAGACTGAGCGCGGCCAGCTCGCGGTGCTGCACCTGTTCCGCGACACCATCGACGCCGACGCGCTCCGCCTCATGGGCGACCCCGGCACCGCCGGGGACGACGCCGTCCCCCAGCTCGCCGGGCTCACCCGCGACACGACGATCGCGCTGCTGGACCGCGCCGCCGTCATCGGCCTGCTGTCGAGCCTGGGCGGCGGTTACTACGCGATCCACCCCGCCCTGCCCTGGTACTTCACCACCCTGCATTCCGAAACCTACGGCCCGCCCGCCAGCCCTCCCGCCCGCCAGGCCGCCCGCGCCTACACCCACACCCTCGCCCGGCTCGGCAACTACTACTACGGCCAGGCCGCCACCGGCGCGGGGGACCCGCTCCCGGCGCTGCGGGCCGAGGAAGCCAACCTGCTGCACGCGCTGGCCCTGGCCCGCCACGCCCAGCACTGGGACGACGAGGTCGGCGGCCTGCAGGGCCTGCGCACCCTGTATGAGCGGACGGGCCGGGACGGGGAATGGGCCCGCCTCATCGAGCAGGTCACCCCGGAGTTCATCGACCCGGACACCGGCGGCCCGCTGCCCGGCCGCGAGGACCAGTGGAGCCTCATCACCAGCTACCGGGTCCAGCTGGCCATGGCCGCGCGGGACTGGCCCGCCGCCACCCGCCGCCAGCACACCCTCATCACCTGGGACCGGGACCAGGCCGCTGCCGCCCTGACCACCCCCGCCGGCCAGCTCACCTCCAGCCAGCGCGACCAGATCCGCAACCTTGCCGTCTCCCTGGAACACCTCGGCTACATCCTCAGCAGCCAAGGCGATCCGGGCTGCCTGCCCTATTACGAGGAAGCCCTCAGCCTGTACCAGAGGATCGGCGCCCGCACCGAGGAAGCCAACCTGGCGCTCACCCTCGGCACCACCTACATAACTATTCCCGGCGTGCGGGACCTGGGCCAGGCCGAGCGCTGGTATCAGCACAGCCTCACCCACCGGACCGACAGCGACACCCTCGGCCGCGCCAAAACCCTGGGAAATCTGGGCACCCTCGCCTACCAGCGGTTCCGGGAAGCCCGCGACGCCGGGGAACCCCAGCCGGTGCTCCTGGCCCACCTCAAGACCGCCCTGGACAGGCTCCAGCAGGCCCTCGCCATGGCATCCCCCGACGATCACGAGAGCCTCGCGGCCCGGCACAACCAGCTCGGCAACATCTACGACCAGGCAGGGGACACCCGCCAGGCCTTGCGCCACTACCAGCAATCCATCGCGCACAGGGAGGCCCGCGGCGACACCTACGGCGCCGGGCAGTCCCGCTTCAACATCGCCCTCCTCCTCGCAGGCGACGGCCGCTACGCCGACGCCCTGCTGTATGCCCGCGCCGCCCTCAGCGACTTCGAGCAGGTCGGCCCCGGCGCTGTCCAGGAAGCGGCCCAGACCCGGGACCTCGTCACCCGCCTCGAACACGACAGCGGATAAGTTGGTCAAAGCACGCCTGCGAACGCACAGCAACCTTGGGCGCGGCGGGGCAGCCGCCACATCGACGCGGGGCCCCCAGCAGACTGGGCGGGGCCGGGCACACGAACCAACGTCGGTTCTTAGCGGCCTCCGTCTTGCCGCTGTCTACAGCGTTGACGCCCCAGGTAACGCAAACAGCGGGGAATGCGTGCCGGGAGACCGTGATTCCTGCCGGGTCCCTAAGGTGCAACAACACTGGTCTTGCGGGTGCCGAGATGACCGTCAAACCAGAAGCCGGTCATCGCCTCTGAGCTGGGGAGGCAGGCCCCGGGATGCCGCAGCTGGCCGCGGAGAACGGCCCGGATCGCGCTGCAGCTATCGCAGCCGGTCAGCAGGCAAACTGGGTCAAGGTGCCAGGGCCGTGAGGTGGTAGCTGATGGCCTGCGGGTTGAGTCTCAGTGGCTGTGGCAGGTGAGGGCTGGCTGGATGCGCGCGGGGACGAGGGCGGCCTGGCAGGTCTGGTGGGGGGCGCGGGCGGTGATGGTGACGGGCTGCGCGGGGGTGAGGTGGCCGATGGTGAGGGTGACCGTCGCGGTGCCGCCGGAGCCGGGGCTGGCAGCGGCGCGGGCGAGGATCCGGCCTGCGGTGGTGGCCACGACGGTGGCGGCCTGCCCGGCGTCCAGTCCGGGGAAGGTCACGTGCACGGTCACCGTCGCCTGCCGGGCGCTGCTGCCTGCGCCTGGAGGCGGAAGGACCTGGGTCACCGTCATCGCGGGGGTGGTGGGGGCGGCGGCCAGGGCGGTGGCGGCGGTGGCCCCGGCGAGTATCGCGGCGGTCAGCAGCAGGAGCGTGGCGGCCTGGGTGGGGTAGGCGCGGGTGCGGAACTGCCGCCGGTACCACGCCTGGACCTGGGTCAGGTCGGCCGGGTTGAGGTGGCGGGTGATGGTGAGCACCTGCGCGGTCAGCGCGCACGCCACTGCGGCCGCCGCGGTGAGCACCGTGGCCGCCGCCAGGACCCGGGCGGCCCCGTCTTGGGTCAGCAGCCCGGCGGTGATCGCGCCGAGGCCGGTCAGCAGCACGCCGACGACGGTGATGGTGGTGATCGCGCGGGCCGTCACGGCGTCCACCCGGGCCAGCGATTTCGCGGGGGTCAGCTCGGCGCCGAGGTCGGCCCAGGCCCGGTCGGCCGGGCTGGGCGGGGAGACCGGCCCGGTCACGAGGCCCGGGTCCCGGCGCAGGCCAGCTGGTGCGCTGCGCTGCCCGCCGTGCCGGGGCAGGTGACGATCACCCGGAACGGCCGCGGCCCCGGTCCGCCCCGGCCCAGCGGCGTCGGGCGCTTATAGGCCCGCGGCGTGTCGTCGTCTTCGAGGGCTTCCCGGACCTGAGGTGTCAGGTCAGCCTGATGCTCTGGGCAGAGGTACGTATCCGGGTCCAAGATCACCGCGTGCCCCCTTGTCCTGTGTGCTGCCCGGCCCGGTGCTGGTGCTGGTGGTGGTGATGGCGCGCAGTAGCGGGCTGGGAACCGGTTGAGACACTACTATTGCGGCACAGGCTGCGCGGTGTGCCTGGCGGCAGGGGGCTGCCCAGCGGACCGTAAGGAGCAAGCCGTCCGGGGGTGGGGGCATGACGGGGACGCCGGTGCTGCGGATCAGCGACGAGCCCACCGCCGATGGCAAGCGGCGGGTGGAGGTGACCTGGCAGGACGGCCTGGCCCGCCAGGTCACAGTATCCACGTTCCCTTACCAGGCTAGTGAGGCGGATGCGGAGAAGGTCCGCTGGTACTTAGAGGACTATGCCGAATTCCCCGCCGACCCCGCCCCGCGTATCGCCCGCGACGCCGAGGCCGTCCTGGCCGACACCGGCAGCTACTTGTTCCAGCATGTCTTCACCGGTCAGGACGCGGCTGGTATCTGGGATCGGGCGCAGACGCGGCTGGGCCGGGTGCGGGTGGAGGTGGACACCGACCCTGCCGAGGCCCCGGGCCTGCCGTGGGAACTGCTGCGTGATCCAGGCTCGGATACGGCGCTGGCGCTGGGCGCGGGTGAGTTCGTCCGCACCCATCTGCAGGCCGCAGGCGGGGTGAGTAACCTGCCGCAGGCGGGCGGGGACCGGCTGCGGGTGCTGCTGGTCATCTGCCGCCCTTGGGGCCGCGAGGATGTGCCGTTCCGCTCGGTAGCCTCCCGGCTGGTCCGCGGCGGGGCTGACCAGATGGAAGGCCTGGACCTGGACGTGCTGCGGCCGGCCACCTTCCCCCGGCTCGCCCAGGTCCTGCAGGAAGCCGCTGACGCGGGCCGCCCCTACCATGTGGTGCACTTCGACGGCCACGGCACTTACCTCGACCTCAGCCAGCTCGACGACAACGACGTCAGTGGCGATCGCGACGGCACTAGCGGCCCGAACCCAGCCCGCAGTGTCGGCGGTGATAGTGGGGTGAGGGTGTCGCCATTGCGGTACGGGATACCCGTGGCCGGGCCAGTGCGAGCCGGGCAGCATGGGTACCTGATCTTCGAGAACCCGGGCCATCCATTGAATCGGCAGCTCGCTGATGGGCCGACCCTCGGCAGGCTGCTGGTCACCACTGAGGTACCGGTGCTGGTGCTGAACGCCTGCCGGTCCGCCTACGCCGAAGCACCTGCCACGCCTGGCCAGCCCGCCGACACCGGAGATGGTTCAGGGAGCGGCGCCCAGGCCGGTGAAGGCGAGGCTGTGGATGCTGGTGAGCTGACGGCGGATGTGCATGCGCGGATCCGGGCGTATGGGTCGCTGGCTGCTGAGGTGGCCGATGCCGGGGTGCCGGGGGTGGTGGCGATGCGGTACAACGTCTACGTCGTCACCGCTGCCCAGTACGTGGCCGACCTGTACGCTCACCTGCTGGCTGGGAAGCCGCTGGGCCAGGCCGCCACCGCCGCCCGGCGTGCCCTCGCCGCCAGCCCCGCCCGCCAGATCACCACCACACCAGTGGACCTGCAGGACTGGGCCGTACCGGTCATCTACGAGGCCGCCCCCCTTGCCCTGCTGCGCCCGCAGCAGCGGGACGCGCCGCTGATCAAGCTCAGCGCCTCCGAAGGGGACACCGCTGCCGCCGGTGCGGGGGGCGGGGTGCCGGGACCGCCGGATGCGGGATTCTTCGGCCGGGATGAAAGCCTCCTCGCCCTTGACCGCGCCTTCGATGCGCAGCGGGTGGTGTTGCTGCACGCCTTCGCGGGGGCGGGGAAGTCCTCGACCGCGGCGGAGTTCGCCCGCTGGTACCGCACCACCGGCGGCCTGGATGACCCTGCCATCGGCCGGGGCGTGGTGCTGTGGTCCAGCTTCGAGCATCACCTGCCGCTGGACCGGCTGCTGGACACAGCCGGGGACTGCTTTTCCGGGTTGCTGGAGGCGAACGGGATCCACTGGCAGGCCCTCACCAGCCCCGCCCGCCGCCGGGACCTGGTGCTGCAAGTCCTGGCGCAGGTGCCGGTGCTGTGGGTGTGGGACAACGTCGAGCCGGTTACCGGGTTCCCGCCCGGCACCCCCAGCGCCTGGACCCGGGCCGAGCAGGACGATCTCGCGGCGTTCTTGCGTGACCTGGCGGCCAGGACGCGGTGCAAGGTGCTGCTGGCCTCGCGCCGTGACGAACAGGCCTGGCTTGGTGACCTGCCCGCCCGGCTGGCGTTGCCGCCGATGCCGATGCGCGAGCGCCTCCAGCTCGCCGCCGCGTTGGCAGAACGCCACGGCCAGGTCCCGGCCGGAGTGGACTGGCGGCCGCTGCTGCGCTACACCGCCGGCAACCCGCTGACCATCACCGTCCTAGTCGGCCAGGCCCTCCGCGACGGCCTGGCCACCACCATCCAGATCCAGGCGTTCGTCGAAAAGCTGCGCGCCGGGGAAGCCGAGCTGGAACCGGGAGAAGACGCCGCTTTGGGCCGGACCCGGTCGCTGGCCGCCTCCCTGTCCTACGGGTTCACCCATGCCTTCACCCAGGCCGAGCGCGGCCAGCTCGCGGTGCTGCACCTGTTCCGCGACACCATCGACGCCGACGCCCTCCGCCTCATGGGCGACCCCGTCACCGCCGGGGACGACGCGGTGCCCCAGCTCGCCGGGCTCACCCGCGACACTGTGATCGCGCTGCTGGACCGGGCCGCCGCCATCGGCCTGCTGTCGAGCCTGGGCGGCGGTTACTACGCGATCCACCCCGCCCTGCCCTGGTACTTCACCACCCTGCACACCGAAACCTACGGCCCGCCCGCCAGTCCCCCCGCCCGCCAGGCCGCCCGCGCTTACACCCACACCCTCGCCGCGCTCGGCGACTACTACGCCCGCCAGGACGGCGACGGCGCGGGGGACCCGGTCCCGGCGCTGCGGGCCGAGGAAGGCAACCTGCTGCACGCCCTGGCCCTGGCCCGCCACGCCCAGCACGGGGACGACGTCACCAGCTGCCTGCAAGGCTTGCGCACCCTGTATCAGCGGACGGGGCGGGACGGGGAATGGGCCCGCCTGGTCGAGCAGGTCACCCCGGAGTTCATCGACCCGGACACCGGCGGCCCGCTGCCCGGCCGCGAGGACCAGTGGAGCCTCATCACCGAATACCGGGTCCAGCTGGCCACGGACGCGCGGGACTGGCCCGCCGCCACCCGCCTCCAGCACACCCGCATCACCTGGAACCGGGACCAGGCCGCTGCTGCCCTGGCCACCCCCGACGGCCAGCTCACACCCAGCCAGCGCAATCAGATCCGCACCCTCGCCGTCGCCCTGGAATACCTCGGTCACATCCTCCGCTGGCAGGGCGATCCGGGCTGCCTGCCCTATTACGAGGAAGCCCTCAGCCTGTGCCAGCGGATCAGCGCCCGCACCGAGGAAGCCAACCTCGCGAACACCCTCGGCAACACCTACATGGACGTCCCCGGCGTGCGGGACCTGGGCCAGGCTGAGCGCTGGTATCAGCACAGCCTCACCCACCGGACCGACAGCGACACCCTCGGCCGCGCCAAAACCCTGGGAAGCCTCGGCAACCTCGCCTACGAGCGGTTCGACGAGGCCCGCGCCGCCGGGGAACCCCAGCCGGTGCTCCTGGCGCACCTCAACACCGCCCTGGACCGGCTCGAGCAGGCCCTGGCCTTCTTCCCCGCCGACGACGCCGAAGACCTCGCCACCGTCCACAACCAGATCGGCATTATCTACCACCAGGCGGGGGACACCCGCCAGGCTCTGCGCCACTACCAGCAATCCATCACGCACAAAGAGGCCCGCGGCAACACCTACGGCGCCGGGCAGACCCGCGGCAACATCGCCATCCTCCTCGCAGGCGACGGCCGCTACGCCGACGCGCTGCTGTATGCCCGCGCCGCCCTCAGCGACTTCGAGAACGTCGGCCCCGGCGCTGTCCAGGACGCCACCCGGACCCGGAACCTCATCACCCGCCTCGAACACGACAGGACGTAAGCCGCCCAGAAAGACAGCTGCCACCGCCGCGATGACCCGAACAGACTCACGGACTCACGCCACCCGTATTGTTCCGGGTTTACCTGCAGCGGGATGACTGGTGTGTGGCGTCACCACGCTACGATGCGCAGGGCCCTTCCGTCCTCATGCCCGAGGTGGATTTCTGTCATCCCCCCGAGTGGCACCGTCCTGCTGTGGTAGTAGCTGGCGGGCCGGCACCGGGTACCGGAGGCCGATCCTGGCCGCGCCGTCGGCCGCCGCGCAGCTGGCCGCGGGGGCAAAGGCGCCCCCTGGTTTAGTAGAGGGCCGGGCATGGCCCGGCGAGGAGGGGCTCACCGTTCATGGATGCGCGCGACTACATCGACAGCAACGCACGGCAGTTCTTTGACCAGCTGAAGGAGTGGCTGGCCATCCCGTCGGTCTCCGCGGACCCCAGGCACCACGGCGACGTGCGCGCCTCAGCGGAGTGGCTGGCCGCCTGCCTCACCGCCGGCGGCTTCCCGGTGGCCGAGGTGTGGGAGACCGGTAACGCCGCCTCACCCGGCCAGCCGGCCGTCTTCGCGCACTGGCCCGCGGCCGACCCGTCCGCGCCGGCCGTCCTGGTCTACGGCCATCACGACGTCCAGCCGGCCGAGCCGCTGGAGGAATGGGACTCACCGCCATTTGAGCCGGCCGAGCGGGACGGGCAGCTGCTGGGCCGGGGTGCGTCCGACGACAAGGGGCAGGTGCTGCTGCACACCCTCGGCCTGCGCGCCTGCCTGGCCGCGGGCGGCCGCACCGCGCCCCCCGTCACCCTCAAGTTCCTTATCGAGGGGGAGGAGGAGTCCGGCTCGCCGCACTTCGCCGACCTGCTGCGCAACCGGGCGGACCGGCTGGACTGCGACGTCATCGTGATCTCGGACACCACGATGTGGGCCGCGGACGTCCCGTCCATGTGCACCGGGATGCGCGGCCTGCTCGACGCGCAGATCGACCTGCGCGGCCCGGACACCGACCTGCACTCGGGCTCGTTCGGCGGCGGCGTGCCGAACCCGGTGCACGCGATGGCCGCGCTGCTGGCCGGCCTGCACGACGCGGACGGGCGGGTCACCCTGCCCCGGTTCTACGAGCAGGTGGCCCCGCTGACGCCGGCCGAGCGTGACCTGCTGCGCCGGCTGCCGTTCGACGAGAAGTCCTGGCTGGCCGATGCCGGCCACAGCCAGGCGGCGGCGGGCGAGGCCGGGTACACCACCCTGGAGCGGATCTGGGCCCGGCCGACCGCGGAGGTCAACGGCGTGTGGGGCGGGCACACCGGGGACGGCGCCAAGACGATCGTGCCCGCGGCGGCGCACGCCAAGGTCTCGTTCCGGCTGGTGGCGCACCAGGAACCGGCCGATGTCGCGGTGGCGCTGCGGGAATACGTGGCCGCGCACACCCCGCCGGGCATCGAGGCCACGGTCACCTTCGGCGGCCCGGGCGTGCGGCCCGCCTTCTCGCCGCCGCACTCACCGGCGGTGCAGGCGGCCAAGCGGGCGATGGAGCGGGCGTTCGGCCGCGAGGTGCTGTTCACCCGGGAGGGCGGCAGCGGCCCGGAGGCCGACCTGGGCGACATCCTGCAGGCACCGCTGGTGTTCGTCGCGGTCGGCCTCGACGAGGACCGGATTCATGCGCCTAACGAGAAGGTCGAGATGGCACTGCTCCTCCACGGCGCCGCGGCCATCGCGTACCTGTGGGACGAACTGGCGGCCGACCGCGACGCGATCGTGGCGGGGCGGACATTCCAGGAGGCACCGTGAGCGGGGAGCGGCCCGACCCGCAGGCCGGGGAGGCCGGCCCGGACACCAGCACCCAGCTGCACGGCCTGCTGCTGTCCCGCAGCGCGGTGGACCGGATGAGCGTGCGCCGCGGTGACGCCGAGTGGGTGGCCTCGGCCTGGGCCGACCCGGCCACCCGGGTGCTGGTGCTGGACAACGCGCGGGCGCTGGCCCGGTTCGGCGAGAAGGGCGCGGAACTGGTGCTGGTCGCGCCGTCCCAGGCGCCGGACGGGCTGAACTTCCTGCTCGGCGCGGACGACGACAGCGTGGCCTACTTCGGCGTGCTCGGCCCGCCTGGCTGCCTGGAGGCGCTGGAACAGCAGGTCACCGCGGAGGAGGCCGCGGCCGGCGAGGAACCGGGGGAGCAGCCCGAGCAGCAGACGGTGGCCGAGCAGGCCGCCCGGCTGAACACCGGCCGCCCCGGGGTGCGCCCGGCCGGGCTGCGCGAGGCGGCGGCGCTGCTCGGCGACCGGGACGCCGGCCTGTTCACGCACGCCGTCGCGCTGGCCAACTGGCATGTCAGCCACACGCACTGCCCGCGCTGCGGCACGCCGACCGTGCCGGTCGCGGCCGGTCACGCGCAGCGCTGCCCGAAGGATGGCAGCGAGCACTTCCCGCGGATCGACCCCGCGGTCATCATGCTGGTCACCGACCCGGACGGCCGCTGCCTGCTGGCCCGGAACAAGCGCTGGCCGGAGCGCCGGGTCTCCATCCTCGCGGGCTTCGTGGAGCCGGGGGAGTCGGCCGAGCAGGCCGTGATCCGCGAGGTCGCCGAGGAGACCGGCGATCGAGGCCCGCCGCGTCCGCTACGTGGGCAGCCAGCCATGGCCGATGCCGCAGAGCCTGATGCTGGGCTTCCGGGCCGAGGCGACCGGCGACCTGACCCTCCGGGTGGACGACGACGAGATCGCCGAGGCCCGCTGGTACAGCCGGGACGACCTGACGGCGGCACTGGACGCGCAGGACGTGCTGCTGCCGCCGCCGGTGTCCATCGCGCACCGCCTGATCGAGGCGTGGTACGGCGCGGAACTTCCTGGCGTCTGGTAGGCGGACGGGGCGTTCGGGGGGAGAGGGCCCGGCCGTGCGCCGGGCGGGCGCGCCGGCGGCTCAGCGGGGGGCGAGCAGGCCGACCGCCGCGGCCTCGTCCACGCCGGGGCCGGGCACGATGGCGATCACCGGGGTGTCCAGGCCGCCCGCGTGGTATTCCGCCACGCGCTCCCGGCACTTCTCCGGCGGGCCGTGCACGACCAGGTCGTCCACCACGTCGTCCGGGATCGCGGCCAGCGCGGCCTTGCGGTCACCCGCCGCCCAGGCCCGCTGCATCGGGCGCAGCCGCTCACCGCGGCCGAGCCAGTCGTGGAAGGCCGTGTAGGCGGGCACGGTGAGGTAGGCCGCGATCATCCGGCGGCCGATGTCCCGGGCCGCCTGGGCGTCCGCGGTGGGGCAGACGAAGATCCGGGCGATCAGCTCGCAGTCCGGGCCGGCCACGGCGCGGACCTGGGGCACGTCGCCCGCGGCGAGCCAGTTGGTGATCACCCCGTCGGCCAGCGCGGCGCCGAGCGAGATCATCTGCGGCCGGAGCGCGGCCAGGGCCAGTGCGGGCGGCGGGTCCGGGGGCGACTCCAGCCGGAAGCCCCGCACGCTGAACGTGTCGCCGGCCATCGTCACTTTCTCCCCGGCCAGGGCCTGCCGCAGGAACCGGAGGGAGTCCCTGGCCCGCTGGTAGGGACGCTCCAGCGGGACCCCGTTCCAGTCGGTGACCACGACCGGCGAGGAGACCCCGATGCCCAGCACGAAGCGGCCCGGGGCCAGGCTGGCCAGCGTGGCCGCGTTCATGGCCAGCAGCGCGGGGCCGCGGTTGTAGATGCCGGCCACCGCGGTGCCGAGCCGCAGCCCCGGGGCCCACTCCGCGGCCAGGGCCAGCGGCGTGAACGCGTCAGTGCCGCTGACCTCCGAGGACCAGGCGTCGGTGTAGCCCAGATCGGGCAGCCCGGCGACCAGGTCCCGCTGGCCCGCCAGCGGAATGGCGCGCAGCGGCAGCGTGATGCCCCATCGTGGCGAGGGTGGCACGGTACCTCCTGTAGTTCCCGCCCATCATCGCAGTGGCCGTGGCAGGATGCCCGGCATGGACACCGATTGCGTTGACACTCTGGTCGGTGGGCATGTCCGGTGACCTGGACGTGGACGCCGTGTTTGGCCAGTCCTCACCGGACGATGCCTTCGCCGCCGTGCTCACCGAGGCCCGGATGGTGCTGGGTGAGATCTCCAGCCCGCTGCAGGCGGAACTGTGGGGCTCGGACATCCTGGCCGCGCTGGGCGGTACCCGCAGCGCGGCCGCGCAGGCCATGGTGCCCGCCGCCGAGCGCACCGGCACGCCCGAGGCGCTGGCCATCCTCCGGGTGCTCGCCGCGGTCGGCGTGCCCGACCTGCAGGTCCCGGCGGGGGAGGCGGCCGGCCGGCTGGCCGCCCGGGGGGTGGCTGACGCCGGCGTGGGCGGCCGAGATCGGCTCGCCCGCGCCCGCTGAGTGCTGGCGCTACGGGGACGACCGCGGCCTCCAGGAGGCGGTCACCATGAGTTTCGAGCTACGCCGCCGGGCGGCATGTGGTGTCCATGCTGCTGGACCACTCGTTCGGCGGCGGGATCAAGAATGTGTGGGTCGGCGAGGCGGGTGACGTGCTGGCCCGGACCGAGGCCATGGCGCAGCAGGATCCCGGCATGGTGTTCGAGATGATCAGCCCGGCCGACGCCCGGATCCGGGCCGAGCGGGCCCTGGCCGCGGGTGAGTGCCCGGCGCAGCCGGACGAGGTGGCCGCGGTGGCCTCCGCCCGGGCCATCCTGCGGGCCCGGGTCGCGCGGCTCGCCGATCTCTAGATCAGTCACTCTTTTCCGAGAGCACTGCTCTTGACTCTAACGTCCCATTCGTGCATACTGCTCTTAGTTGAGAGCACCGCTCTCGAGAATGAAGGAGTAGTCCGATGAACGCCAGCCCAGCTCACCCGCTACATCGCCCCGACCGGGATGGACCGCGTGTTCAATCGCACCGTCGGCCGCGCTGACCAGGGCTGGGATCAGCATCATGGGATCCCGGGTGCTGGCCGTGCGCGGCCGCAAGAGCGGGGAGTGGCGGACCACCCCGGTCAACCTGCTCACCGTGGACGGGCGCCAGTACCTGGTCGCCCCGCGTGGCCAGGCGCAGTGGGTGCGCAACCTGCGCGCCGCCGGGGAGGGCGAGCTCCGGTCGGCCGCCGGGCCGAGCCGGTTCACCGCCACCGAGCTGGCCGACGCGGACAAGCCGCCGGTGCTCCGTGCCTACCTGAAGGAGTGGGGTGGGAGGTCGGCCGGTTCTTCGAGGGCATCACGCGCGGACGCCACCGACGAGCAGCTGGCGCAGATCGCCCCCGGCTTCCCGGTCTTCCGGTCACCATCGTCCGCTAGCACCGGCCGCCCGGGGAGCCGGTCACAGGGTCAGCGCGAGGGTGGCGCCGGACGGGCTCAGCAGCCGGTGGTAGCCGCTGGCGGCCGGGAACGCCGCGCGGTCGCCGCGGACCATGGCCCGCGAGCCGTCCGGGCCGGCCAGCATGGCGCCGTCGGCGCCCACCGCGACCAGGTCCCCGTCCATCCGCAGCAGCACCGGGCCGTCCCGGCGGGCGGAGATCGCCGCACCGCCCGGCCCGCAGCCCGGCCAGCACCGCCTCCGGGCCCGTCGCCCTCGCACTCGCACCCAGGTGGTGGGGGTGCCCGGGCGGCGCGTCCGAGCCGGGCCGGTGCCAGTCACTGCCGCCCACCGGCACCGCCCCGGCGTCCCAGGCCAGCCACCAGGCCAGCGGCACGGTCCAGTGCGGGTCCAGCCAGCTCCAGTGCCAGATCTCGGCCAGCGGGGGCCGCCGCCGCATCGGCTGGATCCAGCTCACGTGGCCGCCGATCGGGTGGTTCACCGACAGCAGCCCGCCGCCCCGCTCCGTCGCCTCCAGCCAGGCGTCGGCGGGCTCGCGGAAGTCGACCCAGCCGATGTCGCCGAGCGCCCCGGCGTGACCCGGCCTCCGTGGTCACCTCCTGGCCCGGGATCAGCGTGATCCCGTACCGCCGCGCCGCGCAGCCCAGCTCGGCGTGGTGGCTGACCGTGTTGTGGTCGGTGATGGCCAGGAAGTCCAGGCCCTGCTCGGCCGCGAACCGGGCCAGCTCCGGCACGGTCAGCTCGCCGTCGGAGTGCACGGTGTGACGTGTGCAGGTCCCCGGCCAGCCAGCGCCGGCCCGGGCCGGGCGGGCAGGTCGCGGCGCGGCGGCCGGCTGGCCGAGCGGCGGCGGCGCGGCCGGGCCGGGCGGCGGGGCGAGCCGCCCGGGAACGCTGGTCACCTCGGCGGTCACCGCGTAGGCGGCCCCGCCGGCGGCCAGCCGGTACAGCCCCAGGATCACCTGCCAGCGGCCGGGCTCCAGCTCGCCCGGCAGGTAGCCGGGGGTGGCCGCGCCCGGGGTGATGACGAACTCCGCGCGCGCCCCGCCGGACCAGCCGCGGAACCCGGCCGGGCCGAGGCAGCCCAGGTCCAGCGTGGCGGCGGACCGGTCGTAGTCCAGCTCACCCGCAGCCCGCGCTGCCCGGGGGCACGTCCACCGGCAGGTAGTGCCAGGCCGAGGCGCAGCGGTCCTCAGGGTCCACCGTCCACGGTGCCGCGTCATGGCGCTCATGCCTCCTACCGAACCAGATCCACCCGTCCCGGCGAGGTGCGACGCGTGAGCGCCGGTGAGTTGGACCCCCAGGCAGTACCAGTTCACCGCCAGCCGCCTCGGCCGCGGCGTTGACCACAGAATTCAACGTGCGTAGAATTCAACAGGTGATGAGTTAACTGCGGGCCAGGCGGGTGCGGCGGAGAGGCCCGCCGATGTGGGCGATGA
Organism: uncultured Actinomycetes bacterium; assembly: GCA_963767385.1. Taxonomy (GTDB): domain Bacteria; phylum Actinomycetota; class Actinomycetes; order Streptosporangiales; family Streptosporangiaceae; genus RYN-230. The sequence continues at coordinate 684,085 of CAVYEA010000013.1, read as the reverse complement.
TCGTCAAGGAATTCCGGCAGCTGCGCCGGGACCGGCGGACGCTGGCCATGATGATCGTGATGCCGGTGCTGCTGCTCGTCGTGTTCGGCTACGCGGCCAGCTTCGACGTGACCACGATCCCGACCGTGGTGGCCGGGCCGCTGGCCCGGCCAGGCTGCCGCTGCCCGGCGCCGTTCGACGTGGTGGCCCGCGCCCGGCCGAGGGCGCGCGCCTGGGCGCAGAACCAGCTGCGGGACAACCGGGACGGCGCGGCCGTCGCGGTGGTGACCGGGGCCAGGACCGGTCGTGCTGGTCGACGGCAGCCAGCTGTTCACCGCGCAGGCACGCGCTGACCGCTCTGGAGCGCCGCCGCCCGGCGGCTCCCGGCCGGCCAGGTGCCGGTGGTCCGGATCCTGTACAACCCCCAGCTCAAGACCTCCTACATCATGATCCCCGGGCTGGCCGGGGTGGTGCTGGTGTTCGTCGGCATCATCATCACCAGCCTCGGCGTGGTCCGCGAGCGGCAGACCGGGACGCTGGAGCAGCTCGCGGTGATGCCGCTGCGCCCGCGGGACGTGTTCCTCGGCAAGATCGTCCCGTACTTCGCGGTGGCGGCGGTGGACCTGGCCATTGTGCTCGCGGTGGGGTCGCCCTGTTCGGGGTGCCGTTCCGCGGCTCGTACGCGGTGTTCGGGCTGGGCGCGCTGCTGTTCCTGTTCGTCACGCTCGGCATCGGCGTGCTGATCTCCAGCGTGTCGGAGAACCAGGGCCAGGCCATCCAGCTGTCCATCATGTTCACCCTGCCGCAGGTGCTGCTGTCCGGGCTGATCTTCCCGCTGTCCTCGATCGCCGCCGGGGTCCGCTGGATCTCCTACCTGCTGCCGCTGACCTACTTCAACCAGATCTCGCGCGGGGTGATGCTCCGGGCCGAGCCGATCGGCGCCGCTGTGGCAGCCGTTCGTGTCCCTGGCCGTGCTGGGGCTGATCGTGATGAGCCTGGCCATGCTGCGGTTCCGCCGGTACCTGTCGCCGGCCGGCCAGCCCGTCGCCGGGGCGGCGGGGCCGCGGCGCCATCCCCGGCCGTGCCAGCGCCGGCAGGCTCGCGGTGAGCGCCGCCCGCTGCACCGGGGGACCGCGATGAGCACGGCCCCGGCCCGGGCGGTCCCCGCCCCGGCGGCGGCCTGGTGGGGCACCGAGGCCGTGTCCGTCCGGTACGGCAGCGTCACGGCCCTGGACGAGGTGACCTTCCGGGCCGGGCCGGGCCAGGTCAGCGCGGTCGTGGGCGGGGACGGTGCCGGGCGCACCACGCTGCTGCGCTGCCTGGCCGGGGCGCTCGCGCCCAGTGGCGGCACGGTGCGGCGGCCGCCGCCGCGCAGCGTCGGCTACCTGCCGTCCGGTTCCGGCATCTACCCGGACCTCACGGTCGCGGAGAACCTGGCCTTCCGGGCCGCCGCCTACCGGGTCCCGGCCGCGGTGGCGGCGGCGCGCACCGACGGCTACCTGGAGCGCGCCGGGCTGCTCGCGGCCCGGCACCGGCTGGCCGGGCAGCTGTCCGGCGGGATGCGGCAGAAGCTCGGCGTGATCGCCGCGATGCTGCCGCAGCCGACCCTGCTGGTGCTGGACGAGCCGACCACCGGGGTGGACCCGGTCAGCCGGGCCGACCTGTGGTGGCTGATCACCCGGGCCGCGGCCGGCGGGGCGGCCGTGGTCATCGCGACCAGCTATCTGGACGAGGCCGAGCGGGCCGTCCAGGTGCTGGTGCTGGACGGCGGCCACGCGCTCGCGGCCGGGCCGCCGGAGGACATCGTGGCCGCCATGCCCGGCACGCTGCGGGCCAGCGATGCCCGTCCCGCAGGGGCGGCGGGGGAGCGGGCCTGGCGGCGGGATGCGCGGTGGCGGGCCTGGTACCCGGATGGCAGTGCGCCGGGCGGCGGCGAGCCGCTCCAGCCCGACTTGCAGGATGCGGTCACCGTCGCCATCCTGGCCCGGGATCTGGCAGGCCCGGCACCCTCTGGCCGCGCGGCACCGCCTGGCGGCCGCGCCACGGCGGCGGGCGGCGCGCGATGAGCGCCCCGCTGGCCGAGTGCCTCGCGGTCAGTCACCGGTTCGGCGGGATGACCGCCGTGGACCGGGTCGACCTGACCCTGCACCGCGGCGAGGTGGTAGGCCTGCTCGGGGCGAACGGGGCCGGGAAGACCACGCTGATCCGGATGCTGCTGGGCCTGCTGCCCGCGACCGCCGGGGAGGTCCGGCTGTTCGGCGGGCCGCCCACCCGCGAGGCCCGGCGGCGGGTCGGGTACCTGCCGCAGGGCCTCGGCCTGTACGACGACCTCACCGCGGCCGAGAACCTGGCCTTCGCCGCGGCCGTCTTCCGCACCGGCGCCCCGGCCGGGCTGCCGGGCGAGCTGCAGCGGTACGGCCGGGTCCTCGCGGGTGACCTGCCGCTGGGCGTGCAGCGCCGGGTGGCCTTCGCCGAGGCGCTGAGCCACCGGCCGGACCTGCTGATCCTGGACGAGCCGACCTCCGGGGTCGACCCGCTGGCCCGGGCCCGGCTCTGGGAGACCGTCGCCGGTGCCGCCGCCGACGGCGCCGGCGTGCTGGTCACCACGCACTACCTGGATGAGGCGGGGGAGTGCGGTCGCCTGGTGATCATGGCTGACGGCCGCGTGGTCGCCGCCGGGACCGCCCGGGAGGTCACCGGGGACGCGGAGGTGAGCGTGGTCGAGGCGGACGACTGGGCGGCGGCGTTCGGTGCCCTGGAAGCGGCGGGGCTGCGGGTCTCGCTGGCCGGGCGGGTGCTGCGCGTTCCCGGCGCGAGCCCGGCCGCGGTCCGGCGGGCGCTCGGGGCGGTCCAGGCCCGGGTCGTCACCCAGCGGGCCACCCTGGAGGAGCGGTTCTTTGAGCTGACCGCCGCCGCGGGCCGGCCGGGGGCAGACCCGTGACCCGCCGGGACGAGCCGGGGGCCAGCCTGCCGGCCTCCGGCGGGGCCGGCCGGGCCGGGCCGGGTGACCGCAGCCCGGCGGGCCGCCCGCGGGGGCGGACCGGACGGCGCAGCGGGGACAGCGGGACCCGGGAGGCGATCCTCGCCGCCAGCCGGCAGCGCTTCGCGGAACTGGGCTACGACGGGGCCACCATCCGGGGGATCGCCGCGGATGCCGGCGTGGACCCGGCCTTGGTCCACCACTTCTACGGAACCAAGGAGCGGCTGTTCGCCGCGGCCATCCAGCTGCCGGTGGTACCCGGTGAGCTGATCGGCGGGGTGCTGGCCGCCGGGGCGGCCGAGCCTGGCCGGGGACTGGGTGAGCAGTTCGCCCGCGTCGCGCTGGACGCCTGGGAGTCCGGTGAGATCCGGGACGCGTTCCTCGGGCTGCTCCGGTCGGCGGCCACCAGCGAGCAGGCACTGACCATGCTGCGTGAGTTCGTCACCGAGGCCATCGTCGGGCGGCTGGCGACAGCCGCGCGCGGCGCGGACCCGGCCGAGGCGCGGTACCGGGCCGCCCTGGCCGCCAGCCAGATGCTGGGCCTGGCCGTGGCCAGGTACGTGGTCGGGCTGGAGCCGCTGACGGCGGCCAGCCGGGACGAGCTGGCCGCGGCGATCGGCCCCACGCTCGACCGCTACCTCACCGGGGATCTCGGCTGACTCACCGTGCCCGGCGCCCGCGTCAGGGTTTGCGGGCCACCCCGGCCCAGGCCGCCGCCTCCCCGGTCGGCGCCGGGGCGGCCGGGTCGGGGCGCCAGCGGTGCGGCTGCACGACTCCCGGCTCCAGCAGCTCCAGGCCCGCGAAGAACCGGGTAACCTCGGCCCGGCTGCGCCGGGTCTGCGGGGTGGACACGAAGCTGTTGTAGCGCTTCGCGCCCTCGGCGACGGCCGCGGCGTCCACGTCGCTGGCCGGCTGGTTGATGGTGAGGTAACTCCCGGACGGCACCTCGGCGAGGTACCGGGCTACCAGGGCGTGCGGATCCTCCGGGTCAGAGATCAGGTGCAGCACGCCGACCAGGAAGACGCCGACCGGCTGGCTGAAGTCGAGGGTGCGGGCGGCCGCGGCCAGGATGGGGCCGGGCTCGCGCACGTCGGCATCGAGGTAGTCGGTCGCCCCCTCCGGGGAGCTGGCCAGCAGCGCCCGGGCGTGGGCCAGCACGATGGGGTCGTTGTCCACGTACACGACCCGGCACTCGGGGGCCACCTGCTGCACCGCCTCGTGCACGTTCGGGGAGGTGGGGATCCCGGAACCGAGGTCCAGGAACTGCCGGAGGCCGGCCTTGGCGGCCAGGTAGCGCGCCGTGCGGATGAGGAAGTTGCGGTTCTCCCGGATGTCCCGGACGATGCTGGGCCGGACCGCGATCACCGCCTCGGCGGCCTCCCGGTCCGCGGCGAAATTGTCCTTGCCACCCAGCCAGTAGTCATAGACCCGGGCCGGGTGAGCCACGCTGGTGTCGATCTGCGGCGCTTTCTCGCGGCTGGGGGAAATGCCGCGGAACCAACTGCCTGCCACGAGAACACCTTTCCGCATGTCTTTGCCATGGTCCGGCACGGACAGCGTAATGGACGCGGTGCGGGCCGCCGGGCGGGCGCCGCATAGCATGCGTCAGGTGAACCCCCTGCTCGGCCATTGCGCACTGGAATCACTACGGGAGCGCCGCAGCCACAAGTGGCGCGTGTTCCCGGCCGATGTGCTGCCCGCCTTTGTCGCCGAGATGGATTTCGACCTGGCCCAGCCGGTCATCGACGCGGTGACCGCGGCGCTGCGGATCGGTGACTGCGGCTACGGGCACCCGGGCGCGCTCGGCGAGGCCTTCGCCGACTTCGCGGCAGGCCGCCTGGGCTGGGCGGCCGACCCGGCCCGGGTCTACCCCATCCCTGACGTGATGACCGGGCTGGCCGAGGTCGTCCAGGCGATCACCCCGGCTGGCTCCGGGATCGTGATCAACCCTCCGGTGTACCCGCCGTTCTTCTTCAGGTTCGGGTTCACCGGGCGGCGGATCGTCGAGGCGCCGCTGAGCCGGGACGGGGCGGGCCGCTACGACCTGGACCCGGACGCGCTGGACCGGGCGCTGAGCCAGCCGGGGGTCGCGGCTTACCTGCTGTGCAGCCCGCACAACCCGACCGGCAGCGTCTGGTCCCGCGAGCAGCTGCGGACCGCGGCCGACCTCTGCCAGCGGCATGGCGTCCCCATGCTGGTGGACGAGATCCACGCGCCGCTCGTGCTGCCGGGCGCCGAGTACGTGCCGTTCCTGTCCCTCGGCCACGAGATCAGCGAGACATCGTTCACGTTCACCTCGGCGTCCAAGGGCTGGAACATCTCGGGACTCAAGTGCGGCCTGGCGGTGGCCGGGTCGGCCGCGGGCAGCAAGCTGCTCACGGAGCGGTGGGAGCCGCTGCTGCCGGGACACCTCGGCGTGCTGGGCTCGGTGGCCGCATTCACCGAGGGGCTGCCCTGGCTGGACGCGGTGCTGGCCCAGCTCGACGAGAACCGCGCGCTGGCCGGCCGCCTGCTGGCGGAGCACCTGCCGGGCGCAGGGTACGTGCCGCCCCAGGCCAGCTTCCTGGCCTGGATCGACTGCCGCGGGCTGGGCCCCGCGCTCGCGGCCGACCCGGCGGGCGTGTTCCTGGAGCGTGGCCGGGTGGCACTCAGCCCCGGGGATGATTTCGGCCGCCAGGGCCACGGCTTCGCCCGGCTGAACATGGGCACCTCACCGGAACTGCTGGCCGAGGTGGTGCGCCGGATGGCCACCGCCTGGCATGACACGGCTGCCTAGCATCGCGGTGTGAGCCTCCTAATCATTGCGGTGTGACTCTCCTGTTACCTAAGGTGGCGCAGGGGGGATTACAGACAATGATGCGCAGATACGTCGCGGAACTGCTGGGGACCGGCCTGCTGGTGTTCTTCGGGGTGGGAGTGGCCACCCTCGACTTCGGCTTCAAGTTCGACGGGGGCAGCATCGCGGCCGGGGTGGTGGCCACGGCCCTCGCGTTCGGCCTGGTGCTCCTGGCCCTGGCTTACGTGCTCGGACCAGTCTCCGGCTGCCACGTCAACCCGGCGGTCACCCTGGGGATGCTGCTGGCCCGGCGCGTGTCGGCCGCCGAGGCGGCCGGGTACTGGGTGGCCCAGTTCGCCGGGGGGATCCTGGGCGCGCTGCTGCTGTGGGGGATGTTCAGCACGTCGCCCGAGTACAGCCGGACCAGCACCGGGCTGGGCACCAACGGCTGGGGCGCGGCGTCCGACATCCACATCGGGGCGGGCGGCGCCTTCCTGGCGGAGGTGATGCTCACGGCGCTGTTCGTCTTCGTGGTGCTGGGGGTGACCAGCAAGATCGGCAACACGGCGACCGCGGGCGTGGTCATCGGGCTGTCGCTGAGCGTCGTGCACCTGATCGGCATCCCCCTCACCGGGACCTCGGTGAACCCGGCGCGCAGCCTCGGGCCGGCCCTCATCGTCGGCGGGACCGCGTTGTCGCAGGTGTGGCTGTTCATCGTGGCCCCGCTCGTCGGCGGCGCGATCGCGGCCGCCGCGCACCTGCTGATCTTCCCGCCGATCCCGGGATCCGTGGACCCCGAGCAGGTCACAGACCCGGCCGGCGCGGCACCCGAGGCGGGTGCCAGCGCGGCATAGCCGCGGCCCCTCCCGGCCAGCCGCCCGGGCGCCAGCTGGCCAGATCGGCCACCATTGCGCCCCGTCCGGCCGTTCCGGGATGAATCGTCTCTGGTCAGACGGCTTTTGACGTGTCAGGGTGGGCAGAGGCCATCTCCGTGGTCGCGGCGTGGAGGGGGCCGATGGGCAGGGACGTTCCCCCGATCAGCGTGAGCCAGCAGGACCGCCGCCGCTACCGCGAGAAGGTCCGCCGCTGCCTGGACGCGCTGGCGCGGATGCTCCACGAGTCCGCCTTCGACACCGACACCCAGCAGGTCGGCCTCGAAGTGGAACTGCACCTCGTCGACGAGTCCGGGGCCCCGTCCATGAAAGGCGCCGACGTGCTGGCCGCCATCGGCGACCCGCACTGGGCGCCGGAACTGGGCCGGTTCAACCTGGAGATCAACGTGCCGCCGCGGCCGTTCTCCGGCGACGCGCTGGATCAGCTCGAGGCGCACCTGCTGGCCAGCCTCAAGCACGCCGACCAGCGGGCCCGCGACGTGGGCAGCCGCCTGGCCATGATCGGCACCCTGCCCAGCTTGCAGCAGGCCGACGCGAGTGAGGAGTCAATGTCGGCCAACCCGCGCTTCTGGCTGCTGAACGAGCAGATCTGCGCGGCGCGCGGCGAAGCCGCCCGGATCGCCATCGACGGCCCGGAGGAACTGCTCACCCACGCCGACAACATCATGCCGGAGGCGGCCTGCACCAGCGTGCAGTGCCACCTCCAGGTCAGCCCGGACCAGTTCGCCAGCTACTGGAACGCCGCGCAGGCGGTGGCCGGCGTGCAGGTGGCCCTCGGCGCCAACTCCCCGTTCCTGTTCGGCCGGGAACTGTGGCGGGAGACCAGGATCATCCTGTTCCAGCAGGCGACCGACACCCGCCCGGAGGAACTCCAGGCGCAGGGGGTCCGGCCCCGCGTCTGGTTCGGCGACCGCTGGATCACCTCGGTGTTCGACCTCTTCGAGGAGAACATCCGGTACTTCCCCGCGCTGCTGCCACTCTGCGATGACGAGGATCCAATGACCGAACTGGACCGCGGCCGGGTCCCGGAACTGTCCGAGCTGACCCTGCACAACGGCACGGTGTACCGGTGGAACCGGCCCGTGTACGCGGTCACCGACGGCCGGGCGCACCTGCGGGTGGAGAACCGGGTGCTGCCCGCCGGGCCCACGGTGGCGGACGTGACCGCCAATGCGGCCTTCTACTACGGCCTGGTCCGGTCGCTCGCCGAGGCGCAGCGGCCGGTCTGGACCCAGATGTCGTTCGCGGCGGCGGCAGAGAACCTGAACGAGGCGGCCCGGCGCGGTATCGACGCCTGCCTGTACTGGCCGGGGCTGGGGGTGCTGCCGGCCGCGGAGCTGACCCTGGGCCGGCTGCTGCCCATGGCCCGGGACGGGCTGCGCAGCTGGGGAGTGGACGCGCGGCATGCCGAACGGTGCCTGGCCATCATCGAGCAGCGGTGCCGGGCCCGCCGGACCGGTGCTACCTGGCAGGTGGACACGGTCCGCCTGCTGGAGCGCGGCGGCCGGATGGACCGGGAGACGGCGCTGCGCCGGATGACCCAGTGCTACATCGAGCACATGCACACCAACGAGCCGGTACACAGCTGGGCCCCGGGCTGCTGACCCCGCAGCACCGCTGCGGCCGGAGATCCGGACCAATGGCGCCGGGCCGGTGACTTTCGCGGCGGCCCGGGGCGCTCTGCCGGGGGCACACTGAAAGTGCGGCAGTGCGGCCAGCACTCGCTGTCTGCGTACCGCACCGTGGTCGGCCAAGAGGGTGCCGTGATGGCGTGGTACCGGCGCAGAAGCGTGCTGGTGGCCATGGGCGCGGTCGTCGCTGTCGTCCTGGTCATGGCCGGGATCTTCGTGTTCCGCGGTAGGGCCCCGGCCCGGCCGGCCCCGGCCACGACGATCAGCCCGGTCGCGGGCCAGCTGTACTCCCCGTTCACCGGCGAGCCGGTGGAGTCACTCGGCCCGGTCCTCGCCGTCAAGATCGACAACCTGGACGCTGCCCGGCCGCAGACCGGCCTGACCAGGGCGGACATCGTCTACGTGCTGCAGGTCGAGGGCGGGCTGAGCCGGTTCCTCGCGGTCTACTCCGCTCACTTCCCGGCCGTCATCGGCCCGGTCCGCAGCGCCCGTGAAGACGATCTGCAGCTGCTCCGCCAGTTCGGCCACCCCGCGTTCGCGTACTCAGGCGCGCATCCGCAGCTGCTCCCGATCGTGGAGCGCGCGCCCATCGTGGACCTGTACAGCGGGCGGGTCGGCGGCTACTACCGGGACAGCAGCCGGTACGCGCCGCACAACCTCTACGCCCGGACCAGCCAGCTGCTGGCCGAGGCGCACGGCGCCAGCAAGGCCCGCGACATCGGCTTCCGGTTCGGCCCGGCCCCGGCGGGCGGCACGCCCACCGCGGAGAAGTCGGTGAACTACCCGGCCGCGGCGTTCACGTTCCGCTGGTCGCCGTCGGCGGGGCGGTGGCTGGCCTGGATGGACGGCGCACCGGCCATGAGCACCGAGGGCGGCCAGCTCGGCGCGCCCACGGTGGTGATCCAGTACACGAGCGTCGGCACCGCGCGGTTCTGGGAGTGGGGCGCGCCGGCGCCTTACTCGCACACCGTCGGCTCCGGCACGGCCGTAGTCCTGCGCGATGGGAAGGCGTGGCCGGTGCACTGGTCGCGCCCGGACGCCGCCTCGGGGACGGCGTTCACCACCGCGTCGGGCCAGCGGATGACGTTCGCCCAAGGCCAGGTGTGGGTGCTGTTCGTCAAGCGGTGAGCGCGAGAGCCGGCGTGCTGGCTCCGCCCGCGCGGTGGCCGCGTCAGTTCTGCAGCGGCATCATCTCGCGGGCGAACTCGGCGGTGAACTTCTCCGGGTCGGCGGCGGCCACGCCGGGCCGGACCACGAACTTGGTCAGCCCGGCGGCCACGTACTCCGCTATCTTCCGGCGGGCATCCGCCCACCCGCTGGCCACCAGCGCGGCGGGGTCGGTATCCGGCCGCCGCTGCCGGGCCGCCGCGTACAGCGACTGGAGTTCCGGGCCGTCGGCCACGGCGAGGCTGATGCCGAAGTGATCCGGCTCGACCTCGCGCCCGGCCGCCGCGGCCGTTTCCTCGATCACGCGGCGCCCTGCACCGGCCTCAGCCGGGGTGATGAAGCTGGCCAGCCAGCCGTCCCCGAGGCGCCCGATCCGGCGCAGCGCGCCCGGCGCGCTGCCACCCAGCCAGATGTCCGGCGGCCGGGCCGGGAGCGGTCCGACGCTGGCTTCCTCGACCGAGAAGAACTCCCCGTGGAAGCTCACCGTCTCCTGCCGCAGCAGCCGCCGGATGAGGTCCAGGGACTCGTCGAAGACCGCCCCGCGGCGGCCGGCCGGCACCGGGAAGGCGGCCAGCTCACCCGGGCGGGCCGGCTTGAGCCCGAACACCGGGAGCACCCGCCGGGGCGCCAGCCCGGCCAGCGAGGCGAGCTGCTTGGCCACCAGCACGGGATGCCGCCCCGGCAGCACGGCGATGCCGGTGCCGACCTTGAGCTGCGTGGTTCGGGCCAGCGCCCAGGTCATCCCGGTGAACGGGTCCACCAGCGGGCCGTACACCATCTCCGGCAGCCACAGCGAGTCCACCCCCGCGGCTTCCAGGGCCGCTACCGCGGCGTCGAACTGGCTCGGCACTCCGGCCGCGCCCAGCGCGACCCCGATGCGGACTTTCATCCCTCCATCGCATCACAGCCCCGCCGTGGCGGGGGAGTTGCCGGGGTGCCCTCCGCGGGCCGGCGCGGGGCGGGCAGTCCTCCAGGAGGCGGGGCAGCCGTCAGGAGGCGGGCAGTCCTCCAGGAGGCGGGGCAGCCGTCAGGAGGCGGGCAGCGGTCAGGCGGCGGACGGATGGGCGATCGGCGCGACCACCGCGTGCGCGGCCCGCACCAGGTCGCCGGGGGCGATCTCGATCTGCAGGCCCCGCCGCCCCGCGCTGCAGTAGATCGTGCCGAACTCCAGTGCCGCCGCGTCGATGATGACCGGCAGCCGCTTGCGCTGGCCGAGCGGGGAGATGCCGCCGACCACGTACCCGGTGGCGCGTTCCGCGTCGGCCGGCTCGGCCATCACGGCCTTGCGGCCGCCGGCCGCCGCGGCCAGTGCCTTCAGGTCCAGCCGGCTCGCGACCGGGACAACCCCCACGGTCAGCGCGCCGTCCACCGCGGCGACCAGCGTCTTGAACACCCGCTCCGGCGGGACGCCCAGCGCCTCGCTGGCTTCCAGGCCGTAGTTGGCGTGCCGCGAGTCGCCGGGCCGCGTGCCGTGCTCATAAGCATGAACCGAGTACGGGATGCCCTGCTTAGCCAGCACCGCGAGGGCCGGCGTCCCCTGTCCTGCCACGCAGCAACTCTAGGGCCCGCCGCCTCCGAACCTACGTGTGCTCAGTGACCGGTAGTCAGGTGGATCACGCCGACGTCCGAGAGTCCGTTGAGCGCCAGTTGCACTCCGAGCGCGGCCAGCAGGAAACCGAACACCTTCTCCGTGACCAGCATCCGGCTCGCGTCCAGCTTGCTGCTGACCTGCACGGCCCAGCGGAAGACTGCGACGTCGAGCGCGAGCACCGCGACGAGCACACCGACGGCGACGGCGAGCACCCCGATCGAGCTGGCCTCGGCCGACAATGTGACCAGGACGACGATCCCGGCCGGGTTGAGCAGGTAGGGCACGGCCAGCGGGAAGACGGCGACCTGCATCGGGTCCCGGCCTTCGACCGGGCCATCGCCGCCATTGCCGCCCTGATGGCCGAGCACCATGGTGACCGCGATGATCAGCAGGATGATGCCGCTCGCGATGCCCAGCGCACCCGGCGAGAAGTGCAGCAGCCGGGTCAGCAGGCCGCCCAGGATCAGCAGGAGCGCGGCGACGGCGGCGGCGGCGGTCAGCATCTTGCGCAGGACACGCCGCTTGGTGGCCTCCGGCATGTCCGCGGTCGCGTCAAGGAATGGCACCAGCGCGATCTTCGGCCCGATCCCGATCAGGAGCAGCAGGAAAGTGTCGATGACGAAGGCGGCGTCCAGCGATTCGAGCTCTTTCATCCCGGCTCCGTCCAGCGGGCCTGGAGATCCGCGCTGACACTGGTTGCGGCTGACCGCCGGCAGCCGCCCGAACCTGCGGGAAGTGCGGCCTGCTCGCCGGTGGTCACATGTGCGATGTGACTCTAGATCACCAGAGTCTCCCGGGGAACCGGAACGCCGCCCCGGCGTACGCACCTGGCTGACGGAAGGGCGGGATGGCACGATGGCGGGCGTGGACTATGCACTGGCTCAGGTGAACGTCGGACGGCTGCGGGCGCCGCTGGACAGCCCCCAGCTGGCGGGCTTCGTGGCGGCGCTGGACCCGGTGAACGCCCTGGCGGACGCCGCGCCCGGCTTCGTGTGGCGGCTGCAGACTGAGGACGGCAACGCCACCGCGGTGCGCGCGTTCGAGTGGGATCAGGCCGGCAGCGCGGGCGTGATCATGAACATGTCCGTGTGGCAGTCGCCCGAGGCGCTGGCCGCGTTCGTGTACTCCGCCGGCCACCGGCGGGTGCTGCAGCGCCGCCGGGAGTGGTTTGAGCGGATGACCGAGGCCTACACCGCGCTGTGGTGGATTCCGCTCGGCACGGTGCCGTCGCCATCCGACGCGGAGCACCGTATCCGGCTGCTCCGCCAGCACGGCCCCACCGCGGATGCCTTCACGCTCCGGGTGCTGTTCCCGCCGCCCGGCGCGCCGGGCGCGGAGCCGCGCCCGGGCCGCCAGGAATGGACCTGCCCCGCCTGACGCGGGCCGCTGGCGGCCGACCGCGGACGGCGGACGCTGAGCGCGACGCGGACGGCTGAGCGCGGACGGCTGAGCGTGAGGCTCAGTCCCGGCGGTGCTTCTCTTCCTCGTCGTGGTGGATCCGGTCCAGCGCGACGGCGGCCGCGAGCATCAGCACGTCGTCCTGGCCCGGGGCGACGTCCACGCCGTACGTATCGCGCACCCTGAACCAGGCACGGGAGATCCGGGCCAGCACCTGCCCGTCCCAGGTGATCTCGAACTCCTTGTCCAGGACGTTGCCGACGGCTTCCAGTTCCTGGCCGCCGGCCAGCTCGATGACCGACCGGTGGTGCAGCGGCGAGACGAGCGCCCGCCGGACCGTGGCCACGATCTCGCCGCCCTGCGTGATCTCCATGGTCTCCCGCATGGCGATCAGTTTCTTGCGCACGGTCGCCAGGACCGCGCCGGAGAGGTCCTTGAGCTCCAGGGTCTCGTGCAGCCGCAGTGCCTTGCCGTTGACCAGGAACGCCCGGTGCCCCTGCTCATCGTGGATCCAGAAGTCGTCGCCGATGGCGAAGATCCGCTCGCGTACCGCGTAACGCATGCTCTCCCCGTGCTGTGTCGAGTGCGGCTTTGCTCCCGCTACGGCACGGTAGCGGAGGAGGCGGCCTCAGCCGGCGCTATAGCGGGTGAAGCCGACCGCGTACTCACAGCCCGCGGCCATGCCCAGGTACCCGGCCATGTTGCGGAGGAACTCGTCCGGGTCGAACTCACGCCCCAGCCCGTCCAGGTAGGCCCGGTGCTCGCGCAGCGACGCGACGCCCGCCTCGATGGTGGCCGTGACGTCCACGAAATGCGTGGGGTCGGCGGTGGCCGCGACCCACGCCTGCTTGATGCCGTCCCATGCCGGGCCCGCCTCCGGGAACACCCACGGGTTGGCGGCATCCCGGCAGGCGTCCAGCACGGCCAGCCCCACCGCGCGGTGGTCGGCGTGGTTGACCACGTTGCTGTCGCCCCAGGTCAGGTCAAAGTTCATGGTGACAACGACGTCCGGGCGCTCGGCGCGCAGTACCGCGGCCAGGTCGCGGCGCAGCGGCAGGCCGTACTCCACCAGCCCGTCCGGGTGGTTCAGGAAGTGCACCTCGCTGACGCCGACCACCGCGGCGCTGCGCCGCTCCTCCTCCACCCGCAGCGGGCCGACCGTTTCCGGGTCCTGGCCGGCGATCCCGGCCTCCCCGCGGGTGGCCAGCAGGTAGGCGACGTGCTTGCCCTGGCTGGTCCAGCGGGCCACCGCGGCCGCCGCGCCGTATTCCAGGTCGTCCGGGTGGGCGACCACCGCCACCGCGCGCTCCCAGTCCTCCGGCATCGGTTCCACGGGACCCCTCCTGTCAGCTCCGGCCGTCGGCGGCCAGGCGCTCCTGGATCAGGCTGGCCAGCTCGGCCGGCGAGATCACCTCGGTGGTGGACTCCAGTTCGGCGAGCTGCCCACCAGCGCCAGGCGGCGATCCCGTCGCTGGCGTGCATCCGGGCCACGTCGCCGAGCTGGCCGGCACGGCTGGCTGGTGCGGGCCAGGAAAGTGCGCTCGTGCTGGCGGACCAGGCGGCCTGCATGCTCCATGGTGAGGCTCCGCTCGTGCACCTCGCCGAGCAGGGCCACATCGGTCCAGCCGGTTTCCTCGGCCAGCTCGCGGGCGGCCGCGGCCGGGTAGTCCTCGCCTTCCTCCAGCCCGCCGCCGGGCGTGGTCCAGTGCCGCCCGTTCGGCAGCGGGTCGTCATAGCGCATCAGCAGCACGCGGCTGGCCGGATCCAGCACGATGACCCGGCCTGCCCTCCGTACCGGCAGCCCCATCGTTCCCGGCGTGTCGGTGTCAGCCACGTCCTGCAGACTAGAGCAGCCGGGCCAGGACCGGTGAACGGGTCGAGGTCATCGCGCCCGGGGCAGGCACCTGGGACTTCTAGGATGGGCAGATGCCCAGCCATGTCGCGCTGCTGCGCGGGATCAACCTCGGCGGCCGCAAGAAGGTGGCCATGGCCGACCTGCGGCGGCGTGGCCGGGCCTCGGCCACGACGACGTCGCCACCTACATCCAGAGCGGCAACGTCGTGTTCAGCACCGACGAGACGGACAGCGCCGCGCTGGCGGAGGCCATCGAGCGCGCGATCGCCAGCCAGCTGGGCGTGCAGCCCGCGGGTCCTGGTGCTGTCCCGCGCCCAGCTGGCTCAGGTGGCCCGGGACAACCCCTACCCCGACGAGCCGAATCCGCGGGCCGTGCACGTCGTCTTCCTGCCGGCCGAGCCCTCGCCGGAGATGATCGCCGCCTGGCCGAGGCGCGCAGAGCGGGCGCGGGCGAAGGGCAGCCGGGACACGGCGCAGTACGCCGGGCGTGCCCTGTTCCTGCACACCCCGGACGGGTTCGGGCGCAGCGAGCTGGCCGTGCAGCTGGGCCGGGGCCGCGGCCCGATGTCGGCCCGGGGCGCGGGCACGGCGCGGAACTGGGCGACCGTGACCAAGCTGCTGGCCCTGTGCGATGCCTGCCTGGGTGACACCTGGACTGCCCGGTGAGAGCATCGAACGGTGGCCGAGCGTGATCACCGGACGACGCCGGGCGGATCACGCTCGGCCAGCGCGAGGGGACGATGGGTGGTGGCCGCCACCGTGCTCGGGTCCAGCATGGCCATGCTCGACGCCACCGTCGTCAACGTGGCCCTGCCCACGATCGGCAAGGACCTGCACACCTCGCTGGCCGGCCTGCAGTGGACGGTGACCGCCTACACGCTCACGCTGGCCGGGCTGATCCTGCTCGGCGGCGCGCTGGGCGACCGGTTCGGCCGGCGCCGGGTGTTCCTCATCGGCGTCGATCTGGTTCGCCCTCGCCTCCGCGCTGTGCGGGCTCGCCCCGGACATCGGCGTGCTCATCGCCGCGCGGGCGCTGCAGGGCATCGGCGGGGCGCTGCTCACCCCCGGGCTCGCTGGCCATCATCCAGTCCACGTTCGCCGCCGAAGACCGGCCGCGGGCGATCGGCGCCTGGTCCGGGCCTGGGCGGGGTTGCCGGCGCGATCGGCCCGTTCCTCGGCGGCTGGCTCGTGGGTCGTCGGCTGGCGGCTGGATCTTCCTGATCAACCTGCCGCTCGCGGCGGCGGTGGTGCTGGTGTCGCTGCGGCACGTGCCGGAGAGCCGGGACCCGACCGCGCGCGGCCGGTTCGACATCGCCGGCGCGGTGCTCGCCGCGCTGGCCCTGGCCGGGCTCACCTACGCGCTCATCGAGGCCCGTCCGGCGCACGGCTGCCTGGCGGCCGTCGTCCCGGCGCCTGGGCGTGGCCGCGGGCGCGGGTTTCGTCCTGCTGGAGCGTACCGCGGCCGGCACCCGGCCCGCGGTGCCGCCCGATGCTGCCGCTCGGCGATCTTCTCCTCACGCCAGTTCACCGCGATCAACGTCATCACGTTCATCGTCTACGGCGCGATGGGCGGCGGTGTTCTTCCTGCTCGTGCTGACCTCCAGGTGGTCGCCGGCTTCTCGCCGCTGGAGGCGGGCTCTCGCTGCTGCCGTCCACCGCCGCTGCATGCTGCTGCTGTCGGCCCGGGCCGGCGCGCTGGCCCAGCGGATCGGCCCGCGCTGGCTGATGACCGGCGGCCCGCTCGTCGCCGCGCCGGCCTGCTGCTGCTCGACCCGCATCGGGCCGGACGCCTCCTACGTGGCCGATGTGCTGCCCGCCGTCGTGCTGTTCGGGCTGGGCCTGTCGATGACCGTGGCGCCGCTCACCGCCACCGTGCTGGCCAGCGCCGATGACCGGCACGCCGGGGTGGCCAGCGGAGTCAACAACGCCACCGCGCGGGCGGCCGGGCTGCTGGCCGTGGCCGGGCTGCCGGCCGCGGTGGGGCTGTCCGGCGGCGGCGCTGCACTCGGCCGGGCCGCTGAGCAGCGGCTTCCACGAGGCCATGGTGATCTGCGCGGGCCTGATGGTGCTGGCCGCGGCGGCTGTCCGCGGTGCTGGTGGACAACGGCGTGCTGCGGCCGCGGCCGGCGATCGACGCCGCTGTCGGAGCCCGAATGCCTGACCAACTGCCCGGTCGGCGCGCCGCCGCTGGAACCCGGGCATGCCTGCAGCGCCGCGCCCGGGCCCGAACCGGCACTAAGCTCGTACGCCTGTTTTCGTGCTACCCGGCGGCGGCCGGGGCACGCGCCGCGGCGCAGCGCGCGGTCACAGCCACGACACACGGAAAGCGCGGACCCATGCGCTGGTCACAGATGTTCATCCCGACGCTGCGGGAGGACCCGGCGGACGCCGGGGCGCCCAGCCACCGGCTGCTGCTGCGCGCCGGCTACGTCCGCCAGCTGATGGCGGGGCACTATTCGCTGCTGCCGCTCGCGGTCCGGGTCCGCGCCAAGATCATCGACATCATCCGCGAGGAGATGAACGGCATCGGCGGCCAGGAGGTGCTGCTGCCGATCATGCACCCGGCGGAGATCTGGCAGCGCAGCGGCCGGCTGGGAGGTGATGGGCGAGGAGATGTTCCGGCTCACCGACCGCAAGGGCGCGCGGCTCGCGCTGGGCATGACCCACGAGGAGATCTTCGCGGTGCTCGCCCAGGAGCTGCGGTCGCACAAGCAGCTGCCGCAGGTCTGGTACCAGTTCCAGACCAAGCTGCGGGACGAGCCCCGGCCCCGGGCCGGCCTGCTGCGGGTCCGGGAGTTCACCATGAAGGACTCCTACAGCTTCGACCTGGACGCAGGCCGGGCTGGACGCTGCCTTCGCCCGGCACCGCGACGCCTACCTGCGGATCTTCGGGCGGCTGGGCATCCCGGCCATCCCGGTGGAAGCCTCCAGCGGGACCATGGGCGGCAGCGACTCGACGGAGTTCATGTGCCCGGCTGACGCCGGCGAGGACATGGTCGCGTACTGCCCGGACTGCGGGTACGCGGCGAACGTGGAGAAGGCCACCTCCCGGCTGGAGGAGGTGGCGGACGGGCCCGGGCCTGGACGCGCCGGAGCGGTTCGACACGCCTGGCGTGCGCACCATCGAGGACCTGGCCACCGGGTACGACGCGCCCGCCACCCGCCAGGTCAAGACCCTCGTCTACGTGCTGGACGGCAAGCTCACCCTGGTCCTGATGCGCGGTGACCACGCGCTGAACGAGCAGAAGCTCATCGACGCCACCGGCGCGGCCACCATCCGGCCGGCCCAGCCGGACGAGATCCGGGAGGCGCTCGGCGCGCTGCCCGGCAGCCTCGGCGCGGTCGGGGTCAGCGGCTACCCGGTGCTCGCCGACGAGGCGCTGCGCGGCCGCCGGGACATGGTGACCGGCGCCAACATCGACGACAAGCACCTGCGCGGCGTGGACGTGGACCGGGACATCAGCGTCGGCACCTGGGCCGACCTGCGTGAGGTGGTGGCCGGCGAGCCGTGCCCCGTGTGCGGGCACCCGCTGGAGCTGCTGGCCGCCATCGAGGTCGGGCACATCTTCAAGCTGGGCTACAAGTACACCAAGGCGTTCGGGGTGACCGTGCTCGACGCGAACGGGGAACGGGTCCACCCCATCATGGGCAGTTACGGGATCGGGGTGGAGCGCGCCCTGGCCTCGATCGTCGAGTGCCACCATGACGAGCGGGGCATCGTGTGGCCGCTCGTCGTGGCGCCGTTCAGCGTGGTGATCGTCGTCGCCCAGTCCAACGACGCCGAGGTGGCCGCGGCCGGGGAGGCGCTCTACGAGGAGCTCACCGCGGCCGGTGTCGAGGTGATCATCGACGACCGGGCCGAGCGGGCCGGGGTGAAGTTCAGCGACGCGGAACTGACCGGCATCCCCTACCGGATCACGGTGGGCAAGCGCGGCCTGGCCGAGGGCACCGCCGAGCTGACCGAGCGGCTCACTGGTGAGACTCGGAAGGTCGCGGTGGGCGGCCTCGCGGCGGAGCTGGCCGCGCTGCTGCGGGCCGGCTGACGCCGGTGTCGGCCCGGGGGGGCGACCCCCCGGAACCCCCCGCGCGCCCGCTGGCCCGGAGGGAGCCCGCCTGCGGCGGGCCCCGCCTCGCCGGCGGATATCCCGGGCGCGTGTCTCGTGGCCAGCAGGCTGGTCACCGTGACGGTGGCCAGCACCCCGCCGATCACGCACAGGGACAGCCCCGTGCTGATATGCGGCACGGGGACCAGCCCGATGCGCCGGATCCCGGAGTGCGCCAGCGCCTCGGCGAGCAGCTTCACCCCGATGAAGGTCAGGATGGCCGACAGCCCGGCGGACAGGTGGACCAGCCGGTTCAGCAGGCCGCCGATCAGGAAATACAGCTGGCGCAGGCCGAGCAGGGCGAACGCGTTGGCCGTCAGCACCAGGTACGGGTCGCGGGTCAGGCCGAAGATGGCCGGGATCGAGTCCATGGCGAAGACGAGGTCGGTGACGGCGATCGCCGCGGCCAGGGCGAGCAGCGGTGCCGCGGCCCGGCTCCGCCCGGCCAGCCAGCGGCTCAGCAGCCCGGGCTGGGGGGCATCCAGCCGCGGCTGGGTGGCGCTGCTGAGGCCAGCCGCCCGGCCGTGATCAGCAGGATCGCGCCGAACAGGTACAGCGTCCAGTCGAACCGGCTCAGCGCGGCCGCCCCGGCCGCGATGAACACCCCGCGCAGCAGCAGGGCCAGGCCGATGCCGAGCAGCAGGACCTGGCTGCGCTGCCGGGCGGGCACCGCGGACCGGCCGATCAGCAGCACGAACACGAACAGGTTGTCCAGCGAGAGGCTGTACTCGGTCAGCCAGCCCGCGAAGAACTGCCCGGAAGCGCGCGACCCGGCGACCATGGCCAGCGCCCCGCCGAACAGCGCCCCCAGCGCGACGACTCCCGCGGTGGCCAGGGCCGCCTCACGCAGCCCCGGGGGACGGTCGCGCCGGGCGCTGCGGGCGAAGTCGGCCGCGGCGACGACGACGATGACGGTGATGGCCACACCCCACAGCCAGAGCGGCACAGGCAGCGGGCGCATCACGGGGCGGCTTTCGCGTCAGCCCGGCTGGGGCCCGGCGCTGGCGGTGCCGCCCTCAGTCGCGGGGCCGTCGGCCGGCGGCCGGCGACGGGGGACCGGAGCGGGCCGAACTGCGCGGCCCGGGCGAAGTCGGCGGGGGTGATCAGCCCGGCGAGCTCACCGCCGGGGCCGAGGACGAGGGCGTGCCCCGCGGTGTGCAGTGCCGCCGGGCTGGCGGGCCGCACGCTCAGCCGGTTACGCAGCCGGGCCAGCGGCTCGTCGGGCGTGGTGAACACCAGGTGCTCTGTCCCGGTGGCGGCCTGCGACAGCCGGGTGACCGCCGGCGCGCGGCCGGCACCGCCCGTAGCTGGCTCAGCGTCACCAGGCCAGTGCGGCCATCGAAGTCGCGGACCGGGTAGGCGGTCGTGGCCGCCGGGCCGGGCAGCGGGCTGCCCGGCTGGACGCCCGCCTCGTCGAGGAAGGCCTGCACGGTCTGCCAGCCGCGCACCGCCGGCACCTCGGTCCCGGGCGGCGGCAGAAGGTCGCGGACCACCAGCCCGCCGAGCGCGGCCGCGGTGAGCGCCTGCCGGCCTCGGACCGGGAGGCGCCGACCATGAGCAGGCCCAGCAGGACGATCCACAGGCCAGGCAGGTGCCCGGTCAGCACCGCGGTGACCCCGGCGGCGGTCAGGACCGCCCCGGTGACCTGCCCGACCCGGGCGGCGATCAGGCTGGCCCGGGCGGGATCGCCCGAGCGCGCCCACGCCAGCGCTCGGACGATCCGCCCGCCATCCAGGCCCGCGCCGGGAATCAGGTTGGCCAGGGTAAGCAGGCCGTTGATCCAGGTGACGGTGGCGACCACCGCGAACGGCAGCGCCCCGGACCGGTGCGCGAAGACACCCAGCGCGGCCATCACCGCGGCCGCGGCCACGCCGGCGCCGGCGAGCAGCAGGCTGACCGCCGGCCCGGCCGCCGCCACCCGCCACTGCGCGCGGGGGGTGGGCAGCTCGTCCCGGCCGTGCCGGCGGCCGCCCAGGAACCCGACGGTGACCGCGCCGCTGCCCCCGTAGCGGCGGGCCACCAGCGCGTGCCCGAGTTCATGGGCGATCAGGCTGCCCAGCAGCGCCGCGACCAGGGCGGCGGTGGCGGCCAGGTAGGCCAGGGCCGTCCGGCCCGGCGCCACGGCCGGCAGGGTCAGCGCACTGAACGCGGCCGCCAGCACGCCGAGGAGGTAGCCGCCCGGGGTGATCTGGATCCGCACCGCCGGGTCCGCGGGGCGGTCAGGCTGCCCGGGATCGCCGGGCTGCGGCGGCTGGCCAGCCGCCGCAGCGGCCGGCGGGTGAGTCATGGTCACGGCGCTCTCCTCGGGCCGGATCCAGGCCGGTTAGCTTCTACTATTCATTGCCGGGTTACGCCAGTCATCGGCTCATTCCGGCTAATATTTCGCGTATTCATTGCCGGTCTCCGGCAGGAATAGAGTGGAGTGCGGTGCCGGATTCAGTGCGTGATCATCGGGCCGCGGAGGGTCCGCCCGGGGGCCCCGCGGGCGGACCCCTCCGGGCCTCGGCCATCTCGCCGGGGCCGCCAGCCGGAAGCGGCGGCGGTCCCGGCCGGCCTGCTCGGTGACTACCTGGCCGCGGCCATGGACGCCGCGCGCACCGGGCGGCGGCTCACCCCGGTGGAACTGGCCGGGTACGGCCGCTGGGGGGAAGAGGCGGCCGAGCGTGGCGTCGCCCTCCGCGGCCTCGTGGACCTGTACCTGTCCGCCACCTGGCGGCTGTGGCGGGAACTGCCGGGCCTGGCCGACCTGCGGGCGGCCGGCCTCGGGGTGCTGCGGGCCGCTGACGACGCGGTCGCCGCCGCGGCGGAGGGGTTCGAGCGGGCCCAGTTCACGATCGCCCGCCGGGAGGAGGCGGAGCGCCTGGAATTCCTCGATGACCTGCTGTCCGGCCGGGGCAGCGCGGCCGGCCTGCTGCTCCGCGGCGAGCGGCTGGGACTGACCCTGGCCGGGCCGCACCTGGTGGTGCTGGCCGGCTACGCCGAGGGGGTGGCCGCGACCCGGCCGCTCGGCCGGGATCTCGACCGGCTGGTGGCCGAGGCGGCGGCGCCATCCCCGTCGCTCACCGTCACCCGCGGCGGGCGGCTGGTGGCGGTCACCGGGGTCACCGACGGCGGGGAAGCGGCCCGGGTCGCGGTGGCCCTGGTCCGGGCGCTGACCCGGGGTCACCCGGACCTGCTCCCGGAGCACCCCCGGCCGTGGCGGGTCGCCTACGGGCGGCCCTACCCGGGACCGGGCGGCGTGCGCCGGTCCTACGACGAGGCCGGCGACGCGCTGGACGTGGCGGAGCGGCTGGGCATGCCCGACCCGGTGGTGGACGCCGCCGACCTGCTCGTCTACCAGGTGCTGCTGCGTGACCGGGCGGCCATCACCGACCTGGTCGCCGCGGTGCTCAGCCCGCTGGCCGCCGCCCGGGGCGGGGCCGGCCCGCTGCTGGCCACGCTGCAGGCGTACTACGACTGCGGTGGCGTGGCGGCCCAGGCTGCCCGCCGGCTGCACCTGTCGGTCCGGGCCGTGACCTACCGGCTGGCCCGGGTGCAGGCGCTCAGCGGGCACGACCCCGCCGACCCGGCCCAGGGGCTGGCGCTGCGGGTGGCGGTCATCGGCGCCCGCATGCTCGGCTGGCCCGCCGTCCCGCTGGAAACCGGCTGAGCTATTCAGGATGTGCGTCAATAACTTAGAGTCATTGAATGACCGCGGAGGGTGTTGACGGGATCTGGATGGCGGGGCTACCTTCGTCGCGGCGTGCAAAGCAGCACGTCAGCGGGGGGATACGGGGGATACATCATGCGGAAAAGTGTTAAGGGCCTGCTTGCGCTGGCCGCGGGCGGGGGGCTGGCCGTCGCGCCGCTGCTGGCCGCCACACCCGCGCTGGCCTTGCCCAGCACGGTCTATGTCTCGCCGACCGGGTCGATACTCAACGCCGGGACATCGTGCCTGACGGCCAAGTACAAGCTGATCAACGTAGCGATGGTCGCGGTCGCCTCGGGCGGGACGGTGATTGTCTGCCCAGGCACCTATACCGAGGATGCCGTGGTCCTCAAGCCGCTGACGCTCCGCGGGCAGGGGGCCGCCATCATCGACGCCACCAGCAAGCTGAACGGCGTCAGCGTGGTGGCGTCGAATGTCACGGTGCGGGATCTCACGGTCGAGAACGCGACCGGGGACGGCATCCTGGTGGGCGGAAACCACGTCACGATCCGGGGCAACACGTCGGACGACAACGGGGACACCGGGATCAGCTTCAACGGGTCCTCGTCATCAAGCGCCATCGGCAACACCACCCAGTTCAATACGGGCGGCGGGATCAACCTGGCGGACGATCTCGGGGCGACCTCGGGCATCAGGGTGCTGGGCAATGACGCCAGCGACAACCCGGGCGGCTGCGGCATCATCATGGCCAGCCACACCGGGGCCGGCGTGTTCGGCAACGTGGTCCGGTACAACGTGGCGGACGACAACGGCACCAGTCCGGCGTCGTCCGGCTCGGGCATCCTGATGGCGACCGGGGCCCCGGGCGGCGCGGTCTACAGCAACCTCGTGGACCACAACTGGATCAGCGGGAACGGCTTGGCCGGGGTGACCGTGCATGGCCACATCGCCGGGCTGAACCTGAACGGCAACGCGGTGACCAACAACATCATCGGGACCAACAACGTCAACGGGGACCCGGTCGGCCTGGCCCCGCCGGGGGTCAACGTCCCGGACCCGTGGACGACCGGGGTGCTGGTGGCGAGTTCCAGCCCGCTGACCATCACGGTGGCCAACAATTCCATCTCTGACAACCATGTCGGTGTCTGGCGGACCAGCATGGTCAAGATCCAGGGGATCAACACCAACACCTACTCCAACGTGCTGATCCCGGTGCGCTACGCGCCCTGAGCGCACCAGGCATGACAGTGGCGCGGTCCCGGCGGGTATCCGCCGGGCCGCGCCACCCCCATGCCGGCTAGCTGCCCCCGGTGCCGTGCAGCGCGTCGATGTCGCGGCGCAGCGCGGCGATGTCCAGGCTGGATGCCTTGGCGTCCTCCTCGGTGATGACCACCCAGGCTTCGTCCAGGCACGCCGCCGTCCAGGCCAGGGTGGATGGCTGCAGCGCCCCCCAGGTGACCCAGGTGTCGAGCTGGTGCCCGTCCGAGGCCACCTTCACGATGCAGTGGCCCTCGTTCGGGTCGGGCCGCTGCCCGCCGCTGATCGTCCACGGCTCGTGCCTGCCGAACAGGGCGTCGGCGTCGTCGGTCAGGTTCACCCCGCAGTAGGCGCCGTGGAAGGCGGTCATGGCCGAGTCCACCGCGGCCGGGCTGGCGTGGTCCACCGGCGCGAAGGCCAGGATCTTGCGGTGCCGGTACCAGTAGAGCAGCAGGTCGGCGATGTTCGCCCCGTTGTCCTGGCCCTGGTCGTAGGTGAGGTACTCCGCGACCAGCTGGTTGGAGTCTTCCCACTTCTCGGTCTCGTGCCCGGCCGCGGCCTTGGCCATCCGGTAATGCTGCCGCCCGGCGAAGGTGCAGTCACCGACCCCGTCCGGGTGCGTGGTGCACGTCTTGTCCGGCCCGTTGCCCAGCATCCCCCACTCGGTGATGCCGGCCGACTCGTCCACCGGGTAGGTGGGCGGCGGCAGCGGCGCGGTGAGGTAGCTGGCCAGGTACTGGATGTTGAACCGCTCGCCCGGCGGCTTGACGGGAAGCCGCCCGCGGCAGGCCGGCCGTCCGGATGTCAGGCATGGAAGACCCCGTTCGGAAGGGCCGATGATCTCTTCTGTCATCGGGCGCCAGGGTCATCCTGGCAGAGCCTTCCGCCGGGGGCCACGGGCCTTTTTCCGGGCACTCTCCGCTATCCGGCCGCAATGCCCCGGGAATGAGCCCGGGCCTTAACCGGCCCGCAATGGCGGCTTAACCGCAGGTCAGGCAGCTCAACCTGCGGGACAGGCGCGGCCGGCCCGGGCCGGCCGCGCCGGTGTCAGCTGGACTGGGTCTCGCCGTGGGCGTGCTCGCCGTGGGCGTGGTCCGCGTGCGAGTGACCGTCCTCGTGGGCGTGGCCGTCGTGCTCCTTGGCGATGCTGGCCCGCACCTCGTCCATGTCCAGTTCCCGGGCCTTGGTGATCAGCTCCTCCAGCGCCTGCTCGGGCAGGGCGCCCGGCTGCGCGTAGAGCACCACGTTGTCCCGGATCACCATCAGGGTGGGAATCGACGAGATCGCGAACGTCTGGGCCAGCTCGGTCTGCGCGTCGGTATCCACCTTGCCGAACACCGCGTCAGGGTACTTCTCCGACGCGCGCTCGAAGATGGGGCCGAACATGCGGCACGGCCCGCACCAGGACGCCCAGAAGTCCACCAGCACCATGTCCGCGCTGCCGACCACGGACTCGAAGTTCTCGCCCGTCAACTCGACCGTCGCCATGGTTTCTCCTTATGTCGTCACAGGGCATCTCGGGATCTAGATACCCGCCAGGGTATGTGAACGGGGCGGGCTGTCCGGCTATTCCCTGGTCCCTTCAAGCCGCCGCGCCGCCGGATTATGCCCGTGCGCACGACGGCCACCGCCGTGATCATGACTTGGCTGTCGTTTCCACGACAGCCAAGTCATGATCATTAACCTTCGATCTTGGCCCGGGTGGTCAGGCGGCGGGCGTGATCCGGGTGGTCACGGGGCGGGCGTGAGCCGGGGGCGTCAGTCGGCGGGCGCGATCCGGCCCTCGCCGGGGACGAGGTCGGCGCCGGTGGCGTCCATCCACTTGTGCGGGGCCGCGGCGGGGGACCGGGCCGCGGCGCCGGAGATGGCGGCCAGCAGGCTTCCCGGGTCCGGCCGGGAGATGACCATCTCCCGGTGCGCCGGGCGGAGGAACCGCTCCTCGCTCGCGTGGTCCAGGAAGGCCAGCAGCCCGTCGTAGTAGCCGAGCAGGTTCAGCAGCCCGGTCGGCTTGGCGTGCAGCCCCAGCTGCGCCCACGTGACGACCTCGGCGAACTCCTCCAGGGTGCCCAGCCCGCCGGGCAGCGCGACGAAGGCGCCGGACAGTTCCGCCATCAGCGCCTTCCGCTCGTGCATGGATGCCACCACGCGCAGGTCGGTGAGGCCGCGGTGGGCGACCTCCGCGTCCACCAGGTGCTCAGGGATCACCCCGGTGATCTCGCCGCCGGCCGCCAGCACGGCGTCCGCGAGTGCCCCCATGGTCCCGACGTGCGCGCCGCCGTACACCACCCGGAGCCCGCGGGCAGCCAGCAGCCGGCCAAGCTCAGCCGCTCCGGCCAGGTACTCCGGCCGCCGTCCCGGGTTGGACCCGCAGAACACGCATACCGATCGCATCCCCTCATCTTCACCGGGGGGCGCGGGTGCGCGGCACAGCGGGCCGTGTGCGGGCCAGCGCCGGGTCAGCTGTCCAGGCCCAGGGTGAAGGTGGGCTTCGGGGTGGTGGCGGGCAGCCGGTGCTCGTCGGACAGCCGCCGGATGGCGGTCCCGGTGGCCAGGAACTCCGTCGCGTGCTCGCCCCAGACATGGTTGGACACGGCCACGTTCACGCCGACGATGCCGGACGCGCGGGCCTGGGAGGCCTCCGCCTGCATCCGCACCAGGGCCAGTTCCCGGGCCTCGTACACGCCCTGGGTGAACTGGATCATCTCCTGGTTGCGGCCGGCCTGGCGCAGCGACTGCATGACCGACTGGTGCGCGATGTGGTACACGCAGGTGCCCAGCACGAACGCAACCGGGACCGCGCCCGCGGCCAGCAGCCGGAAGAAGTCCTGCGCGGACAGGTCCGAGGTGAACGCCCGGCCGTCCGGGGCACGGTGCGCGCCCTCGCCCGCGAGCGCCTTGACCGCGGTCCCGGTGGCCACGAACTCCAGCACCTCCTGGCCCCAGGCGTACATCTGCATCCGCAACTGGACGCCCACGATGCCGTCCGCGCCGAGATGGTCCGCCTCCGACCGCATCCGGGCCATGGCCAGCTCACGGGCGTTGTACATGGCCTGGGTGAGCACCTGCAGCTCGGCGTTCTGCGACCAGCGGCCCACCTGCAGGCCCACGTGGTAGATCGAGGAGCCGACCACGAAGCCGAGCGGCTCGAATCCCGCCTCCCCGAGCAGTGCGTACTCCGACACCGACAGGTCGGAGGTGAAGACCGCGCCGGGCTCCGCGCCGGCGGTGTGCGCCAGGCGGCTGTCCGCGGCTTGTGGCTCCCAGCGGGCGGTGTCGCCGTCCCCGCTCCCGCTGCCGAATAGCGGCATCTGTCCTCCCCGTCCCGGGCGGCCGCCCCGTGCGGCAGCCGGGGCCCAGCGTAGCGGCCTGCCCCGCCAGTGAGAGGATCAGTTGCCTGATCGGTCCCGGGCCGGGCCGGTCCCCGGCGCAGGACTAGGAGACCAGGGCGGCCGTGACAGCGATCTGCGTGCTGGGCGACGCGCACCTCGACGTGGTCGTCTGCCCGGACGGGCCGGTCGCGGAGGAGACCGACACGCCCGCCCGCACCTGGGTCGGCGCAGGCGGGCAGGCCGCCAACGTGGCCGCCTGGATCAGCGTGCTCGGCGGGCAGCCCCGGCTGATCGCCGCCCGCGGCAGCGACCGCGCGGCCGGCCTGGTGGCGGCGGACCTGGCCGCGCACGGCGTGGAGATCACCGGCCCGGTCCTGGGCGGGCGCACCGGGGTGGTCGTGTCGCTGTCCGAGCAGGGCACCACCCGGTCGATGCTGACCGACCGGGGCGTTGGCCCGCTGCTGGACGCGGTCGCGCTGGACGAGGCCTGGCTGGCCGGCTGCGGCCGGTTGCACCTGCCCGGCTACAGCCTGGCCAGCGACCCGGTCAGCGGGGCGGCGCTGGCCGCGGCGCGGCGCATTCCCCGGCTGTCCGTGGACCTGTCCTCCACCGCGCTGCTGCGCGGCTACGGCGCAGGCCGGTTCCGCGCCCTGCTCGAGGAACTCCGGCCCGAGGTCGTGTTCGGCACTGAGGCGGAGGCGGCGCTCATCGGTGACCTGCCCGGCACTGAGATGGTGGTGAAGCTGGGCGCCCGCGGGGTACGGGCCGGGGGCACCGAGTACCCCGCCGTGCCGGTGGACGCCGTGGACCCGACCGGGGCGGGCGATGCGTTCGCCGCCGGGTACCTGGTCGGCGGGGTCAGCCTGGGCCTGTCCGCCGCGGCCCGGGCGGTAGCCAGGATGGGAGCGATGCCGTGACGAGCACACCGCAGGCAGGCCCGCCGGGCCCGTCCGCCGGGCCGCCGGGCCCGGCGGCCGCGGTCCGGCTGTCCCCGGAGGTGCAGGCGGCGCTGCGCGAGCGCGCCCCCGTGGTCGCCCTGGAGACCACCCTGGTCTCGCACGGCTTCCCCGGCCGGCAGGGGGTAGAGGTTGCGCTCGCCGCCGAGCAGCGGGTCCGCGGCGCCGGCGCGGTCCCGGCCACCGTCGGCATCGTGGACGGTGTGCTGCGCGCCGGGCTCACCGAGGCCGAACTGGACCGGTTGGCTGCCGCGGGGGAGTCGGCCCGCAAGGCGGGTGCCCGGGACCTGGCCGCCTGCGTGGTGCAGGGCGCGCTGGGCGCCACCACGGTCGGCGGCACGCTGGCGGTGTGCCGCCTGGCCGGGATCGCCTTCATGGCCACCGGCGGGACCGGCGGGGTGCACCGCGGCTTCGCCGCCACCCTGGACGTCTCGGCCGACCTGCCGCAGATCGCCCGGACCGGCGCGCTGGTGGTCTCCTCCGGGGTCAAGTCCATCCTGGACGTGCTGGCCACCGCGGAACTGCTGGAAACCCTGGCCGTGCCGGTGCTCGGCTGGCGCACCGCCACGCTGCCCATGTTCTACAGCGCCGACGGCGGGCCGCCCGTGTCCGCCGTGGTGACCGCCGCCACCGAGGCCGCGCGCCTCGCCGCGGCCCATTGGCAGCTGAACGGCCCCTCCGGCGTGCTGCTCACCCGCCCCCCGGACCCGTCGCTGGACATCGAGCCGATCCTCGCCGAGGCCGTTGCCCGGGTCCACGAGCAGGGGGTGCGGGGGCAGTCGGTGACACCCGCCGTCCTGGCCATGGTTCACGAGCTGAGCGGGGGGCGGAGCGCCGACGTCAACCGGCAGCTGATCGCGGACAACGCGGGCCTGGCGGCCGAGGTCGCGGTGGCCTATGCAGGACTGGACAGCCGGCCGGTGCCGCGCTGAGCGGCCGGCCCTGAGCAGGAGGCGAAACTATGCGGATTGGCGTGTCATTGCCGGACGCCAGCGGGCCCGACGCCCTCACCCGGGTGCGGGACACCATCCATCAGGCGGCCGATCAGGGATTCACGTCGGCCTGGATGAACAACATCTTCGGGCTGGACGCGCTCACCGCGCTCGCGGTGGCGGGCAGCGGCGTGGACGGGATCGAGCTGGGCACCGCGGTGGTGCCGACCTACCCGCGGCACCCGGCGGCGCTGGCCCAGCAGGCGCTCACCGCGGCCGCCGCCCTCGGCGGCCGGCTCACCCTCGGCGTCGGGACGTCGCACAAGATGGTGATCGAGGACATGTTCGGCTACCGGTTCGACAAGCCGGTCGCGCATACCCGGGAGTACCTGTCCGTGCTCCGCCCGCTGCTGAACGGGGAGCCGGCCTCGGTGGACGGCCAGCAGGTCAGCGCGCACATCGCGCTGACCACCCCGGGCCCGAAGCCGGTCCCGCTGCTGGTGGCCGCGCTGGGGCCGAAGATGCTCCGGCTGGCCGGGGAACTGGCCGACGGCACCGTGCTGTGGATGACCGGGCCGGCCACGGTGCGCGAGCACATCGTGCCCGAGATCACCGCCGCGGCGCAGGCAGCGGGCCGGCCCAGCCCGCGGGTGGTGTGCATCCTGCCGGTCTGCGTGACCAGCGACCCCGGGGCCGCGCACGCCGCCGCGGCCAAGGCCTTCGTCATCTACGGCCAGCTGCCGTCCTACCGCGCCATGCTGGACCGGGAGGGCGCGGCCGGGCCGGCCGACGTGGCCCTGATCGGGGACGAGGACACCGTCGCCGGGAAACTCCAGGTCCTGGCCGACGCCGGGGTGACCGACTTCGTGGCCGGGGAGTACGCCCGGGGCGGGGACGCCGTGCGCACCCGCCAGTTCCTCGCCTCAGTGGCGGCCTGAGCGGCGCCCCGGCCCGCCCGGCCGCACCGGGTGGCGCGGCCGTCCGCGGCCGAGGAGACTGGAGCCATCGAGGGGGTGCAGGCCCATGCCGTTCCGCGACCGCGCCGACGCGGGCCTGCGGCTGGCCGGCCTGCTGGCGGACCTGCGCGGGCCGGGCACCGTGGTGCTCGGGCTGCCCCGCGGCGGCGTCCCGGTGGCGTATGAGATCGCCCGGGCCCTCGGGGCGCCGCTCGACGTCATCCTGGTCCGCAAGATAGGCCTGCCGGCCCAGCCGGAACTCGCCATGGGGGCCATCGGCGAGGACGGCGTCCGCCTGCTCAACATGGACGTGGTCGAGGCTGAGCAGATCAGCGAGGAAGAGTTCGCCCGGGTCGAGGTGGCCGAACGGGCCGAGCTGGCCCGCCGGGCGCAGCGGTACCGGGCCGACCGGCCGCGGGTGCCGCTGGCCGGGCCGGACGGCGGTCGTGGTGGACGACGGCATCGCCACCGGCTCCACGGCCCGGGTGGCCTGCCAGGTCGCCCGGGCGCACGGCGCGGCCCGGGTCATCCTGGCCGTCCCGGTTGCGCCCCGCGGCACCGTCGCGGCGCTGGCCGACGCGGCCGACGAGGTGATCTGCCTGGAGTCCCCGGAGCCGTTCTTCGCCATCGGGCAGTGGTACGAGGACTTCGCCCAGTCCAGCGACGCGGACGTGGTCGGCCTGCTGCGCCAGGCCGGGCTAGCCCGGGGGGGCGACCCCCCGGACCCCCCGCGCATTCGCCGGCTCGGCGGGGACACGCCTGCGGCGCACCCCGCCTCGCCCGCGAATAAGGCCGGGCTAGCCCGGGGGGGCGACCCCCCGGAACCCCCCGGCATTTCACCCCGCGGCAATGACGCCCCGCAGCCCCCCGAGCCGCGCGTGCACGACCGGGCGGCTGACGATGCGCGCCCCGAACCCCCGGTCGGTGAGCCGGAGCAGGGCACTGACGCCGAGGTCGCGGTGGTGGCCGGGCCGGTCATGCTGCCGGGCCACCTGACCGTGCCGCCGGGCGCCCGGGGGATCGTGGTGTTCGCGCACGGCAGCGGCAGCAGCCGGAACAGCCCGCGCAACCTCTTCGTGGCCGGCGCGCTGCATGTGGTCGGGCTCGGCACCCTGCTGTTCGACCTGCTCACGCCGCGAGGAGGAGGCCGACCGGTCCAACGTGTTCGACATCGGGCTGCTGGCCGCCCGGCTCACCGCGGCGACCGGCTGGCTGCGGGGCCGGCCGGCCGGGCGAGCTCGGCCTCGGCTACTTTGGCGCGAGCACCGGCGCCGCCGCGGCCCTGCTGGCGGCGGCCGACCTGGCCAGCGACGTGGCCGCCATCGTCTCCCGGGGCGGCCGTCCCGACCTGGCCGGGCCCGCGCTGGCCGGGGTCCGGGCGCCGACCCTGCTCATCGTGGGCGGGCTGGACGACCGGGTGCTGGCCCTGAATCGAGGAATCCTGGCGCGACCTGCCCGCCGGGAGCCAGCTGTCCGTGGTGCCCGGCGCGACCCACCTGTTCCCCGAGGCGGGCGCACTGGAGCAGGTGGCCTCGCTGGCCCGCGACTGGTTCAGCCGGTACCTGCCCGCGGGCCGCCCAGCCGGATCCTGAGCGCGGCCTGGTTCACGGCTGCGGCCTCGCTGCGGCGGCCAGCTCGAGCAGGGCCTGGTCACGGCCGCGGGCGGCGACCAGGGTGACCCCGACAGGCAGGCCGCCGGCGGACCGCAGCACCGGGATGGACACCGCGGGCGCTCCCGCGATGCTGGCCAGGCATGTCATCTGCATCGTGGCGGCGCGGGCGGCCTGGACGCTAGCCGCGGGCGCCTCCCGCAGCGGGGCCGGCTGGTGCGGTCGGGATGGCGACCACGCCGCCGTCCAGCCAGCGGGTGAGCTGCTCGCGGGCGGCGCGCACGACGCGGCGGGCGGCGGCGGCGGAGTCGTCAGACACGCCGGATGCGACCTCGAAGCGCTCCGCCACATCCGCGCCCAGGCGGCCCGGGTGCTCCCGCAGCCAAGGCCCGTGCGCCTGCCACGCCTCCCAGGCCTGCACGGCACGGAAGGCGGCGCACCATTGCTGCACCGTCTCGGCCCGCAGGCCGGCGGCTTCGACGGGCGGGAGCGCCCCGCTGGCCGCGGCCCCGCTGAGCCAGCCGCCGAACGCGGCGCGGACATCCGGCGCCGCCAGCGCCTCCACGGCCGGCAGCCGCACCGCCCGCCGCGGATCCCAGGGCGCGGCCACGTTGACGGGCGTGCGCGCACTGGCGGACGCGGCCGGGCCGCGGAGCACGGCCCGGGCGACGGATATCGACGCCGTGAGGTCGCGGGTAATCCAGCCGACGGTGTCGAATGAGGGGGCGAGCGGGAGCACCCCCTGCCTGCTGACCGCTCCGTGTGTCGTGCGCAGGCCGACGAGCCCCTGGTAGGAGGCGGGTACCCGGATTGACCCGGCCGTGTCGGTGCCGAGTCCGATGTCAGCCTGGCCGAGCGCGACCGCGCTGGCCGGCCCGCGTCGACCCGCCGCTGACCCGGTCCGGGGCGGCGGGATTGGGTGGCGTGCCGTAGTGCGCGTTCGCACCGGACAGGCTGTAGGCGAACTCGTCGGTCTGCGCGATGCCCCGGACACTGGCGCCTGCGGACAGCAGGCTGACCACGACGGGCGCGGACGCGGGCTCCGGGTGGCGGCCGTCCAGCCATCCCGGGTTGCCCGCGCCGACCGCCTGCCCGGCCACCGTGATCAGGTCCTTGACCGCGACCGTCAGGCCGGCCAGCGGCCCGCCGCCGGCGCCGGGGATCAGCGGATCGCCGGCCACCCGCCAGATCGTCGTGTCGAAGGACCTGGTGCCGCTCACGGTGCGGGTTCAGGCTGCAGATTGCGCCAGATCCGCTGGGACACGCCCTGGATGGTGGTAATCCCGTAGTCGAGCCCGGCGGTGCCCGGGCCAGCGGGGTCGTCCGTGGTGAGCACGGCCAGCGCATAGTCCCGGCCGTGGCCGCGGACCCAGCCGATGCTGTTGACCTGCCACGGGCATGAGTCGTCCTGCTGGGCGCAGGTGGGAAGGTATTTCCAGCCGTTCTTGAGCGCGACGGTCACGCCCGGATCGGGGTGGGCGTAGTCCGGCGGATCGCAGGTGGTTCCCCACGGGCCGCAGCTGACGCCCCAGCGCTGGCTGGGCAGCACGCTTTCCATGAGGTGCAGCCCGTAATCCCTGGCCTCCGGCGCCAGGATGTCATTCGGGTAGGCGAGCGTCCGGACGATCCTGACCTGGTCGGCGGCCGTGGTTGTGGTATTGCCCCACCCGTAGTACGTGGGCGTCTCGCAGCCCACGTGGGTGTGCCGGGTCGGGATCAGCGTGTTGAACAGGCTGAGCCTGGCGCAGCCGCCGGAGAAGTAGAAAAGCGACGTCGCCGCCACGTTGTCGCTCATGGTGATCATGTTCTGCAGAAGGTACCTGATGGAGTAGGGCATGTTTGCGGGGATGATCCCGGGCCTGGACTGGTAGCGCCGCAGCCACAGGCTCAGGATGTCAGCCTTCACGATGCTGGCGGTGTACTGCGTCCTGGTGCCGTCCGCGAGCAGGTAGGTCCGGCCCGTGACGTTGTTGAACAGCGCTACCTGCGCAACGCCCTGCCGGGTGCGCAGGTAGCGGTAGATCCCGCGCAGGGGGCGGCTGAGGCCCGCGGCCTGGGCGGTGTCCACCGCCGGAAGCGGCTTGACGGGCGCATCTGGCCGCGTCGTGCCGCGGCCCGCTGGTGCGGTGGTGCCCGCGGCGGAGCGAGAGGCCGGACCCGGGCTGCCCGCGGCGAGGAGGAGGCCCGCGGTGGCCATGGCGGCCGCGCCGAGCGCTAGATGGGAGAGCCGGGCCGCACGCGAGCCTCTGGATGCCGGCATCCGCTTCCTTTCCCGTGCCTCGTGGCAACGCCGCCGCGCAGCCGAAGACAGCAAGTGATTACTTAAAGTAGTGTCACTATGCCTTTCTGTCAGGGATCAGCGCCCGCCGGCGCGGCCGTCCTCCGCGATCCGGAGCGTGATGCGGCCGCCGATGCAGAGGCAGGGCGTCTCGGTGCTGAGCCGAAACCAGAGGTTGCATCGGCTGCACTGGCCGGGGAGGTAGAAGTGACGGTGGATCTGCGGTGTCTGCCCGAGCCGCCCCGCCCGCGCCGATGGAGGTGCGCATGGATGTCGCCGCGCGGCAGCACACGATGTACGAGGAGCTTCTCCGGCTCGATGATGCGCCGTTCATCACGGAGCGGCCCGCCCTGTTCGCCTCGCTGCTGGGCGACGGCGAGATTCCGGAGCAGATGGAGATCCCCCGCCGGCTTGGCCCGAGCCGTGTGGGGCAGGCCCGGGATGCCGCAGCGGGAGATCCGGGCGACCGCCGCGGCGCTGCCGTTCAAGCCCGACCACCGCCGGACCGACGTCACCAAGCTGCGACTGGCCCGCCCCCAGCGGCTTACGCGGGACGCTTGGCGACGGCGCAGTAGAGCCAGCGGGAGCCCTCGGAGTCGGCCAGTTCCAGGTCCTCGGCGCCCCACAGGCCGGCCCAGGTCAGGTCGGGCTCGGCACCCTCGTAAGGCGGGACGATCTCCAGGCCGTCGAAGAACTTGCGCACCTCGTCCTTGCTGCGGGGGTACCCGCCTCCGTAGGCGTCGCCCACCCCCTGTACCGCGTGCGGCGGCTTCTGGTCGGCGGTTGCCTGCGACAGCGCGAGGTAGCTGCCGGGCGCGAGGGCCTGCATGTAGGCGGAGATGATGCCGCAGGGGTCGCTGCCATCGGAAATGAAATGCAGCACCGCGGTGATCAGCAGGCCGGCCGGCTCGGTGAAGTCGATCAGGCTGCGCAGCCGCGGGTTGCCGAGCACCGCGTCCGGCTCGCGCGCGTCGGCGAGGATCACCGCCGCGTCCGGGTCCCGGCCGAGCAGCTGCTGGCCGTAGGCCAGCACCATGGGATCGTTGTCCACGTAGACGACCCGGGCCGCGGGATTGACCTTCCGGGCCACCTCGTGGGTGTTGCCCACGGTGGGCAGTCCCGAGCCGATATCGATGAACTGGCGGACGCCCTGGCTGGCGATCCACCGGGTGGCGCGCTGGTGGAAGCCCCGGTTGGCAAAGGCTGCGTCCACCATCTCCGGGGCGTGGGCCCGGACCCGCCCGGCCGCGGCCCGGTCCACCTCGAAGTTGCTGGTCCCGCCGAGCAGGCAGTCGTAGATGCGGGCCGCGCTGGGCGTACGGGGGTCCACGCCAGGGGGGACGCCCGGTTCGCTGGTCATCGTGCCTCCGGTTCACCGTTCTGGGTTCAGTTTTCCACGGGGCGCGGGGGCTTCCGGCCGCCGGCCGCCGCCCAGGAGCCCGGATCAGCGCGACACACTGCTGAAACACAAATAGAAATCGAATGATCACGGTGGGTGAGTTGTAGGGTCAGACTGCCGGCCGTGAGGGGAGCCGGGACGGCGGTCGGGGAGGCCGGATGGATCCGATCAGCCGGCGCGCCATGCTGGCCGGGACGGGGAAGACGGCGCTGGCCGGCGGGCTCGGCGCGCAGCTGGCCTGGCTCGGTGCGCCCGGCCTCCCGGGGCTAACCGGGCCCGGCAAGGACCGCGCGCGGCCCCAGGCGGCGGCCGGGCGCAGGCCGGACTGGGCCGCGCTGGCCCGGCGGCTGCACGGCCCGCTGCTGCGCCCCGGGGACCGCGGCTACCGGGCGGCCAGCACTCCCTACAACCAGCGTTACGCGGGCATCCACCCGCAGGGCGTGGCCCTGTGCGCCGGCACCGCGGACGTGCGCACCGCCCTGGCCTGGGCGCGCGACAACCGGGTGCCGTTCGCCGTCCGGTCCGGCGGGCACAGTTACGCGGGCTACTCCACCTCGGACGGCCTGGTCATCTCGCTGGCCCGGATGAACTGGGTGCGGGTGGACCGGGAGTCGCTGACGATCCGGCTCGGCCCGGGCGCGCTGAACCGGGACCTGTACGCCGCCCTGGCCGGCACCGGGGTCGCGGCGCCCGGCGGCCGCTGCCCGACGGTCGCCGTGAGCGGGCTGCTGCTCGGCGGCGGGTTCGGGTTCAGCAGCCGGCACATGGGCCTTAGCTGCGATCAGCTGCTCGCCACCGAGGTGGTGACAGCGTGCGGCGACGTGCTCCGGGTCAGCGCCCGCTCCCACCCGGACCTGATGTGGGCCTGCCAGGGCGGCGGCGGCGGGAACTTCGGGATCAACACCGGGTACCTGCTGCGGGCCACCCGGGTGGGCGGGGTCTCGGTGTACCGGATCGAATGGGCCTGGCAGCATGCGGCCGCCGCGCTCGGCTCGATGCTGGACGTGATGGCCACGGCCCCGGCCAGGCTGTCCTGCCGGGTCGGGGCGGACGTCAGCGGCGGGGGCCCGGCCAGCGGCGGCACGCCCAAGCGCGGGGTGTCCGCGCTCGGCCTGTACTTCGGCCCGGCCCGTGAGCTCACCGACCTGCTCGCCCCGGTGCTCGCGGCGGCGCCGCCGGAAGCCCGGCTGATCGAGGACCGCAGCTACCATGCGGCCCAGGCGCTGCTGGCCAGGAACGTGCCGTTCGGTGAGTTCACCTCCAAGTCCCGCTACCTGGACCGCCCGCTGCCAGGCGACGGGATCGACACGCTGATCCGCTGGGTGGAGCGCTGGCCGGGCAGTTCCAACCCCGCGGGCGCCGGGGCGACGATCTTCGCCTGGGGCGGCGCGATCGGCCGGGTCGCCCCGCAGGCCACCGCGTTCGTGCACCGCGGCCCGGCCTTCCTGATGGACAACGAGACCACCTGGACGCGGCGGGACAGCCCGCGGGTGGTGTCGGCCGGGCTGGACTGGGTGGCCGGGATCTACGACGCGCTCGCCCCCTACGGCACCGGCCAGGCGTACCAGAACTTCATGGACCCCGCGCTGAAGGGCTGGGAGACCGCCTATTACGGAGCGAACCTGGACCGGCTGATCCGGGTCAAGCGGGCTTACGATCCCGACCGGGTGTTCCGCTTCCCCCAGGCCATCCCGGACAAGTAGCCGGGGGGCCGGGCGGAATGCCCGGCCCCCCGGAGACCTGGCCGTGGCCCGCTCAGAAGGCGGGCACCGGGCCGACCGGACCGGTGAGCGGCAGCACGACCAGGCACGGGACCCTGACCGGCTGCGCCGGGTCCAGCGCGTTCAGCATGTCCGCCATGGCAACCGGGTCGCTGGCGATCTCCAGGTGGTCGGACGCGTCCAGCGGGCACTGGTTGTTCAGGGTGATGTTGCTGACGCTCGGGCCCGCCGGCAGGAAGGCGTTCGTGTACGGGGTGACCACCTCATCGTCCCTGGACTCGATGACCGTGTAGCTGACCCCCGGCGCGGTCGGTGCCGCGTTCAGCGCGGTCAGGAACGCGGATCCCTCCTCCTGCTGCACGCAGGCCGTGCACGTGGTGGAGAGCAGGGTGCTGACCCCGGCGATGATGCCGAGGTCCGAGCCCAGCACGGTCAGCCCGTCCAGCGTGGTCCCGTAGTTCGAGGGAGCCAGCGCGACCAGCGCCGCCACCTTGGCCGCCCCGCCCAGGTCGCTGATGTAGTACCTCGGCATCATCCCGCCCTGGGAATGGCCGACGATATCCACCTTGGCGGCACCGGTGGCGGCCAGCACCTGGCCGACGAAAGCGGCCAGCTGCTGCGCTGAGGCGGCGATGTCCCCGGTCCCCTGGATAGGCGAGGCCGGGGAGCTGCCCCCGTAATTGAACGCGAATACGCAGTACCCGTGATTGGCCAGGATCGGGGAGGCGGCCTGCCAGTTGTCATTCATGTTCGCCAGCGTCCCGTGCACCAGGATCACCGGGTACGGGTGCGTGGCCGTGGGTTTACAGGAGAAATTGTTCGCGCCGGGCGGCGGCGTGGCCGGGGCCAGGGCGTGGATGGCGGCCGAGGCGATGAAGTCGTAGCTGACAGGCAGGCTGGCCTGTGCCGAGGCGGCCGCGGCGGGCCAGGTAGCGGCCAGGAGAGTGGCACCGATGGTGGCCAGAATCAGTGAGAGCCGTCGGGTAAGCGGGCGGTAAGGCACCATTGCCTCCATTGCTCGGCGGGCGGTGAATCCGGTGCCCCCGATGCTTCCGGCACTGCCATTAGACAGCGGTGCCGTCCCGCGGTCTGCTCACCGGCGGCAGCCGTCCGGGAGGCCGTTTTGTCAGCGCCGGACAACGGTCCGGGCACGCGACCTTACTCGTGGGTAATGACCAGCCGGGCGGCCTCGTGTAGGTTCTGGGCAGCGGGCGACGCTGCGGTCACCCACGGGCTGGCGTCGCCGGGACCGGAGTGTGAGGCGGCATGCGGTCAGCGACGGGAAGCGCCCGGAACGGCGGGCCGGGCAGCTGGCCCGCCGTGCCCCCGGAGGTCGCCGAGGCGCTGTGGCCGGAACTGGACCGGGCCACCGAGGAAGTGATCGGCGCCATCCAGCGCGAGGTCCCGGAGTACGCGAGGCCGGAGGACGGCAGTTACACGGCCACGGTGCGGCGCGCCGTGCGCCAGGCCGTGCACCAGTTCGTCCGCCAGATCGCCGACCCGGCCACCCCGCTGGACGGCACGACGGAACTGTTCGCCGGCATCGGCCGGATCGAGGCGGCTGAGGGCCGCAGCCTGGAACCGCTGCAGGCGGCGCTGCGGCTGGGCGCCCGGGTCACCTGGCACACGCTGTGCGAGCAGGCCGCGGCGGGCAGCCTGTCCATCGCGGCGATCGGGCCAGTCGGCGAGGCGCTCTTCCTCTACCTGGACGAACTGGCGGCCGCGTGCGCCGAGGGGTTCGCGCGGGCCAGTGCCGAGGTCGCGGGCGAGCTGGAGCGCAGGCGGCGGCGGCTGCTCGACCTCATCGTCACCGACCCGCCGGTGTCCCGGGAGGCGATCGCCGACCAGGCGCGCGCGGCGGGCTGGGCGCTGCCCCGCCGGGTCGCCGTGGTCGCCCTGGAAGACCGGAGCGCCAGCGACTTCGCCCCGCTGCCCGCGCTGCCGCCCGACGTCCTGGCGGACACCGCGCGCCAGGACCCCTGCCTGCTCGTGCCCGACCCGGACGGCCCCGGCCGCGCGGCCGCGGTCGAGCGGGGCCTGCGCGGCTGGACCGGCGCCCTGGGGCCCGCCGTGCCGGTCAGCCGGGCGAGCCACTCGCTGCGCTGGGCGCGGCAGGTGCTCGCGCTGGCCCGGCGGGGGAGCGAGGCGGCCAGCCCCGGGCTGATCCGCTGCGACGGGCACCTGACCACCCTGATGATCACGGCGGACCCGGAGCTGGCCCAGGTGCTCAGCGCGGACCGGCTGGCGCCGCTGGCCGGGCTCCGGCCCGCCCAGCAGGACATCCTGGCCGAGACCCTGCTCGCCTGGCTGCGGCACGCGGGCAACGCCCGGCTGGCGGCGGCCGAGCTGCATGTGCACCCGCAGACCGTCCGGTACCGGATGCGCCAGATCCACGGGCTGTTCCCCGCGATGCTGGCGGAGCCCGGGTCGCGGTTCGACCTGGAGCTCGCGCTGCGCGCCCGCGGGCTGCTGCGCGCCGGGCTGGCCTACCGGCCCGGGCAGGGTGCCGCGTACCGCCGCCCGGGCAGGTAGGCCCGCCACTCGGCCGCGGTCAGCGGCTGCCCGGCGATACCGCAGACCGCGCCGGCCGCCGCCCCCGTCCCGGTATCCCACAGCCGGACGGTGCTGTCGGCGCTGCCCGCGGCGATGGTCTGGCCATCCGGGGAGAACGACGACCGAGTACACGTTGCCGGCCGGGCCGGTCAGCGTGGCCAGCAGGCTGGGCCGGGCCGGGCCGGCCACCTGCCACAGCCAGACCGTCCCGTCCGTCACCCCCGTGCGCCAGCATCCTGCCGTCCGGGCTGAACGCCACCGAGTACACGTACCCGCCCGGGCCGGTCAGCGGCGGGCCGAGCGGTACCGCGCGGGCCGGGTCGGTGACGTTCCACAGGTGCACGCTCTTGTCCGCGCTGCCGACCGCGAGGGTCCGGCCGTCCGGGCTGAACGCCACCGAGATGGCGTAGCTCTGCCAGCCCGCCCAGCGGCGGGCCGAGCCGCGCCGGCTGCGCCGGGCGCGCGACGTCCCACAGCCGGGTCAGCCCGTCCGCGCTGGCCGCGGCGAGGACCGTGCCGTCCCGCCTGAAGGCCACCGAGAACACGAGCTGCCGGAGTCCGGCACCGTGGCCAGCAGCCGCGGCCGCGCCGGGTCGGTACCGACCAGAGCCGGATGGTCGCCGTCGTCACCGCAGGTGGCCAGCAGCCGTCCGTCCGGGCTGAAGGCGGCGAACTCGACCAGGTCGCTGCCGGTACTGCTCAGCCCGTACCGGCTGGCTGAGCGGGGCCAGCTGGCCGCCGCCCGGACCCGCCACAGCTGGATCTGCCCGTCGCCGTAGCCGGTGGCCAGGAGGTGCCGCCGGGGGAGAAGCCGACCGCGTTGACGATTCCCGCGCCGGGCGCGGCGCCACGGCGGACAGTTCGCGTGCGGCGCCGCGCGTCCCACATCTCCAGGCGGCTGCCGCCGACGGCCAGCAGCCGGCCCCGGGGGGCGAACGCCACGCTGTTCACCGGGCCGCCCGCGGGCAGCACCGGGCCGGGCAGCGCCCAGATCCGGGCCTCCCCGTCCGCGCCGCCGCTGACCAGCCGCCCGGCCCCGTCCCAGGCCAGCGAGGTGACCGGCTGCGGATGCGGCATGACGCGCGGTCAGCGCACGGCTGGCCAGGTTCCACACCCGCACCTGGCCGTCGCTGCTGCCCGCGGCCAGGCTCCGGCCGTCCGGGCTGAACGCGACCGTGTTCACCCAGTCGGTGGCCCCGGTCAGGGTGCCGGCCGGGACCGGCCGCTGCGGCCGAGCGGCATGTCCCACAGCCACACCTTGTCATCCTCGCTCCCGGCGGCCAGCAGGCCGCCGTCCGGGCTGAACGCCACCGACGTCACCATCCCGGCCGGGCCGGTCAGCGGCCTGCCCAGCGCGGCCGGGCGGGCCGGGTCGGCCACGTTCCACAGCCGCACCGTGCCGTCGGCGCTGCCCGCGGCGAGCGTCCGGCCGTCCGGGCTGAACGCCACCGACTGCACGTACCCGGCCGGCCCGGTGAGCGGCCCGCCCAGGGCGTGCCGGGTCGGCCGGGTCGGCCACGTCCCACAGCCGGACCGTCTCATCGGCGCTGCCCGCGGCCAGCGACCGCCCCGCGCGGGCTGAAGGCGAGCGAATAGACCGTGTTCTCCGGGCCAGTCAGCGGAGCCAGCCGAACGGCCCGTGCCGGGGTTCGGCTGACGTTCCACAGCCAGCACCTTCCGCGCCGGCGCCCGCCGCGGCCAG
Organism: uncultured Actinomycetes bacterium; assembly: GCA_963767385.1. Taxonomy (GTDB): domain Bacteria; phylum Actinomycetota; class Actinomycetes; order Streptosporangiales; family Streptosporangiaceae; genus RYN-230. The sequence continues at coordinate 643,371 of CAVYEA010000013.1, read as the reverse complement.
CAGGCTGCCCGTCCGCGCTGAACGCCGCCGCGTACAGCGGCTCCCTGCCGTTCTTGGGCAGCAGCGGGCCGCCCAGCGGCACCGGGTGCCCGGGCCGGGCCACATCCCACAGCCGCAGGGTGCCATCCGCCGCGGCGACGGCGAGCACCCGGTGGTCCGGGCTGAGGCTCACCGCCTGGACCGGGCCGGCCGAGTCGATCAGCCGGGCGGCGTGCCGGGGTGCCCGACGACTCGAGCAGGCTGGCCCGGGCCTGCGCGGTGGCCGCGATCCGGTAGGCGGCCACGCTGAGCTGCGCGGCCAGTGCCGGGTCCTGGCCCCGGACCTGGCCCGCCTCCACGGCCACCTCGCGGGACTGCGCAGTGGCGGCGGCCGTGGTGGCGCGGGAGCGTGCCGCGGTGGCCGCCGCACGCTGCTGGAAGGCATACCCGGCCACGCCGATCGTCACGACGACCAGCGCCGTGAGGCTGCGACCAGGCGGCGCAGCCGCCGGGTACGGCTCCGTTCGGCTGCCTGCTGCAGTTTCTCGCCGACGATGCTCGCGTCCACGAACATCCGGGCCACCGAGCTCAGGGCTTCCCGGTTCACCGGGTCCGACGCCCAGTCCCGGGCCAGCGCGAGCTGCCCGCCGCGCAGCAGGGCGGCATGCTCCCGCCCGGCCTCGTCCCAGGCCTGCGCGGCCTGGCTGATCCGGCGCCGGACCCGCAGCCCGTCCCGGTCGGTCATCGATCCAGGCCCGCAGCAGCGGCCACGCGGTGAGCAGCGCTTCGTGGCTGATCTGCGGCGGAACCCGAATCCACCGTGATCAGCCGGGCGGTGACGAACCGGTCCAGCACGCCGCCGGGCGACGCGGCGGCGCCGGGCCAGTCGCGCAGATCACTGAGCCGCACCCTCGGCCTGGCCTCCGGCGCGTCGTCGGCGACGTGCACCAGGCGCAGGAACAGCCGCCGGGCGATGTCGCGCCCAGGCTCGTCCAGCGACGCGTACACCTCGTCCGCGGTCTGCGCGATGGCGTCCTGGATGCCGCCGCTGGCCTGGTAGTCCGCCACGGTGAGCCGTCCCCCGTGACTGTGGTTCCAGGTGGTGAGCAGGGCGTGGGACAGCAGCGGCAGCGCGCCCGGCTCGTGAGCCGCGGCGGGCCCGGCATCCGCCGGGCCGGCCGTCCGCGCGGGGCGAGGTCGCGCAGCAGCAATTCGACGAGGCCGTCGTCCACGGTCACCCGGGCCAGCCGGGCCGGGCTCGACGATGGCCCGGCGCACTTCCTCCCGGGTCATCGGCCCCACGACCACCTGCCGCTCCTGCAGCGCCCGGGTCAGTTCCGGGTAACGCAGCGCATGGTCGTAGAAGTCGGCGCGCAGCGCGATCGCGACCACGGCGGGCCCGGCCAGCGCGCAGGCCGCGGTGATGAAGCGCTGCCGGTCCGCCTCCTCCGGGCACTCGGTGAAGACCTCTTCGAACTGGTTGACCACGATGACCGGCAGGCTGCCGGGCGTGGTGCCGGCGCGGCCGGCCGGGCCGAGCAGGCGGGCGGCACTGGCCGGCCCGGCCCGCAGGGCCGCCTCGATCGCGTCCTCGCTGGCGGGCTGCCCGGGACCGGTGCCCAGCCGGGCCAGCTCCCGGGCCAGCCCGGCCAGCGGTGCCCCGCCCGGGGTGAAGAGAGCTAACCGCGGGCCCGGCCGGCCCGCCAGCGCGGGGATCAGCCCGGCGCGCAGCAGCGAGGACTTGCCGGAGCCCGACGGCCCGACCACGGCCAGCGGCACGCCGGCCGCGGCACCCGGCGACCCGGCCCCGGCCACCAGGGTGGCCAGCCGCCTGGTGAGCTCCTCGCGGCCGAAGAACCTCTGCTCGTCCTCCGGCTGGAAGCTGGCCAGCCCGAGATAAGGCGGCGGGCTGGCCGGGCGGCGCCCCGGGCCGCGGCGGATACGGGCCAGCGCGTCAGACCACGCCGCCAGGCGGGCCGGGTCGGCCTCCCCGCAGGCGCGGAGGATCGTGCGGAGCAGCTCCGGCTGGGTGGCCGGCGGCAGGTGCCGCCCGGCGAAGTAATCGCCCGCGGTGCTCGGCGGGATGCCCGCCGCGCGGGCCACCTCGCGGACCGTGCGCCCGGCCTGCTGCCTGGCCCGGGTCAGCTCGCGCCCGAAATCATGCGGGGTCGCGATCCGGTCCGGGTCCGCGGTCCCGGGGGACGCGGCGTCCGCCTGCTCCGCGGCAGCCCCCGCGCCCGCCGCGGGCCCCGGCTGCTCCCCGGCGTCCGCCGGTTCCCCCGGCTGCTCCCCGGCCCCACCGGCACCTGCCTGTGGTTCCCCCTGGTCGACGGCCACACTCTCCCCCTTATGCCATGCGCCGCACCCGGGAATCCCCAGATGGCCGCCCCGCCCGGCCCCAGCGCTCCCTGCTGGGGCCGCCCCCCGCGCGCACCAGACCGGGCCGCCGGGCTCCCCGCCCGGCCGCCCGGGCCCGCCAGTGAGCACGCCGGCCCGATGTGTGCATGACTCCGGAGCGGCACGGTCAGTTCACAGCATCGGCCGGATTGATACCAGCCGCGCCCGCCTGGACGGCGCCGTCCGACTTTGTCCGGGAGTTTCCGATGGCGTCGCCCGCGCCGGGCGGAGCAGGCAGGGTGAGGGCCGGACCTGCACCAGTGCGTGCCGGGCTACCCCAGGTGAGGGGGGCGTGGAGGGTCTCTGCACCTGGTGTGGGTGCAGGGACGGCCGCCAGGGTCCCGTTCGGTCCGTGAAGGGGGGCGGCCGAACGGGACCGCGGGCCGCCGATGACCGGGCACGGTCAGCCTGGCGAAATGGCCACTTCCGGCGGCCCCGGTTGCGGAGGTAACCTCCAAGCGGGTCCCGGGCCGAAGACTAGACCGAAGAGCCGCTGGCGAGGGTGGGAAGCGGCCGCGCAGGTCGGCTGACGCTGAAGACGTTCCCTCCGTGGTCTCCCCGGGACCCGCCAGCCTCCCGGCCCGCGTGCGGGCCGGGGCAGCGCCGTACGGGACGGCGTGGCACGGGACGGCCGGGACGGTGGTGCGGTGAGCCGGGTGCACGACGTGGGTGGGCAGGCCGGTTTCGGTCCCGTCCCGGTCGGCCCGGACGGGCAGCCATTCTCCCGCGACTGGGAAGCCCGGGTGTGGGCGCTGAACGGCGTGCTGCGCTCCCGGGGGCTGTACTCGGGAGATGAGTTCCGCGACGCCATCGAGCGGATCCCGCCTGCCGACTACCTCCGGCTCGGTTACTACGAGCGCTGGCTGACCGCCATCGAGACGCTGCTGGCCGAGAAGGGCCTGCTGCCCCCCGAGGACACCGGATGAGCCTGCCGCCCGGCACCCGGGTCCGCGCCCGGCTGGCCGATCCGGATCACCACACCCGGCTGCCCCGCTACGTCCGCGGGCACACGGGAGAGATCATCGAGGCAGCGGGGAAGTGGCCGCTGCCGGACGACGTGGCCCGCGGCATCAGCCCGGCACGCGCCGAGACGGTCTACTCGGTCCGGTTCCCGGCCGCCGCCCTGTGGGGGCAGGGAACACACGAGGTCGTCGTGGACCTGTGGGAGTCCTACCTGGAAGAGGCGGGCTGATGGGGACAGGGCACGACGACGCGCCGTCCGCCGTCCGGGTACGGCGCCTGGAGGAGCGCCTCATCGGGGCGGGACTGGCCACCGACGCGGAACTCGACGCGATGCTGGCCGGCCTGTACCGCAATGCCTCGCCGCTGAACGGGGCGCGGATGGCGGCCCGCGCCTGGGCCGACCCGGACTACGCGCGGCGCCTGCTGGCCGACGGCAATGCCGCCGCGGCGGAACTCGGCTTCACCACCTCCGGGTACCGGCTCAAAGTGGTCGCCAACAGTCCCGGGCGGCACAACATGGTGGTGTGCACGCTCTGCTCGTGTTACCCGGTATCCCTGCTCGGGCCCTCGCCGAGCTGGTACAAGAGCCTGGCCTACCGGTCCCGGGCGGTCCGCGAGCCCCGGGCGGTGCTCGGTGAATTCGGGCTGGCGCTGCCAGCCGGCACCGAGATCACCGTCTGGGACGCCAGCGCGGAGAACCGCTACCTGGTGCTGCCCCTCCAGCCCCCCGGCACGGGCGGCCTGGCCGAGCCGGACCTCGCGGCACTGGTGACCCGGGATGGATTGATCGGCACGGCGGCGATCTGACCGGCTGACCTGTGCTTCCCGTGCCCGGCCCGGGACCGCTACCGTGGCTGGGTGACTCGTGCCGCCCGCCGCCGGGCCACTGCACCTGCAGGACCGCGCTGGGCGGGCGGTGTGCCGGGTGCCCGCGACCCGGTCGTGGTGGTCCTGCTGCTCATCGCGTTCTTCTCGGCCATCTCCGGCAAGCCCCTGGACGGCCTGCTGATCCTCCTGGTGGCGGCGGGGCTGGCCTGGGACGCCTGGTCCCGGCGGCGGCACGCCCGCCCCGCGCCTGCCGAGGACGAGCCCGGCTGGCCGCATCCCGGGCTGGCCGGGGCCGTGGCGGTCCAGCCGGATGATCCGGCCGGGATTCCGCTGGGCGGCCTGCCTGCGGAGGCGGCGGCGGCCGGGATGCCAGCCGCCCGCGCCAGCGGGGCGGGCGGGCAGGTGCCGGCGGCCGCGCTGCCGAGATGGCGCGGCATGGCCGCGGCATCCTCCCCGCCGGCGGGGTGGCGGGCGGGACCGTGTACGCGGTCGTGGTCGGCTCCTTTGCCCGGTTCTCCTGGCCCGCGACGGCCGCCGTGGCCGGCCTCGGCGCCCTGGTCATCCTGATCGGCTGGCAGGGACCGGTGCGCGTCCGGCCAGTTCCCGGCCGGCTGCCGTTGCCCGGCACCGCACTGTGGGGCGGGGTGCTCGCGGCGGGCGGCCTGTGGGAGCTGTGGTCGCTCTTCCAGCAGCCCAGCCTCTCGCAACCTCCTACGCCCATCCCACGCTCAGCGCGCTCACCGACCCGGTGCTGGCCGCCGAGCCGGGCCGGGCGCTGGTGCTGGCCGTGTGGCTGCTGCTCGGCTGGTACCTGGTACGGCGATGAGCAGCCATGACCTCACCGTCACCGGCTACCTGGTGGTGCTGCTGGCGGCCGCCGGGCTGCAGGTCATTGCCGCTCCGGTACGAGCCCGCCGGTCCCGCCGCTTGGCGAGGTGCTGACCCGGATCATGCGCACCCGGACCGGCCGGGTCGGCGTACTGGTCGCCTGGGCCTGGCTGGGCCTGCACTTCTTCGCCCGCTAGCTCCTCGCCGTCGAGCTCATTCCGCTATTAGCCTGGCACAGCCGAAGGGAACCGCATGACGACTGCGGCGACGGTGGCCAGCCCGGTCGATTTCACGCGGTTCGGCGACTACCGCGCTGAAGGCCCCGCCGCCGGGCCGACGGCGCGTTCGTCCGCCCGCTGTACCGCTTCCAGGGACGGATCACCGCCGACGGGTCCAGTGGCTACCCGGCCCAGGCCGGCCGCTACCACCTCTATGTGTCGCTGGCCTGCCCATGGGCGCACCGCTCGGTGATCGTCCGCTCCCTGCTCGGCCTGGACGACGTGATCTCCATGTCGGTGGTGGACCCGGTCCGGGACGGCCGGGGCTGGGCGTTCCGCGACGGCCCCGGGTACACCCCGGACCCGGTCAACGGCTTCACGCTGCTGCGTGAGGCTTACCAGGCGACCGAGCCCGGCTATGACGGGCACGTATCCGTGCCGGTGCTGTGGGACCAGCAGGCCGGCCGGATCGTCTCCAACAACTTCCCCGACATCACGATCGACCTGGGCACCCAGTTCGGCGAGTGGGCCACGCCGGGTATCAGCCTCTACCCGGCGGCGCTCCGCGCCGAGATCGACGCGCTGAACGAGCGGGTCTACGCCAGCGTCAACAACGGCGTGTACCGGTGCGGGTTCGCCACCTCCCAGGAGGCGTACAACAGCGCCGTGGCCGAGTTGTTCGCCACGCTGGACGACCTGGACCAGCGGCTGGCCACCCGGCGGTACCTGCTCGGCGACTCGATCACCGAGGCCGATGTCCGGCTGTGGGTGACCCTGGCCCGGTTCGACGCGGTCTACGTCACCCACTTCAAGGCCAACCTGCGCCGCCTGGCGGACTACCCGAACCTGTGGCCTTACGCCCGGGACCTGTACGCGCATCCCCGCGTTCGGCGGGACCACCAACTTCGACCACATCAAGCGGCCACTACTACGGCACCCATCCCCAGCTCAACCCGCTGCGCATCGTGCCCGCCGGGCCCATCCTGGACTGGGCCGAGCCGCACGGCCGTGCGGCCCTCGCGGCCTGACCGGCGCGGCCGGGGATCAGTGCGTGCGTGCCTCGTGACGGGTCGGGCGCGGACCACCGTCTCCTCGCCCTCCAGCACCTGGGCGAACCAGTCCCCGAAGATCAGCAGAGCCCCGGTGATGTGCTGCTTCTTGTTGTTCGACCGTGCCACGCCGAACAGTGCGCCGAGTTCCGCCTTGCGCCGGCCGGCCGGGATCCTGTTCCGGCTCCGGTACATCAGCCGGAAGGTCCCCGCGGAGCCAGAAGCCGCTGCTGCGTCGCTCACGCCTTCTCCCGTCTGTCCCGTCGCCATCAAGACTTGTCCACTATTTGTTCATTGCGGCGCCGGGACGGTCTCACTTTGCGACAAGCCCGGCCAGCCTTTCAGCGACACCTGCCCTGAACTGCGCAGACGTTCAACCACGCGACCTTCATGGGCATGGCTGCCGGAAATCCGTGCCCGTCCCCTGGCGCGCGGCGGTCAGCGGGGGACGGGTGCGGTGAGGCTGGCGTAGAGGGCGGCCGTCTGGTCGGCGATGGCATCCCAGCTGAACTCCGCCGCGGCCCGCTTGCGCCCCGCGGCACCCATGGCCGAGGCCCGGGCGGGGTCGCCCACCAGTGCGTTGAGGGCAGCGGCCAGGGCCGCCGGATCATCCGGCGGGACCAGCAGGCCGGTCTCCGCGTCCGCCACCACCTCGGGGATGCCGCCGACCCGTGACGCCACCACCGCCGTCCCGCAGGCCATCGCCTCCAGGTTCACGATGCCGAGCGGCTCGTACAGCGAAGGGCAGGTGAACGCGGTGGCGTGCGACAGCAGCTGGATGACCTCCCGCCTCGGCAGCATCTCCGGGATCCAGATCACCCCCGACCGGTTGGCCTGCAGGCCAGTGACCAGCCCGGTCACCTCGTCAGCCAGCTCGGCGGTGTCCGGCTGCCCGGCGCACAGCACCAGCTGGGCCTCCGGCGCCAGGCTGGCCGCCGCGCGGAGCAGGACCGGCACGCCCCTTCTGCCGGGTGATCCGGCCTACGAAGATCACCATCGGGCGCTGCGGGTCGATCCCGTACCGCCGCAGGACCCCGGTCCCGGGATCCGGCGCGTACTCCACCGTGTCGATGCCGTTGCGGATGACCCTGATCCGGTCCGGCGGCACCGCCGGGTAGGCGGCCAGCACGTCGGCCCGCATGCCCTCCGAGACCGCGATCACCGCGGCGGCCGATTCCACCGCCACCCGCTCGCACCAGCTGGACAGCGCGTAGCCGCCGCCCAGCTGCTCGGCCTTCCACGGCCGCAGCGGCTCCAGCGAATGCACCGTCATCACGTGCGGCACGCCGTACAGCAGCGACGCCAGGTGACCGGCCAGGTTGGCGTACCAGGTGTGCGAGTGCACCAGGTCCGTGCCCGCGACCGCCCCGGTCATGGCCAGGTCGGTGGAGATGGTCGCCAGCGCCTGGTTCGCGCCCGCGAGGGCCGCCCACGGCTGGTGCGCTACCGCGTCCGGCCGGTCCCCGCCCTGGCAGTGCACGGTCAGGTCCACCCGGGAGGCGAGTTCCCTGGCCAGGTAGGCCACGTGCACCCCGGCCCCGCCGTACACCTCGGGCGGGTACTCCCGGGTCAGCAGCGCCACCCGGAGCCGCCGCCCGCCTGCCGTCCCTGGCCCGGCTGCCTCCGGCCCGGTTCCCGTCCCAGCCGTCATGCAGTCACCTTCTGGCTCTTGCCCACCACGGTGATGCCGCCCTCGGAGACCACGAAGCCGCGGGCCTTGTCCTGCTCCTTGTCCACGCCGATGGTGACCCCTTCGGGGATGGTGACGTTCTTGTCGATGATCGCGTCCTTGATCACCGCGTGACGGCCGATGATCGTGTTGTTCAGGATCACCGACCGCTCGACCCTGGACCAGCTGTTGACCCGGACGCCGGGGGAGAGCACCGACTCGCGGACCAGCCCGCCAGACACGATGACGCCGTTGCTCACCAGGCTGTCGATGGCGCGGCCGACCCGCTCGCCGGAATCATGCACGAACTTGGCGGGCGGCAGGCTCGGCACGTTGGTCAGGATCGGCCACCGGTCGTTGTACAGGTTGAACACCGGGTGGACCGCGCACAGGTCCATATGCGCATCGAAGTAGGAGTCCAGCGTCCCGACGTCGCGCCAGTAGCCGGCGTCCCGCTCGCTCGCCCCGGGAACCTTGTTGCCCATGAAGTCGTAGACCTGCGCGGTGCCCTCCTCCACCAGCATCGGGATGATGTCGCCGCCCATGTCATGCCGGCTGGCCGAGTTCGCCGCGTCCTTGCGCAGCGCCTCGATGAGCACATCGGTGGAGAACAGGTAGTTGCCCATCGAGGCATACGCCTCATCGGGCCGGCCCGGCAGCGGGGGCGGATCCGCGGGCTTCTCCAGGAAGGCCTCCAGGGTGCGCCCGTCGGCCCCGGCCTGGATCACGCCGAACGCGGTGGCCTCGGCCCGGGGCACCGGGATGGCCGCCACCGTGACCCCCGCCCCGTGCTCGCAGTGCTGGTCGATCATCTGCCGGGGGTTCATCCGGTACACGTGGTCCGCGCCGAATACGATCACCAGATCGGGGCGCTCGTCGTAGATGAGGTTCAGCGACTGGTAGATGGCGTCCGCCGACCCCGTGTACCAGTGCGGCCCGAGCCGCTGCTGGGCCGGCACCGGGGTGACGTAGTTGCCGAGCAGGGTGCTCATCCGCCAGGTGGTGGTGACGTGCCGGTCCAGGCTGTGGCTCTTGTACTGGGTCAGCACGGCGATCCGCAAGATGCCCGCGTTGACCAGGTTTGACAGGGCGAAGTCAATGAGCCGGTACACGCCGGCGAACGGCACGGCCGGCTTGGCGCGGTCCGCGGTCAGCGGCGACAGCCGCTTGCCTGCCCCGCCCGCCAGCACGATGCCCAGAACATGCTTATCTGCCATACGCACCCCTCACCCGCTCGGCCATGTGCACCCCACTCGCGGCCGGCGTCACGCGCCGGCGGCCTCTTTGAGCACCCCATCGAGGATCTGCTGCGCCTCGTCCTGGATCCGGGCCAGCTGGCCCGGCCCGGCGAACGACTCGGCATACAGCTTGTACACGTCTTCCGTGCCAGACGGGCGGGCCGCGAACCAGCCCGACCCGGTGATCACCTTGATCCCGCCGAGCGGCTCGCCATTGCCGGGCGCCCTGGTCAGCCGGGCAGTGACCGGCTCGCCAGCCAGTTCGGTGATGCCGACCTGCTCCGGGGACAGCCGGGCCAGCAGGGCCTTCTGCTCCCGGCTGGCCGGCGCGTCGATCCGGGCGTAAGCCGGGTCACCGAGCGCGCCGGCCAGGTCCCGGTACCGTTCGCCGGGCGACTGCCCGGTCACCGCGGCGATCTCCGAGGCCAGCAGGGCCAGGATGAGGCCGTCCTTGTCGGTGGTCCAGATCCGCCCGTCGGTGCGCAGGAACGACGCGCCGGCGCTCTCCTCGCCGCCGAACGCGATGGCGCCCGCCAGCAGGCCAGGGACGAACCACTTGAACCCGACCGGCACCTCGGTCAGCTCCCGTCCGGCCGCCGCCGCCACCCGGTCGATGATCGAGGAGCTCACCATCGTCTTGCCCACCGCCGCGCAGGCAGGCCAGTTCTCCCGGTGCCGGTACAGGTAGTCGATGGCCACGGCCAGGTAGTGGTTGGGGTCCAGCAGCCCGGCGTCCGGCGTCACGATGCCGTGCCGGTCGGCGTCGGTGTCGTTGCCGGTGGCGATGGCGAACTCGCCGGCCCGGCCGATCAGCGAGGCCATCGCGTACGGGGACGAGCAGTCCATCCGGATCTTGCCGTCCCAGTCCAGCGTCATGAACCGGAAGGTGGCGTCCACCACCGGGTTGACCACGGTCAGGTCCAGGCCGAACCGGTCGGCGATCTCGGCCCAGTAGGCCACGCTGGCGCCGCCCAGCGGGTCTGCCCCGATCCGCACCCCGGCCGCCCGGATCGCCTCGATGTTGACCACGGATGGCAGCTGCCCGGCGTAGTTGCCGAGGAAGTCGAAGGTGCCCACGGTGGGCGCATCCTTGGCCCTCGCCCAGGGCACCCGGCGGATCCCGCGCAGGCCGCCGGACAACAGCTCGTTGGCCCGGTCCTGGACCACCGAGGTGATCTGGGAGCCCGCCGGGCCGCCGTCCGGCGGGTTGTACTTGAACCCGCCGTCCTCGGGCGGGTTGTGCGACGGGGTGATCACGATCCCGTCGGCCAGGCCGTCGCTGCGGTCCTGGTTGTGCATCAGGATGGCCAGTGACAGGGCCGGGGTCGGCGTGTACCCGTCCCTGCTGTCCACCAGGACCGTCACCTCATTGGCCGCCAGCACCTCGAGCGCGGTCACGAACGCGGGCTCGGACAGCCCGTGGGTGTCCCGGCCCAGGTACAGCGGGCCGGTGGTGCCCGCCTGCGCCCGGTAGTCACAGATCGCCTGCGTGGTCGCCGCGATGTGATCGTCGTTGAACGAGGCGCGGAGCGCGGACCCGCGATGCCCGGAGGTGCCGAACGAGACCCGCTGCCCCGGCTCCGACGGGTCAGGATGCACTGCGTAATAGGCGGTGACCAGCTTGGCCACATCCACCAGGTCTGCCTGGGTGGCCGGCTGGCCGGCCCGCTCATTCACCCGCAACGTCAGCTCCTCACCCGTGCCAGTACCCACTGTGCGCCGTCAGGCATGAAGGGAGGTACCCAATTGTGCTGAATTCAGGGCATCCAGTGTTCCGGTAATCCGGGCGGCCCGCCATGGGTGGCCTGCCCCGGAATCCGGAGCGGGCTGCCATGATGGCCGGGTGGGCAACGATGTTCCGCCGCCCCGGACCCGGCGCGAGCGGCTCTGGGCGGCCGCGGAGGCCAGGGGAGTGCCGCTGCGCACGATCCTGGCCGTAGCCGCCGTGGCCGTTGTGGTCTACCTGCTCGGCAAGATCGTTTACCGGCTGCGCGACGTGCTGTTGCTGATCCTGGTCGCGGCCTTCATCAGCGTGCTGCTGAACCCGCTGGTCGTGGCCCTGCAACGGTGGAAGATCCAGCGCCGCGGGTGGGCCGTCGCGGTGGTGACACTGTGGGCGGTGCTCGTCTTCCTGGGCCTGGCGGTGGCTTTCGGGTACCCGCTGGCCAACGGGATCGGCCACCTGGCCCAGAAGCTGCCGTCCTACATCTCCGCGGCGCAGCACGGCCGCGGCTGGATCGGGCAGCTGGTGCGGCACTACCACGTGCAGGCCTGGGTCCAGAAGAACGCCCCCAAGCTGGTCAGCTTCGGCGAGGGGCTGGCCAAGCCCGCCCTCAGCCTGGGCAAGGGCGCATTGTCGCTGCTGCTGGAACTGCTGACCATCTTCATCCTGGTCCTCCTGCTGCTGCTGGAGGGCCCGAAGATGCGGGTAGCCCTGCTCGGCTCCATGGCCCCGGACCGGGCCGTGCGCTACCAGCGGATCGCCCACGAGGTGAACCGGTCGGTCACCGGCTACATGCTGGGGAACTTCGTGACCTCGCTGATCGCCGGGGTGGTGGTGTTCGTCACGCTGCTGGCGACGGGCGTGCCGTTCCCGTTCCTGTGGGCGCTCTGGGTAGCGCTGGTGGACTTCCTCCCGATGATCGGCGGCGCGCTGGCCGGGATTCCCACCGTCCTGTTCGCCGCCGCGCACTCGCTGACCGCCGGGATCGTCACCCTGGCCGTCTTCCTGATCTACACGCAGCTGGAAAATCACGTGCTGAACCCGATCGTGATGAGCCGCACGGTCCGGGTGAACCCGCTGCTGGTGCTGCTGTCCATCCTGGTCGGCGGGGAGATGGGCAGCTGGATCGGCGGCATCTTCGGCGCGTTCGTGGGGGCGCTGCTGGCCATCCCGGCGGCCGGGGCCATCCAGGTGGTGACCCGGGAGCTGTGGCAGTCCACCGCGCCCGCCGGTGCAGCGGCCGACCGGGCCGCCGCCGACTAGCCCTGGCCGCCGTCAGCGGCGGGGCCGGGGGGCTGGGCGGCCCGGTACCGTACCTCGGGCACGGGGCCGCCGATGTCCAGCCACTTGCGGGCGCCGTCGGGACGGAAGCCCCGGCCCTCGTAGAACCGGCGGGCCCGGTGGTTGCCCTCCAGCACCCACAGGGTGATCTCATCGAGGCCGGCCCCGGCCAGGTCGCTGACCGCGCGGTCCAGCAGCAGCCGGCCGGTGCCGTGATCCCACGAGCCTGGCTGCACGTAGCAGGCGTAGATCTCGCCGTGCTGCGGTGCGGTACGGTCGGCATCGCGGCAGCGGCCGCCCGCCACCCAGCCCACGATCATGCTGTCCGCCACCGCGACATGCTCCACCGGCGGGGCGGCCGGCCCCGTCATCCGCGCCCGGCGGCGGCCCGCATCGACCTGCATCCCGTCGAGGTAGCCGTCGGGCAGGAGGCCGCGGTAGGCCGCCTGCCAGCCGGCCACCCGCAGCCGATCCACCTGTTCCGCGTCGCCGGGGACCGCCGGGCGAATTGTTGCCGCCACGCCCGCAAGTCTGCCCCCGCCGGGAGATCGCGGGTAGAACGAGAGTTATGAGCGTGATAAGCCAGGACGGCCAGTGGGCGCTCGAGGACCCGCTGCGGAACAAGGGCACCGCCTACACCGAGGCGGAGCGCTCCGCGCTCGGCCTGCGGGGGCTGCTGCCCAGCGTGGTGGAGACCCTGGACCAGCAGGCGGCGCGGTGCTACCAGGCGTTCCGGGAAGCGCCCACCGACATCGCCCGGCACATCAACCTGCGCGCCTTGCAGGACACCAACGAGACGCTGTTCTACCGGCTGGTCAGCGAGCACGTCGAGGAGATGCTGCCGATCATCTACACCCCGACGGTGGGGCTGGCCTGCCAGCGCTTCAGCGAGATCTACCGGCGCCCGCGCGGGCTGTTCATCGCCTATCCCGACGCGGACCGGATCGGGGAAATCCTGCGCAACCGGCCGCGCCGCGAGATCGATGTCATCGTGGTGACCGACGGGCAGCGCATCCTCGGGCTGGGCGACCAGGGCATCGGCGGGATGGGCATCCCGATCGGCAAGCTGTCCCTGTACACCGCGCTCGGTGGCATCGAGCCGTCCCGCACCCTGCCGGTGGTGCTCGACGCCGGGACCGACAACGCGGAGCTGCTGGACGACCCGATGTACCTGGGCTGGCGGCAGCGCCGGGTGGCCGGCGAGGAGTACGACCGCTTCGTGGACCAGTTCGCCCAGGCGGTCCGCGCCGAGCTGCCGCACGTGCTGCTGCAGTGGGAGGACTTCGCCACGCCGCACGCGCTGCCGATCCTGGAGCGTTACCGTGATCAGCTGCTCACGTTCAACGACGATATCCAGGGCACGGCCGCGGCTGTGTCGGCGGCCCTGTCCGCGGCCGCGGTCGCCACGGGGTCACGGGTCCGGGAGCAGAAGATCGTCATGCTCGGGGCCGGCTGGCCGGCATCGGGGTCTGCGAGCAGATCGCCCGCTCCATGGTGGCTGACGGGCTGTCCGAGCAGGCGGCCCGGGACCGGATCTACGTGGCCGACGTGCGCGGGCTGCTCACCGCGGAGCGGACTGACCTGAGCCCGGCGCAGCGCCAGTTCGCCCACCCGGCTCGCGCCGTGACCGCCCCGGCCGCGGAGAACGGCCGCACCGGCCCGGGCGGCGCGGGCCGAGTTTCGCCGAGGTGATGTCGGCCGTGCGGCCCACCGCGCTGATCGGGCTGTCCACGGCGACAGGCGCGTTCAGTGAGAAGATCGTCCGGGAGATGGCGCGGCATGTGCCGCGGCCGATCATCATGCCGCTGTCCAACCCGACCTCGCGGAGCGAGGCGCGCCCGCAGGAGCTGGCCGACTGGACGGAGGGCCGCGCCCTGGTGGCGGCCGGCTCGCCGTTCCCGCCGATGAACGTCGGCGGGTCCAGCCTGCCCGTGACGCAGTGCAACAACGTCTGCATCTTCCCGGGCATCGGCCTGGGGGTCACCGCCGTGCGGGCGACCCGGGTCACCGACGCGATGATGACCGCGGCCGCGGCGGCGGTGTGTGGCGAGGCCAGCATCCACCAGGACGCCCGGGGAATGCTGCTGCCCGGAGGCGGCCAGCTGGTGGCCACCGCCACCTCGGTGGCCCGCGAGGTGGCCCGGGCCGCGGTGGCCGGCGGGGTCGCGCCGCCGCTGTCCGGCGCGGAGATCGGCGCGGCCATCGAGCGCACCCGCTGGGTCCCGCACTACTAGCTGCCGCCACGGCTGTCACCAGAGGGTGTAGCCGCCGTCGATGACCAGGACCGAGCCGGTGATGAACGAGGCGGCCTCGCTGGCCAGGAAGACGACGCTGGGCGCGATCTCCCCGGGCATGGCGTACCGCTGCTGCGGGGTGTCCTCGATCCAGTGCCGCCGGAACTCCGGGCGGTCCACCGGCGCCATGTCGGTCTTCACGTAACCGGGAGCGATGGCGTTGACCCGGATGCCCAGCCCGGCCCATTCGGCGGCCAGCGACTTGGTCAGCTGGTGCACGGCGGCCTTCGAGGCGTTGTAGGCGGGCTGCCACTGCGGCCGGTTGACGATCATCCCGGAGATCGAGCCCACGTTGATGATGGAGCCCCCGCCCGACCGGGCCATGTGACGGCCGGCGGCCCGGCTGCACTGCCACAGCGCCCGCACGTTCAGGTCGAAGACGGCCGCCCACTGCTCGTCGGTCACCTGCCAGGACTCGTTGTGGTAGCAGACGCCGGCGTTGTTGACCAGGATGTCCAGCCCGCCCAGGTCGGCCGCCGCCTGGTCGGCCGCCGCCTCGGCGGAGGTGGTGATGTCGGCGTCGATCGCGGTCACGGGCAGGCCCTGATCCCGCAGATCGGTGACCGCGGCCGCGTTCCGGCCGGTATCCCGCCCCACGATGACCACCTGTGCGCCGGCCTGGGCGAGGGCGGCCGCGAAGGCCTTGCCCAGCCCCTGGTTACCCCCGGTCACCAGGGCCTTCCGGCCCGCCAGTCGGAAGCTGTCCAGTACCGTCACCGGTTCCTCCTCGCTGCGCCGTCCCGCGGCCCGCGGCCGCGGGACACGGCGGCCGCCACTCGCCGGGACGTCGCTGCCCCGGTCACGACCATGACTCTGGCATGATGGAGGGTGATGAGCAGCCCCCGCTTCCCCGTTACCGTGACGCAGCTTCCCCTGCTGCGCTGCGAGATCTGCCAGCGCACCATGGCCTACCGGCCCGGCCAGGCCAGCACCGTGCTCACCGAGCACTACCGGCGCCAGCACCCCGAGTCGCTCGAGGCGGCCGCGGGCCGCACGGACTGACCGGCCCGGACTTGCCCGCCCGGGCTGCCCTCCGGCCGGCCCCGCCGCGCCGGTGACCGGCGTGACGGGCCAGAATGCTGGCATGCGGGCCACAGCCATCCAGGCCATCCGCCGGGCGCAGCCGCCGGGCGGCTCCGCCGGGTCCATCCTCAGCATCGGGTCAACTGGATCGATCCTGTCGATCAGCTCGGCCGGGTCGATCTTGTCGATCGGGTCCGCCGGCTCGATCCTGTCCATCGGCTCGGCCGGCTCCCTGGCGTCCGTGCTCTCAGTGGGTTCGGCGGCCAGCGTGCTGTCCATCATGTCCGCGGGGGCGCGGGCGTCGATCCGGGGCGCCCGGCGCCCGGGGGACCATGAGCCCGAAGGCGGTGACGTGGCCCGCCCTGCTGATGCCACGGGGGAATGGGTGGCCCGCGGGACGGCGTTGGCGCAGGCATGTCAGCCGTGGTGATCGCGGCCGCCTACGGCGGCCCCGAGGTGCTCTCCGTGATCGACCAGCCGGTTCCCGAGCCAGGGCCGGGTGAGGCGCGGATCCAGGTCCGGGCCGCTGGGGTGAACCCGGTCGACTGGAAGTCCTACAGCGGGATGTTCGGCACCGATCCCGCACGCCTGCCGCTGCGGATCGGCTCGGAGGCGGCCGGCGTGGTGACCGCGGCCGGCCCGGGGGCAGCCGGCCCGGCGGGGCCGATCGAGGCCGGTGACGAGGTGATCGCGTACCGGGCGCCGGGTGCGTACGCCGCGGAGCTGGTGGTGCCCGGGACCGCGCTGGTGCCCAAGCCCGCCACCCTGGACTGGGCCCCGGCCGCCGGGCTGATGCTCACCGGCGTCACCGCGTGGCACCTGCTCACCGTGACCGATGTGCAGCAGGGCGATACGGTGCTGATCCATGGTGCTGCCGGGGGTGTCGGCGTCATGGCGGTCCAGCTAGCGGCCGCCCGTGGCGCGACGGTGATCGCCACGGCCAGCCCGCGCCGGCAGGACTTCCTGCGTGAGCTGGGGGCCACGCCGGTTAGTTACGGCGAGGGCCTCGACGCCCGGGTGCGGGCCGCCGCGCCGGGCGGCATCAATGCGGCACTGGACCTGGCGGGCACGGATGAGGCGCTGGACGTGTCGCTCGCCCTGGTCGGTAACCGGGCCCGGATCGCCACCATCGCCAACTTCCGGCGCGGGCCGGACGCTGGCATCAAGGTCCTCGGGAACGGCCCGGGCGCGGACCCGGGGACCGAGATCCGCAACGCCGCCCGGCTGGAACTGGCCCGGCTGGCCGGGAGCGGGACACTGCGGGTGTTCGTGTCGGCGACCTACCCGCTGCGCGAGGCCGCGGCTGCGCACCTGTCGATCAAGACCGGTCACGCTACCGGGAAGATCGTGCTGATCCCGTAACCAGCCCGCCGGGCCCCGCCCAGGCCGGGACGGGCACGGTCACTGGACGATGCGGAGGGCCAGTTTGCGGTGACCGCCGTTCTGCTTGACCAGGGCGAACCAGAGCGGCAGCAGCGCGTCGACGGTGCCGGCCGCGGCCGCCTCGCCCACATACGCGGGCTCCAGCCCGACCGCGGAGATCAGTTCTTCCGCGACCGGGCGGGCGGCGGGGTCGGCGGCGTAGAACAGCGCAGCGCCGGCCGGCGGCTCGGCGAAGTTCTCCCAGCCCAGTGTGTTGAATGCGCGGACGTAGCGGGCGCCGGGGGCCGCCTTCGCGACCTCGGCGTGGCTGTTGAACTCCGGCTCGCCGATGCGGTTGGCCGCGTCGATGATGACCTTCCCGGCCAGGCCCGCGCCGTTGGCGCCGACCAGGCCGGCCACCGCGCCGCCCGGCACGGCCAGCAGCACCACGTCGGCGCCCTCCAGGGCCCCGGCGATGGAGTCCAGCGGGGCGCCGTCGGGGCCGCCCCCGGTGCCGCTCCGCGAGCCGTACACCACGTCATGCCCGGCGGCGCGCCAGCGCCCGCCGAGCGTGCGGCCGATGTTCCCGGTCCCGATCACAGCGATCCTCATGCCTGTCCCAACCGGCTCCCCGTCGCGGGAATTCCGCCCGGTGGTGATGTCAGCTTCAGGCGAAGACGTGCTCGGTGAACCAGTCCCAGGTGTTCTTGATGCCGTCCTCACGGCTGATCGTCGGGCGCGTAGCCGAGCACCTTCCCGGCCAGGTCGTAGGAGGCGAAGTTGCGGTCCACCTCGCCGGGCCGCCCGGGCCGGTACTCGACCGGGTGGTCCGGGCGCGCCCGCCGCGGCCCGGCACAGGTCGGCGAGCTCGCGGGCGGTGGTCTCGATGCCCGAGGCGATGTGCAGCACGGTGCCGCCGGGGACGTCGGTCTCCAGGGCCAGCTCGCAGCGCCCGGGAGATGTCGTCCACGTGCGTGTAGTCCCGCGACGAGGAGCCGTCGCCGTAGATCACGATCGGCTCGCCCGCGTGGATCGCCCGGAAGAACGCGTCATCGCGCCCTCTTGCTGGCGCTCCACGGGCCGTAGACGTTGGCGAACCGGAGCGCCACCGTGCGCAGGCCGTAGGACTTGGCGAACGCGTACGCGTACCCCTCGCCGGCCAGCTTGCTCGCGCCGTAGGGCGAGATCGGCTTGGGCAGCGAGTGCTCGTCCACCGGGCGGAGTGGCGTCGCCGATCAGCGCGCCGCCCGTGGAGGCCTGGACCGTCCGCTCCACCCCGGCCCGCCGGGCCGCGTCGAGCACCCGGAAGGTGCCGACCACGTTGACGTCGAAGTTCGTCACCGGGTCCTCGACCGACATCACCACCGAGCCTGCCGCGGCCAGGTGCATGACGGCGTCCATCCCGGCCAGCGCGGCGTCCAGGGCCGCGGCGTCACGGATGTCACCCTTGACCAGCTCGGCATCCACGCCGGCCAGGTGCGCCGGGTCGCCGGTGGAGTAGTTGTCGAGTACGCGGACCGAGTGCCCGCTGGCGATGAGCCGCCGGACCAGCGTCGCCCCCACGAATCCGGCCCCGCCGGTCACCAGAACGCGTCGCGTCTGCGCCATGACAGGCAAAGCTAGCACCATCACCTGGCCATGCCGCCGCCCCCCGCCGCAGGAACGTCCCCGGTAGGGGTGTACTCACGGCAGGCAGAATGTGCCGCGCGACGGTACTCCGGGCGGCACAGGAGGCGATATCACGGCAACTCAGGCTCGCTCCACACCCGCGGCGGTGGTTGGCGTCGCGGCGTCCGCCGGGGGCGTGGAAGCGCTTTGATCAACGTGACCAGCCTGCTCCGCGACCCCGGCGGGCCCGGCCGGCGATGTGGGTCTGTCGCAATTGATGCCAACCGGGTTATGGTCCTGCGCATAACTGCACAATGGCCTTCCTGCGCAATGGAGCGTGGTCGCGATGAAGCCGAGCCTGGCTCGCATTATTTGCCCTGCCCCTGGTCCTGCTGCTGACCGGGCTGAGCCCGGTGGCGCCTGCGCTCGCCAGCCAGGCCTGCGGCGGGTCGGGCACGGTGACCTCGCGCAGTGGTGCGCTGCCCGACGGGGCGGCGTACCTGATCCAGTGCCCGGGCGTCCCGTGGAACGGGACACTGTTCCTCTACAGCCACGGGTACGTGGCACCGGGATCGCCCAACCCCGCCCAGGACGTGGGCGATCCGGTCACCGGCGCCTGGCTGCTCGGCCACGGTTTCGCGCTGGCGGGATCCTCTTATGCCTCCACCGGCTGGGCTATCCAGCAGGCGCTGCCGGACCAGGCGGGCACGCTGGACACTTTCGATCAGGCTTACCGCGCGCCCGACCGGACGATCGCCTGGGGGCATTCGCTGGGTGGCATCATCACCGCGGGACTGATCCAGCGCTACCCCGGCCGGTTCAGCGCCGCGCTCCCCATGTGCGGCGTGCTGTCCGGCGCGGTGGCCACCTGGAACACCGCGCTGGACGCGGAGTTCGCGTTCCAGCAGCTGGTCGATCCGTCGGTGCAGGTCGTCAATATCAGCAACCCGGCCGCGAACCTGGCCGGCGCCGAGGCGGCCGTGACGGCGGCGCAGCAGACCGCGCAGGGCCGGGCCCGGATAGCCCTGGCCGCCGCGCTGGGTGACACGCCAGGCTGGTTCACGCCACTGTCCCGCGAGCCCGCCCCGGGCGACGCCACGGCCCAGGAAGCCAACCAGTTCCTCTGGGACACCAACGTGGACTTCCCGTTCATCTTCGCGTTCCGGGCTGAGCTGGAGGCCCGGGCGGGCGGGAACCCGTCCTGGAACACGGGCGTGAACTACTTCGCGCAGCTGGCCCGGTCCGCCGACCTCCGCGAGGTGGTGGCGCTGTATCACGCGGCCGGGCTGAGCCTGGCCCGCGACCTGCAGGCGCTCGACGGTGCGCCGCGGATCAGCGCGAGCGCGCCCGCGGTGGGCTACCTGGAGCGCAACATCGCGTTCGACGGCCGCCTGCCGGTCCCGGTGCTCACCATGCACACCACTGGTGACGGGCTCGTCGTCCCGGAGAACGAGCAGGCCTACCGGAGCGTCGCCGACCGGGCCGGGGACGGCGGGATGCTGCAGCAGATCTTCGTGCACCGGGCCGGTCACTGCGCGTTCACGCCCGCGGAGACCATCACCGCCGTCCAGGTCCTGCTCAGCCGGCTCGGCACCGGGCACTGGAACCTGCCCGCGCTCGACCCGGGGCACCTCAACGCCCAGGCCACCGCGCTGGGGCAGGCGTACAACATCTTCTCGCTGGGCGGGACTGTCTACCCCACCACGCCCGGGTTCGTCCGGTACTGGCCAACGCCCTACCTGCGCCTGTTCGACCTGCTCAGATGAGGAGGTGACCGGCGGGGTCCCGCTCCCGGCCCGGTGAACTGGCAGCCGGGCGCGGGCGCACCATGAGCCGGGTGCACGATAGGCAGTGGGGCAGCGGCCCCACCTGCGGTGAGCGTCGGCCAGGAGGCGGTCATGGGCGAGTACCTCGACTACGGCGGCGGGTACGCCGCCGCCCGCGGCGGCACCCGCACGCTTTTCGGCCAGACGATGGGCTATGTCGCGGTGACCTGCGGGTTCTTTGCGCTGGCCTGCTACCTGGGCCGCCATCTCGGCATGGGTGCGGGCATAGCCGCCTACATCGCCGCGTTCGTGTGCCTGATCGCGATGAACTTCACCGTGCGGCGGTCCGGGGCGCTGACGACCGGCCTGCTCTTCGCCTTCGGCCTGCTCCTGGGACTTGCGCTGGCCCCGACGATCGCCTACTACACGGTGACGAGCCCGCAGGTGCTCTGGCAGGCAGGCGGGGCGACCGGGCTGTTCATCGCCGGCTTGGGGCGGCTGGGTACGCGACCCGGCGTGACCTGTCCGCCCTCGCCCGGCTGTGCTTCTTCGCGCTCATCGCGCTGATCCTGTTCGGCATCGTGCTGATCTTCGTGCACATCCCGCACGGCTCGCTGATCTACTCAGTGCTCGGCCTGGTCATCTTCGCGGGCCTGACCATGTTCGACTTCCAGCGGCTGCGGCGCTCGACCGACCTGGCCTCGGCCCCGCTCATGGCCGCCTCGATCTTCCTGGATGCGCTCAACGTGTTCCTGTTCTTCCTGCGCATCTTCAGCCGCGGCAACTGACGGCCTGCCGGGCGGAGCGCCCGGCGCGGCGGGATCGCCTGGCCTAGCCCTCCCCGCGCTCGCGGAGTAGTTCCCGGAATTCGAGGATGGCCTGCTCGTGATCTGGTCCAAGGCCCTCGGTCACGACCGCTCTCGTGCCGGTCCAGTAGACCCCGGCGTACTCAGCGCTGCCTTCCAGCAGCACCAGCAGCGGGTGGTGCGCGATCTTTATGTGATCCTGCACAGCTGCCCACGGCACCCCGTCGCCGACCAGGCCGATCGCAGGCGGCTCGCTGTCGTCGTAGTCCACATCGTCGAGCATTGGCCCTCACCCCGGCGCAACGGTAATCCCGCACCCCGGCCCGCGTCCACGCCTGGGCCCGACGGTAACGGCGCGGCCCGAAAGCGCTGAGGCTGCTTCAGGAAGAACTCCAGCGGCAGGGCATGTCGCTCGGCTAGCCGGCCTAGTCGCCGGTCTGGTCATCCACTCCGGCGCCGGGAGCATTCTCCTTCACCGACTCGATCCCGTTCAGCGCCGACTGCTTGCGCTCATAGGCCTCGCTCGTCGCGATCACCTGCCCGTTGCCGGCCAGGAGATTGAAGTGGTATTTGCCGCTTGAGCCCTTCTTGAGCACAAACTTGCCAGCCATGTTCCCCCCTGCGCGGGCGCCCATGACGCCCAAAACGGCCCGGGCCTGACCATGTGGCCGGGACTGTGGCAATGTGCCCTGGCCCGGGCGGGCCTAAACGCCGGGCCGGCTGGCCTCCCCCATGATCTTCCGGCCCGGCCGCGTCCCGGTGGGAGCTGGCCCGCACGCTCCCCGCCCCGTAGCCGCGGATTGCGGGCCATTCTTGCCAATTACCGGCTATTACCCCCGCTAAACGGCCAGCATTGACGACCCATGTGATTCAGATGACTGGCCGGCTGCTTCCGGGCCTATGATCAGCGACGTGCTGCCGGGATAACCGGGCGCCCGACGCGAATGGATATGGGAAAAGGGGGCCTCATGGGCTCATATATGAGGCTGCCGGGCATTATTGGGGCCGCCGCCCTCGTGGGCGCGGCAGTCACGGTGGCGGCGCCCGCGGCGCAGGCACAGGTGACGGCCGGCGGGATGGGGAGGGTCAGGGTGGCGTGCAGCACGGACGCCCTCGTCGCGGCGATCAATGCGGCCAACGGCCATGGCGGTGCCACGCTCGTTCTCCCCGCGAACTGCACCTACAGCCTCACGTCGCCGGCGGCCGCCGGCGACGGCCTGCCGCTCATCACCGCCTCCATCGGCATGCTCGGCGGGCCCAGCACGGTGATCAGCCGCAGCACGACCGCACCGGCCTTCCGCCTGCTGGACGTCGCCGCCGGCGGGATGCTCCGGCTGAGCAACATCTCGCTCCAGAACGGCAGTACCGCTGGCCTCGGTGGCGGCATCCAGAACGCGGGCACCCTCCAGCTCAACCGGGTCGCATTCTCCGGCAACACGGCGGGCAACGGTGGCGGGCTGGCGAATGCCTCAACCGGGACCGCGACCGTCACCGGCACCCTGATGGACGGGAACACGACAACGGGCGTCGGCGGCGGGGGCATCATCAACTCGGGCACGCTGACCCTGATCGGGAGCACTCTCGCCCGGAACACCGCGCCGATCAACGGCGGCGGCCTGAACACCCAGGCGTCCGGGGTATCCCGGATCATTCACAGCGAGTTCACCCGGAACGTGTCCGGGGGCCTCGGCGGCGCGATATCGAACCTCGGCACAACCTCACTCGCCGGTGCCGTGGTCCGGATGAACAGGGGATCCTCCGGCGGGGGGATCGCCACGGGAAACAGCAACGTCACCCTGGTGGCCTCGGTTGTCACGGCTAACACCCCGGACAACTGCAACCCGGTCAACACCATCCCGGGCTGCGTCAACTGACCTGACCGCTCGCCGCTGTCGCTGTCGCCGTCGACCAGTACACCGGGGCTCATAGCAGGGGCAGCCCGACCAGCGCGGCGACGGCGGTGATCCCCGCGAACAGCCAGGCGACGTAGTCGCCGATATGCCCCGAGTGCATCCGGTGCAGCCCGGTCACGACCGGCCGCAGGGGCGAGAACGCCGCCCGCACGGCGGCCGGCAGGCGGCTGGGGTACAGGCCCAGGCCAGCCACGAGAACGGCCAGCGCCGCGGACAGCAGCCCGTAGCCGGTCCCGGACACGGTCCAGCCGCTGGCCGGCGCTGGGCGGGTCACGGCGGCCGCGTGCCCGAGCGCCTGGGCGATGTAACCGGCCCGGTCGGTGAACTGCTGGCCCGCGGCCTCGAAGGCCTCCCTGGCCGGGGGCAGCAGGCCGAGCGCCATCCCGGCCGCGACCAGGATCATGATCGCTAGCAGCATGGTCGCCGGAGTGCGGTCCAGTGCCGGGGTGTCCCGCTTTTCCCCGGCCCCGCTGGTCTCCTCGGACTCCTCCGGGCCGGTGCCGAGCTCCGGGCGGGGGCCGAGGCCGAGGTACACCCGGGCGCCGGCCCGCAGCACCGCCCCGCCGGTCAGCGCGGACACCGCGATGAACAGCGCCAGCGCCCACGGGTACCCGGCGGCCGAGAGGGCATCCTGGGCCACCGACCTGCCCAGCGCGATCCCGGACGGCGGCAGGCCCGCCAGGGTGAACGCCGCGATGAACCACAGCCAGGACAGCACCCGCTCGCCCCGGCCGGTGCCGTGCAACCGCAGTTCATCCAGGTTGCCGTAGCGGTCCAGGATCGCCCCGGCGATCAGGAACAGGGCGCCCCCGGCTCCCGCATACCCGGCCGCCTGCAGCGCGGCGCCTGCCGTGCCGGCGGTGCTCAGGGCCGCGAAGCCCATCGTGACCAGGCCGGCGTGCGCGATCGTGGCGTAGGCCAGCAGCCGCTTAAGATGCCGCTGCGCCACGCACATCACCGCGCCGGCCAGCGCGGTCACCACGCCGAGCACCAGGAAGGCACGGCGGGCGTCACCCGCCGGGAGCGTGCCGCTGAACGCCACCCAGTACACCCGGGCCATTCCGTACAGCCCGAGCTCGACCATGACCCCGGAGAACAGGACACAGACCGGGGCCGGGGCCACCGCGTGCGCGTCGGCCACCCAGAAGTGGAACGGCACCATCGCGCCCTTGACCATGAACCCGGCCAGGATGAGCACGAAGGCCGCCACCACCAGGGCGTCCGGGCGGTGCTGGCTGAGCAGCCGGCCGAGCTGCGGCAGGCCGAGCTGGCCGGTCCGCGCGTACAGGATGGCTACCCCGGCCAGCGACAGATAGGCGGCGAGTGAGTTGATGATGCCGAAGGTCAGCCCGCCCTGCACGGCGGACTTGTCCTCGATCTTCATCCCGGTCAGCGCGTACGCGGCCGCGCCCATCAGCTCGAAGAACACGAACATGTCGAAGACATCGCCGGACAGCGCGAAGCCGCTCATCCCGGCGGCGAACAGCAGCATGAGCGCGTGGAACCGGCCGCTGGCCGACTCCACGTACCGCCAGCTGTAGAGCAGGGCGCAGCACGCCAGGCCGCCGATCAGGACGACCAGGCCCGCGCTCAGCCGGTCGGCGATCAGCGGGATGCCCACGCTGAGCCCGTGCACCGGGCGCCAGCCACCGGCCCAGGCCACCAGGCGCCCCCGGGCCGCCCCGGCCAGGACCACCGCGCCGAGCGCGGTCACCGCGGCGGCGGTGCCGGTGGCCAGCAGGTCGTTGACCCGGCGGGGCAGGGCGGAACCAGCCGCGACCAGCACGCAGGCCACCACGATGGGCACGGTGATGATGACCGGCATCAGGCCGGCCGCGCCGCTGCTCCCGGTCACGTCAGCCCTTCAGCGCGGTCAGCTCGTCGGGGTTCACCGTGCCCTGCCGCTTGTGCACCTGGATGGCCAGGGCCAGCAGCAGCGCGGTGACGGTCGCCGACACCACGACGTCGGTCAGCGTCATGGCCTGCACCACCGGGTCCACCACCCGTATCGCCGGCTTGCTGGTGGACCCGAACACCGGCGCGGGCGCGCGGTTCTGGAAGCCGGCCGCGAGCAGCAGCACGTAGGTGCCGGCCTGGGCCACGGACAGCGAGATGATCGCGTGCACCAGGTGCCGGCTGGTCGCGATGCCGTACCCGCCGATCAGCAGCAGCCAGGCCGCCACGCAGTAGGCGTAGACGCTCATCCGGCAACCACCGTCCCGGTCACTGCGATGTCCTGCTCCAGGAAGTGGGTGATCAGCACGACCATGCCGCAGCCCACTTCCAGCCCGACGACCGCGTTGAGGACCGGCACCGTCCCCGCCGAGAAAAGCTGTCCGAACGTCCCCCTCGGGCTGATCATGTTGGCGAGGAACGCGCCGGTGGTGGCCAGCCCGGCCAGGCCCACGCCCCCGAAGCCGGCCGCGCCGAGGGCCTCGCCGGCCTCGTAGGCGGGGACCGGGCGGAGCCGGCCCAGCGCCTGGTAGCTGTCGGTCACGTAGAGCAGGAACATCCCGGTGGCGATGACGACGCCCCCCTGGAAGCCTCCGCCCGGGGTCAGGTGCCCGTGTGCCACCAGGTCGAAGCCGATGATCAGGGTCACCGGCAGCAGCAGGTAGCCGAGCAGCCGGGTGGATTCCAGCGTGCGGCCGGTGGACCGCGGCTGCCGCCTGCCCTCCCCCTCGGCCGGCCGCAGCAGCACCGCGGCACCGACGACCGACGCGATCAGGATGGTCTCCTCGCCGAGGGTGTCCAGCCCGCGCAGGTCGAAGTTGACCGAGGACACCACGTTGGCGGTCCGGCGCGCGACAGCGTCGCGTACCGCCAGGGTGCGGTCCAGGTGCACCGCGGCGCCGAAGGCGGGCATGCGGGCGAACGCGGCCCCGAGCATGATGGCCAGCCCGGCCGCCCCGGCCAGGAACACGGTCATGCGCACCCGGTGGCTCACTGGCCGCCCCCGTCCTGGCTCCTGCCTTCCTTCCGCTGCTCCCGGGCCCGCATCGTCCGGATGGCCAGCATGACCATCAGCGGCACCACGGCCGTGCCCACGCCCAGCTGGGACAGCGCCACGTCCGGTGCTTGGAGGATCAGGAACAGCACGGTCAGGGCGAGGCCGAAGAATGAGTAGGTCACCGCCTGGCGGGCCGGGGGGCGGGTCAGCACGACCGCCGTCCCGGCCAGCGCGACCAGGGTGAGCGCGGCCGCGATGACCAGGTTCACTGCGGTGACTCCTGGGCGACCCGGCCTTCCCGCTGGGCCAGCAGACGCCCGGTGGCCACCGCCAGGGCCGGCCCGCTGATGGCCGGCAGAACGGCGATGAGGATGTCCAGGCCCGTGGTCAGCCCCCAGCCGTTGTGCAGGATCAGCGCCACGAGGATGAGCGGGCTGGCGGCCGAGGTAACCGGGGTGATGGTGTGCAGCCGCGGCGTAGGGGCCGCGCAGCCGCAGCGCCAGCAGGCAGGACGCGACCACGATGACGAGCCCGGCCACCAGGCAGGCCAGCATCAGGACGTGCACCGCGCCGTTCATGACCGCGGCGCCAGCAGCCGGACGTAGACCAGCGTGCCGGTGAAGGACACCAGCACCAGCACCAGCGGGACGATCAGGTCCTGCGCCTGGTTCACCGCGGTGGCGAACAGCACGAGGATCAGGGTGGTCACCGCGCCGCCCAGCTGCACGCCGATCAGCCGGTTCACCGGATCACCCCGGCAGGCCAGCCAGCCTGCCGGGCCGAGCCCGGCGATGAGCAGCACCGCCACCCCGGTGAGCCACGCGTTCACCGGGCCACCACCTGGTCGAGATGCGGCCGGCCGGAGCCGAGAGCGTGCTCATCCATCGTGCCCGCCGCCGGGTCGCTATCGATGACCAGCGAGCCTGGCGACGCGGAGATGGCCAGGGTGGCCAGGGCGTGCCGGGCGCTGGCCACCGGAACCGGCTCACCGCGCGGCATCGTGATCTGCCCGAACCGGCCGGGCGCGCCGTTCCCGGCGCCGCCCGCTCCCGGGCGGCTGGCCAGCAGGAACAGCCGGGCCAGGTCGGCCGGGATGGCGGCGGCCAGCGGGCCGAGCCAGGCCAGCCAGCGCAGCCGGGGGCGCCAGCGGCCCCCGGCGGCCCGGCGGCCGGCCCGGGCCGCGACCGCGCAGGGCAGCCCGCAGGCGGCGGCCAGCACCAGGTCAGGCCAGCTGACCGAGGACAGGGTGAGCAGCCACAGGCCGACGCAGGCACCCGTCCACCAGGACACCTCCAGGAGCAGGCCCCATCTGTGCGCGTTCATCGCACCAGCCGCCTTCCGGATAGCCAGCCGCAGGTCCCGCCCCCACTACCCGGCAGGACGGCGGCTATCCGGGTCCGGCCGGGCCTGTCGTTTGGTGCCTGAGCCAGCGGGTATCGGCGGCTCTAGGCGCGAGCGGGAGGCGAGGCGAGGCACCATGGGGCGGCCAGCGGCCGCCGCGGCGACACCGTGGCCTGATCCGGCCCGGGCCCCGCGCGCGGTGATCCTGAGCGGCTCGCTCGGCACAGGACACGATGTGCTGGCGGAGATCGTCACCGGCAGCCTGGGCCGCCTGGGCTGGCAGAGCCGCACGCTCGACTGCATGCGGATGCTCGGCCCCCGGGCCGGGCGGGCCGGGGAGTGGGTGTTCCGCGGGCTCACCATGATTCCGGGGGCCTACGATGCCCTGCACTTCGCCTCGCTGCGGTCCGGCGGCCGCCTCGCCGCGGCCATGGACCGGGCCGCCGAGGCGCGGCTGGCCGCCGCGCTGGAGGCCGAGCTGAGCGCGGCGCCGGCGGACCTGATCATCGCCGTGTTCGCGGCCGGGGTGCCGGCCGCGGCGCACCTCGCCGCGGCCGCCCCCCGGCGCCAGGCCATCGTGCTCTGCCCCGACGCCCTGCCGCACGCCTCCTGGGTCCGCGACGGCATCGGCCTCTACCTGGTCACGTCGGTGGCCGCGGTGGCCGCGGTGCATCGCTACCAGCCGGACGCGCGGGTCACCATCGTCCCGCGGCCGGTGCGCGCCGAGTTCTCCCAGCCGATCGACCAGGCGGCGGCCCGCGAGCAGCTCGGGGTACCGCCGGCAGCGCCGTGCGTCCTGCTCATGGGCGGCGGGTGGGGCCTGGGCCCGCTGGAGGAGGCGGCCCGCGCGCTGGCCGGCGCGGGCGTCCACGTCCTCGCCGTGGCCGGCCATAACCGCCGGCTGCAGCGCCGCCTGGAGGAACTGGCCCGCCGCGACTCCCGGGTGCACCCCTTCGGCTTCACCGGCCGCGTCGCGGGGCTGATGGCCGCCTGCGACCTTGTCGTGACCCTGCCCGGCGCGCTGACCTGCGGCGAAGCCCGGGCGGCCGGCCGCCCGCTGATGCTGCTGGACGCCATGCCCGGCCATGGCCGGGAGAACCTGCAGCACGAGCTGGACATGGGCGGGGCCGACGCCGGCAATCCCCGGCCCGGGGATCTCGCCCGCGGCGTGCTGGCGGCCCTGGGCCGGAGGACGGGCCCGGCGCCACCGCGTGGCCCGGGCCACGCGGAGTGGCACCAGGCGTTCGCCGCCGCCCTGGCCAGCCTCGGCACCAGCCCGCCGCCGCACCGCCCCGGCCCGCCGGGGGAGGGCCCGCCGGACGGCGGCGCCCCGGCTCTGTCCGTACCGAAGGAGGCCAGCCGCTGATGATGCGCACGCTATGCCTGCATCCCCCGTCGTATGAGGGATTCGACGGCGGGGCCGGCTCCCGCTACCAGGCGAAACGCGAAATCCGATCGTTCTGGTACCCGACCTGGCTGGCCCAGGTCGCGGCCGTCGTCCCTGGCAGCACGCTGGTCGACGCACCCGCCGCGGGCCTGCACCTGGAGGACGTGCTGCCCATCGCCGGGCGGTACGACCTGGCCGTGCTGCACACCAGCTCGCCGTCCTTCGCCGGGGACGTGCTGGTCGCCGAGGCGCTAAAGCGGGCCAACCCGGCCCTGGTCATCGGGTTCGTCGGCGCCAAAGTGGCGGTCGAGCCGGACGCGTCCCTGCTCGCGTCGGACAGCGATCGATTTCGTGGCGAGAGAAGAGTTCGATTTCACCATCGCCGAGATCGCTGAGGGCCGCCCGCTGGCGGAGGTCGACGGCGTCACCTTCCGGGATCCGGGCGGCATGGCCGTCCACTGACCCGGACCGGCCGATCCTGGAGGACATGGACCGGCCGCCGTAGGTCACGCCGTCTACCACCGGGACCTGAACATCGACGACTACGTCATCGGATACCTGAAGCATCCGTATGTCTCGCTGTACACCGGGCGGGGCTGCCGGTCGCAGTGCACGTTCTGCCTGTGGCCGCAGACGGTCGGCGGGCACCGCTACCGGACCAGGAGCGCCGGAGAACGTGCTCGGCGAGATGGAGCGCATAAGCGGATCTGTTCCCGCAGGTGAAGGAGGTCTTCTTCGACGACGACACGTTCACGGACGACCGGCGGCGGGCCGAGGAGATCGCCCGCGGCATGGGCAAGCTCGGGCTGACCTGGTCGTGCAACGCCAAGGCGAACGTGCCGTACGAGACGCTTAAGATCATGCGGGACAACGGGCTGCGGCTGCTGCTGGTGGGGTACGAATCCGGGCAACCAGCAGATCCTCATCAACATCAAGAAGGGCATCCAGGTCGACCGGGCCCGGCAGTTCACCAAGGATTGCCGTGACCTCGGCATCACCATTCACGGCACGTTCATCCTCGGCCTGCCCGGCGAGACGGCCGACACGATCGCCGAGACCATCCGGCTTCGCCAAGGAGATCAACCCGCATTCGCTGCAGGTCTCCATAGCCGCCCCGTACCCCGGGACGGCGCTGTACGAGCAGGCCATTGAGAACGGCTGGCTGCCCGCGGACGACGACACGCTCATCGACGAGCATGGCGTGCAGACCGCCGCGCTGAGCTACCCGAACCTGAACCGGACCGAGATCTACGACTCCGTCGAGACCTTCTACAAGAAGTTCTACTTCCGGGCCGGGAAGATCGCCGAGATGTCGGCGGAAATGCTGCGCAGCCCGGAGATGATGCGGCGGCGGCTGCGCGAGGGCGCCGAGTTCGTCCGGTTCCTCCGGCACCGGGCCAGCTAGCGGCGGCCCGGCCGTGGAGCCCCGCTACCGGCGCTGGCGCACCCGTACCACCGTGCCCTCCGGCCCGGAATGGATCTGCACCAGGTCGGTCAGCTGGTTCGCCAGCCACAGGCCAGCCCCCTGGTCGGCGGCGGGCGGCAGCCGGCCGGCCAGCGGCTCGGTGAGGCGCCCCTGGTCGGACACCTCGCACAGCAGCGCGTCGCGCTCCGCCCAGACCCGCAGCTCGCCATGGCCGCCGCCGTGCTGCAGGCTGTTGGTGGCGATCTCGTTGATGGCGGCGACCAGCGCGGTCGCGGGCCGTTCGGCCAGCCCCGCCTCGCGGGCCTGGGTAGCCACGAACGCCCGCAGCCGCCCCAGCTCACCCCGGGCGAAGCGGAGGCGGGCGGCGTCCGCCGGGCTGGCCGGCAACGGCCGGGCGTACGGCTCCGCCAGGTTGAGGGGGTGGAAAGCGGCCGAGGCCTGCCGGGCCTTCCCGTCGGTGAGGAACGGGTGCGTCTGCCGGGCCGAGGCGATCAGCTCGCCGGGCAGGCTGACCGTGTCGTACGCGCACATCAGCCGCAGCGGCGTGGCCGCGTCGAAGGCGGCGTTCAGCAAGGCCTCGTACAGCTCGCATTCCGCGAGTTCCGCCGCGGAGCGGCCTGGGTAGACCGGCTCGCAGACACCGCGCAGGCCCACGGCCGCCGGGTGGCCCGCCGCGAACCGGCGCCATACGCCGATGAGCCTGCCGGGTTGGCGCCGGCCTCGGTGACGTCGGCGTACTCCACCGTGGCCGCGCCCGCCGGGAACTCGCGGCGCACCAGGTCAAGCTGGTCCGGGGGCAGCAGGACCAGGGCCGGCTGCCCGGCCCGGACCGCCGGGTCAAGGAAGGACAGCACCCCGGCGAGGAACCCGGCGCGGCCCGGGTACAGGAACGCCTCGTGGCCGTACCCGCCCGGCTCCTCCGGCTCCTTGCTCATCCGCATCCTCGTGACGTCGCCCGATCCGGCCCGCCGGCGCCCGCCCAGCCGTCAGGCGGGCCGCACCGGCTCATGTTCGCAGCGCATTGTACGCCGGCCGGCCCAGGCAGACGGCCCGCTCACCGGCGGGCCGGGAGCGGCGCCCGGCCGGTCAGGGATGACCGGCCCGCATCCGCACCGTCGTCCCGTCATCACCGGAGGTGATGGCGACGTCCCGCATGGTGGCACGGATCAGCTTCAGGCCGTGGCCGCGGTCGCGGATCTGCCGGGGCGGCCGCCAGGAGCCCTGGTCCGACACGGTGAGCAGCACGTCCGGCCCGCTCACCTCGGCCCGGAGCAGGACGGTGCCGGCCCCCGAACCCAGGTAGCCGTGCTCGATGGCGTTGGCGCAGGCCTCGCAGGCGGCGATCAGCACGTCCTGGGCCGCCACCGGGTCCAGGCTGAGCTGGCCGAGCCAGCCGCGCAGCTCACGCCGGACCAGCGCCAGCTCATCGGGGTCGGCGGGGAAGCTCAGGTCGAGCGGGGCCGCGCGGCGGTACAGCAGGAGCGCCACGTCGTCCTCGTAGCCGGCATCCGGGGCCAGGCCGGCCATCAGCGTGTCGGCCAGGTCGGCCACCGGGACCTGCTGCCCGTCGCGCAGCAGCGAGGCCGCCTGGGCCGTCGTGACGTCCATGTCCACCCGGCGGCGCTCGACCAGCCCGTCCGTGTAGAGCAGCAGCAGTGCCCCCTCGGGGACGTGTGCCGTCGCCTCGCCGCGGGGCCGGTCCGGGTCCAGCGCCAGGGCCAGGGACCGGCCCTGCTCGAGAAGCTCGGTGCGGCCGCCGGGCAGGGCCAGGATCCCGGGCGGGTGCCCGGCGCTGGCGTAAGTCAGGTCCCCGGTCGCCGGGTCCAGCACGCCGCAGAACACCGTGGTGGCCAGGGCGTCGGGAATCAGCGCGGCGAAGCGGTCCAGGGCGGCCAGCGCCCGGGCCGGCCCCGGCGAGTCGAGCAGCAGCGCCCGGCACGCGCTGCGCAGCTGCCCCATCACGCTGGCCGCTGCCAGCCCCCGGCCGACACAGTCGCCGACGATGATCCCGATCCGGCCGTCAGGCAGTTCCGCCACGTCGTACCAGTCGCCGCCGATCTCCAGCGGGGGAGTGGCGGGCTCGTACCGGGCCGCGAACCCCGGCGGCATCCGGCCCGGCCCCAGCACGGCGTGCTGCAGCGCCAGCGCGACCTCGCGCTGCTGGTCGAGCAGGCGGGCCCGGTTCAGGGCCTGCCCCAGGCTGCCGCACAGCAGGGCCAGCAGGGTCCGGTCCTCCACGCCGAACGGCGGGCAGCCGTCCAGGTCGACCCAGATGCCGGCCACGCTCCCGGAGAACTCCACCGCGGTGCCGGCCCAGGCGGGCGGCCCCAGGGCCGTGCTGATCTGCAGCGGCGGCTGATCCCGCAGCGACCCGATCCGCTGCCGCACCGGCCCGGGCAGGTCGGCCCAGCCGATGCCGTCCGGCGCGGACACCAGCTCGGCCGGGTCGTCATCGTCATCCCACACCGCCGCCAGCACCCGGGGGACGCTCCAGTGGCGGCGCAGCTCGGCCACGCCGGCTTCCAGCACGTCCTGCCCGCTGGCCGCCTGGGCCAGCAGGTCGGTCATGGCCAGGACGGCCGCCTCGCGGTTCGCGGCCAGCCGTTCATCGGTCACGTCCCGCAGGGTGCCCACCATCATCTGGCCGCCGCCGTCCGGGTTCTCGACGGGGTTGTAGGTCACGGCGCCCCAGATCACGTGCCCGTCGCGGTGCCGGAGCGGGACCACGAACCGGCTGGTGCCGTCCCTGCTGGCGGCCGGGTAGGCCGAGCTGGCGATCCGGTAGCCCTCCGGGTCGGTGTCCGGATCGGGCCACCACGGCCGCGGGATGCCGTACGGGCACCCCTCGTTGCCGTAGCCGAGGATGCGCTCGAACGCGGCGTTCAGCTCGATCACGTGGCCACGCGCGTCGAGGACGAAGAAACCCTCCTGGAGGGAGTCGAACAGCGCCGACCGCCACCGGGCCTGCCGGCTGCGCAGCCGGGCGAGGTCCACGTTGGCCCGCACCCGGGCCAGCAGTTCCTGCGCCGCGAACGGCTTGACCAGGTAGTCGTCCGCGCCCGCCCCCAGGCCCTCGACCGCCGCCTCCTGCCCGGCCCGGGCCGACAGCAGCAGCAGCGGCACCCCGGCGGTGCGCGGGTCGGCGCGCAGTTCCTGGGCCAGCCGCAGCCCGTCCACCCCCGGCATCATCACGTCGCTGATGATCAGGTCCGGCGGCACGGCGCGGGCGGCGTCCAGCGCGGCCTGCCCATCGGCGACCGCGGTGACCTGGTACCGGGCTCGCAGCAGCCGCTGCAGGTACTCGCGCATGTCCGCGTTGTCGTCGGCGACCAGCACCGACACCGGTCCCCCCGGGCGGGGCGGGCCGTCAGCGGTCACGCCCGGGCCCGCGCTCCCCGCCTGGCCCGCGGCCGCCGCCTGGCCCGCGGCCGCCGCGGGCTCCGCGGTGCCGGTCCGGCCCGCGCCCGGCAGCCAGCGCAGCGCCTCCTGGACGTAGGGATCCACGGCGGCGGGGTCCGCGGTGGCCGGGGCGCCGCGGCCCGACGGCACCACGCTGGCCGGCGCGAGGTGAGCCCGGCCCAGCGGGATGGAGACGGTGAAGGTGGTGCCGGTGCCCGGCGCGCTGTCCGCCGTGATACGGCCGCCGTGCAGCGCGACCAGTTCCTTGACCAGGGCCAGCCCGATGCCGCTGCCCTCGTTGGACCGGGCCCGGGTCGCCGTCCCGCGGTGAAAGCGCTCGAACAGCCGCGGCATGTCCTGGGGCGGGACGCCCGCGCCGGTGTCGCTGACCCGCAGCACGGCCTGCCTGCCATCCTGGGACAGGGTGACCCGGACCGAGCCGGCGAAGGTGTACTTCAGCGCGTTGCTGAGCAGGTTGAGCACCACCTTCTCCCACATTTCCCGGTCCACGTAGGCGGGCTCGTCCAGCGGACGGCAGTCCACCTCGAAGGCCAGCCCGGCGCGCTGGAACGCGGCGCGGAAGGAGCTGGCCAGGTCGGCGGTCAAAGTGGGCAGATCGACCGGCTCGTACCGGGCCTGGCTGCGGCCGGCCTCGATCCGGGAGAAGTCGAGCAGCGCGTTGACCAGCTTGCCCAGCCGGAGCCCGTTCCGGTAGACGACGTCCAGGTCCTCGCGGAAGTCCCCGTCGCCCTCGCCTGCCCGGGCGCGCATCTCCTGCACCGGCCCCATGATCAGGGTCAGCGGGGTGCGGAACTCGTGGCTGATGTTGGAAAAGAACGTGGTCTTGGCCCGGTCCAGCTCGGCCAGGTCCTCGGCCCGCCGCTGCTCTGCCTGGTAGGCGACCGCGCCGTTGATGAGCGCGGCGGTCTGCCGGGCCAGCAGGTCCATGAACGTGACGTACTCGTGATCCAGCCGCCGCCCCGCGCTGGCCGCCAGGACCAGCGCGCCGGTCGGCCCGGCGTCGGCGTCGCCCTGCAGCGGGACCACCATCGCCTCGGCCGGCGGGTTGGCCCAGCCGCCGTGCGGCAGTTCGCCGGCCCGGGCCGCCAGGTCCGCCACGGTCACCGGGCGCGGCCCGGACAGCGCCTCGGCCAGCGGCCAGTGCTCCGGGTCGGCGGCGTCCTCCCAGCCCTCGGTCACCGCGGCCAGCACCGGCCCGGTGCCGTCCTCCGGGTTGAGGTAGACGGCGAAGTAGGGAACGTCGGCCTCGGCCCGGCTCAGCGCCTGGCCGACCAGGCCGCATGCCGCCGCCACGGTGCGCGCGGTGCCCGCCTGGGCCCCCAGGTCCTGCAGCGCGGACAGGCGCCGGGCGCCGATCACCCGCTCCGTGGTGTCAGTGACCGCGGTGAACACGCCGCCGATCGTGCCGTCGTCGTTCTGCAGCGGGCTGTAGGAGTAGGTCCAGTAGGTCTCCTCCCAGTAGCCGTGCCGGTTCATCGGCAGCAGGACGTCCTCGGACCAGGTCGGCTCGCCTTCCTCCAGGACGCTGCGCAACTGCGGCCCGATGATGTGCCAGATCTCCGGCCACACCTGCGCGCCCGGCATGTCCAGGGCCGGGTGCTTGGAGCCGAGCAGCGGGATGTACGCGTCGTTGTACAGGAATCGGAGTTCCGGGCCCCACCACACGATCATCGGGAAGCGGGACGAGAGGGCGATCCGGCAGGCGATCCGCAGGTTCGGCGGCCACTGGTCCGGGGGCCCGAGCGGGGAGGCGGCCCAGTCATGGGCCCGCATCAGCGCCGTCATCGTGCTGGTTCCCGGGAAGACCGGCCCGTGGTCGTCCGTACCGTTCATCGGCGCGGCTGAACCTCCGTTCGGCAACCCTGCGGGCCAGGTGATCTGTCCGCGGCCGCCTGGCCCAGGGGGGTCGGCCGCGGGTTGCGCTGCGATCGACATAGCTAGGATAATCACCGATGCCACTCGTCACTGCATGTGCCTGGCCCGCTGGACCAGGCCGAGTCGCGTTTCCCCATTCCGGTCAGGCGGGTGATAGGTCATGAAAGCAGGGCATCTGCCGGTCACCTGGCATGGGCAGCTGGCTGTCATCGCCATGCCCGAGGAGATAGACATGTCCAACGGCGCGGAGATCCAGGACAGCTTGCTGGCCGCCCTGGGTAAGCGGCCTGAGGTGCTCGTCGTGGACATGACGCCCACCACGTTCTGTGACTCCGCCGGAGTGCGGGCCATCATGCTCACCCACCGCCAGGCGGCGGCAGCCGGCTGCGAGCTCCGGCTCGTCATCGCCTCCCCCGGGGTGAGCCGGGTGTTCTCCATCATCGGGGCGGGCCAGCTGGTGCAGATCCACTCCGAGCTGTCCAGCGCCCTGGACGCCGTCCCTGGCGGCCAGGCCGGCAGCGGGCTGGCCACCGAAATCTGAGCCGCCGGGCGGGCCAGGGCGGGTCATGCTGCTGCGTGACGTGCGGCCAGATGACGTGGATGCCTACGTGCGGATGCGCTGCGACCCCGTGATGACCGCCGAGCTGGGCGGCCCGCAGCCGCGGGAGGGCATCGAGGACAAGGTCGCGCGGGACGCGGCCGACGCCGCGGCCGGGACCGCGCTGATCAAGATGATCGTTCCCGATGAGGCCGCCCCGGCGGTGGTGGCAGGCTCGGTGGCGCTCTGGCAGCACGACGCGCGTGGTCGGCCGCTCTCGGAGATCGGGTGGATGGTGCTGCCCGGGTTCCAGGGCCGGGGTGTCGGCAAGCACGCCGTCCGCTTGCTGCTCGGCCTGGCCGGCGAGCAGGGCCGCTGGGGACTGGTGCACGCCTTCCCCGCGGTCAGCAACGCGCCGTCCAACGGGATCTGCCGCTCGCTCGGCTTCCGGTTCGCCGGGGAGGCCGATGTCCCGTTCGCCGGCCGTATCTTCCGCACCAACCACTGGGTCATCCACCCGGGACGGCCAGGGGACCGCGAGCCGTGAGTCAGGCGGGGGCGGGCCCGGAGGCATCGAGGGCCTTCTCGAACCAGTGGTGGGCGTAGGGCTCGTCGTTGAACGGCCCGACCTCCCGGTAGCCGGCCGACCGGTACAGGCTGATCGCCTCGCCCAGCGTGCGGTTCGTCTCGAGCCGGGCCATCAGCGCCCCGCCCGCCGCCGCGTGCGCTTCCAGGCTGGCCAGCAGCCGGCGGCCGAGCCCCAGGCCGCGCGCGGCCGGGGCGACCCACATCCGCTTGATCTCGGCTGGCGCCGTCCCGTGAAACTTGATGGCGCCGCAGCCGGCCGGCTCGCCGTACAGGGTGGCGACGAGGAACAGTCCCCCGGGCGGCGTCAGCTCGTCGTCGTCCGCGGGATTACTGCGCGCCGGGTCGAAGCCGTCCGCGAAGCGCCCGGCCAGTTCGGTGAAGTAGGACCGCAGGCAGGCCCGGCCCCGCGGGTCCCGCGGATCGGTCACGGCGATCCGCGCCGCGGACGCCACCAGGAGCCGCTCCGCCTCGGCCAGCGCCGCGACCAGCCGGTCCCGCTGCGGGCCGGTGAGCGGTTCCAGCAGGGACGCGGCGGCCTCGTCGGAGAGGCGGTCGAGCTCGGCCCGCTCAGCCAGTCCCCTGGGGGTCAGCCGGGCCAGGCGGACCCGCCCGTCGGCCGGGCTCGGCCCGGTGACGACCAGCCCGTCCTCTTCCAGGGCCCGGAGCAGCCGGCTCAGGTACCCGGAGTCGAGGTCGAGGCGGGACCGCAGCAGCCGCACATCACTGCCGCCCGGGCCGATCTCCCACAGCACCCGGGCCTGCCCGAGCGGCCGGTCCCGGGCCAGGAAGGCATCGTTCAGCACGCCGATCCGCTGGGTGGCGGTGCGGTTGAAGCGCCGCACCTGGGCCACCATGTCCGCGTCCATTCTCTGACTTTAGTCCGAGAAAGCTGCCCGGCCGTCTGGCGAAGCGCTTCGATCTCAGGAGGCGACATCGACCGGAACTATGGCTTTGCTGGGAGTCCGGGGGGCATGCCGGCCCTAAATCCCCTGCTCATCCGTAACTTGTTGACACCTGCCGTTAACGAGGAGACTATCGAAGCGCTTCGAAACAGTGCCGTTCCGCTCCCGGCACACCCCGCACAGATTGGAAGCCGCCCATGAGCAGGAAACCCCGTTTAGCCCCGCGCCTGCGGTCCGCCTCCCTGCTGTCCGTGCCGCTCCTGTCCGCCCTGGTCGTCCTGGTGCTGGGCGCGAACGCCGCGCTGGCCGCCGTGTGGTCGTCCTCCGCGCAGTACGCCTCCTGGTCGAACGGGGGGTACACGCTCTACAACGACGTCTGGGGGAGCGGGGCCGGCCCGCAGACCATCTGGGCCAACTCCTACAGCAACTGGGGAGTCTCCTCGGACCAGCCGAACACCGGCGGGGTCAAGTCCTACCCCAACGTCAGCAAGAGCATCGGGGTGGCGCTCAGCTCGCTCAGTCACGTCACCAGCAGCTTCAGCGACAGCATGCCGGCGTCGGGCAACTTCGAGTCGGCCTATGACATCTGGGCCAACGGCTCGGCCGACGAGATCATGCTGTGGACCTACACGCAGAACGTGGGGCCGCTGGGCACGTACCAGACCACTGTCTCCATCGGCGGCAGCAGCTGGAAGGTCTACCGCGGCAGCAATGGCTCCAATGCGGTCTTCTCCTTCGTCCGGACCAGCAACGAGACCTCCGGCAGCGTGGACATCAAGGCCACGTTCAACTGGCTGTCCAGCGCAGGCTGGCTGGCGAACGCCACGCTGAGCACGGTCCAGTACGGCTGGGAGATCAGCTCGACCAACAACGCGAGCGAGAACTTCCAGGTGAACAGCTACTCGGTGAGCTACGGCTGACCCAGCCGGCCGCGGATCAGGAATCCGCCTGGTAGGCGCGCAGGAAGGCCGCCGCCCCGGCGTCGGCCATCCGGGCCAGTTCCGCGGCGGTGAAGGCGCCCGCACCGCCGTGGAACAGGCTCTTGTCCAGTGCCCGGCCGAGGACCAGGAAGGCGAAGTGGCTCGCGGCCAGCGCCGGGTCGGCCGGGCGCAGCAGGCCGCGCCCGGCCAGCCGCCCGAAGCAGGCCGCGAGCGCCTCGATCGTCCGCTCCGGGGCCTGCTCGTAGTAGGCGCGGGCCAGCCCGGGCAGCCGGGTGGCCTCGCTGATGACCAGCCGCCGGAGTTGCTGGACCGGCGGCTGCATCACGGTGGCCAGGTACTCCCGGGCCAGGTCGCGCAGGTCGCCCGGGAGGTCGGCGGTCTCCGCCAGCTTCTCGATCCGGGTCCGGAACGGGTCGCCGGCCCGGTCCAGGGTGCCCAGCACGATCCCGGTGAACAGCCGTTCCTTGTCGGCGAAGTGCTTGTACACGGTCTGCTTGGAGACGGCGGCCTGAGCCGCGATGTCATCCATGCTGGTGCCCTGGTAGCCGTGCTCCAGGAACAGCGCTGTGGCCGCGGCCACGATCGCCCGCCGCTTGCGCGCCGACCGGGTGTCCTCCCGGGCCTCCGCCATCGCCACGCCACCTCCCGGTCTGCGCCCCCACTTTAGTACTGGACAGTCTAGTTCTATCAGCAGTACTGTACGGTCTAGTACTTAATCAGGGAAGGGGCGCGTGATGAAGTTCCACGGGGTGGTCCGGCTCGACGGGAAGACCGCGACCGGCATCGAGGTCCCGGCGGAGGTCGTGGACGGCCTCGGCTCGGGGAGGCGGCCGCGGGTCCTGGCCACCGTCAACGGCCACACCTACCGCAGCAGCGTGGGCTCCATGGGCGGGCGCTTCCTGCTCCCGGTAAGTGCCCAGGTCCGGGCGGCCGCCGGGGTATCCGCCGGGGACGAGGTGGACGTGGAACTCCAGCTCGATACCGGGCCGCGCACCGTCACGGTGCCGGCCGACCTGGCCGCGGCCCTGGACGCCGAGCCCGCGGCGCGGCGGGCGTTCGATGCCATGCCCTACAGCCACCAGCAGCGGTACGTCCTGTCCGTCGAGGACGCC
The DNA here is from genome assembly GCA_963767385.1 of uncultured Actinomycetes bacterium. GTDB lineage: Bacteria > Actinomycetota > Actinomycetes > Streptosporangiales > Streptosporangiaceae > RYN-230. The sequence goes on along the minus strand of CAVYEA010000013.1, from coordinate 603,946 downwards.
AAGACGGCACCGACCCGCCAGCGGCGCATCGAGAAGACCGTCATCCAGCTCAGCGCCGGCTAGCCACAATGCCGGCGTGTTAATCCTCTGCAGGCTCTAACTCCCCGGCATTGCGGCTAGCCAGGGGAGCCGGGCCCCGGGCCACGGTCCCGCCGCACCCAGCGGGCTGAGCGCTCAGCCGCCCATGTTGACGGCGTTGACCCGGGCCGGGCGGATCCGCACCACGACCCGGGACTCCCCGGGCCCGTCGTGGTCGCGTACGTCGGCGCCATACTTGGCGCCGGCCTTGGCCGCGAACGCGTAATCGTCGTCCGGGCTGATCTCGGCGTCGCCGCGCAGTTCCAGGTACCGGTACGGGTTGGCCAGGTCCAGGATGAACAGGTTGCAGGCCGGGTTACGCATCAGGTTCCTGGTCTTCTGCCGGCTGGTGTTCAGCGAGATGGCCACCGAGTCACCCTCGGCGAGGAACCACACCTCGGACAGCTGGGGGCGCCCGTCCGGGCCGACGGTGGCGAGCGTGGCGACCGGGGCGGACAGCAGGTCGCGGTGGGACTCAGGGATCTCGGTCATCGATGGCTTCCTCGGGCAGGCTGGTTGGTGCAGAGTCGGTGGAGCTGCCGGTCAGGTGGCGATGTCCGGGTAGGGCAGGCTCCAGTGGCTCAGCCGCGCCGCGTACTCGCGCTGGAACGCCAGCGGCTCGGCGTAGTCCCGCTCGAACATCGCGATGAACAGGGTGAGGGTCAGGAAGCTGTGCGCGCCCAGCTCGAACAGCGTCACGTAGTCGTGGGTGGCCAGGGCCTCGCGCTCGGCGTCGGTGAACCTCAGCCAGGTGCTCCGCTCCCCGCCGTGGCAGTTCAGGATCACGTTAGCCTGCTCGGCTTCCCACCAGGCGACGGTCCCCCGGGGGTCGGCGCGGTACCGCTCCACCAGCTCCGGGTCCCGGTCGATGGTGAAGAGGAACTTGTTAAGCAGGTACTTGCTCATGCCGCCGGCGCCCCCTCCGGATACCAGGTGAAGTACGCCTCCATGGTGTGGAACAGGTCGAGCGAGTCGGCTGTAGTCGGCCTTCACGTTCGCCCCGGCCGCGCCCATCATCAGCATGAAGTCCATGAACCCGTGGGTGGCGTTGCCGGGCTCCCACAGGCTGTCCAGGCTGACCTGCGCCAGCGCGGAATCCAGGTCGCCGGAGGCGATCCACTCGACGGCCTTGCGGTCGAACTCCGGGTCGGGGCCGTGCGGCCCGAACTGGCGCGGCCCGCCCAGTTCCAGCGACAGGTGCCCGGTGCCGATGATCGCCACCCGCTGGTCGCGCGGCCACGCCTCGACCAGCCGGCGGATGGTCCGGCCCAGCTCCACGAACCGCTTCGGCTGGGGCATCGGGGGCGCGAAGATGTTGGTGTAGACCGGCACGATCGGCAGGTCCGCCTCCGGCCGCAGGGTGATCAGCGGGCAGGTGATGCTGTGGTCGATCCGCAGCTCGTTGCTGAACGCCAGGTCGAAGCCGGCGTCCATGCCCTCCCGCAGCAGGTAGCCGGACAGCTCCTCATGCCCCGGCAGGAACATCCGCGGCAGCCCGAACTCGCGTTCCTCGTTGTACCAGTTCGCGTCGTAGAACGGCGCCTTGCCGATGAGGAACTGCGGCATGTTGTCCAGCCACAGCTGGTGGAAGTGGTCCGAGCCGACCATCACCAGCACGTCGGGCCGGGCGCGGGTCAGCGTTTCGCGGAAGGCCTCGATCTTGGCCACCCATTCGTCGGCGAACGGCGGCCGGTCCGCGCCGGTCGAGGTGCTCGCCCGGTAGTAGAACGGGTGGTGGGTCGATGCGATGACCGCGGCGACAGTGGCCATGGCGCTTCCTTACGCAGATTCGGGTGGGGGGCTGGCCAGCCAGGCACGGACCTGCTCGCCATGCTCGTCGAGCTGGGGCGGGGGCAGGTCGTAGCGCGGGGGAGTGCGGGAGAACGTCAGCGGGTGCCGGACGGAGGGCACGGCCGCGTCGCCCGACCCGGCCTGCACCACCGGCTCCAGGCCGACCTCGGCGGCGAACGCGACCCCGCCGTCCACCGTGTTGATCGGCCCGCACGGCACGCCCGCCGCGATCAGGTCGCGGAACCACTCGGCGGCGGTGCGCGTCTTCAGCCGCTCCGCGAGCAGCGGCCTGAGCTCATCCCGGTGCGCGGTGCGGCCCTCGTTGCGGGCGAACCGCGGGTCGGCGGGCAGTTCCGGCGCGCCGATCACCTCGCAGAGCCGGGCGAACTGGGCGTCGTTGCCGGCCGTCACGATCAGCTCGCCGTCCCCGGTGGGCAGCGGCTCGTAGGGGAACAGGCTGGGGTGCGCGTTGCCCATCCGGAACGGCACCACCCCGCCAGCCACCCACGCGCTGGTCTGGTTGACCATGCCGGACAGGGCCGAGGCCAGCAGGCTCGCCTCGACATGCTGGCCCTCCCCGGTCGCGGACCGGTGCGCCAGCGCGGCCAGGATCCCGATCGCGGTGTGCAGGCCCGCGATGACGTCGAAAACCGAGATTCCCGCTCTGAACGGCGGCCCGGACGGATCCCCCGTCAAGCTCATGAGCCCGGACATGGCCTGGACCATGAGGTCGTACCCCGGCAGGTCCTTGCCGCCGCCGGAGCCGAACCCGCTGATCGAGGCGTAGATGATGGCCGGGTTGGCGGCCCGCACCGACTCGTAGTCCAGGCCGAACCGGGCCAGCCCGCCCGGCTTGAAATTCTGCACGAAGATGTCGGCGCGGCGGGCCAGTTCCCGGGCCAGGCCGAGGTCGCGCTCCTCCTTGAGGTCGAGCGCGACGGACCGCTTGTTGCGGTTGATGGCCAGGAAGTAGGTGGACCGCCCGTCCCCGGTGACCGGCGGGACCCACTGGCGGGTGTCATCCCCGCCCGGGCTCTCCACCTTGATCACGTCCGCGCCGAGGTCGGCCAGCAGCATGGTGGCAGTACGGGCCGGCCAGCACCCGGGAGAAGTCCGCGACCAGCAGGCCGGCCAGCGGCCCGGCGGGCCCGTTCCCCGGTGGCGCGGCGGACTGCTCCGGGACCGGGTCACTCATGGCTGCGGAGCACCTTTCCATTGTGTGTCCGTATGCCGGACACTTGTCCGTTCTTCTGGTGTGGAGTCTGCTGGGACACTGCGCCGCCTGTCAAGGAGCCGCCGCCGGCTGCGGGATGGTCCGCTGCGGTGCCGCCTGGTAACTGGCCCAGTCCGCGCTGATCGCGCCCGCCGCCTGCAGCAGCAGCGGCAGGTATTCGCCGGTGAGCACCTCGACCGGCGTCTCCGCCGCGTGCACGGTGACGTTGAGTGCGGCGATCACCTGGCCGTCCCCGTCACGCAGCGGGGCGGCCACCGACCGGATCCCGGCGGCCAGCTGCTCGTCGGTGAGCGCCCAGCCGCGGGCCCGCACCTGGCGCAGCTCGGCGGCCCGCTCCGCGGGGCCGGGCTGCCAGCGCGCGGCTGATCCCGGACCGGCTGGGCTCGTCCAGCACCCGCTCGGCCGCCTCCGGCGGCAGCGCGGCCAGCAGCACCTTCCCCAGTGAGGTCGGCATGGCCGGGAACCGGGTGCCGATCGTGACCGCCAGCGCGATGATCTTCGGCACGGCGACCCGCGCCACGTAGACGATGTCCGAGCCGTCCAGCTGGGCGATCGAGGAGGACTCATGCGTCCGGGCGACCAGCCGTTCCATGTGCGGCCGGGCCACCTCCCACAGGTTGCGGGACAGCACATAGGTCATCCCGAGGTCCAGCACCCGGGGGGTCAGCTCGAAACCGCCGCCCGAGGACGCACGTAGCCCAGCTGTTCCAGGGTGAGCAGGATGCGCCGGGCGGTGGGCCGGGCCAGCCCGGCCGCGCCGGCCACCGCGGCCAGCGACATGACCGGCTGGCGCGGCTGGAACACCCGGATCACGTCGAGGCCGCGGGCCAGCGCCTCGATGAAATCGGGGCTGGGTCACGGCGGGCCATGCTTCTCTCTCCTGCGGCTGGGTGTCCGGAACGACTGTAGCGCGCGGTGTGCCGGTTTTCCGCATGCCGGACAGTTCGTGGCTGACGCCGTGCTGGTCACCGCGGGATCGGGCCCATACCTCTTGACAGTGCCCAGCCGAACCGGCAACGCTTCCGCTCAGGCCAGCAGGCCGCCCTACGGACATCTGTCCGCTGCGGTCCAGCTTCTCAGTACCACCTCAAGTGGAGGTCAGCCATGACAGCCTCGCCCGGCCCGGTGCCCGGCCAGCCCCTGGTGTTCCGCAACGCCACCGTGCTCACCATGGACGACGCGCACACCGTCCATCACGGCGCCGACGTCCTGGTCAGCGGGGAGCGGATCGCGGCGGTCGGCCCGCACCTGGACGTGCCCGAGGACCGCGGCCGAGATCGACGCGCGCGGCGGCATCGTCATGCCGGGCATGATCGACACGCACCGGCACATGTGGCAGACCGCGATGCGCGGCTACGGCGCCGACTGGACGCTGACCCAGTACTTCGTCTGGTACTACCTGCAGTGGGGCAAGGCCTTCCGGCCGCAGGACATCTACGCGGGCAACCTGCTGGCCGCGATCGAGGCGATCGACGCCGGGGTGACCACCACGGTGGACTGGTCGCACGGCCTGCAGACGGTCGAGCACGCGGAGGCGGCGGTGGACGCGCTGGAGGAGGTGCCCGGGCGGTTCGTGCTGGCCTACGGCAACATCCAGCAGGGCCCGTGGGAGTGGTCGGCCGCCCCGGAGTTCCGCGACTTCGTCGCAGCGGCGCTTCCGCAGCCGCGAACGACATGCTCGGCTTCCAGATGGCCTTCGACGTGACCGGCGACCCGGCGTTCCCGGAGAAGGCCGCGTTCGAGGTCGCCCGGGAGCTGGGGGTGCCGGTGACCACGCACGCCGGGGTGTGGGGCGCCACCAACGACGACGGCATCCGGCTCATGCACGAGAACGGGTTCATGACCCCGGAGACCATCTACGTGCACGCGGCCACGCTGAACCGGGACTCCTACCACCGGATCGCCGCGACCGGCGGCACCGCGTCGGTATCCACCGAGAGCGAGCAGAGCGCCGGGCCAGGGCTACCCGCCGACCTGGCAGCTGCGTGAGCACGGCATCCCCGTCTCGCTGTCCATGGACACCAGCGTGTGGTGGAGCGGCGACCTGTTCTCCGCCATGCGCACCACGCTGGGCGCGGACCGCTCCCGGGAGCACCTGGAGGCGCACGGCAGGCAGCGAGACCGTCACCCACTGCCACCTGCGCGCCGAGGACGTGGTCGACTGGGCCACCCGCGGCGGCGCCAGGGCGCTGGGCCTGGACTCGGTCACCGGCAGCCTGGAGCCGGGCAAGAAGGCCGATGTGGTGCTGATCAAGAACGACGCCTCACCGGTCATGTTCCCGTTGCTCAACCCCTACGGGCACGTCGCGTTCCAGGCCCAGCGCGGCGACGTGCACACGGTCGTGATCAACGGCCGGGTGGTCAAGCACGACCACCGGCTGGCCGGCGACCGGACCTGGCCAAGGCGCGCAGGTGGTCGAGCAGACGGTCGAGTACCTGCAAGGCCAGCTCGGGCCGGAGGCGCTGGGCCGAGGGCATGCACCCGGAGATCCCCGAGACCAAGGTGCTCGACAACCCCTACACCTACACCGAAGTGGGACGCGGGCTCCGCGCAGTGGAAGGGCGGCGCCGGCCCAGACGCCCCCGGCGGTGCTGGCTGATCAGGACTCCAGATAGCGCAGCACGGCCAGCACCCGGCGGTGATCGGCGTCCGACGGCGCCAGGCCGAGCTTGCTGAAGATGTTCCCGACGTGCTTCTCGACGGCCCGCTCCGAGATCACGAGAATCCCGGCGATCGCGCCGTTGGACCGGCCTTCGGCCATCAGGGCCAGCACATCGCGCTCCCTGGCCGTGAGGGAGCCGAGCCCGTCGGTGCGGCGGCTGGCGCCGAGCAGTTGCGTCACGACCTCCGGGTCGAGAGCGGTGCCGCCGGCCGCCACCCGGCTCAGCGCTTCGACGAACTCACCGACGTCGGCGACCCGGTCCTTGAGCAGGTACCCGACGCCTGCGGCGCCGCCGCCGGACGCCGCGCCGAGCAGGTCGGCCGCATACCGGGTCTCGATGTACTGGGAGAACACCAGCACCCCGGTCTTGGGGTGGTCGCGGCGGATGGCGATCGCGGCGCGCAGGCCCTCGTCGGTGTAGCCGGGCGGCATCCGCACGTCCACCACGGTGACGTCCGGCTGGTGCTCGTCCACCGCAGCCAGCAGGTCCTCGGCGTTGCCGACGGCGGCGACCACCTCGTGGCCGCGGTCGGCCAGGATCTCGGCCAGGCCCGCCCGGACTACTGCCGAGTCCTCGGCGATCACAATCCGCATCGGGGCTCCGGTTCGGTCAGGCGTGGGACGGCAGCTCAACGGTGACCACGGTGGGGCCGTGGGGCGGGCTGCTGACCTGCAGCCTGCCGTCCACGGTCCGGACCCGCTCGGCGAGCCCGGCCAGGCCGCCGCGGGCCTCGATGCGGGCGCCGCCGCGGCCATCGTCGCCGACCCGCACCCGCAGCAGCCCGGGCACGTGCACCACCTCCAGCGTGGCATGCCGGGCGCCGCTGTGCTTGGCCACGTTGGTGAGCAACTCGGCCGCGCAGAAGTAGGCGATGGTCTCGATCGCGGCCGACGGGCGCTCGGGCAGGTCGATGACCAGCTCGACGGGCACGTCGCTGCGCGCGGCGAGGGTGGTGAGCGCGGTGCCGAGGCCATGGTCCAGGACCGGCGGGTGGATGCCGCGGGCCAGGTCGCGCAGCTCGATGATGGCCTCCTTGGCGCTGCGGTGGGCGGCGTCGACCAGCTCCAGGGCCCGCTCCATGTCGGCCTGCGCGGTCCCGGTGACCGTGCCGCCGAGCTTCTCCCGGGCCAGGCCCAGCTTCATGGCGACGGCGACCATCTGGGCCTGCGCCCCGTCGTGCAGGTCCCGCTCGATCCGGCGCAGCCTCGCGGCCGAGTCGTCCACCGCGCTGGGCCCGGGTCTGCTCCAGTTCACGCACCCGGTTCCCCAGCGCCGGCCCGAGCAGCCTGGCGACCAGCCTCCCGTCCACGGCGTTGCACTGCCTCAGCCACCACGGGCAATAGAGCAGCACGGCCGCGCCCGCCGGAACCAGGGCGAAGGAGACAGCCAGGGAATGCACCGAGTTGGCCACCAGCAAGGGGTCCGGCTTCCACCACATCAGCCACCCAGGCACGTGGATCACCACGCCGTTGACGTGCAGGATCTCCCACCAGATCGGAAAGGTCAGGTAGGGGAGCCCGCAAAACAGCAGGTAGACCGTGATGATCACGGCGAGCACCGAGAGCGGCAGCTTGAGCAGCAGGTAGGCAGCAGGCCCGCCAGCCGGCGGGATCGGTCAGGGCCGCCCGGGCCCGGCCCAAGGCGCCCGGCTGCGGGCGCAGCGGAGGCGGCGGCGCGACCTGCAGTCCCAGCAGCCGGCTGGCCAGGCGGCGGTGGACCGCGCCGAGCCGCCGCGGCACCCAGCAGGGACACCATCAGCAGCGGCAGCCCGAGCAGCATGCCAGCGAAACTGAGCGACAGCCCGAAGCCGACGGTGACGGCGACCACGATGAACACAAAGCCGGGAATCGCGAGCAGCAGTCCGAGGGCCGCGTACTCGCACTGCCGCCGGCCACCCCGGGTGAGCGGCGTCCCGCAGCAGCCTCAGCACGGTCTGCCTGAACCACGATCCGGTCGCGAGGGGTCCGGGACGGGCGCACGACAGCTGCGGCGGGAGGCGTGAAGGTGCCGCGCCACGCATCGTCGGGCGCGGATGGCACTGTTGGGCGGGCCTGCTGGCCGGTCACCGGGTTTGCGCTGTCCATGACGGAACTCTCCGCTTCTGCTCCCTAGTATCTGCGCGAACCGCGCGCATCGCGAGCGGTCATATCTCGATGCTCGCGGCACGTCGCCCAAGATCGATGGGGCGGACACCCGAACTGCCGGACCGTGCTAGCCGTACCTCAGGTTCGGGTGGCCGCACGGTGGATCTCCTGCCCGCGCGCGGCGAGCATGGAGATGTAGGTGACCGGAGTGGCCGGCACCGCAGGTCACAGGAGGCATCCCGATGCACGCACCGACTGACAACGCCATCCTTCGCAGCCCGTCCTCATGAGATTTCTGGTCAGGTCATGGGAGTACCGCCACCCCCGTGTCTGGGTGCGGGTGCGCTTTGCCTGTGCTGTCTTCAACGTCGGCCTTGGCGTCCTGCTGCTCGCTTCCGGCCGCTGGCTGGGGCCGCTGGCCTGGCTGGGAGCTGGTGCCGCTCGCGGGGGCGGCGCTGATCTTCTGGACCTGCTACCGCCTGCAGCACAGCGTCCAGGCCTAGCCATCGTGACCTGGGAGGTTGCTGAGGCGTGGCGCGAGTCCTGCCCGCCGCGGTGGCGTGCGCGGCGGCGCCCTCAGCCCGTCGCCGCCGCCCGGTAGGGGCGGAAGAACGCGCGCAGCTCCTCCGCGTAGAGCTCGGGCTCCTCGAACGGCGCGAAGTGCCCGCCGCGCGCGGGCTCGGTCACGCGCACGACGTTCGCCGTGCGCTCGAGCCACGCCCGCGGCGGGCGGACGATGTCGCCGGGGAAGAGCGAGAAGCCGGACGGCACCTCGACCCGGCGGGCGTGCTGCGCGGGCGGGATCGCGGCGTTCGCGCGGTACATGCGCATCGACGAGCCGATCGTCCCCGTGAGCCAGTAGAGCGTGACGTTCGTGAGGATCTCGTCCTTCGTGAAGCGCCGCTCGACGTCGCCGTCGCAGTCGCTCCACGCCCGGAGCTTCTCGACGATCCACGCGGCCAGCCCGGCTGGCGAGTCGGTGAGCCCGAAGGCGGCGGTCTGGGGCTTCGTGCGGTGCATGGCGGCGTAGGCGCCCTCGGCCGCGCCCCAGGCCGCGGCGGCCTCGAGCCAGGCGCGCTCCTCGGGCGCGAGGTCCGCCGGGTCGCCGGTGAAGACGGGCAAGCCCGCGTCGGTGCGGTGGACGGCCACGACCCGGTCGGGGTGGTCGAGCCCGAGGTAGCGGCTCACATGGCTGCCGATGTCCCCGCCCGCCGCGCCGAACCGCGCGTAGCCGAGGACGCCCATGAGCTCGGCCCACAGGCCGGCGACGGCGATGGTGTCGAGGGGCGGGCCGGCGGGGCGGTCGGAGTACCCGTAGCCCGGCATGTCGGGCACGACCACGTCGAACGCGTCGGCGGGGTCGGCGCCGTGCGCGCCGGGGTCGGTCAGGAGCGGGATGACCTTCGCGTAGCGCCAGAACGAGTCCGGCCAGCCGTGGCTGAGGACCAGCGGCAGGACGGGCCCGGCCGGCGCGGCCGCCCGGACGTGCACGAAGTGGATCCCGAGGCCGCCGAGCAGGACGCGGAAGCGGGGGAGCCGGGCGAGCGCCGGCCTCCTGCGCCGGCCAGTCGAACCCGTCCGCCCAGTACGCGACGAGCTCGCGGAGGTAGGCGAGGTCGGTCCCGAGCGACCACCCGGCGTCCTCGGGCGTGTCCGGCCAGCGCGTCGCGCGCAGCCGCGCGCGGAGATCCTCGAGCGCCGCGGGGGCGGTCTGCGGGATGAACGGCTCGGGGCGGGGCGGGGCGTCCGGCATGGGACCTACCCTACGGCCGCGCCGCGCTACTCCGCGGACGCGCTGAGCGGGAGCGGGGCGGGCGGGGGCTACAGGCCGTTCGGGAACGTGATGTGTTCCGGCGCGATGAGCGGCTTGCCCACGTCCAGCTGGATCTGCGCGTGGGCGTTCAGCGGGATGTCCTGCGGGTTGCCCCGGTACACCTGGCCGTTGTAGAGGGCGGTCACGGTCCCGGTGGCCGGCCCGACCTGGTGCGCGCTGAGCGGCTGGCCCCACTCGTTGAAGACCTCGCCCAGCGTGTAGGTGCGCTGCACCGGCGACTCGATGTGGATGATGCCGTCGGCGGCGTGGGTGTGCAGCCAGTAGAAGCAGCTGCCGGAGCCGATGAACGTGCCCTGCGGGGTGTTCTGGCCCTGGGCGCCGGGGATGCCGATGGCGGCGGGCACCTGGCGGGGAGCGCCGTTCACGAAGATGGTCAGGTGCGCGTGGATGTGGAACAGGGTCTGCTCCGACGTCTGGCAGCTGATCCCGTCCACCGGCTGCCCGGTGGCCGCGGTGGACAGGCCGGCCAGCGGGGCGGCGGCCGGGATCGGCACGCCCTCGGGACCGGCCGGGCCAGGGGCGGGCGCCGCCTGGAGCGTGCCCAGCGTGGTCAGCGGGGCCAGCTTGAGGGCCGGGTGGCCGGCGGCCGTGCTGGCGGTGGTGCCGCCGCCGCCGGAGGTGACCGCCAGCGTGATGCCGACCACGGCGATGACCGCGATGACCGCCGCGCCGATCCAGCGCAGCGTGAGCCGGCGGCGCCTGCGCTGCGCTTCCTCGGCCCGCATCTGGGCGACTTTCGCCCGGGCGGCCGCCTTGTCGCCGGGCTTGTTCCCCCGGGGCTTGCCCCCGGCCGGCTGTTTCCCTGCTGGCTTGTTCCCGGCTGCCTTGGGCACCTGACGTTCTCCTCCTCGGACCTGTGCTCAGGCTAGTAGCTGGCGGGGGTCAGCCGGCCGGGGTGCCTTCCGACTGCAGTTCCTTGAGCGCCGCCATCTCGGCCGCCGCGTGCGCGCCAATGTCGCCCGGCTGGACGCCCGGCCGTGGCCTGCAGATCACCAGTACCTTCACCACGCCAACCTAACAAGGCCGGGTGAACGGCGGGCGGTGGCGCCAGTGCGGCCGGGGCCGTCGCGGGGCCGGCGGCAGGTGGTCGCGCGGGTCAGCGGCGGGTGATGGTGGCGAGCCAGGCCTGGGCGGTCCGGGCGGGCATGCCCGGGTTCACCTCGAACGTGTCCGCGGCGATGCTGACGACCTCCCAGCCGTCGTCGAACGCGGCCCGCAACTCGTCCTGGGTGACCCGGCGGGGGCCGAAGGTGCCCGGCATCCGGTCGCTGAAGCACATCAGGTAACAGGTGCCTCCGGGCGGCAGTACCGCCGCCAGGGTGCGCACGTACCGCGCGCGGTTCTCGTCGTCGAACACGTGGAACAGCCCGCAGTCCAGGACGGTGCCGGCGGTCAGGCCGAGGCCGCCCAGGTCGGTCGCGTCGCCGACCTCGAAGCGGGCCGCCAGCCCCCGCTCGGCCGCCTTGCGGCGGGCCTGCTCGATGGCCCGCGGGGAGATGTCCACCCCGGTGGCCTCGGCGCCGCGGGCCGCGGCCAGCAGCACGTGCTCACCGGTGCCGCAGCCGGCGTCCAGCACCTGCCCGGTGAGCAGGCCGCGGTCGGCCAGCCGGGCAAAGGCCGGCTGCGGCCGGCCGATGTCCCACGGCGGCGGCGTGCTCGCCAGGTAGACGTCATCCCATCCCGGCATGGTCATGGCGTCCCGCCTTCCCGATGGGCCAGGCCGCTGGCGGCGGGAATCCGGGTATCCGGGGGCGGCTGGCGATTCCTGGCAGAATTCCGGCGTGGGGGACCCTGACCTGGTGCGGCAGTCTGAGCCTAACCGTGTTCCGCCGCTGACGCCCGAGCAGTTCGTGACGGAGATGGACCGGACATCGGCATCGTGCTCGCCAACCTGCTGCTGCTGGGCCTGCTGGTGACCGCGGCCCTGGTAGTCGTCGGGATGGTGCGGATCAACGCGGCGCTGTCCCGGGCTGAGCTGCCCCGGGCACGCTGGGCTCGGCGGGAGCAAACGGCGGCGGGGGCGCTACCCCGCCGGGCCGGTGAACACGATGTGCCCCTCGGCGTGGCTGATGGCCGGCCCGGCCGCGATCTCCCGCACCGTGCAGCGGGCGGCACAGCGGACGGCGATGGTCAGGGCACCGCCCTCGGCCGCCACCAGCAGGTCTCCGGGGCGGACGCCCGCCTTGGCCAGTTCGGCCCCGGGCAGCCGCAGGATGCTGTTCGTCCCGGGGTGCCGGTTGCCGCGGGAGTAGCGGTCAGCCAGGTAAGCGGCGTCAGCCGGCGTGAAGCCGGGTGGCACGAACCCGGCGCTCTCCACGCCGATGTCCCCGCCGTGCGGCAGCCCGGACTCGGCCAGCGTGGCCACCCGGCCGTCCGGCGCGATGGCGTACACCCGGCCGGTGCCCTCGTTGGGGGCGATCAGGTCCCCGCCGTACCGGCCGAACGAGCCGGGGGCGACCGTCATGCCGCCCTCCATGCTGGGGGCCTGGCGGGTGATGATGCGCTGGCCGCCCGCGCAGTCGATGGCCAGCACGGTGGTGTGCCCCTGGCCCCGCGCGGTGACCAGCAGCCGGTGGCCGAAGCTCCCGGTCGTGTCGAACGCGATGCCGTCCGGCGTGCCCACGCCGGCCAGGCTCGCGAACCGCCGCGCCTGGCCGCTGGTGCCGATGCGGATGACGCCGGGCGGCCCGCCCGGCTGCAGTGCGAACACCGTGCCGGTGCCGAACGAGCAGCGCGTCCCGGCCACCGGCACGGCGGTGGTGGTGGCCAGGTACGGCTCGGGCCCGATGGCCGTGGCGTACCCGCCGGGGCCGCGGGCGAACGGCGTCAGCGTGCCGGACCGGCTCAGCACGAGGAGGCGGCCGGCGGCGGCCACCGTGAACGAGCCGTCGCCGTGCGGGCCGGCCAGGTCGACGACCCCGGGGACATGGCGGAAACGGTCCCAGTGCGCGGGCAGCGGGTGCGCGGGCAGGGCAGGGCCCGGCCGCTGGCCTGTGCCGGAACTGCAGGCCGCCAGCGTGCCGCACAGAGCGAGGCCGGCCACGACGGCCGGCAGGCGGGGACGTTCCACGGCGGCCACAGTCTACGGAGCGGCCCACGGGCCGTCAGTCGGTCTGGACGGCCGTAAGAACTGCGCCCGGCCCGCCGTTCAGCGCCCGTCAGCCCGGGTCAGCCGCCCGTCATGCCGGGCCGGCCGCCCGCAGCACACAGCGGAAGCCGAGGTGGGCCGTGGCGGTCTCGATGGCCTGGCCCTGCCGGGCGGCGGGCCGGTAGCGCAGGCAGTAGTTCGGGGCGCACAAGTAGGAGCCGCCCTTGACCACCCGGCGCGGGATGTGCGCGTCCGGCGGGGCCGGGCGCCCGCTCTGCCCTGGGTGATCCAGGCGCGGGTCCCGGGGGCCGCAGCACGGCGGGGCGGCGGCGTGCCGCGGGGCGTAGCGGTCAGCCGTCCACTCCCACACGTTGCCGGTCATGTCGGACAGGCCGAACCCGTTGGGCGGGAACTGGCCCGCCGCCGTGGTCCCGCGGTCACCGGGGGCCTTGAGGTTCTCCCACGGGAAGCGGCCCTGCCACGTGTTGGCCATCACGCGGCCCTCCGGCCGCGCTTCGTTCCCCCAGCTGAAGGTGGCCCCGTCCAGGCCGCCCCGGGCCGCCCGCTCCCATTCCGCCTCGGTCGGCAGGGCCTTCCCGGCCCAGGTGGCGTAGGCGTCCGCGTCGGCCCAGGCCACCTGGGTGACCGGGTGCCGCTCCCGGCCGTCCGTGCTGCTGCCCGGCCCTTCCGGGTGCCGCCACTGGGCGCCGGGTACCCAGGACCACCAGTTCCGCGGGTCCCTCAGGTCGAACCGGGTGGCCCGGGGGGCTGAAGACGAGTGCCCCGGGGACCAGCACCTCCGGCGGGGCGCCCGGGTAGTCGGCCGGGTCCGGGGCGTGCTCGGCGACGGTCCGGTAGCCGGTCGCCTCGACGAAGCGGCGGTACTGCGCCACCGTGACCGGCCGGGCGTCCATCCAGAAACCGGACACGCGCACGTCATGGGCCGGGCCCTCTTCCGGGTAGAAATCATCGCAGCCCATGCGGAAAGTGCCGCCCGGCACCCAGGCCATGGTGCTTGAATGCGGTTTTGCGCTCATCACCGGCTCCCCTTCGCCATATGGGACGCCATCGCGGGTGCGCTGGGAATGTTATCGGGAAAAGCCTGCGGGACCCAGCCTTATCTTCCGGCCGCCGGCGGGCTTTCGTGCCATAGAGTGCGGCGGGAGTGCACAGGGGAGTCCGCCGGGGTAATGCGCGCGGGGAGCGTGTAATGGGAGCGCGCGCGGAGCGCGGCGTTGCGGAGCGTGCCTTTTCGGGGGGAAGCATGACTGAGCAGGGCAATGATGTCTCGCGCCGGGGATTCATCCAGCGGGCCGGGGTGGCCGCCGCCGCGGCCGGCGTGGCCGGCCTCGGCCCGGCCGCGGCGGCGCAGGCAGCGCAGGACGGCCGGGAAGCCCCGTCCGGACCGCCGTTCCGCCCGCGCGGCCCGCTCCGCCAGCGCCCCAACATCCTGCTCATCCTGGCCGACGAGTACCGGTTCCCGGTGGCCTACGAATCGGCCGAGCTGCGGGATTTCCGGGCCAGGTACCTGACCGCGGAGGAGTCGCTGCGGGAGGACGGGCTGGAGTTCACCAACCATTACGTCATGTCCGCGGCCTGTGTCCCCAGCCGGGCGTCCATCTTCACCGGCCAGTACCCCTCGCTGCACGGCGTCAGCCAGACGACCGGCGCGGCGAAAAGCTCATTCGAGATGGATATGTACTGGCTCGACCCGGACACGGTGCCGACCATGGGCGACTATTTCGAGGCCGGCGGCTACGACACTTATTATAAGGGCAAATGGCACGTCTCCGAAGCGGACATCCCGATTCCGGGCACCCATAGCCCGGTGCTCACCTTCGATGACAAAGGGCTGCCGGACCCGGAGGCGGAGGCCGCGTACCTGGCGTCCGACCGGCTCGCCGATTTCGGCTTCCACGGCTGGATCGGCCCGGAGCCGCACGGCAGCAACCCACTGAACTCGGGGTCGTCGGCGGCGGGTGCCCTCGGCCGGGACGAGAAATTCGCCAGCCAGGCGGTGGACCTGCTGCACGAACTGGCCGCGCGGGGCGGCAGCGGCCGGCCGTGGCTGATGGTCAACTCCTACGTCAACCCGCACGACATCACCACGTGGGGCGCACTCACCCTGCAGTCGCCGAACTGGAACCTGCGCGGCCAGCTCGAAGGCAGCACCGTGCCGGACCGGCTGTTCGACCCGGCCCGGTACGCGGCCACCAGCCACGAGGACCTGTCCGGCAAGCCGCGCTGCCAGCCCAGCTACATCGAGACGTACCCGCAGATGCTCCAGCCGACCTTCAACACGCTGGACTACCGCCGGTTCTACTACCAGCTGCAGCAGAACGTGAACCAGCAGATCCAGCGGGTCCTGGACGCGCTGCGCGCCCACCCGGTGCTGGCCGCGAACACCATCGTCATCTTCACCTCCGACCATGGCGAGATGCTCGGCGCGCACGGCGGGATGTTCCAGAAGTGGCATCAGGCGTATGAGGAGTCCTCGCACGTCCCGTTCATCGTGCACAACCCGGCTCTGTTCTCCGGGCGGCAGCAGCTGGACGCGATGACCAGCCACGCCGACCTGCTGCCCACGCTGCTCGGGCTGGCCGGGCTGGACCCGGCCGCGCTGCAGCGGGAGCTGGCCGCCAGCCACACTGAGGTGCACCCGCTGGTCGGCCGGGACCTGTCCGGGGTGATCCTCGGCGAGGAGCCGCCGGGCCAGGTGACCGGCCCGGTGTACTTCATGACCGACGACGAGGTCAGCCGGGGCTACGACCAGGTCACCACCGCCGGGTACATGTTCCGCTCGGTGGTGCAGCCCAATCACGTGGAAACCGTCGTCGCCTACCTGCCCACGGGCCGGCACGGCGCGCGGGAGAAGTGGAAGTACTCCCGCTACTCCGACAATCCGCAGTTCTGGAGCGATCCGCAGGGCCTGTCGCTGACCGACTCTCATCAGCCGCCACCCGAGGCCGACCTGGGATCGGAACGGGACGTGGTCACCCTGGTGCACGGGAACGTGAACCAGGGTGGCCCGAAACGGGCCACCACCACGGTGAAGACCGAGCCCGTGCCGGACCAGGCCGAAGCGTACAACCTGGCCCGGGATCCGCTGGAGCTGGACAACCTGGCGCACAGCCGGGACCCGGGCATCAGCGCCACGGTGCGGCACCTGGAGGCGCTGCTGCATGAGCAGTGCCAGGCCAAGCGGCTCAAGCCGGGCAGCGGCACGGTGCCGTCCCAGCCCGACTGCTCGCCGGCGGCCACGGACGCGCTCAGCTGGACCGGGCCGGCCAGCGTCTGGTAGACGACGCAGTACCGCTCGGTCAGCTTCAGCAGGGTGGCGACCTGGTCCCCGGTGGCGTCCGTGTCCAGGTCGAAGCGCAGCCGGATGGCGGTGAACCCGACCGGCGCGTCCCTGTCCACCGCCAGCGTGCCGCGGAAGTCCAGGTCACCCTCGGCGTGCACGGTGCCGCCGGCCACCGGTACCTGCAGCGAGGTGGCCACCGCCCGGAGCGTGACGCCCGCGCACGCCACCAGGGCCTGCAGCAGCATGTCGCCGGAGCAGGCCAGCGTCCCGTCGCCGCCGGTCGCCGGGTGCAGCCCGGCTTTGGTCAGCGCCGCGCCGGTGGACACCGAGCAGCTGATGCCCTCCTCACCCAGTTCGCCGCTGGCCTCCAGGGTGATGACGGCCTGCTGCGGGTCGTCCCGGTACGCATCCTTCAGTGGCTGCTGCACGGCCCGCAGTGCGGTGCTGTCCACGGCCGCCCTCCTGGTCCATCGCGGCCAGCGTGCGCCGGCAGGCTGCTCCCCACGCTCGCAGCCCGCCCGGCCCGTGTCCACCCGGGGCGGGCCGGGCGACAGGCTTCTGCGGTGAGTTGATGCCACGCACTGGTTTCAACTCACCGCGTAAACCGCCGCCCCCTACGGCGAGGGCGGCGGGGAGCCGGGGTGGCGGGCCTGTTCCTCGGCGAGGCGCTTGATGGCCAGCAGCCGCCCGTCCCACCGGGCCGCGACCCGGGCCATCGCCCGGGCGGCCTCATCGAGCCGCTCCGGCCGCACCGAGTAACGCACTTCGCGGCCCTGCCGGTGGCCCTCGACCAGCCCGGCCCGGGTGAGCACCGCGAGGTGCTTGGCCACCGCCTGCCGGGTGAACGGCAGGCCGGCCGCCAGCACGGTCGGGGTGGCCTCACCGTGCGCGAGCAGCAGGTCGAGCACCCGCCGCCGGGACGGCTCGCCGACCGCCTCCCAGAGATCGGCGTCGTCGCCACCCGGCGGGCGGCCGCCGGGGTCAGGACTGTCCGGTGACGTAGTCATGCAGGCTCGCCAGGTGGATGTCCCAGCCCTTGTTGTGCGCGTCGAGGTAGCCGGCCAGGTGGTCCTCGGGCCGGTCCAGCTGGGGGAACCCGCTCTCGGTGACCCGCAGCCGGGTCTGCCCGCCCTCGTCGGCCAGCCGGAACTCCACGCGCAGCGAGTTACCGGGATGCGGCGTCTCGCCTTCGGGGTAGTCCCAGCGGAACGCGAACGTGTGCGGCGGCTGCACCGTCTCCACGGACAGCAGGACGGTCGCCCGCTGGCTGGTGGCCTTGTCGGCGAAGGTGAGGCGGCCCTGGCCGCCGGGCCGCAGGTCGATCTCGGCCGCGTCACAGAACCACCGGCTGACCTGGGCCGGGTCGGTGACCACCTGCCACACGGTTTCCACGGGCGCCTCGATCAGGATCTCTCGCTCGATAGCACTGGGGATCATAGCTCCGCCTCCTTGGCTAATACGCAACTTCAGGTTGCGTGTTAGACGCTAACAGGAGCGCCCCTTTCATGCAACCTGTGGTTGCGTATTTCTCGTTCCGGCTTAACGCCCCTGCGCGGGACCGGCTATATCCCGGGACCGGGGCCGGCCGCGGCGCGCTCCCGCAGCACGGCCAGGTGGCCGGCGGTGATCCGGCCGTCGCCGAGCCACAGCAGCGGATGATCAGCAGGTCCGGGCCGGTCACGGGAAAGTCGCCGACCGCAGCCGCGGCATGGCCAGCGATGCGGTGGACGGCATGGGCACCTCCTCCGGCCCGGGCCCGGAGAGGCTGGCGCCGCCTGCCGGGAGCGAGTACACCTGACGGTAGGCCGGCTCTGGCCCTCGCCCCCCTGGTGCTCGTGGTGGTGCTGCTCCTCGGCAGCCTGGTGATGGCCCGGCGCCGGGGCTATCCGGTGGGCGGCATGGTGGTGGTGCGCTGCAATCAGGGCCATCTCTTCACCACGATGTGGGTTCCGCTGGCCTCGTTCAAGTGAGCAGCCGCCCGGATCCGGCCGGACGGGCCGTTGAGCCTGAAATGGGAGCTGTGCCGCAAGCCACCCTCGTCATGGGGAATAGTCCGCAGCCCGCGGGAAGTCTTCTTATACATGACGGAAAGCAGCAACGCGGCCAGGGAGGGCCGCACGGCCAATCTCATCCTGGTTGAGCAGTCCGGGGCCAAGCGGGAGATCCCGCAGCCCAGCACCCGCGACGGGATGATCAAGGCTAAGCAGGCGATGTGCCACCCCGGCCTGCACCTCCGCGAGATCAAGGTGGTCCAGGAGCACACCGCGGTGGCGCGGTGGCGCGCCGACGAGCAGGGCTGGCGCCGGGTCGCCTGACCGGCCTCCAGCCGTGCCGGGGCCGTACGCTGCCTGCATGACGGATGGGTTTGATCCCGTGGCCTACAACCGGGCGGCCTGGGACCGGGAGGTCGAGTCCGGCAACGAGTGGACTCGGCCGGTCGGGCCGGGCGTGATCGCCCGGGCGCGGGCCGGTGACTGGTCGGTGGTCCTCATCGGTTACCAGCCCGTGCCGCGCGACTGGTTCCCGGCCGACCTGACGGGCACCCGGATCCTGTGCCTGGCCTCCGGCGGCGGGCAGCAGGGCCCGGTGCTGGCCGCGGCCGGGGCGGCGGTGACCGTGTTCGACAACTCACCCCGCCAGCTCGGCCGGGACCGGGAGGTGGCCGACCGGGAGGGGCTGGCCATCCGCACGGTGCTCGGTGACATGCGGGACCTCAGCGTGTTCGGCGACGCCTCCTTCGACGTCGTGTTCCATCCGGTGTCCAACGTGTTCTGCCCGGAGATCGCGCCGGTCTGGCGGGAGGCGTTCCGGGTGCTCCGCCCCGGTGGCCTGCTGCTGGCCGGCTTCCTCAACCCCGACCTGTTCATCTTCGATGTCGCGGCGCTGGATCGCGGGGAGTTCACGGTCCGCCATCCGCTGCCGTTCAGCACGCTCGACCTGCCGGAGGCCGAGCGGAGGCAGTGCTACGGTGACGGGCCGGTCGAGTACAGCCATTCGCTCGCCGCGCAGATCGGGGGCCAGCTGGCGGCCGGCTTCGTCCTCACCCACCTGGCCGAGGCACCGCACCATGCCGAGCTCACCGGGCAGTACCTGCCCGGCTACTTCGCCACCCGCGCGATCCGGCCGGCCTGATGCGCCCGTCCGCGACCGTGGCAAGCTAGGCAGGCGGCATCGCCGGGCCGAGCCGGCGGGTCATGACGAAACGAGGAGAGCTATGCCCACGCGCAGCGCCCGGACGATGTGGACTGGTGGCCTGGAGGACGGGACTGGCACGGTGTCGCTGGTCAGTTCCGGGGCCGGGACCTATGAGGTCAGCTTCCCCAAGCGGGCCGCGGACGACGCTGGCGGCACGACCAGCCCGGAGGAGCTCATCGCCGCCGCGCACACCTCCTGCTTCGCCATGCAGTTCTCCGCGCTGCTGGGCGCCGCGGGCGGCCGCGACATCTCGCTTGATGTCAGCGCGGACGTCACGCTGCGCCCCGACCCGGCGGGCGGGTTCCGGATCAGCGGGATCACCCTCACGGTCGGCGGCTCGGCGGCCGGCGTGAACTCCGGGTCGTTCGCCAAGATCGCGCAGGATGCGAAGGCGTCCTGCCCGGTGAGCAAGGCGCTGGCGGGCACGGATATCACGCTGGAGGTCACCGGCTGACGGGCGCCGGCTGTCCGCACCGCCGTGGCCGTCAGGCGCGGTGCGGGCCAGGCCGGTACGCCCAGCTGTGCCCCGGCTCGCGCCGGATGGGTGGCATCGCCGATAATCACTGCAATGGTTTGCGGCCAGCCGCGGCCGGCAGCCGCGGCCAGGCGACCGCTCACCGGCGGAAGACGGGGAAACAGGGTCTCATGGTGCCTCTCGACGTGACCAAGCCAAACGTCGCCCGGATCTACGACTACTGGCTGGGCGGCAAGGACAACTACGAAGCCGACCGGGCAGCGGCCGAGGCGATCCGGCAGCGCCATCCCGAGGTGCCGGGGCAGGCCCTGGACAACAAGAAGTTCCAGACCCGTGCCATCAGCTACGTCGCCCGGCAGGGCGTGCGGCAGTACCTGGACATCGGCTCCGGGCTGCCCACGTCTCCGGTCCGGGCGGAAGGCACTGACCCGCTGTGGCTGGTCACCCATGAGGCGGCCCGGGCCGTCGTCCCGGGTGCGCTGGTCGCCTACGTGGACCACGACCGGGTGGCGGTGGCGCATTCGCAGGCCCTGCTGGCCAGCGGCAGCCCCCAGGTGGTGGCGGCCGCCGGGGACATGCGTGAGCCGGAGGCGATCCTCGCCAGCGAGCGGATCCGGGCCGCCGGGTTCAGCCTGGCCGAGCCGGCCTGCGTCATCCTGTGCTGCGTGCTGCACTTCCTCGACGCGGCCGAGGCGCGGCGCGTGCTGCGGACGTTCGGCCAGGCCCTGGCCCCCGGCTCCTACATGATCCTCTCGCTGGGCTACGAGAAGCGGCGGCGCGAGGGAGACTTCGCCAGTCTCTACAACGCCCAGGACGGCTCCAAGATCTACGCCCATTCCTGGGAGCAGATCACGGCGTTCTTCGACGGGATGGACCTGGTACCGCCCGGCATCGTGGACTGCGCGACGTGGCTGCCGGAGCGGCCGGAGGGGCCTCCGTCGGACCAGGACTCCATGATCGCGGCGGGGGTCGCCCGCCGGCCCTGATCCACGGCGGCCCAGCCGCGCTCGCGGTGCGTGACGCGGACCCGGAAGGTCAGGCAGTCGGCGGAACGCTCGGCCCGCGCCGGTGCCCAGTGATCGGCGATCATGGCCAGGACCGGCTGGTTGCCGGGCAGCACATCCATCGTCAGCCAGGCCGCGCCGCGGGCCCGGGCCCCGGCCAGCAGCGCGCGGACCAGGGCCGCTCCCACCCCCTGCCCCTGCCAGGCGTCCGCGACCACCACGCCGATGTCGGTCATCCGCTCGCCGCTGCCAGCGGTCCGGTCCACGGCCATGGCGTGCCCGACGATGACCCCGCCCGCGATGGCGACGATGACCTCGCTGGCGCCGGTATCGCGGGGAGTGCCGGCCCCACTGGTGGCGGCCACACGGGTGGTGCCGGCGGCACGGGGGGCGCCTGGGCCGGCCGCGCCGGACAGGCGGGCCAGCATGGCCCGGCCCGGCCTGATGGCCGCGAAGAACCTCCGGACCCGCGTCTCCACGGACAGCCCGGCGAAGAAGTCGCTGAGCCCGGCCAGATCCGCGGGCGACGCCGCCCGGATCACCGGCACGCGGACAGGAACCTCGCACATCTGAGTTCGGTTCACAGACTCAGCATCGGCCCAGGTTGCTGAGTCTGTCAACCAGACTTAGCATGCGATCATGGAACGGCCCTCGATTCTGGACTACGACCCGGCCAACTGCGCGATCGGCTCGGCGGTGGCGATCCTGGGGGAGCGGACGACGTTTCTCGTGCTGCGGGAGGCGTTCAACGGCGTGCGCCGGTTCGGCGACATGCAGCGGCGGACCGGGATTCCCCGCCAGGTGCTCAGCGACCGGCTGGCCCGGCTGGTGCGCGAGGAACTGCTGGGCAAGGTGCCGTACCAGGACGCCGGCCAGCGCCGCCGGTACGAGTACCGGCTCACCGCCAAGGGCCTGGACCTGTATCCCGTGCTGGTCGCCTTGATGCGGTGGGGTGATCAGTACGCGGTCGGCCCGGACGGGCCGCCGGTCCTGCTCCGGCACCGTGATTGCGGGGAGCCGGTGCGGTTGCAGATGACCTGCGCGGCCGGGCATGTCCTCGACTCGGCGCGCGACGTCACCCCGGAGCCGGGGCCCGGGGCCCGCAAGATCGCCTGACCCCTGGCCGGGCGCGGGGAGGCCGCCGCCGGGGAGGTGGTACTGGCGGGTAGTGTTACTGACTAGTAACATGCTTGGGAGAGTTGCAGCCTGGCCCAGGGAGGGTGACCCGTGCCCCGTACCGCACGCGACGTGGTCTTCGTTGACGGCGTCCGGA
Source organism: uncultured Actinomycetes bacterium (assembly GCA_963767385.1). Lineage (GTDB taxonomy): Bacteria > Actinomycetota > Actinomycetes > Streptosporangiales > Streptosporangiaceae > RYN-230. The sequence continues at coordinate 581,922 of CAVYEA010000013.1, read as the reverse complement.
CCCCGTTCGGAAAGGCGGGCCCCACGGGCCTGTATGCGGAAACCCGTGCCGACGACCTCGTCGTGCGGGTGATCCGCGAGCTGCTGCGGCGTAATCCCGGCCTGCCCCCCGAGCGCATCGGTGACGTGGCCATCGCCGCCACCACCCAGATCGGTGACCAGGGACTGACCATCGGCCGGTCCGCCGCGGTGCTGGCCGGCCTGCCTAAGAGCGTCCCCGGCTACGCCATCGACCGGATGTGCGCGGGCGCCCTCACCGCCGCGACCACGGTGGCCGGCAGCATCGCGTTCGGCGCGGCCGACGTGGCCATCGCGGGCGGCGTGGAGCACATGGGCCACCACCCGATGGGGGAGGGCGTGGACCCGAACCCGCGGTTCCTCAGCGAGCGGCTGGTGGACACCTCCGCCCTGGTCATGGGCATGACCGCGGAGAACCTGCACGACCGGTTCGGCGAGATCACCAGGGAGCGCGCGGACGCCTACGCGGCGGCCAGCCAGCGTAAGGTGGCCGCGGCCTACGCCGCGGGCAAGCTCCAGCCCGACCTGGTGCCGATGGCGATCCGCTCGGCCGGGCAGGGCTACGGCCTGGCCACCAGGGACGAGCCGCCCCGGCCGGGCACCACGGTGGAGGGGCTGGCCGCGCTGAAGACCCCGTTCCGCGCGCACGGCAACGTCACCGCGGGCAACTCCGCGGGCCTGAACGACGGCGCGACCGGCTGCATTCTCGCGGCCGAGGACGTCGCCGCCGAGCTGGGCCTGCCGGCCCGGATGCGGCTGGTCGACTTCTCCTTCGCGGGGGTGGAGCCCGAGGTGATGGGCGCGGGCCCGATCCCGGCCACCGAGACGCTGCTCGCCCGCAACTCGCTGACCATGGATGACATCGGCCTGATCGAGATCAACGAGGCGTTCGCGGTCCAGGTGCTGGCCTTCCTCGACCACTTCAAGATCGCTGACGACGACCCCCGGGTGAACCCGTGGGGCGGCGCGATCGCGCTGGGCCACCCGCTCGCCTCCTCGGGGGTGCGGCTGATGATGCAGCTGGCCCGCGAGTTCGCCGAGCACCCCGGGGCCCGCTATGGCCTCACCACGATGTGCATCGGGATGGGCATGGGCGCGACCGTGCTGTGGCAGAACACGAACGACGAGGGGGCCCGGTGAACACGCCAGCACCGCACCTGCCAGGCAGCGGCGAGCTGCGGGCGCAGTTCCCGGACGAGGTGGTCACCCGGGCCATGGTCCGCGATGTCGAGCTGCCCTGCGGGGCGGGCACGCTCGCCCTCATCACCCTGGACAACGGCTGCGACCACACCAAGCCGAGCACGTTCGGCCCGGCCGGCCTGCTGGAGCTGAACGCGGCCATCGACGCGGTGGCCGCCCGGGAGGACATCGCCGCCGTCGGCGTCACCGGCAAGCCGTTCATCTTCGCGGTCGGCGCCGACCTCAAGGGCGTCGAAGTGATCGGGCGCCGGGACCAGGCCAGGGGGATCGCCCAGCTCGGCCACGCTGTGTTCCGGCGGCTCGGCGAGCTGGCCGTCCCCGCGTTCGCGTTCGTGAACGGCGCGGCGCATGGGTGGCGGCCTGGAAGTGGCGCTGCACTGCACTTACCGAACGATTTCGTCCGGGGTGACCGCCGTCGCCCTGCCCGAGGCCTTCCTCGGGCTGGTGCCCGGGTGGGGCGGCACGTACCTGCTGCCGCGCCTCATCGGCCCGGCCGGGGCGCTGAAAGTGATCATCGAGAACGCCCTCAGCCAGAACCGGATGCTGTCGGGCGCAGCAGGCGTTCGAGCGTGGGAATCGCGGATGCGATGTTCGAGCCCGCCGACTTCCTGGAAGAGTCGCTGCGCTGGGCGGCGCGGGTGCTCACCGGCGAGGTCACCGTGGCCCGGGCCGAGATCAGCCGAGGACTGGGCGCAGGCCGCCGCGGCGGCCCGGTTCTTCGCCGACGGGAAACTGCACGGCGCCGCGCCTGCGCCCTACCGGGCGATCGACCTGGTGGCGGCGGCGGGCGGCCGGCCGCGGGACGAGGGTTTCGCGGCCGAGGACGAGGCGCTGGCCGACCTCATCATGAGCGACGAGCTGCGGGCCAGCCTGTACGCGTTCGACCTCACCCAGAAGCGGGCCCGCCGCCCGGCCGGCGCGCCGGACAAGGCCCTGGCCCGGCCGGTCACCAAGATCGGCATCGTCGGGGCCGGCCTGATGGCCGCGCAGATCGCGCTGCTGTTCGCCCGGCGGCTCGAGGTGCCGGTGGTGCTCACCGACCTGGACCAGGCCCGGATCGACTCTGGCGTGGGTTACGTGCACGGCGAGATCGGCAGGCTGGCGGACCGGAAGCGGATCTCGGCGGACCAGGCGTCCCGGCTCAGGCGGCTGGTCACCGGCTCGCCGAGCAAGGAGGCGTTCGCGGACGCGGACTTCGTGATCGAGGCCGTGTTCGAGGAGATGTCGGTCAAGCAGAAGGTGTTCGCCGAGGTCGAGGCGGTGGTCGGGCCGGAGTGCGTGCTGGCCACCAACACGTCCTCGCTGTCGGTGACCGCCATGGCGGCCGGCCTGGCGCACCCGGAGCGGGTGGTCGGGTTCCACTTCTTCAACCCGGTCGCCGTGCTGCCGCTGCTGGAGATCATCCGCGGGGCGGCCACCGACGACGCGCACGCTCGCCACCGCGCTGTCGGTCGGCAAGCCGCTGCAAGAAGTCCTGCGTACTGGTGCGAGGACGCCCCCGCGTTCGTGGTCAACCGGCTGCTCACCCGGCTGCTCGGCGAGGTCACCGCCGCCGTGGACGAGGGCACCCCGCTGGACGTGGCCGAGCATGCCCTGGACCCGCTGGGCCTGCCCATGTCGCCGTTCCTGCTGCTGCAACTGGTCGGCCCGGCGGTGGCGCTGCACGTGGCGGAGACGCTGCACGAGGCGTTCCCGATCGCGCTTCGCGGTCTCCCCGAAGCTGCGCGGGCTGGCCGAAAGCGGGAAGACCGCCGTGTACCGGCCGGACCTGAGCATCGACCCGGAGGTGGCGGAGCTCCTGTCCGGCGGCGACCGGCCGTCCACCGCCGACGAGGTCCGGCAGCGGGCCCTGGCCGGCCTGGCCGAGGAGATCCGGTTCATGCTCGACGAGGATGTGGTGACCGCCCCGCAGGACATCGACCTGTGCCTGATCCTCGGCGCGGGCTGGCCGTTCCACCTCGGCGGCATCACGCCCTACCTGGACCGCACCGGCCTCGCCGACAAGGTCAACGGCGCTCCGTTCGGCGCCCTGGCCGCCCGGCGGTAGCCCTACTCCGGCAGGTGGCAGACGGCCTCGACGTTGTTGCCGTCGGGGTCGCGGACGAACGCGCCATAGTAGGTGGCGTGGTACTCCGGCCACAGCCGCGGCTCGTGCAGGACCTCGGCACCGCCGGCCACGGCGGCGTCGAAGAAGGCCCGCACCGACGCCCGGTCCGGGGCGGAGAAGGCGAGATGGGACTCACGGAAGCCCTGGCCCGTGGACTGGGGCCCGATCCAGAAATCGGGCGCCGGTGCCACCCCGTACCCGATGACCTCGCCGAAGTCCATGATGCGCTGCCCGCCCAGGGCCGCGAGCACGGCGTCATAGAACGCAGCGCTGGCGGCCGGGTCGGCGCACTGAATCGAGACGTGATCAAGCATGCTGCCATCCTGCCGTGTTTACCCCCGCGCGGCCGCTGCCTCGGCGGAACACGCCCGATCACGCGTGCCTCCGTCATCCGGGGTGGTGACCTCCGTCATCCGGGATGACTGTTCACCATCCTTTCGCGTCCGGCCTGTGGTGCCGGGGGCCGGTACTGCCAGGATGAGGGCATGCCGTGGATCGACCTTGAGGGTGCCGTCAACGTGCGCGACCTGGGCGGCCTGCCCACCACCGATGGCGGCAAGACGGCCGGCGGCAGGCTATTGCGCGGCGACAACCTGCAGGAACTCTCGCCGGCGGACGTCACGAGGCTGGTCGGCGACCTTGGCCTCACCACCGTGGTCGACCTGCGCAGCACCGCCGAGCTGACGGCGGAGGGCGCGGCGCCGCTCGATGACGTGCCGGGCGTGCGGCACGCTCACCACCCGGTCCTGGCTGAGCTGGGGCTGGCCACCGATGTGGTCGCTGACGCGCTGCTGACCCGGCGCGACCAGGACCGCTCCCGCTACCCCAGCGATCCCACCTGCGGTCACTACCTGGGTTACCTGGAAGACCGCCCGGACCAGGTGGTGGCCGCGCTGCGCAGCATCGCCCAGGCCGAGGGGGCCGCCCTGGTCCACTGCGCCGCCGGCAAGGACCGGACCGGGGTGGTGGTGGCGCTCGCGCTCAGCGCCGTGGGGGTCCGCCCGGAAGCCGTGGTCGCCGACTACGCCGCCACCGGCGAGCGGGTCGGCGCCATCGTGGCCCGGCTGCGCCGGTCGCCGACGTACGCGGCCGACATCAACAGCAAGCAGGCCAGCTCCCACCGGCCGCGGCCGGAGACGATGACCGCGTTCCTGGAGCAGGTGGACGCCCGCTACGGCGGGATCACCGGGTGGCTGGACAGCCACGGCTACGGCCCGGGCGACCAGCGGCGGCTGCACGCGAAACTCCGCTCCTGATGGCCGGGCCGGCGCGGACGGCACAGCCCGCCGTGGCTGAATGGGCGTGCCCGGCTGCCAATCGTCGGGCCGGCCGACTACTGTGACGGCAGCACGGTTGGGGCACGCAGGTCATCGACTTCGGGCCGGAGCAGGTGGATCAGATGAGTACTGCACACATGTCCAGCACTTCTCCCGGCAGGCGGGGGCTGGTGATCGTCCTTACGATCCTCGGCATCCTGGCCATCATCGCCGGGATCATGTACGTCAGCCGGCGCGGCGAACTCGGTGCATTTCATGGTCGGCGGCGTGCACAAGGGGCACCACGCCGTCCGGGCCGCCGTGTCGTTCGTGATCGGCATCGTGCTGCTCGGCTTCGCCTGGTTCACCGCCCGGCGCGCCTGAACGCGGCCAGGCAGCCCGCCCAGCCGCTCCTCTCGAACATCTGGACCGTGCACCGGGCCGTCTGCGGGTAGTAGGCGCCCATGTGCTGCTGCACCGTGGCGGGCGGGATGTCGTCCTCCGGGCTGGCGGGCGGCGGGATGAAGGTGAACCCCTCCGGGTACAGCGCCTGCTGCGACAGCATGTTCCGCAGCAACTGGAATTCGGGGCTGGCCGGACGGGACGCCGAGGTCGGGATCCAGGTGGCCGCGCTGGCCTTCAGCGACGCCGCGGAAGGCTTGTCGGCGGGCAGCGAGGAGACCACGGTGTAGTAGCCATTGCGCAGCGCCGTCAGGTAGTCCGCCGTCCCTCCGTAGACCGCCCGCGAGCCCCGGCCGACTTTCACGACCGGGTAAGGCTGCGCGTTGATGTAGTTGGCTATCGACCAGTAACGGACCTGGTACCGCGGCTTGATCCAGGGTACGGGGGAGGCACCGACCGTGTTCCCGGGCACGCCGTGACCCGCCTGGACCGGGCTGGTCGGGGCCTTGCCGTGGGTGACGACCAGGTAACCCTGCTCCGGGGTGAACTCCATGATCAGGTAGGCGTTCACCGGGTTCGGGAAGAGCCCGGCGGCGGATGCCGCCGACGGCCCGAAGTACTGCAGGGCAGGCACGCTGGAATCGGCGGCCCCGGAGAACCTCGCCGCGGCCGCGGTCATCCCCGCCCGGGCGGCGTCCCGGCCGGCCGTCACCCGCGACGGCCGGCCGCAGGGGCGCAGCGTGGTGTGGTGCCCGTGGCGCGTGACCGTGATGGCCGGCAGTCGCACGGTCGTGTTCCCGCCCGCCGGGATGTACGTCCGGAAGATCACGTACCCAAGCCCGGGCGGCCCCGATGGATCGGCGGGCGGATTCTGGTCGATCATGGGGACCGCGTTCGCGGCGTGCTGCTCCGCCGCCGTCACCTGTGGCCGCAGGCGGACGGTGAAGGCCCGGTGCCCGCTCACCCGGCCCGTGCGCCACGGGTTACGCGATCCCCGGTTGGCGTTGATCTGGTAGTCCGAGAGGTCTGACGGCACGCTTTTCCCGTGCACCGAATTCGAGAACAGCTGGAATGAGTCGTTATACACGGCAAACGACATGAACCGGCTCGTCGGGTACACGCCGGTGATGGTGATCGAATCATGCGGGCTGGCCAGGAACGGGGTCGTCCAGTAGGTGGCGTAAGGGTCCGGGGCCGCGACATTCGCCGTGGCCGGCGTGGTCTCGATCGGCCACGCGCAGCCCGGGAACACCGGCTTCACCTGTGATTCCGCGCGGCCTGGGCCGCCGGCGCCGGCGCGTGCGGCGCTGGACGGCGAAGCCGCTCCCACCGCCAGGGCCGCCGCCGCGAGGGCGGCGCACACAACGGTGCGCTTCCGGCCCGCAGCCATGAGGCCATTGTCCGAGAATGCCACATTACCCCCAGGATCGGCACCAGGAAGGTGAGCCGCATGACACGCCTGCCCCCCACCTGAATGCTTATTTCCCTGAGGAGGGAATTACCAACGTCCGGCCATGCCGGTTCGTGGGCGTGGACCCGCGGGTATAGCGGCCGGCTCGCGCAGGGCGAGACCGTGCTCGCTCCCGGAAGGTCATGGCGATGCCCCATCCGGGGACCTCGTCATCACCAGGCGAGTTCCTGACGAACATGTTCGTCAGGAACTTGTTCTTAACGAACATGGCTGGACCGGGTCACGATGCGGCGCGTGGCCCAGGAGCTGGACACCGGCGCGGCGTCGCTGTACGTCTACGTGCGCAATACCGCGGAACTGCACGCGGCCATGCTCGACCAGCTGCTCGGTGAGGTCGATCTGAGCCCGGTCACGGCGGCGGGTGACTGGCGCGAGCGGCTCATGAACGTCCTGTGGTCCTACACCCGCATCCTGTTCGGCCAGCCCGGCCTGGCCCAGTCGGCGCTGGTGACCAGGCCATCCGGGCCCGGCTACCTGGGCCTGGCCGAGGGGATACTGGCGCTGCTCGCCGCCGGCGGGGTGCCCGCGGACCGGGCCGCGTGGGCGGTGGACCTCCTGCTGCACTTCGCGACCTCGACCGCCGCCGAGCAGGGCACCCGCGAGCGGGCGATCGACGCCCGTGACGAAGAGGACGCGCTCGTGACGGCGCTGCGCGCCGCGCCGGCCGAGACCTACCCGCACATTGCCGCCCTGGGTGCCGAGCAGCTCATGTCCGGCAGCGGCCAGGACCGGCTCCAGTGGGGTTACGGCGTGCTGCTGACCGGGATCCTGCAGACACCCCGGCCGGAGCCGGAAGCGACGCCGGGCAGCTGACCCGGGCCAGCGCCTGACGACCGGGTAGCCCGGCCCCCGGCGGCCCGCACCACCTCAACACCGAAAGCAAGGCCGGCGATCCGCCGCGCCCCGATTCTGGCCACCCTTGAACGAAGGTGAGCACCGCGATGACCATGGCCAACGAAAGCGCACGCCCGGGCGAGGCCGCGAGCCCGCCACCCGCCGCACCCGGTCCGGGCCGGGCGGCCGGGCCGAGCCGGAGCCGGGAGCCGATCCCACCCGGCTGACTGCCCGGCTGCGGCTGATCCTGGCCGTCGTGCTGCTCGCCGACGTGCTGGACCTGATGGACTCGACGATCACCAACATCGCCGCGCCGACCATCGTCCGCGACATCGGCGGCGGCGAGTCGCTGATCAAGTGGCTGGGGGCCAGCTACGCCCTGGCCATGGGCGTCCTGCTGGTGGTCGGCGGCCGGCTCGGCGACCGGTACGGCAAGCGGCGCATGTTCCTCCTCGGCATCGCCGGGTTCACCCTCGCCTCGCTCGGCGTGCGGCCTGGCCGTCGGGCCGGCCATGCTGATCGCCGGGCGGCTGGTGCAGGGCGGTTTCGGGGCACTGCTGATCCCGCAGGGCATCGGCATCCTCATCGCCTCGTTCTCCCGCGCGCAGCTAGCCGCGCGCGATCAGCGCGTTCGGCCCGGTGCTGGGCGCCTCGGCCGTGCTGGGCCCCATCGTCGCGGGCTTCCTCATCAGCGCCGACATCGCCGGCCTGACCTGGCGGCCGATCTTCCTGATCAACATCGTCCTGGGCACCGCCGGGTTCATCGCCGCCCTGCGGGTGCTGCCCCAGGACGGGCCGTCCGGCGCCGTCCCCATCGACGGCCTCGGCGCGGGCCTGCTGGGCGCCAGCATGTTCGCGCTGATCTACGGGCTGATCGAGGGCTCCACCGCGGGCTGGACCGCGCTGCCGATCCTGTGCCTGGTGGCCGGGGACGGCGCTGCTCGCCGGATTCGGGGTGCGCCAGCGCCTGGCCGCCGACGCCGCTCATCCTGCCCTCGCTGCTGGCCAACCGGGGATTCACCGCCGGCCTGCTGCTCGGCCTGGCGTTCTTCGCCGCCGTCAACGGCCTGGCCTACGTCATCTCGCTGTTCTTCCAGACCGCGCTCGGGCTGACGCCCCGCGCGGCGGCGGTCGCCCTGTGCCCGCTGGTGATCGGCATCATCATCGCCTCGTTCGATCTGCCGCCCGCTGTCGGGAAGCTCGGGCGCATGCTCGTGGTCATCGGCCTGGGCGTCACGCTCGCCGGCGCCGCGGGCGTTGTGGGCGACGGTCCTGGCCGACGGCACTGCGGTCAGCGTGTGGGCCATCGCCCCCTCGATCCTCGTGCTCGGCGCCGGCATGGGGGCCTGCATCAGCAGCATCTACGACGTCGCGATCGGCGACGTGGCGCCGGCCGAGGCGGGCAGCGCCAGCGGGTCCCTGAGCGCCGTGCAGCAACTGGCCGCCGCCATCGGCTCCGCCGTCGTCACGACCGTCTACTTCAGCCAGCGGGCCCACTCCGGCGCCGCGCACGCCATGACCGTCAGCGTCGCGGTCGTCGGCGCGATCGCCCTCCTGGACCTCGGCCTCGTCTGGCTGCTCCCGAAGTCAGCTCCCCGGGAGCAGCCCTGAGCGGTCGAGATCGCCGTGCCGCCTGCCCGGGACCAGCAAGGGTTGTCCCGGGGTGGCGGCACGGATACGTTTGGCCTGGTCAGCATCGGCGATGGTGCCCTGAGGCCCATTGCCCGGCCGCATGGACCCGGGGGAAGGTTCGTCATGGACAAGGACTTGGCCGGCCAGGTAGCCGACATTGCCCAGCGCGTGGTGGCCAGCGGGGCGATCTCCGCGAACGGGCACGGCAACGTCAGCATCCGGGTGCCCGGGGCCGAAGAGATGTACTTCACCGCCGGCCCGTCGCTGCGCAATCATCCGGCCTCCGCGGTCGTGCGGGTGGCGCTGGACGGGACCCTGCTCGAGGGTGACCTGCCGCCCATCCAGGGCGCGGTGGTCGCCATGCACACGGCCATGTACGCCGACCACCCCGACGTCGGCTGCGTCCTGCACACCCATTCGCCCTACGCCACCGCGTACGCGGTGGCCCACCGTCCCATCGGGTGCTGGGTAGAAGCCCTGGCCATGTTCGGGATGCCGGCGGCGTGCCGGTGGCCGGGTACGGCCCGCGCGGCTCCGCGGAAGCGGTGGCCAACATCCGGGCCGCTGTCCAGCCCGGGGTGCCAGCCGTGCTGCTGGCCAACCACGGCGTCCTGGTCTTCCACCGCACGCCCGACCTCGCCATCCTGGTCGGCGGGATCGTGGAGGAGGCGGCCCAGGCCGGCGTCAATGCCGTCGGCCTCGGCGGCCCGGTGGAAATCCCCGAGGGCCTCCGCGCCGCCGCCCTGCAGCGCGCCATGACCTTCGACCGCCAGGGCACCGTGCATGCCTGACCGGCGCACGTAACTGCGGGCAAGCCATTGATTCGCGGTGACGGCGATCCCGGGCTGGCTTGCTGCGCAGCGGTCATACATCACCTTTCGCGGGGGATCCATGCTGGCGGATCAGTGCGCCATGGTGAACTCCGGGCGGCGCTGTTACCCACCCCGGCGAGCGCGCTCTGAAACGAGGCGAGTGGGCGTGACCGCTCAGCACCTACTGACTGCGCTGGCGTCTTCGGGCCGGTGACGGCACTTGCGTTCGTGCGTCCGCCGCGGAGGGGACGCCCGGCCGCCCCGCGCGCGGCTGGTCTATGGCGCGTCCGTGGGGTGCCCATCGCTTCTCAGTTTGTGAGTCGCGGCCAGGATGCTTTTCTGCAGATCGTTGAGCGGATGGTCGCCTCCTCCGTGGCGCCCGGGCAGTGAGCTGGTTCCGGTTCGGGCGGCCCTGGCCGCGGCCTGCCGCACGAGGGCGTCCCGCGGCGGGGCCGGCCGCGGCGTGCTGCGGGTCAGCAGTTCCCCGAGATGGCTGGCCTGGGCCACGCGCGTGCCCGGGTATTGCGGGCCCAGCCTGGCCCGGCTTCCCCTGGCCTGGCCGCTCGTGCAGGGCGCCCGGGCAGAAGCGCAGCAGGATCGTCTTGATGATCGAGGTGTGATCGAACACGGTGTGCGACACGGTGCGCGGTTCCAGCCACGGCGAGACGATGATCGCTGGCACCCGCACGCCGTACCTGCCGAACATGCCGGGCTCATCGTCAGCGGCCTCAGGCGGCGGCACGTGATCGTAGAAGCCGCCGTGTTCGTCGTAGACGATGACCAGCAGCGAACTCTCCCACTGCGGGCTGGCCGCCAGCGCCTCGTAAATGGCCAGCACCAGGTCCTGGCCGTCTTTGATGTCGGCCATGGGATGGTCGTCGTTGACGGGGAAGCCGAGCGGGTTGAAGTTGGTGAACGCCGGGTCGATCCACGACACCGGCCGCAGCATGCCGGCCGCTGCGTCCTCGAGGAAACTGGGGATCTTCGGGTTGCAGCTGATGTCCAAAATGGTCTTCCACGGCAGGCCGGTCTTGCTGAAGTAGCCGAACCGCTGATGGTGGCCCAGCCGGTAGTGCACATCGGCCAGGCGCAGTGTCCCCGGGTCGAAGGAATACCAGCGCCAGGGGATGCGGTGAGCGTCCAGGTGCCGGACAAAGGAGGGCTGGTGGTACAGCGGCGGCACATAGGACGGCCGGTCATCCCGGCTTCCGGCCGCCACCCCGCACAGCGCGTACAGGCGGTTGGGCAGCGTGGAGCCGGGCACCGAGGCGAACCAGCGGTCGCAGACCGCGAACTCTCCCGCCAGGTGGTCGTAGACCGGGACGTCGGTGCTGTCGTAATAGCCCATGACGCAGCCCGGGTCGCCATCCTCGATTCCCTGCGCGGCCAGGGTCGCGGCCGCGCTGGCCACGAAACCGCTCATGCTCCCACCGGCGACCTGAGTGTCGATCGCGCCCGCGGAATGGTCAGGGTCCATTCCCAGGGCAGTCGCCTCCAGGTGGTGCACGGGGTAGGTGCGCCCCTGGTAGTCGTTGGCCAGGCCCGGGCGCAAGCCGTCGATCTCCGGGCGCCCGCCGCTGAGCGACAGATACCCGAGCATGTGGTCGAAGGACCGGTTCTCCAGCATCACGACCACAACCTGCTCGACCTTCTCCAGGTTGGCGCCCCCGGCCGGATCACTCTCATGCATGTCCATCACCCCTCCGCCGCTGGCCAGGCGGCAATAAGAGAATCGCTGAACCGCATCGCGGTGTCCATGGCCAGGCACTCCGGCCGCCAGCCTTAACCTGGTCCGCTGAGGAAGGCGGCGCACGCTGGCCCGCGCTAAGTGCCTCTGCGCAGGCTCACGGGGCGCCCTTGGGGTGCGGAAAGCAGATGGCCCGCGATGCGGTTCAGCGGGTAGTGAGGCGCTCCATCGGCTGGCCTGTGATCTGGGCGATGATGTCGAAGTCCTTGTCGAGGTGCATGACGGTGAGCCGGGTTAGTTCGCCGGTGGCGGCGATGATGAGGCCGGGGATGGAGGAGCGCGGTGCTGGCCGTGGTCGGCCAGCAGGGCCAGGACTTCGACCGCACAGTCCTCGATCGCAGGGGTGAGGTATTCCACCGGCATGGATGACAGGGGCGAGCGCTGCAGCCCGGCCCGCACGTCCGGGCCGGACCGGGCTGAGTAGCCTGCCTCCAGGCGGGTGACGGTGGTGATCCGCACCAGTCCGCGTTCAATCCGCCCCGCGCACTGTCCGGCGTCAGGACTGGCCGCCAGGCGGACGAGCGCGGACCTGTCGATCAGCCCGTTCGTCAATGCCAGGCCTGGGTCATCACATCCGGGTCGCCCAGGTCAGCGAACACGTCAGCGAACCGGGCCAGATCCTGAACGCTGACCGGGGTACCAGGTACCGCCGCATCCTGCGCCAGGCGGCGGCGCACGTACTCGCTGGCAGTGGTGATAGCGGTCTGGCTGCCTGCCTTCTGGTTAGCGGCCGGGATTCCTGGCGTCGTCATCGTCTCCGTCGTCTCCGCTGGCCTTCTCGTCCTGGGCAAGCCGTTCGACAGCCGCCAGGGGATTGGGGGCAAGGCCGGGTGGGACCAGCTGGGCCTGGAGCTGGCGGGCGTGGGCGGCCCACCCGTGGCTGGTGCCTTCGGCGTCGTCCAGGGCGGCGTGGGCGTGCAGGGCGTCGAGTTCGTGCCAGGGCAGGTGGTGGCGGACCGCCAGCCGCCGCGCGGCGTCCGCGTCGTCGCGGCCCTGGAACAGCAGGCCGGTGCTCGCCGGTGGCGGTGGCCTGGGCGGCGCGCAGCCGGGCCCGGCCGGCCAGCGCGCTGGCGTGGGCGGGGATCAGGGCGCGGGGGGTGGCGATGGTGAGCGCTTCGGCCAGGTGGCGCCCGGCGGCGTCCAGGTCCCCGCCAGCCTGGGCGCAGGCGGCCAGGCCGGGCAGGGCGGCGGCGAGCTCGGTGAGGTAGTCCCCGTCGCGGAAGGCCGCGGCGGCGGCGGCCAGGTGGGTCCCGGCGGTGGCGGTGTCCCCGGCGGCCAGGGCCAGGCGGCCCAGGATCTGGTCACACCGGGCCAGGTCGTCGTTCCAGCCGTTCTCACGGCTGCGGTCGGCGTTGCGGCGGGTCAGGTCCAAGGCCGGGCCGGCGCCGCCCGGTCCGGGCCAGCCACTGCGCCCACAGCACCCCGGTGAACGAGTAGAGGTGCTGACCCTCGTCGGTGAGGCAGATCTGGTCGGCGGCGGTGAAGTGCTGCTCGGCGGCCGGGGTGTCCCCGGCCAGGCCCGCCAGCCACCCCAGATACGCATGCGCGTCACGGACACCGTCCCGGTCATCGGCGGCGGTGGCGCTGGTGAGGGATTCAGCGGCGGCCTCCCGGGCCGGGCCGGCCAGCCCCAGATGCCCCAGGCACTCGGCCAGGTTCTGCAAGCGGACCGCCAGGTTGCGCATGTCCCCGGCGTCACGCCCATGGCGGACGGCCAGGGTCAGGTAGTCGCGGGCGGTGGCCAGGTCCCCCGCGTTCATCGCGAACAGGCCGGCCGCGTTCAGGTAGAAGCCCAGTCGGCGGGAGGTGAGGTGGGTGGCGCAGTCTTCGCGGCGGGCGGGGGTGGCCACGAACGCGGTGGCGGTGCGCTGCCCCAGCCGCGCCGCCGGCAGGGTCAGCCACACCTGGCCGCCGCCGCTGCGGGCCCGGTACAGGTCGTCGGCGGGCTGCCACTGGCCGGCGTCCAGCAGCAGTTCGATGGCCTCACTCACCCGCAGCGCCTCCGCCCGGGAGGTCACCTCTCCCTCGGGCAGCCCGGTCAGGGAGGTCTGCGCGGCGGTGGCGGCGGCGGGCAGGGCGAGGGGCCGGAAGGTGTCACGGACCAGGGGGTGGGCGGAGATGGTGGCGTCGGGATGCCAGGCGGCCAGCCCGGCCAGCCGTTCGCGCACCGCCGCCTGCACCATCCCCGCCGTCCAGCCCGGCCAGCCGCCCCCCGAACGCCTCATGGGCGGCTACCGTCAGCACCGCGCTGGCGGTGACCGGGCGGGTGAACAGGGACACCGCGGCGAGCAGGTACCGGTCCGGCTCGGCCAGCCCGGCGGCGTAGAAGCCCAGCACCTTGCTGACCCGGGTGTCGGTGCGGGTGGCGGTGGCTAGTTCTTCGCGCAGGGCGGCCAGTTCGGTGCCCGGCGGGCGGGCGGCGAGCAGCCCGGCCAGCACGGTGACAGCCAGGGCGTGCCCGTCCACCGCCGCCACCAGCTCCCGCCGCTGCGGCTCGGGCAGCCAGCCGCCGCCTCGCGGCGGCCAGCAGCGCCGCCCCCTCGGCCGGGGTGAACGCGGGGACCTCCAGCATCCGGGCCGGGCCGCCGTCGAAGGCTTCCAGGTCGGCGAACGGGAACCGGCTGGTCAGCACGACCAGCCCGCCGTGGTTCAGCTGGCAGGCGCCGGCCAGCACCTCGCGCAGCAGCCCGTCCAGCAGCCGCCCGAACCCTTCCCCGGCCGGGCCCTCCTGCACCACCTCCAGCCCATCGAGCACCAGCAGCACCGGCACCGCGGCCAGCACCGCCAGCACCTGCCCCGCCAGCCGCCCCGTGCCCCAGGACCACGACGCCGAGCTCCTGCGCCGCCCAGTGCCAGGAGCTCTTCGGCCCAGTGCTCGGGGGAGGGGTCGGTGTAGAAGCTCCACCCGAACACCCCCCGCACCCCGGCCCGCCGCGCGACCCCGCCTGCCTCCTGGACCCAGTGGGTGACCAGGGCGGTCTTCCCCGCCCCGCCCCACGCACTCACCCCGACCAGCCGCACCTGCGGGTCGGCGGCCCACCGGTCCAGCCGGGCCAGCTCCTCCGCCCGCCCGGTGAAATGCGCCACCGGCTCCGGCGGCGGCACCCACCGCACCGCGACTCCAGCCCCGCCACCCGCCACGCCAGGGCCCGGCCCGGCTGCCGCGGGAGCGGGCCGGGCCGGCACGTCCGCGGCGGCCGGGAACCGGGCATCGGCCAGCTCCGCCAGCAGGGCCGCCAGCGCGGAATGGTCCCCGCCGGGGGCGGGGTAGAGGATGACCTGGGCGCCGTAGGCGATCTCCGCCCGCTGCGCCAGGATCCCCGGGTCGTTCGCCTCACCGGCGGGGTCCCAGGGCATGATCGCCACCTGCGCTGGCGCGGCTCCTGGATCGTGGCGGGTGCCCGACAGCAGCGGGACTTCCCGCAAGATCGCGGCCAGCCGCTGGTCGGCGAAGCTGAACCCGATCCAGCACAGATGCCCGCCATCGGCCAGCCGTCCCAGCACCCGCCCCAGCTTCCCCGCATACGCCCGCCGGTAATCACTGGCGGCCAGCACCACGCTGTCGGGCTGGCTGTGCACCCCATGGGCGTACAGCACCGGCAGCTCCCCGCCGCCGAACACCCGGCCGGTACGCCATTCATCCAGGCCCAGCTCATCCTGCCAGGTCATGAACCCCGTCGCCGACGCCCCCGGCCGGACCCGCATCCGGGCATCCACGATCCCCGGGTCATAATTCGTGGTCACCACACCGCGGAACGCACACCGGCACACCAGCTCCTGCACACCCGTCCACGACCGGCCCGACACCGGGTCGGTGCGCACCCGCAGCACCTCACGCAGCACCGCGTGATAGGACGGGCCGCCCAGGCTGCGCCGCACGATCTCCACCACCTCTTCCGGCGCGCTGGCCGCCAGCGCCCGGCACGCCGCCACCTGCTCCCCGCTCAGCCGCCCCGCCGCCGCGTCCACCAGCTCGCCGATCAGCCCGGCCCACAGCGGATACAGCGGCACCGAAGCCCCCGCCCCCAGGAACGCCACCACCTCCCCAGAGCCCAGGTAACCGCGCAACGCGCCTAATCCCGGGCCGTTCACCCGCCCCAGCCCCGCCCGCTGATCGCCAGGCAGCCCCGCCAGATAAGCCAAATCCAGATCCCCCGCCATGCCCCGAATCCTCCCGCACCCCCCGCCACCCCGCACCCCGTGCCAGCAAGCCAGCGCAAAAACCACCCCCGGCGCAACCCGGAAGATAACGCCGTTGGCGCAGTGGCCCCACGCAGAATGCCCCGTTATAGACGGTTATGAAGGCATCCAGAGGTCCAAGCCAAGTCAGCCAGTCTGGATGTGCAGTGAGGACATGATCTGGTCGGCGAAAGACGCAACCTTCTCCTGCCAGCCTTCCTCCAGCGGCCCCTTCATGCCGGTCACCAGCACGGCTGCTTCGGCGGCCTTCTTGAGTCCCTTAGCTTGCAGCAGCTCATTCATGATCGGGATGACCCGCTCCCACCGGTCCAGCTCCTCCTGGGCGGGCATCTGGCCGGTTTTCGGGTCTGGCTTCGGCGCGCCCTGGGTGGTCAGGATCGCGTACTTCGTCCCCGGGTCCAGGATGACCTTGCGCAGGAACCTGCGGGCGTTCCCCTTCGGCTTTCCGAAGCGGCCTGGCGAGCTGAACACGTACAGGTCTGCCTTGGGCAGGTCTTTCGGGTTGGCATCCTGGATGTGCTGGACGCTGACCGTTATTCCCCTGGCCGCCATGATCTTCTTGAACTCTTCCGCGACCATGGCACCATTACCGAATTTTGAAGCGTGATAGTAAGCAATGTTCATGACCGGCCCCCATAGCCTCGTCACGGGCCTCCACTTCAACCCTTGCGCCTGCGGCTCCAGCGGTGCCAGAGGCCAACGTCCCGGACCCCGGCTGTGCCAGCAAGCGCGCCGCGATAAGCAATGCCCCGCTACCAGCGGTTGACCGCCCAGATCGGCGATTCGTGGATATCTTTCAGGTCCGCAGTTGGTGACCTCGGCCGATGCCGACGCTCCAGTCGTCCGCCTGGCCGGAGCAGCGAGCCTCGACGGACAGCGTCTGCTCGCTGAGTCGGATCCCGGCCAAGGGACGGACGCCTGCGGGAACCCAGGGTCTTCGCGACCGGGTCGGCGGGTATCCGTCTCGGTGAACCTTGCCTGGCCCGCACCGTACCGGGGCGTTCCTGACGTCTGAGGGACGTTTGACCCTACGCTTATGGTCAGGCCGGAGACGAGATTCGTGCTGTTGGGTCGTATTGGAGGGCCACGCTGCCTCGGGGAGAAACGCGAAAGGGCTCGGCACCACCGAACCGGCGACGGATCAGGAGAAAACGATGAAGGCGATCGTCTACGAGCATGTACGGCTCGCCTGATGTCCTGGAACTCACAGATATCGACCAACCGGTGGTCAGAGACGATCAGGTGCTGGTGCGGGTCCGCGCGGCTTCGGTCAATCCGCGCTGACTGGCGCTTCATGCGCGGCCTGCCGTACCTAGTGCGCATGATCAACGGATTGCGCAAACCAAGGAAAGTCACCGTTCTGGCGAGCGATATGGCGGGGCAGGTTGAAGCCGTGGGCAGGAACGTGACGCGGTTCCGCCCAGGTGATCAGGTATTCGGGCGGACGCGGGCAGCCCACCGGCCAGATCGCTCGCGCTGCGGTCGCTGCCGGTGGCTGTGCCGAGTACACATGCGTCCCGGATGACTTGCTGGTGCTGAAACCGGCCAACCTGACGTTCGAGCAGGCGGCGGCCGTGCCGCTGGCCGCGTTCACCGCCCTGCAGGCTCTGCGCGACAAGGGCAACGTACAGCCGGGGCAGAAGGTCTTGATCAACGGTGCGTCGGGAGGCGTGGGCACGTTCGCCGTGCAGATCGCGAAGTCGTTCGGCGCCGAGGTGACCGGCGTGTGCAGCACGAGGAACATGGACATGGTCCGATCGATCGGCGCCGATCACGTCATCGACTACACGCGAGGAGGACTTCACCAAGAGCGGGCAGCGTTACGATCTGATCCTCGACACCGGGGACCGTTCCTTGTCCGACTGCAGGCGCGCGCTCACCCCCAAGGGGACTCTCATAGTCATCGGAGGATCGGCCGGCCGCTGGATCAATGGCCTGGGCCGCGCGAACAGGGCGCGCGTGTTGTCACCGTTCGTGAGTCAGCGGCTGCACCCGTTCCTGACGAAATGGAATAGGCAGGACCTGCATGTCGTGAAGGACCTAATCGAGGCGGGCAAGGTCACGCCGGTCATCGACCGGACCTACCCGCTGAATGAGGCCCCCGAGGCGATCCGGTACCTGGAAGAAGGTCACGCCCGAGGGAAGATCGTCATCACGGTGTGAGGCCCGCTCAGATAACGCTTTTTCAGCCCCTGATCCGAACCGCCGCCGGGATCGCCGACGACGTACAGATCACCCATTCGGGCGCGGCTCGGCTCGGACGGGCCTCGATGCTGTGCCACTGGATCGCCTGGAAGCCGGCGGCGGTCAGCAGGCGGGTAGCGCGTCGCCTGGTACGGGCCTTGTGGCGGCGGCTGGCAACAGGGCGGGCGCCAGCCAGGTGGAGAACTGGTCGGTGAGCACGAGCCAGCCGCTCGCGGACCTGCTCTGGGGGTCAGTGGGGCGCGGACCCGGAACGTGGGCAACGTGGCAGGTCAGAGGGGTCCTGCCTGCCTGGGAGGTCTCCCGGGACCAGCGGCAAGAAGCCAGGACGGCCGGACGGAGCAGGACCGGCCTCAAGCCGATATCGGGAGGACGGCCAGTTCAGGGGCCTGATGATCAGGCGGCCGATGGGTGCCCCCGACACGATTCGAACGTGCGCACACGGCTCCGGAGGCCGTTGCTCTATCCCCTGAGCTACGGGGGCTCCAGGACGGGAGAAAGAATACCAGCCCGCGGGGCAGCTCCGGGCCATCCGTCTCCGTGCGCCGCCGGGCGGGCCTCCGGATGCTCTCCTGACCGGCATTCGCATATTCCGCGATGGCGGCGATGGCCCAGCTCAGGGAGCTGTCACCGCTCCGCTAGGCCCGCCCGGTAGCGCTGCCCCTGGGCGTGTTGGTGCGCGAAGTCACCCTGACGCGCTAGCCTCGCGACGTGGCGCAGGCTCTGGGACGCGTTCTCGTGGTGGACGACGATGAGGTGATCCGTCAGCTCATCGCCGTCAATCTGACCCTGGAAGGGTTCGACGTCGCGACCGCCGTGGACGGCCAGGACTGCCTGGACAAGGTCGCGGCGATCAATCCCGACGTCATCACGCTCGACGTGATGATGCCCCGGCTGGACGGGTGGGTGACGGCCGGCCAGTTGCGGCGCAACCCGGAGACCAGCAAGATCCGGGTGGTCCTGATCACCGCGCGGGCCCAGGAGGACGACAAGGACCGGGGCCGTGAGATCGGGGTGGACGCCTACCTGACCAAGCCGTTCGACCCGGGAGAGATGATCCGGGTGGTGCGCGAGCTGGCCGGGAGCCCGCCCGCCGAGAATGGCGCTGATCCGGGTGGCTACAGCTCCCAGCCGTAGCCAGGCAGGCCGGAGCGGCGTAAGCCACCTCGCTAGCCTGCCCGGATACCCTGCTCCAGGTGATCACCAGGGACCTCGGCGCGGCCATTGCGGCCGCGGCGCTGGGTGCCATGGAGGACGGCGAGCTGCCCATCCTGGGCCTGCCGGGCGGGCTGCCGACGGCAGGTAGCTGGCGTCCCGCGCCGCCCGGGGCGGGCGGCGGCCCGGGTACCTACGCCACATCGGTCCCGTTCCTGCTGGCCGGCCCGCTGCAGCGGGACCCGGCCCGGATCGCCGCGGTACTCGCGGCCCGGCTGCCGCCCGACAGCCTGATCAGCCAGGCCACCCCGACCGGGCACGGTTACCTGTCGCTGATGGTCAGCCGCGAGGCGCTGGGGCGGCTCGCCGTCCGGATCAGCCAGGCCGGAACTGGTTGCGCCCGGAGCGACGCGCTGCGGGGCCAGGCGCTGACCGCCCCGCGTGACGCCCGGCTGGCTTCCGCACTCAGCTGGGACCAGGCGGCCAGACGTCTCACCGCCGAAATCACCGGCCGCCTCGCCGCGGCCGCGGGCGCGGACGTCACCTGGGCCGGCGACCCGCCCGCCGTCTCCCGGCCCGCAGCCGCAGGCCTCGCTGCCGCAGGCCCCCGGGTCGCCGGATCCCTGGCCGCCGGATCCCCGGTCGCCGGGGCGATCGCCTTCGCCGGCGAGGACGCCATCCGGCTGGCTCTCAGCCGCCACCTGCCGGGCGCCCGGGGCCCCGCCCCGCCCAGCCCGCGTGGTGCGGCCGCGCGTCATCTCGGCAATCCCGCCTATGCTGTCCGGTACGCGCACGCGCACGCTGCGTCCGCCGTCCGGCAGGCCGCTGACCTCGGCTTTCCGAAGGGTGACGCGGAGCGGTTCCAGCCGCGCCTGCTTGCCCACCCCCGCGAGCTGGCCTTGCTCGACGCGATGTCCTGGCTCCCCGAACGCGTGGCCGGTGCGGCTCGCCGTCACCAGCCACATGTCCTGACCGCCTATCTTGAGGACCTGGCCGGCACGTACTTTGACTGGCAGGAACGCTGCCCGCTCGCCCAGCCTGGCGTGTTCCCGCCCGGGCCGCCGGGCGAGCCGGCCCGGGAAGGCGCGGGAAGCCCGCTGCTGGCGGCCCGGCTGTGGCTGGCCGACGCCACGCGGACCACGCTCGGCGCCGGGCTGGGGCTGCTCGGGGTGGCCGCGCCCGGCCACCGCTGAGCCCGGCCGCCGCTGACGCCTGGCCGCGCCGCCGGGCCGGGCACCGCCCAGCCAGGCCAGCACCGGGCCGGCCAGCCGGGCCGACCAGCAGAATCACCGACGACAGCAAGGAAACCCGATGAGCCGTGTCGCCCACCCCGCGGGACCACGCCACGCCGACGTGCTGCCGGCCGAGCACCCGCCCGCGCCGCCGTCCGACCTGAACGCGCTCGAGCCGGCCATCTGGCCCCGGTCCGCCCGGCGGGACGGCGGCGTGCTCACCATCGGCGGTGCGGACGTGCGCGATCTCGCCGCCGAGTTCGGCACGCCGCTGTTCGCCTGTGACGAGAACGACTTCCGGCAGCGCTGCCGCGAGTACCGGGAGGCGTTCGGCGCGGAGGCCGGCGTGTTCTACGCGGCCAAGGCGTTCTGCTGCCGGGGCGTGCTGCGCTGGGTGACTGAGGAAGGCCTGGGCGTGGACGTCTGCACCGGCGGGGAACTGGAGGTGGCGCTGCAGGCCGGCGTGCCGCCCGAGCGGATCACCCTGCACGGCAGTAACAAGCTGCCCAGCGAGCTGGCCCGGGCGCTGGAGACCGGGGTCGGGCACATCGTGGTGGACTCGTTCGAGGAGATCGCCCGCCTCGCCTACCTGACCGAGCCGCCGGTCGGCCAGGACGGGACCGTCATCGCGCCCAACCCGGAGCGGCGCC
This sequence comes from uncultured Actinomycetes bacterium, assembly GCA_963767385.1. Classification (GTDB taxonomy): domain Bacteria; phylum Actinomycetota; class Actinomycetes; order Streptosporangiales; family Streptosporangiaceae; genus RYN-230. The sequence continues at coordinate 561,005 of CAVYEA010000013.1, read as the reverse complement.
CCCGGGTCCTGGTCCGGGTGACCACCGGCGTGGAAGCGCACACCCACGAGTTCGTGGCCACCGCGCATGACGACCAGAAGTTCGGCTTCTCGCTGTCCTCCGGGGCGGCCGCCGAGGCGGTCCGGCGCATCCTCGCCTGCCCGGGACTGGAACTGGCCGGCCTGCACTCGCACATCGGCTCGCAGATCTTCGACACCGAGGGCTTCGAGGTGGCCGCGCGCCGGGTGCTCGCCCTGGCCGCGGCGATCCGCGACGAGCACGGGCACGAGATCAGCGAGCTGAACCTCGGCGGTGGCCTGGGCATCGCCTACACCAGCGGGGACGACCCTGCCGACGTGAAAATCATCGCGCAGAACCTGAACGAAATAGTCCGCGGCCAGTGTGTCGCCGCAGGCCTGGCCGTCCCCCGGCTGACGGTCGAGCCGGGCCGCGCCATCGCCGGGCCCGGCACTATTACCCTCTATGAGGTCGGGACGGTCAAGGACGTGGATGGCCTGCGCAGCTATGTCAGCGTGGACGGCGGAATGAGTGACAACATCCGGACCGCGCTGTACGACGCTGAGTACACCTGCGTGCTGGCCTCCCGGGAATCCTCCGCGCCGCCCATGCTGTCCCGCATTGTCGGCCGGCACTGCGAGAGTGGTGACATCGTGGTCCGGGACTGCTACCTGCCGTCCGACGTGGTCCCGGGGGACCTGGTCGCCGTGGCCGGCACCGGGGCGTACTGCCGGTCGATGGCCAGCAACTACAACCACGTGGGGCGGCCTGCCGTGGTGGCCGTCTCCGATGGCCTGGCCCGGCCGCTGCTGCGCCGGGAGACCATCAAGGATCTGCTGAGCCTGGATGAAGGATGAGACGATTCGCTGGCGATGCGGGGCGCGCTGCAGGCGTGTCCCGCCGAGCCCGTGAATGCGCGGAGGGTTCCGGGGGGCCGCCCCCCGGGCCGGCACTGAGGAGAAAGGGCCCGTCATGCGCACGTTGAAGGTGGCGCTGCTGGGCTGCGGCACGGTCGGCTCGGAGGTGTTCCGCCTGCTCGGCCGGCAGGCCGACGACCTGGCCGCGCGGACCGGCGCCCGGCTGGAGGTGGCCGGGGTCGCCGTGCGGCGCCCCGGCCGGGCCCGTGCCGTCCCGGTCGATCCGGCCCTGCTCACCACGGACGCCATGGGCCTGGTCACCCGGCCGGACGTGGACATCGTGATCGAGGTGATCGGCGGCATCGAGCCGGTCCGCTCCCTGCTGCTGGCCGCGATGAAATCCGGCAAGTCGATCATCTCGGCGAACAAGGCGCTGCTGGCCGAGGACGGCGCCACGCTGCATGAGGCGGCCCGGGAGAACGGCGCCGACCTCTATTACGAGGCGGCCGTGGCCGGGGCCATCCCGCTGCTCCGGCCGCTCCGCGAGTCGCTGGCCGGCGATGCGGTGCACCGCGTGCTGGGCATCGTCAATGGCACGACGAACTACATCCTGGACCGGATGGACACCTCGGGCGCGGGCTTCGCCGAGGCGCTGGAGGAGGCGCAGTCGCTCGGCTACGCGGAGCCTGACCCGACCGCGGACATCGAGGGCTTCGACGCGGCGGCCAAGGCGGCCATCCTGGCCGGGCTGGCCTTCCACACCGGGGTCACCGCGGCCGATGTGTACCGGGAGGGCATCACCGGGGTTACCCCGGCCGATATCGCCAGCGCCCGGGCCCTCGGCCGGGTGGTCAAGCTGCTTGCCATCTGCGAGCGGCGGGACGGCGGCGTATCGGTCCGCGCCCACCCGGCGATGATCCCGCGCACCCATCCGCTGGCCGGCGTGCGTGAGGCCTACAACGCGGTGTTCGTCGAGGCGGAGTCCGCCGGGCAGCTCATGTTCTACGGCGCCGGGGCCGGCGGGGTGCCCACCGCGAGCGCCGTGCTGGGTGACGTGGTGGCCGTGGCGCGGAACCGGATGGCCGGCACCCGCGGGCCGGACGCCTCCACCTACGCCGAGCTGCCGCCGCTGCCCATGGGGGAGTCGCTGACCCGGTACCACGTGGCGCTGGACGTCGCCGACCGTCCCGGCGTGCTGGCCCGGGTGGCGGAGACGTTCGCCCGGCATGATGTGTCGATCAAGGCGGTCCGCCAGGAGGGCCGGGGCGAGGACGCGCAGCTGGTGATCGTGACGCACGTGGCGCCGGACGCGGCCCTCTCGCGCTGCGTGGCCGAACTCGGCACCATGGATACCGTGCGCGCAGTGGCCAGCGTGATGCGCGTGGAGGGGGAGGCCGACGAATGAACGCCGGCGTGAAATCCGCCGGCGCCGCGGCGGGCTACCAGCCGTGGCGCGGGGTGATCGAGCAGTACCGGGAGTGGCTGCCGCCGGTGCCGGATGGCGGCCCGGTAGTCACGCTGGGCGAGGGCGCCACGCCGCTGCTGCCCGCCCCCGTGCTGTCCGAGCGGACCGGCTGCGAGGTCTACCTCAAGGTCGAGGGGGCGAACCCGACCGGGTCGTTCAAGGACCGCGGCATGACGATGGCGGTCACGATGGCCGCGGCCCGCGGTGCGACCGCGGTGATCTGCGCCTCCACCGGCAACACCAGCGCCAGCGCGGCCGCCTATGCGGCGCGGGCCGGGATGACCTGCGCCGTGCTCGTGCCGCGGGGCAAGATCGCCCTGGGCAAGCTGGCCCAGGCCCTGGTGCACGGGGCCCGGCTGCTCCAGGTGGACGGGAACTTCGACGACTGCCTGGAACTGGCCCGCAAGCTGGCCGCCAACTACCCGGTGGCGCTGGTCAACTCGGTCAACAACGACCGGCTGGAAGGGCAGAAATCGGCCGCGTTCGAGATCGTCGACGTGCTGGGCGATGCGCCCGACGTGCACTGCCTGCCGGTCGGCAACGCGGGGAACATCACCGCCTACTGGAGGGGCTACCAGCAGTACGCCGCGGCTGGCCAGGCCACTCGCACCCCGCGGATGCTCGGCTTCCAGGCCAGCGGCGCGGCGCCGATCGTCCGGGGCGAGCCGGTGCGCGCGCCGCAGACGATCGCCACCGCGATCCGGATCGGCAACCCGGCGTCGTGGCATCTGGCCGAGGCGGCCCGCGATGAGTCCGGCGGGCTCATCGACTCGGTGACCGACCGGCAGATCTTCGCCGCTTACCGGCTGCTCGCCGCCAAGGAAGCGGTGTTCGGTGAGCTGGCGTCCGCGGCCGGGGTGGCCGGGCTGCTGCAGGCCCGGGAGAACGGCCAGGTGGCGGCGGGCTGCCGGGTGGTGTGCACGGTGACCGGCAACGGCCTGAAGGACCCGGACTGGGCGGTGTCGGCCGCGCCCGCCCCGGTTACCATCCCGGCGGATTCCGCGGCCGCCGCCGCCGCCCTGGGCCTGGCGTGACGAGCGTCGGGCATGAGGGGCGGACTGGCGACCGGGCCTGGCATGACGAGGTCCCCCGCGTGACCAGCGGATCGCGCTGGCGTGATGCGCCGGTGGTGGTGCGCACCCCGGCGACCTGCGCGAACCTGGGCCCCGGGTTCGACGCGCTGGGCCTCGCGCTGTCCCTGTACGACGTGACGGTGGCCCGGGTGACCGAGGGCGGCCTGCACATCGACGTGTCCGGTGAGGGCGCCGGGACGGCGGGCGAAGGCGAACGGCACCTGGTGGTGCGCGCCATGCGGGCCGCGTTCGACCGGCTCGGCGGCCAGCCGCCGGGGCTTGGCCTGCGCAGCCTGAACACGATCCCGCACGGCCGGGGGCTCGGTTCCTCCGCCGCGGCCATCGTCACCGGGATCCTGGCCGCCCGCGGGCTGGTCCCCGACGGCCCGGACCGGCTGCCCGACGATGCGGTGCTCGCCCTGGCCACCGAGGTGGAAGGGCACCCGGACAACGTGGCCGCCTGCCTGGCCGGCGGCCTGACCATCGCCTGGATCCCAGAGGGAGAAGCCGGAGCGGCGGCCGGGCAGCCCCGCCTGGTACGCCTGCCGGTGCTGGAGGAGATCCGGCCGGTGGTCCTCGTTCCGGATGAGGTTCTCGCCACGGTCACGGCGCGCGGCGCGCTGCCGCCCGCGGTGCCGCACCGGGACGCCGCGGCGAACGCGGCCCGCAGCGCGCTGCTGATCGCGGCGCTTACCCGGGTGCCGGACGTGCTGTTCGACGCGACCCAGGATTACCTGCACCAGTCCTACCGCGCGGCGGCCGCGCCGCGGACCGCGGACCTGCTGGCCCGGCTCCGGGCGGCGGGGGTGCCCGCGGTCATCTCCGGGGCCGGCCCGTCCGTGCTGGCCCTCCTCGTCTCGGACGCGGAACCCGGGCCTGACCTGGTGGATTCAATCGCCCGAGAAACGGGTATCGAGTGGCGTATAAGCCCCCTGGACATCGACCGGCTTGGCGCAACCCTCCAGACCGCTGGGCCGGCCGAACGCTCATGAGACAGCGCGCGCTGAGGCGTGCCCGGATACCTGGCGTCCGGCCGCAGAGCTCAGCTGCCTCCGGTGAGCCGCACGGGTCCTCCCCCCGCGCGGCTGGCCAGGGTCCCCACGACACACGGACCACTGCCGAGGAATGCCGTGGCCTCTCCTAGTGTTAAGGTAGACAGTGCACCAGATACCCCACCATGGGGTCAGGTGCTCGCCTGTCACTTGCTGCCTGACCGGCTCTCCAGCCGGGCGTGGTCAGTGACGCTCCTTCAACTCTCCGGATTGCCAACTCACCTCCGCGTACGCCAAGCTCGGGGTGGCCGTGGCGAACCGGGAGCCGGGGGAGCGCCGAGGCGGGCTACCCCAGCCGTCTGGACTCGTGCCAGACCCTCCGCCCCGGCGCTGGATTCCGGGCTGGCTCCGCGGCCGCCGACCGCGGGCCGGGCACTGGATCCGGACGCGGGCGGCATCCCGTGCCACAACGGCGCGGGGACAGCAATGAGCGCAGTATCTGGTCCGGCCGATTCGCCGGACCGTAACACCGGGTCGACCGGCCGCACGCGCGGCCGACGCCCGCTCCCTGGGAAGGACCCCTCGTGAGCGACACCACCGAACTCTTCACCGGCTCCTCAGGTGCGCCTGAGGGAACCCCCGGCTACTCCGCCGAGCCTGGCCTGCGTCCCGTACCCGCGGTCGCGGCCCAGCCCAGCGAGACGCACGGGGGCCGGGGGGTCTCGCCGCCCGATGCCGGGCAGGCCAGCGGCCCGTCGGGCGCCGCTGGTGAGACGGTGACTGACAAGCCCGCCCGCCGCGGCGGATCCGGGCTGTCCGGCATGCTGCTGGCCGATCTGCAGCGGCTCGCCCAGTCGATGGGCATCACCGGCACCGGCCGGATGCGTAAGGGCCAGCTCGTCGAGGCGATCCAGGCCAGGCAGGGCGGCAATGCCGCCCAGGGCCAGCCAGCCGGAGCAGCCCCAGGCCAGCAGGGTGGCCCGGCGGCAGCCGGCGGGAGCGTGGCACACGACAACTCAGTCCAGCGTGGCGCGTCCGCGGGAGCTGGCGCACCCCGCCACCGTGAGCAGGACGCCATGGAGTCAGACACACCGACACAGCCCGCTGTGGGCGACGCGGGGCACACATCCAGCCCGGCGCAGCAAGCCGCCGGCACCACGCGCGAGGCGCAGCAGGACAGCGCGCGCGGCCGCGGCCAGAACGGCGCCGGCCAGGGGGCCGAGGGCCAGCTCGCCTTCGGCCAGGGGCCGCGGGCCGATGGCAGCGAGGCCGGGACGGCCGCCGCGAACGGCGCGGCCGATGCTGCGGCCCGCGGCGGTTCCGCGGACGGCCAGGGGGACGGGCAGCGCCGCGACGGCCGCCGCCGCAACGGGCGGCGCGACGACGCGCCCCGTGGCGACGCTGGTGACCAGCGCGACGGCGGTCCCCGCGAGGGTGGTTCCCGCGAGGGTGGTTCCCGCGAGGGTGGTTCCCGTGACGGCGGTTCCCGTGACGGCGGCCGGGACACCCGCGACAACGGGCGCGACAGCGGGCCGCGCGGCGGCCAGGTGATGGACCGCGGGGATGACGATGACGGGTCGGGCCGCCGGCGCAGCCGGGACCGGTTCCGCAACCGCAACCGCCGCCGTGAGCGCGGCGCCCCGGAGACCGAGCCGGTGGTGACCGAGGATGACGTGCTCATCCCGATCGCCGGCATCCTCGACGTGCTGGACAACTACGGCTTCATCCGGACCACCGGGTACCTGCCCGGCTCCAACGACGTGTACGTGTCGCTGTCCCAGGTGCGCCGGCACGGCCTGCGCAAGGGCGACGTGATCGAGGGCGCGGTGCGCCAGCCCCGGGACGGCGAGCGCCGGGAGAAGTTCAACGCGCTGGTCCGGCTGGACAAGATCAACGGCCTGGACCCGGAGCAGTCCCGCGGCCGTCCCGACTTCTCCAAGCTGGTGCCGCTCTACCCGCAGGACCGGCTCCGGCTGGAGACCGACCCCGGCGTGCTGACCACCCGGATCATGGACCTGGTCAGCCCGATCGGCAAGGGCCAGCGCGGCCTCATCGTCTCCCCGCCCAAGGCGGGCAAGACGATGATCCTGCAGGCCATCGCGAACGCGATCACCAAGAACAACCCGGAGTGCCACCTCATGGTCGTCCTGGTGGACGAGCGGCCTGAGGAAGTCACCGACATGCAGCGCTCGGTCAAGGGCGAGGTGATCCACTCCACCTTCGACCGTCCCGCCGAGGACCACACCACCGTCGCGGAGCTCGCCATCGAGCGGGCCAAGCGGCTGGTGGAAATGGGCCACGACGTGGTCGTCCTGCTGGACTCGATCACCCGGCTGGGCCGCGCCTACAACCTGGCCGCGCCCGCCAGCGGCCGGATCATGTCCGGAGGCGTGGACTCCACCGCGCTGTACCCGCCCAAGCGCTTCTTCGGCGCGGCGCGGAACATCGAGCACGGCGGGTCGCTGACCATCCTGGCCACCGCCCTCATCGAGACCGGGTCCCGCGCGGACGAGGTCATCTTCGAGGAGTTCAAGGGCACCGGCAACATGGAGCTGCGGCTCCGCCGGGAACTGGCCGACAAGCGGATCTTCCCCGCCATCGACGTGGATGCCTCCGGCACCCGCAAGGAGGAGATCCTGATGACCCCCGAGGAGCTGAAGATCGTCTGGCAGCTCCGCCGGGTGCTGCACGCCCTGGAGCCGCAGCAGGCCCTCGAAGTGCTCATGGAGCGGATGAAGGAGACCAAGAGCAACGCCGAGTTCCTGCTGCACGTGCAGAAGACCACGGTCGGCCAGGACCGCGGCTAGCCGCGGCCCGGCCGGGAATCACCAGGCCCGCGCGCATGTTGCAGGGTCTGGCACACTGAATAGCCACGACAACGCGGTACCGGTTCACGCCAGGGCGGCTTAGCCGCCCCGGCGACCCGGCGACCAGCTAAGGCAGGAGTACATAGTGAAGCCTGGTATCCACCCGGACTACGTGGTGACCGAAGTGACCTGCACCTGCGGGAGCACCTTCACCACGCGCAGCACGGCCAAGGGCGGCGTGATCCACGCCGACATCTGCTCGAACTGCCACCCGTTCTACACCGGCAAGCAGAAGATCCTCGACACCGGCGGCCGCGTGGCCCGGTTCGAGCGCCGGTTCGGCAAGAAGGCAGCCGGCTCCAAGTAGCTTCAACCCGTCACCGTGCGGTGGCGCGATGGCCTGGCCATGCGCTCACCGCGCGGTGATTTTGGGTTTGGAGGACCATGACCGCCGGTCCCGGGATTCCGGGCCGGCCTGCGGGCGCCATCCCCGGTGCCCGCCTTCGGCGGAGGAGGGCAACGGTGTTCGACCGGCTCAGTGAGCTGGCGGCGGAGCACGCGGAGCTGGAGCACACCCTCGCCGACCCGGCCGTGCACACCGACCAGGAGCGGGCCCGGGCCCTGTCCCGCCGTTACGGCGAGATCTCCCCGGTGGTCGAGGCCTACCACGCCTGGGAGCACACGTCGGCCGATGAGGCCACCGCCCAGGAACTGGCCGGCGAGGACGCCTCGTTCGCGGCCGAGGCCGAGCAGCTCGGCCGCCGCCGGGCCGAGCTTGAGGACCAGCTGAACGACTTCCTGACGCCGCGGGACCCGAGCGACGGCAAGGACGTCATCCTCGAAGTGAAGGCGGGCGAGGGGGGCGAGGAATCCGCCCTGTTCGCCGGGGACCTGCTGCGGATGTACCTGCGGTACGCCGAGCGGCAGGGCTGGAAGACCGAGGTCCTGGATTCCACCGTGACCGGGCTGGGCGGTTACAAGGACGTCACGGTCGCGGTCAAGGCCGGCGGCCGGGCCGCGCCCGGGCACGGCGTGTGGTCCCGGCTCAAGTACGAGGGCGGCGTGCACCGGGTGCAGCGCGTCCCGGTGACCGAGTCGCAGGGCCGCATTCACACCTCGGCCGCGGGCGTGCTGGTGCTGCCGGAAGCCGATCCGGTCGAGGTCACCATCGACCCGAACGACCTGCGGGTGGACGTATACCGCTCCTCCGGGCCCGGCGGCCAGAGCGTCAACACCACCGATTCCGCGGTCCGGATCACGCACAAGCCGACCGGCATCGTGGTCTCCTGCCAGAACGAGAAGAGCCAGCTGCAGAACAAGGAGCAGGCGCTGCGCATCCTGCGCGCCCGGCTGCTGGCCGCCGCCCAGGCCAGCGCGGATGCCCAGGCCTCGGCCGAGCGCCGCAGCCAGGTCAAGGAGGTGGACCGCTCCCAGCGGGTGCGCACCTACAACTTCCCGGAGAACCGCATCTCTGACCACCGGGTCGGCTATAAGGCGTATAACCTGGACCACGTCATCGACGGGGACCTGGACGCAGTCATCGGCGCGCTGATCGACGCGGACCGGTCGGGGAGGGCGGCAGCAGCCGATGGCGCCTGACCCGGCCCCGCCGCGCCCGCCCGCGGCTGGGCCTGCCGGGCGGCTCCCGCGAGGCCTGTGATGAGCTTGCTCCTTAACGAAATTGCCGTGGCCGCTGCCCGCCTGGCCGAGGCCGGCGTGGACTCGCCGCGGGCCGACGCGGAGCAGATCGCGGCCCATGTGCACGGGGTACCGCGCACCGAGCTGCACCGGGTGCCGGACGGGGCGTTCGACCCCCGGTTCTGGGACGAGGTGGCCCGCCGCGAGGCCCGGGAGCCCCTGCAGCACATCACCGGGCACGCCTACTTCCGCTACCTGGATCTCGAAGTCGGGCCGGGCGTGTTCGTCCCCCGCCCGGAGACTGAGGTGATGACCGGCTGGGCGATCGACCGGCTCCGCGAGATGGATGTGACCGAGCCGCTCGTCACCGACCTGGGCACCGGCTCGGGCGCGATCGCCCTGGCCATCGCCCAGGAGGTGCCGCGGTCCCGGGTGCACGCGGTCGAGGCCGACCCGCTGGCCCGGCAGTGGGCGCAGCGCAACATCGACCGGTGCGCGGCGGCCGCGCCGCACACCAAGGGGCGGGTCACCCTGCACGACGCGGATTTCGCCGTCGCCCTGGCCGATCTCGACGGCACGGCCGACCTGGTCATCAGCAACCCGCCGTACATCCCGTGGGGCGCGTCGGTGCCACCCGAGGTCGGTGAGTATGACCCGGCGACCGCGCTGTGGAGCGGCACCGACGGGCTGGACGCGGTGCGCGTGGTCGAGCAGGCCGCCCGCCGCCTGCTGCGGCCGGGCGGGCTGGTGGCCGTGGAACACGGGGCCCAGCAGGGCGCCGCCGTGTACTGGGTTTTCGCCGAGGAGCGCGGCTGGCACGATCCGCGCAACCACCGGGACCTGGCCGGCCGGGACCGTTTCGTCACGGCGGCCTGGCCAGGCCCGGGGAGATGGGAGGATGAACGCCCATGAGCAAGCGCTTTGACTGTGCCGACCCGGAGCAGCGCGCGGACGGCCTGGCTGCGGCGGAACGGGCACTGCGCCGCGGTGAACTGGTCGTGCTGCCGACCGACACGGTCTACGGGGTGGCGGCCGAGGCGTTCGACCCGGTCGCGGTGGACGGACTGCTGAAAGCCAAGGGCCGGGGCCGGGACATGCCGCCGCCGGTGCTGGTCGGCACGGTGCGGGCGGCGATGGCCCTGGTCGCCGAGTTCCCCGAGGCGGGCAAGGACCTGATCGATGAGTTCTGGCCGGGCGGGCTGACCCTGGTCTGCCGGTCCAGCCCGACCCTGGTCTGGGACATCGGCGAAACCAAGGGCACCGTCGCGGTCCGGATGCCGCTGCACCAGATCACGCTGGACCTGCTCAAGCGGACCGGCCCGCTCGCGGTGAGCAGCGCGAACCTGTCCGGACAGCGGCCGGCCACCACGGCCGACGAGGCGGTGGCCCAGCTGGGTGAGCAGGTCGCAGTCTACCTGGACGGCGGCCCGTGCCCGGGCGACGTGCCGTCCAGCATCGTGGACCTGACCGGTACCGTGCCGCGGCTGCTCCGCCCCGGGGTGATCAGTGTGGAACGGCTCCGCGATGTCATCCCGCTGGCTGTGCTGGACTACGGGACTGAGGAGACGGACGTGGCGGCCGAGCCCGGGCCTGAGCCCGCGGCGGGGGCCGAAGCCCCGGCGGCCGCCGGGGAGAACGGGACGGGCCCGCAGGCCGCGGAGTGAGGCGCCGCGCGGCCCCGGCCGGCGTGCCATCACCGCTGCGCCGGGCGGGCTACAGTGGGGCATTAATGGACGCGGCAACGAGAGTGGCCGGTGAACCGGGATGAAGGAGTACGGGCTCACGGCGCTGGTAGCAGCGACCGTCACCTACCTGCTCATCCCGCTTGTCCGCCGATTTGCGATGGCGATCGGCGCCATGAAGCAGCCGCGGGAACGCGACGTTCATACCGAGCCCGTCCCGACTCTCGGCGGGCTGGCGATTTACGGCGGAATGGCTGCCGGGCTGCTGGTCGCCTCCCGGATGTTCCCGCTCAGCACCGTGTTCCACGGGACCCGGGTGGGCGCGGGGCTGCTGCTGGCCGGAGCCATGGTCGTGCTCATGGGCTTCGTGGACGACCGCTGGGGGCTGGGCGCGATCACCAAGCTGGCCGGCCAGGTGGCCGCCGCGGTGGTCCTGGTCTGGAGCGGGGCGATGGTGCAGTGGCTGCCATTGCCAGGCGGCGTCACCCTCGCTCTCACCTCTGATCAGCAGACCGCGCTGACCATCCTGATCGTGGTGGTGACGATCAACGCGGTCAATTTCATCGACGGCCTGGACGGGCTGGCCGCCGGGATCGTCGCGATCGGGGCCGCCGCGTTCTACCTGTACTACTACACGCTGGCCAAACGGGTGGGGCTGAGCGAGCAGGACGACCCGGCACTGGCCGCCGCCGTGCTGCTCGGGGTGTGCGTCGGCTTCCTGCCGCACAACTTCCACCCGGCCCGCATCTTCATGGGCGATACCGGGTCGATGCTGCTCGGGCTGCTGCTCGCCTACGCACCGATCTCCAGCCTGGCGACCATCGACCCGAACACGCTGGTCGGCCCGGCCGCGTACCGGGGCGGGACCGTCAACCGGTTCCCCGAGGTGCTGCCGCTGCTGGTCCCCGCCATCATCATGCTGATCCCGTACGCCGACCTGCTGCTGGCCGTGGTCCGGCGGACCAGGGCCGGGATGTCCCCGTTCGCCGCGGACAAGAAACACCTGCAGCACCGGCTGCTGGACATCGGGCATTCGCACCGGGCCAGCGTGCTGATCATGTACATGTGGGCGGCCCTGTTCGCGGGCACCGTGGTGCTGCTGTCGATCATGCGGACCAAGGTGTACGTGCTGGGCATCGTCACCGCCGGCGGGATCCTGGTCCTGCTGCTGCTGTCCATGCCGCGGTTGCGGTGGTGGAGTAAGCCGGAGGCCCGCCGCGCCCCGGCACCCGGGGCCGCGCCGCCCGCCGCGCCCCGGCCCGCCGCGAGCCCGGCCCTGGCCGGTGCCGTCGCCGGCGCGGGCCGTGCGGGCGGCGTCCCGGTACCGCCGGAGCAGCCGGGCTACCTCCGCCCCGCGGCGCGGCCGGCGCCGGGCCGGCCACGGAGGCGACCTGGCCCGCGCCCGGGCCGCTGGAATCCGGCCGGCCGTTGCGCACCCCGCCTGCCCCGGAGCGGCCAGCGCCGGCCGGCCCCGCCGGGAACGGGTACCTGGCCGCCGGGAACGGGTACCTGCCCGCCGGGCCCGCCGGGAACGGGTACCGGCCTGGCCATGACTACCCGCCCGGCCGGGACGAGGACGTGATCCCGGGGACGCCGCCACGCGGGTACCGCCGGGCGGGCGAGCCAGGCCGGGTTTGACCCGGCTGGCCAGGCGGGCGAGCCGGGCGGGTACGATCGCGCCGCGGCGGAGGCCGGCCGACCCGGGCGGCCAGGGCCCCGAGGACGGCGGGGAAGGCGGTCCCGGCCGCGATAAGCCCGGCGATGACGCGCCCCCGTGGTTCATCGGGCGGCCCGGCGGCTGACCGGCTGGGCAGTTCATCCCCGCTTGCGAACTCTGGTGGACTCCGCGATGACCTGGGAGTTAATGACTGTTTCGGTAACCTTCATCACACCGGGGGACCTGGTAAAGCCCGGCTATAGGAGCTTGTGATATCTTTCACGAGCAGTCACTCAAGGACGAGTGAGGGGCCCGTGATAGGTTTCGCTAACCCGGCGGATTGCTACGTCCGCCTCGGCGGCACACCGGCTCCTGGCCGGTGCCGTGTGGGAGGCGGACCGGCGCGTCCCCGAGTCAAGTGTCCTCCTGTCGAGCCCTCCGGAGCCACCTAAGATGCTGGCGAGTTATGGCCCGATCGCCCGGCGATCCGCCGTTGTCACGGCTGGCGCTGCGGTGATCATGGTTGTGCTCGCCACGGTGCTCGGCGGGACCAAGGGCCTGATCGGCGCCCTGCTCGGAGCGGCCCTGGTCGCCGTGTTCTTCGCGATCAGCATCACGGCCGTGTGGCGGGCGTCCAAGATCAGCCCGCAGGCCATGATGATCACCGCCTTGAGTACCTACCTCATCAAGATCCTCGCACTGCTGGTCGTGGTGTCGAAGCTCCTCGGCACGACCGCGTTCAACGGGCGGCTGTTCGGCCTGACCGCCATCGTCTGCGTACTGGTCTGGAGCGGCGCCCAGGTGCTCTGGTCGATGCGGCTCAAGGTGCTGTACGTGGAACCGGACGGGGAACGGTGACGCGTGGCGCACCTCTCGCTCCCGGACGGCGGATCGCGGCCCGCGGGTCAGCCTGCCGTCGGTGGCTGGCACGATGACCTGGCGTGCCACCGGCGGAACTGGATCCTCGTCCTCCGGCCGGACAGGACCGCCCGGCGGCGTGCCGCCGCGCGGCCAGCCGCCGGCCGAAGAGAACCAGGGCTGGAGCATTTTCAGCTACCTGATCGCCGGCATGGTGGCCTACGGCCTCATCGGCTGGCTGGCGGCGTGGCTGACGCACATCCCGGTGCTGCTGCCGGCGGGCGCGCTCGCCGGGCTGGTCTTCGCCGTCGGCGGGGTGGTCTGGAAGTACGGCAGGAGCCACTAAGTAATCCGCATGCGAAGCATGCTGGCCAGGCCAGCATCGGCATGCCCCGACGTTCCGCCCGGATGAGGGCGGCCTGGATGCGCGCTGCGCCGGCGAGCGCCGCGCGCGGGCACGAAGCAGGAGGAAACCGTCTTGCGCGGTGACATGCTGATCCTCGCCGCGGGCAAGTGCACCGAGGACAACAGCCACGTCTTCTCGGCTACGCACTGCGGCTTTCCGGGGCCGAACTATCCCGCGCCCACGTTCCTGTTCGAACCCTTCTTCACGATCGGGTCGTTCAGTTTCACCAAGCCGATGCTGCTCGCCCTGGTCTGCGCCGTCGCCGTGGTGGGGTTCTTCTGGGCCGCGTTCGCCAACCCGAAGATCGTCCCGCGGGGCGTGCAGACCCTCGGCGAGATGGGGGTCGAGTTCGTCCGCGAGCAGATCCTGCGGCCGATGATCGGCAAGCGCGGCGATAGCTTCCTGCCGTTCCTGGTCTCGTTGTTCTTCTTCATCTGGATCATGAACCTGATGGAGATCATCCCGGTGGCGCAGTTCCCGGCGATGTCACAGATCGCCTTCCCGGTCGCGCTGATGCTGATGGTCTACGGCACCTACACCTACCTGGGCATCAAGCACCAGGGGCTGGGCGGCTACTTCAGGCACATGATCCCGAGCGGCGTGCCGGGCCCCATCCTGGTCATCCTGGCGCCCGTGGAGGTTCTGCAGTACCTCCTCATCCGGCCGTTCACGCTCGCGGTCCGGCTGTTCGCGAACATGTTCGCCGGGCACATCCTGCTGCTGATCTTCACCCTCTCGACCTGGTACCTGTTCAGCCTCAGCATCGGCCTGCTGTTCAGCGTGACCTCGTTCGCCCTCACCATCGTGCTGACCGCGTTCGAGATGCTGATCCAGGCCCTGCAGGCCTATATCTTCACCATTCTGACCGCCCAGTACATCGGCGGCTCACTGGAAGGGGGCCACTGACGTGGCCCGCGACACGATTCGTCCGCCAGCGCACCTGAGTGTGCTAGTGGCCCGTCCAATCCGCTGGCGGGGGACAACCGCCGGCCTGAACGCAAAGGAACGCGCACATGCTTGATGTCGCGCATCATCTGGTCGCCCTTGGTGTCCTGCACCATGTGATCGCCGCGGGCACGACCCAGCGGCTGCAGATCAACTTCGGCGCGGTGGGGTACGGCCTGGCGGCCATCGGCCCCGGTGTCGGCATCGGCCTGATCTTCGGCCACGGTGTCGAGGCCATGGCCCGGCAGCCGGAAGCCCGCGGGCTGATCCAGTCCAACATGTACATCGGCTTCGCGCTGGCCGAGGCCCTGGCCCTGATCGGCCTCGTGGTCCCGTTCATCTTCGGCGCCACCTGATCGGCGGAGTCTCCCAGTGATCCCTAGCCGACAGGAGGCCGCACCGTGAGGTACCACGTTGGGGCGGCGGTGGTGACCCCGCCTTCTAATCCGCTGATACCCGAATGGCCCGAGCTGATCATCGGCGCGATCGCCTTCCTCATCGTGTTCGCGGTGCTGGGGAAGGTGCTCCTGCCCCGCATCCAGCGGACGATGGCCGAGCGGACCGACGCCATCGAGGGCGGCATCCAGCGCGCCGAGGAGATGCAGGCCGAGGCCGAGCGGGCGCTGGCCGAGTACCGGCAGCAACTGGCCGAGGCCCGGCAGGAGGCCGGGCGGCTGCGTGAGAAGGCCCGCGAGGAGGGCGCGCAGATCCTCGCCGAACTGCGCGAGCAGGGCGAGGCCGAGCGGCGGCGCCTGGTCGAGGTGGCGCACGCGCAGATCGACGCGGACCGCCAGCAGGCCATCAACGCGCTGCGCGCCGAGGTGGGCACCATGGCCGTCGAACTGGCCAGCCGGGTGGTCGGCGAATCGCTGGAGAACGAGGCCCGCCAGCGGCGCGTCGTCGAGCGGTTCCTGGATGACCTGGAGCGGGAGACCTCCGCCGGAGGCGAGCATGCGCGGAGCTAGCCGGGCATCCCTCGCCCAGGCCCGGGAACGGCTGGCCAGCGCGGTCAGCGAGCCCGGGGTGGCCGGCGTGCTCAGTGAGGAGCTGTTCGGCGTGGTCGCGCTGCTGGGCAGCCAGCCGGCGCTGCGCCGTGCGCTGACCGACACCACCAAGCGCCCCGCCGACCGGGCCGGGCTGGTCCGCACCCTGCTGGAGGGCAAGGTCAGCCGGGCCACGCTGCACATCGTCGCCGGGCTCGCCGCCGCGCGCTGGTCGGTACCGCGCGACCTCACCGACGCCACCGAGGAACTGGCGGTGCTAGCCGCCGCGGCCGCGGCGGACGACGCCGGGCACCTGGACGACGTCGAGGACGAGCTGTTCCGGTTCAGCCGGGTGGTCAGCGGCTCGCCCGAGCTGCGCGCCGCGCTGACCAGCCGCCAGGCGCCGGCCAGCGCCAAGCGCCAGCTGCTGGCCACGCTGCTGGACGGCAAGGTGACCCCCCCGTCGCTGCGCCTCATCACGGCGGCGGTCGTGCATCCCCGGGGACGTAGTCTGGATATGTGCCTGGCTGACTACGCGCGGCTGGTGGCTGAGTGGCGGGAGCGCCTGATCGCCGTCGTGCGGGTCGCCATCCCGCTCGGGGCAGACGAGCGGGAGCGCCTGGCCGCCGCCCTGGCCGCGGCGTTCGGCCGCGGCGTGCACCTGGACGTTCTCATCGATCCCGGTGTCATAGGTGGCATATCCGTCCGTATCGGGGATGAGTTCATCGACGGGAGCGTGGCGAGCCGGCTGGCGGCGCTGCGCCGGCAGATGGCGGCCTGACCGCCGCGCCGCACCGAGCCAGCCACCGGGCGACCAGCCCGCGGCAACCGGACCAACAAACCCGGACCACACATCCGGACGACAGAGAGACACGAGGACCATGGCGGAGCTGACAATCCAGCCCGACGAGATCCGGGACGCGCTGGCGAGCTTCGTCCAGGCGTACCAGCCGGACGGGGCGTCCAGGGAGGAAGTCGGCGTCGTCGCCGAGTGCGGCGACGGCATCGCCCGGGTCGAGGGGCTGCCCTCGGCGATGGCGAACGAGCTGCTGGAGTTTCCCGGCGGCATCCGCGGCGTCGCGCTCAACCTGGACGAGCGCGAGATCGGCGTGGTGATCCTCGGTGACTTCACCAAGATCGAGGAAGGACAGCAGGTCCGGCGGACCGGCGAGGTCCTGTCCGTGCCGGTCGGTGACGGCTTCCTCGGCCGCGTGGTGGACCCGCTCGGGGTACCGCTGGACGGCCACGGCGACATCGAGGCGTCCGAGATCCGGGCGCTGGAGCTGCAGGCCCCCTCGGTGGTGCAGCGCAGCAAGGTCAACGAGCCGCTGCAGACCGGGATCAAGGCGATCGACGCGATCACCCCGATCGGCCGTGGCCAGCGCGAGCTGATCATCGGCGACCGGCAGACCGGCAAGACGGCCATCGCCATCGACACGATCATCAACCAGCGGGAGAACTGGGAATCCGGCGACCCGGCCCGCCAGGTCAAGTGCATCTACGTGGCCGTCGGCCAGAAGGGCTCGACCACCGCGCAGGTCCGCCAGTCGCTGGAGGACGCGGGCGCCATGGAGTACACGACGATCGTGGCCTCCCCCGCCTCCGACCCGGCCGGCTTCAAGTACGTCGCCCCCTACACCGGGTCGGCCATCGGCCAGTACTGGATGTACCGGGGCGAGAACGTGCTGATCGTCTTCGACGACCTGTCCCGGCAGGCCGAGGCGTACCGGGCCATCTCGCTGCTGCTGCGCCGCCCGCCGGGCCGCGAGGCGTACCCGGGTGACGTGTTCTACCTGCACTCCCGGCTGCTGGAGCGCTGCGCCAAGCTGTCCAAGGACATGGGCAATGGCTCGCTGACCGGGCTGCCGATCGTGGAGACCAAGGCCAACGACATCTCCGCGTACATCCCGACCAACGTCATCTCGATCACGGACGGGCAGATCTTCCTGGAGACCGACCTGTTCAACGCGGGCGTCCGCCCGGCCATCAACGTCGGCCGCTCGGTGTCCCGGGTCGGCGGCGACGCCCAGATCAAGGCCATGAAGAAGGTTGCGGGCGGGCTCAAGCTGGCGCTGTCCCAGTACCGCGACCTGGAGGCCTTCGCCTCCTTCGCGTCCGACCTGGACGCCGCGTCGCGGGCGCAGCTGGACCGCGGGTCACGGCTGACCGAGCTGCTCAAGCAGCCTCAGTACAGCCCGTTCCCGGTGGAGCGCCAGGTGGCCGCCATCTGGGTGGGCAGCTCCGGCTACCTGGATGACGTGCCGCTGGAGGATGTCAGCCGGTTCGAGGAGGAGTTCCTGGACCACATCCAGCGCAACCACGCGGGCATCTACGACGCGATCCGGGAGACCCGGGACCTGTCCGACGACACCGCGGCCGCGCTCAAGGAGGCGGTGGAGGAGTTCCGTGCCACCTTCGAGGTGAGGGGCGGCGGCCTGCTCGTCACCGAGGAGGCGGCCGAGCCGACCCCCGAGGGCAAGGTCGGCCAGGAGACGCTGACCAAGCGGGTCGAGCCGGCGCCCAAGTCCGGCGAGCAGGGTTAGGCGGCAGGAAGCGCATGGCAGGCCAACTTCGCGCGATCCGGCAGCGGATCCGGGGCGTCCAGTCGATCGCCCAGATCACCCGCGCCCAGGAGCTGATCGCCACGTCCCGGATCGTCAAGGCGCAGCAGCGGGTCCGGGACGCGGGCCCGTACGCCCGGGAGATCACCGACGCGGTGGAGGCGGTGGTCAGCCGGTCATCGAACGTCGATCACCCGCTGGTCCGCGAGGCGCAGACGCCGCGCCGGGCCGCGATCCTGATACTGACCAGTGACCGGGGATTCTGCGGCGGTTACAACAACAACGTGCTGCGGGAGGCGCAGGGGCTGCGCGCGCTGCTCTCGGAGCGGGGCATCGAGCCGGTCACCTACGTGGCGGGCGTCAAAGGCATCACCTGGCACCGGTTCCGTGGCCGGGAGATCGCCGCCTCGTGGAGCGGCTTCTCCGAGGTGCCGCACCACGAGAACGCCCGGGAGATCACCCAGGCGCTGTTCGAGGCGTTCAGCCAGCCGACCGCTGAGGGCGGGGTCGATGAGATCCACCTCGTCTACACCGAGTTCGTCTCCATGCTGAGCCAGAACGCGGTGGTGCGGCGCATCCTCCCGCTGGTCATCGAGGAGACGACGGAGGAGCGGCCCGGCGGGGCGCTCCCGCTGTACGAGTTCGAGCCGTCACCGCCGGCGGTGCTGGACGCGCTGCTGCCGTGGTACGTGGAGAGCCGGATCTATCAGGCCCTGCTGCAAGCCGCGGCATCGGAGATCGCGGCCCGCCGCCGGGCCATGAAGTCGGCCACCGATAACGCGAACGAACTCCTGGAAGAGTTCACCCGCGAGGCCAACAAGGCCCGCCAGGCCGAGATCACCTCGGAAATCAGCGAGATCGTCGGCGGCGCGGATGCGCTGGCCGAGAGCGCCGCAGGGAAAGAGTGAATGCCATCATGACCGCAACCGTCGAGAACACCGCCTCCGGCGGCGAGCAGGGCCCCGAGGCCCAGGCCGGCCGGGTAGCGCGGGTCATCGGCTCGGTGGTGGACGTGGAGTTCGCCACCGAGGACAGCATGCCGGACATCTACAACGCGCTGCACGTGGATATCACGCTGGGCGGGGAGACGCGGACGCTGACCCTGGAGGTGGAGCAGCACCTGGGCGACAACACGCTCCGGGCCATCTCCATGCAGCCCACCGACGGCCTGGTCCGCGGGGCCCCGGTCACCGACACCGGCGGGCCGATCACCGTGCCGGTCGGCGACGTCACCAAGGGGCACGTGTTCAACGTGCTCGGCGTGCCCCTGGACGTGCCCGCCTCGTCCCTGGAGGTCAACGAGCGCTGGTCGATCCACCGCGACCCGCCGCCGTTCGACCAGCTCGAGCCGCGGACCGAGATCCTGGAGACCGGGATCAAGGTGCTGGACCTGCTCACCCCGTACGTCAAGGGCGGGAAGATCGGCCTGTTCGGCGGCGCCGGCGTGGGCAAGACGGTGCTCATCCAGGAGATGATCACCCGGGTGGCGAAGAACTTCGGCGGCGTGTCGGTGTTCGCCGGGGTGGGCGAGCGCACCCGCGAGGGCAACGACCTGTTCGTCGAGATGACCGAGTCCAACGTCATCAAGGACACCGCGCTGGTGTTCGGCCAGATGGACGAGCCGCCGGGCACCCGGCTGCGGGTCGGCCTGTCCGCGCTGACCATGGCCGAGTACTTCCGCGATGTGCAGGGCCAGGACGTGCTGCTGTTCATCGACAACATCTTCCGGTTCACCCAGGCCGGCTCCGAGGTGTCCACGCTGCTGGGCCGGATGCCGTCGGCGGTGGGCTACCAGCCCACGCTGGCCGACGAGATGGGCCAGCTGCAGGAGCGGATCACCTCCACCCGGGGTCACTCGATCACCTCCATGCAGGCCATCTACGTCCCCGCGGACGACTACACCGACCCCGCGCCGGCCACCACGTTCGCCCACCTGGACGCGACCACGGCACTGTCCCGGGCCATCACCGAGAAGGGCATCTTCCCGGCGGTCAACCCGCTGGCCTCCACCTCCCGGATCCTGGACGCCAAGTACATCGGCCAGGAGCACTACGACGTGGCCCGCGAGGTCCTGCGCATCCTGCAGCGGTACCAGGAGCTGCAGGACATCATCGCGCTGCTGGGCATCGACGAGCTGTCCGAAGAGGACCAGGTCACGGTCAAGCGGGCGCGGCGGATCGAGCGGTTCCTGTCCCACCCGATGTTCGTGGCCGAGCAGTTCACCGGCCAGCCCGGCGTGTTCGTGCCGCTGAGCGACACGATCGCCTCGTTCAAGGCGCTCACCGAGGGCAAGTACGACAACTATCCCGGAGCAGGCCTTCTTCATGTGCGGCGGCATCGAGGACGTGGAGAAGAAGGCCGCGGAGCTGGAGCGCCAGTGAGCGGCGCGGCCAGCACAGGAAGCGGGAGGCCCCGGTGACACTCCGGGTCGAGCTCGTCGTGCCGGACGGCGAGGTATGGTCCGGCGAGGCCCGCATGGTCATCGCCAAGACGCTCGACGGCGACCTCGGCGTGCTCACCGGGCACCCCCCGGTGCTCGGCATCCTGGCCGAGGGCGGCGTCATCAGCGTCCTCGACCCGCGGCAGGCCTCCGGCGGGGACGCCGCGGCCGGGCCGACGCTCCAGGTCGCGGTCAGCAGCGGGTTCCTGTCGGTGCACGACGACCGGATCTCGATCCTGGCCCGCGAGGCGGAGCTGGGTAACCGGGTGGACCGGGCCGCGGTGCGCGCCGAGCTCGAGGCGGCGCTGACCGAGCTGGGCGCGGACCAAGCCCGAAACCACCGAGATCAAGTACTCTCCGGGCGCGGCTGCGGGCCGCCGGCGACGGGTCCTGACGAGGGCCAGCGCGGGGGGCCGGGATGAGCGGAGCGCTGGCCTTCGACGCAGCCTGGCTCTTCGCTGGCTTCCTCCTCCTCGTCGTGCTCCTGGCGGCGGGCCTCACCCTGCGCCGCTACCTGCTGGAACGGGGCGGCGGCACGGTCGAGTGCGGGCTGCGCCTGCCCGGCGGCAGCTGGCGGCTGGGTGTCGCCGCCTACCGGCCCGACGCGCTCTGCTGGTATCAGGTGTTCGGCCTGCTGCTCCGGCCTAACCAGGTCTTCCCCCGCCGGACGCTCAGCGTGCTGTCCCGGCGGGCCGCCGACTCCGCCGAAGAGGCCAGCCTGGGCGAGGGCGCCGTGGTGGTGCGCTGCCGATTCGGGGAAGCAGACCCCGCGGAGGGCGGACGGCACGGTGGAACTCGGCATGGGCGAGGCGGCGCTCACCGGCTTCCTGGCCTGGCTGGAAGCGGCCCCGCCCGCCCCCGGCTCCTACCTCGGCCGGGCCAGCTAGCCGGGCCAGGCGTGGGTGTCCGGGATAGGGCGGCGGCTCCGACGTCTCTGGTGACGGCACCGCTCGGGTGCGGGTCATGGTGAGAACGGAGGAACCATGAAGTACATGATCTTGATGTATGGGTCCCAGCAGGACTACGACGGGATGGCCGGCCAGGCCGCGGGCGGGCAGCCGGCCTGGTCAGCGGCCGACTTCGCGGCCATGGGCGCGTTCATGGAGTCGTTCGGCAAGGACCTGGCCGAGTCCGGGGAACTGGTGGACGCCCAGGGCCTGACCGCTCCGGTGCACACCCGGAGGATCCGGCTGCGGGGCGGTGTCCCGGTCATGACCGATGGCCCCTATGCCGAGACCGAGGAGGTCCTGGCCGGGTACTGGCTCGTCGAGTGCGAGAGCTTCGACCGGGCGACCGAGATCGCCGCCCGGCTGACCGAGCTGCCCCGGCCCCGATCATGTCCGGGAGCGGGCCTGGGTGGACGTCCGGCCGGTCGCCGAATCGCGGGACGAACTGGAGCCCTGACCGTTGGCCGCCCGGCCGAGGCCGGGACCTGCTGCGCGAGCTGGCGCCGCAGGTGCTCGGCGCCGTGGTGCGGCGGTACGGCGCATTTCGACGCCGCCGAGGACGCGGTGCAGGAAGCGCTGCTCGCGGCCGCCGTGCAGTGGCCGCGCGGACGGCATGCCCGGCCAACCCGCGCGGCTGGCTGATCACGGTCGCCTCCCGGCGGCTGACCGACCAGTTGCGCAGCGAGCAGGCGCGGCCGGCGCGAAGAAACGGCCGCCCGGCAGGTCCCGCCCGAGCAGTGGCTGGCGCCCGCCGCCGACGCCGCCGGCCGCGGACGCCGGACGACACGCTCGATCCTGCTGTTCCTGTGCTGCCACCCTGCGCTGTCGCCAGCCTCGCAGATCGCGCTCACCCTGCGCGCCGTCGGCGGCCTGACCACGGCGGAGATCGCCCGGGCGTTCCTGGTCCCGGAGGCGACCATGACCCAGCGGATCAGCCGGGCCAAGAGAGCATCATGGCCGCGGCGTGCCGTTCCGGATGCCGGCGAGCCGAGCGCGGCCGCGGCTGAGCGCGGTGCTGCACGTGCTCTACCTGATCTTCACCGAGGGCTACGCCAGCCACGCTCCGGGCCGGACCTGCAGCGCCCCGACCTGTCGGCGGAGGCGATCCGGCTGACCCGCACTGCTGCACCGGCTGCTGCCCGACGACGGGGAGGTCGACCGGGCTGCTGGCGCTCCTGCTGCTCACCGACGCGCGGCGGCCCGCGCGCACCGGGCCCGGACGGCGAGCTCATCCCGCTGGCCGAGCAGGACCGCACCCGCTGGGACGCGGCAGCTAATCGCCGAGGGCGTGGCGCTGCTCACCGGCGCGCTGTCCCGCGGGCCGCCCGGCCCGTACCAGCTCCAGGCGGCGATCGCCGCCCTGCACGACGAGGCCGCCGAACGCCGAGGCCACCGACTGGCCGCAGATCCTCGCGCTGTACGAGCTGCTCCTGCGGATCGCCGACAATCCGGTGGTGGCGCTCAATCACGCCGTCGCGGCCGCGATGGTCGCACGGCCCGCAGGCCGGGCTCGACCTGCTCGACGGCGCTCGACGCCGATCAGCGGCTGGCGGGCCACCACCGGCTCGCACGCGGTCCGGGCGCACCTGCTGGAGATGGCCGGAGCCCGCGGCGGCGCGGGAATGCTACCGGGCCGCGGCCGAGCGCACCGCCAGCCTCCCGCATCAGCGCTACCTCAACGCCCGGGCCGCCCGCCTGGACGGTGGCCAGTGAGCCCTGGCCCAGCACGGGCGGCGCCGGGGCCGCACCCCGGCCCGGCCTTCGCGGCCCGGGCCCCCCGACCGGGGCGGGGGAGTGCGGCGGCAGGGGGCGTTCAGCGCTGTCCGCCGGGCTTCCAGAGAATGTCCCCGCGCCCTTCGTTGGCCAGCCGGGCCAGGATGAACAACAGGTCAGACAGCCGGTTCAGGTACCGCGCGGTCAGCGGGTTCATCGACTCGCCGCAGGCTTCCAGGGCCGCCCAGGTGGTCCGCTCGGCCCGGCGGGCCACCGTCCGGGCCTGGTGCAGCAGGGCCGCGCCCGGGGTGCCGCCGGGCAGGATGAAGCTGCGCAGCACCGGGAGCCCCGCGTTGCGCTCATCGCAGTCCCGCTCCAGCCGCTCGATGTAGTCCGGGGTGACCCGCAGCGGGGGATAGGCCGGGTTCTCGGTCACCGGGGTGCACAGGTCGGCACCGACGTCGAACAACTCGTTCTGCACCCGGGAGAGCAGCGCGGTCATGCTGTCCGGCAGGCCGCCCAGGGCGAGCGCCATCCCGATCACCGTGTTCGCCTCGTCCACGTCGGCGTAGGCGGCCAGCCGGGGATCGGTCTTCGGCACCCGGCTCATGTCGCCGAGCGCCGTGCTGCCATCGTCGCCGGTGCGGGTGTAGATGCGGGAGAGCACCACGGGCTCGTCGTTGCGGTCACCTGCCATGGGCTCCACCGTAGCGCGGGGCCCGTCACGGCCGTCCCATGCCGGGTGGCGTCCCTCCCGCCGCGCGGGTCCCGGGCCTGGCGGCGCCCCGTGCCGCGTGGGGTGGCCGTCACCTCCTGAGGCCGCTCCGGCGGTGACTTGACGGGGACTTGATCATGACTTTGCTCATAGCGATCAATGTTCTGACCTTGGGGTATTCACATATCAAACACGATGTGGCATCGTTTAGGGACGAAGAGTAATCGAATAGCGGCGTACTGCCGCCCCGGGCATTGCGGTCACTGCCTCTGGTGCCTGGCGGATCTCGGGGGCCCGCCAGAGCCCGCAGTGGCCTTGGAGGAGCGCGCTCCCGGCCGGTTCCGGCCGGGAGCGCGCTCGGCTGTGCGCGGCAGGCTCCCGCTAGTAGGGTGTCGGCTAGCCCCCCGAACTGCCCCTTGAGGTCCCCCGTGTATGACTACGTCATCGTTGGTGCCGGCAGCGCCGGATGCGTGCTGGCCGCCCGGCTGACCGAGAACCCGGGCACCCGGGTCCTGCTGCTGGAGGCGGGGCCGCCGGACGACGCCGAGGAGATCCGCATCCCGGCGGCGCTGAACCTGCTCTGGCAGACCCAGTACGACTGGGACTTCCGCACCGTGCCCCAGGAGCGGGCGGCCGGGCAGTCGGTCTACTGGCCGCGCGGCCGGACCCTGGGCGGCTCGTCGTCCATCAACGCCATGATCTACATCCGGGGCAACCGGCTGGACTACGACAGCTGGCGGGACGAGTACGGCTGCGCCGGGTGGGGTTACACCGACCTGCTGCCCTACTTCCTGCGGGCCGAGGACAACTCCCGCGGGGCGTCCGCCTACCACGGGGCCGGCGGCCCGCTCAGCGTCCAGGACCTCAAGCGGAAGTCCGCGCTGACCAAGGCGTTCGTCGAGGCGTCCCAGGCGTGCGGGCTGCCGGCCAACGGGGACTTCAACGGCGGCGAGCAGGACGGCACCGGCTTCTACCAGGTCACCCAGCGGGACGGGCGGCGCTGGTCGGCCGCCGATGCCTACCTGCGCCCGGCGATGTCCCGGCCGAACCTGACCGTCCAGACCGACGCCCTGGTCACCGGGGTGCTCGTCGAGGCCGGGCGGGCGGCGGGCGTCCGCTACACCCACCGCGGCACCGAGGAACTGGCCCGGGCCGATGGGGAGGTCATCCTGTGTGCCGGGGCCATCGGCAGCCCGCACCTGCTGCTGCTGTCCGGCATCGGGCCGGCCGAGCAGCTGATCGAGCATGGTGTCCGGCTGGCGGCCGACAACCCGGGGGTGGGCGCCAACCTGTCCGACCATCCGGTGGTCACCGCCATCTGGACGACGCCGAAGGAGACCGGCCTGTGGGAGCAGGCGGGCCCGGCCGGGCTGGCGCGCTGGAAGTACCTCCGGTCCGGCCCGCTGACCTCCAACGTCGCCGAGGCGGGCGGCTTCACCCGGACCATGCCCTCGCTCCCCGCCCCGGACCTGCAGTGGCACGTGCTCCCGGTGCCGTTCCAGCGCAACGGCCTGGGTGACCCGGCCATCCGGGCGATCTCCATCCTGGTCTCCGTGCTCACCGTGGCCAGCCGCGGGTCGGTCCGGCTGCGCAGCACCGACCCGCGGCACAAGCCGGCCATCGACCCGGGTTACCTGTACGCCAGCGAGGACATCGACCCGCTGGTGAGCGGGCTGCGGATGGCCCGTGACTTCGCCGCGTCCCCGGCCCTGGCCCGGCACGTGGGCGCGGAACTCGCCCCGGGCCCGGAGGTGCGCAGCGACGACGGAGCTGCGCGAGTTCATCCGCCAGGATCTCGGCACCCTCTACCACCCGGTCGGGACCTGCGCGATGGGCGGTGACTCCCGGCTGGCCGCGAGCAGGCTGACCAGCGTGGTGGACCCGGAATTGCGGGTCCGGGGCGTCGAGGGGCTGCGGGTCGTGGACGCGTCGGTCATGCCCACCGTGCCGCGCGGCAACACGAACGCCCCGGTCATCGCCATCGCCGAGCGCGCCGCCGACCTGATCTCCGGCCGTGCGCCGCTGGCCGCCGTTGACCCGGCCCTCACCCCGAGCCCCTCCCGGCCGCCCCGCGACGCCGCCTCCCGGCCGATCCGTCAGCTGTTGCGCGGGGGCCAGCCGGCTGCGCGGCTAGCCCGGGTCAGCCGTAGCGCTTGCCGTGCAGGAGGGTGACCAGCCGGAGGACCCGGTTCATGTCCTTGTCGCTGCGGCGCAGCGTGGTCAGGTCGGCCATCGGGCGCATCCGCTGCCGGGTGATCGCCTTGGCCCGGGAGAACTCGCGCAGTCCGTCCGCGCCGTGAATCCGGCCGAAGCCTGAGTCGCCGCTGCCCCCGAACGGCAGGGCCGGCACGCTGGCAAACGAGATCACCGAGTTGACCGAGGTCATGCCGCTGCGCAGGGACCGGGCGGCGGCCAGGGCCCGCTTGGTGTTCTTGCTGAACACCGCCGAGCCGAGCGCGTAACTGCTGTCGTTGGCCCGCCGGACGCCCTCCTCGAGGTCACGGACCGGGCTGACGGTCAGGGTGGGGCCGAACGTCTCCTCGGTAACCGCCCGGCTCTCCTCAGGCACGTCGGCCAGGATCACCGGCCCCACGTACGGCCGGCGCACGCTGGACAGCCCGCCGACCACCGGGCGGCCGCCGCGGGCCAGCGCGTCCGCGATGTGCCGCTCGATGATCTCAGCCTGGGCGGGCATCGTCATCGGCCCGTAGTCGGCCTCGCGGTCATCGCCGGGCCGGACGGCGGCGGCCCGCTCGGCCAGCTTCTCCAGGAACGAGTGGTACACCTCCTCCGCCACGTAGACCCGCTCGATGCCGACGCAGGTCTGCCCGGCGTTGGACAGCCCGCCCCAGGCAGCCGCGTCCGCGGCGGCGTCCAGGTCGGCATCGGCGCCGACGAGCATCGCGTCCTTGCCGCCGCACTCGGCCACCAGCGGGGTCAGGTTCTCCGCGCAGGCCGCCATCACCTTTTTCGCGGTGGCGGACGACCCGGTAAAAGCGATCTTGTCCACCCCGCTGAGCGCCAGGGCCTGGCCGGTCTCGCCGCCGCCGGTCACCAGTTGCAGCACCGGCTGCTCGGGCACCACCTCGCGCAGCGAGCTGACCAGCCAGCCGCCGACCGCCGGGGTGAGCTCGCTCGGCTTGAACACCACGGCGTTCCCGGCCGCCAGCGCGTAGGCGATGGAGCCGACCGGGGTGAACACCGGGTAGTTCCACGGGCCGATCACGCCGACCACCCCGAGCGGCTGGTACTGCAGGAGGGAGGCATGGTTGATGGCGATCAGCCCGCTGCGCACCCGGCGCGGGCCCAGCACCTTCCGGGCGTGCTTGGCCGCCCAGTCGATGTGCACGATGGCCAGCAGGATCTCCAGCTGCGCGTCGGCCAGTGGCTTGCCGGTCTCGTTGTGCACCAGTTCCGCGAGCCGGGCCAGGTACCTGGTGAGATGGGACTTCCAGGCCAGCAGGCGGGTCCGGCGCTGGGCGTAGCCCAGCCCCGCCCACCAGGCGGCCGCCTCGCGGGCCCGGTGCACGGCCGCGGCCACCTCGGCCGGCCCGTGCACCGGGAAGGTGGCGATGACCTCGGACGTCGCCGGATTGACCGTCTCGAGAGTCTCGGCCGACCAGGCCCGGTCCTGCGTCCACACCGACGTGTCCATCACACTCACCGTCACCTTGAGCGTCGTGTTCCGGCGCCCGGTCCCGGGCGCCCGCGATCCGCTGATTCGCGATGGTCGCGGCCTTTGCGTGACAGTAAATCACCGCCCGTGGCGGCCCAGGTAGCGTTGGATGGGCATTGGCCAGGCCCCGGTGCCCGCGCCCGCCCGCGCGGGCGGGCGCGGGCACCGCGGGCACCGCAGCAGCACCGGAGGGACGTCATGACCGAACGCCCCTACACCGTGCTCAGCTGCGCCATCTCACTGGACGGCTGCCTGGACTCGGCCGGGCCGTCCCGGCTGGTGCTGTCCGGGGAGGCCGATCTGGACCGGGTGGATGCGGAACGGGCCGCGGCGGATGCCATCCTGGTCGGCGCGGGCACCATCCGGCGTGACGACCCCAGGCTGCTCATCCGCTCGGCGCAGCGCCGTGCGGAGCGGCTGGCCCGCGGGCTCCCGGAGCATCCCGCGGGGGTGACGGTCACCGTGAGCGGCGACCTCGACCCCGGGGCCCGGTTCTTCACCCGTGACGGGCATGGCGCCCCGGCGGCTGGTGCCGGCCGGGCCGGGCCGGGTGACCGGGAGGCCCGTGCCGTCCCGGGCGGCCAGCCAGCTGGTGCCGGGCCCGCCGCGGAGCGCCTGGTGTACGCGGCGAGGCCGGCCCTGCCCACGCTGCGGGAGCGGCTGGACGGGCTGGCCGAGGTGGCCGACGCGGGGGACCCGCCGCGCCTCGGGATCGTGCTGGCCGACCTGGCCGGCCGGGGCGTGGGCCGGCTGCTGGTGGAGGGCGGGGCCCGTCTCGGCACCGAATTCCTGGCCGGAGGTCTCGTGGACGAACTGCACCTGGTCATCGCCCCGTTCTTCGTCGGTGATCCGGCCGCCCCCCGGTTCGCGGGCCCGGGCCGCTACCCGCCGGGCCGGCTGACCCTGGCCGAGGCGCGGCCCGTCGGCGAGGTCGTGCTGCTGCGCTACCTGTGCGCGGCGGCCCCGGGGCGGCCCGCCGCGCCGGCCGGGGTGAGCGGGCTGGCCGGTGGCTGAGCCAGGCTCCGGCCCCGCGGCGGAGGGCGGCGGGCCCGGGGCGGGCCCGGTGCCGGGGGGCGGGATTCCCGGGACCGGGCCGGAGGTGACCGGGGCCGACCGGCACTGGCTGCGCCAGGCCATCGCGCTGTCCCGGCGCTGCCCCCCGTCCAGCTCCGCGTTCAGCGTGGGCGCGGTGATCGTCAGCGCTGAGGGGACCGTACTGGCGGCCGGGTACTCGCGCCAGCATGATCCGCACGACCACGCCGAGGAGGCCGCCCTGGCGCTGCTGGAGGCCACAGACCCCCGGCTGGCCAGCGCCACCTTGTACAGCTCGCTGGAGCCGTGCCGGTTCCGGGCCTCACGGCCCCGGCCGTGCGCCGGGCTGATTCTCGCCGCCGGGATCCCGCGGGTGGTCATCGCCTGGCTGGAACCGCCGGTCTTCGCCCCCGGGGGCGGGACAGAGCTGCTGCGCAGCGCGGGCGTGACCGTGGCTGTGGCCGCGGACCTGGCCGAAGAGGCCCGCGCGGTGAACGCCGCCGTGCTGGGCGGCTGACGCCGCCCAGGCCGGGCGGGCCGCTACCCCGGGGCGGCCCCCCGGACCGCGCGCCGGACCGCCGTCACGCGCCGCCCGGGCCGCCGGGCGTAGCGCCTGCCCCGGGCCCGCCGGGGCGGAGTGGCGCGGCGGCCCGGCACACCACGAAGGCGACTGCCATCAGGATGCCGGTGGCCGATACCGCACGCAGCACGCCGGCCTGGTCGGCGAGGAATCCGATGGCCGGCGGCCCGGCCAGGAAGGCCACGTAGCCCAGCGACGCGACCGTGGACACCCGCGCGGGCGCGAACCGGGGATCATCGGCCGCCGCGCTCATCCCGACCGGGAACCCCAGCGCGGTGCCGAGCCCCATCAGCACGGCCCCGGCCATGACGGCAGGCAGGGCCGTGCTGAAGCCGATCACGAGCAGCCCGGCCAGCGCGGTGACGGCCCCGGCCCGCAGCACCCGGACCCGGCCGTACCGGTTGACGTAGCGGGGCCCGAACCAGCGGCCAGTCGTCATCGCGCTGAGGAAGATCGCGAACGTGGCGGTGCCGGCCACCGGCGAGGTGTGGAACCGGCCGATCACACCGAGGCTGAGCCAGTCGTTGCCGCTGCCCTCGATCACCGTCATGCACAGCACGAGCACGCCGATGAGCAGGGTCCGCGGTTCCGTCCAGGCGGCCAGCGGATGGCGCCGCGGGGCCGCCCCCGGGGCTGTCCCGGCCGCCGCGCTGGCGTCCGCGGGGGGCAGGAAGCCCCGGGTGGCGGCAGGCACGGCGACGGCGATGCCCAGTGCCGCCGCGAGCAGGTGCGCGGTGACCGGGACGCCCAGCGCGACCAGCGCCGTCCCGGCCACCGCCCCGGCCACCGTGCCGATGCTCCATCCAGCGTGGAACCGCGGCATGATGGCCCGGCCGAGGGCCTGCTCGACCGCGGCGCCCTGCACGTTCATGGCGACATCCCAGGCGCCGGTGCCGAAGCCGAGCACGAACAGCCCGGCCACCACCGGCAGCACGCCGTGCTGGTAACCGACCGCGACGATGCCCAGCCCGGCCGCAGCCAGCAGGGCGGTGGCGGCCACCGTGCGCGCTTCGCCCGCCCTCGCGATCACCATGCCGGACAGCGGGATGGCCATCGCCGAGCCGATCGCGATGGACAGCAGGATGAGGCCCAGCGTCCCCGGGGTCACCCGCAGCTCGGCGCGGACCTGCGGGATGCGCGACGCCCAGCTGGCGAACGCGAAGCCGGCCGCGGTGAACACCACGTAGACCGCGTTCCTGGCCCTCCTGACCTGCCGGTCGGCGGCCAGCCGGGCCGCTGGCTGAGTGGGATCAACGATCATGTCTCGGGCATCCCCGGACGACCGCCTGCACCGCTCATCCCGCCCAGTCTGGCATGTACTGACCCGGTACCGGGTCGCTGGCGGGGCCGGGACCGCCGCACGGGCCCGGGACCGCCTCGCGGGGCCCGGCCGCCCCGGCTGTCCCGGCCGCCCCGGCTGCCGCGCGCCGGGCCGCCTGCTCAGTAGCTGAACGTGGTGACCGGCTCCGTGCCGATCCATTCCCACAGCTGCACGGTCCCGCCCAGTTCGGCGTTCGCCAGCAGCCCGCCCTGGTCCAGCTCCTTGGCCTGGAAGCAGATCGGGCAGACCAGGAAGCGGCCGCCCGCCCGCGCGTACCGGTCCAGCAGGTCGGGCAGGGCCGGGCAGCCGGTGCACGCGACGCCGGCCGCCACGCCCGACAGGGTCAGCCGGACCGCCTCCTTGGCGCCGAAGATGAGGGTCGGCCGCCCGGCCTCCGCGGCCCCTACCGCCACCAGCAGCGCCACGGTGACCTGTTCCGGGTCCTCCAGCCCGGTCGTCAGGCTGATCACTGCTTTCCCGGCCATTGCTGCCCCATTCCTCCCGCTCAGAGCGGTGTCAGTGGTGCCCGC
This sequence comes from uncultured Actinomycetes bacterium, assembly GCA_963767385.1. Classification (GTDB taxonomy): domain Bacteria; phylum Actinomycetota; class Actinomycetes; order Streptosporangiales; family Streptosporangiaceae; genus RYN-230. The sequence continues at coordinate 530,130 of CAVYEA010000013.1, read as the reverse complement.
TCACCGGCCGGAAGCCGGAGCACAGCACGCGCATCCAGGTGATCTTGCCTGCGGTGATGTCCATGAAGGCGTGCTGCTCGACGAGGAAGCACCCCCCGGCGTTGCGGACGCGGAGCCGGTAGCCCAGGCTGAGCCGGTCCCCGACCATCCCGGCCGCTTCCGCCTCCATCCGTTCCACGGTGTCCCCGGGGCCGAACCAGCACCCCAGGATCACCTCGGCTGCCTCACCGGGAGTCCCGGCCTCCCAGACCCGCCCCGGTGTCATGCCGCGGAAGCTGACCTCCTCGCTGAACAGGTCCCGCAGCGACGTGACGTCCCGGGCGGCGAGCGCGGCCACGAACCTGGCCCCTGTGCCCGGGACCGGGCCTGGTCCCGGCGTCGCGCCGGGTCCCATGGGCGCGCTGGGCGCGGCGAGCGCGCCGGGTCCCGCGACCAGGCCGTCCGCCCGGTTATCCGCTGTCATCGGAGCCTCCCCTGTGCCATCCCGCCGGTGCCAGTCTCATCCCGGCCGGGTGTCCCGGCATCCGTGCTGAGCACGGATCTTCCGTCCGTGTGTTTGCGAGGATGGATACATGCAGCGGGCAGCCGGGGCACGGCTGGAGGGGGCCGGGGTCACCGCCCGGGAGGCGGAGGTCCTGGCGGCGGTCGGCCGCCGGCTGTCCAACCGCGAGATCGCGGCCGGGCTGGGCATCTCCGTGCGGACCGTCGAGAGTCACGTGTCCTCCCTGCTGCGTAAGCTCCGGGCCGCGGACCGCCCGGCGCTGGCCCGGCTGGCTCAGCAGCTTCCGGCTGAGCAGCTACTGCCGGCGTCGGTCACCAGCTTCGTCGGCCGTGACGACGAGCTCGCGCGGCTCGGCCGCATGGTGGCGGCCGGATCACTGGTCTGCGTGGTGGGTCCGGCCGGCTGCGGGAAGACCCGGCTGGCCCTGGAGGCCGCGCGCCGCTGGGCTGGCCCGGCGCGGATGACCGACCTTTCCGGCGCGGCTGCCCGGGACGTGAGCCCGTCCCTCGCCGCCGCCCTCGGGGTCGGCTACGAGGCCCGCGACCTGGTCCCGGCGGCCCGGGTGGCCCTGGGCGGCAGCGAGCTGCTGCTGCTCGCGGACAATTGCGAGCACGTCCTGGATGCGGCCGGGGAGCTGCTGGGGGCGCTGGCCAGGGGAGTCCCCGGGCTGCGCGTGCTAGCCACCAGCCGGGAACCCCTCGGGCTGGACGCCGAGCAGATCCTGGAACTCGGGCCGCTCGCGGTGCCCTCCGGCCCGCGGCCGGACGACGTGCGCCGCAGCGCCGCCGGGCTGCTGTTCCTCGACCGGGCCCGGGCCGCCGCCCCACGGTTCCGCCTCGACGAGGCGGCCGCGCCGCATATCGCCGCCATCTGCCGGGGCCTGGACGGCCTGCCGCTGGCTATCGAGCTGGCCGCCGCCCGGCTGCGCAGCCTGGATCCAGCCAGGCTCGCCGGGGACCTGGGGCACTGGCTGGACGCCCCGGGCCAGGCCCGGGCTGGCCGTCACCAGTCGCTCGACTCGGCCATCGAGTGGTCGTGGCGCCTGCTGGACGAGCCCGAACGCGGGATGCTGAGCGGCCTGGCGGTGCTGCCCGGTGAGTTCGGCCTGGGGCTCGCCGAGGCCTGCGTCCCGGCGCCGGCCGCGGCGGGGGTAGGTCATCTGCTCACCAGGCTGGTGGAGCGGTCGCTGGTCAGCACGTGGTGGCCGGAGCACGGCCCGGCACGGTACCGCCTCCTCGCCGTGGTACGCGAGTTCGTCCGGCAGCGCGCTGACCCGGGCGTCATCGAGGAGGTGTCGCGCAGGCACGCGGTGTTCTGCGACGGCGCCGCCGCGGCGGCCGTCCGCGCGCGCTATCACGGCGCGCCGGTCCCCGGGCCGGCCGCCCGGTATGACCAGGCCGACCTGCTGGCCGCGCTGGGCTGGGCCGCCAGCCGGGATCCGGATCTGGCCGATCACCTGCTCATCTCGGTCAGCCAGCTGGCCGAGACCGAGCCCACCAGGCAGGCCCTGGAGCTCATCCGTGATCTCGGCCTCCGGTACCCGCACTGGAGCGCTGAGGCGCTGGCCTGGGCCGCCCTCACGGTCTGTTACCTGAACCTGGACGATGCCCGCCGCCTCGCCCTGGCCAGCCGCCGGGCCGCCGCCGTCGACCGGGACCATGCCCTGGCCAGCCTGGCCAGCGGGTGGATTGACGCGTACCGCCAGGACGAGCAGGAGGCGGTGCGGCGGCTGGGCGCGGTGCTGTCCTATGCCGCGGATACCGCGGACCCGTGGCTGGCCGGGTCCGCGCTCCAGGCCCGGGGCGTGGCCCGGACAGCGCCGGATGATGCCTTCGCGGACTGGGAGGAGGCGGTGGCCCGGTTCGCCGCCGCAGGTGACATCCTGCATGCGAACAACGTCCGGTACATGCTGGCCGGCCGCGCGGTGGAGACCCGCGCCCGCCTGGCCGATGTGCCGGTATGGCTGGATGAGTGCGAGTCGTACGCGGCCAGGCACGGCCTCGGCCACGAGCTCGCGCACATCCGCCTGGTCCGGGCGGGCCTGGCGCGGATCAGGGGCCTTCCCGGGCCCGCGCGCGAGCTGCTCGGCTCCGCGCTCCCGGTCTTCCGGCAGGCCGGGGACTTCCGCTGCGTGGCCCGGGCGCTACTCCAGCTGGCCGACCCGGCCATCACGGAAGACCCGGCCGAGGCGACCCGCCTGCTGCTCGAATGCCTGCCGGCCGCCCTCCTGGCGGGCGGCCGGGCGCTGCAGGGCCAGGTGCTGGCCCGGCTGATGGCGGCCGGCGCGGCCGCCGGTGACCTGGTCCTCGCCGCCCGGTCCCGGGGTGCGCTGGAATCGCTCGGCAGCTCCCCGGTCCCCGACGGTGACCCAGCCCTCACCGGCACGCTGCAGGAGCCTGCTTACGCCACGTTCGTGAGTGAGGGCCGCGCCGGCGGGGCTGAGCTCCTTATCAACCGCTACGCATGAATTCTGCCTTTTTGCCGCTGTCATTATCCTAAGCAATGACATGCCGGGCTCCCCGGCATTCCGGTGATGCCACGGGCCGCCCCGTCAGCCGGGACGGAGCGCCCGGCATCACCGCCCGGCTGGCCAGCGGGTTCAGGGAGCGGAAAATACCGGGCATTATGCCCGGCCAGCCACATTATGGCCCTCCCGGCTATTTACCGGTACGGCGTTTGCCTTTGCCCCCGGGTGGCGAGAAAGAGTGCAGTGAACCGGGGGGACAAGAAATTGCTAAAGGAACGAGCCGCCGGGTCTGCTGACGAGAGGCAGCAACCAGGGCGAACCACGGAATGCGTGACCACACTGGCCGGGTCTGGCCGCCGGGGGCCGCGGCGCCGCCCGCCGGGCCGTGCCGCCCTGCTGCTCGGGACGGCGGCCGTTCTCGCCGGGGCGTCGCTGGCCGGGTGCTCGGCGTTCCGGTCGCCATCCACCCTCTCTGGCATGGAGAACCAGATCGCCCGGGGCGAGCGGGTCAGCGCCTCCACCCGGGCGCATGCGTCGCCGGTCAGTACCGCCGGCACGGCCACGCCCGCACCGCGAGCCGCCCAGCGGGCCGTCACCGGCCGGATGGTTACCGCGGTCGGTGACTCCGTCATGGCCGCGAGTGCCATGGCCGTGCAGGCGGTGCTGCCCGGCATCTACATCGACGCCAAGCCGGACCGGGAGATGCCCGCCGGCCTGGCCATCCTGCGCAGGCTGGCGGCCACCGGCCGGCTCCGCCCCGTGGTCGTGGTCGGCCTGGGCACCAACTACCTGGTCAGCACCGGCCAGCTCAACCAGCTGATGCAGATTCTCGGCCCGCAGCGCCGGCTGGTGCTCATCAACACGTACGTGCCGGACAGCTGGAGCAAGCAGGTCAACGCGACCGAGGCCGCGTTCATCCAGGCCCATCCGAGTGTGGTGCCCGCCGACTGGTTCGACACCATCAAGAACCGGATGAACCTGCTGTGGCCCGATCACGTGCACCCGATAATCCCGGGCACTCTGGTCTACGCCCGGCTGGTGTACCGGGCCATCCAGGCGACCCGGGACGCCCCGGCGCCCGCTGCCCCGCCCGCTCCGGGCCTGCTGCCGCTGCCACATCCGCAGCTCACCGCGGCCGGCTCAGGGACCGGGCCGCCCGCCTCCGGGTAACCGGGCCGACGGGACCGGGCCCGGATCAGCCGGACCTGCCCGCGAGCTGAGGGTCCTGCAAGGCCGCTCCGTAGCGGACGGCGGCCAGCTGGCCCACGGCGGTCTGCGCGCCCAGCGGCCGGGCCGTCCGCATGCCGACGGCCTCGGCCAGCGCGCCGAGATCCAGGCCGCCGATCTCCGGGCCGATGACGCACGGCGACAGGGCGAGGCCGCTCACGCCCGCATCCATCAGGCGGCCGGCCGCATCGCGGATGGTGGTGGCGTCGTTGAGCGACGCGGCCGCGACCGGGACGGCCAGCCGGGCGGCCAGCAGCACCGCAACGGTTCCGGCCATGGCCACGGCGTCCTCCCCGATGGCGGCGACCAGGATGCCTTCCGCGGCCGTGGTGACGATGCTGATCCGCCCGATCCGGTCGCTGCGGGCCAGGCCGGACTCGGCCAGGCGGGCGTGCAGTGCCCCGGCGAGCAGCGGGTGCACGCCGAGGGGTGCCCCGCGCAGGGCGGGCACCGGCGCGGCGGCGATGGCGGCGGCGACCGCGGCGTCGGCCCCCGTGTCGGGGCAGATCAGCAGCGGGACCACGACAGCGGCGGGGCGGCCGTCCAGGAGGGGGCAGTCGGCCAGCACCGACGCGAGGCTTTCGTCGCTGCCTTCCAGGTAGCCGGCCCGGACCGCCACGCCCGGGCAGGACTGGCTGGCCACGTCGATGATCCCGGCGGCGAGATCACCGCTATCCGGGGTCCGCTCGCCGGGGACCGCCAGGACGAGGGCCGGTGCGTCGGACGGCAGCGACAGCTGGTGCGGGCTGCGGTGACGGCCGGGAGTGCGGGTCCGCGTGGTGCGCGTGGGCAGCCCGGAACCACCGCGTGACGGCAGGCCGGCACCATCACGCGCCGGCAGCCCGGCACCACGCGAGGGCAGCCCGGCACCACGCGAGGGCAGCTCGGAACCACGTGACGGCAGCCCAGGGCTACGTGACGGCAGCCCAGAGCCGTCACGCGACGGCAGCCCCGGCCCACGCGAGGGCAGCCCACCAGGAGTGCGTGCGGGAAGGCCAGATGCCGGCCCCTGCTCGGTACCCATAACCGGGCCATCCTAGCCAGCGCGGAAACGTTCTGGCGGCGAGTTTACCGACATCACGAGCCGGGCGGGCCGCGGAGCCCGCCTGCGGCGGGGGGTGCGGCGGATCAGTCCGTGATCACCCTGACCTCGCCGATTCCCAGGGCCTGCACCGGAGCCTGGATCTCGGATGCGTCGCCGACCAGGATCGTGACCAGGCGGTGCTCCGGGAACGCCGCGACGGCGGCGGCCGTCGCCTCGCTGGTGCTCGTCTGCGGCAGGTGCGCGTAGAGCTGCGCCTGGTAGTCGTCCGGAAGGTGCTCCTCGACCTGATCGGCCAGCGTGCCCGCGACCGACGCGGCGCTCTCGTACTCCAGCGGCGCGACCCCCACCAGGTTCTGCACCGCGGTGTCGCGCTCCGCGTCGGTCAGGCCCTCCGCGGCCAGCGTGCGCAGCACCGTCCACAGGTCACCCAGCGCCGGGCCGGTGGACGCGGTGTCCACGGAACCGCTGATGGCGAGGGCCGACAGCCCCGCGGCACCGCCCGGTGACGGGGACCGCAGCACCTGCTCGAAGGCCCGCACCCCGTACGTGTAGCCCTTCGCCTCACGCAAGACCCGGTCCAGCCGGGACGTGAGCGTGCCGCCGAGGCAGTAGGTGCCGAGCACCAGCGCTGGCCAGCGCGGGTCGTGCCGGTCCGGGCCGGTCCGCCCGATCAGCAGCTGCGTCTGGACGGCACCGGGCCGGTCCACGATCACGACCCGCCCGGTGTCATCGGCCGCCACCGGCGGGACGGGCAGCGGCCCGGCGGCATCGCCGGCCCACCGGCTGAGCGTGTCCGCGAGCAGCGTGTCCAGATCCACGCCCGTCAGGTCGCCCACGATGACCGCGGTGCCCCCGGCGGGCCGCACATGCTCCTCGTAGAACGCGCGCACGCTGCCCGCGCCGATCCGGGACACGGTGTCCTCGGTGCCCTGGCGCGGCCGGGACAGCCGGGAGGCGGCCGGGAACAGTTCCCGGGACAGCTGCTTGGCCGCGCGCCGGCGCGGGTTGGCCAGCTCCAGCCGGATCTCGTCGAGGCGGTTACGCACCAGCCGCTCGACCTCGGTGGCCGCGAAGGCCGGGCTCCCGCAGGGCCTCGGCGAGCAGCCCGAGCGCCTTGTGCAGCCGGGAGACGGGGACCTCCAGCCAGACGCGCGCACCTCCGTAGTCGGCGCTCGCATGGAGGGTCGCTCCGCAGCGCTCCAGCTCGGTGGCGTACTCCTCGGCCGTGTGGCGCCCGGTGCCCTGGGACAGCGCGCGCATCATGATGGTGGCGACCCCGTCCAGCCCGTCAGGCTCGGCGTCCAGCGGCATGTCCAGGCAGATCTGCACGGCCGCCACCTGCTGCCCGGGCCGGTGACAGCGCAGCATGGCCAGCCCGCTGGCCAGGCCGCCGCGCTCGGGTACCGGGAACGCCCACGGCTTCGGCTGGCCGCCGGCCGGCTGCGGGTGCAGGTCCATGGTCACGGCTACGTCGCTCATTCCGCGGCTTCTTCCTGCTCGTCCCCCTGGCCCGCGCTTCCGCCGGCCGCCCCGGCCGCCCCGTCCGGGGTCGCGGGCTCGTACACCAGCACGGCCCGGTTGTCGGGGCGCAGCCGTGCGGCGGCCACCGCCCGGACCTCCCCGGCGGTGACGTCCAGCAGCCGGTGGACGGCGCTGAACGCGAGTTGCGGGTCACCGAACAGCACCGCGTACCGGCACAGCTCGTCGGCCCGGCCGGCCACCGTGCCCAGCCGGTCCAGCCATTCGCGTTCCAGCAGGGCCTGCGCCCGCTCCATCTCGTCAGCATCCGGCGGCTGCGCGCCGAGCCGCGCCAGCTCCTCGTCGATGGCCACCTCGATCTGCGGGATCTCGGCGCTACCGGACGCCTTCACGTCCATGAAGCCCAGTGAGGGGGCGCCGGCCAGCCGCAGCAGCCCGAAGCCGGCACTGACCGCGGTGCGGTCGCGCCGCACCAGCCGGTTGTACAGCCGGGAGGACATGCCGGCGCCGAGGACGGTGAGCGCCAGGTCGGCCGCGTCACACTCGCGCGTGCCGTCCTGCGGCATCCGGTAGGCGGCCATCAGCGCGCGCGCCGGGACGTCCTCCCGGATCTCCACGCGCAGCTCCCCGCCGATGATGCCGGGGAGCGTGCCGTCCGGGTGCGGCGCCCGGCCGTGGTAGGGCGGGATGGAGCCGAAGTACTTCTCGATCCAGCGGAGGGCCTGCTCCGGGTCGATGTCGCCGACGACCGCCAGCACCGCGTTGTTCGGCGCGTAGTTCGCGCGGAAGAAGGCGCGCGCGTCGTCCAGCGTCGCCGCGTCCAGGTCAGCCATGGAGCCGATGGGCGTGTGGTGGTAGGGGTGGCCCTCGGGGTAGGCCAGCGCGGTCATCCGCTCGAAGGCCGTGCCGTACGGCACGTTGTCATAACGCTGGCGGCGCTCGTTCTTGACCACGTCCCGCTGGTTCTGCATGGACTCCTCGTCGAGCGCGGCGAGCAGCGAGCCCATCCGGTCCGCCTCCAGCCAGAGCGCCAGCTCCAGCTGGTGGGCGGGCATGGTCTCGAAGTAGTTGGTGCGCTCGAAGCTCGTCGTCCCGTTGAGCGAGCCGCCGGCCCCCTGCACCAGCTCGAAGTGGCCGTTTCCGGTGACCTGCGCCGAGCCCTGGAACATGAGGTGCTCGAAGAGATGGGCCAGGCCGGTCCGGCCCTTCACCTCCTCGCGCGACCCGACGTCGTACCAGAGGCAGACCGCCGCGACCGGGGTCAGGTGGTCCTCGGAGAGCACCACGCGCAGGCCGTTGGCCAGCTGGTGCTCGGTTGCTGTCAGGCCGCCGGCGCCGGCCCGCTGCGTGGCCGGGTGACCCACGGGCACGTCCCTTCGCTCGCTTGCCAGGGGAGTGGCCCCAACTGTACGCAAGGCAGCGGCCCGGGCCGCCCCCGGCCCGCGGCGCCCGGGGCCGGGCGGCCTCGTGGGGACGGTCAGAACAGCCGCAGCGCCCCGTCGCCGGTCCCGCGCATGGCCTCGTAATCCAGCGTGACGCAGCGGATGCCGCGGTCCTCGGCCAGTACCCGGGCCTGCGGCTTGATCTCCTGGGCGGCGAACACCCCCAGGACCGGGGCGAGCAGCGGGTCACGGTTGAGCAGGTCGAGATAGCGGGTCAGCTGTTCCACGCCGTCGATCTCGCCGCGCCGCTTGACCTCGATGGCCACGGAGGCACCGGAGGCATCCCGGCACATCAGGTTGACCGGGCCGATCGGGGTGGGGTACTCCCGGCGCACCAGCCGCCAGCCGTCCCCGAGCAGGTGCGTCTGGACGGCCAGCAGTTCCTGCAGGTGGGCCTCGACGCCGTCCTTGACCAGCCCGGGATCGGTGCCCAGGGCGAACGCGGAGTCGCTCAGGATCTCCTCGAGGCTGATGGTCAGGGTCTCCCCGGACTTGCCGGTGACCACCCACCGGCCCGGTTCCTCAGCCAGCCGGCACGGCGGTGACATCCAGTTCAGCGGCTTGTAAGAGCCACCGTCGGAGTGCACCAGCACGGAGCCGTCCGCCTTGATCATGATCAGCCTGGTCGCGGAGGCCAGCCGGGCCGACAGCCGCCCCGCGTAATCGACACTGCACCGGGCAATCACGAGTCGCACGGAAGCCAACTCTAGCGACGCCGCCGCCCCGAATCCGGCCGGATCGTGTTCCCGCCGGGCTTAGTAAGATCGCTGCCAAAGCGAGCCCGGGGAGAGTGGGCATGGCCAAGCGCAGCGCCGGGCTGCTCGTCTACCGGCTCGCCGCCGGTGGCACGCTGGAGGTGCTGATCGCGCATATGGGCGGCCCGTTCTGGGCACGGCGGGACGCCCGCGCCTGGTCGATCCCCAAGGGGGAGTACGAAGACAGCGAGGACCCGCTGACCGCCGCGCGGCGGGAGTTCACGGAGGAGATGGGGTCCCCGCCGCCGGACGGCCCGCTCATCTCCCTGGGAGAGCGCCGCCAGCCCAGTGGCAAGGTGATCACCACCTACGCCGTCGAAGGGGACTTCGACCTGGCCGGCTTCCGGAGCAACACCTTCAGCCTCGAGTGGCCCCGGGGTTCCGGGCAGGTCCAGGAGTTCCCCGAGATGGACCGGGCCGCGTGGATGACGATCGGCCGGGCGGCGGAGATGCTCGTCCAGGGGCAGGTGCCGATTCTCGGTGATCTCCGCGCCCGCCTCGGCAGCGGATGAGCCCGCGCCGCGCCCGCCGCCTGCCGGACGACGCCCCGCGGCGCGGGCGGCCCGGCCCGGCGGGCCGCCGCGGCGGCCGGGACGACGGCCCCGGGGGCGGCGGCCCGGACGCGCCGGCCGGGCCGGAACACCACGAGTCCTGGCCGGACGGGGACTGGATCGTCCGGATGGTGCCTGGCGCGGCGGTGGCGAAAAGCTATCGTTGCCCCGGATGTGATCAGGAAATCCCGCCTGGCGTGGCGCACCTCGTGGCCTGGCCCAGCCTGATCCCCGGGCCCAGCGAGCGGCGCCACTGGCACCGGCCATGCTGGCAGCAGCGGATGCACCGGCCGCCGGGGCGCCGGGTGGGCAGGTAAGGACGTGAAGGACTGCGATGACTGAGATCAGGGCGAGCACGGTGCTGCCGGCCCGCCGGGAGCCGGTGTCCCTGCACACCGCTGACGGGCTGGACCTCGTCGGCGAGCTGGCCCTCCCGGCCGGCCGTGACCCGGTCGCGACGCTGGTGTGCCTGCATCCGCTGCCCACCCACGGCGGGATGATGGACAGCCATATCCTGCGCAAGGCCTCCTACCGGCTGCCCGCCCTGGCCGACCTGGCCGTGCTGCGCTTCAACACCCGGGGCACCTCCTCCGACCACGGTCGCAGTGACGGTGAGTTCGGCGACGGGCAGGCTGAACGGCACGACGTGGCGGCGGCCATCGCCTGGTGCGTGGCCGCCGGGCTGCCCCGGCTGTGGCTGGTCGGCTGGTCGTTCGGCACGGAGCTGGCGCTGATGTGGGGTAACGATCCTGCCGTAGCGGGCGCGATCCTGCTCTCGCCCGCGCTGCACCGGGCCAGTGATGCGGACCTGGACGCCTGGGCCGCCTCCGGCAGGCCACTGCTGGTGCTGGTCCCTGAACTGGACGACTACCTGCGCCCCGAGGAAGCCCGCCGCCGGTTCGCCCGGGTGCCGCAGGCTGAGGTGGTCGCGGTGGACCGGGCCAAGCACCTCTGGGTCGGCGAGCCGTCCGTGCGCATTGTGCTGGACCAGATCGTGCGCCGGGTCAACCCGGCCGCCGCCCCGCTGCCCACTGATTGGAAGGACTGAGCGTGCCGCTCTTCGACCTGACTGGCAAGAAGGCCTTCGTAACCGGCGCCTCGCGCGGGATCGGGCAGGTGATCGCGGTCGCGCTGGCCGGTGCCGGTGCCGACCTGGCCCTGGTGGCGCGCAGCGAGGACGGGCTGGCGGACACGGCGGAGCAGATCGGCGCGCTGGGCCGGAAGGCGGTCATCATCCCGGCGGACGTGACCGAGCAGGAATCGGTGGCCGCCGCCGCCGGGACCGCCATCGACCAGCTCGGCGGCGTGGACATCGTGGTGAACAACGCGGGCGGGTCCAGCTTCATGGTGCCCTTCCTGGACCTGCGGCTGACCGGCTGGGACAAGCTGATCCGGCTCAACCTGGATTCGGCCGTGTACGTCTGCCACGCGATCGGCCCGCACCTGGTGGAGCGGGGCAGCGGCTCGGTGATCAATGTCGCGTCGGTGGCCGGGGTGGCCGCCGCGCCGTTCCTGTCTCCCTACGGTGCGGCCAAGGCCGGGCTCATCTCGCTGACCAAGTCGCTGGCGGTGGAGTGGGGGGCTGCGGGGGTGCGGGTCAACGCACTGTGCCCCGGGTGGACCGCGACCGACCTGAACCGCAACCTCTGGGAGGACGAGACCGCCGGGCCCGCGACGGTGGCCACAGTGCCGATGCGGCGCTGGGCGCGCCCGGACGAGATGGCGGGCGGGGCGATCTTCCTGGCCAGCGAGGCCTCGTCCTACATGACCGGCCAGGTGCTCATCCTCGATGGCGGCCAGACCGCGATGAGCTGACCCGCGATGAGCTGACCCGCGTTGAGCTGACCCCGCGATGAGCTGGCAACGAGACGGGGCCGGCGCCTCGGCGCCGGCCCCCGTTCCCGTCGGGCTGATTACTTAGTCCACCACTCTTCGTCGTTGGCCTTGGCCTTGGCCGAGACCGGCTGCTTGGCCGCCGGAGCCTGCGCGGCCTGAGTCGGCGCCGGCTGGGCCTGGCGCCGACTGGGCGGGCCGGGCCGCCGCCTGGGTGGCCGCCGCGGGAACGCTGGCCCTCGGCGGTGCCGCGGCGGCGGCCTGGGTCGGGGCAGCAGGTGCCGCGTTCACGGCCTTGGGTGCGGCGGTGGCCCCCACCGCCTGCCGCGGCTGCTTGAGCGCGTCGGCCAGGCCCGGCATCTGGGTGCCGAGCAGCTGGCTGATCTGCGCCAGGTGGCTGGAGATGCTCTCCTTCTGCTTGGTGAGCTCGTCCACCTCGCGCTGCGCGAGGGCGCGGTGCCGCTCGATCTCCGACTTGGTGTCCGCCAGCAGCTGCTCGGCCTGGGACTTGGCCTGGGCCACGATCTGGTCGGCGTTCTTCTTGGCGTTGGTGACCAGCTGGCGTGAGTGCTGGTCCGCCTCACGGCGGGTCTGCTCGGCCTGCGCGCTCGCCTTCGAGGCCCGCTGCTCCGCCGTGGCCGCGCGCTGCTCCGCCTCGCTGACCAGCTTCTGCGTGGCCGACTGCGCGGCGGCGAGCCGCTCGGCCTCCTGCCGCTCGGCCTCCTCGCGGCGGGAGGCCAGCTGGATCTCGAACTCCGCCTCGGCCTGGGCGCGCTGCGCCTCGCTCTCCTCCAGGATGCGCTGCGCCTGGCTGCGCATCTCGTCGGCCTGCCGCTTGGAGGTGGTGAGGATCTCGTCCCGCTCCCGCTTGGCGGACGCCTTCAGCTGGGCCACCTCGCGCTCAGTGGTCGTGCGCAGCTTGGCGATGTCCCGCTCGATCGCGGCCCGCTTCTCCGCCACTTCGTGGTCGGCGGTCGCCCGCAGCTTGGCGACCTCACGCTCGGTGGTGGAGGTCAGCTCGTCCGACTCGCGCCGCGCGCTGGTCCGGATCGCGTCGGCTTCCCGTTCCGCCGACGCGCGCAGCTCGTCGGTCTCCCGCTTGGCGTTGGCCCGCAGCTCACCTGCCTCGTTCTCGGCTGCCGCGCGCACCTCTGCCGCGTCAACCTTGGCCGCCGCGTTCAGCTCGTTCGCGGCGGACCGGGCTTCCTGCGCGATCTCGGTGGCCTGCTCCTCAGCCAGCCGGAGCAGCTGCTCGATGCGTGAGCCCAGGCCGGCATAGGTGGGGCGCTCCTGCTCCCGGATCTGCCGGTGCGCATCTGACAGCTCCTGCTGCAGCGCCTGAACCTGCTCCCGGTGCTGGCGCACCTCGCCGTCGAGTTGCTTGAAGTATTCGTCAACCTGATGCGGGTCGTAGCCGCGCATCACCCGCGCGAACTCACGGGGGGTGGTTTCCTCAAAGAAGTTGCTGAGCTGGGCGTCGATTTCAGGCTGCATGTGGCTTGATCCTGGGTAGACGAGGGGGACATGCGGGGCGGGCAGGGCATCGCGGTCCACGCCCCTCAGGCCAGGGCGCCGTCACAAACCGCCCCGAAACCTGGCAGGTGCGGGGGGTGTGCCGCTAGCCCGGTGCCTCGGAGCGTACTCCTAATGGGCTGGCATTAGCGGCGGCTTCTCGTTTCCTCTTGCCATGGATCCGTGCATTTCGGCCCTATTGGCGGGGCCGGCCCGGACAGGGTGCTACGGGCAGGATGCGCTGCTCTGTGCATAGTGTTACATATCGGTACATTCCCGGACGAGGCGACCCCATGGCCCCGGTCCATTCAGCGGGGCCATCCAGGGCGGGGTCAGCTGATCGCCGGCTCGACCAGTTCGGTCAGCACGCCGCCCAGGTCCGCAGGGTGCAGGAAAGCGATGGAGGCCCCCATCGACCCGTGCCGCGGCCGCTGGTCGATCGGCCGGATCTGCGTCCCGCCGATGCTGGCCAGCGCGGCGTGGATGTCTGCCACCGCGTAGCCGATGTGATGAATGCCCTCGCCGCGCCGGGCCAGGAACCGGCCGACCGGCGTGTCCGGCCCCAGCGGCTCCAGCAGCTGGACCCAGCTCGATCCGCCGCCTGGCTGGCCGAGGCGGAGCATGGCCTCCCGGACGCCCTGCTCCTCGCTGACCTCCTCGCTGGCCACCGTCAGCCCGAAGGCTGACTCGTAGCGCGCCACGGCGGCGTCGAGGTCCCGGCAGGCGATCCCGACATGATCGATACGCAGCAGCATGGCCGCCTCCTGTCTGGGTCAAGGGTACGTCCCTGGGTATCGTGGCAGACAACCCAGCGCCGGAGCGGACTGGGCCGGCCGAGCGCAGCGGAGGGCAGCAAATGCGGGACGCAGTCATCACCGGGGGGGCCAGGACACCGGTGGGCCGCCTGCTCGGCTCGCTCAAGGGCCTCACCGCCGCGCAACTGGGCGGCGTCGTGATCAAGGCGGCGCTGGACCGGGCCGGGCTGGGCGCCGATCAGGCCGGCTACGTGATCATGGGACAGGTGCTGCAGGCGGGAGCGGGGCAGAACCCCGCGCGGCAGGCCGCCGTGGCGGCGGGCATCCCGATGACGGTGCCGTCCATGACGATCAACAAGGTGTGCCTGTCCGGGCTGGATGCCATCGCGCTCGCCGCGCAGCTGATCCGGGCCGGCGAGTTCGATGTCGTGGTGGCCGGCGGGATGGAGTCGATGACCAGCGCCCCGCACCTGCTGCCCGGCGCGCGGGCCGGGCACAAGTACGGCTCGATCGAGCTGCTGGACGCGATGGCCCGGGACGGGCTGACCGACGCGTTCGACCACTCGCCGATGGGAGAGCTGACCGACCGGTGCAACGCGCGGCTCGGCATCGGCCGGGCGGAGCAGGATGAGTTCGCGGCGCGCTCACACCAGCGGGCCGCGGCCGCGATCAAGGATGGCCTGCTGGCGGGCGAGATCGTCGCGGTCCCGGTCCCGCAGCGCCGCGGTGACCCGGTGCTGTTCGACACCGACGAGGGGGTCCGCCCGGAGACCACGGCGGACGCGCTCGGCGCGCTGCGGCCGGCCTTCGCCCCGGACGGCACGATCACGGTCGCGTCGTCCTCGCAGATCTCCGACGGCGCCTGTGCCGTGGTCGTGATGTCGGCTGAGGCCGCGGCGCAGTGCGGTGCGCCGGTGCTGGCCACGGTCGGCGCGCACGGCGTCGTGGCCGGCCCGGACACCTCGCTGCAATCCCAGCCGTCAGCCGCGATCCGGCACGCACTCGGCAAGGCCGGGCTGGGTGTGCCCGATCTGGACCTGATCGAGATCAATGAGGCGTTCGCCGCGGTCGCCATCCAGTCCATGCGGGATCTCGGGGTGGGAGACGAGAAGGTCAACGTGAACGGCGGGGCCATCGCGCTGGGCCACCCGATCGGGGCGTCCGGCGCCCGGATCGCCCTGCACCTGGTGCACGAGCTTGGCCGGCGCGGCGGCGGGCGGGGGGCGGCCGCGCTGTGCGGCGGTGGCGGCCAGGGCAGCGCGCTGCTGTTCGAGGTGCCCCCCTCGGCCGCACGTGGCTGAGCTGCGCATCCCGGCCGCCGGCCGCGGCCAGGCCGCCGGAGCTGACCAGGCCGGGAGGGCCGGGCAGGCCCAGGAAACCGGGCCGCGGGGGGTTGCCGACCCGGCTGCGGCCATCCAGCGGGCCCGCGACGGTGACGCGCGGGCGCTGGGCCGGCTCCTGTCGCTGGTGGAGAACGGCGCGCCGCAACTGCGGGCGATCATGAAGGCGCTGGCCCCGCTGACCGGCCAGGCCAGGGTGCTGGGGCTCACCGGCTCGCCGGGAGTGGGCAAGTCCACGGTCACCGGCGCGCTGGTGGCCGCGTACCGCGGGCAGGGACTGCGGGTCGGGGTGCTGGCCATCGACCCCACGTCGCCGTTCACCGGGGGCGCGCTGCTCGGGGACCGGGTGCGGATGCAGCAGCACGCCACCGACCAGGGGGTGTTCATCCGGTCCATGGCCAACCGCGGTCACCTGGGCGGGCTGTCCGCGGCCACCCCGCAGGCGGTGCGGGTGCTCGACGCGGCCGGTTTCGACGTGGTCCTGATCGAGACGGTCGGGGTGGGCCAGGCTGAGGTGGAGATCGCGGGCCTGGCCGACACGACCATGGTCATCGTGGCCCCGGGCCTGGGCGACGCAATCCAGGCGGCCAAGGCGGGCATCCTGGAGATCAGCGACGTGTTCGTGGTCAACAAGAGTGATAAGCCGGGCGCCCAGGCGGCGGTGCGGGACCTGCGCGGCATGATCGCCATGGCCCGGCGCGGCGCGGGTGACTGGAAGCCCCCGATCGTCTCGACCACGGCGGCTACCCGCGAGGGCATCGGCGAACTAGCCGCCAAGCTGGAGCAGCACCGGGCCTGGCTGGGCAGCTCGGGTGAGGGCGAGCGCAGGCGGCGCGCCCGGGCCCGGGAGGAAATCTCGGCGATCGCGCTGGCTGAACTGCGGGCGCGGATGGGCGGGCTGCCCGGGGACGAGCGGATCGACGGCCTGGCCGGCCGGGTCGCCGCCGGGGAGCTGGATCCCTACGCGGCGGCCGACGAGCTCATGGCCGGGGCATAGGCGCACCGGCGCAGTCGCGGGTCAGGCCTCCCCGGCCGCGGGTGCCCCGCCCCGGACGCCGGCCTCGCTGCCGGCTTCGGTGCCGGCTCCGGCTTCGGTGCCGGCTCCGGCTTCGGTGCCGGCTCGGGCGGGGGGCTATCACCGGGCGGGCCGGGCTGGCCGTCGTCTCCGGGCGCGGGCTGGGGCTGGGCGGCCGCGTCGATAGCGGCCTGCATCACGGACTCGCTGCGCAGCCGGGCCTCGTAGGCGGCCTTGCCCCCGCGCACCCCGAACAGCCGCTTGGCCAGCACCAGGTAGACCACCAGCGCGACGTTGATGGCGAAGGCGACCAGCCGGAGCGGGGTGACCTTCGCCGCCAGCTCGTAGATCTCATACGGGATAAAGGCCGAGGTGGCCACCATGGCGAAATACTCACCCCAGCGCTTGAGCAGCCACAGCCCGGTCCCCTCGAGGATCTCGATCACGGCGTAGGCGGCGGCGCCCAGGGCCAGCCAGGTCAGCGTGCGCTGGTCCAGCTCGAACGTGTGCCGGATGAGGCCGACCAGGCCGCCGGAGGAGTTGACGTTGTAGCCAAGCTCGTGCAGCAGCGTCCGGACCTCCGGGTACTCCCGGTTGAACGCGTGCTCGACGGACAGGCGTGAGTACTTGAACCGCCAGATGCCGTAGGCGATGAACCCGAAGATGACCGCCCGCACGAACCGCTCCACGGCGAACAGCCGCAGGATGATCGCGCTGCGGATCTCACCGTCACGCCGGACCCGGGGCGCGCTGGCGGCCGGGCCGGTCAGGCCCGGCGGCCCCGGCACGAACGTGGCGCAGCGCAGGCACTGCCAGGCCTCGCCCGCCGCCGTGTCGGCCTGCAGCCGCCGGCGCACCTCCGGCTCGGCCGGGGCGTACCGGACATGCGGCCGGAAGGCGCACGTCAGCAGGTTCCAGTTCACCTTGTGAAGCCTATGGCAGTTAGCCCGGGGGCGACCCTCCGGAACCCCCCGCGCATCGCCGCCTCGGAGGGACACGGCTTCGCCGCGCCCCGCCTCGCCAGCGAGCTAGCCCGGAATGCCGCGCCCGGCCGCCAGCCGGCTTCCGGCCGGGGCGGTCCGCAGCCGCCGCGCTCCCGCCCGCGCGCGTGTTAAATCGCGGACGATGATGCCGTCGGACAGGGTCAGCACCTCGTCGCAGGCCAGGGCGAGCACCGCGGGGTCCCGGCCGATCGCGATGATGGCGGTGTCCCGGCCGAGATCACGGATGCCGTCGGCGACGATGGCCGCGTCGCGCGCGTCCAGCCCGTCCAGCAGCCCGTTGACCAGGAGCAGTTCCGGCTCGTGGACCGCGGCCGCGGCGAGCCGGACCCGGCGCGCGATCACCGCGGGCGCGGCCCGGACCGGCACGTCGGCCCAGGGGGTCAGGGCCAGCCGGTCCAGGATCGCGGCCGCCAGCACCTCGCGGTCGTGCCCGGGCAGGTTGGCCGTCCGGGCCGCCTGGCCGACCAGGCTGCGCACCCGGCGCACCGGCTGCGGCCGGCCCGGGGAGCGGGCGATGCCCACGTAGCGGCGCACCGCGGCCCGGCCCTGGGGTGTGGTCAGGTCCTGGCCGAGCACCCGCAGCTCGCCGTAGGCGGGCCGGGCCAGGCCGCCGAGCAGGTCGGCCACGGCGGACCGGGCTGTCTCCCTGGCCACCGCGATGCCGATGACGGGGCGGCCGGCCACCTGCGGATCCAGCCGGAAGCTGGCCGCCCGCAGAACCCAGGTCCAGCCATGCCGGACGCCAACCCCGGCGGCGAGCACGGGAGCCATCCCCGTCGTACCGTAGCTGGAACGCACGCCCACCCCCGTTGCTCCTTGGGAGCGCCTCCCAGCAGGCAATATAACTCGTGGGTACGGAACTGTCACGCTAGGTAATTGCTTGTTACCGAACGGTCGCCTCTGGTGGCCGCCCAGGCCCGCGCGCAGCGGCCGCGCGCGGGTAGCGTGTGCCTGTGCCAAAGCCGCTGGGACTGCCCTTCGACCCGATCGCCCGGGCTGCCCAGACCTGGGAGCAGCGCTTCGGCCGGTCGGACGCCATGGCCGCGGTGACGTCCATCATGCGCGCGCAGCAGATCCTGCTGGCCGAGCTGGACGGCGTGCTCCGGGCGCACGGTCTCACCTTCGCCCGGTACGAGGCCCTGGTGCTGCTGACGTTCAGCCGCCGGGGCGCGCTGCCGATGCGGGTCATCGGCGAGCGCCTCATGGTGCACCCGACCAGCGCCACCAACATCATCGACCGGCTGGAAGACCAGGGCCTGGTCATCCGCCGCCCGAACCCGTCCGACGGCCGCGGCAAGCTCGCCGAGATCACCCCGCCCGGCCGGGAACTGGTGGAGCGCGCCACCGAGGACCTGATGGGAGCCGAGTTCGGCCTGGGCAGCTTCGATCCCGCGCAGCGCGAACAGCTGTTCGGCCTGCTCCGCGGGCTGCGGGTGGGGGCGGGAGACTTCCACCCCGCGCCCGCCCCCGCCCCCGGCGTCAGCCTCGGCGCCTGACGCGGGTCAGGGAATGGCCGATTCCTGCCAGGTCAGGCCACCGTCGCGGGTGAACCACACCGCGTGCAGGCCCGCGTCGGCCGGCACCGCGACCCCCTGGGCCGGGGTGGTCATGCCCACGTAGCGCAGCCCGCTGGCCGGCAGCGGGCCGCGCGCGGCGGTCCAGGTGGCGCCGCCGTCCTGGGACAACTCGATGCCATCCGTGGTGGCCAGCACGATCGTGCCCGCGGTGGTTCCGGCCACCGAGGTGGCGGTGCCGGCGGCTGGGGCGCTTCCCGCCTGCTGCCAGGTCTGGCCGCCGTCCGCCGAGGTGTACACGGCCTTCGGCTGGCCGCCCCCGCTGGCGGTTCCCGGGCAGACCAGCACCAGGCCGTCCGCGGTGGTGGCGCCCAGCAGCGCCGCGGACGGCTGGCCGTCGGCCTGGGCGCTGCCCGGCGCGCAGGGCGCCGCGCCCGCGGTGCCGCCGGGGCTGGCGGTGGCGCTGGCACCACCCGTGCCGGTGCCCGTACTGCTGGTCACCTGCTGCCAGGCGGCCGCGCTGCTCACCGGCCCGCGGTAGAGCACCCCGTCCGGGGCGAGCAGGTAGCCGCGGCTGCTGGTGAGCACCAGGGCCGCGCTGGCCGTGCCGCCCGGGCCGGAGAGGGTGCCGGTGCCGGGCACCGGCGACCACTGGTCGCTGCCCGGGGCAGCCGAGTACAGCCCGGCCGACGTGCAGCCCGCGGCCCACGCGCCGCCGGTCCCGGTGCAGTGCGCCCACACCGCGAACACCCGCTGGCCGGCTGTCTCCAGCGCCAGCACCCGCAGCCCGCCCGTGCTGACCCTGTTCCAGGTCGTGCCATCGTGGGTCGCCCACAGGCCTGGCCCGAACGCCCATCCGTCGGTGGTGTCGTAGAACCGGAGCTGGCTGACCCCGGCCGATCCAGCAGGAGCGCCGGTGACCGGCGGCTTGACGCCGTGCCAGGTGCGGCCACCGTCGCTGGTGCCCGCCATGGATGTGCAGATGTCCGGCTTCGGCGGCCCGCACTGGCCCGGCGTGCCGGCCTGGCCGAGCACGTAGCCGGTCTCGGTGCCGACGAAGGTGACCGTGGTGGCGGCGAAGTTCGGCGGCGCGGACGGGAGGGTGCTGGCGGCCGGGGTGCCGGAGGTGACCGCCGAGGGCGTGGCGGACGCGGCGCTGGCGGGCGGGCGGGCCGGTCCCGCCGAGGACGTCTGGCCGGCCTCCGCCCCGCGGCTGGAACTCGGGCCGAGCTGCAGCTGGGTGATGACCAGCCGGGGCACGACCGCGATGACCGCGATCACGGCGGCGGCCCCGGCGGCCGCGGCGGCGGCCCTGGTCATCTTCCGGCGCCGGGCCCGCTTCCTGATCAGCTCGAACGTGCCCGGTGGCGGCGGCAGTGGCTGCACCTGGGCGTTCATCCAGGTGTCCAGGTCGTCGCGCGGATCAGCCATCGGTGTCCCCGAGCGCGGCGCGCAGCCGGGCCCGCGCGTGGTACAGGTCAGCCTTGATGGTCCCCTCCGGGCGGCCGAGCAGCACGGCCACGTCCCGGACCGGGAAGCCCGCGTAGTAGTGCAGCAGGAAGGGGCTGCGCAGCCGGTCGGGGAGGGCCTGCAGCAACTCTCTCACGTGCACATCCTGGGCCGGCTGGTACACCTGGTCGGCCGGGACCCCGGCGCTGACGGCCCGCAGCGCCCGCCGCTCGCGGCCGGTCTTGCGCCAGTGGTCCCGGACCAGGTTCGTGGCGATCATGTAGAGGTAGCTCTGCGGGTTGTCCAGGCTCGACCACCGGCCCAGCAGCCGGGCGAACGCCTCGGCGGCGATCTCGTGCGCGGTGTCGTCGTCGTCCACCAGCCGCCGGACCCAGCCCGCGAGCCGCGGGTAGCAGGCGTTGAACAGTTCCTCGGCCGCCGCACGGTCGCTGGTGCGCAGCCTGTCCACGGAACCCCCTCGGCTGGCGGTTCCCGCCGGCATGCTCCACGGACCGGCCAGGGTGAGGGCGTCGCCCGCGGTAGCGGCCCCGGGCGCGTCCACGGCTAGGGATTGCACAGATTTACCACACCTTCATCCGGCGGAGCGATCGTCGGCGCACAGGCGTGCCCCCGCAAAACCCGTGCGCCCTCTGAGACGGCGCTGGGGCCCGTCTGGTTGGGCCCGATCCTGAGCAAGCCGGCGATGATGCCCCGGCGGGGCGGAAAGGGGTGCCAAAACTTGACTCATTCCAGATAGTGCGACAGCATGGGCCCAGTTATGGCGGTTGCTGCGCTCGATCCAGACGGCGAGATGTCCAGGGCCCTGCGCTCGGCCGGCCTGCGGGTCACGATGCCGCGGCTGGCCATGCTGACGTGGCTGGCCGAGCATCCGCACGCCACGGTGGAGGCCATCGCGGCGGGCGTGCGGGAGCGGTTCGGCGCGGTGTCCACCCAGGCCGTCTACGACATGCTGGCGGCGTGTGCTGACGCTGGCCTGCTGCGGCGCATCGAGCCCGCCGGGCATCCCGCTCGTTTCGAGCGCCGGGTGGGGGACAAGCATCACCACCTGGTGTGCCGGAGCTGCGGCCGCACGGAGGATGTCGATGGCGTGACCGGAGCGCAGCCGTGCCTGGCCCCGGTCGAGGGCCTGGGCTTCACGGTGGACGAGGCAGAAGTGGTCTTCTGGGGCATGTGCCCCGCGTGCCAGGCAGTGCAGGGTTCCGGGCACGGAGTGCAGCGTGACGAGGAGGTATGGCAGTGACAGAGAATCGGCCCGCAGCGACGACGACCGATGCCGGTATCCCGGTCGAGAGCGACGAGCATTCGCTGACCGTGGGCCCGGACGGCCCCATCCTGCTGCAGGATCACTACCTCATCGAGCAGATGGCGAACTTCAACCGGGAGCGGATCCCGGAGCGGCAGCCGCACGCCAAGGGCGGCGGCGCGTTCGGCCACTTCGAGGTGACCAACGACGTCAGCGCCTACACCAAGGCCGCGGTGTTCCAGCCCGGCACCCGGACCGACACGCTGATCCGGTTCTCCACGGTGGCCGGCGAGCGGGGCAGCCCAGACACCTGGCGTGACCCGCGCGGGTTCGCGCTGAAGTTCTACACCTCCGAGGGCAACTACGACATGGTCGGGAACAACACCCCGGTGTTCTTCCTGCGCGACCCGCTGAAGTTCCAGCACTTCATCCGCTCGCAGAAGCGCCGCGCCGACAACAACCTGCGCGACCACGACATGCAGTGGGACTTCTGGACCCTGTCCCCGGAGTCGGCGCACCAGGTCACCTGGCTGATGGGTGACCGCGGGATCCCGAAGACCTGGCGGCACATGAACGGCTACAGCTCGCACACGTACCTGTGGGTCAACGCGGCGGGCGAGAAGTTCTGGGTGAAGTACCACTTCAAGACCGACCAGGGCATCGAGTTCCTCACCCAGGACGAGGCCGACCGGCTGGCGTCGGCGGACGCCGACTACCACCAGCGCGACCTGTACGAGGCGATCGAGCGCGGCGAGTACCCGAGCTGGACGCTGAAGATGCAGATCATGCCGTTCGAGGAGGCCAAGACCTACCGGTTCAACCCGTTCGACCTGACCAAGGTGTGGCCGCACAGCGACTACCCGCTGATCGAGGTCGGCCGGCTGACCCTCGACCGGAACCCGACCGACTACCACACCGAGATCGAGCAGGCGGCCTTCGAGCCGAACAACCTGGTGCCCGGCATCGGGCTCAGCCCGGACAAGATGCTGCTGGCCCGCGGGTTCTCCTACTCCGACGCGCACCGCGCCCGGCTCGGCGTGAACTACAAGCAGATCCCGGTGAACGCGCCGAAGGTGCCGGTGCACAGCTACAGCAAGGACGGCGCCATGCGGGTCGTCAACGTCTCCGACCCGGTGTACGCGCCGAACTCGAAGGGCGGCCCGCGGGCCGACACCGAGCGCTACCGAGCCGGACTACTGGCACGCCGACGGCGACATGGTCCGCTCCGCCTACACCCTGCACGAGCAGGACGACGACTGGGGCCAGGCGGGCACGATGGTCCGCGAGGTCATGGACGACGCGGCGCGCGAGCGGCTGGTCGGCAACATCGTCGGCCACCTGTCCAACGCGGTGAGCGAGCCGGTGCTGCAGCGCGCGTTCGAGTACTGGCGCAACGTGGACAAAGACCTCGGCGACAAGGTCGAGGCGGGCGTCCGCGCCCAGCAGGGATAGCCGGCCCCCGGGGGCCGGCGGGCGGGCTGACCCGCCCGGCGGCCGTCCCGGGTTTCAGGCGGGATCACCCGCCCGTGCCTTCCGGTCCCGGCCTCTCAGTCCCGGGGGCTGGCCTCGCTGGCCGGCAGGTCGCTGGCGGCCCGCTGCTGCTCGTGCAGCCTGCGCACCTCCACCACCTCGATGCCGAGGGTCTCCAGCCGGATCAGGAGACCCTGCAGCGCGGCCTGGTCGCGGATCGGGCCATGCACCAGGGTCTCCACGGGCTCCACGGACGCGGTCAGCCGGTCAAAGTCCAGCAGGGCCTCGGGAGGCAGGACGCCGACTACCCGGATCTCGTAATAGGACGATGGCACGGCAGCCCCCAGACGAAGCAAATGAGCTCGTCCCCACGGTGCCTCGTCCGCGTCGCCCGCGGCCCATTCATCGCGGGTGATTTCTTCCCACGGGGACGATTCCGGGTGAGGGTGATGACATCTCACCCTCACCCGGGCGAGACAGGGGTGAGGAAGACGGAAAGGAGGCGGGCATTGACTAGTCCACGCGCTCGTGGATCAGCCCGCTCCCGGGGGCCGGCACCGATGATCCAGTCCTGATGTCCAAGGTAACCGTGCCCGGCGTCCCGCGCTGGGCCGTGGCCCGGCCGCGGATCACCGACCTGATCGCCCGCGGTGCGCACGGGCCGCTCACCACCGTTGTCGGGCCGCCCGGCGCGGGCAAGACCATGGCCACCGCGATGTGGGCGGAGGATCCCGGCTTCGCCGGCACGGTCGCATGGGTCACCCTGGACAGCTTCGACAACCAGCCGAGGGTCTTCTGGTCCTACGTGGTAGCCGCGCTGCGGCAGGCCGGCCTGGACGTGCCGCGGGTCTCACCGGCCCCGGGCCAGGCGGGCGCGGTCGACCACGGGTTCCTGCTCCGCCTGGCGTCGGTCCTGGCCGCCCAGGCCCCGCCTGTCCTGCTGGTTCTCGACGACCTGCACCTGGTGACCGCGGCCGCCCCGCTGGAAGGGCTGGCCTACGTGCTGCGGAACGCCCGGCGCGGCCTGCACGTCGTGGTCGGGTCGCGGGTGGACCCCATGCTGCCGCTGCACCGGTACCGGCTGACCGGTGAGCTGGCCGAGATCCGGGCTGACGACCTCGCCTTCCGGGTCCCGGAATCTGGCTCGCTGCTGTCGCATCACGGCGTCACCCTGTCGGCGCACGCCCTGCAGAGCCTTACCGGCCGCACCGAGGGCTGGGCGGCGGGGATCCGGCTGGCGGCCCTGTCGCTCGTCAGCCATCCCGATCCGGAGCAGTTCGTCAAGGAACTCGATGCCGAGGACAGCGCGATCACCGCGTACCTCGTGGATGAGGTGCTCGACGCCCAGCCGCCAGCCGTGCGGGACCTGCTGCTGCGCACCAGCATCCTGGACTCCGTGAGCTCCGACCTGGCCGCTGAGCTGGCCGGGAACCACCAGGCCGGCGCCATGCTGGCCACCCTGGTCGGGGAGAACGCCTTCGTCCGGCCGCTGGGTCACGGCTGGTACCGGTACCACGCGCTGTTCGCCGCGGTGCTCCGGCTGAAGCTGCGCCGGGACTGCCCCGCCGAGGTGCCTGGGCTGTACCGCCGCGCGGCCCGCTGGTACCAGCGCAGCGGGCAGCTGGACGAGGCCGTGCGCTACGCGGCCGGGTCCGGCGACTGGCCATTCGCGGCCCAGCTGGTCATCACGGAGCTGGCCGTCAACCGGCTGCTCCGGCCCCGCGGCACGCACTCACTGGCCATGGCGTTCCAGTCCATGCCGCAGGACGCGGCGTGGGTGCAGCCCCAGCCCCTGCTGGTGCGGGCGGCCCTGGAGCTGGCGGGCGGTGCGGCCGGCCCTAGCCGCGCCTCGCTGGCGGCCGCGGAGGGCATGCTCGGGCAGCTGCCCGGCACGGAGGAAATCCCGGCCCGGCTCGCCGCGGCGCTCATCGGGTCCGCGCTGGCCTGCCGCATGGGGGACGCGCGGGCCGCAGAGGCCGCCGCGCGCAGCGCCGGCGCATTGCTCACCTCGCTGCCGGACAGCGTGGGCGCGCGGAATCCGGGGATAGGCGCGGAGGTGCTCCTGGCCAGGGGGGCCGCCGAGCTGCTGGCCGACCTCCCGGGCCGGTCGGTGGCCACGTTCGGGGCCGCGCTCACCGCGGCCGGCCCGGATGCCGCCGTGGAGCGCGCGGACTGCCTCGGGTACCTCGCCCTCATGGCGGCCCAGCACGGCGACCTGAACCATGCCTCGGAGCTGGTGGCCCAGGCCGTCGAGGCCACGGAGAGCAGCAGCAGCAGCGGCCTTGAGGAGCACCTGCCGCCGGCGGCGACGGTGGCGCAGGCCTGGGTGCACATGGAGCGCAATGAGCTGGCCCGCGCGCACAGCCAGCTCAGGCTGGCCGACGCAGCTCTGCGGATTACCCCGGACCGGGTGGTGAACGCGGTCGGCGGGCTGGTCGCCGCGCAGGGCCGGCTGGCTGAAGGGCGCGCCGTGGCCGCGGTGGAGATGATCCGGCACCTGCGGCTGGGCTGGTCGCCTCCAGCGTGGCTGCAGGCCGCGCTGGCGCTGCTGGAATCGCGGGCCTGGGTGGCCATCGGGGACACCGGGGCGGCGATCACCGCGGCCCGGCGTGCCGAGCCGTCCTCACCGGCGGGCGTCACCGTCGCGGTGGCCGAGGCCAAGCTGGCCGCCGGGGACCACCGGGGTGCCCAGCTCCTGCTGCGGTCCCTGGACGGGAACCCGGACCAGGTGCCCGCGCCGCTCCGGCTGGCCCGCTGGCTGGCCGACGCCCGGCTCGGGTACGCGACTGGTGACGAATCGCGAGGCACGGCACGCGCTGCGGCAGGCCCTGCGGTCCGGCCTGGCTCAGCAGGCGCGGCTCCCGTTCATCCTCGGGCGTGGCTGGCTCCGGCCGGTGCTGCGCAGCGATCCGGAGCTGGCCCAGGTGTTCCGCGGGCTGGTCGACCCGGGCGGTGGCAGGCCGCCCCGGGCCAGCCTGCCGGCCCGCATCGAGGCACCGCAGCAGGCCGCCCCGATCGTCGTTGAGCAGCCCAGCGAGCGCGAGCGTGAGGTGCTGGGGCATCTGGCCAACATGCTGAGCACGGCCGAGATCGCCACCGAGATGTACATCTCGGTGAACACGGTCAAGACGCACCTGCGCAGCATCTACCGGAAGCTGTCCGTGACGCACCGCAGCGAGGCGGTCCGCCGCGCCCGGCAGCTCCGGCTGATCTGACCGCCCGTCCCCGGGGGCGGCCGGCCGCCCCCGGGGCCCGGCGGGAGGAGGCGCCCGGCGGTGCGCCGGGAGTTACAGGATGCCCAGCTCGTGGCCGCGGGTGACGGCGTCCTGGCGGGTTGACACGGCCAGCTTCCGGTAGATGACGCGGGCGTGCGTCTTGACCGTATTCGCCGACACGTCCAGTTCCCCGGCGATCTCCCGGAGCGGCATCGACCCGCGGAGCAGGCGCAGCACGACGAGTTCGCGCTCGGTCAGCGGATCGGCCACGGAGGATGCCCGGGGGCGGCGGGCCAGCCGCCGCTCCAGGCGGGTCAGCCAGGCCAGCTGCACCTCCGCGCCGTCCAGCGACCAGCCCAGCAGGAGGCGCGCCCGCTCCAGGTGAGCCGCGGCGGCGCCGCGCTCACCCAGGTCGAGCTGGACCTGGGTGAGCAGCAGCAGGGCTTCCACCGTCGGCCAGGGGCTCATCCCCGGGACGGCCAGCCGGGTCTGGAGGGCCGACTCCAGTTCGGCGCGGGCCGCCCCGAGCCGTCCCGCTGCCGCGTGCACGGCGCCTGCCGCGACGTGCGCGAGCGAGGACTGCGGGTTCGGGCAGAGATCGGGCAGGCGGGCCAGGCTGCGGGCCGCGAACGCGACCTGCTCCGCCTGCGGCACCCTGCCCTGCTCGACCAGGGCCAGGGCCAGCATGGACAGGCTCACCATCTGCACCAGCGGGACGTCGGCGCCGCTGGCCGCGGCGGCCCGCAGCGGCGCCTCGGCCCCTTCCGCGTCGCCGGACAGGTACCGGCTGTAGCCGAGGGCGATCTGGCCCAGCGGATACCAGTGTGACGTGCGGTCCCGCTCCAGCTCGGCGGCCTCGGCCGCGGCCTCGCGCATCACCCGGAGGCCGTCGTACCCGTAGATCCCGCGCAGCAGCGCCGCGGAGGACCGCAGGGAGCGGATACCGTCGGGCAGCGGCACCGGTCCCTGCGCCTCCGAGAAGACGGGCAGCCAGCGCCGGACGGATTCCTGGTCTCCGGACAGGGCGGCGCCCCACGCCGCGCAGTGCGCCGCGAGCGGGTGAGCCTCGATCGCGGCGTCCCCCAGATCACGCAGCCAGCCCCGGACCGTCGCGGTCAGGCCGCAGGCGGCGTACCCGTACCAGTGCTCGGCGATGAGGCTGACCGCGCTGGTCACGTCCCCCCAGGCGATCGCGTGCGTGATCGCCTCATCCGCCGTTCCCGACCGGCGGAGCCACTCGCTGGCACGCTGGTGGAGCCCGGTGACCGCCTCCGGCTCGGTGCGGAGCAGTTCCGTGCGCAGCGCCTCAGCGAACAGGGTGTGGTACCGGAACCAGCGCCGGGATTCGTCGAGCGGGATGATGAACAGGTTCTCCCGTTCCAGGGTGGCCAGGATCTCGGCCGAGTCCGCCGAGCCCAGGAGGGCGTCGCACAACGGCGCGCAGAACCGGTCCAGCACCGAGGTACGGGTGAGGAACCGGCGGATCCGGGACGGCTGGCCGTCGAGGGCTTCCTGGGCCAGGTAATCGGCGATGAACCTGGTGTCCCCGGTGAGCTGGCGGACCGCGAGCCCGGGCGCGGGCTGGCCGCGCCGGGCCAGCCCGGCCAGGCCGACTGCCGCCGGCCATCCCTCGGTGCGCTCGGCCAGCAGCGACAGGTCCGGCTTGCTGAGCCCGGGCCCGGAGAGGGCGCTGAGCAGCTCCGCCGTCTCGGCGGGAGTGAACCGCAGATCGCGGGCCCGCAGTTCGGTCATCTCCCCGGCCGCCCGCAGCCGGGCCAGCGCCAACGGCGGGTCATGGCGGCTGAGCAGCACGACCTGCACCGGGACGGGCAGGTGCAGCAGCAGGGCATCGACCTGCTGGTGACAGCGCGGGTTGCGGATGACCTGGTATCCGTCGAGCACGAGGGTGACGGGCCGGGTGAGGGCCGAGAGCTCATTGATGAGGCCGGGAAGCACGGCCCCGGTGATGTCGGGCTGGTGACCCGTCAGATCCCGCAGGATCCGCTCGGCCTGCAGGTCAGGGCAGGCCCGCTGGATGGCGAGCACGATCTGCGGCCACAGCCGGCGGGGGTCGTTATCGCCCGGGTCGAGGGAGAGCCAGGCGAACCGCCGCCGGCCGGTCATGCTGGCCCGCCACTGCGCGGCGAGCGTGGTCTTCCCGTAACCGGCGGGTGCCTCCAGGAGCACCACGCGGGCCCTGCTCCTGGTCAGCCGCTGGATTAGCCCGGGCCGCTCGATCCAGTCCTCGCGCGGGACCGGGGGGGTGAGCTTCGTCCCGACTGTCACCCGGCGGGCAGTACGGCGTGACTCCGGGAAAGAAACCACGCGCAGCGCGCGGACCGGCCTCGACGGTCCTGTCTGCAGTTTCCGGACGGGGTAGCCATACATATGTCCCCAACCTGAGCACAGGATTAGCCCGCGCGCTAGGGACTATTGACCCAGGCAGCCGGGTCACACGGCCGTCACCAGGTGCCTGCCTGGGCGGCTAGGGGGCAGTTGACCAGGCGTGCCGTTGGGCGAAATGGTACCCGGCCACGGCCAGCCCGGCGCTTCTGTGGCCGTGCCGCCTGCCCTTCTCACCCGCGACGGATGGGCCGCCGCGATCTCCCGCCTGATGCACTGAGAGGACCCGCACTGGCGCATTGAGGAAAGAGGAAATCATGTCTGATCTGATCGCGATCGGTTACCCCGACGAGGCGACCGCCGAGGAGGCCGCGGACGAGGCGCGGCGCCTGGCCAGGGACCTCATCATCGAGCCTGACGCGATCGCGGTGATCGTGCGGGACAAGGACGGCAGCTATCACGTCCACACCCAGCACCACATGGTCGGCCGCGGGGCTACCTGGGGAATGTTCTGGGGCCTGCTGTTCGGCCTGCTGTTCTTCATCCCGGTGTTCGGGCTGGCCGTCGGGGCCGGGCTTGGCGCGCTGATGGGGAAGGTCACCAAGTCCGGTATCGACAAGGAATTCCAGGATCAGGTCCGCGGCATGATCCAGCCGGGGACCTCGGCGCTGTTCCTCATGGTGGAGAAGGTCACCCCGGACAAGGCCGTGGAGGCGATGAGCAAGTACGGCGGCACCGTGCTGAAGACCTCGCTGAGCAAGCAGGGCGAGCAGGAGCTTCAGGACGCCCTGCACGGTGGCGGCCAGGCCTCCTAGCGCAGGCACCGCGGCTCGTGCGCGGAGGGGTGCTGAGGGGGCCGCCGCTCCGCCGTGGCAGTGGCCGACCCGCCCCGCGCCCGCGCCGCCCCGCGCCGGGTTCATTCCCGGTGGATGATGCGCCCCGGCCCAGCCGGGCGGAGGCTGGGCTGCAGTCAATCCACATCGGGGTCACGGTGGCGGCCCGGTGCCCGGTCACTCCAGAGAGCGGAGACGGGCACCGGCAGAGCGCTGGTCCGTGAGGAGAGGAGGCCGATGATGGCCATTGGTCCGGTGCAGCTCATCGTGCTCGGATTCAGTCACCCGGATTTTCACGGGGAGGTCATCGCGGAGCTGGAGAGGCTCCGCGAGAACGACATGGTCCGGGTGATCGATGCCCTGGCCGTGTACAAGGACGCCGCTGGTGAGCTCGAGATCGAGCACCTCAGCAACCTCACGCAGGACGAGGCCATCGAGCTCGGCAGCAAGGTCGGCGCGCTGATCGGCCTGGGTGTCGATGGCGAGGAGGGCATGGCGGAAGGTGCCGTGGCCGGTGCCGAGGCGGGAGCAGAGGGCCTGAGCGTGTTCTCCGAGGAGGAGGGCTGGGACGTGCTGGAGGACATCCCGCCTGACTCGGCCGCCGCGCTCATCCTGATCGAGCACCACTGGGCCGTGCCACTCCGGGACGCGGTGGCCCGCGCTGGCGGATTCCGGATCAGCGACGGCTTCATCAGCCCGCTCGACCTTGTCGAGATCGGGCTGGTCAGCGGCGAGGAAGCACGCGAGCTGCATGACCTGGAGTCGGCGTCGGCCGCTCCCAGCGCATCCTGACCGCCACCCATCCCGAGAGGAGGTACTGAGATGTTCGGATCACGGAGGGTAGCCCGTCGTACCGGTCGGCGTACCGCCCGGCGCGTGTCCCGGCGCCGGTAGCACCCGGGCCGCCTGCCTCCGGCGCGGCCCGCGCCGGAGGCAGGCATGGGCGGCCGGGATCCCCCGCCACGGATGAGGCGGGGGGCCCGGGCCCGCCCGACCATGGACCGCGATCTGCCCGGCGGTGACGCCAGGCACTACCCCCACCCCGAAGGACCGGCCATGCGGCGCCTTGCACAGAGTCTTGTCTGGCCGGTGATCATCCTGGCCGCGGCCGGCCTGGCGGCGGGCTGCGGGAGCAACGTCAAGGGTGTCGTCGCCAGCCTGGCCCCCAGCCGCAGCATCAGCATCTCGCCCAGCGGGGGCGGCACGCCCAGCGCCAGCCTGGCGCCCACCGTGAGCCCCAGCGAGGCCATCAGCCCCACACCCAGCCCGGCCGCCCCGACCGCCGCGGCCACGCCGACCGCGGCGGTGGCTCCGCCGGCC
The DNA here is from genome assembly GCA_963767385.1 of uncultured Actinomycetes bacterium. Lineage (GTDB taxonomy): Bacteria > Actinomycetota > Actinomycetes > Streptosporangiales > Streptosporangiaceae > RYN-230. The sequence goes on along the minus strand of CAVYEA010000013.1, from coordinate 499,795 downwards.
CAGGCCACCGCGACCCAGCCGGCCACCACCGCGGAGCCGGGCAGCGGCCTGCTCTGGCTGTGGATCGTCCTGGCCGCCGTGGTGCTGCTCGGCCTGATCCTGCTGGTGGCCCGGCGTGCCCGTCACCGGTCCGCGGCAGTGGCCGGGTGGCGGTCCAGGGTCATCGACGTCTACGCGCGGGGCGCCGCGCTCTGCGATGCGATCAGCGTCGCGGAGCGGCCGGGCGGGCTCGCCGCGGACGACGCCCAGGCCCGGTGGCTGGACATCCAGCGCCGGGCCGATGACCTGGCGCAGGCGCTCTACGCGCTGCGTGAGGCCGCCCCGGACGAGGACAGCCGCGGCCGGGTCGCCGCCACGATCGCCTCGCTGCAGTCCGTCCGCTCCGCGATGGACGCCGAGCGGGTCCCTGGAGGCGCGGGGGCGGCCCAGGCTGAGGTGGTCCGGAGCCGGGTGCGCTTCTTCGAGGCCTCGCTGCGGGCACTCCGGTCACCGGGCGAGCCGGTCCCTTAGCGAGAGCCCGCCGGGGGCGGCCGGGAAACTGACACCAGCCGTCCCGGGCCGTGAGCCGGGCCGGTGCCGGTCATTGCTGCCGGGCGCGGCTGACGAAGCGCTCCCGGTCCACGAGCACCCGTTCCATCGTGCCGGCGCCCACGACCGCGTCCTCGTCCCCGGCTGATCCCGCGGGGGCTGATCCCGCGGGCGGCTTCTGCCGGGCGATGAACCGGAACACCAGCCGCCGGCCGTCCACCTCAGTCAGTTCCGCCTCCACCTCGACCTCGGCCCCGACCGGGCTGGGCCGCTTGTGCTCGAGGGCGGCCGACGTGCCGACTGAGGTCAGGCCAGGGTCCAGGCCCGGCGTGATGGCCGCCACCGCCGCCGCCTCCGCGAGCGCGAGCAGCCGGGGCGTGGCGAGCACGGGCACGTCACCACTGCCCATGGCTGTTGCCGTGTCGGTGTCGGCGACGACGATTGACGCGATTGACATCAGGCCAGGGGCGAGTCCCACCCTGGCACCTTAGTGGCTCGCGGCCGGTTCCCGCGGTCACGGTGCCCCAGTTCACCGCCGGGGCGGCTGGCGGGCAGATAGTAGGACGTCCTACTATCTATTAGTAGGGCGTCCTACTATCGACACGGGTGACCGTGTCAGGAGGTGCTGTCATGGGCGACAGGCTGGCGGGGCAGTCGGGCGGGCCGCCGGGACCGGGCCACCCGGCCGCGGCAGACCCGGAGGCCGCGGGCCTGGAGGCTGCGGGGCTGGGGGCTGCGGGCCTGGAGGCGGGGCGGGAGCGCTGGCAGCGCCGGTTCGCCGGGTCGCGCGTCCGGGCGGCCGACTTCAGCACCCTGTCCGGCGTGGACGTGGACCCCGTCTACGGGCCGCCGGCCGGATCGGCCGTGCCCGGCTTCGGGCGGATCGGCTGGCCGGGGGAGTACCCGTTCACCCGCGGCCTGTACCCGGGCGGCTACCGGGGACGGGCCTGGACCATCCGCCAGTTCTCCGGGTTCGGCAACGCCCGGCAGACCAACGAGCGGTACAAGATGCTGCTCGGTGCGGGCGGCACCGGGCTGTCGGTGGCCTTTGACATGCCGACCCTGATGGGCCACGACTCCGACGACCCGCACTCCGGGGGTGAGGTCGGCCACTGCGGGGTGGCGATCGACTCCGCCGCCGACATGGACCTGCTGTTCGACGGGATCCCGCTGGCCGACGTGACCACCTCCATGACGATCAGCGGGCCGGCCGTCCCGGTGTTCTGCATGTACCTGGCCGCGGCCCAGCGGCAGGGCGCCGACCTGGCCCGGCTGGACGGCACGCTGCAGACGGACATCTTCAAGGAGTACATCGCGCAGAAGGAGTGGCTGTTCCCGCCGGAACCGCACCTGCGGCTGATCGGTGACCTGATGGAGTACTGCGCCCGGGAGATCCCGGCCTACAAGCCGATCTCGGTGTCCGGGTACCACATCCGGGAGGCCGGCTCCACGGCCGCCCAGGAACTCGCGTTCACCCTGGCCGACGGGTTCGGCTACGTGGAACTCGGCCTGTCCCGCGGGCTCGACGTGAACACCTTCGCGCCCGGGCTGTCCTTCTTCTTCGACGCGCACATCGATTTCTTCGAGGAGATCGCCAAGTTCCGCGCGGCCCGCCGGATCTGGGCCCGCTGGCTGCGGGACAGCTACGGCGCGACCTCGCCGCGGGCCCAGTGGCTGCGCTTCCACACCCAGACCGCGGGCGTGTCGCTGACCGCGCAGCAGCCGGACAACAACGTGGTGCGCACGGCCATCGAGGCGCTGGCGGCGGTGCTCGGCGGGACCAACTCGCTGCACACCAACGCGCTGGACGAGGTGCTGGCGCTGCCCAGCGAGCGGGCCGCGGAGATCGCGGTCCGCACCCAGCAGGTGATCATGGAAGAGACGGGCGTGACGAACGTGGCCGACCCGCTGGGCGGGTCCTGGTACCTGGAGGCGCTCACCGACCGGCTGGAAGCCGAGGCGGAGGACATCTTCGCCCGGATCCTTTCGAAGAGCCCGGACGGCTCGATGACCGCGGGCATCCTGCACGGGATCGAGGACGGCTGGTTCTCCGCCGAGATCGCCGACGCCGCGTTCGCCTACCAGCAGAAGGTGGAGAAGGGCGACAAGAAGGTGGTCGGGGTGAACTGCCACACCGGCACGGTCGGCCTGCCGGTGGAGATCCTCCGGGTCAGCCACGAGGTGGAACGCGACCAGGCGGCCGAACTGGCCCGGCGCCGGGCGGCCCGGGACCAGGCGCCCGTGGACGCGGCCCTGGCGGCCATGCTGGACGCGGCGAGGTCGGGGGCGAACATGATCCCGCCGATGCTGGCCGCCGCCCGCGCCGAGGCCACCCTGGGCGAGATCTGCGGAGCGCTCCGCCAGGAGTGGGGCAGCTACTCCGAGTCCCCGGCCTTCTGACCCGCCTGAGGCCGGGTCAGGCGGGCGGCGCCCACCCGCACTCCACGGAAGTCGCGCCGGGCCTGGGCGCGCCGGCCCACCAGCACCTGTTCAGCGCGCGGCTGGACATGGACGTGGACGGGCAGGCCAACGCGGTAGAGGAGGTGGACGTGGCCGGGCTGCCGGCCGGCCCGGGTAACCCCCACGGCAACGCCCTGGTCCAGCAGGTGACGCGGCTGCGCACCGAGTCGCAGGCGGCCCGGCGGGCCGACGGCGCGCGCGGCCGGACCTGGCGGGTGCTCAGCACCGAGCGGGCCAACCGGTTCGGCCACCCGGTCAGCTACACGCTCATGGCGCGGTGCGGCTTCACGCTGAAGCCGACCGGGTTCTTCGACCGCAACCCCACGCTGGACGTGCCGCCGCCGCATCACTGCTGAGCGAGGGCCGCCTTACCGGCCCGCCGCCCGGCCTCTACCCCCCGGGGGCGGCGGATCACTGGCCGGCATGGGGCAGGATAGGAGGTATGCAGCAGCCGCGGGACTTCTCGCTCTACGGCGCCGTTGACCTGGGTGCGCGGCAGGCGGCCGCGAAACGCGCCCAGCAGGCAGCCTCCCGTCCTGATGGGGCGGCGGCCCCGCAGGGCGGCAATGTCTTTGACGTGACCGAAGAGACGTTCAACGCAGACGTCGTCGACCGGTCGAGGTCGGTACCGGTCATCCTCGATCTGTGGGCCGAATGGTGCGGCCCCTGCAAGCAGCTCAGCCCGGTCCTGGAGAAGCTCGCCGTGGAGGCGGACGGGGCCTGGGTGCTGGCCAAGGTGGACGTGGACGCGAACCAGCAGCTGGCGGGCGCGCTGCAGGTGCAGAGCATCCCCACCGTGCTGGCCGTGATCGGCGGTCAGCTGGTGCCGCTGTTCCAGGGGGCCCTGCCCGAGCAGCAGGTGCGCCAGTACCTCGCCCAGGTGATGCAGCTCGCCGAGCAGCTGGGCCTGCCGGGGGCCGGCGGGCAGGCGGCCGGGGCCGAGCCGGGGAACGGCGCCCCGGGCGCGGCGGGGCCTGCCCCCGGGGCGCCGGGGATGCGCGGCGGCCCGGGCGCCGGGATGATGTCGGATCCCGCGTTCGAGGAAGCCCGCCAGGCCATGGAGCGCGGCGACCTGGACGGCGCCGCGGATGCCTTCCGGCGGGTGCTGGCCAGCTCGCCGGGCCATCCGGTGGCCTCCATGGGCCTGGCCCAGGTGGACCTCATCCGCCGGGTCAGCTCCTACGACGAGCAGGAGGCGCGGCGGGCCGCCGCGGAGAACCCCGCGGACGTGGACGCGCAGGCCCGGGTGGCCGACATCGAGGTGGCCGCGGGGCGCCCGGATGTCGGTTTCGACCGGATGCTCGGCACCATCCGCCGCACGGCGGGGGAGGACCGGGACCGGGCGCGGGTCCACCTGGTCGGCCTGTTCGAGGTGTTCCCGCCGGGGGACTCGCGGGTCGCCAAGGCGCGCGGCGCCCTGTCCAGCCTGCTGTTCTGACCTGCCAGGCGGGTCAGCGGCCCGGGCGGGTCAGCGGCCCCGGCCGTCCGCCGGCCCGGCACTCGCGAGCTGTTCCAGCGCGGGGAGCGCCGCGGCCAGCGCCGCGATCTGCTCCGGGCTGAGCGCGCGCAGGCTGTCCGCCAGCTGGGTGGCCGTGTCCTGCCTGATCCGCTCCAGGATGGCGTGCCCGGCCGGGGTTATCACCAGCGTGCTGGCCCGGGCGTCGCCGGGCACCGCGGCCCGCTGTACGTAACCGCGGTCCTCCAGCACGGTGACCATCCGGGTCAGGGTGGACGGGGCGATCTTCTCGGCGGCCGCGAGGTCGCCGAGGCGGAGCGGCCCGGCCCGGTCCACGGTGGCCAGCGCGGACAGCTGGGTCGGCGTCAGGCCGGCCAGCTCGTGCCGGCGCAGGCTGCGCGACACCCGGGCGATGGCCACCCGCAGCCGGGTCACGTCGATGGCCGGGGCCGCGGCGGCGCCGGCCGCTGGTGGTCCTGGGTTGTGCACACCTGCAGGGTACGCGCCGGGAGGTGCCGGGCCGCCGTCTGCGGCCCGCCCGGCGAGATCACGCGGCGCTTGATGGCACCATTAGGTCCTGCACCACGGCGGTGTGCCCTCCGTCAAGAGGGCGGGCGGAAGGCGGGAGAGACGTGTCGGTATCGCCCAGCGTGTCGTATTCGATCACTGTGCGGCTCGAGGTGCCATCGCGGGGACGGGCCGTCAGCGAGCTCACCCACGCGGTCGAGCAGGCCGGCGGCGCGGTCACCGCCCTGGATGTCACCCCGATCGGCCACGAGCGGCTCCGGGTGGACGTGACCTGCGCGGCGCGGGACACCGAGCACGCCGAGGCCATCGTGGCCGCACTGAGCGTCATCGACGGCGTCACGCTCAGCAAGGTCAGCGACCGGACCTTCCTGATGCACCTGGGCGGCAAGATCGAGACCTCGGTCAAGGTGCCGCTGCGCAACCGGGACGACCTGTCCATGGCCTACACGCCCGGGGTGGCCCGGGTGTCCATAGCCATCGCCCGCAACCCCGAGGACGCGCGCCGGCTGACCATCAAGCGCAACACCGTGGCCGTGGTCAGTGACGGCTCGGCGGTGCTGGGCCTCGGCAACATCGGGCCCTACGCGGCCATGCCGGTGATGGAGGGCAAGGCCGCGCTGTTCAAGCGGTTCGCGGGCATCGACGCCTGGCCGGTGTGCCTGGACACCCAGGACACCGACGAGATCGTGCGCACCGTGCAGGTCATCGCGCCCGCCTTCGGCGGGATCAACCTGGAGGACATCAGCGCCCCGCGGTGCTTCGAGGTGGAGCGGCGGCTGCGCGAGCTGCTGGACATCCCGGTGTTCCACGACGACCAGCACGGCACGGCCATCGTGGTGCTGGCCGCGCTCACCAACGCGCTCCGGGTGGTGGGCAAGAAGCTGGGCGCCGTCGCGCATCGCGATGTCCGGCGCGGGCGCGGCCGGGACGGCGGTGCTGCGGCTGCTGCTCGCCTCCGGCGCCTCGGATGTGGTGGTCTGTGACGACCAGGGCGCGCTGTACCCGGGCCGGCCGGGGATGAACGACAACCTGCGCTGGGTGGCCGAGCACACCAACGCGGCCGGCTATGACGGCGACCTGGCGGGTGCGCTGCGGGATGCGGACGTGTTCATCGGGGTTTCCGCGCCGCACATCCTCACCGGGGCCGACGTGGCGGCCATGGCGCGAGGACGCCATCGTGTTCGCGCTGGCCAACCCCGACCCCGAGGTGGAGCCGGACGAGGCGGAGCAGCACGCGGCCGTGGTGGCCACCGGGCGGAGCGACTACCCGAACCAGATCAACAATGTGCTCGCCTTCCCGGGCGTGTTCCGCGGCCTGCTGGACGCGCAGAGCCGGACGGTCACCGACGACATGCTGGTGGCCGCGGCCCGGGCGCTGGCCGGGGTGGTATCGCCCGCTGAGCTGGGCCCGCACTACATCATCCCGTCGGTGTTCAACCCGGACGTGTCCTCGGCGGTGGCGGCCGCGGTCCGCGACGCGGCGGGCGGGCGGCCGCGCCAGCCGCCACTGACCGGGCGGGCGCCGCGCCGCGACAGGCCCTGCCCCACTCCGCCGCGTCGGCCAGAATGGAAACATGCAGGAGGATCTCTCCGGCCGGCTGCTGGTGGCCACGCCGTTGCTCGGTGACCCGAACTTCCGGCGCACCGTCGTCCTGGTGGTGGAGGACGAGGCGGAGGAGGGCACGCTGGGTGTCGTGCTGAACCGGCCCACCGAGGTCCCGGTCGGCCAGGTGCTCGAATCCTGGACCGACCTGGTCACGGGGCCGTCGGTGGTGTTCCGCGGCGGCCCGGTCGCGCCCAACAGCGCGCTCGCGCTGGCCATCGTGCCCGGCGATACCGAGCCGGTGGGCTGGCGGGCCCTGGACGGCTCGGCGGTCATGTCCCGGGTCGGCCTGGTGGACCTCGACGTCCCGCCGGAACTGCTCGCCGGGGGGATCGCCTCGCTCCGGGTGTTCGCGGGCTATGCGGGCTGGGCGCCGGGCCAGCTGCAGGCCGAGATCGACGAGGGCGCCTGGTACGTGCTGTCCGGGGAGCCCGCGGACGCCTTCGCGGCCGAGCCGGAGCGGCTGTGGAAGGTGGTGCTGCGCCGCCAGGGCGGCAACCTCGCGATGGTGGCCAACTATCCCGACGACCCCGCGCTGAATTAGCGGTGCCAGCCCGGGGGCGACCCCCCGGAACCCCCCGCGATTCGCTGGCTTGGCGGGACACGCCTCCGGCGCGCCCCGCCTCGCCAGCGAGGCCGGGTACACTCGTCTGTCGTGAGCACCGAGGTTCTTCCTGATACCGGCACCCGCGAGGACACCGGCACCACGTCCGACACCTCGTTCGGCGACGGTGATCACGAGCGGTTCGCGCACTATGTCGAGAAGGACAAGATCGTTGACAGTGCGGTGACCGGCACTCCCGTGATCGCGTTGTGCGGCAAGGTGTGGGTGCCCAGCCGGGACCCCAAGCGGTTCCCGGTCTGCCCGGACTGCAAGCGGATCTACGAGGGCCTGCCGTCCGGAGACGACTGAGCCCGCGCCGCGCCACGCCGGAACACCCGCTAGGGCATAACGGCCTGCCCGGCGACGGTGACACCGGCCGCGCGCATCGCGTCGATGGCTTCCCGTGTAGTGGTGGGATCCACGCCTGCCGTCAGGTCCAGCAGCACACGCGTGGCGAAGCCCTGCTGCGCCGCCGAGATGGCGGTGGCCCGGACGCAGTAGTCGGTGGCGATGCCGGTCACGTCGACGCCGGTCACCCCGCGCTGGCGCAGCCAGTCCGCCAGCGGCGTGCCGCCCGGATCGGTGCCCTCGAAGGCGCTGTACGCGGCCTCGTGCGCGCCCTTGCTGAACACCGTCTCGATCCGGCTGGTGTCCAGGTCCGGGTGGAAGTCGGCGCCGGGGGTGCCGGCCACGCAGTGCGGCGGCCACGACCTCGCGTAGTCCGGCTCGGCGGAGAAGTGGCTGCCCGGGTCCACGTGGTAGTCGCGGGAGGCGACCACGTGCGGGTAGTCACCGGCCTCGGTGTAGCGGCTGATCTTGCGGGCCACCTCGCCGCCCCCGGTCACCGCGAGGGACCCGCCCTCGCAGAAGTCGTTCTGCACATCGACGATCACCAGCGCGCGCACAGCCCGAGCGTACTGTGCTGGCCCGGGGGGGCGACCCCCCGGAACCCCCCGCGCATTGCTGGCTCGGAGGGGACACGGCTTCGCCGCGCCCCGCCTCGCCAGCAAATAGAGCGGTGCTGGCCGGGCCGTCAGCTGGCGCCGATATCGGCCGGGGTGCCGCCGGTGATCCGGACCAGCTCGGCGAACGAGGTGGGGAACACGGTGTGCGCGTGGCCGGCGCCGCCCACACCACGTCGTAGCGCTCCAGCCAGGTGTCCACCAGGGTGCGCAGCGGCTGCGGATGGCCGACCGGCGCCACCCCGCCGATAACCTGCCCGGTGGCGGCCCGGACGAAGTCCGGGCTGGCCCGCCGGACCCGCTGCGCACCGAGCAGGGCCGCCGCGCGGCCGGTGTCCACCCGGTGCGCGCCGCTGGTCAGCACGAGCAGCGGCGCGCCGTCGGCGGCAAACACCAGGCTGTTCGCGATGGCCCCGACGTCGCAGCCCAGCTGGGCGGCGGCGGTCGCGGCGGTCGGGGCCGGCGCGGGCAGCTCGCGAACCTGGCCGGCCACCCCGAGGGTGGCCAGCGTGCCGGCGACCTTCTGCGCAGTGGGATGCATCCGGCCAGGCTAGCGGCGGCCCGGCCGGGTCACGAGACGCTTATCGGCGGGCGGCTCGTGCGCCAGCCAGCCGGAGGTGCGGAACAGGAATTCCGCATAGGTGTCCGGTGCCCTGCCCGCCGCCGATCACGTAGCGGTCGGGATTCATCCGCAGCTGCAGCATCCGGGCCTGGGCGTAGTGGCATTCGGCTAGCACCGCCGCCACCTTCCGGGCCAGCCGCCGGAGGGTGCGGTCCGCCGTGGGCCGGGCGGTGCCGCCATACGGGTGAGCGTGAGGCGTCATACCAATCAGCCTGGCCGGCCGGACCCGGGCCCGCCAGTGGCAGTGATGACATATAACCGCGATATCCTGCCATCATCGGAGCGGACCCGGCCCGGTGCCGGGGCCGCGAGGATCTTCCCGTTCGAGGCTGGTGACCTGATGCTCCGCAACGTGGCCGTCGTGATCGTGAATGAGTTCACCCCGTTCGAGATGGGGGTGGTATGCGAGGTCTTCGGGGTGGACCGGACCGATGACGGGCTGCCCGACTACGACTTCGCGGTCGTCGCCGGGGAGCCGGGCCCGCTGCGTTCCTCGGCCCGGGCGCGCTTCACGCTGCACGCGCTGCATGGGCTGGAGCGGCTGGCCGCGGCGGACCTGGTGGTGGTCTCGGCGGTGTCCGATGAGCGCCTCTACGACCGCCAGGCGCCGGCGTTCCCTGAGCCGCTGATCGCGGCGCTGCGCGGCACGGTCGCGCGGGGCGCCCGGGTGCTCAGCGTGTGCAACGGCGCCTTTGCCCTCGGCGCCGCGGGCCTGCTGGACGGGCGGCCGTGCACGACGCACTGGCGGCACGCCGGGGAGCTGGCGCTTCGGTACCCGGCCGCCAAGGTGGACCCGACCGTGCTCTACGTGGACGACGACCCCGTGATCACCAGCGCGGGCACCGCGGCGGGCGTGGACGCCTGCCTGCACCTGGTGCGCAAGGAGCAGGGCTCCCGGGTGGCGAACGGGATTGCCCGGCGGATGGTGGTGCCGCCGCACCGGGACGGCGGCCAGGCCCAGTACGTGGACCGGCCGGTCGCCATCCCGTCCTGCGACACCCTGGCCGGCGTCCTCGGCTGGATGCAGCGCCACCTCGCCGAGCCGCTCACCATCCGCCAGCTGGCCGGGCGGGCCCGGATGTCCGAGCGCACCTTCGCCCGGCGCTTCGTCCAGGAGACCGGGACCACGCCGCTGCGCTGGCTGACCGGCCAGCGCATCCTGCTCGCCCAGGAACTGCTGGAGGAGACCGGCGCCAGCCTGGACCTGATCGCGGAGCAGGCCGGCTTCGGCAACGCGGCCGCGCTGCGGCATCACTTCCGGGCCTGGCGCGGTACCACCCCCCAGGCCTACCGGCGCGCGTTCACCACCGGGGCGCGCTCGGCGGCTACGCCTCGGTGCCGTTCCCGTCATCGGGCCGGAAGACGGTCGGGATCGCCGGGTAGCCGCGGGACAGCTGGGCCGCGTGGGCGGGCAGCTCGGCCAGTGCCTGGCGGTGCCGCTCCCGCGCCTCCGCCAGCGGCTCCCGGCCGACGATCTCCCCGTGCCGCACCAGCAGCCGCAGCAACGGCCGCCCGGCGGGCTGCGCCGCCGGGTCCGTGGTGATCACCTCGGCGCTGGCGGTGCCCTGCTCGTCGAGCTGGCGGGTGGCCCATTTCCGGCCGCCACGGCCGGGCTTGCCGACCGACCGCTTGGCCACCGGGCGCAGCTCGCCCGTCCCCGTTCGCCTCCAGGGCCCGGGCCACCAGCTTGTAGACCAGCGCCGCGGTCGGCGCCCCGGACCCGGTGACCAGCGAGGTGCCCACCCCGTACCCGTCGACCGGGGCCGGCGGCCAGCGCCGCGATCGAGTACTCGTCCAGGTCGCCGGTGAGCACGATCCGGGTCTGCGTGCGCGCCCAGCTCGTCCAGCAGTGCCCGGACCTGCCGGGCCACCATCGGCAGGTCGCCGCAGTCGATCCGCACCGCGCCGAGCTCCGGCCCGGCCAGCTCCACCGCCGGCGCGCACCGCCCGGCCACGTCGTAGGTGTCCACCAGCAGGGTGGTGCCGGTGCCGAGCGCGGCGAGCTGGGCGCGGAACGCCTCCCGCTCGCTGTCGTGCACCAGGGTGAACGCGTGCGCGCTGGTCCCGCCGGTGGGGATGCCGTAGCGCGGCCCGCCTCGCAGGTTCGAGGTGGCGGCGAAGCCGGCCAGGTAGGCGGCCCGGGCGCTGGCCACCGCGGCCATCTCGTGGGTGCGCCGCGAGCCCATCTCGATCAGCGGCCGGCCGTCCGGCGCGCGGTCACCATCCGGGAGGCGGCCGAGGCGATGGCGCGAGTCGTGGTTGAGGACGGACAGCGACCAGCGTCTCCAGCACGACGCCTCGGCGAACGGCGCCTCCACCACCAGGATCGGCGAGCCGGGGAAGTAGCAGCTCGCCCTCGGCGTAGCCCCAGATGTCCCCGCTGAACCGGTAGCGACTCCAGGTAGCCGCAGGGTCGCGCTCGTCGACCATCCCGGTGCTCGCGCAGGAACGCCAGCTCGTCCGGGCCCGAACGGAAGTGCTCCAGCGCGTCCAGCAGCCGGCCGGTGCCGGCCACCACCCCGTAGCGCCGCCCGTCGGCAGGTCGCGGGCGAACACCTCGAACACCGCGCGCCGCCGGCCGCCCCGCTGTGCAGCGCCGCGGTCAGCATGGTCAGCTCGTAGTGGTCGGTGAGCAGCGCCGTGCTGGCGCCGGCGGTGTGTGGCGTCACGAGGACGCAAGCCTACGGAGCCGTGCCGGCGGTGTCAGACTGCGGCAGCGACGCACCGGGCAGCTGGCTGCGGGCCGCAGGCCGGCGGACGGCATGCCCGCACCGGCGACTGAGGCATGCAGCTCGCAGGCTGAGAGACTGGAGTCAGCACCGAGGGAGGTGAGCGCCGGTGAGCGTGGCGCCAGCAGAGGTCGAGCGGCCGGAGACAAGGCAGGAGCGTCGTCCCCGACACGCCGTGGGTCACCATCGTGTGGAACGACCCGGTCAACCTCATGTCCTACGTGACCTACGTGTTCCAGCAGGTCTTCGGGTACCCGCGGCGCAAGGCCGAGAAACTCATGCTGGACGTGCACCACAAGGGCAGGGCCGTGGTCTCCGCCGGCACCGCGGGAATCATGGAGCGCGACGTGCGAGGTCCTGCACGGCTACGGCCTGTGGGCCACGGTGAGTCACGACAAGTGAGCGATCCGCGACCACGGCCGGGTCAGGGGAGACGAGGTGATGGTGGACGGCTTCCGCACGCTGAGGAAGGGCAGGGTGGCCGCTCGCTTCGAGCCGTCGCAGGCCGGCATCATCCGGGCTCTGGTCAGCCAGGTGGCCGAGCTGGTCGCCGGGCGAGGCGGACCCGGGCCGCCCGCCCGGCGCCGCCGGGCCGGGCGGGACGCGGCAACCCGCTGGATGGACCTGTCCGGCCTGCTCGGCGCGGGCCCCGACACGCCGCCCGAGGATCCCGGTGCTGGCCCGGCTGCTGCCGGACGCGTACGCCGAGGACACCGAGGCGGCCGGGGAGTTCCGCCGGTTCACCGAGCCGGACCTGCGCTCCGGGCAAGGTCGGCGGCGGCCCGTACCGTGCTGGCCACGCTGCCGCGCCGAGGGCGGCCGGGTGGAGCTGTCCGGGGAGGACGCCCAGACCTGGCTCCGTGCGCTCAACGACGTGCGGCTGGCCCTCGGGGTGCGGCTGTCCATCACCGAGGACTACGACCAGCGGACTCGGCGGACCTGGATCCGGCCGACCCCCGGTCGGCCTATCTGTGGGTCTACGACTGGCTCACCTACCTCCAGGAGACCCTGGTCCGCGCCCTGTGGTGAGCCGGGCCCGGCCACGCCCCGCTGGCCACCGGGTGCTGCGGCTACGCTCGGAGCCATGCTGACGCTCATCCCGCGCTGCGGGACAAGATCGTGGCGCATGCCCGGGCCGACCATCCGGACGAGGCATGCGGGGTGGTCGCCGGCCCGGCCGGCAGCGACCGCCCGGAGCGGTTCATCCCCATGCTGAACGCCGCAGCGCTCGCCGACCTTCTACGAGTTCGACTCGCTGGACCTGCTGCGGGTCTGCCGGGAGATGGACGACCGCGACGAGGAGCCGGTGGTCATCTACCACTCGCACACCGCCACCGAGGCCTACCCGTCCCGGACCGACATCGCCTACGCCACCGAGCCGGGCGCGCACTACGTCCTGGTGTCCACCCGGGACCCGGACTGACGTGGAGTTCCGCTCGTTCCGGATCGTGGACGGGATGGTCACCGAGGAAGAAGTCCGGATCACCGCAGACGGCGGGCGAGCCGGTCCCGGAATGATCGCGCGGGACAAGCCGTTGGCACCCGGTGACGGCCGTCACCGCCGCCCGGGACGGCCCCGTACACCGACCGTTGACCTGGAGTGTCGTTCATGGCCGTCGAGGTCCGTATCCCGACGATCCTGCGCACCTACACCGGCGGCGCGAAGTCGGTCGAGGGGCCGGCGAGCACGCTCGCCGAGCTGCTCGGCGACCTCGACGCCCGGCTACCCGGGCTGCGCGACCGGCTGCAGGACGACTCGGGCTGCGCCGGTTCGTCAACGTCTACCTCAACGACGAGGACGTCCGCTTCCTCGGCGGCCTGGAGACGCCGGTCAAGGACGGCGACACGGTGACCATCCTGCCCGCCGTGGCAGGCGGGGCGGCCTGAGCCCGGGCGGGATGCCGGATGCGCTACGACTCCCTGCTCGACTCGGTCGGCCACACCCCGCTGGTCGGGCTGCCCCGGCTGTCGCCGGCCCCGGACGTGCGGCTGTGGGCCAAGCTCGAGGACCGCAACCCGACCGGCTCGGTCAAGGACCGCGCGGCGCTCTCCATGATCGAGCAGGCCGAGAAGGACGGGCTGCTGGCCGCCGGGGCGACCATCCTCGAGCCCACCTCGGGCAACACCGGCATCTCGCTGGCCATGGTGGCCAGGCTCCGCGGCTACCGGCTGATCTGCGTGATGCCGGAGAACACCTCGGCCGAGCGCCGCCAGCTGCTGCAGATGTGCGGCGCGCAGATCATCTCCTCGCCGGCGGCGGGCGGCTCCAACGAGGCGGTCCGGGTGGCCAAGCGGCTGGCCGCGGAGCACCCCGACTGGGTGATGCTCTACCAGTACGGCAACCAGGCGAACGCCCGGGCGCACTACGAGACCACCGGGCCCGGAGCTGCTCGCCGACCTGCCCGCCATCACGCATTTCGTGGCCGGGCTGGGCACCACGGGCACGCTGATGGGCGTCGGCCGGTACCTGCGCGAGCACGTGCCCGGGGTAGCCATCGTGGCCGCCGAGCCGCGCTACGGCGAGCTGGTCTACGGGCTGCGCAACCTCGACGAGGGGTTCGTCCCCGAGCTGTACGACGAGTCGGTGCTGACCACCCGGTTCTCGGTGGCCTCGGCGGACGCGCTGCGCCGGACCCGGGAGCTGCTCGACCAGGAGGGCATCTTCGCCGGCATCTCGACCGGCGGCGCCTGCACGCCGCGCTGGGCATGGCGGCCAAGGCGCAGGCGGCCGGCGAGCGGGCCGACATCGCGTTCATCGTGGCCGACGGCGGCTGGAAGTACCTGTCCACCGGCGCCTACGCCGGCACCCTGGAGGAGGCCGAGGACCGGCTGGAGGGCCAGCTCTGGGCGTGAGGGGGCCGGGCGCCCCGGCGACCGCGTTCGACGAGGCGACGTCGGCCCGGCGGGTGGCCGACGGCCGCTACGTGGTGCTGCCCGATGAGCGGTTCGCCATCGCCGGCGCGGTGAACGGCGGCGTGCTGCTGGCCAGCGTGCTGCGCGCGGTGCTGGACTCCTCGCCGCACCCGTACCCGGTCGCGACCAGCGCGCACTTCCTGCGCGCGCCCCGCCCGAGCCGGCCTATGCCGACGTGACCTGGCTGAAGCACGGGAAGGTGGCGGCCACCGCCCGGGCCACCCTGATCCAGGACGGCCGCCCGGTGCTGGAGACCACCGTCACCACCGGGACGCTCGGCGACCCGGACGACGTCAGCCAGCTGTCCTGGACCGGCGAGCCGCCGCGGCTGCCGCCGGTCGCGGAGTGCGAGGACATCCAGGACGCGCAGGGGCCCCGGGCTTTCAGCGGCTACGCCAAGCAGGTCGACCTGCGGCTGGACCCGGCCACCAGCGGGCTGGGTGCACGGCCGGCCCGCCGGGACGCCGGAGATGCGCGGCTACTTCCAGCTGCGCGAGCCCCGCGACCCGGACGCCTACCTGCTCGCGCTGGCCGTGGACGCGATGCCGCCGGTGGTGTTCGGCCTCGCGGGTCGTCGGCTGGTCGCCGACGGTCGAGCTGACCTGGCACATGCGCGCGGTGCCCGCCCCCGGGCTGCTCCGCGTGGCGGCCCGCTGCCGGCACGTCAGCGGCGGCTGGTTCGACGAGGAGTCCGAGGTCTGGGACAGCGCGGGACGCCTGGTGGCCCAGAGCCGCCAGATCGCCCTGGTCCGGGCCGGGCGGCCCGGCCTGAGCCGGCGTGCCCCGGCACCTGCGCCTCACCGTCATCGGCTGCTCCGGGTCCTTTCCCGGGCCGGACAGCCCGGCGTCCTGCTACCTGCATCGAAGAACAGGGCTTCCGGCTCCTGCTCGACCTCGGCAGCGGCGCCCTCGGGCCGCTGCAGCGGCACGCCAGCCTGGACGGCATCGACGCGGTCTGCCTGAGCCACCTGCACGCCGACCACTGCCTGGACTTGTGCGGCTACTGGGTGGCGCGGACCTACCGGCCGGACGGGCGGGCCCCGCAGATCCCGGTGTACGGCCCGGCCGGCACGGCGCGCCGGATGGCCCACGCCTACGGCATGGATGAGCACCCCGGGATGAGCGCGGCGTTCGGCTTCACCACGCTGGACACCGGGCATCCGGGACATCGGGCCGCTCCGGGTCACGGTCGCGCACGTGAACCACCCGGTGGAGACGTTCGGCTTCCGGATCGAGGCGGCCGGGCGGGTGCTGGCCTACTCGGCCGACACCGGCGTGTCCGATGCCCTGGTCGGCCTGGCCCGCGACGCGGACCTGCTGCTGTGCGAGGCCTCCTTCGCCGACGGGCCGGACCTGCCGGAAGGCCTGCACCTGACCGGCCCGGCAGGCGGGTGAGCACGCCGCCCGGGCCGGTGCCGGGCACCTGGTGCTCACCCACCTGGTGCCGTGGAACGACCGGGAGCGCAGCCAGGCCGAGGCGGCAGGCTCCTACCGCGGCCCGCTCACCCTGGCCCGCTCCGGGCTGGAGCTGGATCTCGGCTGAGCTGGGCCGGGGGGGCAGCGCCTAGGATGAGCAACCATGCGGGTACTCGTGACCGGCGGCGCCGGGCTTCATCGGCTCTCACCTCACCGACGGGCTGCTGGCCAGGGGCGATGACGTGATCGTGGCCGATGACCTGCTCGGCCGGCCGGGCCGGGCGGCTCGACGATCACGCCGAGCCGCACAAGCTGAGTATCGCCGACGCGGACGCGCTGACCCGGCTGGTCCGCCAGGCCCGGCCGGAACTGATCTGCCACCTGGCCGCGCAGATCGATGTCCGCTCGTCGGTGGATGCCCCGGCCCAGGACGCCGGGGTCAACGTGGTCGGCACGGTGAACGTGCTGGAGGCGGCCCGGGCCACCGGGGCCCGGGTGCTGTTCGCCTCCTCCGGCGGGGCGCTGTACGGCCGGAACGCCGCGATCCCGTCCCGCGAGGACGTGCTGCCGCTGCCGGAATCCCCGTACGGCATCGCCAAGTACTGCGCCGAGCAGTACATCGGCCTGTACAACCGGCTGCACGGCACCCGGCACTCGATCCTCCGGCTGGCCAACGTGTACGGGCCGCGGCAGGATCCCAGCGGGCGAGTCCGGCGTCATCCCCATCTTCTGCGGCGGCCGCCCTGGCCGGGCAGCGCCCCGACTGTCTACGGGGACGGCAGCCAGACCCGGGACTACGTCTACGTGGCCGACGCGGTGAGCGCCTTCCTGGCCGCCGCCGACGCCGGCCGCCCGGGGACCTGGAACATCGGGACCGGGGTGGAGGTCAGCGTCCTCGACCTGGTGGACATCATCTCCGGCGTGGCGGGGCAGCCCCTGTCGCCCCGGTTCGGCCCGCCCCGCCCCGGTGAGCTGCTGCGCAGCGCGCTGGCCGTGAGCCGCGCCGAACGGGATCTTGGCTGGCGGCCGAGCACGGAACTGGCCGACGGAGTCGGCCGGGTCTACCAGTGGATCTCCGGCGGCGCGCACGACCGTGCGGCCAGCTAGCCATTTACCGGCGAGGCGGGGTGCGGCGCAGCCGTGTCCCCTCCGAGCCGGTGAATGCGCGGGGGTCCGGCGGGTCGCCCCTCCCGGGTAAGTACTGCCATAGGCTGTCGGGCATGTCCCGACCCGATGGGCGCAGCGACGACCAGCTGCGCGAGATAAAGATGACCCGCGGCTGGCTGGACCACGCGGAAGGCTCGGTGCTCGTCGAGTTCGGGGCGACCCGGGTGCTGTGCGCCGCGAGTGCCACCGAGGACGTGCCGCGCTGGCGCCGCGGCAGCGGGCTCGGCTGGGTCACCGCCGAGTACGCCATGCTGCCCCGGGCCACCAACACGCGCGGCGACCGGGAGTCGGTCAAGGGCCGCCTCGGCGGCCGCACCCAGGAGATCTCCCGGCTGGTCGGCCGGTCCCTGCGGGCCTGCGTGGACGCCAAGGCCCTGGGCGAGAACACCATCGTCATCGACTGCGACGTGCTGCAGGCCGATGGCGGCACCCGCACCGCCGCGATCACCGGCGGCTACGTCGCGCTGGCCGACGCGGTCGCCTGGCTCGCAGGGCCGCAAGCGCTGCAAGGGCGATCCCGCTGGTCGGCTCGGTCGCCGCGGTGAGCGTCGGCATCGTGGACGGCGCAGCCCCGGCTGGACCTGTGCTACGAGGAGGACTCCGCCGCGCAGACGGACATGAACGTGGTCTGCACCGGCGACGGCCAGTTCGTCGAGATCCAGGGCACCGCCGAGCGGGAGCCGTTCGGCCGGGACCTGCTGACCAGCCTGCTCGACCTGGGGGTGGCCGGGCTGTGCCGAGCTGACCCGGATCCAGCGGGACGCGCTCGCCCGGGAAGTCCCCGGCCGGTGAGCGCCGGGCCAGTGCGCGCGCGGCTCGCGCCCGAGGGGCGGTGACCGGGATGGGGAACACGCTCATCCTGGCCACCAGGAACCCGGAGAAGCTCGTCGAGCTGCGCCGGATCCTGGACGCCGGCCATGTCCCGGTGGACGCGGGAGACCTCGAGGAGTACCCGGACATGCCCGAGGTCGCTGAGACCGGGCTCACCTTCGCCGAGAACGCGCTGCTCAAGGCCCGGGCGGTGGCCGCCTTCACCGGGCGGCCCGCGGTCGCCGACGACTCCGGCCTGTGCGTGGACGCGCTGAACGGCATGCCCGGGCGTGCTGTCCGCCCGCTGGTCCGGGCGGCACGGCGACGACGAGGCCAACCTGCGGCTGGTCCTCGGGCAGATGTCCGACGTGCCGCCCGGCCGCCGGGGGGCGCACTTCGCCTGCGCCGCCGCGCTCGTCCTGCCGTCCGGCGCGGAGCACGTCACCGAGGGCCTGCTGGAGGGCTCGCTGACCGCCGAGCCCCGCGGCCGCAACGGCTTCGGCTACGACCCCATCTTCGTCCCGGACGGCGCGGTGCTCACCACGGCGGAGATGAGCCCGGCGGACAAGGACCGGATCAGCCACCGGGGCCGGGCGCTGCGCGCCCTCGCCCCGGTCATCGCCGCGCTGCTCGGCGACTGAGCACCCGGGCCACGGCACCCGGGCTGAGCGCGGGGGACGCGCGGGGGACTACACGGCGAAAGGCCCGCCGTTCCCTGGTAGCGGATCCAGGGTCCGGCGGGCCTTTCGCGTGCGGTCAGCCCGGTCGGCTAGCTCACCAGTGGGTGGGCATGCCGGTCGGGGTGGCCGCGGCCGGGGTGCTGGTGACCCCCGGGGATGGGGGCGCTGGTCGCCGGGACGGTGGCCATCGGGGTGGGCACGGTCGTCACCGTCGGCCGGACCGTAGGCGTCACGGTCGGCGGCACGGTCGGGGTGGTGACCGGCGTGGTGGTGGCCGTGCCCGGGAGGATGATCACCACGGTGCTCGGCGGCGTGTTGATGTGCATCGGCTGGTTGAACGAGTTCACCAGCAGCGTGATGGTGATCGTGGTGTTACCGGCCACCTCGATCAGCACCAGCTTGCGCACCATGTGCGTGTTGTCCGTCCAGACCCGGAACCGGGTCAGCTGGATGCCGCTGTTCATCCACGACTGCACCATCGGGCGCATGTCCGAGCTGGAGCTGAGCTGGCTGAACAGGGACGACAGCATGTAGTGGCCGCCGTACTCGGTCATCCGGCTGCCGTCCCACCGGCTGTGGCCCATCATGCGCAGGTTCGTGCCGTAGCCGAACAGCTGGGTCTGCGTCATCGGGTTGCTGGCCTGCAGCAGCCCGAGCAGCGAGCCGAGGTTGAGGCCGGAGCTGCTGCTCATGCCGGCGTAGGAGCCCATGATCCACGGCTTGCCGTAAGCGCGCGTCACGAACGGGCTCCGCAGGTAGGCGGTTCCGTTGTCCAGGATGATGCGCACGTGGCCCAGCGAGCCGGCGTTCCCGGTGACGGACATCATCGGGGTGGGGCTGAGTCACCTCATTCAGGTTGCCGACCAGGCTGGCGTTGAGCCCGCCGGTGGCCTGGATCTGCAGGCTGGCGTTGAGCGAGTTGACCTGCTGGGTCTGCTGCGCGGCCAGCTGCAGGGCCTGGGACGTCAGGGACGACGATGAGGTACTGCCGAACTGCGAGCCCGACGCGCCGCTGAGGGTGCCGGGCTTGCACCCGGCCACAGTCACTGCGGCTGCAACCGCCACGGCGGCGAAGCCCAGCGGGCGGACTGCCCGGGCCGGCATGCCGAAGCGGGTGGCCTGTGCGGGCCGGGCCGGGGTTGTCCCCTCGGGGGGAACGCCCGCCCGGCGGGCCTTCAACTGCGGGAACACGCTAGCTCCTCCTTGGGTTGGCGATTGCCGTACATCACGCATATTCACGAGCAATCCCCCGCCACCCGTCGGTGACATTACGCGGCAGCAGGCCCGGGCTACCGGTGCCTCACAATCCGCGTAAGGGGGTCGTAACATCCGGCCGCGCCATCGCGGCGCGCCCGGTAACGTGGGGTCGTCCTTTCCGGAGGGAGCGCGCGTGACCGAGCACAAGCTGGCGCCAGGCGATGTGGCGCCGGAGTTTTCGCTGGCAGATGCGGATGGCAAGCCCGTGAGCCTGTCCTCGCTGCGCGGCCAGCGGGTGATCGTTTACTTCTACCCGGCGGCGATGACACCGGGGTGCACCAAGGAAGCCTGCGATTTCCGGGACAACCTCGGTGCGCTCGGCGGGGCCGGCCTGACCGTGCTCGGTATCTCTCCGGATAGCCCGGAAAAGCTGTCCAAATTCCGGGATAAGGAATCGCTGAATTTCACTTTGCTCGCCGATCCCGGCCGCGAGGTGATGCAGGCCTACGGGGCCTATGGCGAGAAGATGATGTATGGCAAGAAGACGACCGGCGTAATCCGGTCCACGTTCGTGATCGGCGCGGACGGCACGGTGGAGAGGGCGTACTACAACGTGAAGGCGACCGGTCACGTGGAGCGGCTGCGCAAGGACCTCGCGGCCTGACCCGAGCCAGCTGACCTCCCCCGCCGTGCAGGCGCGGGGCGCCCGGGGCCGTAGCCCAATGGCAGAGGCACAGGACTTAGGATCCTGGCAGTATGGGTTCAAATCCCATCGGCCCCACCACCGGGCACCACGGGCGTTCCTGGGTGCCGCCGCCGGACAATCACGTTCACTCGCAGTGGTCCCACGACACCGGCCCCGGCGCTTCGATGGCCGCCGCCTGCGAGCGGGCCATCGAACTGGGCGTCCCCTCGGTGGCGTTCACCGAGCACCTCGACTTCACCACGGCCGGCCCGGTGACGCCCTGCGGACGGCCGGCGTCGCGCCCAACACCCAGCACCGGATCCGCCCGCTCGACATCCCCGGGTACCTCGCCAGCCTCGGTGAGTGCCGGGACCGGTACCCGGCGTTGCGGATCCTGTCCGGCGTGGAGGCGGGCGAGCCGCACCTGTTCGCCGGCAGCGCCGCCGCGGTGCTGGGGTCCGGCCAGTTCGACCGGGTGCTGGGCTCGGTGCATACGCTGCCCAGCGGGGGGCGCCTGGTGTACGCCAGCTCGCTGCTGGACGGCCGGTCGGCCCGCCCGGTGATGCGCCGGTACTTCACGGAGGTGCTCGCGCTGATCGAGGGCAGCGGCCTGTTTGAGGTGCTGGCCCACCTGGACTTCCCCCGGAGGTACTGGCCGGCCGCGGCGGGGGAGTACGCCGAGGGCGCGTTCGAGGAGGAGTACCGGGCCGTGCTGCGGGCACTCGCCCGGTCCGGCCGGGTGCTGGAGGTCAACACGGCCAGCCCGCTCGCCTCGGCCGGCCTGCTCCGGTGGTGGCGCGAGGCAGGCGGCCGCGCCGTGTCGTTCGGCAGTGACGCGCACCTGCCCGGGCAGGTCGGCGCGCGCTTCCGGGACGCGGCCGGCGTCGCGGCCGCCGCCGGGTTCCGGGCCGGCCGGGACCCGCTGGACTTCTGGCGGCTCTAGCGTCCCGCCCGGCTAGCCCGCGAGCAGCGCGGTCACGATGTCGGCCACCTCCGCGGGCCGCAGCCCGAGGGTGGCGTCGCCGACGGCCAGTTCGACGCGCTGCACCCCCGGGTCGGCCGTGCCCGGCCGCCGGGCCAGGTCCAGACACCCTGCTCCTTGGCCAGCTGGCGGGCGGCGGCGCGGAACGCCGTCCCGGACGTGCTCAGCAGCAGGTGCATCATGGGCGCCTGCGGCGGGTCAGGGACGACCCGGACGCCGGGGACGTCCCGCAGCGCGGCGGCGATCGCCCGGGCATGGGTCAGGTACCGCGGCATCAGCGGGAGCCGCCGGGTCAGGCAGGTCAGCGCCGACGCCGCGTTGGGCCACAGCCCGAACAGCGTGCCACCCATCCGGCGCCGCCACTCGCGCACCTCCTCGATGACGCCGTCCGGCCCGGCCACGCAGCACCCCGGCAGCGCGCCCAGGCCCTTGTAGAAAGACACGTACACGGTGTCGAACAGCCGTGCCACGTCGGCGGGCGGCCGCGCGTACCCCGCGGCCGACTCCCAGAGCCGGGCGCCGTCCAGGTGCACGGCGGCGCCGTGCTGGCGGGCCCAGGCGGCCTGCGCCTCCAGGTCGGGCCAGTCCGGCTGCTGGCCGCCCAGGTCACGCTGCGGCAGTTCCAGCACCAGCGCCGCCAGCGGCTCGGCCACGGCGTCCAGGTCGCCGGTGCGCAGCAGCCGGTGCGGCTCACCCACCGGGCGCCCGGTGAGCTGGTGCAGCCGCTCGTAGCCACGCCCCTCGTGCACGTCGATATGGCACGCGGGGTGGAACGCGACCACCCGGCGGTGCCGCCGGTCGGCGTGCACCCGCAGTACCGCCTGCTGCGCCATGGTCCCGCCGGGCAGGAACGCCGCGGCCGGCTTGCCGAGCAGCAGCGCGATCTCGCCCTCCAGGTCCGCGACCACGCCGCCCTCGCCGTAGTGGTCCGGCACCGTGTCGGCGGGCACCGTGGCCAGCAGGTCGGCCACCCGGACCGGGCCGTGGTTGTGCAGGAACCGGGTGCACTGATCGCGCAGCGCGGTGAGCTCGGCCTGCTCGGGGTCGTTGGCAGCGGGCATGCGGCCATTCTGCCGGGCGGGGCGGCGGGGGGACCAGCCGCGGCAGGCCCGCCCGGCCCGGCATACTGCGACCATGGGAAATGCGGCAGAAGACGCGCTGGCGGCGGCCGGTGTCGGCTACCGGATGATCAGCCACGGCCCGGTGCGCAGCCTGGCCGAAGCCGCCCGGGCCCGCGGCGTGCCGCCCGCCGACGTGGTAAAGACGCTGGTGGTCCGGCGGGGTGACGACGATTTCCTGTTCGTCCTGGTCCCCGGGGACCGGGCGATCTCCTGGCCGAAGCTGCGCGGCCTGCTCGGCGTCAGCCGGCTCTCCATGCCGGACGCGGCCGTGGCCAAGGAGGTCACCGGGTACGAGCGCGGGACCATCACGCCGTTCGGCTCGATGCGGCCCTGGCCGGTCATCGCCGACCAGCGGATCTCCGGGCGCGACATCACCCTCGGCGCGGGCCGCGCGGGCCTGGCCGTGGCCCTGCCCGCCGACGACGCGGTGCGCGCCCTCGAGGCCACCGTCGCGGACATCAGCGACCCGGAGCCGCCCCGCTGAGTCACGTCGCCGGGGCGGCCATCCAGGCGTCGAGGACCGCCGGGAGCTCGGCCAGCCGGGTGATCACCGCGTCCGGGGCGGCGCCGTCGAACGGCGGCACCTCACTGTGCGGGATCAGCACCGCGCGCATGCCCGCGCTCTTGGCCCCGTGAATGTCGTCGTAGGGGCGGTCGCCCACGAACACGCAGGCGGCCGGGTCGTCCACGCCGACCGCGGCCATCGCGGCCCGGAACGCCTCCGGGTGCGGCTTGGCCCACGGGATCTCGCTGCTGAACACGGCGCCGTCGAACAGGCCGAGCACGTCGTCCCGGCGGAACACCCGCTCGTGGGCGCTGCGCGGCCACAGCGTGTTGGACAGCACCCCGGCCTTGATGCCACGGGCCCGCAGTTCGGCGAGCACGCCGGCCACGTCGGGGTCGGTGAGCGTGTGCGGGTCCCAGGCCTCGAAGTAGCTGGCCAGCAGGGCGTCGGTGGGAGTCACCCCGGCCCGCTGGAACACCTCGGCCAGGGTCCCGCTGCGGTGCGCGGTCTCGGCCAGCTCCCACAGCGACCGCTCGGCGGCGAGGATGGCGGCGGCCAGCTCGTCCGCCCGGCCGCCGTCGAAGTGCAGCGCGCACACGCTGCGCCACAGCGCGTCGTGATCCACGGTGTGCCAGGGAGTGAGCGTCCCGCCCCAGTCGAAGATGACCGCCCTGATCTCCATGCCAGGCACCCTACGTGACCCGCGGCACCGGTCCCATCGATTAAAGGTGCGGATTTTCCCCCGGATTGGGGGGAAGATGCCCGGCGCTAATGGTTCTCCGCCGCCCGGGCCGGCCGCGCCGGGCCGCGGAAGATTTGGCCGTCGTTTCTTTTTCCCGTCGCCGGGAATTCGGCCCATGTCCCTAGGGTCACCGGCAGGGCCGCCCGGCGGTGCGCCGGGCGGTGGGAAGAGGAGGACCGATGCGACATCACGTAGGCAGGCGGGGGCTGGCTGTGCGCGCCGCCGCCGTCACCGGCTGTGCCTCGCTGCTCAGCGCGCTGGCCGTGGCCGGGGCCACGCCCGGGCTGGCCGCGGCGGCCCGGCCATTAACCCGGGCCGTCCAGCAGGATCCCGCGGGGAATGGATGCCATCTCGGCAATGGCGTCAAGCACGTCGTGCAACTCACCTTCGACAACGTGCATTTCTTCCGGGACAACCCGAACGTCCCCTCCGACCTGCAGATGCTGCCGAACCTGCTGGACTTCTTCACCCGCAACGGCACGTTCCTGTCCAACAGCCACACGCCGCTGATCGCGCACACCGCCGACGACCTGCTGACCACCTTCACCGGGCTGTACGGCGACCGGGCCGGCATGCCGGTCAGCAACAGCTACCAGGCCTACAACAGCGACGGGACGACCGACCCGGCCGCCTCGTTCGCCTACTGGACCGACCCGATCTACGACACCGCGTCGGAGCCGACCCGGGCCACGACACCAGCCCGTCCCTCGTCTACGCGCCAGCCCCGCCGGCCACCTCCTCGCCGGCGCCGGCGCCGGACACCACCACCCCCGCTCCGTGGGTGCCGTTCACCCGGGCCGGCTGCGACGTCGGTGACGTCGCCACGGTGAACCAGGAACTGGAGAACACCGCGGTCGACATCCCCAAGGTGTTCGGCGCCGGCTCGCCCGAGGACCAGCAGCTGGCCAGCGACCCCGACTCCTTCAAGGACGCGGAGACCGCGGACTACGTGGGCCTGGCGGTGCACTGCGCCCAGGGCAGCGCGGTCTGCGCCGACGCCCAGGGGGTCAAGTACGGGCAGGCCAGCCCCAGCCACACCGCGGTCACCGACGCGCTGCCCGACGAGCCGGGCGGGTACGCCGGCTACCAGGCGCTGTTCGGCCACAAGTACGTGGCACCGCAGCTCGGCGCGGGCACCGCGAACCTGGCCCATGACGGCTACCAGGTGACCAACGCCGCCGGGAACCTGGTCGACCTGAACGGCAACCAGATCAACGGGGCCTTCCTCGCCAGCCACCCCGGGTTCCCCGGCTTCAGCAGCATCAACGCCTCGCAGACCCTGGCCTACATGGCGGACATGCTGGAGAAGGGCGTCCCGGTGGTCAACGGGTATATCTCCGACCTGCACGGGAACGAGCACGTCCCCGGCCTGTCCGCGTGCGCGAGCTCGCCGTCCGCGCTGGGCAGCGGCGACCCCTGCTACGTGGCCCAGGCGCAGTACTACAACCAGGCGTTCGGCGCGTTCTTCGCCCGGCTCGCCGCCGACGGCATCACGCCGCGGAACACCCTGTTCGTGGTGAGCTCGGATGAGGGTGACCACGAGGCCGGGGCCAACGTGGGCCGGGCCATCCAGCCGACGCCGGCCAGCTGTGACGGCGCGACCGTCAGCGGCAGCACGGTGACCCCGGACGTCGCGTGCACCTACCCGGCCGGGTCGTTCGGCGAGCTGGACGCCAACGTCACCGGGCTGCTGGCCAGCCAGCAGCACGTGACGGTTCCGTTCAGCCTGGAAAGTGATACCGCGCCGGAGTTCTACGTGACCGGGAACCCCGGGCCGGATACGGCGTCCGTACGGACGCTCGAGCACGGCGTGGCCGCGCTCACGGCGGCCAACCCCTACACCGGGACCACGCAGGACATCACCAACTACATCGCCGATCCCGCGGAGGAAGCCATCCTGCACATGGTGAACGCCGACCCCGCGCGGACCCCGACCTTTGCCATGTTCGCCAAGCCCGACTACTACCTGCAGGCCAGCGCCCTCACCGGCGCCTGCGCCGGGCGGCTGGTGTGCCAGAGCACCGGCTTCGCCTACGACCACGGCGACTACGCCGCCGAGATCAACACGAACTACGCAGGTTTCGCCGGGCCCGGGGTGCGGCAGCTGGGGCTGGACGGCCCGGCCGCGGGCCAGGGGCCGAACTCGGCGGGGCCGGACAGCGGGCAGGTCACCGTGGCCCAGCAGCACCTGCCCGGGCCGTGGGCGGACGAGACGGACATCCGGCCGACCCTCATGTACCTGGCCGGCCTGCGCGACGACTACGAGCATGACGGCCGGGTGATCACCCAGATCCTGGCCGCCCCGGACCGGGCCCTCAGTGATCCTGCGGTGACCGCTCTCGGTGAGTGCTACAAGCAGCTGAACTCCAGCGTCGGCCAGTTCGCCGCGGCCACCCTGGAGGCGTCCACCAGGGGGGTCGAGTCCACCAGCCCGGGAGATGCCACCTATCAGCACGTCAACAAGGCGCTGACCGGGCTGGACCAGGCCCGGGACGCGCTGGCCGGGCGGATCAAGGGCGAACTGGAGGCGGCTGCCTCCGGTGACGCCCCGGTCCGGGGCGCTGAGGCCCAGACCTCCGCCTGCCACGCCCTCATCGGCGCCGCCGGGCACCTGGCCGCCGCCGGCTGACCAGCGGCTGAACCGGTGGTCCCCGGCGCGCCAGGCGCGCCGGGGACCACCTCATTCACGGAGTGCGGGGCCCGTCCGGGGACCAGGCGAGGGGGAGGGAGTCGATGCCGTAGATGCCCTCGACGCCACCCAGGCGGGGCTCGGCCGCCGGGCGCAGCCCGGGCATCCGGGGGACCAGGAAGGCCAGCGCCTCCTCCAGTTCCGCGCGGGCCAGGTTCGAGCCCAGGCAGAAGTGCGGCCCGGCCCCGAAGGTCAGCAGCCGCCCGGCGGCCTCGCGGCCGATGTCGAACCGCTCGCCTCCCTCGGCGTCGCGGTTGGCCCGCTCCGCGCAGATCGCCACGATCGTGCCGGCCGGGAACCTCACGCCGCGATGGGTGATGTCGGCGGTGCAGATCCGGGCGGTGAACGGGGTGATCGGCTCGAACCGCAGCACCTCCTCCACGGCGGCGGGCACCCGGCCAGGATCGGCGGCCAGCGCCGCCCACTGGGCGGGGTGGGTGGCGAACAGGCGCATCGCGTGCGACAACTGGGCCTGGGTGGTGTCCACCCCGCCGGCCACCACGTTCAGCACCAGGTTGACGCACTCGGCGTGGGTCAGTTTCTCGCCCTCTTCCTCGGCCGCCAGCAGGGCGCTGATCAGGTCGTCGGCGGGCTCGCGGCGGCGCCGCTGCAGCAGCGCCTCGACGTAGTCGTACAGTTCGCCGACGGCCTTCTCGATCCGGCCCGGCTCGGTGGCCAGTGCCTTGATGTCGAACTGCCGCTGCACCCAGCCGGACCACTCGTGCAGCCGCGGCGCGTCCCCGGGCGGCGCGCCGAGCACGGCGGCGATGGTCAGCGACGGGTAAGGCTTGGCGAACGCGGACACGAACTCGCAGCCGGCCGCGCCGCCCAGATCAGCCCACAGGCCGGCCAGGAAGCCCCGCATGGCCGGCCGCCAGCGGTCCGCGGCACGCGGCGTGAACGCCGGGCTGATCAGGCCGCGCAGCCGGCGGTGCCGGTCGCCGGTCTGGTTGAGGATGTTGACGTCGATCTGCTCGCGCAGCCGGCCGCCGGTGATCCCGAACAGGTCGGCGATCTCGCGGCCGGGGAAGGCCGCGTCCCGGGTGCGCAGGAAGAACTCGCCGGACTCCCGGTCCAGGACCACGTAGGTGAGCGGGGAGCGGGCCAGCCAGCCCTGTGCCCGGGCCGCGGCCAGCCGCTGGTGGTAGACCTCGCCGACCAGGTCCGGATCGGTGTAGTCGAAAACTGGCAGCTCAAGATCATCGATGACTGGCGCCGACATGCCCGGGCCCCTTCCGCCGACTGCCCCGACCCTACGTCGCCGGCCCTACTCGCGGGTAGCCTTGGCCGGCGGTCATCGTGCGGAGGCCCGGCAGCAGGCAGGCTCACGGCTCATAGGAGCCGGGGATCCAGGTCCGGGTGGCGACGCCGATGGCGTTCCAGGCGTTGATGGTGACGATCAGGCTGACCAGCGCGGCCATCTCCGCGTCGGTGAACACGGCCGCGGCGCTCTCGTAGGCCTCCGCGGGAACGTGCGTGTCCGCCAGCCGGGTGACGGCCTCGGTGAAGGCCAGCGCGGCCCGCTCGCGGCTGGTGAAGTACGGTGCCTCGCGCCAGGCGGGCAGCGCGTACAGCCGCTGCTCGCTCTCCCCGGCCGCGCGCGCGTCCTTGGTGTGCATGTCGATGCAGTAGGCGCAGCCGTTCAGCTGTGAGGCCCGGATCCGGACCAGCTCGCGGAGCTGGTGGTCGATGCCGGCCTGATCGAGTTGCCGGGTGGCGGCCTGATCGAGGTGGCTCATGGCGCGGGAGAAGACCGCCGCCTGGGTGTCGAAGTCGAGCCGTACCGGGATCTGCGGCCTGGTCTGCGTCTCGGTCATGGGGACGTGCCTCCTGGTTTCGCGGGGGTGCTGAGGTCCACGCTAGGAGCCAGGTGGCATGCAAGTAAGCTCCAATTCAATGACAGATTCATGGGCCAATTCTGGCCTGGACCTGTACCTCGGGCAGGCCGGCCGCCGGCTGACGCGCCGGGCTGGAGTCCGCGCTGCGCGAGGCCGTCCGCAGCGGGCGGCTGGTCCCCGGGACCCGGCTCCCGGCGTCCCGGCAGCTCGCCGCCGACCTGGGCCTGTCCCGCAACACCGTGGCCGACGCGTACGGCCAGCTGATCGCCGAGGGCTGGCTGGCGGCCCGGCAGGGCGCGGGCACCTATGTCGCCGGGGGCACCATCCCGCCGCCGGGGAGTGCCGCCGGGCCCGCGGTCATACCGGACCGCAGGGTCCGGTATGACCTGCGGCCGGGCCTGCCCGACCTGGCCGGGTTCCCCCGGTCGGCCTGGCTGGCCGCCGCCCGCCGTGCGCTCACCTCGGCTCCCGCGGCGGCCCTCGGTTACGGTGACCCGCGGGGCCTGCCCGAGCTGCGCACGGCGCTGGCCGGCTACCTGTCCCGCGCCCGCGGGGTGACGGTTACCCCGGACCGCGTCGTGGTGTGCTCCGGATTCGCCCAGGCCCTGGAGCTGCTGTGCGAGGTCCTGCGCAGCCGCGGCGCACGGCGGCTGGCCGTGGAGGGCTACGGGCAGCGGCAGCACGGGCAGCTTGCCGAGGCGAAAGGACTGCGGGTCACCACCCTGCCCGTGGATGACGGCGGCGCGGTGGTCGATGCGCTGGGCGGCGCGGAGGCGGTCCTGCTGACCCCGGCTCACCAGTTCCCGCTCGGCGTGGCGCTGGCACCGCGGCGCCGCCGTCAGGTCACTGGCTGGGCCGCGCAGGCGGGCGCGCTGGTCATCGAGGACGACTATGACGGCGAGTTCCGCTACGACCGCCAGGCCGTGGGCGCGCTGCAGGCACTCGCCCCCGAGTCCGTCGCCTACGCCGGCACCGCCAGCAAGAGCCTGGCCCCGGGCCTGCGCCTGGGCTGGCTTGTCCTGCCGGCGTGGCTGGCGGACGACGTGGTGGCCGCGAAGAGCCAGGCCCGCCGGTTCAGCAGCAGCCTCGATCAGCTGACCCTGGCCGAGTTCATCACCAGCGGTGCCTATGACCGGCAGGTGCGGCATGCCCGGCTCGCCTACCGGCGCCGCCGCGACACGCTCATCGCCGCGCTCCGCCGTGAAGCTCCCCAGGCGCGGGTCACGGGTATCGCCGCCGGCCTGCACGTGCTCGTGCACCTGCCCGCCGGGCAGCGCGAGGAGGACCTGGTCGCGGACGCCGCGGCCCGCGGGCTGGCCATCGAGGGCCTGAGCGCCTATGCCGCGGTCCCGGACGGCCAGCACGTCCCGGCGCTGGTACTCGGCTACGCCACCCCGCCGGGCCATGCGTTCACCACCGCCCTGGCCCGGCTCTGCGCCACCCTCCGCAGCGCCTGACGCCGCGGCCCGGGACGTGGCTGGCCGGCGCGATCAGGGCTGACCGGTCATGGTGATGACGACGTTGCCCTTCTTGTGCCCCGCGTCAACGTGCCGGTGGGCGTCGGCGATCCGCACCAGCGGGTAGCACGCGTCGATGACCGGGGCGAGCGCCGACGCCTCAGCGAGTTCCCGGATGGCGAGCAGATCCTTGCGTTTCTCGCTGGGAGGCCGCAGGCCGGTGAAGGCGACGATGGCCCGCCTGGCCCCGGATCTCGAGGTCCATGGCATCTGGAGCAGGATCGCCAGGGAGGGGGCGGTCGTCAGGTAGGCCCCGCCGGGGGTGAGCGCTGCGCGGCAGCGGGAGAACGAGCTCTTGCCCGCCACGTCGAAGATCACGTCGTAGCTCTGGCCGGCGCGGGTGAAGTCGGTTTCGGTGTAGTCGATGACGGTGCTGGCGCCCAGCTCGCGCACGAGGCCGGTGTGCGCGCCGCCGCACACCCCGGTCACGGTCGCTCCGGCATGCCTGGCGAGCTGAACGGCGGCGCTGCCCACCGCCCCGGACGCACCGTTGATCAGGATGGCCTGCCCGGGTCCAAGGCTCGCCTTCTCACGCAGGAAGCACAGGGCCGTCGTGTCGGCGAGCGCGGCCGCCTCGGCATAGGTCAGGCCGGCTGGCTTGGGCGCGATCGCGGCGTGCTCGGACAGGCAGGCGTACTCTGCGTGGGCGCCGAAACGGGGAGCCAAGGTACCGAAGACCTGGTCACCGACGGTAAACCGGGTGACGGCCGGCCCGGCCGCTTCGACCTGCCCGGCGAAGTCAGAGCCCAGCACGGCGAACCTCGGCCGCCTCAGGCCAAAGTGGACCCGGGCGTAGAACGGAGCGCCCTGGCGGGCCAGGCTGTCCACCACCCCGAGCGTCGCCGCGTGGATCCGTACCAGTACCTCGTCATCGCGGGGCACCGGCTTGGGTGCGTCGTCCACCGATACGACATCTGGGGGGCCATAACTGCGGTACACGGCGGCTTTCATCGCGGCTGCCCTTCGCCGTCGGGGTACTGGAACACCTGGTCGAGTGGCACCCGGAACACCTGGGCGACCTGGAAGGCCATCTCCAGGGAGGGGGAGTAGCGGCCCTGCTCGATCGCGATGATGGTCTGGCGGGTCACTCCGATGCGCTCCGCGAGCTGCGCTTGCGTCATCTCGCCATGGGCGAAGCGCAGCGCGCGGATCGAGTTGGTCAGCCTGGTCGGCCTGCTCC
Organism: uncultured Actinomycetes bacterium; assembly: GCA_963767385.1. Lineage (GTDB taxonomy): Bacteria > Actinomycetota > Actinomycetes > Streptosporangiales > Streptosporangiaceae > RYN-230. The sequence continues at coordinate 468,861 of CAVYEA010000013.1, read as the reverse complement.
TGGCCACGGGCTACAGACCCCGCCGGTACGCGATGAGCTTCAGCTACCGAGCCGGCCACCGCCCACAGCACGAACCCCAGGTAGATGACGTTGGCGATCCAGAAGTAATCCCATCGCGCCATCGCCATTCCCAGAGCCGCCGCCGCGCCGGCGATGATGAACCAGCGGCTGGCATGCTCGCCGAACCGGGAGATTTCCCGGTCGCGTACGTCGCTCCGGTGGCTGTCGCTCGGTCTCGCGGTCTCGAACACGACACGGCCCACGATCGACGCGATGATCGAGGCGCCAGTCGTCCACAGCAGCACCGGCACGTAAGGCACCTGTGCAACGGGAGTGTGCAGCACCCGCCCGGACATGATCGCGAGGTAGACCCCGTACGCTCCGGCGCTGGCCACCAGGTAGGCCCAGGTGCCCTTCTCCTCGTACGACATCGATCCTCCACGTCGCGAAATGTAAAGAACCTTTGACACGACTAATGTAAAGCATGGCAGACATCATGTCAAATTTTCTGTACTCCGCTTGGGCGGCAGGCGACATGTGTCCCCCGGGCCGGGGGCAGGCCGGCATAAATCAGGCACGCCGGCTGGCCGGCCGTGCGCGGCGGCCGCGCGCCTGGGAGACTTACCGGCAAGTTGTGTGCCGAAAGGGGAAACAGACAATGGCCGAGGCGAACGGCACGGTCGCGGTTCGCGATCCGGATGCGCTGCTCCGGGAGATCGAGCGCACCCGGCAGAACCTGGCGCGCACCATCGACACGCTGACCGAGCGGGCCAGCCCGGCCAACGTCGCCCGCCAGGCGGTGGAGCGGGCCCGTGAGCAGGCACAGCGGCCCGAGGTCCAGCGGGTGGCCGGCGGCGTGGCCGCTGGGGTCATCGTCCTCGGCGCCGTGGTCTTCCTGCTCCGCCGCCGCCGCTAGCGCTGGCCCGGGTAAGGGGGCGACCCCGGACCCCCCCGCGGCTCGCTGGCTCGGCGGGGACACGCCTGCGGCGCGCCCCGCTTCGCCAGCGAGTGCTGACGCCCCTTAACCGAACGACTGGCCCTCGCCGCGGTAGGTCGGCACGGTCGCGGTGACCGTGGTGCCGTCGATGAGATGCAGCTCGGTGAACCGCTCGCACAGCTCACCGGCCTTCGCATGGCGGAACCAGACCCGGTCCCCGACCCGCAGCCCGTCCGCGGCCCGGCCGAGGAGCGGGGTCTGCACCTCACCGGCCCCCTCCTGGCGGTCCAGCCGCAGTCCGGGTGGCAGGTACGGCTGCGGGAGCCGGCTCCGGTGCGCCGGCCCGGAGGCCACGTAGCCGCCGCCCGCCACGGTCACCACCCCCGGCCCGGGCCGCCGGGCCACCGGCAGCGCGAACAGCGCGGCCGGCCGGCCGGAGAAGGCGCGGTAGCTGTCGAACAGCCACGGCTGGTACAGCCCGGACCCGGCGCCGATCTCGGTCACCGCGGCCTCGGCGGCGGTCCGCTCGATGGAGCCGGTACCGCCGCCGTTGACGAACCGGAGCGGGCTCACCGAGCGCACCGCATCGGCGATGGCCGCGCGCCGCGCGGCGAGCTCGGCCGCCGACCGGCCCTGCATCAGCCGAACGGCCCGTGCGTACAACGGCCGTCCGCCCGGCTGGTCACCCACGCCGGCGATCTGCGCCTCGTACGCCATCAGGCCGGCCAGCCGGAGCCCGGGCCGGGCCAGGATGTCCCGGGCCAGTGCCGCCGCGTCGGCCGGGGTGCGGACCGGCGAGCGGCGCGCCCCCGCCCGGACCAGGCCGCCCAGCGCCCGGTAGGACGTGTCGATGTCGATGCACACCTGGACCGGGGCGGGATCGGGCACGGCCGCGATGGCCTTCTCGATGAGGTCCAGGTGGTCGGGGCTGTCCACCATCACCGTGACCGCGGCGGCCGCCGCGGGGTAGCTGGCCAGCCGGGCCAGGGCCGCGCGGTCCGCGGTCGGGTAGGCGACCACGATGTCGTCACAGCTGCCCTGGTCGGCCAGCCAGAGCGCCTCCGGCAGGGTGAAGGCCAGGATGCCCTGGAAGCCGTCCAGGGCCAGGGCGTCGGCGAGCACCGCGCGGCACCGCACCGACTTGCTGGCCAGCCGGATCGGCTTGCCGGCCGCCCGGCGGGCCATGTCCGCGGCGTTGGCCCGCAGCGCGGCCAGGTCCAGCACCGCGAACGGCGGCTCCAGGTGCGCGGTGGCGGCGTTGTAGCGCCGCAGGTCGCCGTGGCCCGGCGGATCCCCGGCGCCGGCCGGATGCCTCACGGTACCGGCTGGCAGGTTCGCCCCGTCCGGCGGGAGCCCGTGCCCCGGCCACCCGCCCGGGCCTGGCGGCCCGTGCTCGCGAGCCGGTTCCGGTCGGGACTCACTCGGCCTCTTTGGTGAGCGCGCCATACTCCTCGGCGGTGAGCAGCCCGGCCGGCTCGGCGTCCTCGGCCACCCGGATCCGGAGCAGCCAGCCCGCCCCGTACGGGTCGGTGTTGACCAGCCCCGGGTCGTCCTCGATCTCCGGGTTGCCCTCAATCACCTCACCGTCCACCGGCGAGTAGAGGTCGGACACCGACTTGGTGGACTCCACCTCACCGCATGGCTCGCCGGCCGTCACCGTCTCGCCCGCCGCGGGCACCGAGACGTAGACCACGTCGCCCAGCGCCTGCTGGGCGAAGTCCGTGATGCCGACCGAGGCCACGCTGCCCTCGATGGCCACCCACTCGTGCTCCGCGGTGTACTGCAGATTCTCTGGAACGGTCATCTGGTCGCTCTCCTGTGCGGATCTGCTCGTCCCGGGCGGGCCAGGGGCCCGGCCCGGAGGTCATCCTGGCGGACGGCTGTCCCGATGGTAGAAGGGCAGCGGGGTCAGCCGGGCCGGCTCGGCGCGCCCCCGGATGTCCACGGCGAGCCGTCCGGGCTCCGCGGCCGCGGCCTGGCCGGCCACCCCGGCGTCGAGGTAGGCCATGGCGATGGGAACGCCCAGGGTGGGGGAGGGCGCGCCGCTGGTCACCGTCCCGCACGGCTGGCCGTCCCACAGCACGGTGTAACCGTGCCGGGGCACCCGGCGGGTCTCGGCGAGCAGCCCGGCCAGCACCTGGCGGGGTGCTTCCCCGGCGGCCGTGGCCAGCGCGGCGCGGCCGACGAAATCGCCGGGCTTGCCGAGCTTGACCACCCGGCCCAGGCCGGCCTGGTAGGGGGTCATGCCGGGCCCCAGCTCGTTGCCGTACAACGGCATGCCGGCTTCCAGCCGGAGGGTGTCCCGGGCGGCCAGGCCCGCCGGGACCAGCCCCGCCCCTTCGCCCGCGCTGCTCAGCGCGGCCCAGAGGGGCTCCGCGCCCGCGGGTGCGGCGAACAGCTCGAAGCCATCCTCCCCGGTGTAGCCGGTCCGGGCCAGCAGCACCTCATGGCCCGCCACCCGGGCGGGCTGGCTGGCGTAGTACCGGAGGCCGTCCAGGGGGACGGAGGCGAGCGGGGCCAGGATGCCGGCCGTGGCCTGCCCCTGCAGGGCGATCAGTGCGTAGCCGTCGGTCTCGTCGGCCACCTGGGCGTCGTGCCCGGCGGCCCGGTCGCGCAGCGCGGTGAGCACCACCGGCGTGTTGGCCGCGTTCGCCACGACCAGGAACTCCTCATCGGCGAGCCGGTAGACGATGAGGTCGTCGAGGATGCCGCCGTCGGCCGCGCAGATCATGGTGTACCGGGCCCGGCCGGGCGGTATCGCGGACGCGTCGCCGACCAGGGCGTAGTCCAGGGCGCCGGCCGCCCCCGGGCCGCGGATGGTGATCTCGCCCATGTGCGACAGGTCGAACAGCCCGGCGCTGGCCCGGACGGCCAGGTGCTCCGCGGTCTCGCTGCGGTAGCGCAACGGCATCAGCCAGCCGGCGAAATCGGTCATCGTCGCGCCGAGGCGCTCGTGCACGCCGCGCAGCGGGGTCTCCCGCGGCTTCGCGGGGTCAGGCGTGATCATCGGGGGCACTCCAGGACCGGTCCGGCAGCTGGCCGGTGCGGGCCGGGCCGGGGGGCGGACCAGGCCGGGCCGCCTGAGGCGGCGCTGCACCAGGTGGTGTGGCGCACCCAGCTTACCGGCTCGGCCCCCGGCCGGGGGGCCATCGTGCCGCTGGCGGGTCTGTGACCTGCGGCGGCATTGATTCCGCTGCGGCCAGGATTCCCGGCCCGGGACGTTCAGCAGCAATTGGGCCGGGTAGGTACGGGTCGTGTAGTCACGTAGTGTATTGTCCCGATGCCGGTAAGTAGCCGGCGGTGAACCCCCCCACGGCCCGGCTAGGTCGCCGGGCTCGGTTGGCGGGAGCCCCTCCCGCCCTGTACCGAGGGGATCCGATCATGACCACCCGCACCTTCCGTACCATGCTGCGATGCGTGTGCGCGGCGGCCGTCGCCGTGGTCATCGCCTGGGCCGGCTTCGCGGCCACCGCGTCCAGCCAGCACACGGGCGTTCCGCCTGGCCATCGCGCCGCCCTGGCCCGGCTGGGCGGGCAGCACGGGCACGAGCCGCCGGGCCGCACCGGCCAGGCGCCGCCCGTGATGCGGCTCGCGTCGGTCAACCCGCGGGGTGCGTTCGGGCGGATCCTGACCCGGGCGCAGGCCTCCGCGGCCGCGCAGACCTGCGTCCGTTACGCGACCGCCGCGGGCTGGGCCAACAACGCGCAGAACGGGAGCCTGGTGGTGGCCAGCGCCATCTGCGTGGCCGAGTCGGGCGGCCAGGCGACCGTCTACTACTGCAACACGTCGGGCCAGGATGGCTACTACCCGCCGGTGAGCTGCTCGGGCGCCTACGACCGCGGGTTGTGGCAGATCGACAACCAGGCCTGGACCACCATTCCCGACAGCTGTGCCTTCAGCTCGCGGTGCAACGCGGATGGCGCCTACGGCATCAGCCGGGATGGCCAGAGCTTCACCCCGTGGGCGACTTACACCAGCGGGATCTACACCAATTACCTGGCCGAAACGCAGGCGGCCGTGGGCAGCCTGCACGTCGGCACGATCCCGAGCGGGGTCTCCGGCGTGTGCCTGTCCCGGGTCAGGTACGCCCAGGGTGCGGACGCGGTCACCGCCGCGTGCGGCAGCGGCACCCGGCGCCAGCAATGGGGCATATCCGGGCAAACCATCCGGGATGGCGCCTACTGCCTGGCGGTCGCCTCGGCGGCCAAGAACGCCAGTGTCGTGCTGAGCACCTGCGACGGCAGCAGCGCACAGCAGTGGGCCGCGCAGGGCAACGGCGAGCTGCGCAATGCCGGGTCCGCGCGCTGCCTGCGTGACCCGGGGGCCTCGACCACCGTGGGCACCCCGGTTGACGTCGGCTCGTGCAGCACGGCGGCATCCCGGCTCTGGTGGGTGCCCTGAGGCGGCCGTTAGTAGGCTCGGCGGACATGGAACTGCTCTCCGATGCCGACGTCGGCGCCGAACTCGCTACCCTGCCGGGCTGGACCCGGGACGGGGACGCCATCACCTGCACCGTCAAGCTGGCCGACTTCCGGGCCGCGATGCTCTACGCGGGTGCGGTGGGGTACCTGGCTGAGCAGGTCAACCACCATCCGGACCTGCTGATCCAGTGGAACCGGGTGACGCTGACCCTGTCCACCCACTCGGCGGGCGGCCTGACCGCCGCCGATTTCGCCCTGGCCCGGAAGATCAGCGCCTTGTCCTGAGAGGGCGGGGGGCTCCGGGGGGTCGCCCCCCGGGCTTTTCGCTGGCGAGGCGGGGTGCGGCGAAGCCGTATCCCCTCCGCCGGCGAATGCGCGGGGGGCTCCGGGGGGTCGCCCCCCGGGCTAGCAGAGCCCTTCGTCCTGGGCGGCGCCACGCCCCCGGGTAGCGCCGCCCAATGGACGAAGGTCCCCCTCGGCTCTCGCGTCCTGCGCCGTCCTGCCTGCCGCCAGCCTGCCGGGGCCCTCACGGGCGAGCCCGGCGGCCAGGCGGGGCAGGTGACGACCCCCCATGACGCGCAGCCCCCAGTAAGCCAGGGGGTTCTAGTTATACACTCCGCGATACTTCAATTACTGTTCGTTATCAGATTGAGGCCCGGGTGGATGACTATGCGCCCGGGACCGGGGAAGCGCGTGCCCCGGGCAGGCCGCTCAGCAGGTGAAGGTGCAGTCCAGGCGCTTGATGCCGTTGATGAAGCTGGACCGGAGCCGGTCCGGGGGCGCGGCCGCGCTGATGTCCGGGACGCGGCTCAGCAGCTCGCGGAGCGTGACGGTGATCTCCCGCCGGGCCAGGTGCGCGCCCAGGCAGAAGTGCGGGCCCGCGGCACCGAAACCGACGTGCGGGTTCGGCGAGCGGGTGATGTCGAACACGTCACCGTCGGGGAACACGTCCTCGTCGTAGTTGGCCGACCAGTAGAACAGCGCCACCTTGTCACCGCGGCGGTAGTCCTGCCCGTTCATCGAGTAGTCACAGGCCAGCGTGCGCCGCATGAACATGACCGGGGAGGCCATCCGGACCACCTCCTCGACCGCGCCGCCGATCCTGGCCTCGAAATCGGCCCGCAGCAGGGCCCGCTGGGCCGGATTCTCGGTGAGCAGGACCAGCGCGTGCGACAGGGCGGTGCGGGTGGTCTCGTTGCCGGCCACCACGAGCAGCACGAAAAACGAGGCGAGCTCGGCGCTGGTCAGCTGCTCCCCGTCGATGTTGGCCAGCGCCAGCGCGGTGATCAGGTCGTCGGCGGGCTCCCGCAGCCGGGCCTCGCGGAGCTCGGTGACCAGATCGGCCAGTTCCTGGCCGGCCCCGAGCAGCTGGCCCACCGCCTCGTTCGCATCCTCGCTGAGGAAATCGGGGTCCGACCCGGACAGGATGATGTTGGTGTCGCGCAGCACCATGCCGTGGCTGCTCTCCGGGATGCCCATCATCTGGCAGATCACGGTGAGCGGGATACGGGCGGCGACCTGCTCGACGTAGTCACCCGGGCCGTCCGCCAGCAGGCCGTCCACGGCCGCGGCGGCCACCCGGCGCACGTCGTCCTCGAATTTCCTGATCATGCGGGGGGTGAACGCCCGGGACACGATCCGGCGCAGCCGGGCGTGCCGGGGATCGTCTATGTTGATCATGGAGCCGAAGTACTCGTTGAACTCCACCGGCAGGTCGACGACGCTGGTTGCGCCCTTCCCCGAGGAGAACACCGCCGGGTTCCGGCTGGCCTCGGCCACGTCAGCGTGCCGGACCAGCGCGTAATAGCCCGGGCCCGGCTCGGCGAACGGCACCTCCGGCTCGGGGAAGAACGGCGGCTGCGGCAGCCGCCGCAGCGCCGCGAAGGCGGCGTGCCGGTCGCCGAGGGGCAGCGCCCAGAACGCGTCGTCGGACAGGTTCACCGGAGGGGCGACCACCTTTCCGACCACCTTCCGCAACAATCCGAACGGCGTTCGGTCCATGGTGGCACAACCGGCCGGGGAGCGGAAGGCCGCCGCCCGGCCGGCCGCGGGTGCCCGGTCAGCCGGGGAGTTCCGGGGTCCGGCGCCCGGTCACCGAGGTCGGGCGGATCCGGATCCAGAACGGGTGGGGCACCCCCCTCACCCACGGCTCCAGTCCCAGGTCGCCGAGCCGCCGGGTCTCGGCCTCGTCGTAGACGACGCTAGCCTTGCCGGTCACCAGGACGCTCCAGCCGGTGCGGGCCTTCGCGTCGTAGTCGTCAGCCTCGAAGGCGACCAGTTCCTGCTCTTCCGCCGTGGTCAGCTTGGAGCCCGGAGCGGCGCGGAAGACGACGTCCTGGCCATCCAGCATGTGATTGACCGGGAGTACCGCCAGTTCACCGTCGCAGTAGAAGCCGAGCCGGCCCAGCGGAACGGACGCGAGCAGGTCCAGGCAGGCGTCGAACGGCAAGGTTTCCAGCCCAGCGTGGTCGATCGGATGTGCTGCCATGTCAGCCTCCGGTACGCGTCGGCCTCGGATGCCGGCGGCACAGCCGCCGCGCGGCGCTCTCCCTCCCACCGTGCCCGGCCGCAGCCGGGCCGGCACGGGCCGAGGTCCCTGGCCGGCGGGCCCTTCGGCTCCTTGCCGAGCCAGGCGCGCTGGTCTGGCCGCTGGTCACCGCCCGCATAGTCTCAGGCCATGACCCAGACGCTGCCGCTGTTCCCGCTCGGCACCGTCCTGTACCCCGGCCTGCTGCTGCCGCTGCACATCTTCGAGGACCGGTACCGGCAGCTGGTCCAGGACCTGCTGGACGGGCCCGAGCCGCGGCGGTTCGGGGTCATCGCCATCCGCAAGGGCCGGGAGACCGGGATTGACGGCATTTCCGCGCTGTACGACGTGGGCTGCACCGCCACGCTGCGCCGGATCGCCGAGCACGAAGATGGCCGGTACGACCTGGTGACCGTGGGCACCGAGCGGTTCCGGCTGGCCGACCTGGACGACTCACGGCCCTACCTCACGGGCGAGGTGGACCTGCTGGGCGAGGACACCGGCGAGGAGTCCGCCGCGGCCCTCGCCGCCCGCGCGGTGCAGGCGGCGTTCCGCCGGTACATCGAGGCGCTGGCCACCCGGGAATCGGTCCAGGTGAGCATGCCGGAGCTGCCGGACGAGCCGGTCGGGCTGTCCTACCTGGTCGCCTCGTCGATGATCCTGGACCTGCCGGCCCGGCAGGCCCTGCTGGCCGAGCCGGATGCCCTGCACCGGCTGACCAGCGAACGGGCCATGCTGGCCCGGGAGGTCACCATGCTCCGCTCGCTCACCGCCACGCCCGCTCCTGACCTGCGCAACTCGCCGTACAACCCGAACTGAGCCGGGCCGGACCAAGCGGGCCTGACTGGGCGGGCCTGACTGGGCGGGAGGGACTCGGCCGGGACAGCCCGGTCTACCCGGCGAGCGCGCTCAGCGTGGCACCCAGCGGCGCGTCCACGGTGAGCAGCGCGTCCCCGTCGCCCCGGGTCGGGCCCTGGTTGATGATCACCACCGGCAGGCCCACGGCAGCGGCCCGCCGGACGAACCGGTACCCGGACATCACGGTCAGCGAGGACCCCAGGACGAGCAGCGCCCGGGCCGCCTCGACTAGCCGGTAGCAGCCGCCGACCCGGGCCGGCGGCACGTTCTCGCCGAAGAACACCACGTCCGGCTTGAGCAGGCCGCCGCAGCTGAGGCAGTCCACCACCTGGAAGCGCTGTTCCTCCGGGCCGGCCAGGGTCGCGTCGCCGTCCGGGTTCACCTGGCTGACGGTGGCGTCCCAGGCGGCGTTCGCGGCGCGCAGCCGCAGGTCCAGGGTGGCCCGTGCGGTGCGCTGGCCGCAGCCGAGGCAAGCCACCCGGCTGAGGTTGCCGTGCAGTTCGATGACGTCACAGCGCCGGCCGCCTGGTGCAGGCCGTCCACGTTCTGGGTGATGATGCCGGCGACCAGCCCGCGCCGCTGGAGTGCGGCGACCGCGTGGTGACCGCGGTTCGGCGCGGCGGCCGCGATGTGCCGCCAGCCCAGGTGGCTGCGCGCCCAGTAGCGCTGCCGGGCGGCCGCGCTCCCGGTGAACGCCTGGTACGTCATCGGCTGCGCGCGCCGGGCCAGGCCGGTCGGCCCGCGGTAGTCCGGAATGCCGGACTCGGTGGACAGGCCCGCCCCGCTGAGGACGACCACCCCGCCGCCGGCCACCAGGGCGGCCAGCGCGGCGGCGCGATCGGCCGGGGCCCGGCTAGCTGCTTCAGGCACCGCGTGCGTCACCTGTTCATGCTGCCTGACGCCGCTCACTGCCGCAGCCATGCCCGGGGGGGCATGACCGGGGCCGGTGTGGTGCCCCCGGCGGCCCCGGTTTCACCACGATCATGGGTCAGGCAGCGCCGGGCGGGCGCCCGGACCGGCCTGCACAGCGCTCCCGGGGCCAGGCCCCGGGAGCGCTGCGCGCCCCTGGGAGGCGGGTCAGCCGTGCACGATGGGCCTGCCCAGCGGGGCCGCTTTGCCTCCGGTGGCCTGGGTGACAGCGTCGTAGAAGAGATAGACGCCGACCGCGGCGAAGGCGAACACCACGTACCCCCCAGCCTTCAGCATGCTGGTCGAAGCCTGGGTGGTGCCGAGCAGGACCAGCAGCAGGGCCACGTCGATAAGGAAGAACAGGACGGTGAAGGCGAGCGGCAGCCGCAGCGTCGCCACGGTGAGCAGGACCACGATGACCAGCCAGGCCACCAGGAACAGTTCCTGGACGGACACGGCGGCGGCGACGACGCCGAGGCCGAACCAGTTGTGCAGCAGTCCCAGCACCAGCACCGCATAGCTCAGCCAGAAGCCGGAGAATATGCCGAACACGCTGGCGACCGCGCTCTGGCCGACAGCGGCGCTCCAGATCGTCGCCAGGATCAGCCCCAGGGACGTGGCGGCCAGGATGATCGGCAGGGAGGCGCCGACGGCGATGGCTGGCACCACGCCGACCAGGACCATGCCCAGCGCCAGCGACCCGACGATGAAGCTGGGCAGTCCCAGCAGCGCTGGGTTGCCGCTCAGCGGGGCCGGAACTGCGGGCGCTTCGGGGGTTTCGGTGATATGGGTGGCGGAGTCGCCGGTGGTTGCGGTCATCGCTGCTCCTTCGCAGAAGACGAGCCCAGCAACTGACGCGGGCCATAGCACCATGCGTACCGCCCCGCGGCTGTGTGGTGATTCTCACTTTGAGCCAGTGCCGCGCCGCGCGCCGGTCTGACCGGTCCCCGGCGGGCGGGGGATGGTCCGGGTGAGTGGGTATTTTGACTGGTATGAGGACCCCGCTGCGAAGTTCTTGCTGGGCCAGCCGTTGCGGGCCGGCGGCCGCCCAGCCCGCCGAGGTGCCGCGGTGACCGCGGACCCCTACGCCGCCGCGGCCGGCCTGGTCGCCCGCTCAGCCGCCGCCTACGCGGCCAGCATCCCGGACGCCCCGGCGGACGAGGGTTTCTTCGGCCCGGGCAGCGTCACCTGGCGGGTGGGCACGGACCTGTCCTCGCCGGTGGCCGGCCTGCGCGCGCTGCTGCTGCAGGCGCTGCACCCGCTCGCCATGGCGGGCGTGGACCAGCACAGCGACTGGCGCCGGGACCCCGTCGGGCGGCTGGCCGCCACCTCCGCCTACCTGGCCACCGTCAGCTTCGCCGAGCGGGCCGCCGCCGAGCGGGCCGCGGGCCGGGTGCGGCGCATCCACGACCGGGTCACCGGGGTGGACACGGTGACCGGCCAGTCATACGCGGCCAGCGACCCGGCCCTGCTGCTCTACGTGCACGCCACCTTCGTCGAATCTGGCCTCGCCGCCGCCGCACAGTTCGGGACGGCGCTGTCAGCCGGGGAACAGGGGCGTTTCGTCGCAGAACAAGTGATTGCGGCGGAACTCGTCGGGGTGCCCCGGGACCGCGTCCCGGACAGCGTTCCGGCCCTCGAGGCCTACCTCGGCTCGGTACGGCCCGAGCTGCGCTGCACCCCGGCGGCCCGGGAATCCATGGACTACCTGCTCGACCCGCCCGGCCTGGACGACGAGATCGCCGAGATCTGGCAGGACGTCCGGCACGCCGCGCTCGGCGTGCTGCCGGCCTGGGCCCGCGAGATGTACGGGTACGAGGTACCGCCGCTGACCGACGCCCGGCGGGCCGAGATCCGCCAGGCACTCGGCGTGCTGGACACCGTGTTCCTCGGCGAGCCGGGCGTGCTGGAGGCCCGGCAGCGGATCGCCCTGCGGGTGCGCGCGGCGCGGCGCCCGTGAAGAAGCTGCTCACTGGGTTCACCATCGGGGCCCTGCTGGCCGGCCTCGCCCTGCTCGGCCGGCGGATGGGCTGGCGGGTGCCGGGCCATCGCCGCCCAGTGCGGCTCCGGCTGGCCCGGGGCGGCGCCGCGGTCCGGCTCGCGGTGCGCGGCGGGGTGCGCTACGCGAGCAACGCGCCCCGGCTGTTCACCCTGGCCGGCGAGCACCGCCAGCAGCTGCGCAACGACCTCGCGCTGCAGACCGCCGAGGACGTGGCCAGCACGCTGGGCGCCATGAAGGGCGTCCTGATGAAGATCGGCCAGATGGCCAGTTACGTGGACGACGGGCTGTCCCCGGCAGTCCGCCGGACGCTGAGCCGGCTACAGGACAGCGTGCCGCCGATGAGCGCCGAACTGGCCGCGGGCGTCATCACCGAGGAACTCGGCCGCCCGCCGGACGAGCTGTTCGCGCGGTGGGACGGCGAGCCGATCGCGGCCGCCTCGATCGGGCAGGTGCACCGGGCGATCACCCGGGACGGCCGGGCCGTCGCGGTCAAGGTCCAGTACCCCGGCATCGCCGAGACCATCGCCGCGGACCTGCAGAACGTCGCCCTGCTGCGGCGCATGCTGCGGATCACCGCGCCCAGCCAGGACGTGGACGAGCTGCTCGCCGAGCTGCGGGAGCGCGTCGGCGAAGAACTCGACTACCGCCAGGAAGCCCGTAACCAGCAGCTGTTCGCCGACCATTACCGGGACCACCCGACCGTGCACATCCCGGGCATCGTCAGCGAGCTGTCCACCCGCCGGGTGGTGACCAGCGACCTGGCGGACGGCGCCCGGTTCGCCGAGCTGGCCAGCTGGTCCCAGCACGAGCGGGACCTGGCCGCGGAGACCATCTACCGGTTCACGTTCCGGAGCCTGTACGAGGCGCAGGCGTTCAACGGCGACCCGCACCCCGGTAACTACCTGTTCCACGGGGGCGGCCGGGTGACCTTCCTCGACTTCGGGCTGGTCAAGCAGTTCAGCCCCGGCGAGCTGCGGCCGCTGATGGACATGGTGCGCTACCTGTGCGTGGAGGACGACCCGGAGGCGTTCCGGTCCAGCATGATCCAGGCCGGGTTCCTGCGCCCCGACACCCCGCTGAGCACGGAGACCGTCGTCGAGCACATGGCCGTGTTCTACGACACGGTCCGCCGCCGGGCCCGGTGACCATGACCGGGGACTACGCCTCGGCGGTGGTACGGCGGTTCTTCGACGTGCGCAGCCCGCTGGCGGCCTACGTAAGCGTGCCCCGGTCCTACGTCATCCTGCAGCGGATCAACCTGGGCCTGTTCGCGATCCTGGGCGAGCTGGCCGCCACCGCGGACTGGCGGGGCATCGCCGAGGAGATCTGGCCGTTCATGCAGGGGCCGCCCGCCACCCCGATGGGCGAGGCGGAGGCGGCCTGGCGGGCCAGCCGGCCCGGGCCCCGGGCGGGCCCGGAACGGCTGCCCGCCTGACCCCTGAGCTGGCGTGGTTTGCATGTAGTGCGCCCGTTTCGTTACTGCCGTCTGCCGCGTGTGGCCGCGGGGGCCGGGCGGCCTGGCGCATACTTAGAGGGTGAGAATCGATCACGCCGCGACCCGGCGCCCGCTGCCCGGAAGCCCATTCAACAAGCCCCCCATGATCCGCCCGGTCAAGCAGTTCGCTGTGCAGGACCAGGTAACCCATGACCGCTATGGCCTCGGCCGGGTCATCAGCGCCGACGAGACTGGCGTGCTGGTCAACTTCGGTACCCAGCAGGAGCGCATCGCCGCTCCGTACACCAAGCTGACCAAGCTGTGATTCCCCGCGCCGGGGGGACGTTGCCTCCCCGGCGCTAGCGTCCCGGCGCGCCCTGCGCCAGCATCCCCGGATCAGCCGGGTGGTGTGCCGTTCCCGGCCAGGTGGCCAGGGCGATCACGACGGGCTGGGGCACCCCGTCAATCCGCGCGGCTGTGCAGGCCACGGTGATGCTCCCGGCCCGCACCCGGATCCACTCGCCGTCGTGCGCGTCGTCCAGCCGCAGCGGGGTCCTGCCGGACCAGCCCGCCGCGGTCAGGCACGCGGTGATGGCACGCATCCGGGTGCTCACCGCCGCCAGGTCGCCGCTGCCCCGGTCATGCAACTGCCGGGCCAGATCCCCGGGGCCCGCCAGTTCCTCCGGGCTGGCCGGGTTCACGGGGCTGGCCGGGTTATCGGGGCTGGCCAGCAGGTCCGGGTGGTCTGGCCCGGCCGGCTGGGTGGTGCCGGGCTGGGCTGGGCCCGGCTGGCCGTTCCCGGCCGCGCCGTTCCCCGCCGCCTCCCAGTAACAGGCGATCGGCTCGCCGGCCCGTACCGTCAGCTCGTAACCGGCGAGCGGCCCGGTGCCCACGGCCTGATCCAGCCACGGCAGGCGGTCGGCGGCAGCCGCCGGGTCCGGGCCGGCCGGGTGGCTGCCGGTGGCCGGCGGCTGGCCGCAGCGCACCGTGGCCCGGAGCGACGGGTCGAGCCCCAGTGCGGTGCCGTGCGCCTCCAGGGCCACGGCCAGCAGGGTCGGGTGCCAGGGGGCGTGCTGCTCCAGCGGTCCCACGTCCCGCAGCCGCAGCCGGGTCACGGCCAGCACCGGATGCCCGGTCGCGTCCAGCGCGGTCACGTCCCACCCGCCGTCGGCCCGCTGCCCGGCCTCGACACTCACCGCGCCGCGCACCTCCTCGCCGGTGCTGGCGAGCGACTCGAAGCCGGCCGGGAGAACCCGGCGGTGCGGGACGCAGGCCTGCAGCACGTGCATGAGGGCGTCGTTCAGCCCAGGGCTGCCCAGGATGAGCGGGCCGCGGCCCGCGGCCCGCCCGCTGAACCAGGGCCGGTCGTCGGCCCCGCGCACCAGGGCGCGGCAGGAACGGGCGGTGACCTCGGGCAGGAACGCCACCCGGCGGAACGAGCCAGCCTGGAAGCAGATCGGCCCGTACAGGTCGGTGCCGTCCACGACGCCGCCCGGGGCGGCCACGGTCAGGCCGGGCCGGGCCGGCGGCTCACCCCGCAGACCGGGGCAGGCTGGCCCCGGGGCGTCCTCCAGCGGGAACACGGCGCGGAAGTGATCGAGATGGAAGCCGCTGCCGGAGTACCGCAGCACGGCCTGCACCGTGTCGCCGGCCCGCAGCGCGCACACCCGCAGCGTGGCGTCCGGGCCGCCGGGCGGGAGCAGCACCGGCACCTCCATGACCGCCCCGGCCAGCCGCCGGAGCGGCCGCCCGGCGAGCGCGGAGGCCGCCTGTGCCATCGCCTCCAGGCCGATCGCCGGGGGCAGCGCCGCGAGGCCGTCGAGCAGGTAGTCGGCCAGGTAGGGATCCGAGTCCAGCGAGAGGCCGGCCTCGGCGACCAGTTCCACGCCCGGGTAGTGCACCCGGACCCGCTCCAGGAAGCGCCCCCCGCCCGCCCGCCCGGTCCCGGGGCGGGGCTCTCGCTCTCGTCCCGGGCCGGGCTCTTGTCCCGGGCCGGGCTCTGGCGCGGGGCCGGGCTCTGGCCCGGGGTGCCCGGGCCGCCCGGTGGTGATGCCTGGTTCCGGGGTGCTGGCCTCCAGGCCGGCCGGGAAGCCCGTCGTGCCCGGCCCCAGCCGCCCGTGGACCGCCACCCGGGCGGGTGCCCGCGCGCTGGCTACGACGCCCAGCAGCAGCCGCCCCACCTCGTCCGGCGCGGCCAGGTCCGGGTCCCAGTCGGCGTGCACGATCCGGCAGCCGGGCAGGCTGGGCCCGTGCCGCCGGGCCTGCTCGGCCAGTGCGCCCGCGAGCAGCGCGGGCCCGCACTGGCCCGCCGCGCCGTAGCGCGCGGCCGCGCTGCCCGCCGTCAGCAGCAGCCGGAGCCGGGCCGTGTTCACGCTGTCCAGTACGCTGCGCAGCCCGTCGGCCTGGCGCGACATCCGGGCCCGCAGGTCCGGGGCGGCCAGGCCGGAACAGCTGCTGGCCGGCCCGGCGCCGGCCGCGAAGCAGACCACGGTCACCGGGCCGATCCGCTGCTCCACGCTGGCCACGGCCGCATCGGCTTCGTCGGGGTCGGTGAGGTCCGCCTGCAGGTAGCTGACCTCGGTGCCGCCGCCCCGGAGGCCGGCCAGCGCCAGGTCCATGGCCGCTGGCTCATCGGGGTCGGGCGGCCCGATCAGGGCGAGCCGCGCTCCGGACCGGGCCAGCACGGCCGCGGCCGCCAGCAGGTCCCCGGGCTGGCCGCCGGCGATCAGCACCACGTCGGCGCGGCCGGGAGCCGGGCCGGGCAGGCCGTCCGGCGGGGGCGCGGCGGGCAGGCCGGCCACCGCCATGACGGGCCGCTGCGGCTCGCCGCTGGCATCCAGCACCACCTGCCGGAACTGGCCGGGCTCGGTCGCGGCGAAGCGCTGCGCGGCGATCAGCCCGCTCATGCTGTCCGCGGTGCGGATCAGCGTCAGGCCGAGCGACGGATGCTCCGCGTGCAGCCCGGCGCAGAAGCCTTCCAGGCCGGCCGCCGGGGTGATCACCACGAAGCTGCCGGCCCCGGCCGCCTCCCGCGCGGCCGCCAGCAGCGTCCCGGTCCCGTCCGGATCGGCCAGGTCGCCGATCACCGCGAGCACGCCGTCGGCGGCCGGATCGTCCTCGAATACCTCCGCTGCCATCCGGCCGAACGGCTGGCGCGTGGTGGCATGCAGCCGCCACGGTTCCTCGTCAGCGGCGGCGGGGGGCAGCGGCAGCGGGCGGAGTTCCTCGGCGAAGCACCGGACCCAGGGGGCGACGCCCGGGACGGGCTCGCCGGTAGCGTCGGTCCCCGGGCTGCCGGTCCCGGGACCGGGCGTCCCGCCCGGCCCCACGGCGGCCAGGCCGACGGCGGGCGGCCGGTCCGCCAGCGGGCCGCCCGGCCGCACCCGGGACCCGGTCCGCCGCCGCGCTGACGCCGGGCCTGGGCCCGGCGGCCACGCCCCCGGCGCGCCGTCGGGGGGCGCGTCCGCCGCGGCCCGGTCCGTAGGCTCGCGGCCCGCGGTCGCCGGTTCCGCCGTCACCACGGCGCACGGGTTGGTCAGGAAGCGCGGCGTCCGGGCGATGTCGAAGGGGCGCGACGGGCGCCCGGCCAGCACCGGGGCCAGGGTCCGTATCGCGCCGGCCGCGAACAGCGCCGCCGTGGCGCCCGGCGCCGCGGCGCTGTCCGGGCCGCTGCCGAGACTGACCGCCGGCACCGCACAGCAGCCCGCCGCCAGGGTGGCCAGCGCCTGGCCCGGGCCGGTATCGAGCAGCAGGTCGGCGTCTTCCGCCGCCACGCTCAGCGCCGCGGCCAGCCGCACCGGCGAGGTGAGCTGGCTGGCCAGCAGCGCGGGCAGGTCGGTGCCGGAGGTGACCTCACGGGCGGTCACCGTGGAGATCACCCGCCGGGCCGGGGCAATGAACCGGGCCCGGGCCGCCGCCGCCCGCAGCGGCGCGGCCAGGTCGGTCATCGCGGGGGAGTGCAGCGCGTACGGCAGGTCCAGCAGGCGGGCCTGGATCCCGGCCTGCGCCGCCTGCCTGGCCAGGCTGGCGACCGCCTCCCCGGCCCCGCCCAGGATGTGGCAGCGCGGCCCGTAGTACCCGGCGACGGCCAGGCCGGCCCGCGGCGGGCAGGGCCCGCACAGCCTCCTCGTCCGCGGTCACGCAGATGAGCGCCGTGCGCTGGTCGGCCGCCTCGCCCAGCACCGCCGCCCGCTCCGCGATCAGCGTGGCCGCATCGGCTTCAGCCAGGCTGCCGGACCAGGTGAGCGCGGTGATCTCGCCCACGCCCACGCCGACCCCCGCCGCTGCGCGCAGGCCGAGCGTGCCCAGCCAGCGCAGGGCGGCCAGCGACGCCTGAGCCAGTGCGGATGGCGACACCCGCCCCGGCGAGTCGTGACCCCCGGCGGTGACCGCCGCCTCGCCCGGAAACAGCAGCACCACGCGGCCGGCTGCCTGGTCGGCGGCGAACAGGCCCGGGCGGGCGGCCAGCCGGCCCGGTTCCAGGCCGGGCAGCAGCGCCGCCGCTTCCGCGCACAGCCGGGCCAGTTCCTCCTGGGTCGCGGCCACCAGCGCCACCCGGGCCGGCCCGGGCTCGGCGGTGCGGCCGAGCTGGCAGGCGAGATCGCCCAGCTCGCTGTCCGACAGTCCCGGCGCCACCCCGGCCACCGTGCGCAGCGCGGTGGCCACCGCCTCCCGGTCCGGGCCGCTGAACGCGAAGACCTCGGCCCGGGGCACCCGCGGGACCGACCAGGTGGCGAGCGGGTGACCGCCCGCGACGCTGCTGTTCCCGGCCGTGGTGCTGTTCCCGCCCGCAACGGCGCCGTCGCCGGCCGCGGCGGCCGGCGGCGGGCGGTGCGGCAGCAGCCCGGCACCCGGCCCGTTGCCCTGATTCCTTTCCCGCCGCAGCACGACGTGCACGGTGCTGCCGGCCGGATCCGTGGCGGTCACCGCGGCGAGGCGGTGGCCAGCCGGCCACGGCTCAGCCGAGCGGGGCACCCGGAGCACCGCGTCCTCGTCCGCCAGCACCGGGTGCGGGTGACCGCACCCGGTCGTGGGCGGGATCACCCCGGCGTTGACCGCCAGGGCCGCCTTGATCAGCCCGGCCGCCCCGGCGGCCGCCTTGGTGTGACCGATGTTGGCCTTGACGGAGCCCAGCGCCGCCGCGGCCGTGGCCCCGGACCGGATCGCGCTCAGCGCGGTCAGCTCGGCCAGGTCAGCGTCGGCGGTGCCGCGGCCGTCACCTTCGATGAGCTGGATGTCCGCCGGATCGACCTGGGCTCGCTGGTAGGCACGCTGCAGCGCCAGCAGCTGGGTGCCCGCGTCGGCGGAGGCGGGGCCGGAGCGGCCTGCCGACGAGATGCCCCAGCCCGCGATGTCCGCATACCGCGGCATGCCGGCCGCGACGGCGTCGTCCGCCCGCATCAGGGCGACCATCCCGCAGCCCTCGCCGGGCAGGAACCCGGTCGGGTTGGTGTCGTAGATCCGCATGGCCCCGGACGCCAGCACGCCGGCCAGGGCCAGGCCGGACAGCTCGAACGGGTCCAGGCTGATGTCCACCCCCCCGGCCAGCACGAAGTCGAGCTCGCCCGCGGCCAGCAGGGCACAGGCGGTGGCCACCGCGACCAGCGAGGACGCGTGCGCGGTATCCACCGCGTAGCCGCCGCCGCGGAAGTGGAAATGCTGGCTGATCCGGTCCGCGATCGCGCCGGGCTGGGCGCCGGCCAGGGTGGCGGGCGAGGCACCGGGCGGCAGGGCGGCGAAGGCGGCGGCCGCGTGCTCGACCACCGCGGCCCGGTCCCTGGCCGGGACATCCCGGGCGGCGAGCGCCCCGGACAGCACGGCGGAGACGAACGGCCACTGGCTGCGCAGCGCCGCCGTGCGGGCGATCTCCCCGGTGAGGGTGTTCCCGATGATGACGCCGGCCCGGTCCGCGGCCAGTCCCTGGCCGCCCGGGAACCCGGCGTCGGCCAGCGCGCCGCCGGCCGTCTCCAGGGCGAGCCAGTGGGCCGGGTCGGCGGCCCGGTAGGCAGGCTCGGTAATGCCGAACGCGGCGCGGTCGAAGTCCCACCCGTCCAGCAGGGCAGCCCGCGGCGGCCGCCCGGCGGCGGGCCCGTGCCGGCCGGGGTGGCGGCCGGGTGCGCCGCCGGCCCGCCCGGGCGGCATCCGGCGGAACGCGCGCCGCCCCGCCAGCGCGCTCTCGAACAGGGCCAGCGGGTCGTCCGCGTCAGGGAACCGGCAGGCCAGGCCGACGATGGCGATGGGGGTGCGGCGATCGCCGGTCGCGGAGCGCTCAGGCGTCAACGCAATGGATTCCGCGGTCGTATCCACCAGCCATTGTCTCTGTCCAGGTTACGGGAACTCCATGCTCGCCCCGCAACGTCCATTGTTTCTCCGGAAGTGACTGATTTCGCTGCGTTTGCCTCCACCGGCCGGGCCTGCCACCGGGCGGGTGCCTCTCCCGTCGCTGGGAGTATGCCACCCGTCCCCACCTGCGCTGACCGTACCCGGCATCTCGCCGCTGGGGAACGCGGGCGCGCCCTGCCCAGGCAGTGTAGGCCGCCCGGGCGGATGCCGCCGCGAACGCAGGTGACCTTATTCAGATTCACTTGCGCTGGTCAACACGAATGCGGGACATGCGATTATGCGCGGCTGAGCCCATTTCACAGGGATATTCACCGCCTCGCGGCCAGCGTATAATCACCCCGGTATTGTGGCCGCCGCGCCGGCCGCGGCGGCCGTGCCCGCGTATCACGGAGGTGCTCACCATGCCCGACGGGCTGATCACCGTGCCGAGCAGTTACCCCGTCACCGAGACGATCGACCGTCTGGCCGGGGCGGCGGAAGCGGCTGGCCTGCAGGTGTTCGCGCGGGTGGATCACGCGGCCGGGGCGGCCGAGGTGGGCATGGAACTGCGCCCCACCCAGCTGCTGATCTTCGGCCAGGCGCGCGGCGGTACCCCGCTCATGCTGGCGGCGCAGACCGCGGGGATCGACCTGCCGCTCAAGGCGCTCGCCTGGGCCGACGCCGACGGCCAGACCTGGCTCAGCTACAACGACCCGGCCTGGATCGCCGCGCGGCACGGGCTGGGGACGGCGGTCGCCGGGCCCGTCCAGGCGCTGCACGGAGCGCTGGCGAAGCTGGCCGCGGCCGCGGCGGGCGCCTGACCAGGGCAGGGCAGCGCCACCGTCGCTGCGTTAAGAAGCGGGTTTGCTGTTCGGGCGGGGCGCATCGCCCCGGTGAGCGCTACCCTGCGGCACTGCTGGCCGCGGTGCGCTACCCTGGCATCATGCGTTCTGCCCGGCTGCTCCTTACTTAGCCGCGCCGACTGACCCGTCGTTGGCGCGGCTGCCCCTCGTGACCGGGGGGCTTTTTCAATGCCGGAGCAGAGCCGATTCACGTCCCGAGGGAAGAACCATGACAGCCGCCGAAAGTGCCGAGCGGGCAGCTCACTACGACCCGCGCGACATCCAGGAGAAGTGGCAGGAGCGCTGGGAGACGCTGGACCCGTTCCGGGCCAGCGACGACCCCGCCGACAGCCGACCGCGCACCTACCTGCTGGACATGTTCCCGTACCCGTCGGGTGACCTGCACATGGGCCATGCGGAGGCGTACGCCATCGCAGATGCGCTGGCCCGTTACTACTTCCAGCGCGGTCACAACGTGCTGCACCCGATCGGCTGGGACGCGTTCGGGCTGCCCGCGGAGAACGCGGCGATCCGGAACAACACCCACCCCGCCGACTGGACCTACGCCAACATCGAGACCCAGGCGGCCTCGTTCCGCCGGTACGCGGTGTCCTTCGACTGGTCCCGGCGGCTGCAGACGTGCGACCCGTCTTACTACCACTGGAACCAGTGGCTGTTCCTGCGGTTCTACGAGCGCGGCCTGGCCTACCGCAAGGACGGGTACGTCAACTGGTGCCCGCACGACCAGACGGTGCTGGCCAACGAGCAGGTCATCGCGGGCAGGTGCGAACGGTGCGGCACCGAGGTGGTGCGCCGGCTGCTGACCCAGTGGTACTTCAAGATCACTGAGTACGCCGAGCGGCTGCTGGCCGACATGGCCCGGCTGGAGGGTGCGTGGCCGGACCGGGTGCTGCTGATGCAGCGCAACTGGATCGGCCGCTCCGAGGGCGCCGAGATCCGGTTCGAGATCGAGGGGCGCGCGGAGCCGGTCACCGTGTTCACCACCCGCCCGGACACGCTGTACGGGGCCACCTTCTTCGTGGTGGCCGCGGACTCGGCGCTGGCCGCGGAGGTCTGCGCGCCGGAGCACCGGGAGGCCCTGGAGGAGTACCTGGGCCAGGTGCGCAAGCTGACCGACATCGAGCGGCAGTCCGCGGACCGGGAGAAGACCGGCGTGTTCCTGGGGCGGTACGCCGTCAACCCGGTGAACGGCGAGCGGCTGCCGGTCTGGGCGGCCGACTACGTGCTGCCCGACTACGGCACCGGCGCGATCATGGCGGTGCCCGCGCATGACCAGCGTGACCTGGACTTCGCCAGGAAGTTCGGCCTGCCGGTCCGGGTCGTGGTGGACACCGGGGAACCCGACCCGGCCGAGACCGGGGCCGCCACCCACGGGGACGGGAGCCTGGTCAACTCCGGGCCGCTGGACGGGCTGGGCAAGGCCGGGGCCATCGCCGCGATCATCGAGATGATGGAGGCGGACGGCCAGGGGCGCGGCGCGGTGAACTACCGGCTGCGTGACTGGCTGCTGTCCCGGCAGCGGTTCTGGGGCACCCCGATCCCGATCCTGTACTGCTCCTCGTGCGGCGAGGTCCCGGTCCCGGACGACCAGCTGCCGGTGGTGCTGCCCGACCTGCGCGGCCAGGACCTGGCCCCCAAGGGCGTGTCGCCGCTGGCGGCGGCCACCGACTGGGTGAACACGGAGTGCCCCAAGTGCGGCGGCCCGGCCCGGCGGGACACCGACACCATGGACACCTTCGTGGACTCGTCCTGGTACTTCCTGCGGTACTGCTCGCCCGGGTACGGGCACGGGCCGTTCGACGTGGCCGCGGTGCGCCGCTGGGCGCCGGTGGACCTGTACGTCGGCGGCGTCGAGCACGCCATCCTGCATCTGCTGTACAGCCGGTTCTTCGTCAAGGTGCTGCAGGACATGGGGATGGTGGATTTTGGTGAGCCGTTCACCAGGCTGCTGAACCAGGGCCAGGTCATCAACCGGGGCCGGTCCATGTCGAAGTCCCTGGGCAACGGGGTGGACCTGGGCCAGCAGCTGGCCGCGCACGGGGTGGACGCCATCCGGCTGACCATGGTCTTCGCCAGCCCGCCGGAGGACGACATCGACTGGGCGGACATGAAGCCCGAGGCGCAGGTCAAGTTCCTGGGCCGGGTGTGGCGGATCGCCGCCGACGTCGCCGCGGCTGGTGCTGGTGCCGCGGCTGGTGCTGGCGGTCCGGCATCCGGTGACGGGGACCTGCGGAAGGTCACCCACCGGACCATCGACGAGGTGACCCGGCTGCTGGAGGCCTACCGGCTGAACGTCGCCGTGGCCCGGCTGATGGAGCTGACCAGCGCGACCCGGAAGGCGATCGACTCAGGCCCGGGCGCCGGGGACCCCGCCGTGCGGGAGGCCGCGGAGACCCTGACCGTGCTGCTGTCGCTGTTCGCCCCGTACACGGCGGAGGAGTGCTGGGAGCTGCTGGGCCACCAGCCGTCGGTGGCGCAGGCCGGCTGGCCGGCCGCGGACCCGGCGCTGCTGGAGGAGGACCTGGTCACCTGCGTGGTGCAGGTGGCCGGGAAGGTGCGGGACCGGCTGGAGGTGCCGCCCGGGATCGGCGAGGACGAGTTGCGGGAGCTGGCGCTGGCCACGCCGGGGGTGGCCCGGGCAATGGCCGGGCGGGAGGCCCGGATGGTCATCGTCCGGCCGCCCAAGCTGGTGAACGTCGTCCCCGCCTGAGCGGGCACCGGAGCACGCGGCCGGGCGGCCAGGGATTTGGGGGCCGATCGGCCGCCCGGGTCGGCCCGCCCCGGCCTCAGACCCGGCGCAGCACCGCCACCACGCGGCCGAGGATGGCCGACTCGTCACCGGGGATCGGGGCGTAGGCCGGGTTATGGGGCATCAGCCAGACATGCCCGCCGGACCGCTTGAACGTCTTGACCGTCGCCTCACCGTCGATCATCGCCGCGACGATGTCGCCGTTCTCAGCCACCGGCTGCTGCCGGACCACGACCCAGTCACCGTCCGCGATAGCGGCGTTGATCATGGAGTCCCCGACCACCTTGAGCAGGAACAGGGTTCCGTCGCCGACGATCTGCTTGGGCAGCGGGAAGATGTCCTCGATGGCCTCCTCCGCGAGGATCGGCCCGCCAGCGGCGATCCGGCCCACCAGGGGGACCATCGTCGCCTCCTGGGACGGGATGTCGAGCGAGGTGTCGACCGGAGCCTCGTCGTCGGTGTCACCCTCGGGCCGTACCGCGGGCTGTCCCGGGAGCCGGATCTCCACGGTGCGCGGCCGTCCCGCATCCCGCCGCAGGTACCCCTTGCTCTGCAGGGTGGACAGCTGGTACGACACGCTCGACGTGCTGGTCAGGCCCACCGCCTCGCCGATCTCCCGCATCGAGGGCGGATAGCCGCGGCGCTGCACGGAATCCCGGATGACCTGCAGCACCTTGCGCTGCCGCCAGGTCAGCACGTGGTCCGGGTCGGGTCGCTCCGGGATCTCGGCTGACCACGCTCGGCACGGTGCCCTTCGGCTTCCGCCCGGGACGGCCCTTGGGCCTGGCCTCGGGAGTGGCGGTCTGGCCGGCTGGCGCGACCGCGGCGCCGTCCTCGCCGGTGTTGGTGTCCATCGATCGACCTCCGGATCTGGTGGCTGAGACAGAGCAGACGGTAGCGCTTCCGCTCCAGTATCTCAAACATCTGTTCGATGGACGAAAAAAGTGTCGTACCCCTGCGGTACACCGGTACCGTACAGTCATTCGATCGAACGCGCAATCGATAGAACTGCTGTACTATAGAACGTGCATTCGAGCGTGGAGGGCTGGCATGAGCGTGACGAGCGCAGGCAAGCGGCCGGGGACAGCGATCCACCCGCTTCGCGCCGGGCAGTCCGGCCGCGGCGTCCGGCGGGGGACCGGGGGCGGCCGCGGACGGCCCCGCCTCACCCTGGTACCGCCCATTCCGCCTTCCGGGTCGCCGGGCTCGCAGGCCAGGGGCGGATCAGCGGTGCTGCCGCCCGGGGCGGTGCCGCGGCCCCGGGTGCCACAGGACGGGCGGCCGGCCGGGGCTGTGCAGGACCCGGGACCGCGGACCGCGCCCCGGCCGGGGGAACCGGGGCGGGAAATGGTGCGGCCAGTTGCGCCAGGACCCCGGATGCCGCGGGACGCCGGGCCGCGCGAGGTACGGCCACGGCCTGCCCGGTACGCGGGGCGGGCGGGTGCGGTGCCCGGGCGGGACGTGCCGGGCGTGCCGCGCGGGCGTGACCGCCTGCCGGTCCGGCTGACCCGCCGGGGCCGTTGTGTTCTCTGGGTGGCCGCCGGGCTGATCCTGGCCGCGATCCTCACCCCGGTGCTGCTGATGGCGGCGACGGGGGCACAGGCGGCGAATCATGGCGTGCCGGCCAGTGCCGTCCGGGCGGGGATGCGCGCGGTGAAGGTCCGGGCGGGCGATTCGCTGTGGTCGATCGCGCTGCGGGCCGAGCCGGAGGCCGATCCCCGCGTGGTATCCCAGGAGATCATCCAGTTCAACGCGCTGAGCAGCAATGTGCTGGTGCCGGGTGAGACCCTGTGGGTGCCCCGGGGCTAAGCCCCGCCTGGCCCGCCGGCTGCTAGCCGCTGGCGGCCGCGCGCGGCGCCGCGGCAGGCACTCGTTTCGCGGCGGCCGGCCACGACACGCCGGGTGCCTGCGCTGCCGGGCCATCACGGCAGCCGCGGATGGCCCGCGAAATCCCCGGGAACTCACGCCGGCGGCGCGTCGCGGCTTGCGCAGGGCGGTGGGTCTGCTCTAGCGTGACCACAACATATAGTAGTTACATCGCTGTAGTTAACATACAAGTTGTGGTGGCCGGAGCTTGGTTCCGGCCTGGTCGGCCGGTGGAGGTGATGGCATGTTCTGCCCGTACTGCAAGAACGAGGAAAGCCGGGTCATCGACAGCCGCACCGCGGATGACGGGGCCGCGATCCGCCGCCGCCGGTCCTGCCCGGCGTGCGGGCGCCGCTTCACCACCCAGGAGACCGTGATCCTGATGGTGGCCAAGCGCAGTGGCACGACCGAGCCGTTCACCCGGGAGAAGATCGTGCGCGGCGTGCGCCGGGCCTGCCAGGGCCGGCCGGTGACTGAGGACCAGCTGGCCATCCTGGCCCAGCAGGTGGAGGACACGATCCGGGCCCGGGGGTCCGGTGAGGTCGCGTCCCACGACGTGGGGCTGGCGATCCTCGGGCCGCTCCGCGACCTGGACGAGGTGGCTTACCTCCGGTTCGCCTCGGTCTACCGGGGCTTTGAATCACTGGCGGATTTCGAGGACGAGATCGTCGCGCTGCGCGCGGCGCGGCCGGATGAGGCCGCGCTGACGCGCTGAGCAAGCCGGGCCCCTGGCCCGGACCAGCAGTACTGACATCGGTGGCAGGGCCTAGGCCGGCCCGCGTGGGATCCGCCGGATCCCGGAAGGGGGAATGACATGACGGAGACGGTGAGCGGGACCGCGCCGCGGGGTGGCAAGGGCTCGCGCAAGGGGCTCACGATCGGACGGATCCACACCCGGGAGGGCGTGCACCCGTACGACGAGGTCACCTGGGAGCGCCGCGACGTCGTCATGACCAACTGGCGGGACGGGACCGTCAACTTCGAGCAGCGCGGGGTCGAGTTCCCCGACTTCTGGTCGGTCAACGCGGCCAACATCGTCACCACCAAGTACTTCCGCGGCGCGGTCGGGACCCCGGAGCGGGAGTGGAGCCTCAAGCAGCTGGTCAACCGGGTGGTGGGCACATATGTGGCGGCCGGCCGCGCAGCACGGCTACTTCGCCACCCCCAAAGACGCCGAGATCTTCGAGCACGAGCTGTGCCACGCCCTCATCCACCAGATCTTCAGCTTCAACTCCCCGGTCTGGTTCAACGTCGGCACGAACTCCCCGCAGCAGGTTTCGGCCTGCCAGCCCTATGACGCCTTGGTGAGTACCCCCGCCGGGCTGGTGCCGATCGGCAAGCTGGTGACCGAGAATGCGCTCGGGGCGAAGGTGTACGACGCGCATGGCCTGACCAGGATCCTGGCCACCAAAGCCAACGGGGTGAAGGACGTGCTCCGCCTGCACACCAAGGCGGGCTACACCCTCGATGTCACCGCTGACCACCTCGTGTGGCGGTCCAGTGGTGCTGGCACCGGGCAGTTCGTCCCGGCAGGCAAGCTTGTCGTCGGTGACAAGCTGGAGTGGCACCGCCGCGATGCCTACGGTGAGCTCGAGGTCGATACGCACGCGATCGCCGAGGCGGGGCTGGCTGGCTGGCTCCAAATCGGATGGTTTCGTTGGCCAGTACGCGTCGGGGACGAACCGGTCCCTGACCGTGGAGGCGATGACCGTCACCGATGCGGAGCTGAACTGGGTCAGCCGCCTGCTAGCTCAGGTTTTCCCGAATGTGCACCAGCATGAACGGCGGGTCGAAACTCAGAGCGCGGAGCTGGACTGCCGCCGCACCCGGCTGTACGGCGAGGCCCTCCGCGACTTCATCGAGCGATGGGACCTGCTGACCCGAGGCTCAGACATGGTGGTACCCGAGCACCTTTACACGGCACCGCTGCCGGTGGTGGCCGCTTACCTGCGGAGCATCTTCCAGGCGGAGGGATGCGTGTCTGCCCGGGCAGCTTCCACAGTGGTGGAAGTCGACATGATCTCCGAGCAGATCATCCGCGGAATCCAGCGCCTGCTGTTGCGCTTCGGTATCTTCTCCCGGATCGGCTACAAGGCAGACACCCGAGCGGATCGTAAAGGTTGCTGGGCGGTTCGTATCCAGTCAGCGGGGGACCGCAGCCTTTTCGCTGAGGAGATCGGGTTCATCGATCCCGTCAAAGCGGAAAAACTGGAGCGCAGTTTCAATCTGCCTGGGCAGCCGGCCCGCGACACTAAGCGTCTCGAAATCGCGCGCGTGGAGCGGCTTGGGCCCATGGAGGTCTTCGACATCCAGACCGAGAGCGGTGAGTACCTCTCCGGGAATCTCCGGGTGCACAACTGCTTCATCCTGGCCGTCGATGACACGATGGACTCGATCCTGGACTGGTACAAGGAAGAAGGCCTGATCTTCAAGGGCGGCTCGGGCGCCGGGGTGAACCTGTCCCGGATCCGGTCCAGCAAGGAACTGCTGTCCTCGGGCGGCACGGCCAGCGGCCCGGTCTCCTTCATGCGCGGCGCGGACGCGTCGGCCGGCACCATCAAGTCCGGGGGCGCCACCCGCCGGGCGGCCAAGATGGTCGTGCTCGACGTGGACCACCCCGATGTCGAAGAGTTCGTCGAGACCAAGGCCCGCGAGGAAGAGAAGGTCCGGGTCCTCCGGGACGCCGGCTTCGACATGGACCTCGGCGGCAAGGACATCGCCAGCGTCCAGTACCAGAACGCGAACAACTCGGTCCGCGTCTCCGACGAGTTCATGCGCGCGGTGGAGCAGGACGGCAAGTTCGACCTGCTAGCCCGGATGACCGGCGAGACCGTGGAGACCATCGACGCGCGGACGCTGTTCCGCACGATGGCCCAGGCCGCCTGGGCGTGCGCGGACCCGGGCATCCAGTACGACGGGACGATCAACGACTGGCATACCAACCCTGAGTCGGGCCGGATCACCGCCAGCAACCCGTGCAGTGAGTACCTCAGCCTGGACAACTCCTCCTGCAACCTGGCCAGCATCAACCTGCTGAAGTTCCTGCGCGACGACGACACGTTCGCGGTGGACCGGTTCCGCCAGATCACCGAGCTGATCATCACCGCGATGGACATCTCGATCTCCTTCGCGGACTTCCCCACCGAGAAGATCGGGGAGACCACCCGGGCCTTCCGGCAGCTCGGCATCGGCTACGCCAACCTGGGTGCGCTGCTCATGGCGACCGGGCACGCTTATGACTCCGATGGCGGCCGGGCGATCGCGGCCGCCATCACCTCGCTGATGACCGGCACCGCCTACCGCCGGTCCGCGGAACTCGCCGCGGTCGTCGGCCCCTACGACGGCTACCAGCGCAACGCGACCGCGCACAAGCGGGTCATGCGCAAGCACGCCGAGGCCAGCCGCCAGGTCAAGACCATCGGCGGAATGGATTCCGAAATCCTCACCGAAGCCAACAAGGCCTGGGATAAGTGTCTCGCCCTCGGCGAAAAGAACGGTTACCGGAATGCACAGGCGAGCCTGCTGGCGCCGACCGGGTGCCTCACCGGGGACACGCTGATCGCCACGGACCGCGGGCTGATCCGCCTGGCGGAGCTGGGTGACGCCTACGGAGACCAGTGGCAGGATCTGGACCTCGTCGTGTCCACCGATGGAGGCCCCCGGAGGGCGACGAAGTTCTTCGTGAACGGCGAGGAGCCCACCCGGATCATCCGCACCAATGGCGGCTACCGCATCCAGGGCACGCTCACCCACCGGGTCAAGGTTGTCGAGGACGGGTCCGGGGCCTGGGTGTGGAAGCGGCTGGCCGATGTCACGCCCGGTGACGTCGTGCCCATGCAGATGGGCGTCCTGCCCGGCCGCACGCGCCGGGTGCCGCTCCCGGTCCTCGACCAGGCCTACTATGCCGGCGACCGCGAACTGCGCGTCCCCGACGAAGTCACGTCAGAGCTCGCTGAGCTGGTCGGTTACTTCATGGGCGATGGCAGCCTGCACGCTAAGGGCGTTCGGCTGTGTGTCTCGGACAACGACCTTGATGTCGCGGAACGTCTCGGCGTGCTCAGCAAGGAACTGTTCGGTCTGTCTCCTGTCGTCAGCCAGCAGGAGGGATACCGGGAGGTGACGCTGCAGTCGGTCCGGCTCGCCCGTTGGTGGCAGGCAGCCGGCTTCGCCAAGGACCTGCCGGGAGCAGCCCACACCGGCAAGGGGTGGGTCCCCCGGGTACCGTCCGCGATCCTCGAGGCGAACGACCCCGCGGTCTACTGCGCCTTCCTGCGCGGGCTCTTCGAGGCTGATGGGACTGTGCAGTCTGGCGTGCCGAGTGTCTCGACCGCGCACGAGTCCTTCGCGGCAGAGATCCGCACGCTGGCGCTGGCGCTCGGCCTGGCCACCACGACCCGCCAGACCACCAGCGGATGGGGTGGGGACATCCTGCAGGTCCGGCTGCGCAACGTCGATCACGCGCTCAACTTCGACGAGATGGTCGGCTTCATCGGCGAGCGTAAGTCGAAGCTGATGGCGTTCCTGGAGCCGGAGCGTTCCGCGAAGAAGGACTACATCTTCCTGCCCGCCGATGTGTGGAAGAGCCTGGTCCCGGCGGGTCACTCGGCGCGGAGTGCGGTGCTGCAGTCACTGCATAAGACGGGCGGGGTGCCCCGGATGCTGGCCCGCCTGCTATTCGAGGAGAACTCGGATGAACGGCTCGGCTACGCGCTCGGCTACCTGTTCGAGCGGGTGGCGGGCAATGAGGATGGCGGTATCCAGCCCACCTACGACCTGTCGGTCCCGGACAACGTGACCTACGTGGCCAACGGCATGGTCAGTCACAACACCATCGGCCTCATGATGGATTGCGACACCACCGGCGTCGAGCCGGATCTGGCCCTGGTCAAATTCAAGAAGCTGGTCGGCGGCGGCTCGATGCAGATCGTCAACCGGACCGTGCCGCGGGCGCTGAAGAACCTGGGTTACCAGCCTGAGCAGGTCGAAGCCATTGTCGAGTACATCGCCGAGCACGGGCATGTCGTCGATGCGCCGGGCCTGCGACAGGAGCACTACGAGGTATTCGACTGCGCCATGGGCGAGCGGTCGATTGGCCCCATGGGTCATGTGCGGATGATGGCCGCCGTGCAGCCCGCACTCAGCGGGGCGATTAGCAAGACCGTTAACCTTCCGGAATCGGCGACGGTCGAGGAGATCGAGTCCATTTATCTGCAGGGCTGGAAGCTCGGCCTCAAGGCGCTCGCGGTGTACCGGGACAACTGCAAGGTGGGCCAGCCGCTGTCCGACGCGAGGAAGAAGCCGGAAGCCGCGGCGGCCGAGGCAGACCATTCGCCGCACGAGATCCGCCCGGTGCGCCGCCGCCTGCCGAAGAACCGCACCGCGACGGTGACCAGCTTCTCCGTCGCCGGGGCGGAGGGCTACATGACGGCCTCGAAGTACCCCGACGACGGCGTGGGTGAGCTGTTCCTCAAGCTCGGCAAGCAGGGATCCACCCTGGCCGGCGTGATGGACGCCTTCTCCATGGCCATCTCCATCAGCCTGCAGTACGGGGTGCCGCTGGAGAAGTGGGTGGAGAAGTTCACCAACATGCGGTTCGAGCCGGCCGGCATCACCGACGACCCGGACATCCGGATCGCCAGCTCGGTGCTGGACTACGTGTTCCGCCGCCTGGCGCTGGACCACCTGCCCTACGAGACCCGGGCTGACATGGGCATCCTGTCCGCCGGCGAGCGGGCCGCCCAGCTGGCCGGTGAGGACCCGGCCGCGCTCGCGGAGGAGCAGGACCCGGGGGAGATGGCCCAGTCGGCGCCGGTGCAGCGGCCCGCCGAGCGGCACGAGGACCAGCCGGAGCCGGACAGCCCCGGAAGCCCCGGCTTTCAGCCGCACAGCTCGGTGGAGCTGATTGAGGCGCAGCAGGGCCGGACCGCCGACGCCCCGCTCTGCCTGACCTGCGGCACGAAGATGCGTCCGGCCGGCAGCTGCTACGTCTGCGAAGGCTGCGGAGCCACCAGCGGCTGCAGCTGAACCTGGTGCAATCCGCTGAACGCGCTCACCCTGGCCAGGGTGAGCGCGTTCAGCGGGTTCGCGGGGCGCTGGCCTGGCGCGCGGTGGCAGCGCACGATGTATGAGTGCTGTGGCGGTCGCTCGGGGACCTCGCTCCGCGGTCCGCGGACCTTTCTGCGGACCGCGCCGGCCTGAGCTACCCGGACCGGCGTGAGCTCCGGGCGTGGCCTTCCTTCCAGTTGCTCGACACCCGGCCCGCCGCTCCCGCCGAGCCGGCCGGGCACGAGCTGGCTGGCCAGATCACGCGCGCGGTGGGCGGTTCGGTAGTGGCGGCCTCGGCCGGGCCGTCTGGCCTCGTGGCGGCGCTGTGGACGCAGGACAGCTATCCGCCCTGGTACCGGGTGATCCTCTGGTCCGGCTCCGGCCGTCACGTGATGACGCCCGAGCCGGTGCGGATCTGGGGTGAGCCGCGCTGGTCGCCGAGCGGGGAGCTGGCCGTGGCCGCCTTCGACGGCATCAGGCGCGGCATCATGCTGGTGGACCCCGGCGACGGCGCGGCGCGCTGGTGGTCCAGGCCCGATTCGGCCAGCTACCGGCTGCTCGCCCTGGGACGTTGCGCTGACGACGCACTGGCCGTCCGGTCAGGCCGTGACGGGTCCGCCTGGCTGGTCCGGGCCCGGCCCGGCGGCGCCGACGAGCGGCTCAGCCTGCTCCGCGCCCCGGACATGGCCACGGTCGAGGTGATCCGGTGGGCTCACGGGGGAGTCCCGCTCGAGGGCCTGCTGGCCCGGCCGGCCGCGGCCCGCCCGCATCCGCTCCTGGTCTTCCTGCACGGTGGCCCGGTCAGCGGGCTGGCCTGCGGTGAGCATCCCGACCTGTCTGCCTGGGTAGCCGCGGGCCTCGCCGTCTTCGTGCCCGACTTCCGCTCGTCGGGGATCGCGGGGCGGGAACGGATGCGGGAGGCGTTCCGCCGGCGCGGGCTGCCCGGGCAGGATCCCGAGGCGGACGACGTCCTGACGGGCGTGACGGCGCTGACCGACCGCGGTGTGGCTGACCCTCGGGCGCTGATCCTGCTAGGGCACAGCTACGGCGGCTACCTGGCCGGCCGCATGATCGCCCGCGACCACCGCTTCAGTGCGGCCGTGTGCTGCGAGACAGTGGCCGACCTCAGGCTCCTCGACCCGGTGAGCAGGCGCATGCAGCAGTCGTGGCTCGGCGGCGGCCCCGGCCGCGTGCCAGAGCGCTGGGACGCCGCCTCGCTGACCGGCCAGGTCGGCCAGATCCGCACGCCGGTGCTGCTGGTCTACGCCGCGGACGGACGGCTGTCCGCCCAGGGCCAGGCCTGGCGTCGCGCGCTCACCGCGGCGGGAGCGGACCACAAGCTGATCATGGTCCCCGGTGCCGGCCACCTGTTTGCTTCCCGGCCGGCTCAGCGGCAGCTCCACCAGGCCGTGCTGGACTGGTGCGCGCGTCCCGGCTCGCGGCGGCCGCCCGGGCCCCGGGGATGAGGGGGAAGGTGCACATTACGGATAAGTGATCTAGTGGACATTCTGCTGCCGTCACCGGCCACTTCAGGCCAGGCTGGACGCTTGCGAGCAGGGGCGGACGCTCCGCGGAGGAGTGACATGGCACTGACGATGATGACGAGCCAGAGTGCGGCCCGGCTGCCGGCCCGCAGGCCGCCGGCCCGCAGGCCGGGCGCGCACCGGGCGGCCCGGCCCTGGAGCAGCCGCACGGCGGCTGGCCACGCCAGGCCGTCCCTGGATTCCCTGCCCGACGAGGTGATCTGGGTCTACGCCATCACCGACGGCCTCCGCCCCGGCCAGCTGGACGGGATGACCGGCGTGGGCCGCGAGCCGGTGCGCGCGGTGACTGCGGCCGGCCTCACCGCGGTGGTTGGATCGGTGGATGCCCGGTCGTTCGGCGAGCAGGCGCTGGCCAGCCTGCTCGGCGGGCTGGACAACATCGAGCGGGTCGGGCGGGCTCATCACCGGGTCATCGAGCGCGCCGCGGCGGGCGGCCCGGTGCTGCCGCTCCGGCTCGCCACGCTGCACCCGGATGACACCACCGTGCGGGCCCTGCTGGGCAGCCGGCGCGGCGAATTCACCGAGCTGCTGGAGAAGTTCCGCAACCGGGTGGAGTGGGGCGTGCAGATCTACGCCCGGCCGGGCGATCCGGAGGCGGTGACCGAGGCGGAGGCCGCCGCGGACCTCATCGACGTGGCCCTGAGCGACGTGGCCGAGTCCGCGCGGCGGCAGCCGGCCGAGGACCCGCACTTCGCCGACCGCGGGGAGTGGATGGCGCTGAACGCCGCCTATCTCCTGGATCCCGGCCGGGCCGCCGGGTTCACGGCCGTGCTGCACGGGCTCACCGCCCGGCAGGCCGGGATGCGCGCCGAGCTGAACGGGCCGTGGCCGCCCTACTCGTTCGTGGACGCTCTGGAGGCCTGAGCCGTTCCCGGGAACCCGGCGCGTTGGCCGCCGGGGGCCCGGGGCCCTGAGCCTGGCCAGAAGCGTGGCATAGATTCTGCACAGCCGCCCCATGGCTACTCCGCAGAAACTCCAGCTCGTCCCGCAGGGGCGCCCACGGCCGGTGTCGATTACCCTGTCAGCGACGGCGCGTGGGGGCAGTACCGGCCGGGGCCATGCCCCCGCCGGGCCGGCGCGGCAGAATCTGGCCTGGCCATTCTCTGCCGGTATCTGGTTGTGTGTCGCTGTAAGCGCGTGGTAATTGCGCTATACAGGGAACGGCACGAGGGAGCAAGATGCGGCCAGAGGACAGGTCCGTACCTGGCGGGCGAATGGCGCGGGAAGGGCTTGAGCGCATGCGCCAGTCCATCCGCACAGCCCCGTTGCCGGTGAAGATCCTGCTGGTCATCGTACTGATCGCCTTGATCGTCGGCTCCTTCAGCCTTGGCGCGCGGGTCTGGGACCTGGTCATCCTGATTGCGCTCGGTTACGGGCCGGTTGCCGTATGGCAGGGCAGCCGCCGGGTGTTCGCCTCCGTCTTCGTCGCCGTCTGGGGCCTGGTGGCGGTGCTCCTCGTCGCCGCCGTCACCAACCGGGTCGGGTCCGCGGTCGTCCCGCTGGCGCTCCTGCCCTGTGTGGCCGTGCCGGCGGCGCACGCCCCGGCCATCTCCCGCCGCTACGTGCCCTGCCGGACGGTGGCGTGGGCGATGCTCTGGTCGCTCCCACCAGGCCTGCTGGCCTGGTGGCTGGCGGCCAGCCGGCCGGTGATCGGCGACGCGATCGCCTGGGGGCTCGCGCTCTGTGTGCTCCTCTGGCGGCTGGGCAAGTCACAGCAGGAGGCGCGGGCGCTCAGCCGCCAGCAGAGCCGCAGCGGCGCGCTCGCGGCGCCGCACCGCCCTGGGAACACGGCCATGGCACCCCGCCCCGGCGCCCGGACCACCGGGTACCCGGGCTCCGGGCGCGGCAGCAGGCCGGGAGACCCCTCCCGGGTGGTGCAGACCGCGGAAGGCACGATGCGCCCGGCGGATGCCGCGGCGGCGCGCGAGCGGGCCGGCGCCGACCCGCAGCCGCCCGAGATCACCGTGGCGCAGGCCATGGCCGAGCTCGAGAACATGATCGGCCTGGAATCGGTCAAGGAACAGGTCCGCCAGATCACTGCCTCCGTGGAGGCCGCCCGGCGCCGGGCCATGGCCGGCTACGACACCGGCAAGCCGATGCAGCACTTCGTCTTCCTCGGGCCGCCAGGCACCGGGAAGACGTCGGTCGCCCGGGTCATCGCGAAGATCTTCTACGCCTTCGGGCTGCTGGACACCCCCGCGGTGGTGGAGGCGCAGCGCGCCGACCTGGTCGGTGAGTACCTCGGGGCCACCGCCATCAAGACGAACGACCTGGTGAACAGTGCGCTGGGCGGGGTCCTGTTCATCGACGAGGCCTACAGCCTGGTGAACGAGAGCGAGGGCCAGGGGGACCGGTTCGGCCACGAGGCGGTCCAGGCGCTGCTCAAGCGGGCCGAGGACAACCGGTCCGAGCTCATCATCATCCTGGCCGGCTACGAGAAGCAGATGGAGGGCTTCCTGGCCAGCAATCCCGGGCTGAACTCGCGGTTCGGCCTCCGGGTCAAGTTCCCCAGCTACAGCCCGGCCGAGCTGATGGCGCTGGCCGAGCTGTACCTGGAGCAGCGCGGGGAGGTGCTGGACGCGGACGCCCGGCCGGCCCTGTGGCGGATGATGGAGGACATCGGCCGCCGCCGGCTCGCCGACGAGCTCGGCAACGGGCGCTTCGTGCGCAACCTGCTGGAGAAGGCGGGCCGGGCGCGCGACGTCCGGGTGATGGCGGACGGGGCCGAGCCGACGCCCGCCGAGCTGACCACGCTGGAGGCGGCGGACCTGGAGCGGGCCGGGGCTGAGCTGACCGCCCGGTTCCGCGGCTACACCGAGGCCCCCACCCTGGAGAGCGCGCTCGCGGAGCTCGATGAACTGGTCGGCCTGGAGCCGGTCAAGCGCCAGGTACACGAGATCGCGGCCCAGCTGCGGGTGGCCCGGCTGCGGGAGCGCCAGGGCCTGTCCAGCCAGCCCCCGGTCCGGCATTTCGTGTTCACCGGGCCCCCGGGGACGGGCAAGACCACGGTCGCCCGCATCCTCGGCCGGATCTTCACCGCGCTGGGGCTGCTGGTGCGGCCCGAGGTGATCGAGGCACACCGGGCCGACCTGGTCGGCGAGCACCTCGGCTCGACCGCGATCAAGACGGGCAAGCTGATCGACTCCGCGCTGGGCGGGGTGCTGTTCATCGATGAGGCCTACTCGCTCTACAACATCGGCTACTCGGGCGGGGACGCCTACGGCTCGGAAGCGGTGGCCACGCTGCTCAAGCGGGCTGAGGACGACCGGGACCGGCTGGTGATCGTGCTGGCCGGCTACCCGGCCGACATGGACCGCTTCCTGCACAGCAACCCCGGGCTCGGGTCACGCTTCAGCGTGCGGATCGGCTTCCCCAGCTACACCCCCGGGGAGCTGTGCCGGATCGCCGGCGTCATCGCGGAGCAGCACGGGGACAGCTTCGAGCCGGACGCACTGCCGGTGCTGGAGGAGATCTTCACGCTGGCGTCAGAGCGCCGCCAGATCGATGAGCTGGGCAACGGCCGGTTTGCCCGGAGCCTGTTCGAGCGGGCCTGCGCGGCCCGCGACCTGCGGGTAGCCCACCTGGACGATCAGGCCAGCGCCGCGGACCTCACCACCGTCTCCGCCGCCGACCTGCGCGGCGCCTTCCGCGAGCTGGGTGCGGCCTTTCCCGCCGAGGGCTGAGGCCGCCGGCCGGCTGCGGCTCCCTGACCGGGCACCGCGAAAACCCGTGCCGCTCAACGGCCCGTCCCCGCGGCTGCCCCGCCCCGGTGCTCAGTCCGGGGGAGCCGGCGGCAGCGCCTGGAGCGCGGCGATCAGGCTGGCGGCGTCCGAGCCCGCGTCGCGGAGCACGTACATGAGGGTGTGCAGCACGGCGTGCCGGTCCTCGCCGCGGTCCAGCATCCGCTGCGCGGCCTCCCACAGTTCCGGCGGGTCACCGCGCCACAGCCGGTCAGCCAGGGCCAGGTGCCGGTCGATGTGCAGCGGCCCGCTGGGCCGCCCGTTGCCGTCGTTATGGTCGGCGGCCAGCAGGGTGCGCCGGTCCGCGAGCACGGCCGGGTCCAGCCCGTCCAGGTCGATGCCGCCGAACATGCCGCGCAGCACCGGGAAGGCGAACGCGCGCCGGGGCAGCGCCTCCAGGTCGTCGTCGGGCAGCAGCCGGGCCACCAGCGCGGCATCCAGGCCGAACGAGGTGGGGTCCCGGTACACCTGGGCGAAGGTGCCCATCGAGTCGAACACCGCGTCCAGCGTCTGGGCGATCATCTCGGCGGGCAGCCCCTGCCGCCGTCCCGCCCAGCGCACCCAGGCGGCCAGCACGTGCGGCATCGCATGCTGCTCGGCGGACGGCAGCAGGACCTTGCGGGGCAGCCAGTCGAGCAGGAAGGTGGCCACCTTCGCCGGGCTCATCCGCAGCGGCCGCCCGAAGTCATGGTCACAGCCATAGTCGATGATGTGGTCCGCGCAGCGGCTGGCCGCCCTGGTGTCCGACAGGTCCTCGGCCTCATCCGAGGCGAGGAACTCGGCCACCAGCATGGCGCGGCGGTCCCGGGTCCAGGCGTGCCGGCGGGCCGTCGCGCCGCCCCAGCCCGAGCCGTGCCCGGTCTCCCAGGGCCCTGGCCCGGGCCGGGGGACGGCGCCGTTGCCAGCCGCCGAGCGGGGCCGGGACGGCGGCAGCGTCCGGATCCTGGCCCGGATGAACGCGTGGTAGGACGCGAACGAGTCACTGGGAGCCGGGCCCTTCCTGGCCTCGGTCACCGCCAGGGCCGTCTCCAGCAGCCGCCGCGCCTGCGGCGGGTCCACCTGGCTGAACGTGGACCGGGCCGGCTGGCCGTCCGCGCCGGAAGCCGCCGCCGCGCAGCGCTCCAGCAACCGGTCCACCTGCGAGGTGACCCACCCGTCCCGGAGCATCCCCTCGGCGTTGTAGTCGACCACCATGACCAGGGCGTGCGGCTCCTCGCCGGCGTAGCTGAACACGCAGACGACCTCGTCGCGGTCCCCGTAGGCGTCCGAGTTCACGTAGCTGTCACCGGCGGTCACGGCGCCGACGTGCTCGGCCCACGGCGGCCGGACCACGCCGCGTTCGATCAGGGCCAGCGCCGCCGTTTCCGCCTGCATCGCCTGCCGCGACGTGCCCAGGCAGGCGATGCCGGACAGCAGCGCGAGCGCGGCCGGGCTGCGCTGCTGGGCGGCGTAACTGACCAGGCCCTCGCCGACGATCTCCTCGACGTCGCCCCCGGTGCGCGGCGACCGCTCGCCCCACCAGGTGCCAAGCAGCTCGCTCACCATGAGCTCCGCGTCCAGCGGGCTGCGCACCGCGAGCAGCTCGCGGGCAGCACGGAGCATCTCGGCGAACAATGCGTTGGGCGGTGCGGCGCTGGGAATCACCGAACGCGGTCCCTTCCCATGACCTGGGTGGCCCGGCCCGCCTGCGGGCTCTCGTCGTCGGCTCTGCGGGCTCACACGGACAGCTTTCCAGATTCTCGCGGTGCCGTGCCACGTCCGCGCCGGATGGTGGCCATGTTTCCGCGTGTGGCAGATATTACGGGCATCAGGCACCCGCAGCCGCGGACATTCCGCGCATCCGGCGCGCCGTGCCGGTCACGATCGCGCCCCGCGCCCCGGCGGCCCGGGCCGCCGCTCCATGTCTTTGCCCTGGGTGAGTCCGCATCAGCCCGGCGGCCGGGACTGATATCGCCTAGGATGTGGAAAACCCGCCTGCGCGGGCACTGTGAGTGTTCGTGGTGCCCGGGACGCGGCTCTGCGCATTGGCGTGGCGCTGCGGTTGTGCAGTCAGTGACCGCACTGTTGCCGTAGCCTGCTTGTGTCCGCAGTGAGCAGGAAGGAGCCGTTGCATGGCTCAAGCAACGGGACTGGAGTGCGGGCGATGAGTACTGATACCTCCGTGCCCCAGCCCCGGCTGTCCGGGCTGGATGTCTCCGACTCGGCACTGCTGGCCACCCTGCTGCGCGAGGCCCCGATCGGCTTCGCTTTCTTCGGCCCCGACCTGCGCTTCCGGCGGATCAACCGGGCCCTGGCCGGGCTGGACGGGCTCGATCTGGATGCTCACGTCGGGCTGCTGCCGTCGCAGGTCTGGCCCGCCACGCTGGCGGCCCGGGCCGAGTCGGCCGTCCGGCACGTGCTGGCCGAGGGCCAGCCGCTGTTCGAGTCCAACCTGCCGGTCAGCGTGGGGACCGCGGCGCCGGGCGACGTGAACGGGCGGCCGTCCGGGGATGCCGGGGATGGTCCCGGCGACGGGACCGCCCAGGACGACCGGCACTGGGCCTTCTCCTGGTTCCCCTCGCACGACCCGGATGGCAACATCGCCGGGGTCGCGCTGATCGCCGTGGACGTCACCGACCGGCGCAGCTCAGCCGAAGCGGTCCGCCGCAGCGAGGAGCGGTACCGCTCGCTGGTGCAGGCGGGCGCCCAGGTGGTCTGGGTGACCACGCCCGACCGGCCAGATCGCCGAGGATTCGCCCGAGTGGCGCTGGATCACCGGCCAGAGCCTGGAGGAGTACCTCGGCAATGGCTGGCTGGACGCGATCCACCCGGAAGACCGCGAGCGGGTGGAGCGCGAATGGCGGGAATGCGTCCAGCGCCGGGCAAGGTCTTCGACAGCCGGTACCGGGTCCGCACCAAGACCGGCTCCTACCGGCACTACGACGTCCGGGCCGTGCCCATCGAGCGGGACGGCAAGATCATCGAGTGGGTCGGCGCCAGCACCGACGTGACCGGCGCAGCGTGAGGCCGAGGAGATGCGCGGCCGGCTGACCGAGCAGCTGTCCGCCGCCGCGCTGCGCACGGCCCGGCTGCAGCAGGCCACGTCGATGCTGGCCGAGGCGCTGACCGTGCTGCAGGTCGTCGAGGTGATCACCGAGGTCGGCCGGTCCGCGATCGGCGCCGAGCGGTCCGCGGTGGCGCTGCTGGACCCCGAGCGGCTGCGGCTGCGCACCATCAACCCGATGGGCCTGCCGGACGGGCCCGGCGCGCCGTCCGGCGACATCCCGCTGGACGTGCCCGAGCGTGATGACCCTGGCCATCACCTCGCGCCGGCCGGTGCTGGTGGAGAACCCGGACGCGCTGCGCCGGCAGTTCGACGGGGTCGCCAACGTGGACCTGTTCCTGGCGCACAGCGACGAGCGGGCCTGGGTCGGGCTGCCGCTGCTGGCGGCGGGCGCGCCGCTCGGGCGCGCTGCGGTTCTCCTTCACCAAGCCGCGCCAGATCACCGAGGAGGAGCGGGTCTTCCTGGAGGCGCTGGCCGGGCCAGTGCGCGCTGGCCCTGGAGCGGGCCTCGCTGTTCGAGCGGGAGCACACCACCGCCGAGACGCTGCAGCGCAGCCTGCTGCCGGACCGGCTGCCCAGCGTGCCGGGGATCATCCTGGAGGCCCGCTACCTGCCCGTCACCCGGAACATGGAGATCGGCGGCGACTGGTACGACGCGTTCCGGCTGCCCGACGGCAGGCTCGCGGTCGCCACCGGGGACGTGATGGGCAAGGGCCTGACCGCGGCGGCCGGGATGGGCCGGGTGCGCAACGCGCTGCGGGCCCTGGCGCTGACCGACCCGCGGCCCGCCGCCGTGCTGGCCGGGCCTGGACCGGCTGTTCACCGCCACCGAACTGGACGAGCAGGTGACCACGGTCGCCTACCTGGTCGTCGACCCGGTCACCGGCGAGGGCCTGGCGCGGCAACGCGGGGCACCTGCCGCCGCTGCTGCTGTCCCGGGACGCCCCGCCGCGGCTGGACACCACCGAGGCGGGCACGCCGCTGGGCTGGGCGTGCCCCCGGCAGCAGTACGTGTTCCGGCTGCCGCCCGGCACCACCGCGGTGCTGTACTCCGATGGCCTGGTGGAGAACCGCCGGCGCGGCCTGGATGCCGGGCTGGATGAGCTGGTCGCGGTGGCAGCGCAGGCGCCGGCCGGGAATGGTAGAAGACCCGGCCCGGCTGCTGGAGTACCTGGTGGACCGGATGCTGACCGGGTACGAGCAGGACGACGACGTGACCGTGCTCGTCCTGCACGTGCCCCGGCGCGATGGCGCGCCCGCCCAGCGGGCGCCGGTGGCGTGATCCGCCGCGGCGCGGAGGGGCAGGGCATGAGCAGCGCGCTACCTGCCGGGTGCCCCGTTACCGGCGGCGGCGCAGGCCGGATCGGCCGCGGGGCAGTACGAGCCACCCGCCGCTCCGCCTAAGGTGGTGATCGGAAGGTGTTCCATCCCGGCGCAGCGTGCTGCGGCGCAGGCCTGCGGTCCCGGCACGGTCCCAGCAGCGGGGTACACGAGGTAGGGTCCATTTCCCCGCTCATGTACGCAGGAGAGGTGTCTGTGTCGCCTGCCAGTTCGCGTCAGTCAGGTGCCGTCCGCGGCTCGGCAGGCCGCCATCCAGCGAAGGAAGGGGTGACCGCGGTGGCAAGCGCTGCAGGCTCCGCAGCGCGGAGGCAGCCGAGGCCGGAAGGCCAGGGTGGACGGTTGCCAGCGCAGCAGGCCCCAGGGCGCACCGGGGACGGGAAGCCCGGCGGCCCGCGGCCAGCCGGACCGGTCTCGCTCGTGGACACGGACGCGGCGTCCGGCAGGCAGCACGTTCCGGGATCACCGGAACGCGGCGACAGCGCCCCGGCGCGGCGCCGGGGTAAGAAGAATTCCGGTGGGCGGCCAGGGCCGCGCGGCGCGGCCGGCAGGCCCGGCGACGACGCAGGAGCGGGTGGCCGGGGGGTGTCAGGCATCGTGAGTGAGGATCCGGAATTGGCTACCTCAGGGAATGACGCGGTTGGCCTGGCCGAGGTGCCAGACCTGGCAGACGCGGCGGAACTGGATGGTGAGGTCGGTCCGGGCGACGTCGATCTGTCCGACGATGCCCTGGAGGGCGCCGACCTGGAGGACATGACCTGGCCGACGTCGCTGAGGTCGATGTGGACCTCGAGGTGGACGTCGAGGCCGACGATGAGGCCACGGACGACGACCCGGCCGACGAGGAGGCCGAGGACGGCCCGGTCGCGGCGGGCAAGGCTGATGCCGTCGCCGGGGTGGCCGTGCCTGGGCCCGCTGCCGTGGCCGGGGCGGCCCCGGAGACCGCGGCCAAGGCGCCCGGCGCCGCGGAGGAAGAGGCGTTCGTCTACGGCGACGACGATGACGACCTGCCCGCCGCGCAGGTGGCGTCGGCCGGGGCCACCGCCGACCCGGTCAAGGACTACCTCAAGCAGATCGGCAAGGTCCCCCTGCTGAACGCGGAGCAGGAGGTCGAGCTGGCCAAGCGGATCGAGGCGGGGCTGTTCGCCGAGGAGAAGCTCGCCGAGGGCCTGGACAGGCTGACGGCGCCGACCCGGCTGGACATGGAGTGGATCGCCGAGGACGGCCGCCGGGCCAAGAACCACCTGCTCGAGGCCAACCTGCGGCTGGTGGTGTCGCTGGCCAAGCGGTACACCGGGCGGGGCATGCTGTTCCTGGACCTGATCCAGGAGGGCAACCTGGGCCTGATCCGCGCGGTCGAGAAGTTCGACTACACCAAGGGCTACAAGTTCTCCACGTACGCCACCTGGTGGATCCGGCAGGCGATCACCCGGGCCATGGCCGACCAGGCCCGGACCATCCGGATCCCGGTGCACATGGTCGAGGTCATCAACAAGCTGGCCCGGGTGCAGCGGCAGATGCTGCAGGACCTGGGCCGCGAGCCGACCCCCGAGGAGCTCGCGGCCGAGCTGGACATGACCCCGGAGAAGGTCATCGAGGTGCAGAAGTACGGCCGCGAGCCGATCTCGCTGCACACCCCGCTCGGTGAGGACGGCGACAGCGAGTTCGGCGACCTGATCGAGGACTCCGAGGCCATCCAGCCCGGCGAGGCGGTCAGCTTCACCCTGCTCCAGGAGCAGCTGCACTCGGTGCTCGACACGCTGTCCGA
This sequence comes from uncultured Actinomycetes bacterium, assembly GCA_963767385.1. Lineage (GTDB taxonomy): Bacteria > Actinomycetota > Actinomycetes > Streptosporangiales > Streptosporangiaceae > RYN-230. Next base: position 426,495 of record CAVYEA010000013.1, on the reverse strand, counting down.
GCGGGAGGCTGGAGTGGTCTCCATGCGGTTCGGGCTCACCGACGGCCAGCCGAAGACACTGGACGAGATCGGCAAGGTCTACGGGGTGACCCGGGAGCGGATCCGGCAGATCGAGTCCAAGACCATGTCCAAGCTGCGCCACCCGTCCCGGTCCCAGGTCCTGCGCGACTACCTGGATTAGGGCGCGGGCTGCTCGACACGGCAACTGGCTCGGGCCCGATCACCACGGTGATCGGGCCCCAGCCAGTTCTTGTCTCACGAAGGGCTCATGCGAGGGACTCCGGGGAGGAGCGCCCGGGCGTGGCGCGGCGACGCTGCCGAGCCGACACCAGGCCAGCCAGGTAAGCGGCCCGGGGCGCCTCCGCCCGCGGGTCGCGGGCCTGGCTAGGCGTCGCGCCGTGTTCCGCCTCCCGGCGACAGCCGCTCCGTCTCGTCCTGGATCTCGACGGCCACCTTGGCGAGCGCCTCGGCGTGCTGACGGCTGTGGTGGGCGCAGAACAGCAGCTCCCCGGAATCGGGAAGCACAACGCGTACGTACGCCTGGGCACCGCACCGGTCGCACAGGTCCATCGCATTCAGGGGCCTGCTTGGTGCGAGAGCTCCGGTCATGTCGCCTCCCTCGCGTCGTGCCGCCGGCTGCTTGGGCGTCCGGCTGGCTGTGCCCTACCTGCTATGCAACACTCTGCCAGGCGGCTCACTTCCCGTGTGACCCCCGCCTACGCCCACAGCGAACGACAAACTTTGGCTGCGGGGTGCGCGGGCTCCCGCCTGGCCCCTGCCCCAGCCGCGTTGTCCCAGCTAGCCGGGTATGTCCGCGGCGTGGCGACGCGGACCACCCGCCGCGGGCGGCTAGTCTGCCAGCAGTCCGCCTACGCTGCCCCGACCCCCGAGGAGGGCCCTCGTGACCGCCGTCCGCGCCGAAACTGCCCGTCCTGCCCGGGCTGCGGCCCCGGCGAAGGCCGGCAGCGGGCCCGCCGCCGACGGCTACACGGCCCGCCACCTGTCCGTCCTGGAAGGGCTGGAGGCGGTCCGCAAGCGCCCCGGCATGTACATCGGGTCCACCGACAGCCGTGGCCTGATGCACTGCCTCTGGGAGATCTTCGACAACGCAGTGGACGAGGCCCTGGCGGGGCACTGCACCACGATCGATGTCGTTCTGCATGCGGATCTTTCCGCCGAGGTGCGCGACAACGGCCGCGGCATACCGGTGGACACCGAGCCCAAGTCCGGCCTGACCGGCGTGGAACTGGTGATGACCCGGCTGCATGCGGGCGGCAAGTTCGGCGGCGGCTCCTACACCGCGTCCGGCGGCCTGCACGGCGTGGGTGCCTCGGTGGTCAACGCGCTGTCGTCCCGGCTCGACGTGCGCGTGGACCGGGAAGGGCAGGAGTGGGCGGCCAGCTTCCGCCGGGGCGTGCCCGGGGAGTTCGCGGCCGACGGCCCGGCCGCCCCGTTCGCGGCCGGGTCCGGGCTGCGGCAGGTCCGGAAGGTGGCCAGGAAGGTCACCGGGACCCGGATCAGGTTCTGGCCCGACCAGCAGGTGTTCACCAAGGACGCGGGCTGGAGCTTCGAGGCGCTGGTGCAGCGGGCCCGGCAGACCGCGTACCTGGTGCCGGGCCTGGCCATCCGGGTCCGGGACGAGCGGTCGGCCGCCGATCACCGCGAGCCGGCCAGCCCGGACGTGGCGGCCGAGTTCCCCGACCACGATCCCCCGGCCGGCGGGCCGCGCGAGGCCGAATTCCGGTTCGACGGCGGGATCAGCGAGTTCTGCGACTACCTGGCCCCCGGCGAGCCGCTGACCGACGTGCTCCGGCTGACCGGGTCGGGGAACTTCACCGAGACGGTGCCGGTGCTCGATGAGCAGGGGCACATGACGCCCACCGAGGTCGAGCGGGAACTGCTCGTCGACGTGGCGGTGCAGTGGGGGACCGGGTACGACACCGTCACCCGGTCGTTCGTCAACGTGATCGCCACCCCCAAGGGCGGGACGCACGTGGCCGGCTTCGAGCGGGCCCTGGTCCGGACGCTGAACGACCAGCTGCGGGCCGCACGGCTGCTCAAGAACGGGGACGAGCCCGCTTCCAAGGAAGACGCCCTGGAAGGGCTGACCGCGGTGATCGGGGTACGGCTGCCGGAGCCGCAGTTCGAGGGCCAGACCAAGGAGATCCTCGGCACCCCGGCCGCGTCCCGGATCGTCGCCCAGGTGGTCTCGGCCGAACTGCGCGCCTTCTTCGAGTCCCGGGGCCGCGCCGCCAAGCAGCAGGGCCGGGCCGTGCTCGACAAGGTGGCGTCCGCGGCCAAGGCCCGGATCGCCGCCCGTGAGCACCGGGACAACCAGCGCCGCAAGAACGCCCTGGCCGCCTCCACGCTGCCGCCCAAGCTGGTGGACTGCCGCAGCGCCGACGACCGCAGCGAGCTGTTCATCGTGGAAGGCGACTCCGCGCTGGGCACGGCCAAGCTGGCCCGGAACTCGGAGTTCCAGGCGCTGCTGCCGATCCGCGGCAAGATCCTCAACGTGCAGAAGGCGTCCCTGGCGGACATGCTGAAGAACGCCGAGTGCGCGGACATCATCCGGGTCATCGGGTCTGGCTCGGGCGCTTCGTTCGACCTGGACTCCGCGCGGTACCAGCGGGTCATCTTCATGTCCGACGCCGACGTGGACGGCGCGCACATCCGGTGCCTGCTGCTGACCCTGTTCCACCGGTACCTGCGGCCCCTGCTGGACGCCGGGCGGGTGTTCGCCGCGGTGCCCCCGCTGCACCGGATCGAGCTGTCGGCCCCGCGCAAGGGGCAGGCCCGGTACCGCTACACCTACTCCGACAGTGAGCTGCACCGCACCCTGCTGGAGCTGGAGCGCCGGGGGCAGCGGTGGAAGGAGCCGATCCAGCGGTACAAGGGCCTGGGTGAGATGGACGCCGGGCAGCTGGCCGAGACCACCATGGACCCGCGGCACCGCACGCTGCGCCGCATCCGCATCGAGGACGCGGCCGCGGCCAGCGGCATGTTCAACCTGCTGATGGGCTCGGAGGTCGGCCCCCGCCGGGACTTCATCATCGGCGGCGCCGCCGAGCTGGACGTCTCCCGGATCGACACCTGACCCCGCTCCCTGCTCCGCGGGGGCCGGCGCGGCGGAGCCACGGCGGGGCGATCGCCGTCAAATACTCTCTGTAAGAGTACGATACTTAGAGTGACAATACAGATCCTGGTGGCGGAGTTCCTCCGCGCGCAGGCCGCCTGGCGGCTGGCCCGCGCGCAGCGGGACCCGGTACGGGCGGCGCGCTGTGCCGCGGCACTGCTGGACGCCGCCGCCTTCGTGGCCACGTTAGCGGCGGACGACCAGGACCTGGCCGGGCTGGACCGGGCCGGGTGCTTCCGCGAGGGCGAGTTCGATCCCGGGCCGGAAGGCACCCAGATCGCCCGCTGGTGGCAGTTCGGGGACCCGCCGTACGCGGGCCCCCGCGACCTGCTCACCGTGCTGGCCGCGGCGGTCACCCAGCCCGACGCCTCAGCGCGGCGCTAGCCCGCCGAGCGCGGCCAGCTGCTGGCGGGCCCGCTCCCCGGAACCGTCCCGCCGGCCTTCCGCGGGGGGCAGGTACACCGGCACGCCCGCGTCGGTGGCGCCGCGGGCCGGGCCCGGCCCGGCCCAGGCGAGGACCAGGGTGTCCTCGCCCTTGAGGAACCGGTGGCAGCGGACCCCGCCGGTGGCCCGGCCCTTGGCCGGGTACTCCCGGTACGGCGTGACCTTCACGGTGGCCGCGGCGGTGCCGGGCAGCGCCCCGCTGCTCCCCGCCACCGTCACCACCACGGCATCGCTGGCATCCCCGGGGGCCGCCGCACGGACCGCCTCGTCCGGCACCGCGCCGAACCAGGCCACGCTGGCGCCGGCCGCCAGCCGGATCCCGGCCATGCCGCCGGCCGCCCGGCCCTGCGGCCGCACCGCGCTGGCCCGGAAGCGGAGCAGCTGGGCGTCGCTGGTGATGAACACCAGGTCGGCATCCTCGCTGGCCAGCTGGACCGCGCCGACCACCCGGTCGCCCTCCTTGAGGGAGATCACGTCGAATTCGGTGGCATTCGCCGGGTAGTCCGGGGCTACCCGCTTGACCACCCCGTCCGCGGTGCCGAGCGCCAGGCCGCCCGCCATCCCGTCCGGGGCGGCCAGGCCGACCACGGTCTCGCCGGTGTCCAGGGAGACGAACTCGGCCAGCGGGGCGCCGCCGGCCAGCGCGGGGGAGTGCGCACTCGGCGGCAGGGCCGGGATTTCCAGCACGCCGATCCGGATCAGCCGGCCCTGTGAGGTGACCAGAGCGATGCTGCCCCGGGCGGTGGCCGGGGCCGTGGCCACGATCACGTCGTGCGCGGCCCGCGGCCCGTCACCGCCCGGACCGCCGTCGGGACCGCTGGACCCGTCGAAGTCCAGGGTGGCGGCGGGCGCGGCCGCGGTGCGGGCGATCAGCCCGGCCGAGGACAGCAGCACCAGGCACGGGTCGTCGGCCACCTCGAGGGGGACGGCGGCGGACCGGGTCGGCTTGCCGCTGCCCTCCAGCAGGACGGTGCGCCGCGGGGTGCCGAACCGCTCCGCCACCCTGGCCAGTTCCTCGGACACCACCCCGCGCAGCCGGTCGGGGGACTCCAGGATCGCGGTGAGCTCGGCCATCTCCCGCTGCAGCGTCTCCCGCTCCCGTTCCAGTTCCAGCCGGTCGTAGCGGGTGAGCCGGCGCAGCGGGGTGTCCAGGATGTACTGGGCCTGGATCTCGGACAGGTCGAAGACCGACATCAGCCGTTCCCTGGCCTGGGCCGAATCGTCACTGGACCGGATGACCTGGATCACGTCATCGATGTTGAGCAGCGCGACGAGCAGCCCGTCCACCAGGTGCAGCCGGTCGGCGCGCTTGCGCCGCCGGAACTCGCTGCGCCGCCGGATCACCTCGATCCGGTGGTCGATGTAGATCTGCAGCAGCTCACGCAGGCCGAGCACCCGGGGCTGCCCGTCCACCAGCGTGACGTTGTTGATGCCGAACGTGTCTTCCATCGGCGTCAGCCGGTACAGCTCGTCCAGCACGGCCTCGGCGTGGAACCCGCCGCGGACCTCGATGACCAGGTGCAGCCCGCGGTGCCGGTCGGTCAGGTCCTTGAGGTCGGCGATCCCGTTCAGCTTCTTGGCCTGCACCAGGTCCTTGATCCGGGCGATCACCTTCTCCGGCCCCACCCCGTAGGGCAGTTCGGTGACCACGATGCCGTCGCGCCGCGGGGTGATCTTCTCGATCCGGGCGGTGGCCCGGGTGCGGAAGATGCCGCGGCCGGTCTCGTAGGCCTCCCTGATCCCGTCCAGGCCGATGATCTTCCCGCCGGTGGGCAGGTCGGGCCCGGGCACGAACCGCATCAGCTCGTCCAGGCTGGCGTCCGGATTGCTGATCAGGTGCCGGGCCGCGGCGATCACCTCGCCGAGGTTGTGCGGCGCCATGTTGGTGGCCATCCCCACCGCGATTCCCGCGGTCCCGTTGACCAGCAGGTTCGGCAGCGCCGCCGGGAGCACCTCGGGCTCGGTCTCCTGGCCGTCGTAGTTGGGCCGGAAGTCGACGGTGTCCTCGTCGATCGAGGCGACCATCTCCATCGCCGCGGCGGCCAGCCGTGCCTCGGTGTACCGCATGGCGGCCGGGGAGTCGTCCCCGCCCATCGAGCCGAAGTTGCCGTGCCCGTCCACCAGCGGCAGCCGCATCGCCCACGGCTGGGCCAGCCGGACCAGCGCGTCGTAGATGGCGCTGTCACCATGGGGGTGGAGGCGGCCCATCACGTCGCCGACCACCCGGGCGCACTTGACGTGTCCCCGGTCCGGGCGCAGCCCCATCTCGTTCATCTGGTAGAGGATCCGGCGCTGGACCGGCTTCAGCCCGTCCCGGGCGTCCGGAAGGGCCCGGGAGTAGATGACGGAGTAGGCGTACTCCAGGTAACTGCCCCGCATCTCCTCGGCAACATCAATGTCGATGATGTTTTCCTCGAAGTCCTCGGGCGGCGGGGGTGTCGCAGTGCGTCGTGCCATGTCCGCCATTGTGCCGTCTGAAGACCCCTGACATGCCCAGCGACGCGGTCCTGCTGTGCTGTCCCCGGGGGTGCCCCCCGAACCCGCGCCTTCGTCGGCTCGGGCTATCCGCTGGCGAGGCGGGGTCGCCCCCCCGGGCCAATACTGGAGAGGAGGTTGTGGCGGTAGGTGAGCACGGTGTAGGGGCCGACGCGGTAGGTGCGGGCGGGGGGGCCGAACGTCGCGCGCAGCGCGCCGGGCGACGGCGAGGGGCCGAGCAGCACCGCGAACGTGGCGTCGTGCCGCCGCGGGTCATACCAGGACTGGTCCGCCTCCCAGTGGCTGGCCGCCGCCAGGCCGCCGGTCACCCGGATGGGGCGCAGGATCACCCGTTCCCCGCTGGACACCGTGACCACGCTGCCCAGCGCGGAATTGCCCACGCCGTAGCGGAGGTGGTGCGCGACCAGCCAGGCGGTGAGCCGTTCCGCCTGCGGGGGGACGGGGGAGTGGGCCGCTACCGTGCCCAGGCTGATCAGGTAGCCGCACGCCACCACGGCCAGAGCGGGCAGCAGCCGCGCGGCGGTGAGCCGGCCGGCCAGCAGCCGGGCCGCCAGGATGGCCCCGAACGGCAGCACCGCGACGATCTCCCGGGTGGTGCTGACCGCGGTGACGGACGTCCACAGCAGGAAGGCGGCCAGGTTCAGCAGCACGCCCGCGATCAGCAACTGGTCCACCAGGTCGATCTCGCCCAGCCGGCGTAGCCCGGCGCAGACCGCCCAGGCGGCCAGGCCCAGGCCTGCCAGGTGCAGCAGCAGCAGGGCCGTGGCCACCCCGAAGGGGCGGCCGAAGAAGTCGCCGCCGAAGACGAGTGTGAGCCCCTCGATCGTGGAGTACACGTGGCCGGGCAGTGCGGCGCTCGTGGTGAGCTGCGAGCTCACCGGGTTCAGCTGGAAGCCGCCCGCCGCCCGGATCAGGTGCAGCACGGCGGTGCCGACGACGGCCGCCCCGGCCGCGGCGGCCAGCAGCGAGCCCTCGAACCACTGCGACCGCAGTGGCTGCCGGCCGGCGATGACCCGGGCATACAGGCGGGCGGCGCAGACCACCGCCAGCGGCACGATCCCGGTGAGCGCCACGATCGAGTCGGCCACGAGCGTCCAGGCCAGCAGCGCGCCGACGGCGGCCGGCACGTACCACCGGCGCGGCGCGCGGTCGAGGATCAGCCAGGCCAGCAGGACGGGCACGCAGCTGCCCAGGTGGTCCGGGGCCAGCAGGAACAGGAAGACGCCCGGGCCGAGCTGCGGGGAACACATGATCCCGGCGGTGATGGCCATCCGGACCGCGGCCTCCCGGCCGGTGCTGCGCCCCCGGGCCAGGGCCATGGCCAGCAGCAGCAGGATGGTGAAGGTGAGCGCGGCGGCGGCGTGCACCACGTCCGGGCTGCGCCCGAGCACCAGTTCCACCAGCATGTACTCGGGCAGTTCGGTGTTGTAGAAGGACACGTCGGACAGCCACCAGCCGTGCAGCAGCAGGTTGCCGTGCAGCATGTCCCAGGCCTGCAGGGTGAACACCGCGCCGTAGGAGTCGCCGGGGTAGGTCCGCGACACCCGCAGGTAGCAGGCGAACACCACGACCGCGGCGGCCGCCCAGGCCGCCACCGCGAGCCAGCGGCGCCGCGGGCGCCGGGCGGGCGGGTCAGCCAGGCCCGTCTGCCGGTCGTGGTCCGCCCCGCTGCGCCGGCGGGCCAGAACCTGCCGCACTCCCCGCCTCCTCAGCTCGCCAGTCCCGCCGAGCGTACCGGGTTGCCAGGCCCGGCATGAGGCGGTCGTGAACCGGGAGGATGACGGCTAAGCCGCCCTCCCGGGCCGCGTCGCCACGCCCCTGGTCAGGTGATGGAGAAGCCGCCGTCGACGCAGATGAGCTGGCCAGTCAGGTAGCCGCTGGCCTGGCTGGCCAGGAACACGGCGATGCCCGCGAAGTCGTCCGGCTCGCCGTTGCGCCCGATCATGGTGCGGGCGGCCAGCGCGGCCGAGCGGACCGGGTCGCTGGCCACCTCGGCGGTGAGCGGGGTGGCCACGAAGCCCGGGCTGACCGCGTTGCAGCACACGCCGCGGCCCGCCCACGCCTCGGACTGGGAGCGGGTCAGGCCGGCCAGCCCGGCCTTGGACGCCCCGTACCCGCCGCTGTTCCCGAACGCCCGCATGGCCTGCTGGGACGCCACGTTGATGATCCGGCCCCAGCCGCGTGCGGCCATGGACGGGCCGAACCGCTGGCCGAGCAGGAACGGGGCGGTCAGGTTCACGGCCATCAGCTCGTCCCACTGGCCGTCGGCCAGCTCTCCGAGCGGCGGCCGCAGGTTGACGCCGGCCGCGTTGACCAGGATGTCCGGTTCGCCGAAGGCCGCCGCAGCCCGCTCAGCCGCGTCCCGGGTGGCGCCGCGGCCGGACAGGTCACCCGGCACCCAGGCGGCCCGGCCACCGGCCGACTGGATAGCCCCGGCCGCCCCCGCCAGCGGGCCCTCCCGCCGGGCCAGCAGGACCACCGCCGCCCCGGCCAGCGCGAGGGCGCGGGCTATGGCCTGCCCGATGCCGGAACTGCCGCCAGTAACCAGGGCGACCCGTCCATCAAGGGAGAAGAGGCCTTCGAGGTACGCGGCCCGGCGCCCGTCTCCGGCCGGGCCGGCGCGGCCCGGCCGGGGCGGCTCGTTCCCGGGCGGCCCGGCGCCGGGCTCAGAGAGCGGGCCGGGCACCGACCATGCCGAGTGCGCTCGCCGCCAGCCGGCACCCGTGGCCCAGGGCCTCCAGCGGCGGCTTCTTGTCCAGCCAGGCGGGCAGGAAGCCGGCGCAGAACGCGTCACCGGCCCCGGTGCCGTTCGACGAACTTCTCCACCGGCACGGCCAGCGTCCGGACGTGCTCCGGGCGGCCGTTCGCGAACAGCGCCCCGTCCGGGCCCATCTTCACCACCACCTGGGGGAACCAGGCGGTGAGCACGCGGGCCGCGGAATCGGGGTCCTCCCGGCCGGTCAGCACCGTGGCCTGATCCGCGTTCACCAGCAGCAGGGTCACCCCGTTGGTCATCTCCAGGAACGGCTCGGCGCCGCCCGCTCCAGCGGGGCGGCCGAGGCGCCGTCCACCGAGATCGACATTCCGGCCCGCCCGGCCAGCTGGAAGGCGGCCAGGGCCGCGGACCGGGACCCCTCGTTCAGCAGGGTGTAGCCGGACATGTGCAGGTGCATGCCGGGCGAGAACAGGTCGGTGGGCAGGTCGTCGGGGTGCAGCGCGGCGTTCGCGCCGGGGTCCGACAGCATGGTGTGCTCACCCTTGTGCGTCACCATGACCACGCACGTCCCAGTGGGCCGGTCCGGGTCCATGACGAGCCGGGCGTCCACGCCGTAGCCCATCAGCTCCATGTCGCGGTTCCGCCCGGCGATGTCGGCGCCCGCGGCGGCCGACGAAGGCCACCTCGCCGCCATCCGCGGCCATCCAGGCCGCGATGTTCGCGCCAGAGCCGCCGCCGTGCATGCTGACTGTGGCAGGAGTGTCACTGCCCTTGGCCAGCGGAAGCGCCGCGTGAGCGACCGTGTCGGTCATCAGATCACCAACGACGACAATGCGCGCCATGTCGTCACCACCTTGCTCCCGGGACTGAGCCAGGGCACTCACGCACAGCCGCGGCGCCCGGCTCAGGGCTAGCCCCTAGAACCTAACAGTTTCCTGGCTGCTCGCTGGTGGTGTTCTCCGGGTGGACGTATTTGGCACCTGGAAGCCCGTTCCGGGAAATGCCCCGCGGAAGGACAGCACGCCATCCAGTGCGATCTTCGTCACAGTACGGCGCGAGCCGGAGCAGCCTGCGGCGGGGTGCCGCCCGCGGGGCCCGCCAGGTCGGCTACTGTCGCTTACCGCGCCGAAGGAGGCGGCAGACCATGGCCTGGAGCTGGCAGTTCGAGACCGCGGACGGCACCACGATCCCGTCCCGGGGCAGGTGCAGGGAGACGTTCAGCAGCCAGGGCGACGCGGAGAGCTGGCTCGGCGAGAACTGGCGGGACCTGCTGGCCGACGGCGTCGACCAGGTCACCCTGCTGGAGGAGACCCGGGTCGAGTACGGCCCGATGAGCCTGCATCCCGCGGACTGACCGGCCCGCCGCCTCGCGGCCGGCGCGGCACGGCTGGCACGCCGCCCGCAGGTAGCCGGGGCAGCGGCCGGGGCATTCGATCAGTAGGCCGGGCCGCGGGCTCCGTCAGGCCGGGTCGCGCTGGATCACGCGGCCGAGCACCTCGTCGATGCGCGGCATGAGCGTCGGCGTCCAGCCGGACGCCCGGCCGCCTTGACGTTCTCCCGCACCTGCTCCGGCCGGGTCGCGCCGATGATCGCCGCGGAGACGTCCGCGTTCTGCAGCACCCAGGCCACCGCGAGCTGGGCCAGGCTGAGCCCGGCCTCGGCCGCGAGCGGGGCCAGCCCGGCACCCGCGTCGGAGCAGGTCGTCGTCGAGCCACTCGCTGATGAAGCCGGCCCCGCTCGGGTCGGTGGCCCGCGACCCGGCGGGCGGCGCCTGGCCGGGCAGGTACTTGCCGGTCAGCACGCCCTGGGCGATCGGGCGACAAGACGATCTGGCCGATGCCCTCCTTCTCGCACAGCGGCACCACCTCCGCCTCGATCACCCGCCAGAGCATGTAGTACTGCGGCTGGTTGGAGACGATCCGGTCGAAGCCCATCTCGTCGGCGATCCGCAGCGCGGCCGCGATCTCGTCGGCCCGCCACTCCGATACCCCGATGTAGAGCACCTTGCCCTGGCGGACCAGGTCGTCGAAGGCGCGCAGCGTCTCCGCCAGCGGGGTCTCGTAGTCGTAGCGGTGCGCCTGGTACAGGTCCAGGTAGTCGGTCTGCAGCCGGCGCAGCGAGGCGTGCGCGGACTCCATGATGTGCTTGCGGGACAGGCCGCGGTCGTTCGGCCCGGCCCGGTCGGCCAGTACACCTTGGTGAAGATCTCCACCGACTCGCGCCGGACGCCGTGCAGCGCCCGGCCCAGCACCTCCTCGGCCCGGCGTCCCGGCGTACACGTCGGCGGTGTCGAACGTGGTGATGCCCTCGTCCAGCGCGGCCGCCACGCAGGCCGCGCGCCGCGTCCTCCTCGACCTGGGAGCCGTGCGTGATCCAGTTGCCGTACGCGATCTCGCTGACCTTCAGGCCGCTGCGGCCGAGGTGCCGGTACTCCATACCGCGACTGTAGCCGGGCCGGCCCCAGAGCCCCCGCGCTGCCGGCGTCAGATCTCGGCGCCCGGCTTGACCCTCGGCTTGGGGAAGCGCAGCTGGCGGATCTGCAGGGCCCGCATGGCCGCGTACAGCCCGACCCCCCGGGTGCTCTCGCCCGGGTAGCGCTCGGCGGCCAGCGCGGCCGACCTGCGGCCGATGAGGTAGCCCTCCAGCAGCCATGACCAGATCACCATCACGATGAGGATCGCGCAGCAGCACGGTCGTGCACCATCGGGCTGCGGCAGAACGAGCAGGAAGAGCAGGACCACGAGCCCGTACATGTAGAACTCGCTGAACCGGCGCTTGCCAGTCCACGTAGTCCCGGGCCAGCGCGCGGACCGGGCCCTTGTCCTTGGCGGGCAGCGCCCATTCCTCGCCGCCGCCGCATGGCCTCGGTCTTGCGGGTCGCGGGGGCCGGTCCCGGGCGCGGCCTGGCGCATGGCCTCCTTGCGGTCGCCGGGCGCGGCGTAGCGGCGCCGCTTCTCGGCCTCGCTCCGCTTGGGGGTCGGCCTGCCCTTGCCCGCCGGTCACTGCGCCGCCGGCTCTGCGGCGGCCTCATCGGCCGCCGCGGCGTCGGCTTCCGGTGGCGTCTGGCGTGGCCGTGGTACGTCGTCTGAACACGCGGTCAGCCTACCGGGACGAACGGCGCGGACACCAGCCCGCGGGCCGGTCCGGCCGCGATGGCTGCGGCCCGCGTCACCGCGTAGGCTGGGTGCACCAGCCTGCGCGGCGTGGCTGCGACAGGACGGGGATGCCAGCCCGCCCGCCGCAGGTGGCTGGCGGCAGCGCTACACGATGAGGGGATGGTCGCGCCGATGAGCGTGGTGAAGCGGGTTTCGATGATCTTCAAGGCCAAGGCCAACAAGGCCCTGGACCGGATGGAAGATCCGCGCGAGACCCTGGACTACTCCTACCAGCGCCAGCTGGAGATGCTGACCCAGGTGCGCCGCGGCGTGGCCGACGTGGCGACGTCCCGCAAGCGGCTCGAACTCCAGATGAACACGCTGCAGCAGCAGCAGGCCAAGCTGGACGGCCAGGCCCGCAAGGCGCTGGGCATGGGCCGCGAGGACCTGGCCCGCGAGGCGCTCACCCGCAAGTCGGGCGCTGCAGAGCCAGATCGCCGACCTGCAGACGCAGTACCAGACGCTGCAGGCCGACGAGGAGAAGCTGACCGCGGCGTCGCAGCGGCTGCAGGCCAAGGTGGAGGCCTTCCGTACCCAGAAGGAGACCATCAAGGCCACCTACACCGCGGCCGAGGCGCAGACCCGGATCGGCGAGGCGGTCTCCGGCATCTCCGAGGAGATGGGCGACGTCGGCATGGCCGTGCAGCGGGCCCAGGACAAGACCGCCCAGATGCAGGCCCGGGCCGGGCGCGATCGACGAGCTGATGGCCTCCGGTGCGCTCGACGACGTGACCGCCCAGCCCAACGACGACATCCAGCGCGAGCTGGACCAGATGGGCGGCGGCCAGGACGTGGACCGCGAGCTGGAGCGGCTCAAGGGCGAGCTCGGCCAGGGCGAGGCACCCGCGCGAGATCGAGGGCTCCGCGCCGGCGCCACGGGCGCGGCCAGCAATGGCCAGGCCGGCCGACGGCCGCCGATCAGCCGGCGGCGGGTGACGGGTCATGATCGTCCGGATCCTCGGCGAGGGCCAGCTGACCGTGGACGACTCCGTGGCCGCGGAGCTCAACGAGCTGGACGCGAAGCTCGAGGCCGCCGTCAACGCCGGCGACGAGGCCGCGTTCCGGCCCGCCCTCACCGCGCTGCTGGACCGCATCAGGGCCGTGGGAACACCGGTTCCGGCGGATTCGTTGGATGCGTCGGATGTGATCCTGCCCGTACGCGGACGCCAGCATGGCGGACGTGCGCGGCCTGCTCTCTGACGAAGGCCTCATCCCGGGCTGAGCCCGCTTTCAGCAGGCTTTCAGGAAAGCCGCGCACACTGGCTGCTGAGCGTCCTGGGCAGGACACCTCCGGCGTGGCCAGGCTCATCACCCGGCCCCGCCGCTGCGCGCCGCGGGGCTTCACCCGCATGCGGGGATTCCATGCGGCCGCTGCCTGATAATGAAATGTGGATGGCTTCCACCGGGAAGCCGTTAGAGCTCAGCTGGCCCGGCCCAGCTGACAGAACGGAGGCGGCGCGATGGCGAAAACCCGCTATGCGCCTGACAGGGGACTCACCGCACGGATGACCCTGACAATGTTTCTCCTCGGCCTCGTGTTCGTCGCCTTCATCACCGTGCTCGTCCTGGTCCTCAGCGCCACCGGCAGGGTGTCCAGCGGCGGCATCGTGTTCTTCGCGGTGCTGCTCGGGCTGGCCCTGGGCGTGGGCTCGTTCTTCTACTCCGACAAGATCGCGCTGAGCACGGCCGGGGCAGTGGTGGTCAGCCCCCAGGACAGCGCGGAAGCGGCCCGGCTGCACGGGATCGTGGACCGGCTGTGCGCGCTGGCCAACATGCCCAAGCCGCGGGTCGCGATCGCGCCGTCCCCGATGCTGAACGCGTTCGCCACCGGCCGGAACACCAAGACCTCGGTCCTCGTCGTGACAACCGGGATGCTGCGCAGCAACCTCGACGACCGTGAGCTGGAGGGCGTGCTGGCCCACGAGCTGTCCCACGTGGCGCACAAGGACGTCGCGGTGATGACCATCGCCTCGTTCATCGGCATCATCGCCGCCCTGCTGGTCCGCTTCGCCTTCTACTCGGAGCTGTTCGGCGGCGGTGGCCGCGGCCGCGGCGGGAACAACAACAACGGCGGTGCGCTGCCGGTCATCCTCATCGTCATGGTCGTCGGCATGGTGACCTACGCGATCAGCTTCCTGCTCATCCGGCTGCTCTCCCGGTACCGCGAACTGGCCGCGGACCGCGCCGGGGCGCTGCTCACCGGGCAGCCCTCCGCGCTGGCCAGCGCGCTGCAGAAGGTCAGCGGGTCGATGTCGGCCATCCCGACCAAGGACCTGCGTGCGGCCGAGCCGCTGAACGCGTTCTACTTCGTCCCGGCGTTCAAGGCCGGCGGCAAGGAAGTCAGCCTGAACGCGCTGTTCTCCACGCACCCGTCGCTGGACCGGCGGCTGCGCCAGCTGTCCGAGATCTCCGAGCAGCTGAGCAGGTAGGCCGGTGGGATTCCTGGACACCCTGCTGGGCCGGACCAAGCCGGCCCAGCCGAACCTGGACGAGCTGTTCTCCCTGCCCACCGCGTCGATCACGCTGCAGGCCTCGATGAACATGACCCCGACCGGCACCGGCTCGGTATGCTTCCGCGCCGCCGAGGGCAAGGCGTTCAGCGACATCGAGAGCGACGTCCGCGAGCTGCTGGGCATGGGGTCAGCCAGCGCGCCGGTCGAGGTGACCACCGACTCCTACGGCTTCACCTGGCTGACCTGCCAGCACGCCCCGGACGACTTCGAGGCGCTGGTCACCGACCTGCACGCGGTGAACTCCTCGCTGGCCGACGGCGGGTTCGGCCCGCAGCTGCTGTGCACGCTGGTCGCCTTCCGCACCGACGCGGCCCGCAAGCTGGGCATCGTCTACCTCTACAAGCGGGGCACGTTCTACCCGTTCGCGCCCCAGGGCGGCCAGAACCGGGACAACGCGCTGGAGATCCAGGTGCGCGGCGCGGTGGGCGCTGACCTGAAAATAGAGCCCGACCTGTCCCGCTGGTTCGCGGTGTGGGGCGCGCCGGGGCTGTGACCCCCTCCTGAACTGCGATTTACTGTCCCATGACGACGTGGCTGGGTACAGAGGAATCACAGAGGGTTTAGCGATACGACGGATAGTTTTCACTGCCAGGGTGCGTGCTATGAGTGCCTCGCCGGTGGCCTTCGGTGCCCCGAAGTCGCCCGCCGACCGTAACCGGAAGCGCAAGCCTGCTCCCACCTTGCAAGCCCCGCGGCCGCGCCCCGCCCTCGGCAAGATCGCCCTCCTGGTGGCGGGCCTGGGCCTGGGGATGGTGACCGCCCTCACCATCACGGCCGAGACCAGCAGCCAGCTGTCCGCGCCGGGTGGCCTGTTCACCTTCGCCGGCAGCCTGACCGGCATGGTCGGCACCTACCTGGCCCTCATCATGGTGCTGCTGGTCAGCCGGATCCCGGTCGTGGAGCGGGTGGCCGGCCAGGACGGGCTGGTCCGGCTGCACCGGGTGGTCGCGCCCTGGCCGATCAGCCTGCTCGCGGCGCACGCGGTATTCCTCACCCTCGGCTACGCGGCGGCGGCGCGGACCGGTGCCTGGCACGAGGCGGGCACGATGATCAGCAAGTACCCCGACGTGCTGATCGCGGCGGTGGCCCTGGGCATCATGTGCGTGATCGGGATCATCTCGGTGCGCGCCATCCGGCAGCGGCTGCCGCGGGAGACCTGGTGGCTGATCCACCTGTGGATGTACCTCGCCCTGGCGCTCGCGTTCCCGCATGAGATCGTGCTCGGGCCGTCGTTCGTCGGGCACCCGCTCACCCAGGTCGTCTGGTCGGTCATCTGGGCCGCCACCGCGGGCGTGGTGCTGTGCTACCGGTTCGGCCTGCCCGTCGTCCGGAGCCTGCGGCACCGGCTCGTGGTCACCGAGGTGCGCCCGGAGGGGCCCGGCGTGGTGTCGGTGATCCTCACCGGCCGGGACCTGGACCGGCTGCCCGTGTCCGGCGGGCAGTTCATGCTGTGGCGGTTCCTCACCCCGCGCCAGTGGTGGCAAGCCCACCCCTTTTCCCTCTCCGCCCTGCCGCAGCCGCCCTACCTGCGGCTGACCGTCAAGGGGGTGGGGGACTTCTCCCAGTCCCTGGCCGGGCTGCGGCCCGGCACGAAGGTCGCGATCGAGGGGCCGTACGGGGCGTTCACCCGGTACGCGCAGCGGCGGCCCAAGGCGCTGCTGATCGCCGCCGGGATCGGGGTGACCGCGCTGCGGGCGCTGCTGGAGGACCTGCCGCGCGGCTCCGCGCCGGTGGTGCTGCTGCGCGCCACCACCCCGGAGGACCTGGTGCTGGGCACCGAGGTCGCTGAGCTCGTCCGGCACCGCCGGGGCAAGATCCACGAGCTTGTCGGGCCCCGGGAGAAGGCCGCCATCGACCAGGGCTCGCTGCCCCGGCTCGTGCCCGACCTGCAGCAGCGGGACGTGTACGTGTGCGGGCCGGAGGGCTTCGTGGCTGACATCGTCGAGGTCGCCCGGGATCTCGGCGTCCCGGATGAGGCCATCCATCACGAGGCGTTCGCGCTGTGATCACCGCCGTTAAGGAGAGCATCCGATGAAGAGCGGGCCGTGGCTGGTGGCGGCGGGGGCCGTGGCGGGGTTCCTGGGGGTGCTCGGCTTCCACAAGTCGCCCTCGGCCACCGCGCTGAACCCGGCCCGCAGCCAGCCGTCCAGCAAGGCCAGCGCCGCGGGCACGGGTTCCGGCCAGGCGGCGGGCCCGTCGGCCGAGCCGACCGGCACGGCCAGCGCCACCGGGACGATGGAGCAGTACGGGTACGGCGAGCTGTCGGCCCGGGTCACCATCAGCGGGGGCCACATCACGGCCGTGAGCGTGCCGACGCTGCGCACCGCCGAGCAGTACTCCCAGCAACTGGCCGCGCAGGTGATCCCGATGCTGCGCAGGGAGGTGCTGGCGGCGCAGTCGGCCCATATCCAGGCGGTGTCCGGCGCCACCTACACCAGCCAGGCGTACGCGGCGTCCGTGCAGGCCGCGCTGGACCAGGTGCACTTCAAGTGAGCGCCGCCGCCGCTGCCGCCGGATCGGTGTCCGGCCAGCAGCCGGTGGCCCATGCCGAGGCCGTGATGGGGACGGTCGTCTCCTTCGCGTTGCGGCCCGGCCCGCTGACCAGCGAGGCCCTGGAGGCCGCGGTGCGGGCGGCGTGTGCCGTGCTGCACCAGGCGGACGCTGTCTTCTCCACCTGGGACCCGGGCAGCCCGCTGAGCCGGCTGCGGCGCGGCGAGGTGCTGGCCGACCCGCCGCCGGCCCTGGCCGAGGTGCAGGCCGCCTGCCAGCAGGCCCGGGAGCTGTCCGGCGGCTGGTTCGACCCGTGGGCTCTGCCTGGCGGTTACGACCCGACCGGGCTGGTCAAAGGCTGGGCGGTGGACGCTGCGCTGGGCACGCTGCGCCGGGCCGGGCTGGCGGCCGCGCTGGTGAACGGGGGCGGTGACCTGGCCGCGTTCGGGTCGCCGGACCCCGGGGAGCCGTGGCGGGCCGGCATCCGGCACCCGTGGCGGGCTGGCTCGCTCGCCGCCGTCATCGAGGTCCCGGGCGCGGTGGCCACCTCGGGCCGCTACGAGCGGGGCGCGCACCTGGTGGACCCGCGGACCAGCCAGCCCGCCGGCCGGGCCGCCTCGGCCACCGTGACCGGCCCCCGGCTGGCCCTGGCCGATGCGCTGGCCACCGCGCTGGCGGTGGGCGGCGACCCGGTCCTGGAACTGGTCTCCGGGCTGGACGGGCATGAGGCGTACCTGATCCGCCCGGACGGCAGTGAGAGCTGGACCAGCGGGATGGTCTTCACCGGCCCATGACCGGGCGGATCCGCGGCGAAGCCGCCCCGCCGGCCCGGAATGGCCGCGGACGGCATATGGTTAACAGCAGAGATCAGGCGCCGCGGACGCGGCGGCAGTCCAACGCGGGAGCTAATCACTTATGACTGTGCAGCATGACGCGAGCACGACGCAGACTTCGGGTGTCATCATGACCGACGCCGCGGCGGCCAAGGTCGGCGCGCTGCTGGCCCAGGAAGGCCGCGATGACCTCAAACTGCGCATCGCCGTGCAGCCGGGTGGCTGCTCTGGCCTGCGCTACCAGCTCTACTTCGACGAGCGTGACATGGACGGTGACATCGACGCCGAGTTCTCCGGCGTGCACGTCGTCACCGACCGGATGAGCGCCCCGTACCTGTCCGGCGCGACCATCGACTTCGTGGACACCATCGAGAAGCAGGGCTTCACGATCGACAACCCGAACGCCACCGGCTCCTGCGCCTGTGGCGACTCGTTCCACTGACAGGGACCACTGGCGCGGCCGGGAGGGCAACCTCCCGGCCGTGCCGTTTCCCGTGCAGCGTTACATCGCCTAGAGTTCCGCCGTGCGCATAGCCATCACCGGGTCCATCGCGACCGATCACCTGATGACCTTTCCCGGCCGGTTCGTGGAGCAGTTCATCCCCGAGAAGATGGACCGGGTATCCCTGTCCTTCCTGGTGGACGGGCTGGAGATCCGGCGCGGGGGAGTCGCCGCCAACATTGCGTTCGGGCTGGGCGTTCTCGGCCTCAAGCCGCTGCTGATCGGTGCGGTAGGCGCGGACTTCGAGCCCTACCGGGCCTGGCTCAGCGAGCACGGCGTGGACTGCGCCGGGGTCCGTGAGTCGCTGGTCCAGCACACCGCGCGGTTCGTCTGCACCACCGACATCGACGGCAGCCAGATCGCGTCGTTCTACCCGGGGGCGATGACCGAGGACGCCGACATCGAACTGGCCCCGATCGTGGCGGAGGCCGGCGGCCTGGACCTGGTGCTGATCGGCGCCAGCGATCCGGCGGCCATGCTCTCGCACACCCAGGAATGCCGCGACCTGGGCATCCCGTTCGCCGCTGACCTGTCCCAGCAGCTGCCCCGGCTGGACGAGACGGGGGTCCGCGCGCTGGTGGACGGGGCGGCGTACCTGTTCTGCAACGAGTACGAGGAAGCGCTCATCGAGCGGAAGAGCGGCTGGACCGGGCCGCAGATCCTGGACCGGGTCGGGGTGCGGGTGACCACGCTCGGCCCGGCGGGCGCCAGGATCGAGCGGGCCGGCCAGCAGCCGGTCCTCGTCGGGCCCGTGCCGGAACTGCGCAAGGCCGACCCGACCGGCACCGGGGACGCGTTCCGTTCCGGGTTCCTGGCCGCGGTGGCCTGGGGCCTGTCCCTGGAGCGGGCCGCCCAGCTGGGCAACATCCTCGCCGTGCACGTGCTGGAGACCGTCGGCACCCAGGAGTACGAGCTCAAGCCGGCCGTGCTGGCCGAGCGGCTCAGTGCCGTGTACGGTGCCGCAGCGGCCGGCGAGGTCAGCGCCTGCTACTGCTGACCGGCGGCGCAGAACGCGCACGAGGGGGCGGCCCGGGCGGGCCGCCCCCTCGTGCGCTGACTGGGCGTTACTTGTAGGACTGGATGTACTGGCTGGGCGAGCCGACTCCGGTCGAGTCGTCGTAGCCCTGGACGGCGGGCAGCGCGTCTGACAGTTCGCCGTCGATGCCGAGGGTCCGCAGGAAGGTGAGCAGCGGGCCCTTCTTGGTGCTCGGGTCGGTGTAGTTGTTGCGCACCTCGCCGATGCGGACGCCAGCGCCGAACGGGTGGTCGGTCACGTCGCGGAAGGCGCGCGTGCCGTACCGCTGGTAGATGGCGTAGTTGGCGAAGCCGAGCCGCCCGTGTCCCGCGGCCTGCTGGGCGTCGGCCTGGATGCCGGCGAACACCGGGCAGGCCACGCTGGTGCCGCCGATCCGGCTGAGCGAGAAGGCGTACGTCTTCCCGTTCGGCTGCAGGGTCGTCTGGCCGACCAGGATGCCGGTGCTGGGGTCGGCCAGCGCGGACACGTCCGGCACCACCCGCATCGGCTGGCTGCTCGGCGTCGTGCTGTTCGGGATGTCGGTGGCCAGGCTGTCCGGCACCACGTTCTGCTGGTAGGAGGGCTGCGGGTACACGGTGCTCACGCCGCCGCCGCTGGAGCCGTCATAGCCCGCCGGGTAGGGTCCCGGCGGCGCGTACTGCCAGTGGCTGCCCTTCTTGGTGTGCACCAGCGGATCGATGATGGTGCCCCAGGACGTCTCCCACCGGTACCCGTTGTGCTTCCCGATGGCCAGGCTGGTGCCGCCCACCGAGGTCACGTACGGGCTGGAGGTGGGGTAGTCCACCTGGTCCTGGGTGGACACGCCCGGGTCCTCGCCGGGGCCCTCGTAGCCGCTGTCGCCGGAGGAGAAGAAGAAGCCGATGCCCTGCGCCGCGCCCGTCTCGAAGGCGGTGTCGAAGGCGGAGGTGAGCGTCGCGTCTGAGGCGGGCTCGCCCCAGGAGTCGCTGACGATGCTGGCCAGGTTCTTCTGCACGATCTCCCGGAGGGCCCCGAGCAGGTCAGGGTCCTGGCAGCTGCGCGCGGCCACGTAGCGGACGTTGGCGTCCGGCGCCATGCCGTGCACCGACTCCACGTCGAGGGTCTGCTCGCCGTACCAGCCGGACGCATCGCACTGGCTCGCCCCGGCCTGGGTGTAGGACTTCGGCGTGAAGGCCTGGTACTGGCCAGGCCGGAACGCCTTGTCACCGACCACGCGGGAGAACTGGTTGGCGTCGCGGAGCATGGTGGGCGAGTTGTACGCGTCCACGATTGCGACGGTCTGGCCCTTGCCGGTCTCGCCGGAGCTGCTCACCCCGTAGGCACCGCGAACCTGCTTCGGCGTGTAACCGCAGACGTTCCACGGCTGGTGCGTGCCGTAAGCCGTGGGCACGCTGGTGGCGGTCTTCTGCCCGTAGTAGCTGGAGCACGGCCCGGCCACCCAGTAGTTCGGCCCGGGCGGCGGCAGTTGCGGCTTGACCGCGCTCTTCGCGGTGTCCAGGCCGGACACCGCGAGGACGTCACCCGCGACCGACGAGGGGGCGGTGGCCGCCGACTCGGGTGCCCGGGCGGCCTGCCCGCCGGGGCCCCGGTAGGTGCCGAACGTGACGGCGAATGCCTTGCTGGCCGCGGCCACGGAGCCGCTGACCCCGATGTAGGCGCCCGCCGGGGTGCCGGTCACGACGGCGGTGACGGTCAGCCCGGCCGACGTCAGCCAGGACCGCACGGCGGAGACCTCCGCAGCCGTGGGGGCGAACCTGGCCTGCACCTGGCCTGGCGTCAGGTAGTGCTGGTAGCTGGGGCTCTTGGGGTCGGAGACCGCAGCGACGAAGCTGGCCAGCCCGGCCGCGTTGTTGGGTGCCAGGTACACCTGCGCCTGGACGGCGCCGCTGGTGACGGCCGTGCTGCTCAGGCGCTTCGACGGCACCGCCCAGGCGGGGTGGGTGTCGGCGATCGCCCTTCTCGTGTTGGCCGCCTGCGCGGCAGTGGCGGCTGCGAGGCTGCCGAGCGTCATCGCTCCGGCAGCAACCGCGGCACCGACCACACGCAGACGTGTGACGTGCGGCATGCACATTCCTTCCTTGGGGACTGATCATGGCGCCTGATCACGTGTCCTGGGTAACAGGCACAACCGGTATAGGTTCGTCCTCCGGCTGCGGCAGGCGCAAGCACAACCGCGCATCATCGTCGTTCTGTTACCCGGGTAGCGACGGAGAGTATTACTGCTATCACTGGTGGTCATGGCTGACGGGCACCCGGACCGTCAGGCGGCGGCGAGCCGTACCGTGAGCGACCGGCCGGGGCCGATCATCTCGCCGTCTGACTGGCGGGGGAGGGGGGCGGCGGCCTCGATCCGCACCCGGCGGGCGCGGAAGCGTTCCAGGCGGCGGTCGTCGCGGCGGCTGCGGGCCAGCACCCGGCCGGCCACCACCGCCCAGCCGAGCAGGCCCGCGGGCGCCAGGATCCCGACGTCGAGCGTGCCGTCGTCCATCCGGGCGTCCGGCAGCAGGGTGAAGCCGCCGGGCAGCAGGCCCGCATTGCCGACCACGACCGAGCGGGCCCGCCGGGTCAGCGGCGGCCCGTCATCCAGCCACACGGTGAACTCGTGCCGCCGCCCCGGCAGCCGGGCCACGCCGGCGGCCGCATAGCCAAGCCAGCCGAGCCGTTCCTTGAGCACCTGCGGCGTCGCGCCGACCACGGCCGCATCCAGGCCGATCCCGGCCATGGACAGGAACGGCATCCCGTCGGCGGTGGCCAGGTTGACCTCGCGCCCGGCCCCGTCGAACGCCACCGCGAGCGCCGCGCCGGGCCGCAGCGGCACGCCCAGCGCCCGGGCGGCCAGGTTCCCGGTCCCCAGCGGGACGATGGCCAGCGGCACCCCGGTCCCGGCCACGGCCTGGGCGCAGGCCCGGACCGTGCCGTCCCCGCCTGCCGCGACGACGAGCGCGGCCCCGGCCGCCACCGCGTCCCGGGCCAGCCCGTCGCCGGCGTCGTCGCGGCTGGTCTCCAGGAAGGACGGCGCCCAGCCGCCTGCCGCTCGCGGCCCGGCGGCAGTGCCGCCGGAACAGCTCCAGGTCACGGACCCGCCGCCGGTTGACGATGATCGCGGCCGGGAGCATCACGGACGCTCAGCGCGCCCCGGACGGCTCAGTCACGCCGCTACCGTGCCAGCGCAGGACCGGGACGGTCAAGCTGGTGCCCGGGCGGCGGCGCGGCACCGGCCGGCTTCCCGGCGGGATAGCGTGGCGGGGTGGCGGTTTCTCTCCTCGCGGGCGGCTACCACGGGCCGCCGGAGCTGACCGCGTCCCGGGTTCTCACCTCGTGGACGCTGGACCTGCCCGTGCTGCTGGCGGTGCTGGTGGCCGGCGGGCTGTATCTGGCCGGCGTCCGCCGCCTGCGCCGCGCCGGCCTGCCGGGCACCGGCCGCGTGCTGGCGTTCGGAATGGGCGGCCTGGGCGTGCTGGTGCTCGCCACCATGTCGTTCATCGGCGTGTACCAGGGCGTCCTGTTCTACATCCGCTCGGTGCAGACGATCCTGCTGCTGCTGGTGGTGCCGCTGTTCCTCGCGCTGGGCGCGCCCCTGACGCTGGCCACCGGCGCGCTGCCGCGGCTCGGCCCGCGGCTGGACGCGGCGGTGCACAGCCGCGCCGCACGGCTGGCCACCTTCCCGGCCGTCACCACCATGGTCCTCGTCGTGATCCCCTTCGTGCTGTACTTCTCGCCCTGGTACGCGGCCAGCCTGCAGCACGCGCCGGTGCGTGAGCTGACCTACCTGGCGCTGCTCGCCCCGGGGTTCGTGTTCTTCTGGATGTTCCTGCGGGTCGATCCGGTGCCCCGGGCCTACCCCTACCTGGTGGGGCTGTGGGTCAGCGCCGCTGAGGTGGTCGGCGACGCCGCCCTCGGCCTGGCGGTGCTGGCCAGCCAGTCGCTGCTCGCCGGGGCCTACTACCGGGCGCTGGCCCGGCCGTGGGGCCCCGGGCCGCGCAGCGACCAGATCATCGGCGGCGGCGTGCTGTGGATTCTCGGCGACCTGGTCGGGCTGCCGTTCCTGGCCGCCCAGTTCATCCGGATGATGCGCGAAGACGAGTCCGAGGCGGCCGCCGTCGATGCGCGGCTGGACGCGCAGGAGGCCGGGCGGGCGGCCGCCGCCGCGGGTGCCGGGGCCGGGCCGCCCGGGGCGGCCGCCGGGGCCACCCGGAGCGGGCCGGATGATGCGGAGGCGCCGGCGGGGGGCCAGCCCTGGTGGCAGGACGACCCGCGCTTCGCCGGCCGCTTCCGCCGCGCTGACGGGCCTCGTCAGTAGGTGCGCTTGACGAGGAAGGCCCAGCCGCGGGGGAGGGCCGTTTCCACCACGAACTCCTGGGACTTCATCATGCACCAGGCCGGGATGTCCGTCTGGGCGGCCGGGTCATCGGCCAGGACGGCGACGGTGGCCCCGATGGGAACATCCCGGATCCGCTCCGCGAGCATGATGATCGGGATGGGGCACTTCCGGCCGAGCGCGTCGATCGTCAGCATCGGTGCTGGGCGCGTCGGGGGGGTCATCCGCATGCCTCTCTATGCCGGTCCGTGCCGGGGCCCGCAGGTACCGTTCGTCACCGTATCCCGTCAGAGGGTGACAATACTCCGCATCGCCGCCAACCGTGGGCGGGACCCTGCTTGCATCGTGCCACGGTGATACCGGTACCCGCACGCCCTGGCGGGTAAGCCCGGCCAGGTCCGGACACGCCGGGGGACAATCGGGGTCCCCCGTCAGGCCGGGCAGCGCGCACGATACTGTTTGCACGACAGCCTGTAGGACGAGCCATGAGCTGCCTGTGCAGCCGGGAGTCATTCCGCCGGGAAGGCAACCTGTGAGTCCCACCCCCAGTGCCCCACGCCGAAGGGGCGCGAACATTCCGGGCCTGGCGCCCGGCCAGCAGACACCAGCCGTGGCAGACGGCCGCGCGGCCACGGGCGCGACCGCGTCCCAGCCGCCGCCCGGGACGCCGCCTGGCCGCCGGGCGCGCCGCTGGGCGCCGCTCGCGGCCCTGCTCGGCGCGGTGGTGCTGGCCACTGCCGGCTGCCGTCGACCGCTTTCACCCGGCTGGGCCTGCCCGACCCGGTCACCAAGCAGGGCGAGGTCGTGCTGACCCTGTGGCGGGGCAGCTGGATCGCCGCCTTCGCCGTCGGTGCCGTCGTCTGGGGCCTGATCCTGTGGGCGGTGATCTTCCACCGCAAGCGCTCGGACCGGCCGCCCCGCCAGGTCCGGTACAACCTGCCGATCGAGATCGCCTACACGGTCGTGCCGTTCATCATGGTCGGGGTCTTCTTCTTCTTCACCGCCCGGGACGAGAACTACATCGACTCGCTCACGGTGGCCAAGGGGACCCCGGAGGTCACCGTCACCGTGGTCGGGTACCAGTGGAGCTGGGAGTTCCAGTACCCCCAGTACACGGTGCCCGGCACGTCCAGCGCGCCGGTGACCGAGCAGGGCCAGCCGTGGCCGGGGCGGCTCCCGGTGCTGGTCATCCCGGAGGGCGAGGACGTCCGGTTCAACCTGGTCTCGCTGGACGTGGTGCACTCGTTCTGGGTCCCGCCGTTCGAGTTCAAGCGGGACGTGATCCCGGGGCACCCGAACCACTTCGTGGTGTCGCCGGTCAGGACCGGGACCTTCCTCGGTCATTGCACCGAGTTCTGCGGCCTGTACCACTCCCGGATGCTGTTCTGGGTGAAGATCGTGACCCCCTCCCAGTTCCGCACCTGGATCAGCGCCCAGCAGCACGCACAGCAGAAGTCAGCAGGGAGTGCCTAAGCCGTGACGACCATCGAGCAACCGGTCGGGACCCAGGCCGCCGGGCCCGTACCGCAACCGTAAAGGGTCGTTGCTGGCCAGCTGGCTGTCCTCGACCGACCACAAGATCATCGGCCACCTGTACCTGATCACCTCGTTCGCGTTCTTCCTGTTCGCCGGCGTGATGGCCCTGATCATGCGCGCCGAGCTGGCCAGGCCGGGCAACAAGTTCGTGTCCGACCAGCAGTACAACCAGCTGTTCACCATGCACGGCACGATCATGCTGCTGCTGTTCGCGACGCCGCTGTTCGTCGGCTTCGCCAACGAGATCATGCCGCTGCAGATCGGCGCGCCGGACGTCGCGTTCCCGCGGCTGAACATGCTAGTTACTACTTCTTCCTGTTCGGCGGGCTCATCCTGCTGCTCAGCTTCCTCACCCCGGGCGGCGCCGCCGACTTCGGCTGGTTCGCCTACTCGCCGCTCACCAGCCAGTGTACTCGCCCGGCATCGGCGGCGACATGTGGATCATGGGGCTGACGCTGTCCGGGCTGGGCACCATCCTGGGCGGCGTCAACTTCATCACCACGATCATCTGCATGCGGGCGCCCGGCATGACGATGTTCCGGATGCCGATCTTCACCTGGAACATCCTGGTCACGTCGGTCCTGGTGCTGCTCGCGTTCCCGGTGCTGGCCGCCGCCCTGCTCATGCTCGAGATCGACCGGAAGCTCGGGGCCCAGATCTTCAGCGCGTCCAGCGGCGGCGCGATCCTGTGGCAGCACCTGTTCTGGTTCTTCGGCCATCCCGAGGTCTACATCATCGCGCTGCCGTTCTTCGGCATCGTCACCGAGATCCTGCCGGTGTTCAGCCGCAAGCCGATCTTCGGCTACAAGGGCCTGGTCGGCGCGACCATCGCCATCGCCGGCCTGTCCATCGCGGTGTGGGCGCACCACATGTTCGTCACCGGCGCGGTCCTGCTGCCGTTCTTCTCATTCATGACGTTCCTGATCGCGGTGCCGACCGGGGTGAAGTTCTTCAACTGGATAGGCACGATGTGGCGTGGCCAGCTGACCTTCGAGCCAGCCATGCTGTTCGCCATCGGGTTCCTGGTCACCTTCCTGTTCGGTGGCCTGACCGGCGTCATCCTCGCCTCGCCGCCGCTGGACTTCCACGTCTCGACTCCTACTTCGTGGTCGCCCACTTCCACTACGTGCGTGTTCGGCACGGTGGTGTTCTGCATGTTCGGCGGCTTCTATTTCTGGTGGCCCAAGTTGACCGGCAAGATGCTCGACGAGCGGCTCGGCAAGTGGCACTTCTGGATGCTGTTCATCGGCTTCCACACGACGTTCCTGGTGCAGCACTGGCTTGGCGTCGAGGGCATGCCGCGGCGCTTCGCCGACTACCCGTTCCTGCCGACCGGACGTCACCACGCTCAACCAGATCTCCACGCATCGGCTCGTGGATCCTGGGCGCGTCCACGTTCCCGTTCCTCTACAACGTCTACAAGACGTGGAAGTACGCGCGAGCAGGTCGCCGTCGACGACCCGTGGGGCTGGGGCCGCTCGCTGGAGTGGGCGACCTCCTGCCCGCCGCCGCGGCACAACTTCACCGGATCCCGCGGATCCGCTCCGAGCGGCCCGCGTTCGACCTGCACCACCCGGAGATCCAGTCCGGGCGCACGCACACCGAACGCATCGAGGCGACCAAATGAGGGCTGCGGCCGCTGACTGGCGGAGGGGTATCTGATGAAGTTCGAGGGCTCGCTGTTCATCGGGTGCGCCATCTTCTTCGGCGCCGCGGACGTCGTCTACTGGTACTTCTCCAAGGACCCGACGGGCACCACGGCGCTCGCCCTGTCCGTCGCCCTGGCCTTCCTGATCGGGTTCTACCTGCTGTTCAGCGGGCGCCGGCTGCCGCAGCGCCCGGAGGACAACCCGGAGGGGGAGATCGCCGACGCCGCTGGCGAGCTGGGCTTCTTCAGCCCGCACAGCTGGTGGCCGCTGTACGTCGGGCTGGCTGCCGCCATGGCCTGCCTGGGCGTGGTGATCGGCTGGTGGCTGTTCCTCATCGGGCTGCTGTTCATCTTCCTGACCGTGATCGGCTTCGTGTTCGAGTACTACCGCGGCATCTTCGCCCACTGACCCCCCGGGACGCCCCCGGTTGGCCCCGGACACCCCCCGGTCTGCCGGGCCGGACCCGCGAGTTATCCTGCTCCCAACCTCTATCACTCAGAGTAATCGTTTGATAACTCTGTGATGCTAAAGGTTTGACGCCCAGCAGGGGGAGCGGGTGGCTGCCGGACGGCAGCGGAGGGGTAGGAACGTGTCGGGGGACATATCGGGCGCCGCCCGCGGGCTGGCGCGACGTGGCTGGACTCAGCCGGCCAGCTGGGGAGCCGGGGTGGCCGGCCTGCTGCTGCTGGCCGCGTGCTCCGGAGGCGGCGGCGCGGATGCGGCCGCCGCACGGCCGCCGGCCACGGTCACCATCACCAGCGGCAACCTGACGTTCAGTTCGGCGGGCACCGGCGGGAAGGGCGCCGGGCGGGGCCACCACACCGGGGCGGCGGTGCTCACCAGCCCGGCCGCCGCCGGCGCGGGGGCCCTCGACACGCGGCCCGACCTCGGCGTCGCGGTCTCGGTCCGGGACGGGAAGCTGTCCCAGGTGGTGGTGCGCAACGCGGCCGGGACCGCGCTGCCGGGCAGCTATGCCGCCGGGTCACTCGCGTGGCGGACCGGATGGGCGCTGGTGCCGGGCCAGGCCTACCAGGTCACCGCGAGCGCGGTGAACCCGGCCGGGCGGCGGACGGTCGCCGCGGGCACCTTCCGGGTCTTCCGCCCGGAACGGGGCTTCAGTGCCACCACCGCCCTGACCCCGGGGGAGACCGTCGGGGTCGGCATGCCGATCATGGTGACGTTCAGCCGGCCGATCAGGGACCGGGCCGCGGTGGAGCGCTCGCTGGAGGTCTGGTCCGCCAAGCCGGTCACCGGCGCCTGGTACTGGATGGACAGCAAGGATGCCTGGTTCCGCCCAGAACATTACTGGCCAGCGCACGACCAGGTCCGGTTCACCGCGCACCTGGCCGGGGTGCAGGGCGCGCCGGGCGTGTACGGCCGGGCCAACCTGAGCCAGCATTTCCGGATCGGCGCCTCGCTCGTCGCCCGGGCCAACACCGCCACGCACCACATGAAGGTGTGGTGGAACGGCCGGCTGCTGGGCAACTGGCCGATCAGCACGGGGCGGCCGGGCATGGACACCGCGGACGGCAACTACCTGTCCTTCGCTATGGCCAACCCGGTGGACATGAACTCCGCGACGATCGGCATCCCGGCGGGCAGCCCGGGGTACTACAACGAGCTGGTCTACGACGCGGTGCAGTTCACCGCCAGCGGCACCTACATCCACAGTGCCCCGTGGTCGGTCGGCGAGCAGGGCATCGTCAACGTGAGCCACGGCTGCGTCAACGTGGCCCCGGCCAACGCGGTCTGGTACTACAACCATTCCATGCTGGGTGACCCGATCAGCGTCGTCGGCAGCCCGCGGCCGGGCACCTGGGGGAACGGCTGGACCATCTACTTCCTGGGCTGGCGCAAGCTGCTGGCGGGCAGCGCCACCGGGGAGGCGGTGCAGGCAGGCAGCCAGGGCAGCCGCTTCGTGACCGCCGCGTCGGTCACCCAGGCTCCGGCCCTCCCGGCCCCGTCCGGCCACCTGCGGGCCGCCTGAGGGGAAAACGGCTGGGCCCCCGGGGGAAGTACCCCCGGGGGCCCAGCCGTCTCTGCGTGCGTATCGTGCGGTTCGCGGGGTCCCTCGTGCGGCCGCGGGAGTGGTCAGTGGTCGCCGGCGGCGTCCTCCGGGCCTGCGCCGCCCGGCCCGGGGACGGACTTGCCGGGTTCCCCGGTGGTCACCGCGGCCGGCTCACCGTGCCCGTTCCCGTCGTGGCCGTTCCCATGACCGCTGCCGTGCCCGTTCCCGGCCTCCTCCAGCGGGACACTCTCGGTGATCACCTGGGCCGCCCGCAGCCGCAGCTTGCCGAGCACGCCCCGGGTCGCCGGGTCCGGCACCGCCTCGTCCCCGTCCGGGGCGGCGGGCAGCGCGGCCACGGCGTGCTCCCGGGACCGCAGGACCGCCCGCTGCTCCTCCGGCAGCGGCCGGTGCACCTCGATGAACTCGCCCTCCGGGGTCATCTTGATGACCCCAGACTCGTAGCCGTGGGCCAGCGACTCCGCGTCCTTGCGCTGCAGCCCCAGGCAGATCCGCTTGGTCGCCCAGTACGCGACCACCGGCCCGATGAAGACGGCGTACCGGGCGATCTCGGTCGTGGTGTACAGCGAGATGTCGAAGTGCTCGGCGATGACGTCGTTGGCGCCTTCCAGCCACAGGATGCCGTAGAAGGCGACCGCGGCGACGCCGATCGCCGTCCGGGTCGCCGCGTTCCGCGGCCGGTCGTTCACGTGGTGCTCCAGCTGGTCCCCGGTCGCCCAGCGCTCGATGAACGGCCACAGCGCGGCCCCGGTGAAGATGAGGCCCAGCGGCACCAGGGCCGGGATGAACACGTTGAAGGCGAACGTGTGGCCCAGGACGTTCCAGGACCAGCTCGGCATGATGCGCAGCGAGCCCTCGAGCGGGCCCATGTAGAAGTCGGGCTGCGAACCCGCCGAGATCGAGGCCGGGGTGTACGGCCCGTACAGCCAGATCGGGTTGATCTGGGCGAACGTGGACAGCAGGGCCAGCCCGCCAAAGACGAGCATGAAGAACGCGCCGGTCTTGGCCATGAAGTACGGGTACAGCGGCTGGCCGATGACGTTGCGGTCGGTGCGCCCCTTGCCGGGCATCTGGGTGTGCTTCTGGTGGAACATCAGGAACAGGTGCGCGGTGATCAGCGCCAGCAGGATGCCCGGGATCAGCAGCACGTGGATGATGTACAGCCGCGGGATGATGTAGGTGCCCGGGAACTGCCCGCCGAACAGGAAGAACGACAGGTAGGTGCCGACGATCGGGATGCCCAGCGCCACGCCCTCGGTGATCCGCAGGCCGGTGCCGGACAGCAGGTCGTCGGGCAGCGAGTAGCCGAACAGGCCTTCCAGCAAGCCCAGCGTGAACAGCACGATCCCGATGAGCCAGTTGAACTCGCGGGGCTTGCGGTACGCGCCGGTGAAGAAGATCCGCAGCATGTGCACCATGATCGCGGCCATGAACAGGTCCGCGGCCCAGTGGTGGATCTGCCGCATCAGCAGGCCACCGCGCACGTCGAAGCTGATGTTCAGCGTGGAGGCGTACGCCTCGCTCATCCGCACGCCGTTCAGCCTGGTGTACGTGCCGTGGTAGACCACCGACGTCATGCTGGGCTTGAAGAAGAAGGTCAGGAAGGTGCCGGTGAGCAGCAGGATGATGAACGAGTAGAGCGCGATCTCACCGAGCAGGAACGACCAGTGGTCCGGGAAGACCTTCTTGAGCAGCGTGCGGGCGCCCTTGGCCGCCCGCAGCCGGTCGTCGAGGAACGTGCCGGTGCCGGCCAGCGCCTTCTCCACAGGGCCCGAGACGTTTGTGCTGGCTGAGGCCCTGTTTTCGATGCTCATCCCCGCTCCCAGAAGCTTGGGCCGACCGGTTCGGTGTAGTCGCTGCGCGCGACGAGATAACCGTCGGCGTCCACGGTCATCGGTAGTTGCGGCAGCGGCCGGGCCGCCGGTCCGAACAGCACCGCGGCCCCGTTCGTCGCGTCGAAGGTGGACTGGTGGCACGGGCACAGGATGTGGTGCGTGGTCTGCTCATACAGCGCCACCGGGCACCCCACGTGGGTGCAGATCTTCGAGTAGGCGACGATGTTGTCCACCGTCCAGTTCATCACCGTGCCGTACTGGTCCCCTGGCCGCTTCGGGATCAGCTGCCCCGGCCCGAACTTGATGATGATCGTCGCGGCCTTGGCGATCGCGTCGTCGTTGGTCTGGTAGCCCTCGGGGATCACCGTGATCATCGATCCGGGGGTGTCGAAGTCCGCCGGGCGGATCGGATGGCCGGTCTGGTCGATGACCAGCCGCAGGCCCTTACGCCACACGGTGTGCCGCAGCGACGTCCCCGGTAGCGGCCCCATGTCCCGGAGCAGCACGACCGGGGCCACCGCCAGCGGCACGGTGGCCGCGATCAGCGTCCGCCGCAGGATCGGCCGCTTGACGAACTGGCTGGCCTCCGCGCCCTGCTGGAACGTCTCGGCGAACTCGTGGCGGACCTCCGGGGGGGACGCCAGCGGCTTGCGCTCCTCGGTGACCTCCACGTCGGGCATCAGCGTCCGGACCCAGATCACCGCGCCCACGCCCAGCGCCACGAAAGCCACCGACATGGACAGGCCCAGCGCCAGGTTGGACCGCAGCACCGAGTCGAGGTTGGTGCCTACTTCCAGGCCGATGTAGGCGGCGATGAACCCGATCCCGGCCAGCATGGCCAGGATGAACAGCGCGGCCACGAGCCGCTCGTTGCGCTTAGCGGCCCTCAGATCGGCCGGATCCGGGGGGAGGTAGCCCTCGTCCGCCGGCGGCGGCCCGGCCGCCTGGGCCGCGCCGAGCAGGGTCCGTTCCTCCGCGGGGGGCGGCGTGCCGATCACCCGGTGGGGCGCCCGCGGCGGCTCGGTCACGGACTCGTCTCCTGCTTCCGGCCGGACATCCTCTGAGTGTCCGTCTGTGCTGCTCATGGTCAGTGCACCCGTCGCTTCGCAGTGATCCACATGGCGACCAGGACCAGGCCGCCGATACCGCCGATCCAGCCGACCAGGCCCTCGGTGACCGGCCCGATCCGGCCGAGGCTGAACCCGCCGGGGTTGGGTTCCGAGCGTGTCTGGGTGATGTACGCGATGATATCCCGCTTCTCACTCGGCGTAATCGTCGTGTCGTTGAACACCGGCATGGCCTCCGGCCCGGTGAGCATCGCCTCGTAGATCTGGGTGGGCGTCGAATGGGTCAGCGCGGGAGCGTACTTGCCGTAGGTCAGCGCACCGCCCGCGCCCACGAAGTTGTGGCACTGGGAGCAGTTGGCGGTGAACAGTTCCTGCCCGACCCCTGGGTCCGCGCCCTGGGTGCTGACCTGGCTGGCGTCCGGGACAGTCGGGCCGCCGCCCAGGGACTGGATGTAGGCGGCGATCTCCTCAGTCTGCTTGGCGTTGAGCACCGGGGGCTTGCGGGCCGCTTCGGCCCCGGCCTCCTTGAGCGGCATCCGGCCGGTGCTGACCTGGAAGTTGACGGCGGCCGCGCCCACTCCGATCAGGCTCGGGCCCGAGGACGTGCCCTGGGCCTCCAGGCCGTGGCAACTGGAGCAGTTCTGCGTGAACAGGGTCCGGCCCACGGTGGTGTCCTGCTGCGAGGCCGGCGGGGACGTGGCGTTGGCCGGGCTGCCCTGCGCGGTGAGGGCCGCGTACCCGCCGCCGACCGCGACCAGCCCAAGCAGCACAACGGCGTATCCGGCGACCGGGCGCCGCCGCCGTGCGGTGATCCAGCTCACTGCTGCCCTCGTCTTCTGGTTCGGAGCTTCTGTTAGGGGTTTGCGGGCGTCCCGCCTAGGTATTCGGTGCGGGAGCGCCTACTGGATGAGGTAGATCGTGGTGAACAGCCCGATCCACACGACATCCACGAAGTGCCAGTAGTAGGAGACGACGATCGCGCTGACCTGCTGCTCGTGGGTGAAGGTCTTGGCCACGTAGGTGCGGCCCAGCACGAACAGGAACGCGATGAGCCCGCCGGTCACGTGCAGGCCGTGGAACCCGGTGGGGATGTAGAACACCGACCCGTAGGCACTGGACGACACGGTCAGGTGCTGGTCGCGGATCAGGCTCAGGTACTCGTAGCCCTGGCCGCAGACGAAGTACAGGCCCATCAGGAACGACAGCCAGTACCACTCGCGCAGGCCCCAGCGGCTCATCTGCCAGATCCGGCCGGCCCGGCCGAGCTGGCCGCGCTCCACGGCGAACACCCCGAGCTGGCAGGTGACGCTGGACAGCAGCAGCACCGTGGTGTTGATCGAGCCCAGGGTGAGATCCAGGTGCGCGCCGGGCCAGGGGAGCCCTTCGCCCTTGTCTACCGAGCGGATGGTGAAGTACACCGCGAACAGGGCGGCGAAGAACATGAGTTCCGAGGAGAGCCAGACGATAGTGCCCACGCTGACCAGGTTGGGCCGGGCAGCAGGCGGGCGGGGGGACGGCGCTCTCTCGGTGACGGATGCGGTGGCCACGCGCTCATTATTACGACAACCCGTAGGCGTGCGTGGGCCGACCCCCCGTGTCGGTACCATCCACTTCATGAAGGTCGTCGTTTACAGCCATGATGCGGACACCCGCGCGCGGATGCAGCTCGCCATCGGCCGCCGCCCCGCCCCCGATGTGCCCGAGGCTGAGATCATCCCGGTGGCCACCGAGCCGGCCCTGATCCGGCTGCTGGATGCCGGCGGTGCTGACGTCATGGTGCTGGACGGCGAGGCGCAGCCCGCGGGCGGCATGGGCGTCTGCCGGCAGGCCAAGGACGAGATCCACGACTGCCCGCCGGTGCTGCTGGTCATCGGCCGGGCCGACGACGGCTGGCTGGCCACCTGGTCCGGCGCGGACGCGGTGACGTCCCACCCGATTGACCCGGTGGCGTTCGCCGCGGCGCTCGCTGGCCTGATGCGCCAGCGCGCGGAGCGGCTGCCGGCCCAGGCCTGAGCCCAGCGTCCGCGGAGGGCGGCAATGTCACCAACCATGTCCTGGCGCGGCATCATCGGCGCGCTGATCCGCGGGGAGTCGCTGTCCCCGGACCAGGCGGCCTGGGCCATGAGCGAGATCATGGAGGGTGCCGCGACGCCGGTGCAGGTCGCCGGATTCGCCGTGGCGTTGCGGATGAAGGGGGAGACGCCGGCCGAGCTGGCCGGGCTCTCCGACGTGATGCTCCGCCGGGCGACCCCGATCAGCGTGCCGGGCGCCCTGGTCAACCTGGTCGGCACCGGCGGGGACGGGGCGCACACGGTGAACATCTCCACGATGGGCGCGATCGTGGCGGCCGCGGCCGGCGTCCGGGTGGTCAAGCACGGGAACCGGGCCGCCTCCTCAGCCTGCGGCGCGGCCGATGTTCTCGAGGCGCTGGGCGTGGTCATCAGCCTGCCGCCGGAGGCCACCGCCCGGCTGGTGGCGGAAACCGGGATCGCGTTCCTGTTCGCGCCGCTCTACCACCCGTCATTCCGGCACGCCGCGGTCGCCCGGAGCGAGCTGGGGGTGCCGACCGTGTTCAACCTCCTCGGCCCGGTGTCCAACCCGGCGCGGCCGCAGGCCCTGGCGGTGGGGGTGTCCGACGCGCGGGTGGGCGCGGTGATCGCCGGCGTGCTGGCCGGCCGGGGCTGCTCCGCCCTGGTGTTCCACGGGGACGACGGGCTGGACGAGCTCACCACGACGACCACGTCCACGGTCTGGGTGGCGCACGGCGGCACGGTGGACCGGGCCGTGTTCGACCCGGCGGTGCTGGGGCTGGGCCGGGCCCGCCCTGGCGACCTGCGCGGCGGTGACCGGGAGCACAACGCCGCGGTGGCCCGCGCGGTCCTGGCCGGGGAGCCCGGCCCGGTCCGCGAGACAGTCCTGCTTAACGCCGCCGCCGCACTGGCGGCCGCCGCCGGGGTGCCGGGCGGCGGGGCGCTGGACAAGGCGCTCGCCGGGGGCTACGCCCGGGCCACGGCCGCCGTTGACTCCGGGGCCGCCCGCGACCTGCTGGACCGGTGGGTGGCGGCCAGCCGGGAGCTGGCTCAGGCGGCCGCGGGGTAGCTCAGTCCGACTCGTAGCCGAGGGCGAACGCGGCCTCGAGATCGTGCCGCGAGTACGTGCGGAACGCGATGTGCGTCTCGGTGTGGGTCACCCCGGCTACCCGGTTCAGTGTCCCGGGGATCACGTCGGCGAGTTCCTCGTGCGCCCGCACCCGGACCAGGGCGACCAGGTCGAACTCGCCGGTCACCGAGTAGACCTCGGTGACCTGCGGGATCTGCGCGATGATCTCCGCAGTCTCCGGGATCCGCGCCACGTCGGCCTTCACCAGAACGATCGCGGTGATCACCTGCTGCCTCCTGCCGGGCCGTGTCCGCAGCCTTCCGGCGTAGCGTATCGCTGCTCCGCACCTGACCCGGCCCGGCCCGGCCCGCCATGCCGGGAGCCGTTCCCCGTCCCGGCCGCGAGCCGGGCCTGGGCGGCGGTCAGCTGGCCGTACCGGTGCATCCCGCGGGCGGCCAGCCGGCCCAGCAGCCCGGCCAGCACGGCGGCAGTGGCTCGGGCGTCGGCCAGCGCCCGGTGCCGGGGCTGGTCCGCTGCGCCGAAGAAGCCCGCCAGGGTGCTCAGCTTGCAGTTGGGCACCTCATCCGCCCCCAGCGCCAGCCGGGCCAGGGTCACGGTGTCCAGCACCGGCGGGGACGGCCAGCGCAGCCCGCTGCCCGCGCACGCGGCGGACAGGAAGCTCACGTCGAACGGCGCGTTATGCGCGGTGAGCACGCAGCCGTGGATGAAGTCGAGGAACACCGGCAGCACGGACACCGCCCGCGGCGCGTCCGCGACCATGGCGTCACTGATGCCGGTCAGCTCCGTGATGTCGGCCGGGATCGCCTGGCCCGGGTTCACCAGGGCGGCGAACTCCGCTTCGATCCGGCCGCCGCGCACCCGGACGGCGCCGATCTCGGTGATCCCGGCCGTGTCCGGGGACCAGCCGGTCGTCTCGACATCGACCACCACGAACTCCAGGCTCTGCAGCGTGCGCCGCCGCAGTGCTAGCCCGTGGCGGAGTGCCAGCCCATGGCGGCGGCCCCCGGGAACCGCCCAGGAGCGCAGGCTCGGAGGGGACACGCCCGCCGTGCGCCCCGCCTCGCCCGCAGATGGCCGGAGGCGGGCCAGCGCGGCGGCCAGCCAGGTGCTCATGCTCACGGTGATCACGTTAGGGCGGGGCACCGACACTCGGTGCGAGCGGCACGCCGCGCTCAGCCCAGGTCGGCGCGGAAACACTCGGTCACGTACGGCAGCACCAGCTCATCCGCCCCGGACAGGGCGAGTTGTGCCGCGCCGAGATCGCGGACCGCGGCCAGCACCGCGTCCCGCTGCGCGGCGGCCATCGTGATCACGTAGCTCCGCGAGGCGGCCATGTCGGCGAGCTGGTCCAGGCTGAGCCGGTGCTGCCAGCTGACGTCGTGCCGCTCGGTGGGCCCGAACGGCGGGCCGATGACGCCGTGCGGATGGTCCCCGTCCTGCCCGCCCGGGTCGAGCACCCGGGTCAGCTCGGCCACCCAGGGTTCCCGCTCGTCCCGGATGTTCCACAGCAGCCCCAGCCGGCCACCGGGGGCCAGCACCCGGGCCACCTCGGGCACCGCCCGGGCCCGATCCACCCAGTGCCAGGCCTGGGCGACCAGGACCGCGTCGACACTGCCGTCCGGGAGCGGGATCTCCTCGGCGGTGCCGGCCCGCACCGCAACGCCGGGCACGGCCCGGGCCAGTTCCTCACGCATCCCGGCGAGCGGCTCGACCGCGACCACGTCGAGGCCGCGGCCCTGCAGCCGGCGGGTGAGCTTCCCGGTGCCGGCCCCGAGGTCGAGCACCCGTGGCGCGCCCGGCGGGAGCAGCCAGTCGAGGGCCGCCGCCGGGTAAGGCGGCCGGCCCCGCTCGTAGGCGGCCGCGGCGGCGCCGAAGGAGGTGGCCTGCGCGCGGTGCCGTTCTCCCGGGTCGCCTGCGCTTGCTGCCATGCCCGCATCATCCCAGGGCGGCCCGCCCGGCCGCCGGGCCGGGGCGGCCGTGCCGGGTGGCCGGGGCGGCCGTGCCGGGTGGCCAGGGCGGCCGTGCCGGGTCGCGGCCGGACCAGTGTCCGGGCGGGAGCGCCGCGTGTCGCGGTGCGAACGCGGAGTGTCAGAGGCCCCGCCTAGCGTGTGCCGCAGGCGCCTCCCCGCGGGGCGCCGCGACGCCGGGCCGGCCCAGGCCAGGCCCGGAGCCAGCCTCAGGAGGACAGATGCTGATCGAATGCGACCAGTGCGCGATGCGGGATATCGCCTGCCGGGACTGCGTGGTCACCGTGCTGCTCGGCCACGGCCGGCCGCAGCCCGGCCTCGACGCTGACGAGCGGCGCGCGCTGCGCGTCCTCGCCGATGCGCGGCTGATCCCGCCACTCTGGGAGGGGCCCGCGGCCAGGGCTTCCTGACCGGGCCCGCCGGCGCGGCTTGCGGGTATTCGCGAAGCGGTTGAAACCCCCGCCGTGGCTTCACTAGTGTCAGCCCAGGTCGGACCGCTCCCCAGCCACCACTACGGTGACGGCGGCCGGCCACCGCCGAGTCTTCGCGCTGGTTAATCAGGCCAGCCGGAGAGCCGGGGACCCACCGGAGGGCTCATGCCGGGCATGCCCGGAGCCCGGGTCCTCCATGGGGTGAATCGGCCCGGCCGGACGTGCGTCACCGCACCATGGCCAGGCCGTAGGGCATCTTCCACAGCCCGAACCCGTCAGCTCACCCGGTAGGCGGAGTGGAAGAAGGAGCGTGATCACGTACGTGAGTACGCGTTCAGCTGCCCAGCATGCCCGTGTGCCCGACGAACCGCAGTGCGAACCGGGTGGTAAACCGCAGCGCCGCCGGGCGCTGCGCCGGGGGATCGCCGTCGGGGTGAGCGTGGCCGCCACAGCCGGGGTGCTGGCCACCATGGCCAGCGTCGCGGGCGCGGCACCACAGCCCAGCGTCGGCCAGGTGCAGAAGACGGTGAACCACCTCACCTCGGAGCAGGACCAGGCGATCCAGCAGTACGACCTGACGGCGCAGCAGCTGACCCAGGCCAAGCAGCGGCTGACCCTGGTGAACCGCGAGGTCAAGACGGACCAGGCGAAGTTCCGGTCGATGCAGGATGAGATCGCCTCGATCGCCGCCACCGCCTATGAGAGCGGCACCATGACCTCGATGGGCGCGCTGTTCACCACCGACAACCCGCAGGCCGTGCTGAACCAGGCCTCCGTCCTGCTGCAGCTGTCCAGCGACCGGCAGGCCCAGGTGCACGAGTTCATCTCGGCCGCCCGCGAGCTGGCCGGCGCGCAGCAGAGCGCCCGCCGGACCGAGCAGGCGGTGGCCAGCCTGGACGCTCAGCGGCTGGCCCGGAAGAAGTCCATCGGCCAGGCGCTCAGCAAGCAGAAGGCCATCCTGGCCACCCTGACCGCGCAGCAACAGCAGCAGGTCGCCTCGACCTCCACGATCGGGACGGGCGGCTCGACTGCCCCGGTCACCAACCACATCCCGGTCAGCGGGGCCGCGGGCCAGGCCGTGGCCTACGCCTACTCCAAGATCGGCGACCCGTACGTGTACGGCGCGACCGGGCCGAGTTCGTTCGACTGCTCGGGCCTGGTCCAGGCCGCCTGGGCGTCCGCCGGGGTGTCCATCCCGCGGACCACCTACGAGCAGGTGGCCGCGCTGCCCGCGGTCTCCACGAACGACCTCCAGCCCGGCGACCTGCTGTTCTTCGACGGCGACGGCCATGTCGGGATGTACGTGGGCGGGGGCTACCTGATCGACGCCCCGCAGACCGGCTCGGACGTGGAGAAGGTCCAGCTGGCCGGCTGGTACGCGGCCAACCTGGACAGCGCCGCGCGGCCCTGAGCCGCGCGGCCAGCCCGGTCCCTCGTGCGCAGGCGGGCCCCCGGACGATCGTCCGGGGCCCGCCTGCGGCTTCCGGCGCCCCGGGGCCGTTATGATCCGTGCCAGATGCCAAAGGTCCTGATCGTCACCAACGACTTCCCGCCGCGGGCCGGCGGGATCCAGTCGTTCGTGCACGCCCTGGCCCTCCGGCTGCCCCCCGGCCAGGTTGTGGTCTACGCGCCCGCCTGGGAGGGCGCGGCCGAGTTCGACCAGCGGCAGCCGTTCCCGGTGATACGCCACCCCACCTCGCTGATGCTGCCGGTGCCGGCCGTGCGCGACCGCGCCGCGGCGGCCCTGGCCGAGCACGGCTGCGACACCGTCCTGTTCGGCGCGGCGGCCCCGCTGGGCCTGCTGGCGCCCGCGCTGCGCCGGGCCGGGGCGGCCCGGATCGTCGCGCTCACCCACGGGCATGAGGCGGGCTGGGCGGCACTGCCGGTGGCCCGCCATCTGCTCCGGCGGATCGGTGACTCGGTGGATGTGGTCACCTATCTCGGCGAGTACGTCCGGGTGCGGCTGGCCCGGGCGCTGTCACCGGCCGCGACGGCCCGGATGGCCCGGCTGGCGCCGGGGGTGGACACGTCCGCGTTCCGGCCCGGGCCGGCGGTGCCGCCATCAGGGAGCGGCTGGGCCTGGGGGACCGGCCAGTGGTGGTGTGCGTATCGCGCCTGGTGGCCCGGAAGGGGCAGGACACGCTGCTGCGCGCCTGGCCGGCGGTGCGCGCGGCCGGCGGCGATCCCGTGCTGCTGCTGGTCGGCGGCGGCCCGGCCGCAGGGCGGCTGCGGCAGCTGGCCGGCACGCTGGGGGTGGCCGGCTCGGTGCGGTTCACCGGGCAGGTGCCGGATGCGGACCTGCCCGCCTACTACGACGCGGGCGATGTGTTCGCCATGCCCTGCCGGACCCGCCGCCGCGGCCTGGATGTCGAGGGGCTCGGCATCGTCTACCTGGAAGCCTCCGCGACCGGCCTGCCGGTCATCGCCGGGGATTCCGGCGGCGCGCCGGACGCCGTGCTGAATGGGGAGACCGGCTACGTGATACCGGGCCGGGACGTGACCCAGCTCGCGGAGCGGCTCATCCAGCTGCTCGGCGACCCCGCGGGCGCCCGCGCGATGGGGGAGAAGGGCCTGGCCTGGGTGGACCGGGAGTGGCGCTGGGACCTGGTCGCCCGGCGCCTCGCGCAGATCCTGGGCGGCTGACCCCGGGCCACCCGCTACCTCCAGTAGGCCTTGGCCATGTTTCCGGTCAGATCAAGTTTTCGCCTGTCACGCGGCGGCCAGCCCGGCTGTGATGTGCTGGCCGAGGGCGCGGTCGAACTGCCGCCAGGCGGTGGCGAGGGCCGAGCGGTGCGCAAGATCGTCAGGGAGGGCTGGGCTGAGGGTGGTCAGGCCGGGGGTGAGGACGCGGCCGTAGGTCTTGGTGAACAGGACGGCGATCGTGCGGCCGTGGGGGGTGAGGCGGTACCGGTGGGTGCCGGGGAGCCGTTCGATGATCTGTTTTCGCCGCAGCCGCCGCAGGTCGTAGGTGGCTTGCCGGCTGGTGTAGGGGGTGCCCAGCAGCGCGGAGGTGAGCTGGGTCAGGGAGCGGTTGTCGAATCCGGCGATCAGGTGGGTGAACCGCAGCGTGGCAGCCAGGATCGCCATGACGCGGGGATCACCGAAGTGCAGGGCTGGAGCGTGCAGGCCCTCGGGGGTGCTGGTGGGCCTGGTCACCTCGGCGAAGGTGACGGTGTCGGGGGCCGGCTGGGCGTCTGCTGCTTCAGCGTCGCATAGACGCTGGTTGGCGTGTTCGCCAGCGGCCCGCAGGGCGTTCCAGTTGTCCAGGCAGACGCGCCGCCCGATCCCGAAGTCGTGGGTGTCGCAGATGACCGTCTCGGTCCGCAGCGCCCGGTGTCCTTTGAAGTACTGCTTGATCCGGCTGGCCTTGTAGTAGCAGCTGATCTGCGGGTCGACTCCCTCGGTGATGACCTTGGTGCGGAAGGCGCCCGGGGTCCTGGCGTTGATCCGCCGGCCGAAGGTCAGTGACACGCAGTCGGGGCGGCCGATATCCAGGTGGTCGCGGATGAGCCCTTCGAAGAAGGCGCGCCCGGCGGCGGGACGGTCGAACACCAGCGTGTCGGCTATCTCGAACTGGCGGAACGCCAGCTCGTAGACGTATCCGGCGCGGAGGTCGGCGGTGGTGAGCACCTGCGGGAGCCGGGCAAACCAGCGCCAGAAAAACGCGGTGACCGCACCGGGCCCCAGCCGGTCACACAACCGCTGCAGCAGCGCGGGATCGTCACAGGAGCGGAACCCGTTGTCCAGCGCGGCATACCCGATCCGGGCCTTATCAAGCTGGCGCTTGGCCCACTCGTGCCCATTCAGCCAGATCCAGACCGGGAAGGGCGCATAGCAGTTGACCTTCCAGAACGCCGGGCCCCACTCCGGGTCCTGCAGGTAGAAGTAGAAGTGGTTGACGAAGGTCATCTGCCGCCCCCACTCCTGCAGAACCCGCCCCCGGCTGTCATGTCTCTTGCCCGCCCAGGACCGCCACGCCGAGGCCTTCTCCTGCCCGACGCCGATCATGACGACCTTGCCCTTGCCGCCCGCAGCAGCAGCCGCCTCCAGGTAAGGCCGGGCGATCTCCTCCCTGTTATCTCCCTTGGCGAAGCGGATCACCGGGATGGCGTTCTCCTTAGCGAAGTTCCTGATCGCGGTCTCGTACGCCTTCCCCACCTCGCCGAACGCCCTCGAGGACGGGTAGCCGAATCCGCGCTGCTCGCGCAGGAACCGCGCGCACCACCCCGCGGTCTGCAGATGCGGCACATACCCCTGCAGGAAAATCCGGTCCACCGAGCGGACCGCCAGGCTCACCCGATCCCGCAGTAAGGTCGAATAGTCGGCCATCGCAGCCTCCCTGGTCTCATCAACCCGGAGGCTAGAACCGGCACAGCGAGGAGGCCACCCCCAACGGGCACCTCCTCGCTGCACATCAGCTGACAATCACCCCGCTCGCGGCGCAGCCGCGACCCTCGGCGGTATGAGGTCGCTCGCTATTCGTAGAGCGCGTCGATGTCGTCCGCGAAGTCCTTGGCCACCACACCCCGGCGGACCTTGAGGGATGGCGTCAGGTAGCCTGCATGCTCGGTAAAGTCAACCGGGAGGATCCGGAACCGGCGGATCGACTCCGCGCGGGACACCGCCTTGTTGGCCTCGTCCACCGCCCTCTGGATCTCCGCGGTGAGCCCGGGGTCTTCCGACAGTTCCGCCAGGCTGGCCTGGGCCAGCTGCGGATGCCGGCCCTTCCACGCCGCCAGCGCTTCCTCATCCAGCGTCACCAGGCACGCCACGTAGGGACGGCCATCGCCCACCACCATGCACTGGCTCACCAGCGGGTGCGCGCGCAGCCGGTCCTCCAGCACGGCCGGGGCCACGTTCTTGCCCCCGGCCGTGACGATGATGTCCTTCTTCCGGCCGGTGACCCACACGTAGCCGTCCTCGTCAAGCTCGCCGAGGTCCCCGGTGTGCAGCCAGCCGCCGGAGTCGATCATCTCCCCGGTCGCGGCGTCGTTGTGCCAGTAGCCGGCGAACACGTTCGGCCCGGACGCCAGGATCTCGCCGTCCTCGGCGATCCGCACGCTGACCCCGGGGACCGGCGCGCCGACCGAGCCGATCTTGTTGCGGCCGGGCAGGTTGACCGAGATTACCGGGCTGGTCTCGGTCAGCCCGTAGCCTTCCAGCACGGTGATGCCGGCGCCGCGGAAGAAATGCCCGAGCCGCTCGCCGAGCGCCGCGCCGCCCGACACGGCGTACTGCACCCGCCCGCCGGTGGCCGCCCGCAGCTTGCTGTAGACGAGCCGGTCGTACACGGCATGCGCGGCCCGCAGCCGCAGCGGCTGGCTGCCGCGCAGCGGCCGCCCGGAACTGCCCAGCGTGCCGCTCCACTCGATCGCGGTCCGCGCCGCGGCGGCGAAGATGCGGCCCTTCAGGCGGCTCGCCGACGCCTGGAGTTCCGCGCCGTTGTACACCTTCTCGAAGACCCGCGGGACGGCCAGGATGAACGTCGGCTGGAAGCTGCCCAGGTCAGCGACCAGGCTGGCCACATCCGGGGTGTGGCCCATGATGGTGCCCGACTCCAGGCAGCCGACCTGGATGATGCGCGCGAAGGAGTGTGCCAGCGGCAGGAACAGCAGGGCCGAGCGCCCGGGCACGGAGAAGATCTCCGGCAGCGCGCCGATCGCGTTCCGCACGTCGGCGAGCAGGTTCCCGTGGGTGAGCTGGCAGCCCTTCGGGCGGCCGGTGGTTCCCGAGGTGTAGATGATGGTGGCCAGGTCGGCGGCGCCGCGAGCGGCCCGGCGCTCGGCCAGCACGTCATCACCGACGGCCGCGCCATCCGCGGCCAGGCCGTCCAGCGTGCCGTCCGCCGGCTGGCCGGCCGCGGCGTCCCCGGTGCCCTTGTCGATCAGCCAGACCCGCTCCACGCCAGGCAGCCTGCCCAGCACGTCCGCGGCGGCCTGCAGGTGCCCGGGCGTCTCGACGATCAGCGCGCGGGCGCCGGAGTCACCCAGGATCCACTCGACCTGCTCGGCTGAGGAGGTCTCGTAGATGGGCACAGTGACGGCCCCGGCCGTCCAGATCGCATAGTCCACGACGGTCCACTCGTACCGGGTCCTGGACAGCAGGGCGACCCGGTCGCCTACCCCGATTCCGGCCGCCACCAGGCCCTTGGCCAGCGCGGACACCTCGGCCCGGAACTCGCGGCGGTCACGTCGTGCCAGGCGGGGCCGCTGCCCGGCGCCCGGCGGCGGAAGACCGCGGCCTGCGGCTCGCGCTCCGCGCGGTCGAAGGCAACGTCGGCCAGGTTCGCGGTCGGCGTGATCTCCACCGCGGCGGGGGTGCCGTATTCGCGCATTGACAGCTCCTGCCGGTCAGGTTCGGCGACGAACGACATGGACCGTACCCTGGTGCGGCCCCCGAAAGCTACCAGCAGGTAGCAATCCCAGCTTACCCGGAACGCCTGGCCCCATCTTTCCCCCCGTGCCCACCGTCCGACACCCGCCTAAGGTAGGGCGCATGCGGGTGCACGTGGTCAGTGATGTGCACGGCCGGGCGGACGCGCTGGCCGCCGCGGGCGGCGCGGACGCGCTGATCTGCCTCGGGGATCTGCTCCTGTTCATCGACTACGCCGACCACGGGCAGGGCATCTTCGCCGACCTGTTCGGTGCCCAGCAGGCCCAGGAGTTCGTGACGCTGCGCACCGCCAAGCGGTTCGCCGAGGCCCGGGAGATGTCCCGCCGGCTGTGGGCCGCCCTGGACGGCGATCCGGCCGTTCATGTGGAGCAGGCGGCGTCCCGGCAATACGCGGAACTGTTCGGGAGGATGCCGGAACCGGCCTACCTGACCTACGGCAACGTCAACCTGCCCCAGCTCTGGCCGCCGCATCTGCGCCCCGGCCATCAGGTACTCGATGGGCAGCGGGCCATCCTGGGCG
Organism: uncultured Actinomycetes bacterium; assembly: GCA_963767385.1. GTDB lineage: Bacteria > Actinomycetota > Actinomycetes > Streptosporangiales > Streptosporangiaceae > RYN-230. Next base: position 382,333 of record CAVYEA010000013.1, on the reverse strand, counting down.
GCTGGACCTTCGGCTTTGTCGGCGGCGGCCTGCGCTCCGCGTACCGCACCCCGAACGAGCTCGACGAGGAAGCCTTCGCGGCCAAGGTGGCCGCGACCGGGACCGTAGATGTCCTGTGCAGTCACATCCCGCCCGCGGTGCCGCAGTTGCTCTACGACACGGTGGCCCGGCGGATGGAACGCGGCAGCGAAGCCCTGCGGCGGCACATCGAGGCTACCCAGCCGAGGTACGCCCTGTTCGGCCACGTGCACCAGCCACTCGCCCGGCGGGTGCGGATCGGCCGCACCGAGTGCATCAATGTGGGGCACTTCCGCGCCACCGGGACGCCCTACGTACTGCACTGGTAGCACCCGGGACGCCAGCCGCCGGCGGCGCGGCCGGCTGCCCCGCCGCAGGCGCGAGAGGTACGCTCCGGTCATGGGCGACCGGACCACGTCGAGCATCTCCATCGCGGCGGCCAGGCCTCAGGTGATGGCCGTAATCGCGGATTTCGCCGCATATCCTCAATGGGCGGCTGCGGTGCGGTCAGCGCAGGTGCTCAGCCGTGACGATCAGGGCCGGGCCAGCCGGGTCAGGTTCAGCCTGGATGCGGGGATGATCAAGGACAGCTACGTGCTCGGCTACGAATGGGACGGCGACGCGTCGGTCCGCTGGGACCTCGCCGAGCAGGGCTCCGTGATCAACGCGATGGCGGGCGGGTATTCACTAGCCGAGCAGTCCAGCGGGACCGAGGTGACCTACGACCTGAGCGTGGACATCCGGGTACCAATGATCGGCCTGCTGAAGCGCAAGGCCGAAAGGATGATCATCGACACCGCGCTGAAAGGGCTGAAGTCCCGCGTCGAGGGGCTCCGGGCCGGGCAGGCCACGCGCCCTAGCGGGCCGCGGCAGCGGCCGCGCTCCCCGGCGCGGCAGGAGTGGGCCGGGATGAACGACAGGGAAGAGGCGTGACGTGACGGAGCAGCCCAGGCAGTCAGCTGGCGACCTGATCTTCGAGCTACAGCGGTGGCTGGTCCGGTCAGGCGCGCGCGGGGTGACCCGGCAGCTGAATGGCCAGATCCGCACGGTGCTCGGCGGCAGCCAGAGCCGGGCCGACGTCTGGGAGACGGCGACGGCCGACCACCAGGAGTCGCCGGAATGTGCCTGGTGCCCGATCTGCCGGGCCCGGCGGCGGCTGCGCGAATCAGGCCCGGGCCTGGCCTCGGGCGTGTCCGCCGCGGCGGACGCGGTCAACGTGGTCATGCAGGATGCGATGTCGGCGTTCGAGTCGGCGGTGGCGGCGGCCGGACGGCAGGCCCGTACCCGCCCGAGCCCGGGTCCCCCGGCGAGGTCTGGGAGGACGCCGCGGCGGAACCGCCCGTGCCCACGGCTGCGCCGCCGGTCCCGCCGGCCGATGCGGTCCCGCCGGCCGTTGTCCCCCGCCGAGACCCCGGCAGCGCCCGAGCCGCAGCAGCCGGGCCACCGGCAGCCACCGGGCCACCAGCAGCCACCGGGCCATCAGCAGCCACCGGGCCATCAGCAGCCACCGGGCCATCAGCAGCCACCGGGCCACCAGCAGCCACCGAGCCACCAGCAGCCACCGGCCCAGTGGCTGACACGACCGGAGCTGGATCCGGGGACGAGCCGGCCCGGCCAGCCGGCGACTCCCGGTCCGGCACGGAACAAGGGAGCACTCCGGATGACATGGCATCGTGAGGTGTGATGCTGACGACCCCTGTGGTGCCTGCGGCACCCGCCAGCCATGCCGCTCTCGCGGCTCCCGTCGCCCTCGGCGGGGCCGGGCTGGTGCACCTGATCCTGCGCTTGTTCATCTGGCGGATGATCTGGCGCCTTGGCCTGCTGATCTGGCACATCCGCACCGTCGGCCCGGTTGTCCTGCTGCTGGTCGTGGCCGTGCTGATAGGCGTGGCCGTCTCCTGGTCCAGGCGGCGCCGGGCGCGCAACGCCGGCGGCGGCACCCGGCCGGAACCGGGCCCGCCCGGCTGGTAGCAGCGGCCAGGACGGCGCCGTCGTCTAGCCGCCGGTCACGACGGCACCGTCAGCTGGCCGCCGGTCACACGACGGCGCCGTCGTCGGGACCGGAGTCGCGCGGCGGCCGGTCGCCCATCTGGATCACCAGCACGGCGAAGCCGCCGACGAACGCCGCGACGGCCAGGAAGGCGGCCCAGCCCGGCACCGCCCACCCCGCCAAGGTAGCGACGAGCAGATAGCCCGGGCCGCCGAACAGGCCGCCAGGCGCCCTTGGCCATGGGGGAGGGCAGGCAGCGGCGGGGGCTCCGGCGGGACGAACTCCTCCTCGCCCGGCGGGCCGGAGGGAGCAGGCGGGAGCTTCCGGGCCGGGCGGACGATCCGGGCCTGGCCGCCATCCCGGCGCTCGTCCCGGCTGGAGGTGCCGGGCGATCCGCCCGCCGTGTCCCAGCCCGGACCGGGCGTGTCCCGTTCCTGGCCGGGGTCCACGCCGTCCGGGCGGACCGGGCCCGGCCGCGTCCCCGGGTAGGAATCCGTGCCCGGGCCCGCGCCAGCCCCCGCGAAGCCGTCAGCCCCGCTGAACCACTCAGCGCCGGTCAGGCCATCAGCCCCGGGAGCGCTGCCCGCCCAGGGGAAGCCGTCGCCCCCGGGCACATCGCCGGCCCGGGGAAGCCGTCAGCTCCCGGCGACCTGTCACGCCCCGGCAACCGGTGAGCCCCACGGAACCCGCCCGGTCCCCCGGACCCGCCGGCGCCCGGGCCCGCGCCGGGCCAGGCGGCCTGCGCCGGGCAGGCCTGGCAGCGGCCCAGCATCCGGTAGCGGTGCGGGGCCGGGCGGCAGCCCGGAACCAGGAACCGGCCCCGGGCCAGGGGGACGGCCTGTGCCCGGGCGCGCTCCGCCCGCTCCAGGCCGCGCCCAGGGACGCTGGCCCGGCCCGCCGTCCCCCGGGAGACCACCCGGCGGGCCACCCGGGCCCGGTCCGGGGGTCCGGCCAGGCCCAGGCCGGGGGCCCAGGTCCGAGCCGAAGCCGCCACCGAGGTCGAGCGAGGGGTCGGTATCGTCACTCAGGTCGAGCATCAGCGACGGGTCGGTGTCCGGCCCGGGGCCAGCCAGCGGGCCCGCCTCGCGGCGGCCGCCCAGGTTCTCCCGCTCCGGCCAGGGCACCTCGCCGCCGTCAGCGCCGGGGCCCGTCGCGTAATTCGCTATCAGGTCGCGCCAGACCGACTCGTCGCCGCCTGCGCCGCCGCGCCCCTTACTGTTCACTCCGCCTCCGCGTGAGCATGCGCACGGACGAATTCCAGGCTGCCGGCGAAGATAGCCGGCGCATCATTGTCCAGGGTGGCCACATGGTAACTGTCCGGGCATTCCCGCTCGGTCAGCTGGCTGGCCGGCAGCGCGGACCGCAGGACCCGCATGCTGGCCGGGCCGACCACGTGATCCACGGTGCTCCGGTAGGCCAGCACCGGCTGGGTGACCTCGCTCAGCCGCGACTGGGTCAGCCGCCAGAGCGCGGGCAGCGTCGCGGCCGCCCGGACCGGAACCCGGTTATAGGCGAGCTCATCGACGCCCTCCTTCTTGGTGTCGCTGCCCAGCCCGGGCAGCGACGGGAGCACGTACTTGAGCACCGGCGCCAGCAGGAAAAGCTTGGTGTCCGGCGCGAGGGAGGGGTTCACCACGACCAGCCCGCTCACCCCGGGGCCGCGCAGCTCCGCCATCCGCAGCGCCAGGCAGCCGCCCATCGACAGCCCCATCACGAAGATCTCGGCCGCCTGGCCGCGAAGTTCCTCGTAGGCCCGGTCAACCTCGGCATACCAGTCTTCCCACCGGGTGCGGGCCATCTCCTGCCAGGTCGTGCCGTGCCCGGGTAGCCGGGGCAGGGACACGGTCAGCCCGGCCGCCGCCAGGTACTCAGCCCACGGCCGCAGCGACGCGGGTGATCCGGTGAAGCCATGGCAGAGCAGGACCGCGGTGCGGCCGCCCGGGTGGAAGTACGGCTCCGCGCCTGGCATGACTGGCATATGCCTATCGTCCTCCCCACCGCGCCCGGCGCGGGCCCGCCGCGCTGAGGGCCGGCCACGCTTGCTGCGGCCCTCGCATCGTCGCACGCCGTGCCGACGATCGCACCCCACTCGGTGCGCTGGATGCCCGCCAGGCGGGGCAGCGGCACACTGCTCACCGTGAGCCTCCGCTTTCGCCCGTTTCCCGTGCGACGATGGAGGCGTGTTCTACTGGGTGGTCAAGGCGATCCTGGGGCCGTTCCTGGCGCTGGTGTTCCGTCCGTGGGCGGAAGGTACCGAGAACGTGCCGCGGGAAGGCCCGGCGATCATCGCCGGCAACCACCTGTCCTTCTCCGACCACTTCTTCGGGCCGCTGCCGCTGCCGCGCAAGGTCACCTTCCTGGCCAAGTCGGAGTACTTCACGGGGCATGGGGCGAAGGGCCTCATCAGCAAGGCATTCATCGGCGGGGTGGGCGGGATCCCGGTGGACCGGTCCGGCGGCAAGGCCAGTGAGCGCGCGATCAGCACGGGTCTGCGCGTGCTCGCCCAGGGCAAGCTGCTCGGCATCTACCCGGAGGGCACGAGGTCCCCGGACGGGCGGCTGTACCGGGGCAAGACCGGGGTGGCCCGGCTGGCCCTGGAGTCCGGCGCGCCCGTCGTCCCCTGCGCCATGCTCGGCACCTTCGAGCTGATGCCGTCCGGGAAACTGCTGCCCCGGCTCCGGTTCCGGCCCGGGGTACGGTTCGGCCGGGCGCTCGACTTCTCCCGCTACGCCGGCCTGGAAGCGGACCGGCTGGTGCTGCGGGCCGTCACCGACGAGATCATGTACGCCATCATGGCCCTGTCCGGCCAGGAATACGTGGACGAGGACGCGCAGCACGCCAAGGCGGAGCTCAAGGCGGGACGGAAGGCTGGCCGGCTGGCGCACGCGTCGACCGACGGCCGCTCCGGCACGTAGCCAGGCGGGGCGGTGCCGCCGCTGGTGGCGCCGCGGTGCCGCCGGGTGGCCAGCCGGCGGCGCACCGAGCGCCCGGCGCGCTGCACCACCAGGGCCAGGGCCAGCAGCAGCGCGGCGGCCAGCCCGTCCAGCCAGAAGTGATTGGCGGTCACCACCACGGCCAGCAGGGTCGCCGCGGGGTAGCCCAGGACCAGCCAGCGCCAGCGGCTGCGCGAGACTTCGATCACCACCAGCGCGACCAGCAGCGCCCACCCCACGTGCACGGAGGGCATCGCCGACAACTGGTCCGCGTTGAAGCCGGCCACGGACCCGTAGACGGACTGCCCGTACCGCACGGCCGTGTCCACCATGCCGTCCCCGGGCAGCATCCGCGGCGGCGCGACGGGGATGAACTGGATGAGCAGGGCGCCCGCGGTGAACAGCACCAGGGTCGTCCGGATCTGCGGGTACTGGCGCCGGTGCCAGATGTACACCCACGCCAGGCAGCTGATGACGACCGCGAAATGCAGCCCGGCGTAGTAGAGATTAAGCGCCTCAACGACCAGCGGGTGGCTGAGGAACGCTCGCTGCACCGCGGCCTCGCTGGGCATGTGAACAGCGCGTTCTGCGTGCCAGATCCATTGCGCGCGGCCCACGGCGCCGCCCGGGCCCAGCAGGGCGTAGCTCCCGGCCAGCTGCCAGAGCGCGAACAGGCCCAGCAGCACGGCGGCCTGCTGGAGGAATCCCGCGGCCGGGCTGAGGACAGGGATGCGTGCGCGGCGGCCGGCCACGCCGCCCGCCGCCAGCACGCCCGCGGTCACTGCGGCTGCCTGCCAGGACAGTTCCAGGTTAACCACGTAGCGTCCCTCCGCCCTGGCCCGGCGCCCCGGCGTGCGCAGCCGGCCCGTGCCCCCGTTAACACCCGTTGTACCGCGTGCACCCGCCTGGCCCGCAACCGCGGTGGCCATCGCCCGTTCACCCGCCGGCCGCCGTGCGCCGGCCGGAGTTCCGGCCTGGCCGGGAGCCCGCCCGGCGTGTCTGCGTGATCGGCTGCCCTGAGCATTCAGCAAACGCTAAGGTTGCGGCCTTTCCTGAAGGAGTAGAGGGATGACCTATCTGCCGCCCGGGGCTGCCGGGACCACTGAGATGGCCGCCGGTGACACCGGCCGCCCCGATGAGATCCTGCTCGCCTTCCGCGGGCCCGCGAGCCAGAACCGGCTGACCGTGCTGGTCCGGATCATCCTGGCCATCCCGCAACTCGTGGTGCTGTGGGTGCTGAGCATCGCCGCCGAGGTCGTGGTGATTGTCTGCTGGTTCGCCGCCCTGGTCCTGGGCCGGCTGCCGGAGGGGATGGCCGGCTTCCTGGCCGGCTACCTGCGCTGGGCCGCCCGGGTGCAGGCGTACCTCCTGCTGCTCACCGACGACTATCCGCCGTTCGAGCTCGGTGATGCGCGGTACGCGGTCCACGTGCTGATCCGGCCGGGCCCGCTGAACCGGCTGGCCGTGTTCTTCCGCTTCGTGCTGGCCATCCCGGCCTACGTCGTCGCCGCGCTGGTGATCTGGGGCATGCAGACGATCGTCTTGTTCATCACCTGGCTCATCGTGCTGATCGCGGGCCGGATGCCCAGGCCGCTGCATGAGGCCTATGCGGCCGGCCTGCGCTACTACGTCCGTTTCCTGGGCTACGTCTTCCTGCTCACCGCCACCTACCCCGGGGGGTTGTTCGGGGACCAGCCGGGGGTGGCGCGCACGCTGCCGGGAATGCCGGCCACCGCGGAGCCGGGACAGCCCTGGCCGGCCAGCCCGGGTACGGGGCTCCGGCCGGGCCGGGACAGCCGGGCTACCGGGCGCCCGCCTACGGGCAGCCCGCTGAGCAGCCGGGCTACGGGGCGCCCGCCTACGGGCAGCCCGCTGAGCAGCCGGGCTACGGGGCGCCCGCCTACGGGCAGCCCGCTGAGCAGCCGGGCTACGGGGCGCCCGCCTACGGGCAGCCCGCTGAGCAGCCGGGCTACGGGGCGCCCGCCTACGGGCAGCCCGCTGAGCAGCCGGGCTACGGGGCGCCCGCCTACGGGCAGCCCGCTGAGCAGCCGGGCTACGGGGCGCCCGCCTACGGGCAGCCCGCCTACCCGGGCCCGGGCTATGCCATGGCGGCCCCGGGCCAGCCTGCCTACCCCGGTCCGGGATACGGGGTGGCCGGGCCGGCCTACAGCCAGCCGGAGGGACCCGACGAGTGGCTCGGCGGGGCCGAGCCCTGGCGGCTGGTGCTGTCCGGGGCGGCCAAGAAGCTGGTCGCGATGTTCCTTGTGCTCGGTGTGCTACTGCTCGCCGGGTACATCGCCGGGATCGCCGTGGCCGCAAGCAACTCCGGCAACGGGGTCAGCCGGGCCGACGCGGCCCTGGCGGTCGAGGGCAATTACGCCTCGCTCAGCGCGTCCGTGTTGACCTTCGCCACCAAAGTCAGCGCCTGCCAGGGCAAGCTGAGCTGCGTCACCAAGATCGACGGGCAGATGTCCCAGGCCTTCAGCCGGTTCGCCACCCAGTTGCAGGGCATCTCGATGCCGAGCCCGGCCGCCACCTCGGCGGCGGCCGCCCTGCAGGCCGACGCCACCGCGGCCGCCCGCGATTTCCACGAACTGTCGTCGGCCACCTCGGTCGCCCAGTACCAGCAGCTGGCGGCGAGCACCGGGCTGCAGGCGCAGCTCACCAAGTTCGACACCGACCACGCCAGCCTGGGCAGCACACTGGGCGTGGGCTGACCCGGATGAAAGTTTCACCCGGCCGGGAAGCTAATTCCCGGCCGGGTCGTCCGGGGCGGCCCAGCCCTTCACCCGGCCCACCGCCTGGCGCCACCGGGCGTACCCGGCGTCGTCCCGCGGGCCCGGGGTGAACCGGCGGTCCAGCCGCCAGGCGTCAGCCAGCTCGCTGGTGGACGACCAGGTCCCGGTGGCCAGGCCGGCCAGGAACGCGGCGCCGAGCGCGGTGGTCTCGCCGACCACCGGCCGCTCCACCGGGATCTGCAGCTGGTCCGCCTGCAACTGCATGAGCAGGTCGTTCCCGCTGGCTCCGCCGTCGGCGCGGAGCACCGAGCCGCCGGGTGCGGCCCCGTCGAGCATGAGGTCGGCCACGTCGCGGACCTCGAAGGCGATGGCCTCCAGGGTGGCCCGCACCACATGGGCCCGGGTCGTCCCGCGGGTGATGCCGAACATCGCGCCCCGGGCGTCCGGATCCCAGTCGGGCGCGCCGAGCCCGGTGAGGGCCGGGACGAACACCACGCCGCCCGAGTCGGGCACGCTGCGGGCCAGCGCCTCGCTCTGCGCCGCGTTGTCCAGCAGCCCGAGCCCGTCGCGCAGCCACTGCACAGCGGCGCCGGTCACGAACACTGAGCCTTCCAGCGCGTAGGTGAGCGCGCCGGAGGCATCCATCCAGGCGACCGTGGACAGCAGCCCGGCCGCCGACCTGACGATGTCAGGGCCCGTGTTGGCCAGCACGAACGACCCGGTGCCGTACGTGCACTTCGTGTCGCCCGGGCGGAAGCAGGCCTGGCCGAACAGCGCCGCCTGCTGGTCCCCGGCCAGGCCGGCCACCGGCAGCGCCAGCCCGAGGAACGACCCGGGGTCGGTGAGCGCGGCCACCCCGGTGGACGGCACCACCTCCGGCAGTGCGCGCACCGGGACCCGCAGCAGGTCACACAGTTCCGCGGACCACGCACCGGCCGTGATGTCGAAGAGCAGCGTGCGGGAGGCGTTGGACGCGTCGGTCACATGCCGGGCGCCGGCGGTCATCCGCGCGATCAGGTAGGAGTCCACCGTGCCGGCCACCAGCGGCCCGTCGGCCAGCCCCTGCCAGACCGCCTGGTCATGCTCGGCCAGCCAGGTCAGCTTGGTACCCGTGAAATACGGGTCGAGCCGCAGCCCGGTGAGCTCGGTGATCCGCGGCTCGTGCCCGGCCGCGCGGAGCGCGTCGCAGAGCCGGGCGGTGCGCCGGTCCTGCCAGACGATCGCGCGGCGCGGCGCGGCCAGGGTCCGCTGGTCCCAGATCACCGCGGTCTCCCGCTGGTTGGTGATCCCGATGCAGCTCACCGGGGACGCGGAGCCGGCCGCCGCGCCGAGTGCTTCCCGGCTGGCCGTGAGGGTGGCCTGCCAGATGTCCTCCGGCAGGTGCTCCACCCAGCCGGGCTGGGGGAAGTACTGGCGGAACTCCTGATAACCCCGGCCGGCCACCAGGCCGGCCTCGGTCACGACCAGTGCGGTGACGCCGGTTGTCCCGGCGTCGATGGCGAGGACGCTCATGAGGGCTAGTCTTGCCCCATGCGAGTGGGAGTGCTGACGGGCGGCGGAGACTGCCCCGGGCTGAATGCGGTTATCAGGGCGCTGGTCCGCCGGGGGACGCAGGAATTCGGCTTCGAGTTCGTGGGGTTCCGGGATGGCTGGCGGGGCCCGCTGGAGGGGGACACCGTGCCCCTCGACGTGCAGGCGGTGCGCGGCATCCTGCCGCGGGGTGGAACGATCCTGGGCTCGTCCCGGACCAACCCGCTGGCGGACGCCGCGAGCGCCGGCGGCCGGTCCGGCGTCGAGCGGATCAAGGACAACCTGTCCGGCCTCGGCGTGGACGCGCTGGTGGCCATCGGCGGCGAGGACACCCTCGGTGTGGCCACCCGGCTGCACGGCGAGGGCGTCCAGGTGGTCGGGGTGCCCAAGACCATCGACAACGACCTGGGCGCCACCGACTACACGTTCGGGTTCGACACCGCGGTGAACATCGCGATGGAGGCCATCGACCGGCTGCACACCACCGCCGAGAGCCACCACCGGGCGCTGATCTGCGAGGTGATGGGGCGGCACGCGGGGTGGATCGCACTGCACGCCGGGATCGCCGGCGGGGCCAACGTCATCCTCATCCCCGAGAAGCCGTTCAGCATCGAAAAGGTGTGCGCCTACGTGGAGCACCGGTTCCAGACCCGGTACGCGCCGATCATCGTGGTATCCGAGGGCGCCCAGCCCGAGGAAGACGAAATCCAGCTAGCTGACCAGCGGCTGGATGCGTTCGGCCATGTGCGGCTGGGCGGCATCGGGCAACTGCTCGCCGACGAGATCGAGAAGCGCACCGGCAAGGAGGCCCGTTACACGGTGCTCGGGCACATCCAGCGCGGTGGCACGCCGACCGCGTACGACCGGGTGCTGGCTACCCGGTTCGGGGTGCACGCGATCGGTGCGGTGCACGACGGCGACTTCGGCACGATGGTGGCCCTGCGCGGGACGGACATCGTCCGCGTGCCGCTGGCCGACGCGACCCGTGAGCTGAAGACCGTGCCGCCGGAGCGCTACGCCGAGGCCGAGGTCTTCTTCGGCTGACGTGCCGGGGGCAGGGCCTAGTCCGGGGGTAGGCCTGGGCCTACCCCCGGACTAGGCCCTGCCCGCTCGCGCCGCGGCCCCGTTCCCGGCCACGATGGGCTCATGAAGAACACCATCGCGGCCGTGGCGCGCTGGGCGGCGGGGAACGGCGGGGCGCTGCTGTTCATCCCGGCTGCCCTGCTCGTGCTGGCTGGCCTGGGACTGGTCGGGCGGAACCCGCTGACGCTGCTGGTCCTGCTGGCCGCCGCGGTCACGGTCCGGCAGGTGCCCGCGCTGGCCCGGGACCTGGTGCCGGCGTTGCTGACCGGGCTGGGCCTGTGGGGCTTCGCGCTGGCCGCGCTCTATGCGACTGGCAGCGTGCGCCAGGTGCTGTACGGCGCCGTGCTCGCGGGGGCCGGCTCGTGGCGGACCTGGCTGGTGCTCCCGCAGGCGGTGGTGTTCCTGGCGGCCGGGCTGTGGCTGGCGCGGCGCACTGGCGCCTACGGCCGCCTCCGGGCCGCGCTCGGCGTGCTGGCCAGGCTGGCGCGCGGGCGGTCGCAGCGGCGGCTCGGGCCCGGCTGGGGCCTGCTGCTGATCCCGCTGGCCGTGCAGGCGTTCGGGGTGTTCGGCCGGAACGACTGGACCTGGGCGGCCGCCATTGCCGCCATGCTCGCCGCGCTCCTGCTGCCCGGGCTCGCGGTCCAGGTGCTCCCCGCCGCCCTGGTGGCGGTGGGACTGGTCGGGCTGGCCCTGCCGTTCACCGTCGGCCGCCACTCGCTTTCGCCGTACCCCTTCGGGGAGCTGTGGTACGGGCCGGTCTGGGTCAGCGACGAATGGCGGGCCGTGCTGGCCGCGGTGCTGGGCCTGCTGATGGTGGCGTCCGGCCTGTGGCTGTTCCCGCGGGCCCTCGCCTCGCCGGCCAGGCCAGGGGAGCGGGCCGCGGCGCTGGAGCGCCGGGTGCGCCGGCTGGCCCAAACGCGGACCGACGCGGTCGACGCGGCCGCCGCCGAGCTGCGCCGGGTCGAGCGGGACCTGCACGACGGCGCCCAGGCCCGGCTGGTCGCCGTCGGGATGAGCCTGCGCGCGGCGGAGCGGCTGATGCCGGCCAGCCCGCAGGCGGCGCTGGCGCTGATCGCCGAGGCCCGCGAGACGCCCTCGCGGGCCCTGGCCGACCTGCGTGACCTGATCCGCGGCATCCATCCGCCGGTCCTCGCCGACCGCGGCCTGGCCGACGCGGTGCGTGCCCTGGCCCTGGACACGCCGCTGCGGGTGGACACCGACATCGACCTGCCGGGCCGGCCGGAGCCGCCGGTCGAGTCCGCGGCGTACTTCGCGGTCGCCGAGGTACTGGCCAACGCGGTCAAGCACGCCGGGGCACGGTCCCTGCAGATCCGGATGCAGCATCACGGGGGCGTGCTGCGCATCGCGGTCACCGATGACGGCGCCGGGGGCGCCAACCCGGCCAACGGCACCGGGCTGCGCGGTGTCGAGCAGCGGCTCGGTGCCTTCGATGGCATCCTGGCCGTCAGCAGCCCGCCCGGCGGGCCGACCATCATCGCCATCGAGGTGCCGTGCGCGCTGTCGTCGCCGAAGATCTCTTCCTGCTGAGGGAGGGCCTGGTCCGGCTGCTCCAGGCGCACGAGATCGAGATCGCCGAGGCGGTCGCCACCGGGCCGGCGCTGCTGCGGGCCCTGCTGGAGCACCGGCCCGACGTGGCCATCGTGGACGTCCGGCTGCCGCCGGCCTTCAGCGATGACGGGCTGCAGGCGGCCCTGGAGGCGCGGCGCCAGGTGCCGGGGCTGCCCGTGCTGGTGCTGTCCCAGTACGTCGAGCAGCTGTACGCCCGCGAGCTGCTCGCTGACGCCGCGGGCGGGGTCGGCTACCTGCTCAAGGACCGGGTGTTCAGCGACGAGGCGTTCGTCAACGCGATCCGCGCGGTGGCCCGGGGCGGCACGGTGATGGACCCGGAGGTGGTGAGCAAGCTGCTGCTCAGGCGGTCCAGGGACGAGCCGCTGGCCCGGCTGTCCCCGCGCGAGCGGGAGGTGCTGGAACTGATGGCGGCCGGGCGCTCGAACAGCGCCATCGCGCAGCGGCTGTTCGTCACCGAGAAGGCGGTCAGCAAGCACAGCACGAGCATCTTCGCCAAGCTGGGGCTGGTGCCGTCCGATGACGACAACCGCCGGGTGCTCGCGGTGCTCGCCTTCCTGAACTCCTGAGCCCGCCGTGAGCTCCTGATCCCGCCGCGGCCGCGGGCCGGGCCATCAGCGGACGTGCACCGCGACCAGGCAGGCGTCGTCGCTGGTGTCCGGGCGGCAGCCAGTGAACAGCCGGTCGGCGAAGCCGGCGATGTCCCGGACCGGCTGGCTGGCCAGCTCCAGCAGCGACCGCAGCGAGTCGTCGATGGACTCGTCGTGCCGCTCGATGAGCCCGTCGGTGAACATGACCAGGGCGTCGCCGGGCTGCAGCGGCGTGGTCAGTTCCGCGTAGTCGGCGGCGGGATCGGCGCCGACCAGGACGCCGGCGGCCCGGTCCAGGTTCACCGCCGTCCCGCCGCGCACCAGGACCGGCGGCAGGTGGCCAGCCCGGGCCCAGTGCAGGGTGCGGTCCGCCGGGTGGTAGATCCCGCAGATCACGGTGCCGATGATGCCGTCGGTCAGGTGGCAGGCCACCTTGTTCAGCCAGCCGAGCAGCGCGGCCGGGCCGGCCCGGTGATGGCCAGGCCGCGCAGGCAGTTCCGCAGCGCCACCATCCCGGTGACCGCGTCGATGCCATGCCCCGCGATGTCACCGACCACCAGCAGGACGTCCCCGCCCGGCAGTGACACCGTGTCGTACCAGTCGCCGCTGACCAGGTTGCCCGGGCCAGCGGGCCGGTAGCGGGCGGCAATGTCCAGCCCGGCGATCCGGGCCGGCTCGGCGGACCGCGGCGTGATCGCCTGCTGCAGCCGGAGGGCGAGCCGGTGCTCCTCCTCGGCGCGCTCCTCGGAGTCGGCCAGCCGGTCACGGGTCGCCGCGAAGGCCACCTGGGTGTGATAGTCGGCGGACACGTCCTGGTAGGCGCCGCGCACCCCGATCAGGGTCCCCGCCTGGTCGGTGATCGGCTCCGCGAACGCGCGCATCTGGCGGATGCTCTCGTCGTCGGCCCGGATGACCCGGAACGCGGCCACGGCTTCCCGCTTGTCCCGCAGCAGCGTGTCGCGGAAGCCGCGCACCACGGGCAGGTCGTCGGCCGGCACCCGGGCATCCAGGTCGGCGACGGGCACCGGGGCGCCGGGCGGCTGGCCGAACAACGCGAACGTCGGCCCGGTCCAGATCACATCGCCGGTGAGCAGGTTCTCCTCCCAGCCGCCGACCCGTCCCAGCCGCTGGGCCTGCTCCAGCAGCGCGCCGAGCCGCTGCACCTGGTCGGAGCGCTGCCAGGCGATCACCACGCCGTCGTACAGGCGGGCGATGCGCACGTCCACCACCGGGGCGGTCATGCCGTCGCCGACCGGGGTGCTGATGATCTCCCCGGAGAGGCGCTGCGGCTCGCCGCTGGCCAGCACCTCGCCGGCGCGGTCATACAGCCCCCCGCCCAGCGCGGCCGCCGGGTAGGCCTCGAGCAGCGGGCAGCCCAGGATGCCCGCGGGGTCACGCCCCGCCGGGTCGGCGAAGCCCTCGCTGAGGTGGCTGATCCGGAAGTCGGTCACCTGCCCGCCGTCATCCCGCACGGCCCGCGCGTACATGGCCGACCCGAGCAGGCAGTCCAGCAGGCCGAAGGCCCACCGGGCCCGGTCGTCCGGGGCCAGGGTGCCGTCCGGCAGCCGCACCGCCAGCGCCTGCGCGCACAGGCCGGCGATGCCCCGCAGCTGGCGCCGCATCGCCTCGGGGAAGTCATCCACCGGGCCGGGCCAGCAGACCTCCATAGCGCCGAGGGCCAGCCCCGCGCCCGGCAGCGGCAGCGCCACCCGCGCGCCCCGCCGGCCAGCGGCCCAGCACGGGGATGGCCACGCCCTCCGGGTGTCCGGAGGGCCACCAGGACTCCGCTCCCTGGCCGGCCGCACGCTGCGGCAGCGTGTCCATGTCAGGGTGGATGCGGCGCCACCGGCTGGCGTCGCCGGCCGGGAAACCTGCCTGCCCGGCCAGTTCCAGCCCGCCGTCCGGCTCAGCCCGCCACAGCGCGACCGCCACCGCGCCCGCCGGGGCCAGCGCCTCCTCCAGGACGGCGGTGGCCACGGCACCCGCGTCCGGCGCGGCCTCCGCGGCGGCCCCGGCCCGCGCTACCCGGTGCGCTGTGGCTGTCATGTCATCGGCCGTCCCGCTGCCCGCGGTAGCGCCGCCATCCACCTGATTCCGGGTGGCGCCGCTGTGCGTGGCGCCGGTGATCTGGCCAGCGAGCTCGTCCAGGCTGGTCCCGGACTCCGCGGACAGGTGCTCCAGCTGGGCCTGGGCCTCGGCGGGGGAGCAGCCGAGCCGCTCCATCAGGATCCCGCGGGCCAGGTCGATCACTGACCGTGCGGCAGCCCCGGACTCCAGCCGGCGCCGCTGATCGCGCTGCCGCGCGATCAGCGCGCTCAGCCGGGCGAATTCCACTCCGCTCGGTACTGTCACGTCGCAGGCCTTCCGGGGGGATACGGCGGCTTGCCTGGTCAGGTTACCGGCGTCGGCTGTCCTTAACGCTTATTTTCAGTCTCGTTCGGCCGGCGTGGCAGTATCGGTGTGTCGCACACCCTCGGTGACCGGCCGTGCCGGCTGGGACGGCTAGACAGCAGGAGGTACCCCGATGCCGGAGGCAGCGGTGGCAGGCAGCCCGCCCGCGGACCCGCGGCTGCAGCGGCTGCTGGACGGCCTGACCGCGGTCCGCGGCGGCGACTTCAGCACGCGGCTGCCGCACACGGGTGATCCGCTGATGGACGAGATCGCCGCCGTCTTCAACAGCATGACCGACCAGCTCGCGCTGTTCACCTCCGAGGTGACCCGGGTGGCCCGCGAGGTGGGCACCGAGGGCAAGCTGGGCGGCCAGGCCCAGGTCCCTGGGGTGGCCGGGACCTGGAAGGACCTGACCGACTCGGTCAACGCGATGGCGGACAACCTGACCGGGCAGGTCCGGGACATCGCCCAGGTGGCGACCGCGGTGGCCCGCGGTGATCTCAGCCAGAAGATCACCGTGGACGTGAAGGGCGAGATGCTGGCCCTCAAGGACACCCTGAACACGATGGTGGACCAGCTGTCCGCGTTCGCGGACGAGGTGACCCGGGTGGCCCGTGAGGTGGGCACCGAGGGCCGCCTGGGCGGCCAGGCGCAGGTGCCCGGGGTGGGCGGGACCTGGCGCGACCTCACCGACTCGGTGAACTTCATGGCGGGGAACCTGACCAGCCAGGTACGCAACATCGCCCAGGTCACCACGGCCGTCGCCCAGGGCGACCTGTCGAAGAAGATCGACGTGGACGCGCGCGGGGAGATCCTGGAACTCAAGACGACCATCAACACGATGGTCGATCAGCTCTCCTCGTTCGCGGCCGAGGTCACCCGCGTCGCCCGGGAGGTGGGCAGCAAAGGGCAGGCTGGGCGGCCAGGCCGAGGTTGAGGGTGTTTCCGGCACCTGGAAGCGGCTGACCGAGAACGTCAATGAGCTCGCCGGCAACCTCACCCGGCAGGTCCGCGCCATCGCCGAGGTGACCAGCGCGGTCGCCACCGGGGACCTGACGCGGTCCATCACCGTCGAGGCGGAGGGCGAGGTCGCCGAGCTCAAGGACAACATCAACGCCATGGTTCACTCCCTGCGGGAGACGACCAAGGCCAACCAAGAGCAGTACTGGCTCAAGACCAACCTGGCCCGCATCGCCGGCCTGCTGCAAGGCCACCGGGACCTTGCCACCCTCGCCGAGCTGATCATGAACGAGCTCATCCCCCTGGTCGGGGCGCAGCACGGGACGTTCTTCATTGCCGACGACACCGGCGAAGGCACCATGCTGCGCCTCATCGCCGGGTACGGCCTGCGGGCCGACATCGACGCGCCCAGCCAGTTCCGGCTCGGCCAGTCCCTTATCGGCCAGGTGGCGAAGACCAGGAAGCCGATCATCGTGAGCGACGCGCCCGCCCGACTACCTGAAGATCTCCTCCGGGCTCGGCGAGGCCCCCCCGGTCAACCTCATCGTGCTGCCCGATCGTCTTCGAGGGCCAAGTCCTCGGCGTCATCGAAGCGGGCTCGTTCAGCCGGTTCACCCAGGTGCACCAGGATTTCCTGGAGCAGCTGATGGAAACCATCGGCGTCAACGTCAACACCATCATCGTCAACTCCCGGACCGACGACCTGCTCCAGGAGTCGCAACGGCTCGCCGGCAGAGTTGCAGTCCCGCACCGGCGAGCTGCAGGCCAGGCAGGAAGAACTTCAGCGCTCGAACGCCGAGTTGGAGGACAAGGCCGTCCAGCTGGCCCAGCCAGAAACGCGACATCGAGATCAAGAACGCCGAGATCGAGCAGGCCAGGCAGGAGATCGAGGAGCGGGCAACGCAGCTTGACCTGGCATCCAGGTACAAGTCGCAGTTCCTCGCGAACATGTCCCATGAACTGCGCACCCCGCTCAACAGCCTGCTCATCCTCGCCCGGCTGCTCGCGCGAGAATCCCGGCCGAGAACCTGACCCCCAAGCAGGTCGAGTACGCCAACGTCATCCACTCGTCCGGGTCAGACCTGTTGCTTCTCATCAACGACATCCTGGACCTGTCCAGGGTGGAGGCGGGCAAGCTGGATGTTCGTCCGGAGCGGTTCCCGCTGGGCTCTCTCGCGGAGGACCTCCGCACGGTCTTCGACCCGCTGGCCGCCGAAAAGAGGCTGGACTTTGCTGTCGCGGCGGCCGCCGATGTACCCGCCGAGCTCGTCACCGACAAGCAGCGGCTCCGCCAGGTCCTGCACAACCTGCTATCGAACGCGGTCAAGTTCACCCATCAGGGCCAGGTGGAGCTGCGGATCGGCCTGGCTCCCGGCCCAGTCCGCAGGCGCGGAACCGGCGATCACTTCTCGGTAACCGATACCGGCATCGGGATCTCCGGCGACAGCCTGAAGACCATCTTCGAGGCCTTCCAGCAGGGCGACGGAACCACCAGCCGCCGCTATGGCGGCACCGGCCTGGGCCTGGCGATCAGCCGCGAGGTCGCTGCCCAGCTCGGCGGGCGGATCACCGCGCAGAGCACAGCCCGGCGGCGGCAGCACGTTCACCCTTTACCTTCCGCTGGCCCACCCGGACGCCGAAGGGACCGCCACGGCCGGGGACAGGCCCCCGGGTGGCGTTGAGTCAAGGCGTCGACGAAGCCGGCCAACCGGGCCCGCCGGGACGCAGGCCCCGGTCCGGAGATGCCCCAGCGCCCAGTCGGGCGGCGGCCGGTCCCGAACCGACGAGTATCAGCCGGCGGCGACACGGCCCGGCCCGAGAGGGGCCACACGAGAGCCTGCGCGGCCGGAAGGTTCTCATCGTCGACGATGACCTTCGGAACGTCTTCGCGATCACCAGCATCCTGGAGCTCTACGGGCTCACCGTCATCCACGCCGTCCGACGGCCACCAGGGCATCGAGGCGCTGCGACCGTGCCGGCGACATCGATCTCGTCCTGATGGACGTGATGATGCCGGAGATGGACGGGTACGCCACCACGGCCGCCATCCGGGAGATGCCCCGGTTCGCCGGGCCTGCCCGTGATCGCGGTGACCGCGCGGGCCATGCAGGGCGACAGGGACAAGAGCCTCGCCGCCGGGGCCAACGACTACGTCACCAAGCCCGTGGACACCGAGGAGCTCCTCAACTGCATGGAACGCTGGCTCCCGGCCGTCCCGGCTGGTCACTGACCAGCTCCCCGGCCCGGGCCGGGGGCCGGGTGCCGCGGGCGCCGGCCGGGCGCCCCCACGGGCCGGCGGCAGCAGCAGGCAGCTGTCGCCGAACTCGTGCCACAGGTACCCGTGCCGGTCGGCCTCCTCGTAGGCCGCCCGGACCAGGGCCGGGCCGGCCACCGCGTCCAGCAGCGCGAGATGCGAGGCGCCCGCGTCGTGCCAGCCAGTGATCAGCCCGGTGACGACCCGGGCCGGCCGGCCCGGGCCGAGCACCAGGCTGGCCCAGCCCGCTGCTGGCCCGCACCTGGCCGCCGGCGTCCGCCGCGCTCTCCAGGGCCCGGGTGCTGGTGGTGCCGACGGCCACCACCCGGCGCCCGGCGGCCCGGGTCAGGTTCACCAGGTCCGCGGTGGGCTGCGGCACCGTGAACCATTCCGGCAGCGGCGGCTCGCCTTCCTCCAGGGATGCCACCCCGGCATGCAGCGTGACCGTCGCGAGCAGCACGCCCGCCGAGACCAGGTCAGTGACCAGCCCGGGGGTGAACGGCCGGGCCGCGCTGGGCATCTCGGCGCTGCCGGGGGAGCGGGCGAAGACCGTCTGGTAGGCGGACAGCGGCCACGGGCCGGGCACGTAGGAGTACCGGACCGGCTGCCCGTGCCTGGCTTGCAGGGCAGCGACGTCGCCGGTCACCGCGGCGGCCCAGATCCGGGTGCCAGGGCGGGCCGGGCCGTGCGGGCTGCCCGGGCCGCCGGAACCGGCCGGGACGTGACCCGGGTACGCCTCCAGCAGGGTGAGCGAGCCGCCGTCAGGCAGGGTGACCGTCTCGCCGGCCGCGGCGTCGGTGACCCGGCCCACCGCCGGGTCACCGGCCCGCAGCTCGACCAGCCAGCCGCCGTCCGGCAGGCGGCCGGACCAGTGCACCAGCACGGGACGGCCGTCACCGCGGTGGCCGGGCACGGCCGCGGCCACAGTCGCCGACGTGTTGACCACCAGCAGGTCCCCGGCGGCCAGGAAGCGCGGCAGGTCGGCGAACCGGGCATGCACCAGGCCGTCCGGGGTGGCCGCCAGCATCCGGACGCCGTCCCGGGCCAGCCCGCGTGCTTCCGGCGGGCAGCTGGCGGGACGCCTCACCGGGTCACCGCCGGGGCGCTGAGATCGGCCGCCCGGTAGCGCCCGCTGGGCGGCTTCCCGGTGATCAGCCGCAGCAGCGCCGCCACCGCGACCTCGGGACCTGGCCGGTCGGAGATGTCCTCGCCGGGGAAGGCCCGCTGGTGCATGTCCGTGCGCATGTCGCCCGGATCGAACGCGTAGCAGCGCACCGCCGGGACCTCAGCCGCGAGCACCGCCGTGAGCTGGTCCAGCGCGGCCTTGGCCGAGCCGTAGCCGCCCCACCCGGGGTAGGCGTCGCAGGCCGCGTCCGAGCTGATGTTCACCGACGGCGCCGCCGGGCGCGCGAGCGGGCCGGCCAGCAGCTGGATCAGGGCCAGCGGGGCGAACACGTTCGTCTCATAGACCTGGCGGATCTCCTCCAGCGGGTAGCTGCACAGCGCGGGCTGCGGGCTCGGCCCCAGCGGGCTGGCGTTGTTCACCAGCAGGTCGAGCCGGCCCGGCCTGGGCGGCGGCCGCGGCCAGCCGGGCCCGGTGCCCCGGGTCCGTCACATCGCCGGCCAGCGCGGTCGACCCCGGGAAGGCCACTGGCCGCCGCGGCGAGCGCGCCGTCCCGCCGCCCGTCGACGATGAGCGACCAGCCGAGCCGGCCGAGCGCGTGGGCCGTCGCCCGGCCCAGTCCCGCGGACGCCCCAGTGATCACGGCAGTAGGCATGGATCGTCCTCCTTCGTTGAGCTGTGCTGTCATACTGAGAGTTGAAGTCAGCTTTAAGTCAAGGGGCCGGGACGGCCCAGCCCCGGCGGGGACAGTCCCGGCGGGAGGCGGCCCGGGGTGGTCCGGGCCGCGAAGGGGAGCGGATGCGCGCCACGGACATGCTGACGGTCGGCGAGATCGCCCGGCGCAGCGGTTTCGCCGAGTCCGCCGTCCGGTACTACGAGCGGCTCGGGCTGCTGGCCGCGAGCCGGACCGCGGGCGGCCAGCGCCGCTTCGAGCGGAGCATGCTGCGGCGGCTGGCGTTCATCCGCGCCGCCCGCAACGTCGGGCTGAGCCTGGACGAGATCGCCCGGGCGCTGGACACGCTGCCGGCCGGGCCGGCACCGACCCGGGCGGACTGGACCCAGTTGTCCCGCGGCTGGCGGCAGCGTCTTGACGATCAGATCGACGCCCTCATCGCACTGCGGGACGGCCTGGACTCGTGCATCGGCTGCGGCTGCCTCTCGCTGCAGCGCTGCGCTATCTCCAACCCGGGAGACAGCGCCCGGTTCGGCGGTCCCGGCGCCGCCTACCTCCCGCCCGGCCTGCGCCATGACGAGAACCGGCCGGAAGCCGTGCCGGGATGACCGCCCGGTTCAGGTCAGGTCCAGATGGCGCAGGGGATCCCGTCGCTGAACCTCTCCGGCGGGTCAGGCAGCGACCGGGCCGACCCGGCCGCGACGCGGCGGGCGGTCCAGGCCAGCACGGCGGCGTCCAGCACGTCATCGACGGCCGCCTGCGCCCCGGCCGGGCCGAGGTCCTCCGGGAGGACGATGCCGGCCCGTTCCAGCAGTGACCGGCGCTCCGCCGCCCCGGCCCAGGTGGACTTGCGCGAGGACAGCGGCGCGCCGGCCAGGGCCGCGAAGCTGAGCTCGGGATGGGCCTCGACGGCCCGGGCCGGCGCCGCGCGGATCCACCGGTCCACGTCCGCGACCTTCGCCAGCAGCGCGAACGCCTGCCGGGAGATCCCCTCGCCGGCGAGCCGCCGGCTGGCCTGGCTGGCCTCCTGGTAGCCGGCCGCGCCCAGGGCCGCCCGCACCGGGGTCAGGAAGATGGAGGCCCAGCGGGGCCCGAGTGCCTTCCTGGCCAGCACGTCCGCCTGCCGGCGCCCCGCGTCGGCCAGCCCGATCGGCATGTCGATCGCGATGGCGTCCAGTGGCCCGCCCGCCAGGGCCGCCGCGACCAGGTCCCCGATCAGCGGCCCCGCGTACCCGGCCGGCTGGCCGTCACCGGCCAGCGCGATCCCGACCCAGCCTGCCCGGCACGCATCGACCCCGAGTACCCGGCCGCTGCCCGCCCCCGTGATGCCCGGCCTCCGGGGCTGGCCGTCAGTCACGGCCCGCCGGGCCGGCCTGCTCGCCGGGCGTCCAGGGATGCAGCCGGGGCAGCCAGGCCGGCACCGCGCGCCGGTAAGCCTGGTACTCGGCCCCGAATTTGCGGGCCAGGACGGGTTCCTCGTACCAGTGCACCGCGGCCGCCCCGACGCACAAGGCCACGGCGGTGTATTCCAGCATGCCGGGGGAGCCGAACAGCAGCACCTGGCCCGCCAGGATGACCAGGAAGCCGACGTAAATGGGATTGCGCACGTAACGGTAGAAGCCGCGGACCACAAGACGCGGTGGCGACGCCAGCGGTATGGGAGTCCCGTCCGCCCGGGTGAAATCGGCAAATGCCTGCACCACCGGGACGAGGCCCGCGCAGATCAGCAGCACGCCCGCGGCCTGCGCGGCCGCCCAGTACGGGAGCGGCCGGCGGAAATGCCATTCGTTCAGCAGGTACGGGAGCAGGCAGCCAAACGTCCCGCCGACGGTCACGAACCACGCCACGCTGCCCATCGCCGCTGTTGACCTGCGCATGACCGCCTCCGTAGCGAGCCTAGCCGTCATCGGCCCCGCCGTCCCCGCCCGCCACCCGGGCGCCCCGGCCGGGGCGCGGCGGCGCGGCCCCGGGGCATGGCGGCCCGTCCCGGGGGTAGGCCAGTGCCGTGAAGAAGCTCCTGGAACTCATCGTCTGCCTGATTCACCCGCTGGCCGTCGTCCTGATGTGGATCGACCTGCTCAGCCGCACCGGTATGTCCACCGGGGCCAAGCTGGCCTGGGCCATCTTCGGGCTGATCCCGCTGGTGCCGTTCCTGTACGTGCTGACCGGTGGTGACCTCTGGTAACCGCTGCGCCGCAGCCGTGCTGGAGGAGGATCTGAGGCGACAGGCAGCGCCGGACGCCCTACGGTGACAGGCGGAGCACTGTCCTGTCCGTGAGGAGGCGGCCCGTGCCAGGCCTGGACCCGGAGAGCGCGCGGCGCTGGATCGACCGCTGGGACGCCCAGCAGCAGGCGCACCTGGCTGACCGGGAGGAGCGGTTCACCGCGCTGATCGACGCGGTGGAGGCGGGAACCGGGCGGCCGGATCCGCTGGTGCTCGACCTGGGCTGCGGGCCGGGGTCGCTGGCGGTACGGCTGCTGGACCGGCTGCCCGGCGCCACCGTCGTCGCGGTTGACGCCGATCCGCTGCTGCTGGCCCTGGGCCACGCCGCCTACGGCGGCCGGGCCGGGCTGCGCTTCGCCGACTGTGACCTGCGCCTGCCGGGCTGGAGCGGGGCGCTGCCGCTGGCCCGGCCCGCGGACGCCGCGGTCAGTACCACCGCGCTGCACTGGCTGCCCGAGAAGGCGCTGCGCGCCCTGTACGCGGAACTGGCCGCCGTGCTGCGGCCCGGCGGCCTGCTGCTCGACGGGGACCACTTCGCCGAGGACGAGCGGGCCATGCCGGTCATCGCCCGGCTGGGCGAGGCACTGACCGAGCGGGAGGAGCGGCGCCGCTTCCCGCACGGGCACACCGAGACGTGGGCCGGCTGGTGGGCGGCCGCCGCCGCCGACCCCGGGCTCAGCGGGCTGGCCGCGGAGCGGGACCGGCTCGGCCTGGACGCTGAGCACCATGGCTCGCCGTCCGGCCGGCTCGCCACCCACGTGGCCGCGCTCCGCGCGGCCGGCTTCAGCGAGATCGGGACGCTCTGGCAGCGCGGCAGCAACCGGCTCCTGTGCGCGGTAGCCAGCGGCTGACGGCCAGGGCTGAACGTCCCCGCCCATCACGGGCTCGCGACCTCGTGCGGAGCCATCTCACCGGCTACGGTTCGGGTAAGGGCCGGACCGCACTGGCGGCGGGACGCCTGCCAGCAGCCGCGCGTCAGTGTGGAGGCGCCCATGGAAACGCCGCTCACCCCCCTGGAGTTCGCCCGCCGTACCCGCCGGCTCCATGGCCGCCGGGAAGCCGTGGTCGACGGTGACCTGCGGCTCAGCTACGAGGAGTTCTTCGACCACTGTGACCGGTGGTCGGCCGCGCTCCAGGGGCTGGGCGGTGGCCCGCGGCGACCGGGTCGCGACCATCGCGCCGAACACCCACGAGCAGCTGGCCTCGTTCTACGCGGTGCCGCAGATCGGCGCGCGTGCTGGTGCCGATCAACTACCGGCTGACCGCGGAGGACTTCGTCTACATCGTCAGCCACTCCGGGTCCAGCGTGCTGTGCGTGGACCAGGACTACCTCGAGTGACGTGGACGCCATCCGGGACCGGCTGCCGAACGTGCGGCATTTCGTGGCGTTCGGCGGCGCCCGGGACGGCTGGCTCGACTACGCCGCCGCCGTGGCCTCGGCCAGCCCGGCTTTCGACCGGGCCGACGTGGACGAGCGCGACCTGCTCACGATCAACTACACCAGCGGCACGACGGCGCGTCCCAAGGGCGTGATGATCACGCACCGCAACGCGGCCATGAACTCCATCGGCACGCTGCTGCACCTGCCGATGGCGGTGGGCGAGCGGTACCTGTGGACGCTGCCGATGTTCCACGCCAACGGCTGGACCTTCACCTGGACCGTCACCGCGGCGGCGGCACGCACGTCTGCCTGCGCAAGGTCGAGCCGGCGGGTCTTCGAGGCGATCGCGACGAGCGGATCACGATGCTGTGCGCGGCGCCGACCGTGCTGATCGCGCTCGCCAACGCGCCGCCGAGCTGCGCGGCGGGTGCCGCCGGGGTCCGCGTGTGACCGCGGGGCGCCGCCGGCGGCGGCCACCATCGAGCGGCTGGAAGGCGGCTTCGGCTGGACGATCACCCAGGTCTACGGGCTGACCGAGACGGCGCCGTTCATCACCGTGTGCGCCCCGCTGCCCGAGCACGAGGCGCTGAGCGGCGGCCGAGCGGGCCGTGGTCAAGTCCCGCCAGGGCGTGGAACTGCTCACCTCCGGCGAGCTGCGGGTGGTGGACTCGGCCGGCCAGGAGGTGCCGCGCCGATGGCGAGACGCTGGGCGAGATCGTCGTCCGCGGCAACGTCGTGATGTACGGGTACTACAACGACCCGGAGGCCACCGCAGCGGGCGATGGGCGACGGCTGGTTCCACACCGGCGACGCGGCGGTGGTGCACCCGGACGGCTACGTGGAGATCCGCGACCGGATCAAGGACGTGATCATCAGCGGCGGGGAGAACATCTCCTCGGTCGAGGTCGAGGGCACGCTGCTGCGCCACCCGGCCGTCCAGGAGGCCGCGATCGGCCCACTTCAAGGCCCCGCGCGGCGTGACGTTCGTCGACGAGCTGCCCAAGACCGCCACCGGCAAGATCCAGAAGTACGTCCTCCGCAAGGGCGCCCCCAACCTGGCCCGCCAGTAGCCGCCGGGCGGCCGGGCGGGTCACGCCGGGCGCTGGTGATTCGCCGCGGGGGCTCAGCCGAGCTGGCTGACCCTGCGGATGGTCTCATCGACGGGATGGCCGCCGGCGATCTCGATGTCGTCGATGATGGCGCCGTCCTTGAGCCTGATCAGCCGGTCGCAGCGGGCGGCGATCAGCGGGTCATGGGTGGCGATGACGACCGTCATCTGGTTCTCGCGGCGCAGCCCGGCCAGCAGGTCGAGGATCGCGGTGGCGCTACGGGAGTCCAGGTTGCCGGTCGGCTCGTCGGCGAGCAGCAGGTGCGGCGTGTTGACCAGCGCCCGCGCGATGGCGACCCGCTGCTGCTCGCCGCCTGACATCCGCGACGGCAGCGACCGCTCGCGCCCGCCGAGGCCGACCGCCTCCAGGAGCTCCCGGCCGCGGCCAGGCTTGTCCCAGCCGGTCCGGTACGGGAGCACCGGCGCGATCACGTTGTCCAGGGCGGTCAGCGCCGGAAGCAGGTTGTAGCGCTGGAACACGAACCCCACCGTGCGGCGGTAGGCCGCGAGCGCCGTGCCGCGCAGCGCCGTCACCTCGGTGGCGCCGCTGCGGATAGTGCCGGAGTCCGGGCGCTCCATCGCGCCGATCAGGTGCAGCAGGGTGGACTTGCCCGATCCGGAGGCTCCGGTCAGCGCGATGAACCCGCCCGGCCCGATGGTGAGGCTGACGTCGTCGGCGGCCGTCACCGGCTGCTCACTGCCGGTCCCGTAGCGCTTGCTGACGCCGCGGAGCTCGAGGGCGCCGCGGGCAGGCCCCGGGGCGGGAGGCCGGTCGGGGCCGGCTGGCTGGGGATACACGGTCATGCTCACTCCTCGGCGAGTAGCCGGGCGGCGGGCAGCCGGCGCAGCAGGTGCGCGGGCAGCAGCGCGGCCACGCAGGTCACCAGCACGCCGGCCGCGACCGCCGTCGCGGCGGCGGCGAACAGCAAGGGCGGGAACTGCCCGGCGAACACGGCCGCGCCCGCCAGGCCGAGCGCGGCGCCGGCGACCGAGCCGGCGATCCCGGCCAGGGCGCCCTCGGTGATCACCAGGCGGCGCAGCGCCGACTCGGGCCAGCCGAACGCGCGGATCGTCGCGAGTTCCGGCGCCCGCTCGGTGATGCTGATCAGCAGGGCATCGGCGACCGCCAGCACGCCCAGGATGACCGTCGCCGCGACCGCGACGTAGTCCACGCCGCGGACCTGGACCGTCACGACGTTGCCGAGCAGGGTGCCGACGACGGCGCCGCGGAACGCCAGCGTGACCGCGATGAGCAGGGTGAGCGCGGTGACGCCGACGGCGAGGCTGAGCGCGCCGACGAGCGTGCGCCCGGGCGTGCGGAGCACGTTCACCACGGCCAGGCCGGTGATCCCGGACGGCTGGCGGGCGCGGCGCGCGGCCAGCACCGGCGGCCGGACCGAGGCCACCGGGTCGGCACGGGCGGCCAGCCAGGCCGGCGCCAGGCCGGCCACGAGCGCCAGCGCCACCGCCACCGGGATGGCCAGGGCCGCGCGGGCCGGGGAGGCGTGCAGCCCCAGTGCCGCGGCCAGCGGGATGGACAGCAGCGCACCCAGCACGCCCGCGGTCAGGCCGATCAGCGCCACTTCGCCGAGCACGGCGGCGAACAGCCGCGGCCGGGTCCAGCCCAGGGCAGCCAGCACCCCGAGTTCCGGCCGGCGGCCCCGGACCGCGGCCGTGGCCGAGTTGGCCACGAACAGCGCACAGACGACGAGGATCAGCACGAACAGCGCGACGCTGCTGCGGTCGACCGCATCCAGGATCGTGACCGCGACCCCCTTCTTGACCCAATTCTCGGTGAGCAGCAGTGCGGGCCCGCCGAATCTGCCGGCCGGCAGAGCGACGGTGGTGGGGGCTGGGGAGGAACCGGCGACGATGTCCACGGTCAGGTGGGTGCGGACCTCGATCTGCTCGGCGACCGTCTTGATCCGGTTGAGGGAGGCCGGGTCCGGCCCGGTGACCCCGGCGACACGGACGCGGATCACGCTGACCGGGGCGCGGGCGAGCTGCCCGCCCCCGCCGGTGTACTTGCTGTTTTCCAGCGTGGGCAGGGCCGCTAGCGAGGTGATGAGCTGCACCGGCTGGCTCACGTAGCCGCCCAGGTTGAGGCTGGGCAGCAGGTCCGAACGGCCCAGCGCCTTCCGGCTCGCCGTGTTGGCCGGCGCGGCGGCCATCGGCTGATACGGCCCCAGCGGCACCCGGGACAGCGGATCGAAGGCGGCGATCTTCTGCTGGCTGAAGGTCCCGACCGGCACCGGCACCGGTGACAGAGTGTGCGGGGCGGTAATCGCCCGCCTCCGCAGTGTCCGGTACTGGGTGCCGGCGTTGTCCGGCGGGGGGAAGACGAACCCGCCGCGCTCAGACCCCCACGCCGAGACCGGGTTGCGTACGGCGGCCGGGACCAGGCCGCCGGGCCCGGAGCGCCGGTAGCGGACCGGGCCGACGGACCAGTACTCCCACAGCGCATCGCCCAGGCCAGGGCGGGAGCCCTGCCGGTGCGGCCCCAGCTGGTTGAGCAGGTACTGGTACGCGTGCCGGGCGGTGATCGTGGTGCTGAGCACTGTGCGGCCGGCCATCGTGGAGTCCGCGCGCATCGCCGCCGTGCCCAGCACCGGCGGTGCCGGGGGAGCACCCAGCTCCTGCACCTGGCTCACCGAGTACTCGCCGATGCCGCTGTCCGCCGCAGCCAGCACGGGGAATCCCTCTCCCGTCCCGAAGTAGGTAGCGTCCGGGCCCGTCCCGAAGCCATTTTCCGGCAGGTACTGTCCCGAGGTCACCGCGTGGTTGAGGCCGTCCAGCCGGGCCTCGGCCGCGGGGTCGATGGCAGCGATCAGCATCGGGAACTGCCAGTTGACGGAGAAGCCCGGGCGGCTCCCCAGGTCCGGGACGCTGAACGTCCCCGGCGGAAGGCCCTCACCGTTGATCTTCGAGAAGCACCATGCGGCCGCCAGCGCGGCGTCACTGAACGGGCTGGCCACCGGCCCCGTGGCCGGGCACGGGACCGCCGTCTTACCGCCCGGCAAGATCTCGGTGGACGTGCCGGTGCCGCTCTGGTAGCGGAGCCGGTCCGGCGTGACGTAGACGTACGAGGCGGGCTCTCGGAACCGGCTAGCGCCGTTCGCGCTCACCCAGGCCGTGCTGACCCGGTAGAGCTGGCGGCCGGGGCGGGCGACGTCGGCGGCGGGCAGCCAGACCGGGAAGTTGGCGTTCATGAAGGTGTACCCCACCATGGCGATCGGCGCCGCCACCTGCACGCCGGGGATCCGCTGGATCTGGTGGTACTGGGCCATGGTGATCCCGCCGTAGATGCCGGACAGGAAGTCCGGCTGGACGGTGCCGGTGGCCGACTCCAGGCTGCTCCGCGCGCCCTCCGGGCGGACCAGGATGTCATAGGCGGGACGGAAGTGGGCGGACACCGTGCCGGTGGTGCGCACCTGCGCGGTGCGGGCGGCGGCCGTCAGCACGGTGAAGGCGGTGGTCGCGACGAGCATTCCGGCCAGCAGCGCCAGCGCGCGGCCGGAGCGGAACCGAAGCTGCGACCAGGCGAGTCTGCTCACCGGCTAGCACCTTCCGATTGCCGTCTCCGGGCCGCGCGTGGCGCCGGCCCCGGTACGTGACTACTCTGTCTCTTACCTAGTAACAATGCAAGGGCGCTACCTAGCGGCAATGTAAGCCGAGATCACATCGTTACGCCATCCCGACAGGAGAATCGGTGACATGCCTCTTCACCACGCCGTGCTCGCTCTCCTCGCGGATAAGCCCGCGCACGGCTACGAGCTGAAGGGCAGCTTCGAGCAGGCGGTGGGCGACCAGTGGGGCGGGCTGAACATCGGGCACCTGTACCAGATCCTCGACCGCCTGGCCCGCGACGGCCTGATCGAGTCCGAGCGCCAGCCGCAGCCAGTCAAGCCGGACCGGCTGGTCCACCAGATCACCCAGGCCGGCCGGGCGGAACTCGATCGCTGGCTGAACGAGCCCAGCATGCCCACCCGCGGCTACCGCGACGACTTCTTCCTCAAGGTGATGGCCGCCGCGCAGGCGGGTGATCCGGAGGCGCTGGCCGCGGTGCTGCGGCGCCAGCGGGTGTACCTGCTCACGGAACTGCGCAGCCTGGCCGACGCCCGGGCGGCCGCCTCCGGATCGCCCGTGGTGGCCCTGCTCGTCAAGGCGGCCGAATTGCATGTGCGCGCCGACCTCGGGGTGGTCAACGCCGCCGAGCACGATCTCACCCCCGGCGTGCTCGCGGCCCTCCGGGTCCCGTCATCACCCGCGGCAGCGCCCGGTACGCGCGCCAACCCGGCCTGAGGGCCGGGGGTCAGGCTGGCCGCCCGGTGATGATCTCCGCCGCGCAGCGGTAGCCGCTGCGCAGCGCGCCTTCCATGTATCCCTGGAAGTTGACCGAGGTGTGCTCCCCGGCGAAGTGCAGGTTCCCGCTGCGCCGTCCCTGGATGCCGTTGAAGGCGGTGTACTGGCCGGTCTTCAGGTAGGAGTAGGCGCCCCCGATGTGCGGGTCGCCCGCTGACCAGACGTAATACGCCCGGCCGTTGTAGGCCTGGCGGGCGCCGGGGAAGTTCTGGTCGAAGCAGCCGAGGAAGTCGCTGGCCATGGCCGGGGGCGCGGGCCCTTCGTCGGAGGTGAGGCCGTAGCGGCGGCCGATATCCGCGCCGCCCTCGCCGCCAGGCAGGGCGATGAGGATCCCGGCTTTCCCGGGCTGTCCGATCGTCGTCTCCCAGCCGCCCTGGACGACGCCGTCGGTGTACAGGTTGCCGGTCCAGTGGTCGGCGTTCCACACCCGGCTGGAGAACTGCAGCCCGATCTTCGAGTTGGTGCCCAGCGGTTCCTCGCGGATAGCCCTCAGCTGCGGCGGGGGCAGGCCGATCCCGTGCAGTTCGGCCTCGCGCAGCTTCGTGAACGGCAGCGCGAGCACCACGTGGTCGGCGGGCACGTCATGGGTGGCGGCACCGCAGGAGAACGTGCACGTGTACCGGCCGTGCCCGCGGCTGCGCACCGCCTCCAGCCGTTCCCCCAGGCGCACCGTCCCGGCCGGCAGCCTGCGGAGGAGCCCTTGGATGAGCTGGTCATTGCCTTCCCGGATGTGCCACTTCTCATCGGTGGCCGCCAGTTCCGGGTGGTCCTCCGGCTGCCGGCCGCTCGGCACGCTGTCATAGGTGCCGAGCAGGTAGATGAGGTTGAGCGCCGACTGCTCGGCCACCGGGCCGCCGTACTCGTCGAGGAGCACGGCGGAACACAGGCGGCCGAAGTCGCTGCCCAGGCCCCCGGGGATGTGCTGCTCGATCCACTCCGTGGCGGGCGTGTGGTCCCACCGCCTGGCCCAGGCGGTGCCCTGGCCGAGCAGGGTCGGCCAGGGCGCCTTGATGAAAGCGGCGTCATGGAACAGCCGGAAGCCCCAGTCATGCCACGCGCGGTCGAGCGCCGCCTGCGGCCAGGACCGGCCGCCGAAGCGGAACCGGTAATCCCCGGCCCGGCTGTGCGGCGGGTAGGCGTTGACATCGTCGAGGGTGAGGCCGAAGCCGGCGGCGAGCCGCCGCATCGCGGTGTGCTCGCTCGAGATGAACTCGCCGTGCTCCTCGGCGTACTGCCCCTCGGCAAAGAACCCGCGGAGCGTGCGGATCCGGCCGCCTGCCCGGCCCGCGTTGTACTCGTAGACCTCGCTGGCGATGCCGTGCCGGGCCCACAGCCGGAAGGCGCAGCCGAGCCCGGCGATGCCTGAGCCGATGATCACGACGCGCGGGGCGCGCCCGGCCGCCGGCCGCCCGCCCGGTGACCGGGCGGCGGTCGCGGGAACGGCCACGGCGAGCCCGGCGGCCGCGGCACCGTGCAGCACCTGCCGCCGGGTCGGCCCGGCGCTGGCCTCAGCGTGTCCCGGCCGCCCGCGGGCGGGGCCAGCACCGCCTTCCGCCAGCACGCTGGCCGCCTCGCCGATGTCACATCCGGTCACGCGCGCATAGCGGGCGGCCGCCTGCGCCCGCCGGAACGCCCGCGCCGCGGGCGATGACCTCAGTCCCATCCCGATCCCCAGCCTAGGCGGTGGCGGGGGAGGGGACGGCGCGGCGGGGGTCGAGCAGGGCGGGGTCGGACGCCATGAACAGGTCCGTGTCGCCGCTGTGCCAGCCCGCCGCGAACAGGGCCCGGACCGCGGGGTGCGGGGCGGGCAGGCAGACCCGGGCCCGGCCGCCCGGTGCCGCCGCGGCGCTGGCCAGCACGGCCAGCACCGCGTCCCGGGCCCCGGCGGCGGCCACGCCCGGGGCCAGCGCCAGGTGCACCAGGCCGAACTCACCGCCCTCGCCGGCTACAGTGCCCGCGGCCAGCGGCTCGCCGCCGCGCAGCACCAGGACGGGCTGCCCGTGCGGCCGCGCCGCCCAGGCCCGGTGATCGGCGAGCCGGTCTGCTCCGGTCCAGCGCCGCTCGGCCGCGGCGGCCTCCTCCGGGGTGCACGGGGCCACGGCCAGCCCGGGCGGCGCGGTCAGCCGGGGCACCTCCCCGCTCACGTACAGCAGCGGCCACCAGGCGTCCACGCCGAATCGCGTGTACAGCGGCAGCGCGTGCGCATGCAGGCTGCTGAACGTCATCCGGCGCGGCTCGTCCCGCCACAGCTCGCCCAGCATGGCCCGGCCGGCGCCGCGCCCATGCTGGGCGGGATGGACGAACAGGTCGCAGAGCACGCTGACCGCGGCCGCGCCCGCACCGATCCGCCGGGTGGCGCCGAACCCGGTGACCGCGCCGGCGGAGGTGGCCACCACCACCCGCCCGCAATCCATCAGGTAATCGAGGTAGGCCGGGTCGGCCCCGGCCCACTCCTCGTCCTGCCCGGTCGCCACCGCGACCGCCGCGATGCCGGGGTAGTCGGCGAGGTCCGCGTTACGGATGATTGTCTCGGGCATGCCTGCCTTCCGGTCCCGGAACCTGCGGCGCCGTGAGCTCGCGGAGGCGGCCGTGGATGAACTCCCGCTCCGGCCCGGCCAGAGCCGTCTCCAGCGCCGCATGGTACGCCTGGGCCGCGTCGCCGCCCCGGCCCAGGCGCCGGAGCAGCTCAGCGCGGGCGATATGCAGCTGGGGCCAGCGGGACAGCCGCGGGTCCGCGCCCGCCTCGTCCAGCAGCGCCAGGCCCGCCGCGGGGCCCTCGGCCATCGCCACCGCCGCGGCCCGGTTCGCGGCGGTCACCGGGGTCGGCTCGAAGCGGAGCAGCTCGGTGTAGAGCGCGGCGATCTGCGGCCAGTCGGTATCCGCGGCGGAGGCAGCCGCGGCGTGGCAGCCGGCGATGGCCGCCTGCAGCTGGTACGTGCCGGGCCGGTGCGCGGCCAGGGCACCGAGCAGCAGGGCCTCGCCTTCGGCGATCTTGGCCCGGTCCCACTGGGCCCGGTCCTGGTCGGCCAGCAGCACCAGCTCGCCGGTCCCGGTCACCCGGGCGTCCCGGCGCGCGTCGGTGAGCAGCAGCAGCGCCAGGAGGCCGGTGACCTCGGGCTCCGCGGGCACCAGCGCGGCCAGCGTGCGGGCCAGCCGGATGGCCTGCTCGCACAGGCCGGCGCGGACCAGGGCCGGGCCGCTGGGCGCCATGTGGCCGCTGGTGAACACCAGGTAGACGACCCGCAGCACCCCCGCCAGCCGTCCGGGCAGCTGCGCGGGCGGCGGGACGGCGAGCGAGATGCCCGCCTGGCGGATCTTGCGCTTGGCCCGGACCAGGCGCTGCGCCATGGTCGGCTCCGGGATCAGGAACAGCGCGGCGATCTCGGCGGTGGGCAGGCCGCACACCACGCGCAGGGTGAGCGGGACCCGCACGCCGGCGTCCAGCGACGGGTGACAGCAGGCCAGGATCAGGCCGAGTTCGTCGTCGGCCCGGGATACCCAGTCCGCGGCGGCCGGGGCGCCGGGCACCTCCAGCGCCGCCCCGGCCTCCTTCACCAGGCGGCGGCTCTCCCTCCGCAGCCGGTCGGTGGCCTTGTGCCGGGCCACGCTGATCAGCCAGGGGCGCGGGCTGGCGGGGACCCCCGCGGACGGCCACTGCTCCAGGGCCGCCGCGCAGGCGTCCTGCACCGCGTCCTCAGCCACCTGCACATCGCCGGCCTGGCGGGCGACGGCCGCGACCGCCGCCCACCAGTGGGCCTGGAAGATCTCCGCGTACGGCTGGCTCATGCGCGCCGCCGGGCCGGCTGGCTCAGCCGCGCGCTCCCGCCGTGTCGGCCGGCCTGCGCCGCCTGCACGGCACTGTCCGGGATCTGCACGACGGGGCGCACCTCCACCGATCCGTTCGCCGCGGTCGGCACGGTCGCCGCCCAGCGCAGCGCCTCGTCCAGGCCGGCGCACTCGACCAGGGTGTACCCGCCGAACTGCTCCTTGATCTCGGCGGCCGGCCCATCGGTGAGCAGCATCTCGCCGTCCCGGACCCGCACCGTGGTCGCCGCGGCCGGCGGCCGCAGCGGCCCGCAGTCGATGAGCACGCCCGCCTGGGCCATCGCGTCCGTCGCCGCCCGCCACTCACGGATCATCTGCTGCCCTTCGGGGCTGCCCGGGGCGGGCAGTGGCTCGTCCGGGCCGTACAGCAGGAACAGGTACCTCATCTCGACCTCCAGTTGTCGTGGCCGTCACCGGCCGGTACCGGGTAGTCGAACGGCGTGGTCCCGGATCGACAGCTGCGCGCCCCCGTTTCCCGGCACGCTACCTCCGGGAGCCCGGGCCCGCCACGATGGGCGCCGCCGCTAGGGCGTGACCAGGACCAGCGACGAGCCGGGGGCCCGCAGGGTGCCCGGGCTTGCTGGCAGACTGGGGGAATGGCGGCAATCCCCCTCGCCAGCCCCGCCGCTGCGGCAGCCGGCACCGGCGGCGAGCCGTGCGTGCTGGTCAAGATCGGTGAGATCGTGCTCAAGGGCGGGAACCGGCGGCATTTCGAGCGGATCCTGCTGGCGAACATCCGCCGCGCGATGCAGGAAACCGGGATCGCGGTCCGTCTCGGGCAGCGCAGCGGCGTGATCGTGCTGCGGCTCGCGGCCGGGGCCGGCCCGGCCACCGGGCCTTCCGCGGCCACCGGGCCGGCCGCGGAAGCCGCGATGGACAAGGTGGCCGAGCGCGTCCGCTCGGTCATGGGCATCGCCCGGGTCTGCCGGGCGGTCCGCGTCCCGCAAGACGCCGACGTGGCGGTGGCCGTCGCGGTGCGGCTGGCGGCCGGGCGTACCGGCTCGTTCGCGGTCCGGGCCCGGCGGCGCGACAAGCGGTTCAGTGTCAGCTCGGCAGAACTGGCCGCGCGGATCGGCACGGAGGTCCAGCAGGCCTACGGCTATCCGGTCAACCTCTCCCGCCCCGACACCACGATCATGCTCGAGGTGGACCACCACGAGATCTTCGTCTACCTCGACGGCGCGCCGGGCCAGGGCGGCCTGCCGGTGGGCATGAGCGGCCGGGCGCTGGTGCTGATGTCCGGCGGCATCGATTCCCCGGTCGCCGCCTACCGGATGATGCGCCGCGGCCTGCGCTGCGACTTCCTGCACTTCTCCGGCATGCCGCTGACCGGCCCGGAGTCGGTCTACAAGGCGTACGGGCTGATGCACCAGCTGGACCGGTTCCAGTGCGACTCCCGGCTGTACGTGGTGCCGTTCGGCAAGACGCAGCAGCGGCTGGCCGCCTCGGGTGCGAGCCGGCTGCAGATCGTCGCGCAGCGCCGGCTGATGCTGAAGACCGGGGAGGTGCTGGCCCGCCGCCTGGACGCGACCGCGCTGGTCACCGGTGACTCGCTGGGCCAGGTGAGCAGCCAGACGCTGGCCAACCTGACCGCGCTGGACGACGCGGTCTCGCTGCCGATCCTGCGCCCGCTGATCGGCTACGACAAGACCGAGACCATGGCCGAGGCACGCCGGATCCGGACCCTGGCGGTGTCCGAACTGCCCGACGAGGACTGCTGCACGCTGCTCATCCCGCGGCAGGTGGAAACCCGGGCCCGCATCGCTGACCTGCACCGGCTCGAGGCCCGGCTCGACGCCGGGGACCTGGCCGAAGAACTCGCCGGCCTGGCCCAGGAGTACCGCTCCGATCATTCCTGACGCCTGTCCGTAACGGCGCGGGCGGCGGCCCGCTCCGGGGTCAGCGGCGGGGTGAGGGTGCGGCCCATCAGCGGCGGCAGGTGCGCGGCCACGCTGGCCAGTTCCCGGATGTCGGAGTCCAGCAGGGCCTGGTCCCCGTCGCACAACGCGTTCTTCGGCTCCGGGTGCACGTCCACGATGATGCCGTCCGCGCCGACCGCGATGGCCGCCCGGGTCAGCGGCAGCACCAGGTCCCGGCGGCCGCCGGAATGTGACGGGTCGACGATGACCGGCAGGTGGGACAGCCGCTGGGCGACCGGCACCGCGCTGATGTCGAGCGTGTTGCGGGTGGCCTTCTCGAACGTGCGGATGCCCCGCTCGCACAGCACGATGTCGGAGTTGCCGCGCTGGGCGATGTACTCGGCGGCCATCAGCCATTCCTCGATCGTGGCGCTGAACCCGCGCTTGAGCAGCACCGGCTTGCCCGCCGAGCCGACCGCCTGGAGCAGCGCGAAGTTCTGCATGTTGCGGGTGCCGACCTGGAGCATGTCGGCGTAGTTGCAGACCAGTTCCACATCGCGCGGGTCGATCACCTCGGTCACCGCGGGCAGCCCCGTCTCGGCGCTGACCTCGGCCAGGATCTTCAGCCCGGCCTCGCCCAGCCCCTGGTAGGCGTACGGGGAGGTACGCGGCTTGTAGGCACCGCCACGCAGCAGCGACGCCCCGGCGGCCCTGGCCATCCGGGCCGCGGTCAGCGCCTGCTCGGGCGATTCCACCGCGCACGGCCCGGCGATCATCGTCAGCGTGTCCGGGCCGATGGGCACCCCGCCGACCTGGACCACCGACCGGTTCGGGTGATGCTCCCGGCTGACCAGCTTGTACGGCACCGAGATCCGCATCACGTCACTGACGCCCGGCATGCTGCGCAGGTTCAGCGCGCCGAACTGCTCCACGTCACCGACCAGGCCGACGATGGTGCGCGAGACACCGCGGGTGATGAACGCCTCCCCGCCGGCCCCCGCACCAGATCGACGATGCCGTCCATGTCTGCCTGCGTGGCGTCGGGGGCCATGACCACGACCATCGGTCGTCCTCCTGTGTCTGTGGCACCGCTTCGGTGCGATGCCGGCTGGTGAAACCCGTCCATGCAAAAAGCCCCGGGCCGTCGGCCCGGGGCTCTGGGGTAAGTCGCTCGCGTCAGCGCATGGTCTGGCGGGCGACCGTCCGGATGCCGGGCCGGTAGCCATACCAGAACCAAAACTGCTGACGCATAGCCATGAGGGTAGCGCATCGCCGGGGCGGGGGTGGGGCGGGGCCGGGATGTGGCCGCATGCGATGGTAATAGGGCGGGCTACCGGGTCAAGGTCAGCCGGGTGTCAGCCTGCGCACGCTGGAACATCCCGGCCGGGTTAGCCAGGAGGCGATGGATGGGTCAGCGGGAGACGGGCCGGGATGCAGCAGGCCCGCTGGCCGGCCGTGAGCCGGATGAGCCGGTCCTGCGGCGGCTGCTGACCAGCCGGCCGGGCAGGCCGGCCCCGGCTGCGGGCTGCCTCCCGGCCAGCGCGTCGCGCATGACTGGAAGGCGCAGCACTACGGGCCCGTGCCCCGCTTCCGCCCGGACCGCTGGAACTTCCTCATCTACGGCGCGACGGAGTCCGGGCAGGAACACCGCTGGGACTGGGCGGCCATCAGCGAGCTGCCGCGCACCTGCGTCACTGCGGACCTGCACTGCGTGACGAAGTGCACGGTGCCGGCGATCCCCTGGGAGGGCATCGCCGCCGCCAGCCTGCTCCGCCTGGCGCCCCCCGCGGGCCCGGTCACTCACGTCATGGTCTGGGCGGAGTACGGGTACAGCGCCAACCTGCGCATCGCGGACTACGCCGCGGACACCACGCTGTTCGCGACCGCGGTGGCGGGCGAGCCGCTCACCCCCGAGCACGGCTACCCGATGCGGCTGGTCGTGCCGCACCTGTACGGCTGGAAGAGCGTGAAGTGGGTGCGCGCGGTGGAGTACCTGACCCATGACCGCCGTGGCTTCTGGGAGGAACGGGGCTACCACACCTCCGCCGACCCGTGGCAGGAGCAGCGGTTCTCCCATCAGGAGCCGTGAGCCGCCCGGGCCGGGAGCCGCGCGTACAGCACGTCCCGGTGGCCGTCCCGCAGCACCGGGCGGAAGTTCGCCCGGAAGTACGACCGGAGCGCCGGCGTCCAGGCGATGCGCCGTCGGCTGTACCGGGTGGTCAGCCACACGTACTGGGCCTGGTGCAGGGCGTCCCGCCAGACGGCGGCCACCGCGGCGAACCGGGCCGCCCCGCTGGCGGCGTCCCGTCCGTGGCCGAGGGCGTAGTCCGTGCCGATCGAATCCACCAGCAGCGGGCAGCGCGGGCTGCTGGCGTAGAACCGCCCGGCGGCGATGGTGTAGGACACCTGGTCGGTCAGGATGCAGGCGCCGGGGCGGACGATCCGCTGCACGGCGGCGATGGCCGCCGGGCTCACCCGAGGCGTCACGGCCCGCTCCCCGTGGGCCTGCTGGACCGCCAGCACGAGCACGGCCGCCGCGGCGGCCGCCGCCACCGCCGCCTCGGCCCGGCGGATGGAGGCGGGTGCCGCCCCGGCGGCCCGGGCCGGGCCCGGCGGGCCGGGCGCCGCGATGCGGGGCGGGCGCAGCGCGGCCAGCCGGGCCGCGGCCAGCCCG
This sequence comes from uncultured Actinomycetes bacterium, assembly GCA_963767385.1. Classification (GTDB taxonomy): domain Bacteria; phylum Actinomycetota; class Actinomycetes; order Streptosporangiales; family Streptosporangiaceae; genus RYN-230. Next base: position 345,030 of record CAVYEA010000013.1, on the reverse strand, counting down.
GCCGACATGGCCAGGAACGGGGCCAGGAACGCCGGGAAGTGCGGGAAGAACTGCGGGTAGGTCAGGAACGCGGCGGACACCAGCGCGCCGCTGCCCACCGCGAACAGCTCCAGCGCGGTGAGCGGGCCGCGGCCGGCCCGCCAGCTGAGCAGCAGCGCACCGGCCACGAAGGCCACCAGGCCCAGCGCGAGGGCCAGCACGCCCGGGGCGCCGAGGTGCAGCAGCTGGCCCAGGCCGGTCATCATCCGCAGCCGGGGGAGCAGCGGGGCCGGCGTGCGGACCACCCGGAGCAGCTGCGCCGCGACCACGCTGCCGTAGAGCCGGGACGGGGCCAGCACGGCGAACGGCAAAACGGGCACCGCGAAGCCGGCGGCCACCCCGGCCAGGAACCGGGCGGCGCGCCGGGCATCCCGGCCGCAGCATGCCACCACCACGGCGACCGGCAGGATGGCCCACGCCTCCACCGACCCGGCGAACCCGAAGGCCAGCCCGCCCGCCACCAGCCGCCGGCCTGGGGCCAGCCGGTCCCCGTCCAGCACGGCGAGCCCGCCGGCCAGGCAGAACAGTGTCAGCCACGGCTCCAGCAGCACCGTGTGCGCGGCGACCAGGCTGCCCGGGAAGATGGCCAGCATGCCGCACGCCAGGGTCACCGCGAGCAGTCCCCGGCCGCGCAGCAGCAGGCCGGTGAGCAGCACGCCCGCCGAGCTGGCCGCCACGGTGAGGATCCGGCCCGCGGCCATGCCCCAGGCCGTCCCGGTCACCTGGGCGAGCAGCGCCGCCGGCGACATGAGCACGGTGATGCCGGGCGGCTGCACGATGATGAAGTCGCGGTACGGCAGGGCCCCGCGGACCAGCCGCAGCGCGCTGCCGAAGTAGGGGCCGTCGTCGTACTGGGTCACGCCGAGCAGGTATCCCGGCCGGCTGAGCAGGTACAGCCGGACGCCGAGGCCGAGGACGGTGAATCCGGCGATGGCCAGCGGGACCAGCCGGGCACCGCCGGCCATCCGCCTGGCCCGGTGTCCCGGTGTCATCCTGCGGCGGCGTGCCGGCCGCCGGGGTGAGCTCGGTTCCGCGCACGACTGCCCTTTCCGGGTACCTGGGGGGCGGGCCACGCCGGGTCACCGGGGGGCGCCCGCGGCCGGCCCCCGGGCCGCTCGTCCCGCGGGGAGAGTACCGCAGCCCGCCAGGCGCGGGGGGCCGGTCACGGCCGGCTCAGCCGGCGGCGGTGGCGCGCTGCTGCCCCGCGACGTGCACCGCGACGCCCTGGCGCCGGACCACCACCGTGACCTGCGGTACCGGCGATCCCTCCTGGGTCACGTAGCCGCGGCCCAGTTCCCGGGCCAGCCTGCGGGCCAGCTCCGCGTGAAAGCCGGGCGGGGTGAGCACCCAGGCCAGGCCGAGGCTGATCCGCTGCACCGCGGGGCGGCCGGGGCCGCGCACGGACACTGCGATGCGCTGCCCGCGCAGGGCCCGCTCGATCTGCCCGGACGCCAGCAGGGTCACCCGCATGGCCGGGTCGCCGGCCACCGCGCGCGCGGCAGGCGGCTGGCGCCAGATACCCAGCACCGTCACGGCGGCGACCGCCAGGGCCACCGCGGCCGCGAGCCCCGGGACCGCCCCGCGCGGGACCCGCCCGCCGGCCCGGCCGGCCGCCAGCCGGGCCAGCAGGACCGCGGCGCAGGCCAGCACCAGCCAGCTGAGCGTCCCGGCCGGGTAGAGCAGCACAACCAGGTAGCCCAGCGCCCGCAGGCTGGTGTGATGCACCGGGATGGCGGCGTAGGTGACCAGTGCGGCGGCGTCCAGCACCAGGGTGACGACGGCCAGCGCGGCCAGCCACCGGCAGCGCAACGGCCGTGCCGCCGCCAGGCCGGCCGCCGCGACGCCGAGCAGCGCGGCCACGCCGGCCGCGGCGGGACGGTCCCGGACCAGCCCGGCGATGGCCGCGGCCGGCGGGACGGGCCGCCACCACAGCGGGAATGGCTGCACCGCGGCGCCCAGGCCCCGCAGGCCGAACGCCAGGCCGGCCCGCGGCCCGCTGCCGCCGGTGCTGCCGCGCAGCAGCGCCGCCAGGTTGCCGTGCCGCGCCGTCAGCTGCTGGATCACCGGGGCGCTCCAGCAGGCGGCCGCGGCGGCCAGCCCGGCGATCAGCCACCGGTATCCGGCCCGGCCCGGGCCGGTGAGGCCGGCGCCCAGGGCCAGCAGCACGAGGACCCCCGAGGCCAGGGCGAACATCAGGTGCGCCTGGGCCGCGACCGAACCCGTGATCACGCAGGCCGGCCACCACCCTGGGTGCCCGGACATGGCCGCCCAGGCGGAGGCGAGGGCCGCGGTGAAGAACACCATCCCGAACCACGGGTTCCAGCTCGGCGGCAGCGCCACCGCGGGCAGCCACAGCAGCAGCCCGGCGATCAGGCCGCCGGCGCACAGCCCGGCGAGCTCGCCGCGGGCCGCCCGCGCCGCCTCGACCGAGACGGAGCACGCCGCCAGGCCGCAGATCAGTGCGCCCCAGAGCACGCCGTGCACCGGGTCCAGGTGCACCGGGATGGCCAGCAGCCAGTACTCCAGCGGTCCCGGATCGAAGGCCCCGTGCGCCAGCCGGGTCGCCTGCCCGACCAGCGGGCCGTGCCCGGCCAGCACGCTCCACGACCGCAGCGCGATTGCCGCTTCGTCCCCGACCGGGCGCCAGCCGTCCCGGGCCAGCCGGGCCGCGCCGGCCAGGAAGGGCAGCCAGGCGGCCAGGTGCGCGCCGCCGCGCAGGAGCAGTGCCCGGTACCCGGTCACCTGACTCCCCGGCCTGCCGGGCCGGCTACAGGTGCGGCAGGCCGACGTAGAGCGTGATCGTGCTGCCCTGCGGTGCCTGGCCCTGCGGGCTGTAGTTGAACACGGTGTTCAGCGGGCCGAGCTGGACCACCTTGACCTGGAACCCGGCCTGCTGCAGTTGCTGCTCGGCCTGGCTGATCTGCTGGCCGTCCACGTTCGGCACCCCGGCCATCTGCGGCCCGTTCGAGATCGTGATCGTGATGACCTGGTGCGGGGTGAACGAGCTGTTGGGGGGCACCGACTGGGCGGTCACGGTGCCGGCGGGCTGGTCGCTCTTGGCGTCCGCGACCTCGTTCAGTGAGACGCCGTTGGCCTGCGCCCACTGCTCGGCCACGGACTTGTCCTGGCCGACGAAGTTGGGCACCGGCTGGCCGCTGCTGACGGTGAGATTGACCGGCTTGCCCTGCGGCCAGGAGGCGTCCGCGGCGGGCGTGGTGCTGATCACGATGCCGCTCTGGATCGTGGTGGACGTCTGGCTGATGACCTGGCCGGGGGTGAGGCCAGCGTGCCGCAGCGCGGCCTCCGCGCTGGCCAGCGCCTGCCCGGTGACCTGGGGGACGGAGATCATCCGCGCGCCCTCGGAGACGATGAGCAGCACGGTGCCGCCCTTGCCCACCCGGGAGCCGATGGCCGGGCTGGTACCGACGATGTCGCCCTTGGCCACGTGGCTGCTGAACTGGGGCGACCCTGTCCTCGGCGACAGGCCGGCGCCCTGGATCGCCTGCCGGGCGGAGGCCAGCGACATCCCGCCCACCTGCGGCACGGTCGTGTACCGGCCTGCGGACTGCCACCAGATGCCCAGCCCGACGAGCAGCACCACGAGCAGGCTGCCCAGGACGTACGCGAGCCGGCGGCTGAACAGCCAGCCAGCCAGTCCCGGCTTCTGGGGCCCGGTGTAGCCGTCCCCGCCCCGGCGCTGGCCGTAGCCGCCGGCCGCGCCGGGCGCGGACACCACGAGGGTGTGGTTCGCGGACCGGTGGAACGCGTCGTCCTGCACCTGGGTGAGCCCGCCGGCCGCCGCGGCCGGGTAGGGCTCGCGGCCGCTGCCGGGCAGGCCCGGGATGAGGTCACCGGCCTGCGCGGTGGCGCCGGGATCGGCCGGCCAGCCGTCTTGGATGGCCGTCCCGGGGCCGGCGGCCCAGCCGTCGTGCCCGGCCGTCCCGGGGCCCCCGGGCCAGCCCGCCTGGGCCGGGCGCCTCCGGGCCGCCGAGGCCAGCCGGCCGGCGCGTAGTCGTAGGGAGCCTGGCCGGGAGCGGGCGGCGGAGCCTGGTACCCGCCGGGCCCGGCGTCGGGGAGCACGCTGCCGGCCAGGGTGGGGTAGGCCGGCCCCGGGGCGGGAAGTGCCTGGCGCACCTCGGTGAGGGCCCGGAGGAACTGGCCGCCGTCGGCGGGGCGCAGCGCGGGATCCCGGCTGGTGGCCCGGGCGACCAGGTCGTCGAGGGCCGGCGGGATCCCGGGCACCACCTGGGATGGGGCCGGGACCACCTCGTTGACGTGCTTGTAGGCCACCGCCAGCGGGGTGTCCGCGGTGTGCGGCTGCACCCCGGTCAGCATCTCGAACAGCAGGATGCCGGCCGCGTACACGTCGGTCCGGGCGTCGGCGCTGCCCCGGGATACCTGCTCGGGGGCGAGGTAGGCGGCGGTGCCGATCAGCAGGCCGGTCTTCGTGTGGCTGCCCGCGGCCAGCATCCGGGCCAGCCCGAAGTCGGCCACCTTCACCGCGCCGTTGGTGGTGAGCAGGACGTTCTCGGGCTTGACGTCACGGTGCACCAGCCCGGCGGCGTGGGCCGCGCCCAGCCCGGCCAGCAGGCCGTCCATGATGTCCAGCGCCTCGGCCGGGCGCAGCCGCCCGCGCTCGTTCAGCAGGTCACGCAGGTTGCGGCCCGGGACGTACTCCATGGCCAGGTACAGGGTCCGGCCGTCCGCTCCCTGGTCGTAGACGCCGACCACGTTAGGGTGGGACAGCCGGGCGACTGACCTGGCCTCGCCCACGAACCGGCGGACGAAGTCCTCGTCGGTGGCGAGCTCCGCGTGCATGATCTTCAGCGCCACGGTCCGGTCCAGCCGGGTGTCCGTGCCGAGGTACACGGTGGCCATGCCGCCCGTGGCAATAAGGGACTCAACCCGGTACCGGCCATCGAGCAGCCGGCCGACGGGTGGGCGCGCCACGGTCGTGTCCATCGGCTCGATTGTATGGCGGGCCGGCCAGGGCGGCCCGGGGAACATCTTTACGGTGTCGCCTGGTGACCATGCGTAATCGCGATGCCCGGCGCCCGGCGGCCGGGGCACACGGCGCCGTCCGGCGGCTGGATGGCCGTTAACCTGGGTGCCCGTGCGCATCGAGCGAGTGATCATCGTGGGTGGCGGGCTGGCCGGGCTGCGGACCGCGGCCGAGCTCCGGGCGGCCGGGTACGCCGCCGCGATCACGATGATCGCGGCCGAGCCGCACCCGCCGTACGACCGGCCGCCGCTGTCCAAGAAACTCATGCTGGGCGAGCTGGACTCCACATCCATGGCCGCCGAGGCGGGGGAACTCGGCCTGGACCTGCGGCTCGGTGAGGCCGCCACCGGCCTGGCCGACGGGGTGGTGGTCACCGGGAGCGGCGAGTACCCCTTCGACCGGCTGGTGATCGCGACCGGCGCGCAGCCCATCCGGCTGCCCGGCGGCGGCCGCCAGCACGTGCTGCGCACGGTCGACGACGCACTGGCCATCCGCGCGGCGCTGCGGCCCGGGGCCCGGCTGGCCATCGTCGGGGCCGGCTGGATCGGCGCGGAACTGGCCACCGTGGCCGCCGCCCGCGGCTGTGCGGTGACGGTCCTGGAGGGAGGCCCGGCGCCCGCCGCCGCCGCACTGGGGGCCGAGGCCGCCGCGCGGATGGTGCCCTGGTACGCGGAGGCCGGGGTGGACCTGCGGCTCGGCCAGATGGTGGAGTCGGTCGCCGAGGGCGGGCTGGCGCTGCCCGGCGGCGGCTGGCTGGCGGCCGACCTGGTGGTCACCGCCGTCGGCGTCCGGCCCGCGACCGGCTGGCTGGCCGGCTCCGCGGTGAGCCTGGGTGACGGCGTGCTGGCCGACAGCCAGCTGCGCACGTCCGTCCCCGGTGTGTACGCGGCGGGCGATTGCGCCGCCTTCTGGTCCCGGCGTTACGGCCAGCGGCTGCGCGTCGAGCACTGGGACACCGCGCTGCACGCCCCGCGGGTGGCCGCCGCCAACCTGCTCGGAAACGACCTGGACTACGACCCGGTGCCGTACTTCTGGTCGGAGCAGTTCGGCCGCATGGTCCAGTTCGCTGGCCTGCCCGGTGCCTCCGACCGGCTCGTATGGCGCGGCGACGCGGCCGGGCCGCGGTGGACGGCGTGCTGGCTGGCCACCGAGTGCCCCGGGGCCGGGGCACTGACCGCCGTGCTGACCGCCGGGAATCCGCGGGACCTGTTGCAGGGGCGGCGGCTGATCGAGGCTGGCCGCCCGGTGGACCCCGGACGGCTGGCTGACCCGGCGGTGCTGCTCCGTGACACCGCCCTCACGGACTAGTGTTCTGCCAGGTAGAGATAACGAGACTGGCGTGTCCGGGTTTGACCCCGGCAAGATCGTGGGAAATTCGGGAACGTGGCACAGATTGACCCCCCGGCCGACGCGCTCGTCGGCGACTGGCTCACTCTCGCGGAAGCAGCCGAGCGCCTCGGCATTCCCCAGGGCCGGCTCAAGCAACTGTTCAGGGACCGCAAGCTGCTGGCTGTCCGGCGGTCAGACGGCAACATGGGCGTGCCCCGGGCCTTCTTCGACGGCAACCAGATCATCAAGGGCCTGCACGGCACGCTCACGCTGCTGTTCGACTGCGGGTTCGGCGATCTGGAGGCGCTGTGCTGGCTGTTCACGGCCGACGACACGCTGCCCGGCACGCCGGTCCAGGCGATGGCGGAGCGCCGCGGCACCGAGGTGAACCGGCGGGCCCAGGCCCTCGCGTTCTGACCGCCCGGTGCCCGTCACGCCCGGGCCACCGGTCACGTCCCCGGGGACCACGCCAGATAGGTTAACTCTGCGTGTCTGATTGAATACGCGTGGCCATTACGGCAGGTTAATGGCCATGTCAGCAGAGGATCTTCCGGCCGGGACCGGGACGCCGGCGGCGCCCCGGCGTCAGTTCCTGGTGGGCGCCGGAGCCATGGCCGGCGCGTTCGGGATCGGCACCGCGAGGTCGCGCCCCGACGGCACCGCACCGCCGGGCCCCGGGCCCGCGCCCGGGCCGCGCCGCGGCCGGATGCAGTGGCGGGTGGACGTGGCCATCGCCGGCGCCGGGCTGGCCGGCCTGGTCGCGGCCCGCTCCCTGGCCCGGGCCGGGCACTCGGTGGTGGTGGTCGAGGCCCGGCCCCGGGTGGGTGGCCGGATGGTTCGCCGCCCGGTCATCGAGGGCGGCCACGTGGACCTCGGCGGCCAGTGGGTCGGGCCGACCCAGACCGCCATCCTGGCCCTGGCCCGGGAGCTGGGCGTCAAGCGCTTCCCCTCGTACCACCACGGTGAGTCGGTGTTCTTCTACCACGGCCGCCGCAGCCTCTTCCATGGCAGCTTCCCGCCGTTCCGCGGGCAGCCGCCAGACGTGTCCAAGCGGGACCTCCGCGACGCCGAGCAGGCCCTGGCCAAGATCGACGCGTTGTCCGCCCGGGTGCCCACCCGGGCGCCGTGGCGGGCCCCGCACGCCGGCCGCCAGGATGCCGAGACCCTGGCCACCTGGCTGCAGCGCAACACCACGACCGAATTCGCCCGCTTCGTCATCACGCAGCAGGCGCTCATCGGCGGCACAGGCGCCTTCGAGCCCGCCGACGTCTCGTTCCTGCACGTCCTGTTCGCCAACGCGGCCGCCCCGCAAGCCGAGGACCCGGAGACCGACCTGTTCTTCGGCGCCGCCGGCCAGATCCCGCCCATCCTCGCCGGGGAGCTGGGTGACCGGGTCGTGCTGCGCTCACCGGTCCGGGCCATCGAGCAGGATTCCTCCGGCGTCACCATGATCACCGACGGCGGCAGTTACCGGGCCCGGTACGCGGTCGTCGCCATGCCGCCATCCTGCGCCGCGCAGATCTCCTTTGTCCCGGCCATGCCCGCCCAGCGCCTGCAACTGGTCCAGCGCACCCCGATGGGGTCGCTGTTCAAGGTGCTCGCCGTCTACCCGTCCGCGTTCTGGCGCGCGGAAGGGCTGAGCGGGATCGCCACCGGTGACCTGCCCACCTGCCAGTTCGTGGCGGACAGCTCGCCGCCCGGCGGCCGCCCGGGCATCCTGGCCAGCTTCATCTCCGGGGCGACGGCGGTCCAGCTGGGCATGGTCCCGGCGGCCGAGCGGCGCCGGAAGGTACTGGCCGACTTCGCCGTCTACTTCGGCCGGCGGGCGGCCCGTCCAGCCGAGTTCGTCGACGTGAACTGGCCCGCCCAGCCCTGGACCGGCGGGGCGTTCACCTCGTACATGCCGCCCGGCGTCTGGACCGGGTACGGCCCGGCCCTGCGGCCCCCGGTAGGTCGCGTCCACTGGGCCGGCACGGAGACGGCCAGCCGCTGGCCGGGCTTTTTCGATGGTGCGGTGCGCTCCGGCCAGGACGCCGCCGCGGCCATCCTGGCCAGCCTCTAGGCGGTCCCCGGAGGCGGCCCCGTGGCCCCTGGGTGGCCGTCCCGCCGGTCCCCGGCGGCAGGCTCAGCCCGCGCAGCGCGGCGTCGGCCGGCTGCGGCGGGGGAGGCCGGGCCGGCCGCTGGCGGCTAGCCTGGTCACATGCCACCAGGAGTCCTGCACCGCGCTCCCGACGATCCGTGACCTGCTTGCGGCGGGCGGGCAGTCCTTCTCGTTCGAGTTCATGCCGCCCAAGACCGAGGCGGATGAACGGAAGCTGTGGCGCGCGATCAGGCAACTGGAGCCGCTGCTGCCCACCTTCGTCTCGGTGACCTACGGGGCGGGCGGCTCGACCCGCGACCGGACGGTCCGGGTCACCGGCCGGATCGCGGCCGAGACTACGCTCACCCCGGTCGGCCACTTCACCGCGGTCAACCATTCCGTCGCGGAGCTGCGGTACGTGGTCGGCTCGTACGCGGCCGTGGGCGTGCGCAACGTGCTGGCGCTCCGCGGCGATCCGGCCGGTGATCCCGGCGCCGAGTGGGTGGCCCATCCGGAGGGCCTGCGGTACGCCGCCGACCTGGTCCGCCTGGTCAAGGCGTCCGGTGACTTCTGCGTGGGGGTCGGTGCCTTCCCCGAAGGCCACCCCCGCTCCGCCGACCTGGACTCCGACACCCGGTACTTCGTCGCCAAGTGCCGGGCTGGCGCGGATTTCGCGATCACCCAGATGTTCTTCTACGTGGAGGACTACCTGCGGCTGCGGGACCGGGTGGCCGCCGCCGGGTGCGAGGTGCCGATCATCGCGGGCATCATGCCGATCACCAGCCTGCGGACCCTGGACCGGATCGTGGTGCTGTCCGACGCGAAGTTCCCCGCCGAGCTCGGCGAGCGGATCCGCGCGGCGGGAGACGACACGGCGGCGGTGCGCGAGATCGGGGTCGAGTACGCCGCCGGGATGTGCGAGCGGCTGCTCGCGGAAGGCGTCCCGGGACTGCACTTCTACACGCTGAACGGGTCCCGTGCCACCCGGGAGATCTACGAGCACCTCGGCCTGTCCCAGCGCAGCGCCGCGGCGGCACCGGCGGCGGTGCGGCTGACGGCGGGGCGCTAGCGGCTACCTGTCCTGCGGCCCGGCTCCAGGCGGGCACGCGGCCCGGCCGCAGCGGGAGGACCGCGCCCATCACCGCGTAAGGCGGGTCGGTGCCCGGGAACCGGTACCTGGTGACCAGGTCGGTGAAGCCCAGGCTGCGGTACAGCCGCCGGGCCCGGCTCTCGGCGTCCTGGGTCGACAGCAGGGCGGTCCGCTCCAGCCGGGGATAGGCCAGGGCCGGGACCAGCCGGCGCCCGAGCCCGCGCCCCTGGTAGTCCGGGTGCACATGCACCTCGGCCACCTCGAACGAGTCGGCCAGCCAGTCCCGCGCGAACGACTGGCCGCCGGTCGCTGGTCAGGGCGGCGCGGACCAGGTCGTGCCACCACTGGCCCGCGGCGCCGTGAAAGCCGTAGGCGAAACCGGCGAGCACTTCCCCGCGGGCTCCGGCGACCGCTCGCGGCGCCGGGCCGGCCCCCGATCCCGTGCCATCGGCCGCGCCCGCTGGCAGCGTCACCGCCACGCAGCGGAACGAGGGGAACTGGGTGTGCCGCTCCATGATCGCGCGGCGTCCCGGGACCTGCTCCGGCGGCGGCCGCATGGCCGCCGCGTACAGCGCGAGCAGGCCGTCGAGTTCGGCCAGGAAGCGTGCCCGGCCGAATTCCCGCACCTCTGGTCCAGGACGCACCCGGGTAGCGTACGCGAGCGCTCATGCTCGTGGCGCCTGCCAGCGGATACGTGCCCGCGCCGGTTTTGTCGGACCCCGCGGGTACCTTCGAACTCAGCTTCAAAGAACTGGACACTCGCCCGAAACTGTGTTCGAATAAAGCTACGAAGTCGGCCAGTCACCTCCGTCCCCCGAGGATGACTGGACCGGGGGTCAGGCGGAGCGTGGGGAAGCGCGCCGCCTGACCCTGGCTCCGTGAAGGAAGGAGGGCCATGAGCATGGTCACGCCGGTACGGCCGGGCCACCCGCGCTGCCGGGTCGCGCCCACCGCGCTCACTCTCATCGAATCCGCCCGCCGCGGGCTGGCCGATGCCGCCGAAGAGGCGGGGCCGGGTGCCCGGTACGTGGCGGCTCACCTGGCGGCACTCCGGGCGGCGGCGGCGATCGTCACCGTGAAGGCTGGGCTCGGCGCCCGCGCCGAGGCGGAAAGCGCCGCGAAGCGTGTGGGAGCTGCTGCCGCGGGTGGAGCCGGCGCTCTCCGAGTGGTCCGCGTTCTTCGCCGCGGGGGCGGGCAAGCGGGCGGCCGCCGAAGCTGGCCTGCCCCGGGCCGTGTCGGCGCGGGAGGCCGATGACCTGCTGCGTGACGCGGAAACCTTCCTGTCCCTCGCGGAGGAGGCGCTGGGCCTGCCCGCCCAGGAGGCGCTCCCGCTGCGCCCGGCGGGCTGACCCGCGCCAGCGGGGCCGGAGAGCCTAGTGGCCTGCCAGCCGCTGGCTGGCAGGCCACCCGAGGGGCCGGACCTGGCTCAGAAGGCCTCCACGGCCCCCCGGGCCTCGGAATCGAGGACGCCCCAGCTGATCAGTTCCTCAGTGAGGTCGATGGGCGATTTGTCATAGATGACCGCTAGTGACCGCAGGTCCTCCTGCCGGATCGAGAGGACCCGGCCGTTGTAGTCGCCCCGCTGGCTCTGGATGGTGGCGACGTACCGGGCGAGCGGGCCGGCCTTGTCCTTCGGCAGCTGGGCCATCCGCTCCAGGTCGATGACCAGCTTGGGAGAGGGAGCCAGCGGCGCCGGGGTCGAGTCGCCGGGCAGCAGTTCGGAGACCGGGACCCCGTAAAACTCGGCCAGTTCGGCCAGCTTCTGGACGGTCACGGAGCGGTCGCCGCGCTCATAGGAGCCGACGACCACGGCCTTCCACCGGCCGCGTGACTTCTCCTCCACACCGTGCAGGGATAGGCCTTGCTGGGTACGGATGGCACGCAGCCTGGCGCCTAGGGTCTTGGCGTATTCAGATGGCATGATCGTCGGCCCCCCGGCCAGTCGTCGCTTTCAGTAATTGGTTACGGACAGTGACGGTAGGCCGCAAGAGCGACCAGGTCAAGCCGAATAGCAAAAAGCGGGTCATCTTACGCGTCTTGTCCCTCACGGCTGATGTGGCACAACTGACCCAGGCGGCGTGCCGGAGCCGCGCAGGCTCCGCCGCCACAGGCGTCGTGGCCGCCCGCCGGCCCGGCCCGGGCCGGGACCGCGGATCCGCGGGCTGGCCTCCCCCAGTGTGACACGAATCACTCATCGTTACCCAATCCTCGCCAGGCCTGATCCGGGCGCGCCGGCGGTCCCGGGCCCGGGACCCGCGGACGGCCCGTATCCGGGCCCGTGCCGATATCCCCGGCGCCGGGCCGGCGCGTGACCCGCCCCCTGCCCTCACCTGCTGGTACCGTGTGCGGGACAGATCATCCTTTAAGACCCGTCCCGTGAGGCGGGAAAGGAGGTCCGTGGCATGCATGCCGTTGACCCTGCCCAGAGGAGATCCCCGGGGCGCCCGCCCGGCGAAGGTGGTCCTCGAGCCGGATGAGATCCGGCGCGCGCTGACCCGGATCGCGCACGAGATCCTCGAGCGCAACAAGGGCGCCGCCGACGTCGTGCTGCTCGGCATCCCCACCCGCGGCGTGCCGCTGGCCCGCCGGCTGGCCGAGCGGATCGAGCAGGTCGAGGGGCGGCCCGGTCCCGTTCGGCTCGCTCGACATCACCATGTACCGCGACGACCTGCGGCTGCGGCCGGCCCGCGCCCTCGGCCGCACCGACGTGCCGCCCGGCGGGATCGACGGGATGGTCGTGGTGCTCGTCGACGACGTGCTGTTCTCCGGCCGCACGCGTCCGGGCCGCCCTCGACGCGCTCGACGACCTCGGCCGGCCGCGCGCCGTCCAGCTCGCCGTGCTGGTCGACCGCGGGCACCGCGAGCTGCCGATCCGCGCCGACTACGTCGGCAAGAACCTGCCCACCTCGAAGCAGGAAGTCGTCCGGGTGCTGCTGGCCGAGGTGGACGGCGAGGACGCGTGATCCTCGGCGGGCCGCCGCCGGCCGGACGCGGCCTGCCAACGGCCGCGAGAGCCCGCTGGGAGCGACACGTGAACCGTCACCTGATCTCCGCCGCCGACCTGACCCGCGACGACGCCCTGCTGGTCCTGGACACCGCCGACGAGCTGGCCCGCGTGTCCGACCGGCCGATCAAGAAGCTGCCCACCCTGCGCGGGCGGACCGTGGTCAACCTCTTCTTCGAGGACTCCACCCGCACCCGGATCTCGTTCGAGGCCGCGGCCAAGCGGCTGTCCGCCGACGTCATCAACTTCTCCGCCAAGGGCTCCAGCGTGTCCAAGGGCGAGTGCCTCAAGGACACCGCGCTGACCCTCGAGGCGATGGGCGCCGACGCGGTCGTGATCCGGCACAGCGCCAGCGGCGCGCCGCACCGGCTGGCGCACGGCTGGGTCCGCGGCAGCGTGGTCAACGCCGGCGACGGCACCCACGAGCACCCGACCCAGGCGCTGCTCGACGCGTTCACCATGCGCCGGCACCTCGGCAGCGGCTCGACGGGCCGTGCGGGTCACGATCGTCGGCGACGTGCTGCACAGCCGGGTCGCCCGCTCCAACGTGCTGCTGCTGTCCACGCTCGGCGCCGAGGTCACGCTGGTCGCCCCGCCCACGCTGCTGCCGGTCGGCGTCGAGTACGTGGCCGTGCGCGGTGTGCTACGACCTCGACGCCGCGCTGCCCAAGAGCGACGTGGTGATGATGCTGCGGGTCCAGCGGGAGCGGATGAACGCCGCGTTCTTCCCCAGCGCCCGCGAGTACAGCCGCCGCTACGGGCTGGACGCCGCGCGGATGGCGCAGCTGCCGGACGCACGCGATCGTCATGCACCCCGGCCCGATGAACCGCGGCATGGAGATCGCCGCCGAGGTCGCCGACTGGCCCGCGTCGATGATCGTCGAGCAGGTGGCCAACGGCGTCAGCGTCCGGATGGCGGTGCTGTACCTGCTGCTCGGCGGGCGAGCGGATGGCCGCAGTCGGCCGACTGACGCCGACGACCTGGCTGATCGAGGGCGGCGCGGCATGACCGGCTGCTGATCCGCGGCGACGCGCTGCTCGGTCGCGCGGCCGCCGACGTCTGATCGCCGACGGCGCGATCGCCGCGGTCGGCAGCGGCTGCCGCCGCGGCCGGCGCCAGGTGCATCGACGCCGACGGGCTGGTCGCGCTGCCCGGCCTGGTCGACCTGCACACCCACCTGCGCGAGCCGGGCCGCGAGGACGCCGAGACGGTCGAGACCGGCACCCGCGGCCGCCGCGCTCGGCGGGTTCACCGCGGTGCACGCGATGGCCAACACCGACCCGGTCGCCGACACCGCCGGCGTCGTCGAGCAGGTCTGGCGGCTCGGCCGCGCAGGCCGGCCACTGCGACGTGCACCCGGTCGGCGCGGTCACCGTCGGCCTGGCCGGCGAGCAGCTCGCCGAGCTCGGCGCGATGGCCGACTCCGCGGCCCGGGTCCGGGTGTTCTCCGACGACGGCCACTGCGTGACCGACGCGGTGCTGATGCGCCGGGCGCTGGAGTACGTCAAGGCGTTCGACGGCGTCATCGCCCAGCACGCCCAGGAGCCGCGGCTGACCGAGGGCGCGCAGATGAACGAGGGCGAGCGTGTCCGGCGCGGCTCGGCCTGCACCGGCTGGCCGGCGGTCGCCGAGGAGGCGATCATCGCCCGCGACGTGCCTGCTCGCCGGGCACGTCGGCTCGCGGCTGCACGTCTGCCACGTGTCCACCGCCGGGCTCGGTGGAGATCATCCGCTGGGCCAAGGCGCAAGGGCTGGCGACGTCACCGCCGAGGTCACCCCGCACCACCTGCTGCTCACCGACGAGCTGGCCGCGCAGCTACGACCCGGTCTACAAGGTCAACCCGCCGCTGCGCACCGCCGCGGACGTCGCGGCGCTGCGCGACGGGCCTGGCCGACGGCACCATCGACGGCGTCGCCACCGACCACGCGCCGCACCCGGTGGAGGACAAGGACTGCGAGTGGGCCGCGGCCGCGTTCGGCATGCTCGGGCTGGAGACCGCGCTCGGCGTGGTGCAGCAGGCGATGGTCGACACCGGCCTGCTGGACTGGGCCGGCGTCGCCGACCGGATGTCGGCCGCGGCCCGCCGCGGATCGGCCGGCTGCGCCGGCCACGGCCGGCCGCTCGCCGCCGGCGAGCCGGCCAACCTGATCCTCTTCGACCCGGCCGCGCCGCGGGCTGGTCGACCCGGCCGCGCTCGCCTCCCGCAGCCGCAACACCCCGTTCGCCGGCATGGAGCTGCCCGGCCGGGTGGTCGCCACGTTCCTGCGCGGCACGCCCGACCGTCCTCGACGGCAAGCTGGCCTGATGACCGCCCCGCACCGTGCCCGCGGGAGCGGCCGGCCCGGTCAGCCGGGCGCGCGGCCCGGCCGGCCGATCCTGGTCCTCGAGGACGGCACCGCGTTCCGCGGCACGGCGTTCGGCGCGGACGGCGAGACGTTCGGCGAGGCGGTGTTCAACACCGGCATGACCGGCTACCAGGAGACGCTGACCGACCCGTCGTACCGCCGCCAGGTCGTCGTGATGACCGCGCCGCACATCGGCAACACCGGCGTCAACGACGAGGACCCCGAGTCGCGGCGGATCTGGGTCAGCGGCTACGTCGTGCGCGACCCCGCCCGGATCGCCTCCAGCTGGCGGGCCCAGCGCGAGCCTGGACGACGAGCTGCGGGCCCAGGGCGTCGTCGGCATCAGCGACATCGACACCCGGGCGCTCACCCGGCACCTGCGCGAGCGCGGCGCGATGCGGGCGGCGATCTGCACCGCTGACGCGCCGACCCGGACGGCGCTGCTCGAGCGGGTGCTGGCCAGCCCGCAGATGGCCGGCGCCGACCTGGCCCGCGAGGTCACCACCGGCCGAGCCGTACGTGGTGTCCCGCCGGACGGCGAGCCGGCCGGTTACCGGGTCGCCGCGGTCGACCTCGGCATCAAGGCCATGACGCCGCTCGGCCATGGCCCAGCGCGGCTGCGAGGTGCACGGTGCTGCCCGCCGCCGCCACGGCCGCGGACGAGATCCTGGCCATCGGCCCGGACGGGGTCTTCTTCTCCAACGGCCCCGGCGACCCGGCCGCGGCCGACTACGCGGTGCGAGGCGGTCCGCGGCGTGCTGGCCGCGCGGCGTCCCGGTGTTCGGGATCTGCTTCGGCAACCAGGTGCTCGGCCGGGCGCTCGGCTTCGGCACCTACAAGCTGCGCTACGGCCACCGCGGGCATCAACCAGCCGGTCCAGGACCTGGCCACCGGCAGGGTCGAGATCACCGCCACAACCACGGCTTCGCGGTGGCGATGCCCGACGGCGCGGCGGCCGGCACCCGTTCGACACGCGACGTTCGGGCCGGCCCGAGGTCAGCCACGTCTGCCTCAACGACGGCGTCGTCGAGGGCCTGCGCTGCTGGACGTGCCCGCGTTCAGCGTGCAGTACCACCCGGAGGCCGCGGCCGGCCCGCACGACGCCGCCTACCTGTTCGACCAGTTCGTCGAGCTGATGGAGCACGCGCACCGGGCCAAGCGGGAGGAGCGCGCCATGCCGAAGCGCGAGGACCTGCGGTCGGTCCTGGTCATCGGCTCCGGGCCGATCGTCATCGGCCAGGCCTGCGAGTTCGACTACTCCGGCACCCAGGCCTGCCGGGTGCTGCGGCAGGAGGGCCTGCGGGTCATCCTGGTCAACTCCAACCCGGCGACGATCATGACCGACCCCGAGTTCGCCGACGCCACCTACGTCGAGCCGATCACGCCGGAGGTCGTCGAGAAGTCATCGCGCGCGAGCGCCCGGACGCGCTGCTGGCCACCCTCGGCGGCCAGACCGCGCTCAACGCCGCGGTCGCGCTGCACGAGGCCGGCGTCCTGGAGCGTACGGCGTGCGAGCTGATCGGCGCGGACATCGAGGCGATCCAGGCGCGGCGAGGACCGCCAGCGGTTCAAGGAGATCGTCGACGCGGCCTCGGCGCGCGAGGTGCCGCGCAGCCGCGATCTGCCACACGCTGGAGGAGTGCCTGGCGGCCGCCGCCGACCTCGGCTACCCGGTGGTCGTCCGGCCCTCGTTCACCATGGGCGGCGCCGGCTCCGGCATCGCCTACGACGAGGCCGACCTGCGCCGGATCGCCGGCGCCGGGCTGGACGCCAGCCCGACCACCGAGGTGCTCCTCGAGGAGTCGCATCCTCGGCTGGAAGGAGTTCGAGCTCGAGCTGATGCGCGACCGCCACGACAACGTGGTCGTCGTCTGCTCGATCGAGAACGTCGACCCGATGGGCGTGCACACCGGCGACTCGATCACGGTCGCGCCGGCGATGACGCTGACCGACCGCGAGTACCAGCACATGCGCGACGTCGCGATCGCGGTGATCCGCGCGGTCGGCGTCGACACCGGCGGCTGCAACATCCAGTTCGCGATCAACCCGCGGACCGGCCGGATGGTCGTCATCGAGATGAACCCGCGGGTGTCGCGCTCCTCGGCGCTGGCCTCCAAGGCGACCGGCTTCCCGATCGCCAAGATCGCGGCCAGGCTCGCCCTCGGCTACACCCTGGACGAGATCCCCAACGACATCACCGGCGAGACCCCGGCCAGCTTCGAGCCGACGCTGGACTACGTCGTGGTCAAGGTGCCGCGGTTCGCGTTCGAGAAGTTCCCCGGCGCCGACCCGATGCTGACCACGCACATGAAGTCGTCGGCGAGGCGATGGCGATCGGCCGCAACTTCCCCGAGGCGCTGCAGAAGGCGCTGCGCTCGCTGGAGAACCCGGCGGCGCCGCTGTTCCTGGCGCGAGCCGCCCGGCGACGGCGGCAGGCCTGCTGGCCCGCTGCGCGGTGCCGCACGACGGCCGGATCGGCCACGTGCAGCAGGCGCTGCGGGCCGGCGCGACCGTCGAGCAGGTGGCCGAGGCGACCGGCATCGACCCGTGGTTCCTCGACCAGGTTCAGGCCATCGAGGAACTCGCCGAACGGCTCGCCCGGGCATCGCCCCGGCCCCCGGCACCGGCCGGACGCGGCTCGCGCCGGGCCGCGAAGCGGCCGGGCTTCTCCGACGCCCAGCTCGGCGAGCTCCGCGGCCTGCCGGAGGACCAGGTCCGGCTGCTCGCGGCACGCCTTCGGGCATCCGCCCGGTGTATCAAGACCGTCGACACCTGCGCCGCCGAGTTCGCCGCCCGCACGCCGTACCACTACTCCTCCTACGACGAGGAGACCGAGGTCGAGCCGCGGCGAGCGCGCCCAAGGTGATCATCCTCGGCAGCGGGCCGAACCGGATCGGCCAGGGCATCGAGTTCGACTACTCCTGCGTGCACGCGGCGTTCGCGCTGGCCGACGGCGGGCTACGAGACCGTGATGGTCAACTGCAACCCGGAGACCGTCTCCACCGACTACGACACCGTCGGACCGGCTGTACTTCGAGCCGCTGACGCTCGAGGACGTGCTCGAGGTCGTGCACGCCGAGCAGCCGGCGGCCCGGTGGCCGGCGTGATCGTGCAGCTCGGCGGGCAGACCCCGCTCGGCCTCGCCCAGCGCCTGGACGCGGCCGGGGTGCCGATCGTCGGCACCAGCCCGGAGGCGATCCACCTGGCCGAGGACCGCGGCGCGTTCGGCGCGGTGCTCGCCGCGGCCGGGCTGCCCGCGCCGCAGCACGGCACCGCGTCAGCCTACGACGAGGCCAAGGCGGTCGCCGACGAGATCGGCTACCCGGTGCTGGTGCGGCCGTCGCTACGTGCTCGGCGGCCGCGGCATGGAGATCGTCTACGACGACGCCACGCTGCGAGGCGTACATCGGCCGGGCCACGGCGATCAGCCCGGAGCACCCGGTGCTCGTCGACCGGTTCCTCGACGACGCGGTCGAGATCGACGTCGACGCGCTGTTCGACGGCGACGGAGCTGTTCCTCGGCGGCGTGATGGAGCACATCGAGGAGGCCGGCATCCACTCCGGCGACTCCGCCTGCGCGCTGCCGCCGATCACGCTGGGCCGCGCGGACATCGACCGGATCCGCGAGTCCACCGAGGCGATCGCCCGCGGCGTCGGGCGTGCGCGGGCTGCTCAACGTCCAGTACGCGCTGGCCGCCGACGTGCTCTACGTGCTCGAGGCCAACCCGCGGGCCTCGCGCACCGTGCCGTTCGTGTCCAAGGCGACCGCCGTCGCCGCTGGCCAAGGCGGCGGCCCGGATCATGCTCGGCGCCACCATCGCGGAGCTGCGCGCGGAGGGCCTGCTGCCCGCCGAGCGGCGACGGCGGCACGCTGCCGCTGGACGCGCCGATCGCGGTCAAGGAGGCGGTGCTGCCGTTCGGCCGGTTCCGACGCGCGGGCAGCGTCGACACCGTGCTCGGCCCGGAGATGAAGCTCCACCGGCGAGGTGATGGGCATCGACGCCGACTTCGGCACCGCGTTCGCCAAGTCGCAGGCGGCGGCGTACGGGCCGCTGCCGATCGAAGGGCCGGGTCGTTCGTCGTCGGTGGCCAACCGCGACAAGCGGTCCATGATCTTCCCGGTCAAGCGGCTGGCCGACCTCGGCTTCGAGATCCTCGCCACCGAGGGCACCGCCGAGGTGCTGCGCCGCAACGGCGTCCGTGCCACGGTCGTGCGCAAGCACTGCGACGGGCCGCGGGCCGGACGGCGACGCCGGACATCGTGGCCGCGGATCCTGGCCGGCGAGCGTCGACCTGATCGTGAACACCCCGTCGGCGCCCGGCAGTCGGGGCCGCGGCTGGACGGCTACGAGATCCGGACCGCCGCGGTGCGCCGCGGGGTGCCCTGCATCACCACGGTGCAGGCGCTGGCCGCGGCGGTCCAGGGCATCGAGGCGCTGAGCGTGGCGAGATCGGCGTGCGCTCGCTTGCAGGACCATGCGGCGGCGCTGCGCGCGGCGCGTGCAGGCGCGCCCGGATGGCGCGCCGTGAGCGCCTCCGACGGTGAGCAGGACGCCCCCGCGGTGCAGGTCCGCGGGACGGTGCTGTCCGATGCGGCGGGTCGGTGCCTACCACGCGCTGACGGTGGTCGCCCCGGGCATCGCGGCGCGCTTCCGGCCCGGCCAGTTCGTCGCGCTCGCGGTCGGCGGCGAGGACTCCTCGATGCTGCTGCGCCGCGCGTTCTCCATCCACCGACGTCCGCCCGGACCACGGCGGCACGGTGGAGTTCGTGTTCGCCGCCGTCGGGCCGGGGCACCCGCTGGCTGGCCGAGCGGCGCACCCACGACCCGATCGACGTGGTCGGGCCGCTCGGGCGGCCGTTCGCGCTGCCCAGGGACCCGGTGAGCTGCCTGCTGGTCGGCGGCGGCTACGGCAGCGCCCCGCTGTTCGCGCTGGCCGACCAGCTGCGCAGCCGGGGCTGCCGGGTGGACTTCGTGCTCGGCGCGGCCAGCGGCGGACCGGCTGTTCGGCGCGCTCGACCGCGCGGCGGACCGGCCAGTCCGCCGCGATCACCACCGAGGACGGCTCGCTGGGCGAGCGCGGCCGGGTCACCGACCTGCTCGCCCAGGTCATCCATGAGGCCCGCACCGACGTGGTCTACGCCTGCGGACCGATGGGCATGCTGCGCCGGTGACCACGCTGGCCGCGCCGGTACGACATCCCGGTGCGACGCGGTCGAGGAGTCCATGGCCTGCGGCATCGGCGTGTGCATGACCTGCGTGCTGCCGGTGGTCGGCGACGACGGGGTCACCCGGATGGTCCGCTCCTGCGTCGACGGCCCGGTGTTCCGCGGCGACGCGGTGCGCTGGGACGACGTCGGCACCGTCCCGGTCGACGCCCTGGGCGCGCCGGGCTGGACCCGCGGCCGCCGGCAGCCCGCGAGCGCCGCGCAGGAGGGCACCGATGACCCGGATGACGCGGCGTGCAGGCTCGACGCCGCAGGGGGCGCCCGCGCACGGCGCGGCATGGCGGTCGACATGCTGGCCCGGCTCGGGCCACTGAGCTGCCCAACCCGCTCCTCACCGCGTCCGGGTGCGCCGGCGGCGGGCCGCGAGCTCGACCAGTTCTTCGACGTCACCAAGCTCGGCGCGGTGGTCACCAAGTCGATCATGCGCGGCCCCGCGGTCCGGCCGCCCGACGCCGCGGATGGCCGAGACGCCGAGCGGGATGCTCAACTCGATCGGCCTGCAGGGACCGGGCATCGACGCGTTCCTGCGAGCGCGACCTGCCGTGGCTGCGCCGAGCGCGGCGCCCGGGCGGTCGTGTCGATCGCCGGCAGCGAGCGTCGACGAGTACGCCGAGCTGGCCGGCCGGCTGCGCGACGCCGGCCGGGTCGCTGCCATCGAGGTCAACATCTCCTGCCCGAACGTCGAGGACCGCGGTCAGGTCTTCGCCTGCGACCCGGAGTCCGCGTCCGCGGCGGTCATCGGGCGGTGCGCGCGCGGCGTCCGGCTATGACATCCCGGTCTTCGCCAAGCTGTCGCCGGACGTCACCGACATCGTCGCGATCGCCCGGGCCTGCGTGAACGCGGGCGCCGACGGCCTGTCGATGATCAACACCCTGCTCGGGATGGTGATCGACACCGACACCATGCGCCCGCTGCTGGCCGGGGTCACCGGCGGGCTGTCCGGCCCGGCGATCCGGCCGGTGGCGGTGCGCTGCATCTGGCAGGTGCACGCAGGCGTTGCCCGGACGTGCCGATCATCGGCATGGGCGGGGTCCGCACCGGCCGTGGACGCGCTGGAGCTCATCCTGGCCGGCGCGGGCATGGTCGCCGTGGGCACGGCGATCTTCAACGATCCCTCGCGCCTGCGCGCGATCCTGCGCGAGCTCGACGAGGAACTCGCCCGGCGCGGCGTTGACCGGCTCAGCGACGCGATCGGGCACGCGCACGAACCCGCGGGGCACGCCGCTGCGCCGGCTGTCCGGGACCGTTTCGTAGCCACCGGCCGACCGCGGTGGCCCCGGGGCCACCGCACCGAGGAGGAGAGTTGAGCCAGCCAGCGCCGATCGCGGTGGCGCTTGACGCGCCCGACCTGGAGACCGCGGCCCGCTGGGCCGGGCTCGTCACCCCGCACGTGAGCACGGTGAAGATCGGCCTCGAGCTGTACCTGCGCGTACGGGCCCGGGGTGGTCGCCTCCATCCGCGGGGCGAGCGGGGTGCAGATCTTCCTGGACCTGAAGCTGCACGACATCCCGGCCACCGTCGCGGGCGCGGCCCGGGCGGTGGCCGAGCTCCGCCCGGACCTGGTCACCGTGCACGCCTCCGGGGGCCGGAGGTGGTCCGGGCCGCCGTCGAGGCCGCGCCGGACACCACCATCACCGGCGTGACCGTGCTGACCTCCCTGGGCGCGGACGGACCTGGAGCGGATCGGCATCCGCGGGCCGCTGCCGGACGCGGTGCGCCGGCTGGCCGTGCTCGCCGTCGAGGCGGGCGCGCGGGCGCTGGTCTGCTCCCCGCAGGAGGTGGCCGCGGTCCGCGCCGAGGTCGGCCCGGGCATCCTGCTGATCACCCCGGGCGTCCGGCCTGCCGGGGCGGAGCGGCACGACCAGGCCCGGGTGGCCACCCCCGAGCAGGCGCTGCGGCCGGCGCCGACCTCCTGGTGATCGGCCGGCCGATCACCGGGGCCGCCGACCCCGGAGCGGCCGCCTCAGCGATCGCCGCGCCGCTCCGGCGGCTCGCGCCGGCCCCGGATTGAGGCCCCCCATGTCCGAGCACTCCGCGGGTGGATCGATGATAGTGACGTGGCAGGGCCCGGTTTGACTACGTTAAGTATTCGGTCTCTTCCGGAGAGTAATATCGGCCAATTTATGACGTAATAAACGGGTGTTCACGTTGCCCTGACGGCCTGAACTCGCTACTTTCCCTTCCCGTCCGCAGTTTTCGATTCTGAAACCCGAGGTGACCCGGAGTGGCTCTTCCTCCCCTCACTCCCGATCAGCGCGCCGCCGCCCTGGAGAAGGCGGCTAAGGCGCGCAAGGAACGGGCCGAAGTCAAGGCCCGGCTGAAGAAGAACGAGACAAGCCTGTCCCAGGTACTCAAGGACGGGCAGAGCGATGACATCATCGGGAAGATGAAAGTCTCAGCCCTGCTTGAGTCCATCCCAGGGATCGGCAAGGTCCGTGCCCGGCAGATCATGGAGCGTCTTGGCATCGCCGAATCGCGCCGGGTCCGCGGGCTCGGTGCCAACCAGCGCGCCGCGCTGGAAAACGAGTTCCGGAGCGCTATCTGACGCAGCATGGCTACCCCAGGGGCGGGCGCGGGGACGAGGCCAGAGGCCATGACGTCCGCTGATCGCGTATGCGGTACCGCGCTTGTCCGGGGGGGCGGGGTGCCAGCCAGGCTGACCGTCCTTTCCGGCCCTTCCGGGGTCGGCAAGAGCACAGTGCTGGCGGGGCTGCGCAAGGAATGCCCGCAAATCTGGTGTTCCGTATCGGTGACCACACGGGCACCACGGCCGGGCGAAGTCGACGGCCGCAAGTACTTCTTTGTCACCGGCGCGGAGTTCGATCAGATGCTCGCCCGCGGCGAACTCCTGGAATGGGCCGCTTTCGCGGGTAACAGGTATGGCACGCCGCGTGGCCCGGTGACCGAGAAACTGGCCGCCGGAGTGCCCGTGCTCCTTGAAATCGATCTTGCGGGCGCGCGCCAGGTGCGCCAGGCGGTCCCGGATGCGCTGCTGGTATTCCTGGCCCCGCCGAGCTGGGACGAGCTGGTGCGCAGGCTGACCGGCCGCGGCACCGAGCCGGCCGAGGTCATCCGCCGCCGGCTGGCCGCGGCCCGGGTCGAGCTGGGCGCGGAGGGCGAGTTCGACCCACGCTGGTCAACACGTCCGTCCATGACGTATGCCGCCAGCTGGTAGCCTTGACGATGGCCTGAAAAACTGGCCGCTTACTTTCTTTCCCGTCAACCGGAAGGCACGCAGTGGCAGGGAATCCCGCCGCGGAGGGCATCACCAACCCGCCGATTGACGATCTCCTTGAGGTCGTGGACAGCAAGTACCGCCTGGTGATCATGGCGGCCAAGCGGGCGCGGCAGATCAACGCCTACTACGCCCAGCTCGGCGAGGGCCTGCTGGAGTACGTCGGCCCGCTGGTCGAGACCCGGGTCCAGGAGAAGCCGCTGTCCATCGCGCTGCGCGAGATCCGGCAGGGCCTGCTGTCCGCCACGGAGACGGCCGAGCCCACCGGCTGACGGGGCCTGGGCCGTGACCGAGGGCGCCCCCGCCGAGACGGGGAACCATTCCGCCACGGCCGGGGGCCGCGCCGCCACGGCGCCGCCGCGGGTCGTCCTCGGCGTCGGCGCCGGCATCGCCGCCTACAAGGCGATGCGAGCTGCTCCGGCGGCTCACCGAGTCGGGCCACCAGGTCCGGGTCGTGCCGACCAGCGGCGCCCTGCGCTTCGTCGGCGAGCCGACCTGGGCCGCGCTGTCCGGCCAGCCGGTGAGCACCGAGGTCTGGCACGACGTCGCCGAGGTGCCCCATGTCCGGCTCGGCCAGTCGGCCGATCTTGTCATCGTCGCCCCGGCCACCGCGGACCTGCTGGCCCGCGCGGCCGCCGGCCGGGCCGACGACCTGCTCACCGCCGTCCTGCTGACCGCCCGCTGCCCGGTGGTTTTCGCCCCCGCGATGCACACCGAGATGTGGGAGCACCCGGCCACCCAGGCCAACGTGAGCCTGCTGCGCCGCCGCGGCTGCCTCGTCATAGACCCCGCGGCCGGGCGGCTCACCGGGGCGGACACCGGCCCTGGCCGGCTGCCCGAGCCGGCCGAGCTGCACGCGGTGGCCATCCGGGCACTGGCCCGCGGCGCCGCCGGGCTGCGGCCCGACCTCGCCGGCCGCCGGGTGGTGGTCTCCGCGGGCGGCACCCGCGAGGAGATCGACCCGGTCCGGTTCATCGGCAACTGGTCATCCGGCCGCCAGGGCTACGCGCTGGCGCGGACCGCCGTCGCCCGCGGGGCCCAGGTCACGCTGGTCTCGGCCAACGTCGGCCTGGATGACCCCGCCGGGGCCAAGGTCGTGCGGGTGGTGTCCGCCCGCGACCTGGCCGCGGCCGTGACCGACGCCGCCGCGGAGGCGGACGCGGTGGTCATGGCGGCCGCGGTGGCCGACTACCGGCCCGCGGCCCGGAGCGTGACGAAGATCAAGAAATCCGGGACCGCCCCCGAGCCGCTCGCGCTGGCCGAGAACCCGGACATCCTGCGCGGCCTCGCCGCGCACCGGGCACGGCCGGGCCAGGTCATCGTGGGCTTCGCCGCGGAGACCGAGGACATCCTGCGCAACGGGCAGGCCAAGCTGGCGGCCAAGGGCTGCGACCTGCTCGTGGTCAACCAGGTGGGGGACGGCCTGGCGTTCGGCACCGCGGACAACGAGGCGGTCGTGCTGGCCGCCGGCGGCGCCAGCACCCCGGTCCCCCGGGGGCCGAAGGAAGTCCTCGCCGACGTGGTGTGGGATCTGGTCGCGGCCCGGCTGCCGTGACCAGCACCCGGGCCGGCCGCGGCGGGCACCGCCGGTTGATGCGCGGGCCTGCGCAGACCCCGGCTAGACTTCGGCGAGGTTTCAGCCGCGCGCAATCGACGGGGAGTCAAGGTGGCCCGACGTCTTTTTACCTCGGAGTCCGTGACGGAGGGTCATCCGGACAAGATGGCGGATCAGATCAGTGACGCCATCCTCGACTCCATGATCAAGGATGACCCCAAGAGCCATGTCGCCGTGGAGACGCTGATCACCACCGGCCAGGTGCATGTGGCCGGGGAGGTGACCACCGAGACGTACGTCGACATCCCCGGGATCATCCGCGAGAAGATCCTGGAGATCGGCTACGACTCCTCGACCAAGGGCTACGACGGGGCCTCCTGCGGCGTCTCGGTGTCCATCGGCTCCCAGTCACCCGACATCGCCCAGGGCGTGCTGCAGGCGTTCGAGCACCGCGAGGGCGAGGGCTCCTCGGAGCTGGACCGCCAGGGCGCCGGGGACCAGGGGCTGATGTTCGGGTACGCGTGCCGCGAGACCCCCGAGCTCATGCCGCTGCCGATCATGCTGGCGCACCGGCTGGCCCGCCGCCTGTCCGAGGTGCGGCGCAGCGGCGAGGTGCCGTACCTGCGCCCGGACGGCAAGACCCAGGTGACGATCGAGTACGCGGGGGACAAGCCGGTGCGGCTGGACACGGTCGTGGTGTCCGCCCAGCACGCGCCGGACATCGACCTCAAGGAGCTGCTCGCCCCGGACGTCCGGGATCTCGTGGTGCTCCCGGTCGTCGAGGCCCTGGACATCGACACCAGCCAGTACCGGCTGCTGGTCAACCCGACCGGCCGCTTCGAGATCGGCGGCCCGATGGGCGACGCCGGGCTGACCGGCCGGAAGATCATCATCGACACCTACGGCGGCATGGCCCGGCACGGCGGCGGCGCGTTCTCCGGCAAGGACCCGTCCAAGGTGGACCGCAGCGCGGCCTACGCCCTGCGCTGGGTGGCCAAGAATGTGGTCGCGGCGGGCCTGGCGGAACGCTGCGAGGCGCAGGTCGCGTACGCCATCGGCAAGGCCAAGCCGGTCGGCCTGTTCGTGGAGTGCTTCGGCACCGAGCACCTGCCGATCGAGCGGATCCAGGACGCCGTGCTCCAGGTCTTCGACCTCCGCCCGGCCGCGATCATCAGGGACCTGGACCTGCTGCGGCCGATCTACTCCCAGACGGCCAGCTACGGCCACTTCGGGCGGGAGGAGCCCGACTTCTCCTGGGAGCGCACCGACCGGGCGGACACCCTGCGCGAGGCCGCCGGGCTCTGAGGCGCCGGCTGGCTGGCGCATAGCGGGACGGCCTATCCTCTGCCGGAGATAAGCGGCTACTCCAGTAAAGGTCTGAGGTCACGCTGTCGCGGGAAGAACATTCCGGTATGAGCCCGTCTGGTGCGCATACGTCGGAGGCGGACGCGTCCCCTCCCGGCCCGCCGCCGGCCGCCCGGCAGCGGCTACGGCGGATGGGGCGGATGGGGCGGCCCCATCTGCGGGCGGGCCCGGCGGCGCGGCCGGGCGGGCAACGGGCAGCGGGCGCAACCGCTTCGCCACGGCCGCCCTGACCTGCGCCATCCTGGGCGGCGCGGTGGTCACCATCCCGGCCGGCCTGGTCCTGGGCTTCCTGGGGCTGCGCCGGGCCAGGAGCACCGGCCGTGGCGCGCTGCGCTGCTGGCTGGCCATCGGGGTCAGCCTGGCCTGGGCCGGGGCTGCGGCGTACCTGGTGCCGAACCTCGTCCGGGCCGCCGACCCAGGCTGCGTTGACTACAAGAACAGCGCGCTGACCTCGTACAACCGGGTCGTCTCGGACGTCAACGGCGGGACGAGCCCGGCGGGCCTGTCCCGGGACCTGGCCACCGCGATCCGGCAGATCGACCGGGCGGCCCGGGACAGCCACAGCGCCACGGCCGTGCGCTCGCTGCACTCACTCTCCAGCGGGCTGCGGACAGTGCTCAGGGACGTGCGGGCCCAGGAGGTCGTGCCGCGGCCGGTGCTGCTCCAGCTGAACCGGGAGACCGGGCTGGCGGATGGCGCCTGCGGGACCGTGCGCCTGTAGCGGCCCGGCGGCTCCGGGGCGGCCGCGTGCGGGGCACGGCCGTCGGAAGTCTCTGGTAGGACAGGAGCGTGGCAGGGGCAACGGGGCAGCGGGCGCCCGCCCGACCCGGCGGCGGGCGCGGCCAGCCCGCCCGCGGCGGGCGCCGCGCCCGCCGTGATCCGGGCCCGGACGCCGCCGAGCTGCCGGTCGCCCGGGTGGCCGTGGACCTCCCGCTGGCCCACCTGGACCGGCCGTTCGACTATCTCGTGCCGGAGCAGATGGCGGGCCAGGCGGTGGCCGGGCTGCCGGGTGCGGGTCCGTTTTGCTGGCCAGCTGGTGGACGGGTTCGTGCTGCAGCGGGCCGCCGCGAGTGAGCACCCGGGGAAGCTGGCCCGGCTGGACCGGGTCGTCTCCCCGGAGCCGGTGCTGGCGGCGGAGATCATGGCGCTGGCGCGGGAGGTCGCCGACCGTTACGCGGGAACCCTGGCCGACGTGCTGCGGCTGGCGGTCCCGCCCCGGCACGCCCGGGCCGAGGCGGAGGCGCCGCCGCTGGCGCCCGGCGGGACGCCGCCCCGGCCGGATCCGGGCCCCTGGTCCCGCTACCCGGCCGGGCCGGCCTTCCTGGATGCGCTGGCCCGCGGGCAGGGCCCGCGGGCGGTGTGGTCGGCGCTGCCGGGGCCGCTGTGGCCGGAGGAGATCGCCCGGGCCGCGGGCACCGCCGCGGCGGCCGGGCGTGGCGCGCTCATCGTGGTCCCGGACGCCGCCGACCTCGGCCAGGTGGATGCCGCCCTGGCGGCCGTGCTCGGTCCCGGCCGCCACGTGACCCTCGCCGCCGGCCTGGGCCCGGCCGAGCGGTACCGCCGCTGGCTGGCGGTCCGGCGCGGCACAGTCCGGGTGGTGGCCGGCACCCGGGCCACCATGTTCGCCCCGGTGCATGACCTCGGCCTGGTCGTCTTGTGGGACGACGGCGACGACCTGCATGCCGAGCCGCGCGCCCCCTACCCGCATGCCCGCGAGGTGCTGGCGCTGCGGGCGCACCGCACCGGCGCGGCGGCGCTGCTCGGCGGGTTCGCGCGCACCGCCGAGGCGACCAGCCTGGTAGCCAGCGGCTGGGCCCGGCCGCTCCTCGCGGACCGGCCGGTGCTGCGCGGCTTCGCCCCGCTGGCCCGCGCGGCCGGGGAGGATACTGAGCTGGCCCGCGACCCGGCGGCGCAGCGGGCCCGGCTGCCCAGCCTGGCGCTGCGCACCGCCCGGGAGGCGCTCGGCCGCGGCCCCGTCCTGGTGCAGGTCCCGCGCCGTGGCTACCTCACCGCGCTGGGCTGCGCCCGGTGCCGGGAGCGGGCCCGCTGCCCGGCCTGCGGGGGCCCGCTGGCGCTGGCCCACGCGGAGGCGGCGCCGCGCTGCCGCTGGTGCGCCGCCGAGGCGGCCGGCTGGCGCTGCCCGCACTGCGCGCACCCGGCGCTCCGTGCCCTGGTCAGCGGGGCCGGGCGCACCGCCGAGGAACTCGGCCGCGCCTTCGCCGGGGTGCCGGTCCTCACCTCCACCGCGGCGGCGTCGCTTCCCGCGGTGCCCGCGTCGCCCGCCCTGGTCATCGCGACCCCGGGCGCCGAGCCGCGCGCCACCGGCGGGTACGCCGCCGCGCTGCTGCTCGACGGCTGGGCGCTGCTCGGCCGGCCCAGCCTGCACGCCGCCGAGGAGGCCCTGCGCCGGTGGCTGAACGCCGCCGCGCTGGTCCAGCCCGGGCCCGCCGGCGGCCGGGTGGTCGTGGTGGCCGACGCCGGCATTCCGGCGGTGCAGGCCCTGGTCCGCTGGGACCCGGTCACTCACGCCGAGCGGGAACTCGCCGAGCGGGCCGAGCTGCGCTTCCCGCCTGCCGTCCGGATGGCCTCGCTCAGCGGGCCGGCCGAGGCCGTCGAGAGCCTGCTCACGGCGGCCGTGCTGCCGCCCGGCGCCGAGCTGCTCGGCCCCGTCGATGCCGGAGAAGACCTGGTCCGCATGCTGGTCCGGGTCGCCCGCCCGGCCGGGCGGGCGCTGGCCGCGGCGCTGCACACGGCCCAGGGCGAGCGGAGCGCGCGCAAGGAACCCGGGGCGGTCCGGGTCGAGCTCGACCCGGCCGAGCTGATCTGACTTGCCCCCGGGAGGCCTTAGGGTTCAGGAGTGGCCACCTCACGACGGACACCGCGGTCGCGGGCGACGCCCGGTCCGGCCGGCCGTGCGCACCGGCCTGCGGGCGCCGGGGAACAGCCTGGCCAGCCTGGCCAGGAACCGATCGAGCTAACAGCAGTGCGCCTGGCCGGGCCAGGGCACGGTGACCCGGACGGTGCCTCCCGGGCGGGGCCGGCCCCGCGGCCCGGGGCGACGCCGGACCGAGCGCATCCCGCGGCGCGGCCCCCGCGGTCCCCCCGGGCGGGCTGCCCCGGCTGCCGACGGTACGGCTGGCGCCGCGCGAGGAACTGGCCGCGGCGGCCCGGGTCGCGCCGCTGCTGCGGGCCGCCCGCGACGTGGCCCGGTGGGTCGGGCCGGGCCGGGCCATCACCAAGAGCGGGCGGCTGCGGCGCGCGGATGCCGTCGCCGCCGCCACGCACCTGGAGCTGATCCCGGCCGAGTTCGAGGCCGCCTGGCGGGTGGCGCTGGCCGCGCGGATGCTGGTGCTGGCCGACGGGCGCGTCGAGACGGGAGACCGGCTTGATGTGCTGGCCGCGCCCGCCGCCGACGACATGCTGGCCGCCTGGGATGCGGCGCTCACCGTCATGCTCGCCGCCGAGGACCTGGACGGGCTGGCGACCGCCCTCTACACGGTCGGCGGCCCGGTGCGGATGGACGCGCTGTTCGATGCGTACCTGGCCGCGGCGGGCACCCGGGGGCAGGACCCGGGGGAGGAGGCGGCCGACGAGGGCGCGGCGCTGTCCGTGGCCCTGGAGGCGCTTGCCGACCTGGGCGTGGTCGAACTGGGCGCGGATGACCTGGAGTGCGACGATCCCGGCGGCAGCCTGACGGTCACCCTGTCCCCGCTGGGCATCTGGGGCGTGCACCGGCGGCTCCGGGCCCAGGGCTGGCATGTGCCGGTCACCGGCGGCCGCACCCGTGGTGACGCGGCGGCGCTGCTGGCGACCCTGGCCAACTGCGACGTCGAGGACGGCGAGGCGGAGATCGCGGGCTGGCTCGCGGGCCGGACTCCCCGGCAGGCCGCCGATGAGCTGATCGCGGCGGCCAGCCACGGCTCGCCCGGGCTGCGCGGGGCCGGATTCGCGGTGCTGGACCGGATCGGCGAGGACGCGGTCGCCGCCGTCCGGGAGGCCCTGGCCGATCCGGTGCTGCGCGCCCACGCCGCCGTGTGGCTGCACGAGCACGGCGAGAACGTGGAACTGGACCGGGAAGGCCGGGCCTGGCTGCTGGTGGACCTGGGCGCCGGGCTGCTGGAGGAAGCCGACCCCAAGGACGTCGTCGCGGAACTGCTCCCCGACGTGCCCCCGGACGCGCAGGCCGAGCTCGTGGCGGGCCTGTGGCGGGTCCGCCACCCCGGCGTGACCGACCTGCTGACCGCGCTGAGCAATCATCACCCGGATCCCGGGGTGGCCCGGGCCGCCCGCAAGGCGGCCTTCAAGGCCCGGTCCACGGCGGCCCGGCCCGGTCCTCCCGGTTCATAGACCTCGCCGGGTTCATAGACTTGGTGGGCTGGAGGGCATGTGGCAGCATGCCTGAACGAGCCAGCTCATGGAAGGACGGTGTGCCATCAGCGTCAAGCCCATCCGCATCTTCGGCGACCCGGTGCTGCGCACCCCGGCGGAGCCGGTCCGCGACTTCGACGCCGAGCTGCGCAAGCTGGTCAAGGACCTCACCGACACGATGATGGACGCCCCGGGCCTCGGCCTGGCCGCCCCGCAGATCGGCGTGGGCCTGCGCGTCTTCACCTACTACGTGGACGATGAGCTCGGGCACCTGATCAACCCGTCGCTGGACCTGTCCGCCGAGACCGAGACCGACGACGAGGGCTGCCTGTCCTTCCCCGGCCTGGCCTTCCCCACCACCGCGCGCCTTCGGGGCGGTGGCCAGGGGCTTCAACATGTACGGCGACCCGGTCACGATCGAGGGCACCGAGCAGCTGGCCCGCTGCGTGCAGCACGAGACCGATCACCTGGACGGCGTGCTGTTCATCGACCGGCTCGATCCGCAGCAGCGCAAGCTGGCGAACGAGGGCGATCCGCGAGGCGGAGTGGTGGGGCGAGCCCGTCCCGCGAGGTCAAGGTCTCGCCGCACCCGACCGGCGGAAAGGCACTCTAGGCCGCTGCCATGCGACTGGTCTTCGCGGGCACCCCGCAGGCGGCCGTGCCCGCGCTGGAGGCGCTGCTCGCCTCGCGGCACGAGGTGGTGGCCGTGCTGACCCGGCCGGACGCCCCGGCCGGGCGCGGCCTGCACCTCGTGCCCAGCCCGGTCGGCGAACAGGCGGCCGCGGCCGGCGTCGAGGTGCTCAAGCCGGCCACGGCCGCGCGATCCCGCCTTCCTCGACCGGCTGCGGGCCTCGCGCCGGACTGCTGCCCGGTGACCGCCTACGGCGCGCTGATCCCGCAGGCGGCCCTGGACATCCCGCGGCATGGCTGGGTCAACCTGCACTTCTCGCTGCTGCCCGCGTGGCGCGGCGCGGCACCGGTGCAGCACGCCATCCTGCACGGCGACGACGTGACCGGCGCGACCACGTTCCGGCTGGTCCAGGAGCTGGACGCCGGGCCGGTGTTCGGCATGCTGACCGAGCCCATCCGGCCCCGGGACACCGCCGGCGACCTGCTGGGCCGGCTGCGCGGCCTCCGGAGCGGGGCTGCTGGTGGCCACGCTCGACGGGATCGAGTCGGGGCAGCTGGAGGCCCGGCCGCAGCCGGCCGAGGGAGTCAGCCTCGCACCCAAGATCACCGCGGCGGACGCCCGGGTGCGACTGGGACCGGCCTGCCCTCGCCGTGGACCGGCAGATCCGGGCCTGCACGCCCAGCCCCGGCGCGTGGACCGTCGCTCGGCGACGCGCGGATCAAGCTGTGGCCGCTGGAGGCGGCCGGCGGCCCGGACGGCGGGCGCGGGGCCGCGGCCGGGGGCTCCCCGGCCGCGG
Source organism: uncultured Actinomycetes bacterium (assembly GCA_963767385.1). Taxonomy (GTDB): domain Bacteria; phylum Actinomycetota; class Actinomycetes; order Streptosporangiales; family Streptosporangiaceae; genus RYN-230. Next base: position 312,961 of record CAVYEA010000013.1, on the reverse strand, counting down.
GTGACCCGCTGGGCCCGGATCACTCGCTGGCCCCCGGGGAACTGCGGGCCGGGCGCTCCGCGGTGCTCGTGGGCACGGCGACCGGGCCGGTGCCGCTGGGTGACGTGCAGCCGCCGGGGAAGCGCCGGATGCGGGCCGTGGAATGGGCCCGCGGGCTGCGCCAGGACTCGATGGTGCTCGCCTGACATGGCCGCTTCCGGCAGCCCGCGGCGCTCCGCGGGACACCAGCCCGGCCCGGCCCGGCGCGCGCCCGCCGGCGGCCAGCCCGGCGGCGGCCAGCCCGGCCGCAACGGCCGTCCGCGGGGCAGTGGCCGCCCAGGAGGCGCGCAGGCCCGCCCGGGCGGCGGCCAGCGCCGGCGCGCGACCCGGCCCGCCGGACCGCCTACGACGTCCTCATCGCGGTGGACCAGCGCGACGCCTATGCCAACCTGCTGCTCCCGTCGCTGCTCGGCCAGCGCGGCCTGTCGGGCCGGGACGCGGCGCTGGCCACCGAGCTGACCTACGGAACGCTGCGCGGCCGCGGCACCTACGACGCCATCCTCGGCCTGTGCAGCGACCGGGCCCTGGACCGGGTCGATCCCCCGCTCCGCGAGGTGCTGCGGCTGGGCGACCCACCAGCTGCTCGCCACCCGGGTGGCCCCGCACGCCGCCGTGGCCACCTCGGTGGACCTGGCCAGGGACCTGGCCGGGCCGCGCTCGGCCGGCTTCGTCAACGCGGTGCTGCGCCGGGTGTCCACCCGCGACCTGGAGACCTGGATCGGCGTGGCCGCCCCGCGGCGGGACGCTGACCCGCTCGGTCACCTGGCGGTCCGCTACAGCCACCCGCGCTGGCTGGCGGCGGCGTTCGCGGAGGCCCTGGGCGAGGACGTCGGCCGGCCCGCTCGGCGAGACCGAGGCCGCGCTGGCCGCGGACGGCGTCCGGCCGCGGGTCACGCTGTGCACGGTGCCCGGGCTGACCGCCCCCGCGGAGCTCCTGGCCGCTGGCGCGGCGCCGGCCCGGTGGTCGGAGTTCGGCGCCTATCTCGACGCGGGTGACCCGGCAGGCATCGCGGCGGTCAGCGAGGGGCGCGCCGCCGTCCAGGACGAGGCCAGCCAGCTCGCCGCCGTCGCGCTGGCCCGGGCCGGGCTGGACGGCCGCGACGCCCGGTGGCTCGACATGTGCGCGGGCCCGGGAGGCAAAGCCCGGCTGCTGGCCGGCCTGGCCGCCCAGCGCGGCGCTCACCTGCTGGCCGCCGACGCGCGCCCGCACCGCGCCCGGCTGGCCCGGGACGCGGCCGGGATCACCGGCGCCGCCGGGGCGGTGGTGGCCGACGCCACCCGCCCGGCCTGGCTGCCCGGCACCTTCGACCGGGTCCTGGCCGACGTCCCGTGCTCAGGCACCGGGGCGCTGCGCCGCCGCCCGGAAGCACGCTGGCGGAAGTCACCCGAAGACGTGCTGGCCCTCGGCGGGCTGCAGCGGCGGCTGCTCGGCAGCGCCCTGGACGCGGCCCGGCCCGGGGGAGTGGTCGCCTACGTGACCTGCTCGCCGCACCTGGCCGAGACCCGTGGCGTGCTGGCTGACGTGCTCGGCGGCCGCGACGACACCGAGGTGCTGGACGCCCCCGCGGTCCTGGCCGAGGTGCCGGGCCTGCGCTGCCCGGAACCCGGCCGCCGGTACGCGCAGTTCTGGCCGCACCGGCATGGCAGCGACGCGATCTTCCTGGCCCTGCTGCGCCGCCGCTGAGCAGCCGCCCCGCCCCGGGCGGCCCGCGGCCCGGTGGCCGGCTACCGGCTGCCGGTGAGCGCCCGCCCGGAGCCGTGCCGCAGCCGGGCCGAGCCGATGTCCGCCTTCTGGCCCTCGGTGTACCCGGCGCCGTAACCGCTCCCGGAGTAGGTCACCCGGGACCGGCGGGTCACCGGGTAGGCGTGCCCGATGTTCCGCGTGATCACCTGCCGCCGGTCGGCCAGGACCAGGGCCGTCCGCTCCCCGGCCGGGGCGGTGCGCGCGGTGGCCTCCGTGGTGGCGTGCTGCTCGGCGGCGCGCACCCGGGAGACGACCGCGGACACGAAGCCGAGCAGCCAGCTGCGCCGCCACGCGCGCGCGCTCCGGCTCCAGTCCGGGACCCGGGCGCCCGCCAGGCCCTGCCACATCTGCACCAGCAGGGAGGTGTACAGCACGTCGGCCCGCTCGATATCGGAGGCGAAGCCGAAGATGTGGATCCGGGTCCCGGGGCCGGGCCGGGGCAGGATGACGCACTGGCAGCGCAGCGCCGAGGCCAGGCCGCAGAGCAGGTGGGCCTGCACCCGCGCCCACGGGTTATCGATGTCCAGCTTCCGGTCCGCCGGGTGGTCGGTCTCCGGCCGCCGCGCGGCGAGCAGCGCGCGGTCGATGCCGTACTTGGCCATCAGCTCGGCGGCCTTGGCCGTCAGGGCCTCGGCCTCGGCCGGGGTCACCCCCTCGGCCTCCGCCTTGGCCAGCAGCTTGCGCACGCGGGCGAGCAGCGCGGCGGCGGCCTCCGGACCCGCGGTGCCCCCGCCCGCCGGGCCGGCCGTCCCGCCGCCTGGCGCGGCCTGGCCGGGTCGCTGCCTGCTGCCTGGTGGTTCACGGAGCTTCCTCCCGTCCCGGGCGATCGATTCGAATGCGTCATCGAACGTTATCCGGAGGCTGTGACATTCTGCCGGCCCGGCTCCGGCTGGCCGCCTGCCGCTGGCCGCACCCTACCGCCGCCGCCCGGGCGGGCGGGGCAGCCCAGGTTCACCCGGGAGGTCCCCCACGGGGGGACCCCGGTGCCGCCTACACTCGGCCCCATGGCCGTGCAGATGGCACCGAGCATCCTGTCCGCCGATTTCGCCCGGCTCGCGGACGAGGCGGCGGCGGTCACCGGCGTGGCCGACTGGCTGCACGTGGACGTCATGGACAACCACTTCGTGCCGAACCTCACCCTGGGCCTCCCGGTCGTCGAGGCGCTGCTCAAGCACGCCGGGCTGCCGCTGGACTGCCACCTGATGATCGAGGACCCGGACCGCTGGGCCCCGGCCTACGCCGAGGCGGGGGCGGGGAACGTCACCATCCACGCCGAGGCCGCCAGGTCGCCGGTGCGGACGCTCCGGATGATCAGGTCGGCGGGCGCCCGGGCCGGGCTGGCGGTCAACCCGGCCACCCCGGTGGAGCCCTACGCCGACCTGCTGCCCGAACTCGACATGCTGCTGCTCATGACGGTCGAGCCGGGGTTCGGCGGCCAGCCGTTCCTGGACATGGTGCTGCCCAAGCTGCGCCGCGCCCGGGACCTGGTCAGCCAGCGGGGCGCCGCGGTGTGGCTGCAGGTGGACGGCGGGGTGAGCGAGAAGACGATCGAGCGCTGCGCCGAAGCGGGCGCGGACGTGTTCGTCGCCGGTTCCGCGGTCTACAACGCCGACGAGCCGGCCGCCGCCGTCCAGGCCCTCCGCGCGCAGGCCGAGCAGGCCACCTCCCGGGCGCCCTGGCACTGCTGACCCGGCCGGTGCCACGCCCGCGACCTGCGGGCGTCCGGGCCACGGACCTGCGATATTCATGCTTAACGACATTCACAGCGGTGATGGTGTCGATATCCGCGGGGGGCGTTCGTCGGGCAGATGACGGACCAATCGAGAAGCTGAAGGAGTGCCATCATGGCCGAGTACCTGATTCTGATCTGCGAGGACGAGAACGGTTACGCGACCGCGTCGCCCGACGTCTTCCAGCAGGTGATGGATGCGCACAACCGGTTCCCGGAGCAGGTGGAGGCGACCGGCGGGAAGGTCATCACGGGCCGGGCGCTGCAGCCGACGCCCACCGCCACCTCCATCCGCGGTGACGTGGTGACCGATGGCCCGTTCGCCGAGACCAAGGAGGCCCTGGGCGGCTTCTACCTGGTCGAGGCCCGCGACCTGGACCACGCCCTGGAGATCGGCAAGCTCTGCCCGGCGCGGTTCGGCGGGGTGGAGGTCCGGCCGGTCATGGTGTTCGACTGACAGTGACCAGCCCGGCCGCGGATGATGCGGCGAGTGCCGTGGCGGACGCGCACCGTCGCGAGTGGGCCTACGTGCTCGCCGCGACGGCGCGCTTCGCCGGTGACATCGATCTCGCCGAGGAATGCGTCCAGGACGCCTACGTCGCGGCGCTGGAGGCCTGGACCCGGCACGGTGTCCCGCGCAATCCCGGTGCCTGGCTGACCACCGCGGCCCGGCACCGGGCCATCGACCGGCTGCGCCGCGAAACGACGCTGCGCCGGAAACTGCCGCTGCTGATCGAGCCGGATGCCGGGGCCGCCACGGGGGCGCCCCGGCCGGGTCAGGGGGACGAGATGATCCCCGACGACCGGCTGCGCCTGGTGTTCACCTGCTGCCACCCGGCGCTGGCCCGGGAGGCGCAGGTCGCCCTGACCCTCCGGCTGGTGTGCGGCCTGTCCACGGCGGAGATCGCCCAAGCCTTCCTGGTCCCGGAGCCGACCATGGCGGCGCGGGTCACCCGGGCCAAGAAGAAGATCTCCGCCGCGCGCATCGCCTACCGGGTGCCCGGGCCCGCGGAACTGCCGGACCGGCTCGACGCCGTGCTCACCGTGGTGCACCTGCTCTACACCACGGGGCACACCGCGCCCGGCGGCAGCCACCTGGTCCGCAGTGACCTGGTCGAGCGCGCCTTCAGCCTGGCCCGGATGCTGCGCCAGCTGATGCCGGACGAGCAGGAGGTCCGCGGCCTGCTGGCGCTGCTGCTGCTCACCGACGCCCGCCGGGCCACCCGGTGCGCGCCGGATGGCCGGCTCCTGCTGCTGGAGGACCAGGACCGCAGCCAGTGGGACCGGCCGGCCATCGACGAGGGCGTCGCCCTGGTCACCGGCGCGCTGCGCGGCGGCCGCCCGGGCCGGTTTGCCCTGCAGGCGGCGATCGCCGCGCTGCACGCGGCGGCACCCAGCTACGCCAGTACCGACTGGCGGCAGATCGTCCGCCTGTATGACCTGCTGGGGCAGGTGTGGACGTCGCCCGTGGTGACGCTGAACCGGGCGGTCGCGGTGGCCATGGCCGACGGCCCGGCCGCCGGGCTGGCCGAGATCGGCGCCCTGGAGCAGGACGGCCGCCTGGCCGGCTACCGGTACCTGCCCGCCGCCAAGGCGGACCTGCTGCGCCGCCTCGGCCGCCGCCAGGAGGCGGCGCAGGCCTACCAGGCCGCCCTCGGCCTCACCGCCAATGAGGCCGAACGCCGGTTCCTCACGGGCCGCCTCGCCGAGGTCACGGGACCCTCGTAGCGGCGGCCGCGCGGTCAGCGGGGGTTGGCCAGCAGCGGCTGGTCCTGCTGCGTGACGTACAGGTCGTCGCGGAACCGCTCGGCCAGCCGGTCGTGTGCGGCCTGGATGGCGTCCAGGCTGACGATGCTGGTGGTGCTGAACAAGCTGGCCATGGTGTCCTCCTCCCACCAGGGCATGTTGCGGCGGTTACCCCACCGGGACTGGATCGGGGCGCGCAGGTGAGCGTCCGCGTCGGTGGTGGCGTACATGGCGAACAGGGTGCTCATGAAGTGGTGGTAGGCGGCGAAAAGCGGCTCGGAGAACAGCACCTTGTTGGCGTACATGATCTCGTCCAGCTGCCGTTTGGTCGTGATGGCCTGGCGGGGCTCGATCTCCTTCCAGCCGCCGACGAAGGTGGCGAAGCACAGCAGCTGGTTCAGGCCGGGGGCGAGCCTGGCGAAGACGTCCAGGCGGCGGGTGACCACGGTCTGGTTGGCCCACTGGACCTGCTCGATGCGGCGGCCGGCCCGGGCCACGAACACGCCGAGCCCGGCCACGGTCAGCGGGGTCAGCGCCTCCACCACCAGGGTGGCGATCTGCACGCCGGTCCACGATCCCGCCATCAGTCCTCACTTTCATCGCGGTCGGCATCGGCGGCTTCCTGCTCGGCGACGAGCCGTTCGACTGTGGCCAGCGGGTCGGGGTCGAGTCCTGGCGGGACCAGCTGGGCGTGCAGGGCGTCGGCCCGATAGGCCCAGCGGTGGTCGGTACCCTCAGCCTGATCCAGGGCCGCGTGAGCCCGGTGGGCATCGAGTTCATGCCAGGCCAGGTGATGACGGCCGGCTAGCCGCAGCGCCGCGTCGGCCGCGTCCCGGCCCTGGAACAGCAAGTCCGGGTCGGCCGTGGCCGCGGCCCGGTCCGCGCAGATGCGGGCCCGGGCGGCCAGGGCGGCGGACTGGGCGGGCACCAGCTTGCGAGCGGCGGCGACGCTGATTGCTTCAGCCGCATAGCGCTCGGCCGTGTCCAAGTCTCCCGTCGCTCGAGCGTAGTCGGCCAGGTCGATCAGGGAGACGGCGAGTTCGGTGAGGTAGTCACCATCCCGGAAGCATCCGACCGAGGCCGTCAGGTGCTTGCCCGACGTCGTGGTGTCCCCGGCGGCCAGGGCGATACGGCCTAGCAGCCGGTCGCAACGGGCCAAGTGCTGGTTCCAGCCATTTCGTCGGCAGATTTCGCTGTTGCGATCGGTCAGCGTACCGGCCGGGCCGGGCCGTCCAGTGCAGGCCAGCCACTCCGCCCACCAGATCCCGCCAATGGAGGACAGGTGAGCACCCTCAGGATGATCGGCCACCTGCATCTGGTCGGCGACGGTGAAGTGCTCCTCAGCGTCGGCAGCACTACCGGACAGCGCCGCCACCCATCCCAGGTCGACGTGGCAGTCGAGGATTTCCTCGGGGTCGTTGATGGTCTCGGCGTAATCGAGCGCCTCGGCCGCGACGTCGCGCGCCAGCCCCAGCTGCCCGAGAAAACCGAGACACTCGGCCAGGTTCTGCAGGCCGCGCGTCAGGTTGAGCCAGTCCTCGGTGTCACGGTCCAGGCGGGCGCCCGCGTCGAAGTATTCGCGTGCCATGACCAAGTCGCCAGCCTCCGTCGCGAACAGGCCCGCCTCGTTCAGGAAGTAACTGAGGCGCTGGGTGCCGAGGTGGGTGGAGCAAGCGGCACGGCGCGCGGGGGTGGCCACGAACGCCGTCGCGGCGCGCTGCCCGATACGGGCCGCAGGCAAGTTCAGCCATACCTGGCTGTTGCCGGAGCGGCTGGCATACATGTCGTTGGCGGACTGCCACTGGTCCGCATCCAGCAGCAGTTCAATGGCCTCGACCACGCGCAGCGCGTGCGCCCGGCTCCGCACGCTTCCCGCCGGTATCCCGGTCAGGGCGGTCTCGGCGGCGGCACTTGCGGCGCCCATAGCCATGGGACGGAAGGTGTCACGGACCAGAGGATGGGCGGAGATGGTCGTGTCGGGGTGCCACGAGGCCAGCCCGCCCAGCCTATCCCGGACCGCTGCCTCGACCATGGCCGGTGTCCATCCGTCTAGCCGGGAGCCGAATGCGTCGTGCCCGGCGACCGCCAGCACCGCCTGGGCGGGGACCGGGCGGGCGAACAAGGAGACGGCGGCGAGCAGATACCGATCCGGCTCGCTGAGCCGACTGGAGTAGAACTCCAGCACCCGGCCCACTCGGGCGTCGGTACGTGCCGCCGCGGCCAGCTTGTCGAGCAGCGCGGCCAGATCGCTGGCGGGCGGCCGGGCGGCCAGCATTCCCGCCAGCACCCCGGTGGCCAGGGCGTGACCGTCAACCGCGCGGACCAGCCCCCGGCGCTCCTCGTCGCCCAGCCAGCCACCGCCCGCCGCGTCCAGCAGTGCCGACCCCTCGGCCAGGGTAAACGGAGGCACATCCAGCATCCGGGCGCTGCCGCCGTCGAAGGTCTCCAGATCAGCGAAGGGGAACCGGCTGGTCAGCAGCACGAGGCCGCCATGCGGTTCCTGGCAGGCGTCGGCGAGTACCTCGCGCAGCGTGCCATCCAGCAGCCGGCCGAACCCATCACCGGCCGGCCCCTCCTGCACCACCTCTAGGCCGTCCAGCACCAGCAGCAGCGGCACCGCCCGCAACAACGTCAGGACCATCGCCGCCAGCCGGTCGGTCCCCGCCACGGCGATCCTGATCTCTTGCTCTGCCCACTCTAGGAGCCCGTGAGCCCAGTGCTCGGCAGACGGGTCGGCGTAAAAGCTCCACGCGAACACCCCGCGCACACCGGGCCGCTTCGCCAGGCCGTCCCTCCCCTGGATCCACTGCGTGACCATCGCCGTCTTCCCTGCGCCACCCCACGCGGTCACCCCCACCAGGGTCACCCGCGGGTCGGCAGCCCACCGGTCCAGCCGGGCTAGCTCCTCGGCCCGCCCGGTGAAATGCTCGGCCTGGTCCGCCCCGTGCACCCATCGCATCGGGACACCACGCTTGCCCCCGCCAGCCTGCGGGCCCGGTGGCACAGGCGCGCTGAGGGGCAGGTCAGCAACGGGCGGGAATCGGTCATCGGCCAGGTCTGACAGCAGCCGGGCCAGGGCGGAATGGCCATGCCCGGGTGCGGGGTAGAGGATCAGGTGCGCGCCGTAGGCGATCTCCGCCCGCCGGGCCAGGATGCCCGGGTCGTTGTCCGGCGCATCCGGGTCCCAGGCCATGACGGCGATGTGCCGCGGCGCAGCGCCCGGGTCGATCCGGGTGCCGGTCCGGTCGGCGATCTCCCGCAGGATGGCGGTGATCCGCTGGTCGGCGAAGCTGAACCCGAGCCAGACCAGGTGGCCGTCCAGCAGCCGTCCCAGCACGTGCGGCAGCTTGCCGGCGTACGCCCGCCGGTACTCCGTGGTCGCCAGCACCACGCTGTCGGGGCGGTTGTGCTGGCCATGCGCGAACAGGACCGGCAGCTCCGCCTCGCCGAACACGTCCCCGGTCCGCCACCGGTCCAGGCCGAGCTCGTCCTCCCAGGTGGTGAACCCGGTCACCGAGGCCCGCGGCCGGACCCGGATCCGGGCGTCCACGATCCCCGGATCGTAATTGGTGGTCACCACCGCGTTAAAGGCGCACCGGCAGACTAGTTCGTGTACCGGCGTCCAGGACCGCCCCGTCTCCGGATCGGTCCGCACCCGCAGTACCTGCCGCAGTACCTCGCGGTAGCTCGCCACGCCGAGCTGCTGGCGGACGATCTCCACGACCTCTTCCGGGCTCTCCCGGGCCAGTGCCCGGCACGTCGCCGCTTCCCGCTCACCAAGCCGCCCGGCCGCGGCCTCCACCAGGTCCTGGATCAGCCCATCCCACAGCGGGTAGAGCGGTGAGGACACCCCGGCTCCCAGGAAGGCGACCGCCTCACCCGAGGCCAGGTAACCGCGCAGCGCCGTTAACCCGGGGCTGTTCACCCGCTCCAACTCGGCCCGCTGATCCGCGGGCAGCCCGTCTAGATAACCGGCCACCGTATCCCCCGCCATGGACCGATCCTCCCGCATCCCTGGTCACCGGGATGGCGGGAGCATGATGGTGATGTGAGAAAACGGCGTATTGCCAGCCGGAGGCGGTGGTGAGCGGGCCAGGTTACGAGGTCGTGCCGATCGGCTGGGTGGAATCGCCGCTGACCGACCGGGCGCAGGCCCCACGCCAGGGAGACGAGGGCGCGCCGCCCGCATGGATCAGGTTCGAGCCTGGCGTCGCAGCGGGAATCCGCGACCTCCGGGATGGCATGGAGATCATCGTGCTGACGTGGCTGGACCGGGCGCACCGCGATGTCCTGGTCACCCGGCCCCGCGGTGACCCGCGGAGACCGCCGCTGGGGGTGTTCAGCACCCGCTCACCTGACCGGCCCAATCCCATCGGGCTGCATCGCGTCCGCGTAGTCTCGGTAGACGGGCTGCGGATCCTCGTGCATGGCCTGGAGGCGATCGACGGCACCCCGGTCGCCGACGTTAAGCCGGTGCTGGACCGGGCAGCCGAACGGTAACCGGACGGGGCTCCCGCCGAGGAGGCAGCCATGACCACGGTGAGCGTCCGCTACATCGTCAACGATGTCGACGCCGCGATCGCGTTCTACCGCCAGCATCTGGGCTTTGCCGAGGTGATGCACCCCGCCCCGGCCTTCGCCATGCTGTCGCGGGGAGACCTGCGCCTGGTCCTGAGCGCGCCGGGCGGCGGTCCCGGCGGCGGCCAGGCGATGCCGGATGGCACGATCCCGCAGCCTGGCGGCTGGAACCGCTTCTCTATCGAGGTGGCCGACCTGGCCGGCACGGTCAGCCGACTGCGCGACGAGGGGGTCCGGTTCCGGAGCGGGATCATCACGGGGATGGGCGGTAAGCAGATCATTGCGGACGATCCCTCGGGCAACCCCGTGGAGCTGTTCGAGCCGACCCGCCCTGAGGCCAGGCTCCAGTAGGCCGGCGCACCCGGCGGCCCGCCCGCGGTTGAGCCGGGCGTAGGCCCGCCGGTTCCGCCGGTAGAACCCGGTGAACTCACGGAACAACTGGTCGTAGAGGCCCCTCAGCGCCGGGTCGGGCTGGTAGCCCTTCGCCACCCGGACCCGGTCCGGGACCTGGTCGAAGGTGAGCTCGCCCAGTGCGACCGCCGCCAGCAGGCCGGCTCCGCGGGCGTTCGCGTTCACCGGGTCGGCCACCTGATCGATCGTGCGGCCGAGCACGTCGGCGAAGATCTGGCACCACACGTCCGAGCGCGCGCCACCGCCGATGAACCGGATCGGCTCCAGCCGGTGGCGGGTGAAGTGCTCCACCGCCCCGAGGAGCCAGCGCGTGTTGAGCGCGACACCTTCGAGGACCGCCCGCACCAGGTCATCACCGGAGGCTGACAGGGACAGGTTGTGGAACCCGCCGCGCACGAACCGGTCCTCGACCGGGGTGCGCTCGCCGTACAGCCACGGCGTGAAGATCACCCCGTCGCTCCCGGGCCGGGACTGGCTGGCCATCCGGTCGAGTTCGGCGTAGGCGGGCGCGGGCGCGCCCGCGCCGGAGAGCACCCGGTCGCGCAGGAACGCCAGGGCGGCACCGGCGGTCTCCTGCTCGTTGGCGACGAAGTAGCGCCCTGGTATCGGCGAGGGCAGCGAGGCCATGTTGTGCCGCAGGTCGGTCTTCTTCACCGGCAGGTGGCAGGTCAGCCAGGAGGACGTGCCGACGTACAGGTGGGCCTGGTAGTCGCGGGTAGCCCCGGACCCGATCGCGGCCGACTGGAGGTCGGGTGTGCTGACCACGACCGGGATGCCGGCCGGCACGCCGAGCGCTGCCGCGGGCCCGGGTGACAGCGGGCCGAGCACGTCCGTGGCGGGTAGCAGATCAGGCAGCCGCGACGGCTCGATCCCGGCCAGCCGCAGCAGCGCCGGGTCGTAGCGGATCCGGCCCAGGTGGCGGTTGTCGGTCACCCAGTGCAGCGCGATGGAGTCGAACGAGGCGGCCAGCCGCCCGGTGAGCTGGGCGTTCAGCCAGTCCTTGGGCTCCAGGAACATGTGCGTGCGGCGGTAGGTCTCCGGCTCCTGGTGCTTGAGCCACAGGATGTGCGCGATCGGGTCCTTGCCGCTCTGCGCGGGTATCCCGGCCGTGCTGCGCAGCCAGCGGGCCAGCTTGCCCAGGCCGTAGCCCTGCACCTGGACCGCGCCGCCGGTGATGCGCCGCACGTAGGGCGCGCCGCGCGAGTCCATCCAGATGATCGCGTGACGGATGGGCCGGCCCTGCGCGTCGACGGGCACGGTTCCCGACCACTGGGCGGTGCAGGCGACCGCCACGACCGACTCCGGCGGGATGGCTGCCCGTGCCATGAGCCGGGACGATGCCGTGGTGATCAGGTCCCACCAGTGCCATGGATCCTGCTCGGCCCCGCCGCCGGGCAGCAGTGTCACCCGGCACGTCTCCTGCTCCGCCACCAGGACCTCGCCGGCTACCGACACCAGGGCGGCCTTCAGCGCTGAGGTGCCCAGGTCGATGGCGAGTACGCAGCGCTCCCGGTCCATGCGCGGGCCTAGACCTCGTAGAGCATGTCGAGGTAGCCGGTGAGCAGCTCGTGCACCACGCCCGCGGGCAGGGCAGAGGCCATGCCGTAGACGGGGGCCATTCCGGTGCTCACGCCAGGATTGGCCCGGACCTCCTCCACCGAGCTGGCCAGGTCGGCGAGGAAGCGGTCGGCGACCCCGGCCAGGGTATGCCGGAGGGTGACGGCGATGTGCACCGCGGCGGGCCGCTGCAGGCCGTTCAGGCTCCAGCCGCGGTGCCCCATGTTCTCCATGACCTGGTAGATGTCGAGGCCGTCGCCGGCGCCGAACGCGATGACCCACAGCGGGTCGCCGAGCACGCGGAGGCCGGGGATGGCCGCGATCCCGGCCCGGATCCTCGCTCCCGTCTCCAGGATCCGCCGGGCCGCGTCGGTGTAGCCGCTTTCCCCGATCGAGACCATCGCCGCCCAGCACGTCGCGGACAAGGCGCCGGGCCGGCTGCCGGCCAGCGTGGGGGACAGGTACAGCCCGCCCGGCCAGTCGGTCACCGTGTAGTACTGGAACTGGCGCAGTTCCCGGTCCCGGTACAGCACGACCGATGAGCCCTTGGCCGCGTATCCGTATTTGTGCGTGTCGGCCGACATTGAGGTCACGCCGGGCAGCCGGAAGTCGAACGGCGGCACCGGGTAGCCCAGCCGCTGCGCCCACGGCAGGATGAACCCGCCCAGGCAGGCGTCAACATGACAGGCCACGCCACGCTCGGCCGCCAGCGCCGCGATCTCGGGAATCGGGTCGATCACGCCGTGCGGGAACGACGGCGCCGAGCCCACCACGACCGCCGTCCGCTCGGTCACCGCGGCGTCCAGCGCGTCCAGGTCGGCCCGGAACCCGCCGTCCACCGGGACCCGTACCAGCGGCATGTCGAAGAACCGGGCGGCCTTGTCGAAGGCCGCATGCGCGGTGACCGGCGCGACGATCTCCGGCGCGGCGATGCCACGGCGCTCGCGGGCGAAGTCCCGGTAGGCCTTCATCGCCAGCAGGATGCTCTCGGTCCCGCCGGACGTCACCGTGCCGGCCACCGGAGCCCCGGCCGCCGCCTGGCCGGCGCCGAGCATGGCCCCGGTCATCGCGACGATCTCCGCCTCGAACTTCGTGGCGCTGGGCCACAGCTCAGGATGGAGCGGGTTGCTCTGCGACTGTGCGGCATAGACCCGGCCCAGGAACGCCACGTGCTCAGGGTCACCGTGGTAGACGGCCCCGGATGCGTACCCGTCCCGCCAGGTGTGCTCCTCCGCGGCGGCCAGCCGCTCGACCAGGCCGGTCACCTCGGTCCTGGCCAGGCCGTCCGCGGGCAGTTGCCGGAACGACGGGAACTGGCCCCGGTAGGGCTTGAGCTGCCGTTCCAGGTCAGCCATCGGGTCGGTCACTCCGATCCCCTTTCCTGCGTGATGGAGGCGCCCGCGCCCGCGCCCGGGCCGGGCAGCCGGACGGCCACGGCCAGCCCGGCCAGGCAGGCCACAGCGAGCGCGGCGAGCGAGAGATACGGGTTCCCGATCGTGGCCTGGAGGATCAGTACCAGGACGACGCCCCCGAGATTGCCCGCAAGCAGCAGGAAGCCGGCCGCGCCGCCCGCGCGTTCCGGCCCGGCGTGAAGTTCGGACCAGTCCAGCACGACCGGCAGGCCGGCCAGCAGGAAGAAGCCCGCGACGAAGAGAAGGGCAGCGCCGGCCGCCGGGGCATGCACGCCAGCGATCACGGTGAACGCCACCGCGGTCACCACCACCGCGGTCTCCAGCATCGCGCGCCGCTGGCCGCGCCGCGCGACGACGCCGGGCAGCAGCGCCCCGCCGGCGATGCCGCCCATGGTCATGATGGCGATCAGGTAGCCGCTGGCCGCGCCGTGGCCGAAGTGGGTGAGGATGGAGTCGAGCCAGGTAGCAACGGCGTTGAACACCCCCATGCCGATGAACAGCAGGCCGCCCAGCAGCCACATGAACCGGTCCGCCCGCAGCCAGCGCAGGGACACCGCAACCGACGGGTCGCCCGGGAAGGCGGCGGGCGTCCGGACCGCCGCCAGCACCCACAGCGCGGCGAGCAGGGCCACGGCGGCCTGGACCCACAGCAGCAGCGTCAGCCCGCCGGCGTGCAGCAGCGGCCCGCTGGACAGGACGGCGGCCAGGATGCCCGCGAACAGGGCCACGCTGCCGGCCGACACTGCCGCGGTCCGCTCGCTCGCCGGGAAGTAGCGCGCGGCCACCTTGGTGATCGCGTTGAGCACGAACGGCTGGCCCGCCGCGGTCACGAACTGGCCGGCCAGGGCCCAGCCGTAGGACGTCGGGCCAGCCAGGCGCAGCAGCCCGCCGGCCGCGGTCAGCGCCGCGCCCAGGCCGAGCGCCCGCCCGAACCGGGCGTCGAGCCAGCGGCCAGCAGGCAGCGCCAGCACGACGTACATGAGCGGGAAGATGCCGGCGAGATCTCCCACCGCCCCTTCGGACACCCCCATGATCTGGTGGGTCTGCGTGGTTATGGGGGCATAGGCGAGCCACAGCAGCTGAGTGCAGGCGGCCAGCAGTGCGTAACCGGCCAGGATCGCCCACCGGTTCATCCGTACCGAGACTGCGCCCTGCGTAGTCACCGGCCGCTCCGCCTCCTGTGCGCGCCCGCGCGCCTGTCGTCATCATCCTTCCCCGGCGGCCGCGCCGCCACCGCCGGCGATCGCCACCTCCCCTGAGGGCGCAGGCGCTGGGCCGCCTTGGTCAGGCGGCCGCGGTGGGCGGGCTGTGGCTGTGCAGGGTGCGGGTGCCGTCGGGGCTGGTGGCGGTGACGGTGCCGTCGGCACCGAGCGCCAGGCTCCAGCCCCACCGGTGCACGGCGATCAGGTGGTGGAAGCCGCAGAGCAGGAGGCAGTTGGCCAGGGTGGTGGGCCCGCCGGCGGCGCGGGGCCGCAGGTGGTGGACGTGGCAGGCGGCGGGTGGCTGATGGCAGCCGGGGAAGGCGCAGTGCCGGTCCCGGGCGATGACCGCGCGGCGCAGGTGGGCGGGGATCTGGTCGGCGGCGGTGCCGCCATCCAGCGGGAGGCTGACGGCGGGGAACTCGCTCCCGAGCAGGCGGGTGCGCAGGAAGGCGGCCAGCCCGGCCGGGCCGGACAGCACGTCGGCGGCATACCGCAGCAGGGTGTCGTGCAGCCGGGATCGGGCCGCCGGGCGCAGCGCTACCGCCGGGCCGCCATGCCCGGTGCTGACTGCGGCGCCCGCGGTGAGCTCCGGGCCGGTACGGGCCAGGACCGTGGCCGCCAGTCCCTCCAGCGCGGCCGGGTCCAGGTGGCCGGTGACGAGCAGGGTGACGGCCGCATCGCAGGCATAGGCGGCGGCGGCCGGGCCGGACAGCCAGCCCGGCTGGCCGTCGGCGGCGGCCCGGGCGGCCTCAGCGCCCGCGCGGCCTGGGGCGCCCGCGCGGCCTGGGGCGCCCGCCGTGGCGGCCACGCCGGCGGCGCCGGCGGCCCATTCCGCTTCCGCCTCGGCCGCGCCGGGCAGGCCACGCAGCTGTTCCAGGGTGAGGTGCAGCTGGACCTGGGTGGGCTGCCCAGCCCGCTCAGGCAGGCAACGGGAGCCGGCCAGCCGGCGGCAGGCTTCTTCGAGGGCGTCGTGGCGGCGCTGCGCGGCCGTCCGGGTATCTTCCGGCCCGGCCTTCTTCCCTAACGCGTCTAAGACAGCGGACAGCGCGGCCGCGCAGGCGGGCGTGAGGTCGCCGGTCAGGCGCCCGGCCCCGCCGAAGGTGACATCCAGCCACACGTTCCGGTCATCAAACCCGTCGTCCCCGTCCTCATCCGGCCGGGCGCAGCGGCGGCGGATCTCCTCGGCCAGGGCGGCCAGTTCAGCCAGGTCCGCGCCGCCGGCCGCGGCGGCCAGCAGGATGTCATCGGCGCCGGCCCGGTGATCGGCGGGGAGCCCGTCGCTCCAGCGGCAGATCTCCCGGGCCCAGGAAGGGGAGAGGCCCCCGCCGGCCAACGCGTGACCGACAGCCGGGTGGGCGGCCAGGCGGCGCATCCAGCCGGTGGCTGCGGCGGCGGCGCCGCGGGTGATGCGGGCCTGCCAGCGCAGCCACACCCGCGCCGACCCCTGCCCATCCTCCTCATGTCCGCCACCGGAGCTGAACGCGCCCAGGATGCGGGCCTGCGCCGCGGTGTGCGCCGCCTCGGCCCGCGCTAAGCCGCGCAGGCAATCCGCCTGCGCGGCGGCGGGGAGCCGGGCGGCGTCCACGGCGTTCAGGTACTCCAGCCCGTCCCGCACGGCGGCCAGAGCCTCGGCGGGAGAGGTAAACCCGGGCCCGGTGCACATGCCGCCCACCTCCCTCCCACGACGCGAACCAGGAACACATCAGCAGGCAAAGCCATTACCTCGATGACATGTTCGAGACTACAGGCCGGCCCTGACAAAACGGCGGGCTGGTGGATGGGGGCTCGGAGCTGGTGGCTCGGGTGGCGGGGTGAGGCCGCCGTGCCTGGACGTGCGCCACCGGCCAGGCCCGGTTGCCACGGTGATCACGATGGCGCCGGTCGCGGGCCACGCGCACATCCCGCCGCGCGGATGGGCTGTTCATGCGATTGGTGGCGGCGGGCGGTGCCACAATGACGAGCCGGAAGCGGGCGGGGAAGCGGGGATGAAGCGGGATGAAGCGGATCGCGTTGATCGTCGCGGCGGTGTCGGCGCCCCTGCTGGGGTGCGGGGCGGCCGGATCGTCGGCGGTGGACACCGCCAGCGTCTCGCAAGCGGTGGCCGGGGCCGGAGCGGCGCTGCGCTGCCACAGCGTGAACGGGCTGCCGGACCGGCACTGCACGCCCGGGGCGACCTACGCCCGGGTCACCCAGGCTGACATCGGCCGCACCATCTGCGTGAAGGGCTGGACCGCGACGGTGCGGCCACCGGAGAGCTACACCGAGAACCTCAAGCGGGAGCAGATCGCCCAGTACGGCTACCGGGACAAGAGGCTGCATGACTACGAGGAAGACCACCTCATCCCGCTGGAGATCGGCGGCTCGCCGCGGTCGGTGAAGAACCTGTGGCCGGAGTATGACGGCGGCCGGATCCCCAACCCGAAGGACAAGGTCGAGGATGCGCTGCGCACCGCGGTGTGCGCGCACCGGGTCAGGCTGGCCGCCGCGCAGCGGGCCATCGCCCGCGACTGGAAGACCGCCGAGCAGGTGCTCGGGCTGGCCACCCCGCAGCCCACCCCGCAGCCCTCCTCTCCGGCACCGCCCACCCCGAAGCCGTCACCCACCCGCACCACGCCGGCGCTGTCCTGCTCCGCCTCGGTGAGCAACAGCCAGCCAGCCGACTACACCACGGTGGACGTCTACGTGAAGACGGCCGCCGGGGCCGGGATCACCACGGTCGCCCACTACAAGAGCACGGATACCCGGAAGTCAGCCACGGCCAGCAGCCAGGGCAGGGCCACCATCGCCTACGACATCAGCGGCGCCACCAAGGGCTACCGGGTGGTGGTTGACGTCACCGTGACCCGGGGCGGCGCCACCGCGCGGTGCTCCACCTCCTTCACCCCCGCCTGACGCCGGCCGGGGACGGCGCCGACGCGGCGGAATACGTCCCGTGGCACACTGGTTCCAGCAGTTAAGCGTGCTCCGGGGTCGGTGGAAATCCGAGCCGGCGGTGATAGTCCGCGACCCGGCCGCAGGCGCCTGGCGCCCGCAGCCGGCTGATCCGGTGGAACTCCGGGACCGACGGTGAAAGTCCGGATGGGAGGCAGCACGCGCACGGAGGGCAGCCATGGCTGCCAACCATGCAGGCGCGTCCGCGCACCCCCCGGAGCCGGCTGGCAGGACGGCTCCGAGGAGAGGACATCGCGGATGTTCACCGGGATAGTGGAAGAACTCGGCGAGGTGGTCGCGGTTGAGCGGCTGCCCGGCGCCGCCCGGATCACCGTGCGCGGCCCCGTCGTCATGGCCCAGGCCCGGCACGGGGACTCGATCGCGGTCAACGGGGTCTGCCTGACCGTGACCGATTCGGCGGACAAGACGTTCACCGCCGACGTGATGGCGGAGACGCTGGATCACAGCAGCCTCGGCGCGCTGCGGCCGGGATCCCCGGTCAACCTGGAACGGCCGGTCGAGATGGGCGGCCGTCTCGGCGGCCACCTGGTGCAAGGGCATGCCGACGGGACCGGCCTGATCATGTCCCGGGCCCCGGCCGAGCACTGGGACGTGGTCCGCATCTCGCTGCCCGCCGCCCTGGCCCGCTACGTGGTGCACAAGGGCTCGGTCACGGTGGACGGCGTGAGCCTGACCGTGTCCGGGCTTGGCGACGCGGGCACGGCGGCCGAGCCGCGGCCCTGGTTCGAGGTGAGCCTGATCCCGACCACCCTGGAACTGACCACGCTGGGCCGGGCGCAGCCGGGCAGCCCGGTGAACCTGGAGGTAGACGTGATCGCCAAATACGTCGAGCGCCTGCTGGGCGGCGCTCCGGGACTGGCCCCGGCTGGCGCCGGGCCACAGGAAGGCCGGTCATGAGCAGCAGCGCGGTGACCAGCGAGATGCTGGCCGGCTACACGGCGAGCGCCCCGGAGCCGGCCCTGGCCGGTGGCACCGGCCCGCCGGGCGGCGACAGGGTGACCAGGCAGCACACGGCGGCACCTGAGGAGCCGGACGGGGAGAGCATGCTCGACGACGTGGAGCGGGCGATCAGGGACATCGCGGCCGGGCGGCCGGTGGTGGTCGTGGACGACGCCGACCGGGAGAACGAGGGCGACATCATCGTCGCGGCCAGCAAGATGACGCCCGCGCTGATGGCCTTCATGATCCGGCACACCAGCGGGGTGATCTGCGTGCCGCTGCCCGGGGAGATGCTGGACCGGCTGCAGCTGCCGCTGATGACCCCGCACAACGCCGAGCGGATGCGCACCGCTTTCACCATCAGCGTGGACGCCCGGGACGGGGTGACCACCGGGATCTCGGCCGAGGACCGGGTCGCGGACGGTGCGGACCCTGGTGGACTCGGCCACCGAGTCGTACGAGATCGTCCGCCCGGGGCACATCTTCCCGCTCCGCTACGCCGAGGGCGGCGTGCTGCGGCGGCCCGGGCACACCGAGGCGGCCGTGGACCTGGCCCGGCTCGCCGGGCTCACCCCGGCCGGGGTGCTGGCCGAGGTGGTCAACGACGACGGGACCATGGCCCGGCTCCCGCAGCTGCGCGCGTTCGCCGACGAGCACGGGCTCGCACTCATCTCCATCGCCCAGCTCATCGACTACCGGCGCCGGTCCGAGCTCATGGTCCGCCGGATGGTGGAGACCAGGCTGCCGAACGCCCACGGCACCTGGCGCGCCCTCGGCTACCAGAACTCGGTCGATGCGACCGAGCACCTCGTTCTCGTGCTCGGCGATCTCGGCGATGGCACCGACGTCCTGGTCCGGGCCCACTCCGAGTGCCTGACCGGCGACGTGTTCGGCTCCCGGCGCTGTGACTGCGGGGCGCAGCTGGAGGCGTCCATGGCGGCGATCGCCGCCGAAGGCCGCGGGATCGTGCTCTACCTGCGCGGCCACGAGGGCCGGGGCATCGGCCTGCTCAGCAAGCTGCAGGCCTACCAGCTGCAGGACGGCGGGGCCGACACGGTGGACGCCAACCTGGAACTCGGCCTGCCCGCGGATGCCCGGGAGTACTCGGCCGGCGCGCAGATCCTCGCCGACCTGGGCGTGCGGTCGGTCCGCCTGCTCACCAACAACCCGGCGAAGGTCAGCGGGCTGTCCGCGTTCGGCGTGGAGGTGACCGGCCGGGTGCCGCTGCCGGCCGCGGCCACCCCGGAGAACCTGCGCTACCTCACCGTCAAGCGGGACCGGCTCGGCCACTTCATCGACGGGCTGCCCGCCACGCCCGCCGCGGAGCGCCAGCGGGCTGGCAGGTGCCCGGTGAGCGCCGCCCGGTCAGGGGAAGCCCGGTGAGCGGCGCCGGCCGCCCGGGGGAGCAGGTGGTGCCCGCCACCGGGCTGAGCCTGGCCATCGTGGCCACCCGATGGCACGCCGAGATCACCGACGCCCTGGTCGACCGCGCCGTGGCCGCCGCCAAGGAGTGCGGGATCGATGACCCGCGCGTGGTCCGGGTCGCCGGGGCCGTGGAGCTGCCCGTGGTGGCCGCCGAACTGGCCCGCGGCCACGACGCGGTGGCCTGCCTGGGCGCGGTGATCCGGGGCGGCACGCCGCATTTCGAGTACGTGTGTGACGCGGTGACCTACGGCCTGGCCCGGGTCGCCCTCGACACCGGCAAACCGGTTGGCAACGGGGTGCTCACCTGTGACACCCTGGAGCAGGCCCGCGACCGGAGCGGGCTGGATGGCAGCCGCGAGGACAAGGGCTGGGAGGCGGTCGTGGCAGCGCTCGACACCGCACTCGTGCTGCGCTCGCTGCGGGGCACCACCGGGCCGGACGCGCCGGAAGGAACCCTCCGGGCGCGACATTGACCGGGCGTGGTTACTCACTGGCCAATGACGGTTCCGTTGCGCATGAAAGGCTTGTGCCGTGCTATCCCTGGTCCTGCCCAAGGGCTCGCTAGAGCGTGCCACTCTTGATCTCTTCGACGCGGCCGACCTGACCGTCCGCCGCTCCTCCGACCGCGATTACCACGCGTCCATCGACGACCCGCGGATCGAGCGGGTGCGCTTCCTGCGCCCCCAGGAGATCCCGTCCTACATCGAGCGCGGCCTGTTCGACCTGGGCATCACCGGCCGGGACTGGATCACCGAGACCGGCGCTGAGGTGGCCTCGCTCGGCGAGCTGCACTACTCCAAGGCCACGGCGCAGCCGATCCGGGTGGTGCTCGCGGTGCCCCAGGGCTCGCCCTGGCAGTCCGTCACCGACCTGCCCGAGGGCGTCCGGATCTCCACCGAGCTGCCCGCCCTGACCGCGCGGTACCTGGAGGCGAACGGCGTCAAGGCCATGGTCATCCCGTCGCACGGGGCCACCGAGGCCAAGGTGCCCGACATCGTGGACGCCATCGTGGACCTCACCGAGACCGGCTCTTCGCTGCGCCGTAACGGGCTGCGCATCCTGGACACCCTGCTGACCAGCTACACCGAGCTGATCGCCAACACCGTGGCGTTCGCGGACGCGGAGAAGCGCAGCGCGATGGAGGACATCATGCTGCTGCTGTCCGGGGCCATCCGGGCCCGGGGCAACGTGCTGCTCAAGCTGAATGTCCCGGCGGGCCAGCTGGACGAGGTGACCGCGATGCTGCCCGCCATGTCCTCGCCGACGATCACCGCGCTGGCCAGCGGCGGCATGAACGCGGTCGAGACGGTGGTGCCCAAGCGCGGGGTGAACACGCTGATTCCCGCGCTGCGGGCGGCCGGGGCCCGGGACATCCTGGAAATCCCCATCTCGAAGATCGTCGAGTAACGCCGCGCGGGACCGGATCGCGGCGCGGGGCCAGCGGCTGGCTGCCCCGGCGGGGCCGCCGGGCGTGGCGCCACAGGGTGAGGTGAACGTACCCTGACGTCAAGGTCCGGCTGGCCGCGCGCGGCCAGCCGGTAACGACGGCTGAGGTGGGCGGTTGCGAGACATCCTGGACCCGATCACGAAGTGGTGGGACGCGGGCGAGGTGTTCGGCCTGGCCACGGTGGTCCGCACCTTCCGCAGCGCGCCCCGGGAGCCCGGCGCGGCCATGGCGGTGTCCGCCGCGGGCGAGGTCATCGGCAGCGTGTCCGGCGGCTGCGTGGAAGGTGCCGTGTACGAGGTGGCCCAACAGGCGCTGGAGACCGGGCAGCCGGTGCTGGAAACCTACGGGGTCAGCGACAACGACGCGCTGGCGGTCGGGCTGACCTGCGGCGGCATCCTGCACGTGTTCGTGGAGCCGGTGAGCCAGGAGGCCTTCCCCGAGCTGGGCGCGGTGGCGGAGGCCATCCGCTCCGGGCAGCCGGTCGCGGTGGCCACCGTCATCGAGGGCCCGGGGGAGGCCGGCGCCCGCCGGGTGATCTGGGCGGACGACCGGGCCACCGGCACCCTCGGCGCGGGGGACCGGCTGGACGCGGCGGCCGACGACGACGCGCGGGGGATGCTGGCCCAGGGACTCACCGGGGTCCGCCGGTACGGGGCGCACGGCGAGCGGCGCGGTGACGACCTGGCCGTCTTCGTGCACTCGTTCGCCCCGCCGCCGCGGATGCTGGTGTTCGGCGCGATCGACTTCGCCGCCGCGGTGGCGCGGGCCGGGAAGTTCCTCGGCTACCACGTCACGGTGTGCGACGCGCGGCCGATCTTCGCCACCAGGGCGCGCTTCCCCGAGGCCGATGACGTGGTCGTGGAATGGCCGCACCGGTACCTGGCCCGCACCCCGGTGGACGAGCGGACCGTCATCTGCGTGCTGACCCACGACCCCAAGTTCGATGTGCCGGTGCTCGAGGTGGCGCTGCGCACCCCGGCCGGGTACATCGGCGCGATGGGCAGCCGCCGGACTCACGAGGACCGGCTGGACCGGCTCCGCGAGGCGGGGCTGAGCGAGGCGGAACTGGCCCGGCTGCGCTCGCCGATCGGGCTGGACCTGGGTGCGCGCACGCCCGAGGAGACCGCCGTGTCCGTGGCGGCCGAGCTGATCCAGCTCCGCTGGGGCGGCTCGGGGCAGCCGCTGACGGTGACCTCCGGCCGGATCCACCACAGCTGACCGGCGGCCGCGGATGCCCGGACGACGGCCTGGCGCCAGGAACGGGGCGCGGCGGTGAGCGCAGGCCCGAAGGTGGCCGGCGTGCTGCTGGCCGCCGGGGCGGGCCGCCGGCTGGGCCGCCCCAAGGCGCTCGTCGAGGTGGGCGGGGCCCGGCTGGTCGATCACGGCGTCCGGGTGCTGCGCGGACGGGGGCGCCGATCCCGTCGTGGTGGTGACCGGCGCCGCGCCGGTCACCCTGCCGGGGGTGATCACGGCCGTCAACCCGGACTGGCCCAGCGGCATGGGGTCGTCCCTGGCCGCGGGCCTGCGGGCGGTGCCGGCCGGCTGCGCGGCGGCGGTGGTGGCCCTGGTGGACCAGCCGCTGGTGGGCCCGGAGGCGGTCCGGAGGCTGATCGCCGCGCACGCCGCGGGGGCCGGGGTGGCGGTGGCCGCCTACCAGGGCCGGCCGCGCAACCCGGTGCTGCTGGCCCGCGGGCACTGGCCGGAGGTGCTCCGCCTGGCCGTGGGCGACGTGGGCGCCCGGCCGTTCCTGCGTGCGCACCCGGACCTGGTCACGGTGGTGGAGTGCGGGGACACCGGGCAGCCGGATGACGTGGATACCCCGGAGGACCTGGCCCGGCTGGCGGGCGGCGGCCCGCCCGCCGGGCCAGGCGGCCTGGGCGGGCCGCCCGGCTAGCCCGCGGTCACCTCGATGCCCCAGGTGTGCGTCACGCTGTCCCCGGGCTCCAGCATGAGCAGGTCCACCCCGGAGACGAAGGCATTGGGCGGGCAGGTCATCGGCTCGACGGCCAGGGCCCGGCGGCGGTGCCCCGGCTCCAGCGCATCCCCGGTGAACACCTGCAGCCACCCGTAACCGGGCCCGGCCCACAGGGCCATCCCGGTACCGCCGGCGGACAGCCGCGTCCAGGCGCGGCCCTCCGCGTCGCGGGCCAGGCCGGTGAGCGCGTGGTCGAGCCGGGTATCGCCGAGCGCCCGCGGCGTGCGGAAATCGAACTCGGTGCCGGTCACGTCCCGGGGCGCGCCGACCGGGATGCCCCGGTCACCGCCGGGCTGCCACAGCGCCGCGGGGAGCGTCAGCTCCCAGCCGTCCACCGGGCCGGGACCGGCCGCCAGGTACGGGTGTGATCCCGTCCCGTAGGGCGCGGCGGCTGAGCCGACGTTGCGGGCCCCGATGCTCACCTGCAGGCCGGCGCCCGGGTCCAGCTGGTAGCTGGCCTCCAGTTCCAGGCAGAACGGATACCCCTGGTGGCCGAGCAGCACGTGCCGCAGGCTGACCTGCGTGGCAGTGTGCTGGACGGCCGTCCAGCCCGACCACCGGGTCAGGCCGTGGATCGCGTTCTGGTTGCCCGGCTCCGACAGGTCCAGCTGGTAGTGCACGCCGTCGACGGCGTAATGGCCGCCGTCCACCCGGTTCGGCCAGGGGCAGAGCAGCTGCCCGGCCCCGGCCGGCGGGAGCACGTCCGCCGGGTACTCGGTGATGAGCGGCACGCCGCGGTGGTGCAGCTGGCGCAGGCCGGCCCCGAGCTCGGTGACCGTGGCCTGGTAGTCGCCGGCCGAAATTTCATACTGGGAACCGCTCAGCGGGGTCTGGGCGTGCGTCATCGGGGCCATGTCAGCTTTCCTGCGTTGTCCCAGGCCCAGGCCGCACGGCCGGGCGCGGCAGCGGCAGGCGGGTGACGGTCGAGTGCCGGCGGGGCTGCTTGGGGAGCGGGGGACCGTCAGCCCCGCCGGCATTTGAACCATAGCGGCCCCGGCCGCGGATGAGGGCGAAGTTCATCAAGCCCGGCGGTAGTGCGCTCATCCGTAACCTCTTGTGGCTCTCGGTAAGTTTCCAGCTACTCTCAGCGCTCATTTCCGCGCTGGCCAGGGCCCTGGCCAGCCGTGGGCCGCGGATGCTGAGCGTAACCCAGCGTAGCCAGGACCGGGCGCGCCGGAGGCTCTGCGCTGGCTCTGCAACCGTGGCGGGATACCGCGCCGAAGGACGCGGTAACGGCAACTCCCCGACGAGAGGACCCCCGGATCGTGAACACCGCCGCGCCGGGCCGCCCTGAGCCGGTGTTCACGGTCAGCGGGGCCGCCCGCCGGCTCGGCATCCCGGCGGGCACGCTGCGGACCTGGGAGCGCCGTCACGGAATCGGCCCGTCCGGCCGCAGCCCGGGCGGGCACCGCCGGTACACCGCGGCCGACCTGGCCCGGCTGCGGGCCATGCGGGCACTGGTGGAAACCGGGATACCGCCCGCCCAGGCGGCTGCCCTGGCCACCCTGGCCGCGCCGGGCGGCAGCCGGCAGGCCCTCGCCGCCAGCGCCCAGGCCGCCCGGGCGGGAGGCCCGGGCAGCGCGGCCGGCCCGGACGGGGACGTGCCCGCCGCCCTGGTGATCCGCGCGGCCGAGGCCCTCGACGCGCCCCTGCTCGTCTCGATGTTCAGTGCCGCCTTTGCCCGGCACGGCGTGACTGCTGGCTGGCAGCAGCTCGCCGTCCCCGCGCTGCGCGATGTCGGTGCCCGCCCGCCGCACGCCGTCGGGCACGGCGCCGCCGAGCACATGCTGTCCGGCTGCCTGCTTGCATCCCTGCTCGACGTCATCACCCGGGCCCCGGCGGCCCGGGCGCTGCACCCGGTGCTGCTGGGCTGCGCGGAGGACGAGCAGCACGTCCTGCCGGTCTACGCGCTGCACGCGGAACTGGCCGGCCGGGGCGTCGACGTCCGGCAGCTTGGCGGCCGGGTGCCACGGCCGGCGCTGGCCCATGCGGTCAGCGCCGTGCGGCCGGCCGCCGTATTCGTGTGGTCCCAGATCCCGGACACCGCCGACCCGGCCCTGCTGCACGGCCTGCCCGTGACGGCCCGGCTGGTGGCCGGCGGCCCGGGCTGGCAGCGGTCCGCGCTGCCCGCCCGCGTCCACCTGGCCAGCGCGCTGGCCGAGGCGGCCGAACTGCTGGCCGAGAGCGCCTTCGGGGCGGCCTGAGCGGTGGCGAGCCCAGGGCCGCCCGGCCGGCCCGGGCGCGGCCGCGGTGCGGGCCGGCCCGCGGGCAGGGGCGCCGCATGCCTGCCAGACCACCCCGAGCGGCCCGGCCCGGCCTCCGATCGCCAGCTTGTCCCGCGCCATGTATCCCAGGTTGAATGGCCCTTCTAGAGCCAGGTCCGGGAACACGGGGCGCGTCGAGCGGCGTCCGCTCAGGTCGGGAATTGTGTCATGGCGCGTGAGGTCGGGTTCAGTGTCGGGACGGTGGCGCGCCGTCTCGGGATCGCCCCGTCCACGCTGCGCACCTGGAACCGGCGGTACGGGATCGGTGCCCAGGAGCTGAGCCCCGGCCGGCACCGGCGTTACACGGCGGACGACATCACCCGCCTGGAGCAGATGCAGAAGCTGATCCTGCGCGGCGCGGCGCCCGCCGATGCGGCCCGGGCTGCCCTGGCCGACACCGCGGCCCCGGCCGAGGCGCCCCCCGCTGGCCCGGGCCCGGGCCCGGGCCGGACCGGGCCGGGCCACGGGGCCGGCGGCCAGCGCCTCGCCCTGCCGGGTGCGTCCGCCGCCGCGCGCGGGCTGGCCCGCGCCGCCCTCGCGATGGACGACACGCTGATGGGCGAGATCATCCGGGCGGCCCTGGACCGGGACGGGGTGGTCCGCACCTGGGAGGACCTGCTCGTCCCGGTGCTGTCCGGGATCGGCACGCGCTACGAGCACAGCGGCCAGTGCATCGAGGCGGAGCACCTGCTGTCCGCGGTCATTCTGGCCGCCCTGGCCGGCATCGGCAGGCCCGGCCGGGCCGCCTCGATCACCGGGCCGTCCTCCTCGCCTGCACCCCTGGTGAGCAGCACAGCCTCCCGCTCTACGCGCTCGCGGCCGCGCTGGCCGAGCGCGGCGTCGGTGCCCGGGTGCTCGGCGCCGACCTGCCCTACCGGTCGCTGGCGGCCGCTGTCCGGCGCACCGGCCCGGCCGCCGTGTTCCTGTGGTCGCAGGCCGCCGCGAGCGCGAATGCCCGGGCGCTGCCGGATCTGCGGCCGCGCCGGCCCGGTGCGCGGCTGCTGCTCGGCGGCCCCGGGTGGGCGCATGCGGCCTTGCCTGACGGTGCCCGCCTGGTCGAGACGCTGCCCGGAGCGGTAGCCGAGGTGCTGGCGGCACTGGGCCGCAACTGACCCACCGCCTCGTCCGGGCCCGGCCCGCGCGGCCCCGCGGTCCTGCTCCGCGCGCCCTCGGCCGCGCCGCGCCGCGCTGGGCGCAGGCCACGGCCGCGCCGTCACCTCCAGAGTCCGGGCTCACCCCGGCGTGCCAGGCCGCCCGCGGCCCGGCTCACCCCGGAGTCCGGTTGCACGAGAGCCGAATCTAGACTATGAATAACTTTTGAAGCGATTTATCGCAGGACGTTCACCTGGTTCGCAGCGGCCTGGCCGGTAGATACCGGATTCCGCCCGGCGGGGGAAGGCGCCCGGCGGGAAGGGAAGGTGGCGCCGTGCGCGCAGACAGGATCAGGGAACTCGGTGCTCGCCTGGCCGGAGCGCACGGGGACGCGTTCGGGGACTGCTACGCGGAACTCGGCCCGGTACTGCGGCGCTACCTGCGTGGCCGGGTGCCTGATGCGGATATCGACGACGTCGTGCAGGTGGTCTTCACGGAGGTCTGGCGCTTCCGCAGCCGGTTCGACCCGGAGCGCAGCCTGGAGGCCTGGGTGCTCACCATCGCGCGGCGCCGGGCCATCGACCATCTCCGCTCCCGGCACCGTGAGACGGCCTCGCTCGAGGATGCCGCGTCGATGCCCGGGCCGGACGGGCGTGACATCGCCCGCCGGGTGGAGCAGGCGCAGGATATGAAGGTCGCCCTGGCCCGGCTGCCCACCCGGCAGCGCGAGGCCATCGAGATGGCGTACTACGCCGACCTGACCCAGCGGGAGATCGCCGAGCGCCTGGACGTGCCGCTCGGCACGATCAAGGCCCGGACCTCCCGTGGCCTGCGCCGTCTCAGCGTGCTCATCGCGTCACCCGTGGCGCTGTGACCGGAGATGGTCACCGGGCGGCCGGTCCGGGGTGGCCGTCACCGGGGTACTAGCGGGGCGGCGCCAGCGAGCCGCTCCGCACCGCCTCGGCGGCCAGCACGCCGAACAGGTAGAAGTACGCGGCCTCCTCGTCGTCGAAGGAGCGTACTTCGTGCCGGGCGCCGTCGGCCGCGCTGAAGACCTCGAAACCCTCGTCCGTCCTGATCAGGCACATCGCGCCGTCTGACTCATGTTCCAGCGCGTACGCCGACCGCGGGATCGCGGCCAGGTCGGCCAGCTCGGAGAAGATGGACCGGGTCTGGACCCGCTGCTTGCGCGCGGCCCGGCGGCCAGAACCGGCCGCGCGGCCGCGGGACGGCCGCGCCCCGGTCCCGTTCCAGTCCCCGGTCCCGTTGGCCATGCCGGTCCCGTTGGCCTCCGGGGCCGGTACCGCTGACCCGTTCCGGATCCATCCGCCCGCTCCGGGCTGGGTGCTGGCGCCGTCCCAGTTGCCGGGAGCGCCCGGGGGCGCCCAGCCGCCCGTTCCCGCGGGGGGCACGGTTCCGTAACCGCCCGTCCCCGCCGGGGCCCCGGCGCCGTTGTACCCGGGAGGAGGCGTGCCGTTGCCGTTGTACCCGGCGGGAGCGGGGGGAAGGGACCCGTTGCCGTTGTACCCGGCCGGGGGGGCCGTCCCGTTCCCGTTGTACCCGCCGCCCGCCTGGCCGCCGTTCCCGGTCCAGGCTCCGGCCTGGGCGAGGGCAGGCTCGGCGGGGTAACCGCCACTCCCGCGGCCTGTCATGGCCGCCGCGGGGGCCGGCGGCCACTGGGGCGCACTGTAGGGGTAAGACGGCAGCGGCGGTGCCGTCGGCGGGCTGCGCCGCGACAGGCCCTTCTCCGCCTTCTCCTCGGTGAGGCCGGTCACCTCCTCGCGCGGCGTCAGCAGCTCGAACACGCCCCGGTCCACCTGCCAGTAACCGAGTTCCCTGGCCCGCCTGCTGTCCTGGCCCTGATAAGCGATGTGCAGCCGGTCGCCCAGGTCGTCGAGCACGAGGCAGGGCTCGCCATGGAAGACGCCGACCGGCCGGGACTCCCACAGCACGTCCACCTCAGCCCGGATGACCCGCTTGCGCCAGTGCCCCGGGGCGGGCTCGAAGCCGAGATCCTCGGGTGGCGGGCAGGCGGCGAACAAGACCACGTCCGAATCCGAGGGGCCCACCCCCGCCTCGTACGGCACACCGCGGTAGGTGGCCATCAGACGGAAGCGCATCGGACTCACAGTCCCCTCGACGGCCGCAGCCAGGCCTGGCCGTCATACCGGGCGATCAGTTCCTCACCGGCCGGCACGATCCGGTGGATCTCCGCTCCCACCGGGACCGGCACGGGCAGCGTGTAGAACTCGGGGATACGCGGGCGGAGCAGGGCGTTCGCGCTGTCCGCCGGCGGAGCGGCCAGCGACGAGTCCATGTCCAGGGCACGCCAGCGCATGACGTAGATCTCCGCGAGCTCGGCGGTGAAGTCAGATCCCTCGTAGCCCAGGTTCAGGGCATCGTAGAAATCGCCCGGGCTGCGGAAGGCGCAGTCCTGGGCCCGGTACACGTAACCAGCGATCACGGAGCGCCGCCCGGTGAGATAGGGCTCGACCAGGCGGGGCGGGATGACCTTCTGCATCGGCGTTCCCGGTTCGATGATCCTGACCATGTGCTGAGCCTGCGTCACACGCTCCCCTCCGGTCGGCCTGTGGTGCGCTCAAAAGACTCTCACACGCAGATTTTCCCCTCAACTGCTTCGCCGGCAGTGGCCAAATCAGGGGATGTAATTGACCGTAACCGGTGCCGTGCCAACCCAGGTCGTGAGCCTGCGACCAGGCCGCGCGGCCGCCCCGCGGCGGCCGCGGCCGGGCTGACCAGCCGCTGCGCCGCATTAAGGTTGGGCCGTGCGCACGCTGAACGCGGCGGAGCCGCAGTTTCCCGGGGATGACGGGGCCGCTGACCCGGCGGTGGCTGCCGCGCTGGCCGCGTACGCCGCAGGGCAGGGCAGTGAGCAGGCCGCGCTGACCGCGCTGGCCGCGTCACGGCTGCTGGTCCCGGTGGTCGCCGTGCTGACCGAGGAGGAAGGCGGCGGCCCCGCCGCCGGAGATGACGGCAGCGGTGCGGCCGGGGCCAGCGGCGATGCGGAAGGCGGCGGCGCCCCGGGCGGGACCGGGGACGTCCCGGCCGGCGGCCAGCGCGTGCCGCGCCGGGAGAAGTCCACGGAGATGGCGCTGCCCACCCTGATCGGCCAGGACGGCCGGGCCGCCATCCTCGCCTTCACCTCCCTTGACGCGCTGACCCGGTGGCGCGCGGACGCGCGTCCCGTCCCGGTCCCCGCCGCCCGCGCCTGGCTGGCGGGCACCCAGGAGGCCAGTGCCGTGGTCATCGACGTGGCCGGGCCGGTGCCCGTGGCCGTGGAGGGCGCCCGGCTGGCGGCGCTGGCCGCCGGGCGCCCCGTGCCGCTGCCGCACCAGGACCCCGACGTGCTGGCGGCGCTGCGGACCGCCCTGGCCACCGAGTCCCTGATCGTCCAGGCGGCCCTGACCACCCCGGGCCAGGTGATCACGGATCCGGCTGAGCCCGACCCGGGCTGGCCGGGCTCCGGCGAGGACATTGGCTGGCTCGGCGGCACCCTCCCGGGGGAGGAGCCCCCGGCCGGGGGCGCCTGGCCGTGCCGGCAGCCCGGGCGGCGGCCGGGCCAGCGGTGATGGCACGCCGGACGCCGGCGACGAGCAGACCGCCGACCTGGCGCTGCGGGTGACCCTGGCGGCCGGGTGCGATCCGGCCGCCGCCACGGCGGCCGTGCACCGCATCAGCGGCGCGCTGCTCACCGCGGCGGGCGGCCGGCTGCGCCGCGGCATCGCGGTCACCGTGGTGCCGCCCGCCCGGCCCGGCGGCCGCGGATGAGCCGCGGGCTGGCCGCCCGGCCGCCGGGCCACAGGCGGCGGCGGTCCCGGGATCCCCGGCGGGCGGACCGCGACACCCTGACCATCCCCGAGGCCGTGACAGGATCGTGCGCATGTTTCGCTGGCTGACCGCGGGGGAGTCGCACGGCCGTGCCCTGGTGGCCATCTGTGAGGGCGTGCCCGCGGGCGTGGAGATCAGCACCGCCGGCATCGCCGCCGCGCTGGCCCGCAGGCGGGCCGGGTACGGGCGGGGCGCCCGGATGAAGTTCGAGCAGGACGAGGTGGAGATCACCGGCGGGGCCCGGCACGGCCGGACCCTGGGCGGGCCGGTGGCCATCCGGGTGGCCAACACCGAATGGCCCAAGTGGGAGACGGTCATGTCCCCGGACGCCGTTCCCCCCGCGGAACTGGAGAACCTGGCGCGCAACGCGCCGCTCACCCGCCCCCGTCCCGGCCACGCTGATCTCGCCGGGATGCAGAAGTACGGGCACGACGACGCCCGCCCGGTGCTGGAACGCGCCAGCGCACGCGAGACAGCCGCCCGGGTCGCCGTCGGTGAGGTGGCGCGTCAGTACCTGGCACAGGCGTTCGGTATCGAGGTGCTCAGCCATGTGGTGGAGATCGGGCCGGTGAGCGCGCCAGCCGGGCTGCTGCCCGGGCCGCAAGACCGGGACCGGATCGACGCGGACCCGGTGCGCTGCCTCGACCCGGCGGCGAGCGCGGCCATGCAGCAGGAGATCGACGCGGCGCGCAAGGACGGCGATACGCTCGGCGGGGTGGTCGAGGTGCTGGGCTACGGGCTGCCCCCGGGCCTGGGCAGCCACGTGCACTGGGACCGGCGGCTCGACGGGCGGCTGGCCGGCGCGCTGATGAGCATCCAGGCCATCAAGGGCGTTGAGGTCGGCGACGGGTTCACCACCGCCCGGCGGCGCGGGTCCGCGGCGCATGACGAGATCGAGCCGGCCAGGGACGGCGTCCGGCGGCGGACCAACCGGGCAGGAGGCATCGAGGGCGGCATGAGCACGGGAGAGGTACTGCGGGTGCGCGCGGCGATGAAGCCGATCTCCACCGTGCCCCGCGCGCTGGACACCGTGGACGTGCGTACCGGCGAGCCGGCCCGGGCCATCAACCAGCGCAGCGACGTGACCGCGGTGCCCGCGGCCGGCGTGGTCGCCGAGGCCATGGTGGCGCTGGTCCTGGCCGGCGCCGCGGCGGAGAAGTTCGGTGGCGACTCCGTCGACGAGGCGCGCCGCAACCTGGAGGGCTACCTCAAGTCGCTGGTGATCACGTGACCGCGGGGCAGCCGGGCGCGCAGCCCCCGGAGCAGCCGGATGCGCCCTCACCCGGGAAGCAGCCGGGGCCGCCGCGCGGCGGCCCGGTGGCCATCCTCATCGGCCCGCCGGGGGCGGGCAAGACCACCGTGGGCGCGCTGGCCGCCGCGGCGCTGGGCACCGGATTCAGCGATACCGACAGCGTGGTCGAGGAGATGGCCGGGAAGCCGGTCAGCGACATCTTCGTGCAGGACGGCGAGCCCGCGTTCCGGGCGCTGGAACGGGAGGCCGCCGCGCGGCTGATCACCAGCCAGCCCGGCGTCGTCGCGCTCGGCAGCGGGGCCATCCTCGACCCCGGCACCCGCCAGCTGCTGGCCGGCCAGCGGGTCATCTACCTGGAGGCCGGGTTCGCCACCGTGGCGCGCCGGTCGGGCCTGGACGGTCCCCGGCCGCCGTTGCCCGGCAACCCGCGCGGGCGGCTGCGGCAGATGCTCGAGGAACGGCACCCGGTGTACGCGGGGCTGGCCTGGCGCAGCGTGCGCACCGACGACCGGGATCCGGCCGAGGTCGCCAGCCTGCTGGGCGCGGAGATCGCGGCGCTCACCGGGCCGGACGGCATGCCGTCATGACCGCGACGCGGATCGCTGTCGGCGGCGAGCAGCCCTACGAGGTGGTGGTGGGCACCGGCATCCTCGCCGAACTGCCCTCCCTCATCGGGCCCGGGGCGTCCTCGGTCATGGTCATCGCCCCCAAGGGCCTGGACGACATCACCCAGCCGGTGTGCCGGTCGCTGGCGGACGCGGGCTACCGGGTGCACCAGGCCGAGGTCCCGGCGGGTGAGGCCGCCAAGGACATCGAGGTGGCGGCCGCGCTCTGGTCGCAGCTGGCCGCCGGGCGGATCACCCGCACCGATGCCATCGTCGGCGTGGGCGGCGGGGCGACCACCGACCTGGCCGGGTTCGTCGCCGCCTGCTGGCTGCGCGGGGTGCGGGTGGTGCTGGTGCCGACCACGCTGCTCGCGATGACCGACGCGGCGGTGGGCGGGAAGACCGCGGTGGACATCCCGGAGGGCAAGAACCTGGTCGGCGCGTTCCACCCGCCCGCCGGGGTGCTCGCCGACCTGGCCACGCTGGAGACGCTGCCGCAACCGGACTACGTCAGCGGCCTGGCCGAGGTGATCAAGGCCGGGTTCATCGCCGACCCGGTGATCCTGGAGCTGGTCGAGGCGGACCCGGAGGGCGCCGCGGTGCCGCACGGGCGGCACTCCCGGGAACTGATCGAGCGCGCGGTGCGGGTCAAGGCCGGCGTGGTCTCCGCCGACCTGCGCGAATCCGGGCGCCGCGAGATCCTCAACTACGGCCACACCCTGGGCCACGCGATCGAGCAGGTCGAGGGCTACCAGATGCGGCACGGCGAGGCGGTCGCCATCGGCCTGGTGTACGCGGCTGAGGTGGCCCGGCTGGCAGGCCGGCTGGACCTGATCACCGCGGGACGGCACCGCCGGGTGCTGAAGGCGGTCGGGCTGCCGACCGCCTACCGCCCGGGACTGTGGCCGGAGCTCCGCGAGGCCATGGCCGTGGACAAGAAGGCGCGCGGGGCGCGGCTGCGGATGGTCGTCCTGGACGGCCTGGCCCAGCCGGTGCTGGACAACCCGTCAGAGGCACTGCTGAGCAGTGCTTACCTGGAGGTATGCAGGCGATGAAGCAGGTACTCGTGCTTAACGGGCCCAATCTCGCGCAACTGGGCTCGCGTGAGCCGGACGTGTACGGCACGCAGACGTTCGACGACCTGGTCGAGGTCTGCCGCCTGACCGGCCGCACGCTGGACCTGAGCGTCGAAGTCCGGCAGACCAACGACGAGGCCGAGATGATCGGCTGGGTGCACGAGGCGGCCGCGGCGCGGATGCCGCTGGTGGTCAACCCGGCCGCGTTCACCCACTACTCCTACGCGCTGCGGGACGCGCTGGCCATGCGCACCGCGCCGCTGGTGGAGGTGCACCTGTCCAACCCGGCCACCCGGGAGCGGTTCCGGCATACCTCGGTGGTGGCCGGCGTGGCCGATGGCACGGTCGCCGGGTTCGGCCTGATGTCCTACCAGCTCGCCCTCCAGGCCATCGCCGAGCTCGTGTCGGCGGAGCCGCAAGCCGCTGAGCAGGCCCGGCAGGCACCATGATCGTGCTGATCGGATTCATGGGCGCGGGCAAGACCACCGTGGGGCGGCTGCTCGCGGCCCGGCTCGGCCTGCCGTTCGCCGATACCGATGCCGTCATCGAGCAGCGGGCCGGCCGCCCGATCCGGGAGATCTTCGCCGCCGAGGGCGAGCCCGGCTTCCGGGCGCTGGAGCATCAGGTCACAGCGGATCTGCTGGCCGGCCCGAGGCCGTGCTCGGGCTGGGCGGCGGGGGCGTGCAGCACCCGGCCACCCAGCGTGCCCTGGCCGGGCACGACGTTGTCTACCTTGAAGTCGGCTACGCGGAGTCGATGGACCGGGTCGGCCGGGATGAGCTCCGCCCGATGCTGAGCAACCCCGGCCTGGAAGAGATCTTCCGGAACCGGCTGGTCAGTTACCAGGCGGTCGCCACCCACACGGTGAGCACGGACGGCCGCCCGCCGGAGGCGGTCTGCCAGGACATCCTGGCCTGGCTGCCGCAGGTCACCGACATCCGCCGCTGACTCGGACTGCCGGCCGCGGGCGCCGCGCGTTACCCTCAAGGCACCGCAGCCGAACGCGATTCGGTGCGGCTGCCGTCGGGGAAGGGCCGGAACATGCGGATCGGGATGCACCTCAACTACGCGGGCGGGTTCACCGAGACCGTCGCCGAGCTCGGCGACTACGAGAAGGCCGGCCTGGACATCGTGTTCGTCCCCGAGGCCTACAGTTTCGACGCGGTCAGCCAGCTCGGCTTCATCGCGGCCCGCACCGAGCGGCTGCAGATCGCCTCGGGCATCCTGCAGCTGTACTCGCGGACGCCGGCGCTGACCGCGATGACCGCGGCCGGGCTCGACTACGTGTCCGGCGGCCGGTTCACGCTGGGGATCGGGGCGTCCGGGCCGCAGGTGATCGAGGGCTGGCACGGGGTGCGCTATGACGCCCCGGTCGGCCGGACCCGGGAACTGATCGAGATCTGCCGGCTGGTGTGGCGCCGGGAACGGCTGTCCTACGCGGGGCAGCATTACACCATCCCGCTGCCCCCGGGCCAGGGCTCCGGCCTGGGCAAGCCGCTCAAGCTGATCAACCACCCGGTCCGGGACCGGATCCCGGTCATGATCGCGGCGCTCGGCCCGAAGAACGTGGCGCTCGCCGCGGAACTGGCCGAGGGCTGGCAGCCCATCTTCTACCTGCCGGAGAAGGCCGCCGACGCGTGGGGCCCCGCGCTGGCCGAGGGCCTGGCCCGCCGCGATCCCTCGCTCGGGCCGCTGGACGTGGTGGCCCAGGCGCCGCTGGCCATCGGCCCGGACGCCGCCGGCTACCTGGAGCTGGGCCGGCCCATGCTGGCCCTGTACATCGGGGGGATGGGGCCGCACCGGTCCAAGGGCCGGAACTTCTACTACGAGCTGGCGGTGCGGTACGGGTTCGCCGACGAGGCCGCGCGGATCCAGGATGCCTACCTCGACGGGCGTAAGGACGAAGCGGCAGCGCTGGTCCCCGCCGAGCTGCTGGCCGGCACCTCGCTGATCGGCCCGGACGGGCTGGTCGCCGAGCGGCTGGCCGCGATGGCCGAGTCCGGGGTCACCACGCTCAACGTGGTGCCGCTGGCGGACACGCATGAGGAGCGGGTCCGCCTCATCGAGCGGGTCCGTGACCTGACCGCCTAGGACCCGGCATGGGCGGCGGCCGGGCCTGGTGCGCCGCGGCCGGGCCTGGTGCCGCAGCGGCACTAGGCCCGGCCGGGCCGGTGACCGGTCAGACCGACTTCTGGTAGGCGCGGAAGCTCAGCACCGACAGGGCGGTAACCGCGATGGCCAGGGCCAGCAGGCCGCCGCCCTGGGCGAGCACCCGGCCCCAGTCCGGTGCCGCGCTCATCGCCGCCCGGCCCGCCTCCAGGGCCCAGTTCACCGGGTTGCAGTCCGCGACGATCCGCATCCAGTGCGGCATCAGGGCCGGGGCCATGAAGGCGCTGGACAGGAAGGTCAGCGGGAGCAGCAGGAACACGCTGAGGCCGATGATCGTCTCACGCTGCCGGGCCAGCATCCCGATGGTGTTGGACAGCGCGCTGAACACCACCGCCACCAGCACCGAGGCCACGATCAGCACGAGCATCCCCAGCGCCCCGCCGGCGTAGCGGGCGCCCGCCGCCAGGCCGAGCGCCACGATGATGACCGACTGCAGGGCGGTGTTGAGCGACTGCATGACCACGGACGCGTTGATGATCGCCGAGCGGTGCAGCGGCAGCACGAGGAACCGGTCCATGATGCCGCCCTCGATCTCCTCCAGCACGGTCATGCCACTCCACATGCTCGTGGACAGCGCGCTCATCACCACGACGCCGGGCACCAGGTAGTCCAGGTAGGACGGGGCCCCGAACCCGGGCAGCTGGGCGACCTTGCGGAATTCCGAGCCGAACAGGAACAGCCAGATGACCGGCTGGATCAGCGTGATGATGATGTAGGCCGGCTGCCGGCCCAGCGCCTTGAGCTGGCGCTGGGTCATCCAGGTGGTGTGCGCGGCGATGCTGGTCATCGGGAACCCTCCGGGGCGGTGCTGTCAGGTGCGGTGCTGTCAGGTGCGGTGCTGGCCGGGGAGGGCTGGCCGGCCCGCGGCGCGGCGGCTGCCGCGGCGGGCGCGGCTGCCTCGCCGGCCTCCGCGAGACGGCGCCCGGTGAACCGCAGGTAGACGTCGTCCAGGGTGGGCCGGGCGGCGGTGACCCCGTGCACCCCGATCCCGGTATGTTCCAGGGCGGCGAGCAGGGCGGGGACCGCCGTGGCCCCGTCATCCGCCCGGGCGCTCAGCCGCAGGCCGGCCACGTCGATCTCGCGCACCGCCGGGACCTGGCCCAGGATGGCGGTGAGCTGGCCTGGGTCCCCGGGGGCGGCCAGGTCGATCTGGACCGTGTCCCCGCGCAGCCGGCCCTTGAGCTCATCCGGGGTGCCGGCCGCGGCCACCCGTCCCCGGTCCACGATGGCCAGCCGGCTGGCCAGCCGGTCAGCTTCCTCCAGGTAGTGCGTGGTGAGCAGGATGGTGAGGCCCTCGCCAGCGGACAGCCGGGCGATCTCCGCCCACATCGCGGACCGGGATTCCGGGTCCAGCCCGGCGGTGGGCTCGTCGAGGAACAGCACCTCCGGCCGGTGGATCAGCCCCATGGCCACGTCGAGCCGGCGCCGCATGCCACCGGAGTAGGTGCGGACCATGCGGGCCGCGGCGCCGCCCAGTTCGAACCGGTCCAGCAGCTCGCCGGCCCGGCGGCTGAGTTCCCGGCCGCGCAGCCCCTGGATGCGCCCGGACAGCAGCAGGTTCTCCCGCCCGGTGGCGGTCGGGTCGGCGCCAGAGCGCTGCGCGACCACGCCGATGGCCCGGCGGACCTGCGCCGCCTGGCTGCTCACCTCGAGGCCGGCCACGGTGGCCGAGCCGGAGTCGGGCCGGGCCAGCGTGGTGAGGATCTTGACAGTGGTGGACTTGCCGGCCCCGTTCGGCCCGAGCAGGCCGAAGATGGTGCCGGCCTGACAGTGAAACTGAGCCCGTCGAGCGCCCGGACGTCCTTGGGGTAGATCTTGACAAGCTCGCGGGCCTCGATGGCGTACGGGCGGGCCTGCGGGGAGGGGGCCGTGCCCGCCTCCCGCGCCTGGATACTCATGCTGAGTTCTCCTCCGTGCTGGGTCGGTTGGGCACAACCGGGCCAGCGGGAAGGCAACGAGTATCCTGGAGCTGCGTAAACCCGATCGGATCTCGTTCCCGCGGGACCGGTTGGATCACGGCCCCTGGTCAGGTGTTCCCGCACCTTGCCGGGGGCCGGCTCGCGTTCTCGGTCAGTTCAGCGGCCCCTCTCCCCGCCCGGGCCGGGGCCGGGCCGCCGCTTCCGGGGCCGCTCCCTCCGCCGGCCCGGCCAGGCCACCCGCCTGGTAGAGCTCGGCCGGCAGGTCTGCGGGGAATTCCCCGGTCCGGGTCCAGTGGTCCCACTCCTTCATGAGGGGGAATGAGCCGTCCCGGAGTTCCCGGACCAGGCCGCGCACCCAGGCCAGCTCGGCTTCCCGGATGGCCAGGTGGTATTCGTTCTCGATCAGGAACAGGCGCGGCAGCCAGGGAACCTTGGCAATCTCGGCCCGTTCCTGCGCGAGTGCCGCTTCCAGGGCCTTCACCCGGTGCTCGAGCACGTCGCGCACCTGGGCCGGGGGGAGCACCGCCATCTCGGCGAGAGCCGCCTCGAACTGCGGATACTCCTTAACCGGGGTGCCGAGCAGCTCGGTGAGCCAGTCCTCAAGCTCCGCGCCGCCCGCATCCGTGAGGCGGTACACGGTGCGCTCGGGACGCCGGCCCTCGCGGCTGGCCTCCATGGCCTCGATGAGGCCGTGCCTGGCCAGGTTGTCGACCACGGTGTAGAGGGAGCCATAGTTCAGCTTGATGCTGCGCTCCTTGCCCTGGGCGCGCATGGTCGCCGCCATCTCGTACGGATGCATGGGGCGCTCGCGGAGCGTGGCCAGCACGGCCAGGGCCAGCGGGTTGGACACCCTCCGCCGCTGGCCTGCCATGACGATCGCCTGCTTCCCCGTCTCCGTATATCCGTAGCCGAGTATATGGAGGCGCGCGCCTGGACCGCAAGCGTCATGTCGCGGTTCTTCGCCGGCCGGGGCGGGCTACTGCCCGGCCGGCCGGGCCAGGCCGAGGAAGCGCTGCACGTCCGCCGCGTCGGCTCGCAGGGCGGCCTGATCCGCGGGCGGAACACCGTCCAGCGGGGGTAGCTGCACCGTGCCGCGCGCCACGCTCCACCCGCCGATGGCCCGGCCGCGGACCATCGCAAACGGGCGGAACATCCCGCCCCGCACCAGGGTGCTCTCGTGGCTGCCCAGCACCGGCGCCCGGGATCGCCAGCCGTGCAGCACCGGGTCGAACGAGCCGAGCAGCCGGGTCGGCAGCCCCGGCGCCTGCCCGGAGTGCGCGGGGACGGCCCGTGCCGGGGGCCCAGCCGCGCCCGGCGCGGCCAGGCCGACCAGCCCGTCACCCCGGTCCTGCAGCTCCCCGGCGATAGTGGCCAGGGCCTGCCGGGCGTCGCGCAGCGGCAGGCCCGCCCACTTGGCCAGGTCCTGCGCGGAGGCCGGGGCATGGCCGGCCAGGTAGCGGCGGGCCAGCCAGCCCAGCGCGGCCTCCCGGTCCGCCGCGGGTGGCGCGCCGAGCCAGTCCCGGGCCAGCACGTAGGCGTGCTGCTTACCTGACATCGGGCCGCGGATCACGATGCCGCGCAGCGACGCGAGGAAGAGCAGGAACACCATGGCCTGTCCCTGCGTGCGGAGGCCGGCCGCGCTCACCTGCCCGGCCAGCTGGGCCCGGGTGAGCGGGCCGTCCCTGGTCAGGGCCTGCTCGATGGCGGCCACGCCGCGGTCCGCCTGGCCGGCGCTGATGCCTTCCTGGCTCAGGCGGCGGGAGCAGCCCGTGGCCAGCTGCGGCGTGGTGAGCTGGTGCAGCGGCCAGTAGTCCTCGCTGCGGACCAGGTGCAGGGTGCCGCGGTTCAGCCAGCTGATCACCAGCGACCGGTCTGCGGTCAGCGCATGGTCGATGTCCGCCGCGGTGAGCCCGTGGCTGCGGGCCCGGACGGCCAGCCTGGCCCCCCGGGGATCCTGTCCCTGGATGGCCAGCAGCCGCCCGGCGACCTCCTCGGCCGTCCCCGCCGGAGGGCCGCACAGCAGTTGCGCGGCGGCCCGCTCGGCGAGGATGCGGGACTCGGGCAGCGTGCCGGCCAGGTCGGTCATCCCCCGATCGTGTCACCCGCTGCTGACAGGACGGCTGCCCCCAGGACGGCCGCCCGCGGCTGCCCCCAGGACGCCCACGGCTGCCCCCAGGACGGCCCGGCCGGCGGCCCCGGCGTGGTGCGGCAGGATGAAGGCATGTCCGTTGCCGCCGGTATCCGGGTCCGTGAGGCCCGTGCCTCCGACGATGCCCGGCTGACCGCCCTGGAGGCCGTGGCGTGGTCACCGCAGAGCGGCTTCCCCTCCGTGATCCGGCGGGCCGGCCCGGCTTCTTCGGCGCCACCAGCCCGCCGGGCGCCCACCTGGTCGCGGTACGGAACCACGCCGTGGCCGGCGACATCAGGCTCGGGCCGTCCACCCCGCTGCCGGAGAACGGCCATGTCGTCCTGGTGCAAGGACTCGCGGTGGACCCCGGCATGCGGCGTCATGGGGTGGCCACGGCCCTGCTGGAGGCGGCGGAGCGGCGGGCCCGCGACCGGGGTGCCCGCAAGCTCAGCCTGCACGTGCTCAGCACGAACCCCGGAGCCATGCGGCTCTACGCCCGGCTCGGCTTCGGGCAGGAGGGCGTGCTGCGCGCTGAGTTCCTGATCGAGGGCCGCTACGTGGATGACATCCTGCTCACCAAGCATCTCGGTGGCCCGCCGCCCGGCGGCGGCCCGGATGGCGACGGCGGGGCGGCGGGCCCGCCGCGCTGAGCCGCCGCCGGGCGCTCCCTCAGCGGGTGCCGCGGCTCAGGGCGCCCAGCGCATCGAGGGCCTCCGCCAGTCCCTCATAGGGGACGAACAAGTGGTCGTGGTGGTAACCGGCCACCACATTGCAGCTCAGCCCGGCGTCGGCGAGGGCGCGGGCGACCGCCGCCGTCAGTCCCACCGCCTCCAGTGCGGACTGGACCCGCAACGTAATCCAGGCGGCCACGTAGCCGTAGCCGAGCCCCGCGGCGTCGGCCTGCTCCTGCGGCACGACGACGGTCAGCCCCTCGTCCTCCGCTACCGTCACCACGGGCCGCACGCCGCGCGGAACCGGCCCCGGCACCACCGCGAACACGTACCGGCCGGGATGGGCTTCCGGGCGCATGTGCCGGATCAGCTGGCGCAGGTCCTGTTCGGCTGCCATGAGGCCGCATTCTAGGAGAAGGAACCCGGCTCCCGGAAATGCTGCCCAATTGTCATCCCCGGCGCCTTTCCAAAAAAACAATTCTATGGTATTGTGATAAAGTTGCCGAATATTCTCAGCGGCATGGAAGATAACGGATCGCCCAGCCAGACCGCCCTCACCGCGGCCGCTGCCCGCGCCGCTCACCTGCTCGTTGACCACCAGCCATGGATATTCGCCGATGACCTTGCGGCCGTCCTGCTCGGGAATCTGGCCGATGAATTCATCGATTACCATCGCGCTCACGGCGAGCATCTGGTGCTGTCGGCCGCGCGGGCCCAGGTGACCTGCCGCAGCCGGTATGCCGAGGACCGCCTCGCGGCCGCGGCCAGGCGCGGCGTCACCCAGTACGTCATTCTCGGCGCGGGACTGGATTCATTCGCCTGCCGCTCCCCGCTGGCCGGCCGGGTGGCGGTGTTCGAGGTGGACCATCCGGCCACCCAGGCGTGGAAGCGCCAGCGGCTCGCGGAGGCCCGGCTCACGGTGCCGGACGGGGTCACTTTCGTGCCCGCCGACCTGGAATCCTCGTCCCTGGCGGACGGCCTGCGCCGGGCCGGGTTCGACCCGTCCCGTCCCGCCCTGGTCGGCTGGCTCGGCGTCACCATGTACCTGACCCGGCCGGCCATTGGCCAGGTCCTCGCCGAGATCGCCTGCTTCGCGGAGGGCACCGAGCTCGTCACCGATTACGTGCTCCCGGCCGGGCTGCGGGATGCGGCGGGGGATACCTACGTGGAGATGGTCGGCGCGGTGGCCGCGCAGCGTGGCGAGCCCTGGCTCACCTTCCTGGCCCCCGATGACATGACCGCCTTGCTGGAAAGCCGCGGGTTCGGGGCGGTCCGGCACGTAAGCCAGCGTGACTCGGTGGCCCCGGCGCTGTGGCAGCGCTCCGATGTGCTGCGCCCGCTGGGGCTATCGATGCTTGCCCGGGCCACCGTCCGGCCGTCCGGGTGATCCCGGGACGGCCGGGTCCGTCACCCCTTTCTCACCCGATGGGCCATCCGGGGTTGCGGTTAAAGTCAGGGACATGCCCGAGACCGAGCAGGCCCGCCGGGAGCGGCTGCAGCCCGCCATTGCCGCCCTGGACGCCGACGCCGCCCTCATCACCAGCCCGCCCAACGTGCGCTACCTGACCGGCCTGGCCAGTTCCAACGCCGCGGTGCTGGTGCCCGCTTCGGGTACCGGGGCGGTGCTGGCCACCGATTCCAGGTACGCGCTCGCCGCCCGCCGCGAGTGCCCCGACCTGGAGCTGCTCACCGAGCGGTTCATCGAGCCGGCCCTGGCCCGGCTGGCCGCCGTCCGGGGGCTGGCCCGGGTGGCTTTCGAGGCCCATGAGATGACCGTCGAGCGCCACCTGGCCTTCGCCGCGGCCGCCGCGGGCAACGGCTTCCCCGAGCTGGTGCCGCTGGGCCGCGCCGTCGAGCAGCTGCGGATGGTCAAGGACGAGTCCGAGATCGCCTCGCTCGCCCGGGCCTGCGCCATCACGTCACAGGCGCTGGAGGACCTGCTGGCTGTCCTCCACCCCGGCCAGACCGAGCGTGAGCTGGCCGGCTTGCTGGAGCGCAGGATGAGCGAGCTCGGCGCGGAACGGCCCGCTTTCGAGACCATCGTCGCCAGCGGGCCGAATGGCGCGATCCCGCATCATGTCCCGGGCGACCGCGCGGTCAGCCGCGGGGACTTGGTCACCATCGACTGCGGCGCCCGGTACGACGGCTACCACGCGGACCTCACCCGGACCGTGGTGATCGGCGAGGTCGCCGCCTGGCAGCGGGAGATCTACGATCTCGTCGCGGCGGCCCAGCGGGCCGGCATCGAGGCCGCCGTGCCCGGCGCGGACGTGGCCGGGGTGGACGGGGCGGCCCGCGGCCTGATCGCCGACGGCGGTCACGAGGAGCATTTCACCCACGGCCTCGGCCATGGCGTGGGACTGGAGATCCATGAGGCCCCGATCATGGGGCACGGCCAGACGGGTACACTCGTGGACCGGGTCCCAATCACCGTCGAGCCTGGGATCTACCTTCCCGGGCAAGGCGGCGTCAGGATCGAGGACACCCTGGTGGTGCGGGCCGGGTCGGGGACGGCGGCGCCACAGGACATTCTCACCACTACCACCCGGGAACTGACCGTCCTGTAGCGCGGCGCGGCCGCCGCTGCGGGCGCACCCGCACGCAGGAGATAAGCAGACGTGGCCACCACGAACGACCTCAAGAACGGCATGACGCTGAACATCGACGGCCAGCTCTGGAACATCGTCGACTTCCAGCACGTCAAGCCCGGCAAGGGCGGCGCCTTCGTGCGCACCCGGCTCAAGAACGTGCTCTCCGGGAAGGTCGTGGACCGCACCTTCAACGCCGGGGTCAAGGTCGACGTGGCCAACGTGGACAAGCGCGAGATGCAGTACCTCTACCGTGAGGGCGACGACTTCGTCTTCATGGACACCCAGGACTACGACCAGCCGCGCATCCCGCAGGACACGGTCGGCGACGCCGCCGATTACCTGCTGGAGGAGCAGACCGCGGTGGTCGCCTTCAACGACGGCGTCCCGCTGTACGTGGAACTGCCCGCGTCGGTGGAGCTGACGGTCAGCCAGACCGACCCGGGCGTGCAGGGTGACCGGTCCACCGGCGGCACCAAGCCGGCCACCCTGGAGACCGGCGCGCAGATCCAGGTTCCGCTGTTCATCACCACGGGGGAGAAGGTCCGGGTGGACACCCGCACGGGCGACTATCTCGGCCGCGCATGATCTCCTGCCCCGCGACCGCCGCCGTGCCCAGCGTGAGCGGCTGCCATGTCCGCGCGTAGCAAGGCCCGCAAGCGGGCACTGGACATCCTGTTCGAGGCCGAGATCCGCGGCGAGCCCGTGCTGGGCCTGCTGGAGCAGCGGATCGCCGAGGCCAGCCCGCCGGTCAGCGAGTACGCCGCCGAGCTGGTCCGCGGCGTGCAGGCGCACCGCGACCGGATCGACGAGCTGCTGGGGGAGCATGCCGAGGGCTGGTCGCTGGACCGGATGCCCGTGGTGGACCGCAACGTGCTCCGGATCGGCCTGTATGAACTGCTGTGGGCGGATGACGTCCCGGACGCGGTGGCCATCAGCGAGGCCGTCGTCCTGGCCCGGGACCTGTCCACCGACGCGTCACCGGCGTTCGTGAACGGGCTGCTCGGCCGGCTGCTGGAACTCAAGCCCACGCTCACCGTCTGACGACTGGTAGGCGGGCGCCCGGCGCCGCGTCATGCGGGCGGCCGGAGCCGCCTGCCGTGAGCCGGCCGCTCTTTCCAGGCTTAACGAGAATCAGGCTGCGGCGAAAGTGACCCGCAGCCCGTGCCGGCGCACGACCGACAGGAACCACAGCACCGAGGCGCCGATGCCCGCCATGGTCCCGGCGATCGTCGCCACCGTGGACAGCATCATGAACGTGCTGACTGTCTCGGTCACCATCATGATTCCCAGGCCCGCGGTGAGCATGAGGAAGATGCCCGCCCACAGCCAGGTGGCGCCCTGGAAGAAACGGTGCAGCGCGGG
Source organism: uncultured Actinomycetes bacterium (assembly GCA_963767385.1). GTDB lineage: Bacteria > Actinomycetota > Actinomycetes > Streptosporangiales > Streptosporangiaceae > RYN-230. The sequence continues at coordinate 268,827 of CAVYEA010000013.1, read as the reverse complement.
ATGCTGGGTTGGGCGGCGCAGCGCGACCACCTCGGCGGCGAGCTTGGCGACGATCGGGTTGGGGCCGCGGGCGGTCCTGGCGAACAGGATGAACATGGCCAGGTAGCCCAGCGGGAACTGGAGCAGGAAGATCCACATCTGGCCGGTGGCCAGCACCAGCCCGGTCTGCAGGGTGAGCACGATGGCCGAGATCGTCAGCAGGCTGGGCACCGAACCCGAGACGATCTTGCGGATCAGCGCGGTGGCCCAGATGGCCCCCGTCCCGGCCAGCAGGCCCATGGTCTGCCCTCCCAGCCAGGCGCCGAGGAAATACGCCGCCAGCGGGAGACCAAGGGATTCACTCAGGCTCAGCCCGGTGCAGCGGATCATTCGCAGCGGGTGAGGGAGCTCCAGGTGCTCGACCATGGGGGGGAGCCTAGGCGATGGGCCGGGCATGTGAGACCGGTTTGACTATCGATGACCATTCCCGCAGGGAACTCTGCGTGAATCCACAGGTACCCGATTTGCTGACCAGCCGGAATACCGATTCCGGGGGAACGAATACCGCCTGGACCGTCATGTCGTCACTGACCTCCAGCCCACTGACCCGGCCCAGGGACAAAGCCGGGTCGTCTGGCGCCCGCGGGCACAGCACGAAGCTGGGCGCCAGGGCTGCCGGGATTCACCCGCTACGGCAGTGGCCCTCCGCCGCGGGAGCGCAGCAGCACCACTGGTATAGATGTGCCCAGGCGGCGATGCTCTAATCGCGGATCGGCGGCGGTGTCCACGGCACGCGGGGCGGCATCGGCCGGGGTTTGCCGGGTGGCGGGGCGGCATCGGCCGGGGTTTGTCGGGTGGCCGCACTACATTGGACCCGGAGCTAGCGAGGAGGGTGGCCGTGACCAGCGATCGTGAGGGCGGGCCCCGGCCGGGCGGACAGGCCAGCCGGGCCGCCCGGGCACAGTTCGCGGCGCAGGTCCCGGCGGCGGGCCCGGACGGCCCGGCGCAGGTCCCGGCGGCCGGCGCGGTGCCAGACCGGGGCGGCCAGCCGCAGCGGTGGCACAGCTACGCGGACGCCCGCACCGTGGTGGTCCGGGACATCCTCCGCTCGGTGATCTCCGGGCTGGTGGCCCAGACCGGGCGGGGCCGGCTGGACATCATCGACGCCGGCGGGGGACGGGGGGCTTCGCGGTGCCGCTGGCGGGCCAGGGGCACACGGTCACGGTGATCGACCCCAGCCCCGACTCACTGGCCGCGGCGCAGCGCCGTGCGGCCGAGATGGCGGTGCCGCTGCGGGCGATCCAGGGTGACGCCACCGACCTGGCTGCGCTGGTCGGCACGGAAGGTGCTGACCTGGTGCTCTGCCACAGCGTGCTGGAGTACGTGGATGCCCCGGCGGCGGCGATGACCGCGGTGGCCAGCGTGCTCCGCCCGGCAGGCGCGGTGAGCGTGCTGGCCAGCAGCGCGGTCGCGGCGGTGCTGCACCGGGCCCAGGCCGGCCGCTTCGACGAGGCCAGGCGGCTGCTCGCGGCGGTGCGCGCCCCGGGCGCGGCCGCGGGGGAGACCGGGCCCGGGGTAACCGGGCCGCCCGCCGCGGCGGGCTCCAGCGCGCCGCGCCGGTTCACCCTGGCCGAGGTGGTGGGGCTGATCGAGGAGGCCGGGCTGCGGCCCGGGGCGGCGCATGGCGTCCGGGTGTTCTCCGACCTCGTGCCCGGCTCGTTCGCGGACGCGGACCCGGGGGCCGCGGATGCCCTGCTGGCGCTGGAACAGGCCGCCTCCACGCACCCGGCGTTCCACGACGTCGCCGCCCAGTTCCACGTGCTGGGGTACCGGTGACCGCAGAGCCGGGGCGGGCCGCCGACGCGGGCTGCCACATCCTGCACGCGGACATGGACGCGTTCTACGCGAGCGTGGAGATCCGCGACCGCCCGGAACTGGCCGGCCGCCCGGTGATCGTGGGCGCCACGTCCAGCCGTGGCGTGGTGCTCTCGGCCTCCTACGAGGCGCGCACCTTCGGGGTGCGCTCGGCCATGCCGGTGACCCGGGCGCGGCGGCTGTGCCCGCAGGCGGTGTTCATCGCGCCGCGGCACGGCAGCTACGCGGCCGTTTCCCGTGAGGTCATGGAGGTCTTCCGGTCCGTCACCCCGGAGGTGGAGCCGCTCGCCCTGGACGAGGCGTTCCTCGACGTGTCCGGCGCGCTCCGGCGGCTCGGGCCGCCAGCCGGGATCGGCCAGCTGATCCGGGCCACGATCGCCGAGCAGCAGGGCATCACCTGCTCGGTGGGCGTGGCGTCGTGCAAGTTCGTGGCCAAGCTCGCGTCGGCCCGGTGCAAGCCGGACGGCCTGCTGGTCGTCCCGGCCGACGGTGTCCTCGGCTTCCTGCACCCGCTGCCGGTATCGGCGCTGTGGGGCGTGGGCGAGCAGACCGGCCAGGTGCTGGCCCGGCTGGGGCTGCGCACGGTGCGGGATATCGCGGAGATCCCGGTGGCCACCCTGCAGCGCGAGCTCGGCGCCGCGGTGGGATCTCACCTGGCCGCACTGGCCTGGGGGCGGGATGACCGCCCGGTGGTGAGCCGGGTTCCGGAGAAGAGCATCGGTGCCGAGGAGACATTCCCCAGCGACGTGGACGACCCCGAGGTGATCCGCCGTGAGCTGCTCCGGCTGTCCGGGCGGACCGCGCGCGGCCTGCGCGCCGCGGGCGCCGTGGCCCGTACGGTGGTGCTCAAGCTGCGGCTGGCCAACTTCACCACCATCACCCGGTCCCGCACGCTGCCCGAGCCGACCGACGTGGCCCGCACCATCTATGCGACCGCCTGCGCCCTGTACGGGGCCTCGGGCCTGGACTCCAGGGCCCGGTTGCGCCTGGTGGGGGTCCGCGCGAATGGCCTCATCCCGGCCTCGCGCGCGGTCACCCAGCTGGCCTTCGGTGAGCCGGCCACGGGCTGGCGCGATGCCGAGCGGGCCCTGGACCGGATCATCGGGCGATTCGGGTCCGGGGCGGTGCATCCGGCCACCCTGGTGTCAGGGGCGCGAGCGGGGCAGCCGCCGGACCGGCCGGATGACGGCTGATATGCTCACGTTTAACGGATCTAATTCGAATGTCCGTTTGACTGGATTCCGGCCTTCCGGGGGGACGGGCGTGGCGCGCGCGGGGCAAGATGGAGCCACCCACGGTGACCTGACGGCCCTTTACCGTCCCACTACCCTTCCACCTACTGCGGCCGGGCTCGTATTCTTGAGGGGAAGAACCCTGGACCGTGAGATGAAGTCATCGCACCCGTCCCCGCGCGCGAAGTTTCATGGGAGGCGCCGTGCCGCTGTCTGAGCACGAGCAGCGTCAGCTCGACCAGATCGAGCGTGCGCTCTATGCCGAGGATCCGAAGTTCGCGCAGGCCGTGCGCGCCAAGGATCCCCGGGTGCATTACAAGCGCCGGGTCGTCGAGGCGGCGATCGGCTTCCTGCTCGGCGTGGGCCTGCTGCTGGCGGGCGTGATCTCGAAGCTCACCGTGGTTGGCGTGGCCGGGTTCGTGGTCATGCTGGCCTGCTCGATGTGGGCGCTGTCCAGCTGGCGGCATATGTCCGGCGGGGCGGCAGGACGAGGCGCGATGGCCCGCGGCGGCCTGGCCCGTGACCGGCGGGCGCGGTCGGCCCGCCCCGGGCCAGGCTTCATGGAGCGCATGGAAGAGCGCTGGCGCCGCCGCCAGGAGCGCGACCGGTAGGCTTGGACGGCCTCCCGGGCCGGCCCTGGGGGCCAGCCGGGGCGGCGGCCGGCCACGCGCATCATGCCGTGTGCGCGACCGTGGCCAGTTACGCTTCCGCGCGCCGCTCTGGCTTCGGCCGCGGCCAGCGCGCCAGCCGGTGACCGGCCACGTCCATCCAGCCGAACACGTCGAGCAGGTGCGCCAGGCCGCCGCGGGCCGGCGCCACCGAGGAGGGCGGCAGCAGCCAGGCGAGGCAGCGCGTGAGCCGCCCCGACCGGGCGGCCAGGGCCCGCCGGATCAGCCTGGTATCCGCGCGCAGGGTGGCTGAGGCGGCGGGCTGGCGGGCATACCGGGCCCGTTCGGCCGCGGTGGCGATCCGGCCCAGCGCCGCTGCCGCCGCCGGCTCCAGCCGCAGCTCCCTGGTGACCCGGCCGGCCAGGGCGCGCGGCGACTCGCTCGCGGACCAGCTCACCCGGTAGTCGGTCAGGTTGTCGAGCAGTTCCAGCCAGGCAGCCTCGGCCAGCCGGGCGTCGCCGGCCGCGCCCCGCCACCGCCGGCCCCGGGCCACCACCCGGACCAGGCGGGGCGTGGCCAGCAGTACCAGGACCAGCGCGGCCGCGAATGCTCCCAGCGGCACGGGCGTCCTGCGATCGGTGCCTGTCCCCGCGGATGACCCGCCGAGATGCTCCAGCTTGGCCAGCGGGCCGGTGGACCCCCGCGAGGCGTGGGACTGCGCCCCGCTGGCGGCGGGCGTCGGCGTGGTGGCCGTCCCGCCCGGGGCGGTCAGCACCGGGGGCAGCGAGTACCCGGGAGGCCTGGCGGTGGCCTGGCCGTCCGACCCGGCCGGGGTCGGCTCGAACCGCAGCCAGCCGACACCCTCGAAGTACAGTTCGGGCCAGGCGTGCGCGTCGCTGGTGCGCACTTCCCAGCGGCCGTGGCCCAGTGACGGCCGGCCGTGTAGCCCACGGCCACCCGCGAGGGGATGTCGAGCAGCCTGGCCAGCACCGCCATGGCGAACGCGAACTGCTGGCAGTAGCCGCGCCGGTCCACGGTCAGGAACCGGATCAGCGCCTGGGCCGTGTCCGGCTCGTTGACGTCGAGCGAGTAGCGGAACTTGCCGGAACTGGTGAACCAGCGCTGCAGGGCGACCGCTTCACCGTAGGCCGTGTTCTGTCCCTGGGTAACGCGCTCCGCGAGCCTGGTCAGCTGCTGGAACACCGCCGGCACGTGCAGGTAGTTGCTCGCGATGCTGGCCGGGATGGCCCCGGCCACCTGGAGTTGCTGCACGGTCGGCGACACTTCCTGGCTGGCCACCGAATAGCTGAGGCCGCCCAGGCCCTGCGCCGAGAACATGGTCAGCGTCCGCGGGTCAGCGCGCCAGGTGCCGGCCACATCGACGGTGCGGGCGGGGTACGGGAGCGGCAGGAAGCTCGCGGTCTGCTGGCCGCTGGTCAGCCCCTTGGCCAGCGTGATCTGGGCGTGCTCGGTGGTGCTGGGAGTGCCGTGGGCCAGCCCGGGCGCGCCGGGCAGTTTCCCGTCCTGCACCGGCGTTCCCGTGGCCGGGACCAGGGCCCAGGTCTGCGTGCTCAGGTTGCTCAGCACGTAGACCTGGAGGTACTGGGGGTCAGGATCGGAGGTCCGGTAGGTCAGCACCGGCTGGGCGTCGGTGCGGTGCAGCTGGCTGTTCATCTGCACCAGGGGGTCGGGCAGCGCCACCAGGGTGCCCGTGTCGCCGAGCGAGCCGGAGAAGATCTTGTGGTTCCGCAGGCCCGGGATCAGGAGCGGGATGAACAGCGCGATCACCACGGCGGCCAGCCCGATCCGCCGGCCGGCCGCGGCGAGGTCACGGGTGTTCGGCCCGCCGCGTTCCGCGGCCGCCTGGCTCCCGCTGCGGTGCCACACCGTCACCAGGCGGCCCCAGACGCGCAGCCGCTCCCGGCTGTCCGCCGCGAGCATGGCCAGGTAGCCGGCCATGCCCAGGGCGAAGACCGTCATCTCCCCGGGCAGCCCCTCGTGCGCGCTGGTCGTGAGCGGCTCGCAGAAGAGCAGCAGGAGCGGCAGGCCGGCCGACGGCCGGCCGCCGCAGCCGTACCGCGATCAGGTCGGTGGCCACCGCGACCAGGCCGATCCCGGCCGCCGTGAGCAGCAGGATGGGCTTGCTGGCTGGTGCGGGCGGCGCGAACCGCGCGGTCTCGGCCAGCCCGCGGCCGGCCAGCCACCACAGGTGGGCCAGGGACGCGCTGGTCGGGATGATGCGGCCCACGGAGTACGCCCGGGCGAACATCGCGTTCAGGTACAGCAGCAGGGCGGCCAGCCCGGCTGCGGCGCACCAGAAGACGGGCACGGTCCGCAGCCGGGTCAGCGCCCCGGCCCCGGCGGCCACGATCACCGCGCCGATCCCGTCCCATATCCAGGCGCCGCCTTTCACCACCGGGTACAGGGACAGCGAGGCCCCGACCGTGGCGAAGGCCGCGGCCACCGTCAGCCGGCGGTTCACGGCGTCACCCCGGCCGCCGGGCGGCCAGGCTCAGGCCCGGGCTGCCCCGGCCGGTAGCGGGCCGCGCCCGGCGCGTAGCGAAGCTGATTCCAGGCGGTGGCCAGCGGGGTCCCGGCGCTCACCAGGGCCACCCGCCAGCCGGCCGCCCGCAGGACCGTGGCCGCGGGGGCAGACTGCTCCAGGTCGCTGCCCTGGCCTGCCCAGGTGGACACCGCGAGCAGCAGGGCGATGGCCGGGCCGGAGTCGCGCCGCGCCGCCACCAGCCGCCGTGCTTCCGCCGCCTCCAGGGCCCCGGCCACCAGCACGAACAGCCCGCCGGTCCCGCCCTGCGCCCGTTCCAGGCCGCGGGTCAGGTCGAGCCGCCGGGATGACTTGACCACCGCGAGCGAGTCGAGGAGCGCGTCCTCGAACGAGCCCGGGGTGGTGGCGAGCCCGTCCGCGGTGAGCAGCTGGCCATCGATCCCGCCCCGGGCCAGGTGCACGCCGATCGACGCCGTCGCGGTCACCGCGAACTCGAAGGACGAGCCAGGCCCGGCGCCGCGGTGCGCCTGGGCCCGGGTGTCGAGCAGCAGCACCGCGCGGTTCCGCCAGCGCTGCTCCTCGCGGCGCACCATCAGCTCGCCGTGCCGCGCGGTAGACCGCCAGTGCACCCGGCGCAGTTCGTCCCCGTCCCGGTACTCGCGCGGGATGACGTCGTCTTCGCCCGGCGGATCCGCGGTCCTGGCCCGCCCGCCGCCCTCCCCGCGCCAGCTCCCGGCGAGCGGGGCGGCGGGCAGCGGGATCGACCGGCGGGGTGACCACGAGCGTGCTCGTGGTCGAGAACGAGCGGGTGAGCTCGCCCAGCCCGAACGGGTCGGCCACCCGGACCTGCAGCGGGCCGATGGTGTACCGCCCGCGGGTCTCGGACTGGACCGGGTAGCTCAGCTCCCGCCAGCCCCCGGCTCGATCCGGTCCAGCACGAACCGCGGCCGTGCTGCCGAGCGGGTAGGGCAGCCGGTCCTCGGCGAGCAGCAGCCCGGTGGGCAGCCGGGACACGTTCTCCAGCCGCAGCGACGACCGCCGCGTTGCGCCCGGCGGGTACCCGCGGCCGGGGTCATCCGGCGGACGCACCGGATCCGGTACCGGGTCCGGCTGGTGGCCAGCGCGGCGAGCAGCGGCAGCGCCACCAGGACGGTCCCGATGCGACAGCAGGGCGCGCTGGCCCAGGCCGAGGCCAAGCACGCCCGCGGCGATCCCGCCGCCAGGAATGACTTGCCGCGCGTGGTGAATCCGGCGAACAGCGCCCGCATCCCGGCCCTTCCTCAGCCCCGTCGCTCTACGGTACGTCAGGACGGGAGCTGCCGCGTCACCGCAGCCGGGGCAGCGGGATCCGCTCCACGATGGCCGCCACCACCTGCTCCGGGAGCTGCCGTGCCACCATCGCCTCGGCGGTCGGCAGCAGCCGGTGCGCGAGCACCGGGCACGGCCAGCGCCTGCACGTCGTCGGGGAGCACGAAGTCGCGGCCGTCCAGGGCCGCCCGGGCCCGGCTGGCCCGCAGCAGGTGCAGCGTGGCGCGCGGCGAGGCGCCCAGCCGCAGGTCCGGCGAGGAGCGGGTGGCGGTGACCAGGCTGACGACGTACTGCTTCAGCCCGGCCGGCCACGTGCACCCGGCGCACTGCGGCGATGAGGTCCCGGACGTCCGCGGCGCTCGGCGACCGGCTCCAGCGTGTCCAGCGGCGATGTGGAGCCGTGCAGGTCGAGCATCGCCAGCTCGGCCTCGGCGCTCGGGTAGCCCATGGAGACCCGGGCCATGAACCGGTCCCGCTGCGCCTCCGGCAGCGGGTAGGTGCCTTCCATCTCGATCGGGTTCTGCGTCGCGATCACCATGAACGGCCGGTCCAGCGGGTACGTCGTGCCGTCCACCGTGACCTGCCGCTCCTCCATGCACTCCAGCAGCGCCGACTGGGTCTTCGGGGAGGCCCGGTTGATCTCGTCGCCGACCACGATGTTCGCGAAGACCGGGCCCGGCTTGAACTCGAACTCGCGGCGTTCCTGGTTGTAGACGCTCACCCCGGTGATGTCGCTGGGCAGCAGGTCCGGCGTGAACTGGATGCGCCGCACCGAGCAGTCGTGGACCTGGCCAGCGCCTTGGCCAGCATCGTCTTGCCCACGCCGGGCACGTCCTCGATCAGCAGGTGGCCCTCGGCGAGCAGCACGGTCAGTGCCAGCCGGACGGCCTCGGGCTTGCCCTCGATGACCGTCTCGATCGCGCCGCCGATCGCGGTGCGCGATCCCGACCAGGTCGTCAAGCGTGCGCCGGCGCCGGTGCCCATCTCCAGACCACCCTGTCCTCCTCCGTCGGTTGGCCGCCGCCGGACTGCCAGCCACCTCCGCCACCCCGGACGGGGCCGGGCTGGCGGGCGGGTGCTGCGTTCCGACAGTACGTCCTGGCGCCAGCGCGTGATGCGATTCGGCGCACCGCAGATCCGCTGCCCGGATGGCCGCGCGACCACCGCCCGCCCCACTTTGCTCCATGTGGCTGACCTGCGAATCCGTGGCAAAGGTGCGTGTAGCTGGGAGGCATGAGACGTTGACGGTGGGGGATTGTGGAGTACAGTGGAGCGTCCGTGGGGCACGGCGGTGAGCTCCGGGGGCGGGGAGGTGAGGGCCTGTGTTCCTGGGCACTCACACGCCTGCGTCTCGACGAGAAGGGCCGGTTGTTCCTGCCTGCCAAGTACCGCGAGGAACTCGCTGGAGGGCTAGTGATCACCAAGGGGCAGGAGCGCTGCCTGTACGTCTTCCCGGCCGCCGAGTTCGGCCGGATCACCGACGAGCTGCGCACTGCCCCGGTGACCGCGAAGGCGGTCCGGGACTACAGGCGGGTGCTTCTTCGCCAGCGCGTCCGACGAGATCCCCGACAAGCAGGGCCGGATCACCATCCCGCCGGGCCTGCGTGACTACGCGGGGCTGACCCGCGACTGCGTCGTCATCGGCGCCAACACGCGCCTGGAGATCTGGGACTCCGCAGCCTGGGAGTCCTACCTGGCGGAGCAGGAGGACGCCTTCTCCGATGCGTCGGAGGAGGTACTGCCAGGGGTGCTGTGAGCGGTACCGGTCATCCGGTACCGCGTGCTCGGCGAGGTCTCCACCCGCGCCTGGGCACTCACGTCGGCTGGCGTCACTTCCCCGGCGCCAGGGGACGCGGGGCCCGCGCACCGCGCGGATGGGGGCCTGGCCGGGAGCACAGGCAGGCACGCCGCCCGCCGCATCCAGCGCCACGGGTGCGGCGGGGTGAAAGGGGGTCTGATGGACGGCTCGGCAGCCGGGCACCTGCCGGTCCTGGTCGAGGAGGTCCTCGCCCTGCTCGCCCCGGCCCTGCAGCCCCGGGGCGCCATCCTGGTGGACGCGACCCTGGGCCGGGCCGGGCACGCCCGCGCCCTGCTGGACGCGCACCCGGGCCTGGCGCTGATCGGCGTGGACACCGACGCGCCAGGCCCTCGAGGAGTCCGGCCGCCTGCTCGCCCCCTACGCCGACCGGGTCACCCTGGTGCACGCCGTCTACGACGAGCTGCCCGAGGTCCTGGCCAGCCAGGGTGACCTGCGGGTGCAGGGCGTCCTGTTCGACCTGGGGGTGTCCTCGCCGCAGCTCGACGAGGCGGAGCGCGGCTTCGCCTACTCCTATGACGCGCCGCTGGACATGCGGATGGACCAGAGCCGGCCGCTGACCGCGGCCGACGTGGTCAACACCTACCCGGCCGAGCCGGCTGGCCCAGGTGCTGCGCGACTACGGCGAGGAGCGGTTCGCGCGCCGGATCGCCGACGCGCTGGTCCGTGAGCGCGCCCGCGCTCCCTTCCTCCACCAGCCAGCTGGCCGAGATCGTCCGCGACTCCATTCCCGCGCCCGCCCGGCGGACCGGCGGCAACCCGGCCAAGCGGACCTTCCAGGCGCTGCGCATCGAGGTCAACGGCGAGCTGGACGCGCTGGCGCGGGCCCTGCCCGCCGCCCTGGACGCCTGGCCGTCGGCGGCCGGATCGTCGTGCTCGCCTACCACTCGCTGGAGGACCGTGCGGTCAAGCAGCGCTGGCCCAGGCGGCCGCCGACCGCACGCCGCCCGGGCCTGCCGGTGCCGCTGGAGTCCGCCCGGCCGGCGTTCCGGCTGCTCACCCGGGGCGCTGAGCGGCCATCGGCGGACGAGGTGGCAGCCAACCCGCGGGCCGCGCCCGCCCGGCTGCGGGCCGCCGAGCGGATCAGGGCGGCGGCGTGATCCGGGCACCGGCGGGGCCAGAGCCACCGGCGGGATGACCGGGAGAGGCGGCACTCGAGCAGCAGGCGGGATCAGCAGGCCGAACGGGACAAGGTCACGGGGGACCTTGCGCAGCGGACCGGACAGGGGGACACGGGAGTGAGCGTGGGCAGCGACACTCAGGCAGGCGTACGGGCGCGATCACGTGGGCGCCCCGGGGAGCCGGGACTGGCCGTCCCGGTACTGCCCGGCCGGGCCCGGCCGGGCAGCGGGCAGCCCGGCAGCCCGGCACCGGACGCCGGCCGCCGGTCCCCGGCCGCCCGCGGCCCGGGGGGCGGCCGCACGGCGCCCCCGGACAGGACGTGGTGCGGGCCCGGACCGCGGCGCCGGGAGCGCCTGCCGCGCCGCCCGGCACCGGCCCGCCGTACCGGCTGGGACCGGCAGGCTGGGCGGTGGGCCACCGGGCCGTCGGCCGCTATCGCCCGCACGCCGTTCATCCTGTTCGTGACCGGGCTGCTCGGCGGCGGGCTGGTCTGCCTGCTGGTGATCAACACCATCCTGGCCTCGGGCTCTTACGAGATCAACTCGCTGCAGCAGGCCCAGGCCGTCCGCCTGCAGCAGGTCCAGGCGCTCCAGCAGCAGGTCGCGACCGACTCCGCGCCGTCCGTGATCGCCAGCCGGGCCGGCAGCTGGGTATGTTCGATCCGCCGCTGACGTCATTCCTCAACCTCGCACGGGCCGGCTCGGATCGAGCCAGCCCACGACCGAGCCAGGGGTCCCCGCCGTGCCCGGGTATGTTCCGTGAGGGGGGCCAGGGCGAGGGACCGGGCAGCCACCCCGGGCCGCGGCCCGGGGCCGGCCTCCTGCCGGGGCCGGGCCGCGCCGTCCCCCCTCAGCCCGGCGCTCCCGCGACGGGGCCGCGGGCCCGCGTGCCGACAGCTGGCAGGAGCGTGCCGCAGCCGGCAGGCCCGGGCCGGCCGGGCTGCCCGGCCGTGGCCAGCGCCCGCCCGGCGCCGCCGGGCCGGCGGCCGCGGCCGCCGGCGGCGGGCCGCGGTGCGGGACCGGGCGGGCGGGCCATCCAGGCAGCCGCCGATCCGGCGCGGCGCCGCCCGCCGCGCCACGCTGGCCCTGGGCAACCCGCGGCCGCCGGGTGCGCATCGCGATGCTGTGCGTCGGCTTCGCGCTGTCGCTGGTCGCCGGCAGGCTCGTCCAGGTGCAGGTCATGGAGGGCCCCGCCTACCGGGCCCAGGCCGACCAGTTCCGGCTGAACACCACCTGGTGCCGGCCATGCGCGGCTCGATCAGCGACCGCCGACGGCACCACCCTGGCCATGACCGTGCAGAACGACCAGGTGACCGCCGACCCGCCGACGATCAAAGCGGCGAAGACAGCCGTTGGCCTCGGTGGCCAGCGCGCTGGCCGGCCCGCTGCGGATGACCCCGCGGCGATCCTGGCCAAGCTGTAGCACCCCTCCTCCCCGCAGTACGTGCGTGCTGAAGCAGGGCATCCCGGCGGCGACCGCATCCCGGATCGGCGCGCTGGCCGAGCCCGGCATCACCCTCACCCCGACCTACACCCGCGTCCTACCCGAACAGCGACCTGGCCGCCAACATCGTTGGCTTTACCAACACCAACGGCGGGGTCGACCTGGTCGGCCAGGCGGGCATCGAGCAGTCCTACAACCCGCTGCTGGCCGGCCGGGACGGCGAGCAGGAGGCCCAGATCGGCACCAACGGCCAGCCCATCCCGGTCGCCCGCAGAAGCCGGCCGGTGGTGCCCGGCGGCAACGTCAGCTGACCATCCTGGCCAGCCTGCAATGGGAGGCCGAGCAGGCCTGCGCGGAGCGGGTGCGGGCAGACCCAGGGCGGACAGCTGCACGATCGTGGTCGATCAGCCCAGACCGGCGAATCCTGGCCATGGCGCAGTACCCGTCGTTCAGCCCAGCCACCCGGCCAGCCTGGCCGGCACGGTGGACCTGCCGGTCACCGACGTGTTCCACCCGGGCAGCACCGCCAAGGTGATCACCGCCGCCGCGGCCCTTGAGCACGGCGAGACGCCGGTGAGCGCCTACAACGTGCCGGAGCAGATCACGGTCACGGATTCACCTTCCACGACGCGGACTAGCATCCGACCGAGCGGCTCACCATGGCCGGCATCCTGGCCCACTCGAGCAACGTCGGCATGGTCCAGGTCGCCCAGCACATCAGCCCGCAGGTGCAGTACGACTACTACCGGCAGTTCGGCATCGGGGTGCCGAGCGGCCTGCCCTCCCGGCGGAGAGCAACGGGATCCTCTACCAGCCCGGCGAATGTGGGGCGACCTGCGCTACACGCTGGCGTTCGGCCAGGGCGTCGCGGTCACCGCGGTGCAGATGGCCAGCGTGTATGCCACCATCGCCAACGGCGGGATCCGGGTGGCGCCGTCCATCGTCGCCGGCACCACACGGCCCCGGCGGCCGGTTCGTCCCGGCGCCGCCCCGGCCAGCCAGCCGGGTGCTCCAGCCCGGACCGCCCGGACCTGATGGCGATGCTGCAGCAGGTGCCGTGGCTGGACGCGATCGACGAGGCCGAGCCCTGGGGCGCGATCCCCGGCTACTCGGTGGCGTCCAAGACCGGGACGGCGCAGATCTCGAATCAGGCCGGCTGCCTGTGCCTGTACGGATCGAGCTATATCGGGATGGCCCCGGCCAGTGACCCGCAACTGGTCGTCGCGGTCAACCTGCAGAATCCGCGCAAGGGCGGCTACTACGGCGACATGGTGGCCGGCCCGGTGTTCGGCAAGGTGATGAACTTCGCCTTGACCACGCTGCACATTCCGCCCGATGGCGGCAAGCGTCCCAACGTCCGGCTCACGGCGCCGTGATCAGAGGTAACCTCGGCCCGTGCCTGCGGCTCTCCTTCCACGCGATGTCCCGCCGCGTCCGCTGTCCGAACTGGCCATGCTGCTCGGGGTGAGCACCGGCCGGGCGGGACCGGACCCGCTGCGCGGGCCAGGCGGCCCGGTGCTCGTCTCCGGCGTGACGCACGACTCCCGCCGGGTGCAGCCGGGAGACCTGTACGCCGCCCTGCCGGGCAGCCGGCACCACGGGGCGGCGTTCTGCGACGGCGCGGCCACGCCGGCGCGGTGGCCGTGCTCACCGACCCGGACGGCAAGAGCCTCGCGGCGCACTGCGGGCTGCCGGTGTTCGTGGTGGCCGATCCCCGCGCCCGGATGGGCGAGGTGGCCTCCTGGGTGTACCGGAACCCGTCATCCCGGCTGCTCCTCCTCGGGGTCACCGGCACCAGCGGCAAGTCCACCACCACGTACCTGCTGGAGTCCGGGCTGCGGCTGGCCGGGCACCTGACCGGGCTGGCGGGCGGAGTGGAGACCCGGGTGGCCGGCGAGGTCACGGCCAGCACGCTGACCACCCCGGAGGCCACCGATCTGCAGTCGCTGCTGGCCCGGATGGTGCGGCGCGGGGTGACCGCGGCGGCGATGGAGGTGTCCAGCCATGCGCTCGCCCTGGGCCGGGTCGCGGGCACCTCGTACGACGTGGTGATCTTTACCAACCTGTCCCAGGACCATCTGGACTTCCACGCCGGCATGGACGACTACTTCGCGGCCAAGGCCAGCCTGTTCACCCCGGGCTTCGCCCGCATCGGCGTGGTCAACATCGACGACCCGTGGGGCCGCAAGCTGGCCGCGGCCGCGCGGATCCCCATCACCACCTGCTCGGCCGCGGGTGAGGCGGCCGCCGACTGGCGGGCCGCCGACGTGCGCGGCGGCGCCGACGGCAGCACGTTCCGGGTGATCGGCCCGGGCGGGGTGGCCGCCGACGCCTCGGTGGCGCTGCCCGGCCCGTTCAACGTGGCCAACGCCCTGGGCGCGATCGTGGCCCTGGTCGAGGCGGGCATCGGCCTGGCCACCGCGGTGGCCGGGGTGGCCGCGTGCCCCGGCGTGCCCGGGCGCCTGGAGCGGGTGGACCGGGGCCAGGACTTCACCGTGCTGGTGGACTACTCGCACAAGCCCGGCGCGGTGGAGGCAGTGCTGCGGGCCCTGCGGCCGGTCACCCAGGGGCGGCTGGCCATCGTGCTGGGCTGCGGCGGTGACCGGGACCGGGCCAAACGGCCGCTGATGGGTGCGGCCGCCACCCGGCTCGCCGACCTGGCCATCCTGACCAGCGACAACCCCCGGTCGGAGGACCCCCTGGCCATCCTGGCCGAGATGCTGGCCGGCGTGCTCACCGTCCCGCCCGGGGACCGCGCGCGGGTGATCATCGAGCCGGACCGGGCCGCCGCCATCCACCTGGCCGTCACCGGGGCGGGCAAGGGGGACGTCGTGCTGGTGGCGGGCAAGGGGCACGAGACCGGCCAGTACGCGGGCGGCACCGTGACTCCCTTCGATGACCGCGAGGTCGCGGCCGACGCCCTGGCGGAGGTGCTGGCCCGCCACGGCGGGCAGGACGCCGCCCGGATCAGGGAGACAGCGCCGTGAGGACCATCCTCCTGTCGGCCGGGGTATCGCTGCTGCTCTCCCTGTTCGGCACGCCACTGGCCATCCGGATCTTCTCCCGGCGCGGCTACGGCCAGCTGATCAGGGAGGAAGGGCCCGCCGGGCACGCGACCAAGCGCGGCACCCCGACGATGGGCGGCACCGTCATCGTGATCGCGGCGGTGGTCGGCTACTTCCTGGGCAACATCGTCACCGGGCAGGAACCCTCGGTCTCCGGCGTGCTGGTGATGATGCTCATGACCGGCCTCGGCGTGGTCGGCTTCATCGACGACTTCATCAAGATTTACAAGCAGCGCAGCCTGGGCCTGCGCAGCAGCGCCAAGCTGGCCGGGCAGGCCGTGGTGGGCGCGGTGTTCGCGGTGCTGGTCGTGCAGCAGCGGTTCGCCGACGGATACGACCTGACGCCGGCCGACGCGCACCTGTCCTTCCTGCGTGACTTCGGCCCGTCGCTCGGGGTCACCGCGTTCATGCTGTGGATCGTCTTCCTGATCGCCGGCACGTCCAACGCGGTCAACCTCACCGACGGGCTGGACGGCCTGGCCACCGGGTGTGCCTGCCTGGTGCTCGCCGCCTATGTGCTGATCGGCAACTGGCAGCTGCGCAATGACTGCACCACCTTCCTGGCCCCGCACTGCTACTCCGTGCGCGACCCGCTGGACCTCGCGGTGGTCGCAGCGTCGGTGCTCGGTGCCTGTTTCGGCTTCCTGTGGTGGAACGCGCCGCCGGCCCGGATCTTCATGGGCGACACCGGGTCGCTGGCCCTGGGCGGGGTGCTGGCCGGCCTGGCGGTGTGCACGAAGACCCAGCTCCTGCTGGCCGTCCTGGGCGGCATCTTCGTGCTCATCGCGCTCTCAGTGATAATCCAGGTCGGCTCGTTCAAGATGACCGGCAGGCGGGTGTTCCGGATGGCACCGCTGCAGCACCACTTCGAGCTCAAGGGCTGGGCGGAAACCACCATCGTGATCAGGTTCTGGCTGATCTCGGCCATGTTCGTCGCCCTCGGCCTGGGCATCTTCTACGTGGAGTGGATGCCCAAGTAAGTCTCCGGCGCGACACGCGGCAGATGTCCGCGGGGTCCCGGCGGCCGGCGGCGAAACTGGGATCATGAGCCGATCCCTGCCCGCCGACCGGGCCGTTCCCGCCGACCGGCAGCCGGCGGCCCGACGGTGAGCTCTTCCGCCCAGACCGGGCTGCGCCCGGCGCGCCCGCCCGCCGCCCCGGCGTCCTGGGCCGGCCAGGCCCGGGAGCGGGTATCCGCCCGGCTCGGCTTCCTCGACCGGCCGCTCACCTCCTTCTACCTGGTGCTCGGCCTGACCACGCTGCTGCTCGCGCCTCGGCCTGGTCATGGTGCTGTCCA
Organism: uncultured Actinomycetes bacterium; assembly: GCA_963767385.1. Lineage (GTDB taxonomy): Bacteria > Actinomycetota > Actinomycetes > Streptosporangiales > Streptosporangiaceae > RYN-230. The sequence continues at coordinate 252,579 of CAVYEA010000013.1, read as the reverse complement.
CGTCGTCCGCGGCCGCACTCATGGCGGGCGGCTCACCCTGGTCCGGGCTGCAGCACCAGCTGCTCGGCGTGCTGATCGGGCTGCCGTGCATGTGGCTCGCGGCGCGGTCCTCACCGCGGCGGTTCCGGGCCGCGGCCTACCCGCTGATGTTCGTCTCGCTGCTCGGGCTGGTCCTGGTGCTGGTCGTGGGCCAGACGCAGGGGGGCGCGGCCCGCTGGATCGAGTTCGGCGGCATCCAGTTCCAGCCGTCCGAGCTGGCCAAGTTCGCGTTCCTGCTGTGGGGCGCCGACCTGCTGGCCCGTAAGGACAAGCTGGCCCAGCTGGGTGACTGGCGGCAGCTGCTCATCCCGCTGCTGCCCGGGGTCGGCATCCTCGCCATGCTGGTGATGCTCGGCGACGACCTGGGCACCACGTTCATCCTGCTGATCATCTTCCTGGCGCTGCTGTGGATCATCGGCACGCCCGGCCGTGTCTTCCTCGGCATCCTGGCCATGATCGGGCTGGCCCTGCTGGCGATGATCGTCGTCCAGCCCTACCGGATGGAACGGCTGACCGGCTTCTTTCACGCCGGCGGCAGCCCGGTGGGCACTAACCAGCAGCCCATCCAGGGCAAGTGGGCGCTGGGCTCGGGCGGCTGGTTCGGCGTCGGGCTCGGCTCCAGCCGGGAGAAGTGGGGCTGGGTCCCGGAATCCACATCCGACTTCATCTTCGCCATCCTGGGCGAGGAACTCGGCCTGATCGGCACGCTCTGCGTCACGTTCCTGTACGGCGGCCTCGCCTACGCCGGGCTGCGGATCGCCCGGCGGGTGGAGGACACGTTCATGCGGCTGGCCGCGGGCGCCGCCACCGCCTGGATCGTCGGCCAGGCCCTGGTCAACATCGGCGCCGTGATCGGCCTGCTGCCGATCACCGGGGTGCCGCTGCCGCTGATCTCCGAGGGGCTGTCCTCCCTGCTGGTGACGATGGTGGCGCTGGGCATGCTGATGTCTTTCGCGAAACGGGAGCCTGGCGCGGCGCAGGCCCTTGCCGAGGCTGGCCCCGGCGCGCGGCTTCGAGTCCTAAGCTGGCTGGGCCTGGCCAGCGCGCACGAAGCCAGCCGGAGCCGGGCGCCGTCGGTGAGAGAGGGAGTGCCAGGTCATGAGCGTCGTCCTCGCAGGCGGTGGGACCGCGGGCCACATTGAGCCCGCGCTGGCGCTCGCTGATGCGCTGCGCCGGGCCGATCCGAAGATCAGCGTCGTCTGCCTGGGCACCGAACGCGGACTGGAGACACGGCTGGTCCCGCTGCGGGGCTACGAGCTGGCGCTGATCCCGCCGGTGCCGATGCCCCGCAAGATCACGCCGCAACTGCTCAGCGTGCCGGGGCGGCTGAACGCGTCGGTGGCGGCCGCGGGCCGGGTGCTGGAGGCCTCCGGGGCCGATGTGCTGGTCGGCTTCGGCGGCTACGTGGCGACCCCTGGCTACCTGGCGGCCCGCCGCCGCCACGTGCCGATCGTGGTGCACGAGGCGAACGCGCGCCCCGGGCTGGCCAACCGGATCGGTGCCCGGTTCACCCGGCACGTGTTCACCGGCCAGCCGGATACCAAGCTGCCGCACGCGCGGTACGTCGGCATCCCGCTGCGGTACGAGATCTCGCGCCTGGACCGGCTGGCCCTGGCCGACAAGGCGCGGGCGCACTTCGGGCTCCGGCCCGACCTGCCGGTGCTGCTCGTCACCGGGGGTTCCCAGGGCGCCCGGTCGCTGAACTACGCGGTGCTGGACGCCGCCGAGGCGATCCGCGCGGCCGGCATCCAGGTGCTGCATATTCTCGGGCCGCGCAGCGACATCCAGGTCCAGCTGCCGCCCGGCGGCCCGCCGTACGTCACGCTGCCCTACGTGGACCGGATGGACCTGGCCTACGCCGCGGCGGACTTCGCGATCTGCCGCAGCGGCGCGATGACCTGCGCCGAGCTCACCGCGGTCGGGCTGCCCGCGGTCTACGTGCCGCTGCCGCACGGCAACGGCGAGCAGCGGCTCAACGCGCTGCCGATCGAGGCGGCCGGCGGCGGCCTGATCGTCGCCGACGCCGACCTGAGCGCGGACTGGATCCGCTCCGACCTGCTGCCGGTCCTGGTGGACGCGCAACTGGTGGCGGCCATGTCACAGGCGGCCGCGGGCATGGGCCACCGGGACACCGACGACCAGCTCGCGGCCGAGGTCATCGGGATCATGCGGGAACGGGCCGCGCAGGCGGGCCGCCGCGGGCCCGTACCCGGGTGGCCCCGCGGCCCCGGGCCCGTACGGCGGCAGTCCGGCGGGTCCCGCCCCCTACGGCACCGGCCCCTACAGCACCGGCCCGAACGACAACAGCCCCTACGGCAGCGGCCCGCACGGCGGCCCGGGGCCGGGGCGCGGCCGGGGCGGGCACCGGGCATGACGAGGCGACCGGAGTGGGTGGCATGGGCCTGGTGACCCCGGTGGACCCGGTCCCGCTGGAGGACCTGGGCCGGGTCCACTTCACTGGCATCGGCGGCGCCGGGATGTCCGGCATCGCCCGGATCATGCTGAGCCGGGGGGTGCCAGTCTCCGGCAGCGACGCGGCCAGTTCCGACCTGCTCAGCGAGCTGGCGGCGCTCGGCGCGGACGTCCACGTCGGGCACGCCGCCGCCCATCTCGGCGCGGCGGACACCCTCGTGGTCTCCACCGCGATCCGGCCGGACAACCCGGAGCTGGCCGCCGCCCGGGAGCGCGGGCTCCGGGTGCTGCACCGCGCGGCCGCGCTGGCCTCGGTCATGCTCGGCCGCCGCTCGGTCGCGGTGGCGGGCACGCACGGCAAGACCACCACCACCTCGATGCTCACCACCGTGCTCCGCGAATCCGGGGCCGACCCCTCCTACGTCATCGGCGGCATCCTGGCCGAGACGGGCCGCGGCGCCGACACGGGCGGCGGCGAGCTGTTCGTGGCCGAGGCCGACGAGAGCGACGGCTCGTTCCTCATGCTGTCCCCGGACGCGGCCGTGGTCACCTGCGTGGAAGCCGACCACCTGGACAACTACCCGGGCCTGGCCGAGATCGAGGCGGCGTTCGGGGAGTTCGCCGGGCGCATCGCGCCGGGCGGCCTCCTGGTCGCCTGCGCCGACGACCCGGGTGCCCGGGCGCTGGCGGACGCCGCCCGCGCGCTGCCCCTGCGGGTCCGCACCTACGGCGAGTCGGCCGGCGCGGACTACCGGCTCAGCGGCGTGACGCCGCGCGGCATGACGGTGAGCTTCGACGTGACCGGGCCGGCCGCCCGGGTTTCGCCGCCACCCGGGTGCAGCTCCGGGTCCCCGGCCGCCACAACGCGCTCAACGCCACTGCGGTGCTGGCGACCTGTGCTGAGCTGGGGTTCCCGGTGGATCAGGCCGCCCGCGGGCTGGCTGCCTACCGCGGCGCGCGGCGGCGGCTGGAGCCGAAGGGCGAGGCGGACGGCGTGCGGGTGCTGGACAGCTACGCCCATCACCCGACGGAGCTGGCCGCCGACCTGGCCGCCGCCCGGGACATCGCCGAGGGCGGCCGGGTCATCGCGGTCTTCCAGCCGCACCTGTTCAGCCGGACCCGGATCTTCGCCACGGAGTTCGGGGCCGCCCTCGGGCGGGCGGACGAGGTGTTCGTGCTCGACGTGTACCCGGCGCGGGAGGACCCGGAGCCCGGGGTGACGGGCGAGCTCGTGTCCCGTGCCGTGCCGGGCGGGCAGGCCCGGTTCGTGCCGGACGCCGCCGCGGTGCCCGCCGCGGTGGCGGCCACCGCGAAGCCTGGTGACCTGGTGCTGACCATGGGCGCCGGCAGCGTCACGGCGCTGGGCGAGCCGGTCCTCGCCGCGCTGCGGGCCCGCGGGGGGCAGGCAGGATGACCCGGAAGCAGGCCGGGATCCGGGCACCCGGCGGCCCGGCCGCCTGGGACGCCGGGGAGACCGGGCCGCAGCGGGCCTGGCCGGCCGGGGACGCCGCGGGCGGGCCCGGCGCCGGGACAGCGGGCCCGGGGGGCGGGACGGCCAGATCCGGGCGGAAGCCGTGGCGCGCGGTGTTCTTCGCGCTGGCCGCCGTGGCGATCGTGGCCGGGGTGGCCTGGGCCCTGCTGGACTCCCGCTTCTTCGTGGTGCGCAACATCCAGGTGACCGGGGCCCGCCTGGTCAGCCAGGCGGACGTCCGTGCCGCCGCGGGCATCCCGCTCGGCCTGCCGCTGGTGCGGGTGGACGGCGCCGCGGCGGCGCGCCGCGTTGAGCAGATCCGCCAGGTGCAGTCCGCGCGGGTCAGCACCCAGTGGCCGGACCGGGTGACGATCTCGGTCACCGAGCGCACCCCCGTGCTCGCGGTGCCGGGCGCCGGCGGCTACCAGCTGATCGACAAGTACGGGGTCGCGGTGGAGCCGGCCGCCGCGCCGCCGGCCGGCCTGCCGCTGCTGCGCGTGCCGGCCGGGACGCAGGTCAGCGCGCTGCGCGGCAGCCCCGCGGTGTACGCCGCGGCCGTGGTCGTCCGGGAACTGCCCCGCTCGCTGGCCCGGTCGCTGCGGGCCGTCCAGGCGCCCAGCGCCACCGGTGTGAGCCTCACGCTCCGGTCCGGGGTCACGATCGTGTGGGGCGGCACCGACCGGCCCGCCGCCAAGGCGCGGGAACTCGCCCTGCTGATGCGCACGCATGCCCGGCACTACGATGTGAGCGCGCCCGGCACGGCGGTGACGAGCGGATGACCGGCCCGTGCGTGACCCGGCGACGGCGCCGGCCGGCCGCATGTCCCGGCTATGGGCGGCGGTGACCAGCGGATGACCGGCAGCTTGCACCGCCCGGGCCGTCGACGACACGCCGGCCCGGTTAGCGCGTGTCTAGTTGACCCTGGTCCCGCGTAACCCTACTGTCCGTATCAATCGGCAGGATGACATAACTGTAAATCTCAACTTGAGAGTGAGGGTTGACTCACCGGAAATCGCGGAAGATGCCCAGCCGGAGAAATTCGGGGCGTATTTCGGCAGGCTGCTGAAGCTTTTGTTTTGGCGGCGGTTTCCAGGAAAGGGCGCTCTCTCCGGCCGTAATAGCGGCGAGCCGGAACACGACAGAGGCAAACGAGCGGAAAGGGCCCTCCTCGTGGCAGCACCGCAGAACTATTTGGCGGTCATCAAGGTCGTCGGTATCGGTGGGGGCGGCGTCAATGCCGTGAACCGGATGATCGAAGAGGGGCTCAAGGGCGTTGAGTTCATCGCGATCAACACGGACGCCCAGGCCCTGCTCATGAGCGACGCCGACGTCAAGCTTGACGTCGGCCGCGAACTCACGCGGGGTCTCGGCGCGGGGGCGAACCCGGAAGTGGGCGCCCGGGCGGCCGAGGATCACCGCGAGGAAATCGAGGAAGTCCTCAAGGGTGCCGACATGGTGTTCGTCACCGCGGGTGAGGGCGGCGGCACCGGGACCGGGGGCGCGCCGATCGTCGCGAACGTGGCCCGGTCCCTCGGCGCGCTGACCATTGGCGTGGTCACCAGGCCCTTCGGCTTCGAGGGCAAGCGACGTGCCTCCCAGGCCGAGCTCGGCATCGAACGGCTGCGCAACGAGGTGGACACGCTGATCGTTATTCCCAACGACCGGCTGCTGTCCATCTCGGACCGGCACGTCAGCGTGCTCGACGCATTCAAGGCGGCCGATCAGGTGCTGCTCTCCGGCGTCCAGGGAATCACCGACCTGATCACCACGCCCGGCCTGATCAACCTGGACTTCGCGGACGTCAAATCGGTCATGTCCGGGGCTGGCTCGGCGCTGATGGGAATCGGCTCGTCCCGGGGGGACGACCGGAGTGTCGCGGCCGCCGAGATGGCGATCTCCAGCCCGTTGCTGGAAGCGAGCATCGACGGTGCCCACGGCGTGCTCCTGTCTATCCAGGGCGGCTCTGACCTGGGCCTCTTCGAGATCAACGAGGCCGCCCAGCTGGTCTCGAACTCCGCCGCGCCAGAGGCGAACATCATCTTCGGCGCGGTCATCGACGACGCGCTCGGCGACGAGGTCCGGGTCACCGTGATCGCGGCCGGCTTCGACGAGAGTGCCTCCCGGCCGGCCGGCCGTCGCGGGCCGCGGCGAGCTACCCCGCCGAGAGCCCGGCGGTGCCGGCCAGCGGCTACCACAGCACGCCCGCCGCGCCTGCGACGGACGGTTACCGGACCTCGGCGGCGGCCCCGCTCCAGGTCCCGGTGGCCTCGGCCCCGGTCACGCCCCCGGCTCCGGCTGTGGCGGCCCCGGAAAGCTGGGCCTCGGACGGCTGGACCGCGGAGGGCACCGGGACGCAGGCCGCCGACGCGGTCAGCGAGCCGGCTGCCGATCCCGCGCCGGAGGCCGCACCCGGGCCGTCCAGCGACCCGCGCGTCCCGGCGGACCAGGCGGACCAGGGTGCGGAGAGCGTGCCCTCACCCCGCCCGGCGCATGACGAGACGGCGCCGCCCCGGCCGCGGCCGGACGCCGTGGCGGCGGCACGGGTATTCGATGCCGCCACCACCCGGCGCCGCTCGGTGGTGTTCGAGGAGGACGACGAACTCGATGTGCCGGACTTCCTCAAGTAAGAAGTGACGGACCGGGCGGCCGGGCCGGACGGCGGGCGCGCCACCGAGATCGCCGCGTCGCTGGCCGCTGTCCGGGCCCGGATCGGGGCGGCTTGCCAGGCGGCGGGGCGTGACCCCGCCGCGGTCACGCTGATCGCCATCACCAAGACCTTCCCGGCCAGCGATGTCCGGCTGCTGGCCGGGCTGGGGGTGCGCGACGTGGGGGAGAACCGGGACCAGGAGGCGGCACCCAAGGCGGCCGCCTGCGCCGCCCTGCAGCCCCCACTGACCTGGCATTTCGTCGGCCAGCTGCAGACCAACAAGGCCGCCAGCGTGGTCCGGTACGCATCGGTCGTGCAGTCGGTGGACCGGCTCCGGCTCGCCCGGGCGCTCGGCACCGCGGCCCATCGGGCGGGCCGTACCGTCCGCTGCCTGGTCCAGGTCAGCCTGGACGGCGATCCGCAGCGCGGCGGGGTTCCGGCCGCGCAGGTGATGACGGTCGCGGACGCGGTCGCCAGCGAGGAGGGCCTGGTCCTCGGCGGAGTGATGGCGGTGGCACCGGCGCAGGCGGAGCCGCTCGCGGCCTTTGAGCGGCTGGCCGGGATCGCCGCCCAGGTCCGGGCGGTGCACCCGGGCGCAGTGATGATCTCGGCGGGGATGAGCGGGGACCTGGAAGACGCCATCGCGGCGGGCGCGACACACGTGCGGGTCGGTACGGCGTTGCTCGGCGGCAGGCCGGGCTTCGTCAGGTAATGTCCGACGCAGCGGGGCTGCGCGACAGATGTACGGAGGGCTGACCGATGGCCGGCGCGATGCACAAGATGGCGGTCTACCTCGGCCTTGTCGAGGACGATCCGCGGTATGACGACGGCTATGACTCCTATGAGGAGTACGACGAGTACGGTGAGCCCCTCGAGCATGAGGAGCCCGAGCCTGAGCGTCCCGCCGTGCGCAGCCGGGTCGAGTTCGCCGCCGAGCCGCCCCCCGCAGTCTCCCGGACCGCCACTGCGGCCCCGGTTACCAGCCATGCGACGGATCTGGCACGCATCACCACGTTGCACCCGCGCACGTACAATGAAGCCCGTACCATCGGAGAGCATTTCCGTGAGGGCACTCCGGTGATCATGAACCTGACTGAGATGGTCAACAGTGACGCCAAGCGCCTGGTCAACTTCGCCGCAGGCTTGATCTTCGGGCTGCACGGGAGCATCGACCGGGTGACCAACAGGGTGTTCCTGCTCTGTCCGGCCAACGTCGAGGTGACGGCGGAGGACAAGGCGCGGATAGCTGAACGAGGGTTCTTCAACCAGAGTTAGACGCGCACTAGTGAACACGCTCGGTGACGGGCGCCCGGCAACGGCGTCCGCGGTGGTCATCCCGGCGTCCGTGAAGGCAGGGCAGGGATGTGGCGATTGTAAAGATCGTTCTGTTCTACGTACTCTCGATATATCTCGTGCTTCTGCTTGGGAGGCTGATCCTCAGCTGGATACAGGCTTTCTCGCGATCGTGGAGCCCCCACGGCTTCGTGCTCGTCATCGCTGAGATCATCTTCACAGCGACGGACCCCCCGCTGAGATTGCTAAGGCGGTACATACCAACGCTCCGGCTAGGTACTGTGGCCTTGGACCTCAGCTTCATGGTGCTCTTCTTCGTGGTCATTTTCGCGATGCAGGCCGTGCAGCTGCTCTGATACGGGTAGCGTCCGACAGGAACACCGTTCAAGCGTGCCGAGGAGACAGGATGCCGCTGACGCCCGCGGATGTGCGGAACAAGCAGTTCAGTACCACCCGGCTCCGGCCCGGCTACGACGAGGAAGAGGTTCACGCCTTCCTCGACGAGGTCGAGGTCGAGCTGGACCGGCTGATCCAGGAGAACGAAGAACTCCGGGCCAAGCTGGCAGAGAGCCTGCGCGGCGGCAAGGTTCCAATGTCCGCGCTCAGCTCGCCGCTCGCCGAGTCCTCTCCTGAGATGATGGCGCCTGAGCCGCAGCGGCAGCCCGAGCCGGAGCGCATGCCCGAGCCGCCGCGGATGATGCCGGTCGAGGACAACATGGACACGGCCGCCCGGGTGCTGGCGCTGGCGCAGCAGACCGCCGACCAGGCGATCGCCGACGCGCGGCGTGAGGCCGACGAGACGCTTGGCCGGGCCCGCCGCGAGGCGGACGACATCCTGGGCAAGGCGCGCCGCCAGGCCGAGCAGATCACCAGCGACGCGCGGGCGCGGGCCGAAAGCCTGGAGCGGGACGCCCAGGAGCGGCACCGCCAGGCCATGGGCTCGCTGGTGCAGCAGCGCGAGGAGCTGGAGCGCCGGGTCGATGACCTGCGTGCCTTCGAGCGCGAGTACCGCAGCAGGCTCAAGGCTTACCTGGAAGGGCAGATGCGGGACCTGGAGGCCGGCGCTACTGACAGCGGCGCCTTCCCGGCGATGGGCGGCGGGGCTGACTCCTCGGTGTCCGGCATGTCCCGCCTGGAGGCCCGGAACGGCCAGCCGTCGATCGCCAGTGCCTATGCGGGCGCACCGGAGCCGGTGTCGCACGGTGGCGGATTCCACCCGTCCGATGCGTCACCGCACGACCACCGCTAACCAGTTAGCCGCTCACCAAGTTCACAACCCAGCAGCCTCGTCATCCCCGTTTGAGAGCAGCATGATCCGCATGGCCTGCGGAGAGCACACGTGATCAAGTTCAGTGCCCTCCTGGTTGCCCTGGCGATCGGCTTGCTCGCCGCGGGTGTCGCTGCGAGCAGCCTGCTGCTGGTCTACGTGGCTATCGGGGTCTGCCTGGTGTCTGCGGTGCTGCTGGCCGTGGGCGTCATCAGGCACTGGGCCGAGATCTTCGGCAGCGAGAGCCGGGTGCCAGCGGCCGGGACGGTTCCGGGGACGGCCTTGCTGCGGGCGGCCACGGGGACGGCCGGGGACGCGCCGGCGGAAGTGGCAACCGGGGACATGGTCCCCGGCATGGCGGAAACCGGGGCCGCCGCGGCGGGGGCAGCAGCCCCGGGCGGGGCGGGCCAGCCGGAACCGGCTCCGGCGATGGCCACCGCCCAGGCGGCGGCCGGCGGCCGGCCGGGACGGTGGCACCACTGCCCCCGGGCCGGTCATCCCGGGAGGACCGGCCACGCGGGGAGGACCGGCCGCGCGGGGACGACCGCCGTCCGGGACGCGAGGACGGGCGTCCCGGACGCAAGGAAGAGCGGCGGCCGTGGCGCAAGGACACGGGCGGTCGCGCGGGCAAGGGCCCGGCGGGGCCAGCCCCCGCCCAGCCTGCCCAGCCGGCGGCCGCCAGTGCGGGCCGCCCCGCCGCACCAGACGACCTGTGGGATCGGGTCGCCGAGGAACTCGAGTCAGCGGGCAAGCGGGATACGGCCGACCTGGCCTGGCCGGCCGCGGAGTTCCCGCTTCCCCCTGAGCCCGCCGCCCCGGCCGCGGCCGCCTGGCCGGGGGATCCGCGAGGGTCGTCCGGCACCGGATGGCCGGACGGGCCGGAACGGCCTGCTGGCTTCGGCGATCCCGCCTTCCCATCCCGGGCCGCGAGTTCGCCGGGGCCCGCGGTCCCGCCCGGGCCCGGGGTCCCGCCCGGGACGAGCGTTCCCTCCGAGACCGCCGTCTCTGCCGGGACCTCGCCTCCCTCCGGGAGGAAGCTGCCCTCCAGTGCGGCCTCTCCCGGGACCTCGCTCCCCGCTGCGACATCCGCCTCCCCGGAGACGGCCCAGCGTCCCGGACGTGCAGATCCGGCACGAGAGGCGGAGCGGCGCGACCCGGGGAAGGCTTCCGGGCCGGCTGAATCCACCGGGCCCGCCGAGTCCACCAGTTCCGGGCTGCCCCGTCGGCGGCCCACCCGTCCCGGTGCTGCTCCGCCGGAACCGGGCCGGGCCGCTTCCGGCGGGGATCTGTGGCAGCCGGCCGCGTACCGGCGCCAGGGTGTCCCTCCCGCGGAGATGAGCTGGACGATCTCGCTGCCCCAGGCGGACAGCGAGGCTGCGCGGCGTGCCGCCGCGGACCCGGCTACGCCAGGCAGCGCGCCAGGCAATGCGGCAGGCAGCGCGGCGGAGCCGGACGCGGCGGATTCCGTGGCCGGGGCCGGGTTCCTGCCCGCCGCTCCCGCGGCGGACACCGCCGAGGCCGCGCCGCCGAGCGTGACCGCCAGTACCGGCCCCGAGCCCGCTGCCTCAGCGAAGGCAGCCGCCGTCGCCCAGGCCGTGGCGACCACTGGGGCCGGCCAGGCTCGTGAGACCACTGAGACCAGTGAGACCATTGAGGCCAGTGAGACCACTGAGGTCGCGGGGCCCGCCGAGGCGGATGAGCCAGGTCAGGCGGATGTGCCTGCCGCCGGGCCTGACACGGCCCTGGAGGCCGGTGAGGGCAGTGAGGTCAGCAAGACGGCTGAAGCCACCGCTGAGGCCAGTGACGCCATTGAGGATGAGTCCGGTGAGGCCCGGGACAGTGCTGAGGCCCTGGACGCCGGCGAGGACCGGGAGGCCGGCACCAGCGAGGCCAGCGCCCGGTCAGCGGACGCCGACGGTGCGGGCGACAGCGACGGCGCACCGGACGGCGGCAGTGCGGCGGACAGCGACGGCGGGACGGGCGGCGATGAAACGTTCGCGTCGGCCAGTAAAGACGCGCCGGCCAAGGCCGCCGCGACCGGCCAGGTCACGGTGACGGTCGTGCCGGGGGTAGCCCGCTACCACCGCAGCGGGTGCATCCTGATCCGGTTCCTCGGCGACGACGACCTCGAGGTGATGACCCGGCAGGCCGCCGAGGAGGCCAAATTCGCCGCGTGCCGCGCCTGCCAGCCCGACCAGCTCCCCGCCACCTGACCCCACCCCGGTCCGCCGTCCCGGAAGGCGGCGAGTCAGGCGCGGGCCAGCCAGAAGGTCAGGCCCAGGTCGGCGTCGGCGTGCTGGTGGGCAGCGGGCCCGCCACCAACCGTTGGGCTGGATGCGGGAGATCCGGGGCTGAAGTCGTCGGCCAGGGTCTCGGCGGCGATGAGCGCTCCGTGCTCGGCCAGGGCCGCGGCCAGTTCCGGGCCCGCCGTTTCCCAGCGGACCATGATCCGGTCGCTCACGTGCAGCCCGTCGTTCTTCCTCGCCTCCTGCACCAGCCGGATGACGTCCCGGGCCAGTCCCTCGCGGCGCAGTTCCGGGCTGATGGTGACCTCGAGGGCCACTGTCTCGCCCGCGTCGGCCGCCACGGTCCAGCCGGACCGCGGCGTCTGCGTCACGATCACCTCGTCCGCGCTCAGGGCGACGGGTACGCCGTCCACCTGGACCGAGATCTTCCCGGCGCTGCGCAGCTCAGCCGCCAGCCGGGCCGGGTCCGCACTGGCGATCGCCGCCGCGACGGCCTTGGTGTCCTTGCCGAACCGGCGGCCGAGGGACCGGAAGTTCGGCTTCACCACGTAGTCGACCAGGTCGGCACCGACCGCCGCCATCGGCTCCAGGGAGCGCACGTTGAGCTCCTGGGCGATCTCAGCGCGCAGTTCCGGCGCCAGGCCGTCGAACCCGGGCGCGCTGACCACGGCGCGCGGCAGTGGCTGGCGGACCGGGACCGAGGCGGCCGACCGGGCGGACCGGCCGAGCTCCACCAGCCGCCGGGTCAGTGCCATCTGCGTGGACAGGCCCGCGTCGACCAGCGCGGAGTCGGCGGCCGGCCAGGCCGCCAGGTGCACCGACTCCGGGTCGTCCGGCCCGCGCAGCGCGGCCCAGACGTGCTCGGTGAGGAACGGGGTGATCGGCGCCATCAGCCGGGTCAGCACGTGCAGGCACTCATACAGCGTGGCGAACGCCGCGTTGCCTTCCGGGCGGCCGGGACCGTCCCAGAACCGCCGCCGGGACCGGCGCACGTACCAGTTCGACAGGTCGTCGATGAACGCGGCCAGCCGCCGCCCGGCCGCGGCGGTGTCGAAGTCCTCCAGGTGGGCGGTGACCTCACCGGTCGTGGCGTGCAGTTCGCTGAGCAGCCAGCGGTCCAGCACCGGCCGGGCGCTGGGCGGGGGAGCGTCGCCGAGCTGCGCCGGGCTCCATGCGCGGCCCTGCTCGGCGGCAGCGTTGGCGTACAGCACCAGGAACGACACGGTGTGCCAGTAGGTGAGCAGCACCTTCCGCACGATCTCGTCCAGGGTGGTGTCGCCGATCCGGCGGGTGGACCAGGGGGAGCCGGACGCGGCGAAGAACCAGCGAATCGCGTCCGCTCCGTGCGCCTCCATCAGCGGGAGGGGCTCCAGCACGTTGCCGAGGTGCTTGCTCATCTTGCGGCCGGTCTCGTCCACCACCAGGCCGAGGCAGACCACGTTCTCGTAGGAGGACCGGCCGAACACCAGGGTGCCCACCGCCATCAGCGAGTAGAACCAGCCGCGGGTCTGGTCGATGGCCTCGCAGATGAACTGGGCCGGGTAGGACTCCTCGAACTGCCGCTGATTCTGCCACGGGGCACCGAGCCGGGCGAACGGCATCGACCCGGAGTCGTACCAGGCGTCGATCACCTCGGGTACCCGGCGCGCCTCGCCGCCGCACTCGGGGCAGGGCAGCGTGACCTCGTCCACGTAGGGCCGGTGCGGGTCCAGTTCCGACAGGTCGCGGCCGGCCAGCTCGCTCAGCTCGGCCAGGGACTCCACGAAGGTCAGGTGCTGCTCGCCGCACTCCCAGACGGGCAGCGGGGTACCCCAGTACCGGGTCCTGGACAGCGCCCAGTCCACGTTGTTGCGCAGCCACTCGCCGTACCGGCCGTGCTTGATGGTGGGCGGCTGCCAGTTGGTCCGCTCGTTCTCGGCCAGCAGCTGGTCCTTGATCTGGGTGGTCCGGATGTACCAGGACGGCAGCGCGTAGTAGAGCAGCGGGGTGTGGCACCGCCAGCAGTGCGGGTAGCTGTGCTCGTAATCGTCCACCCGGAACAGCAGCCCGCGGTCGGCCAGGTCACGGACCAGCGGCTCGTCGGCCTGCTTGAAGAACATCCCGCCGACCAGCGGCACCCATTCCTCGAAACGGCCGTCCGGCCGGACCGGGTTGACCACCGGCAGGCCGTGCGCGCGGCCGGCCTCCATGTCATCCGCGCCGAAGGCGGGCGCCATGTGCACCAGGCCGGTGCCGTCCTCCGTGGTGACGAACGTGCCCGGCACCACCCGGTGCGCGCCCAGGATCTCGACCAGGCTGAACGGCGGCCGGTAGGTCGCCCCGACCAGCTCGGCGCCCGGCACGGTGGCCATCACGTGCCAGCCCTCGCCGAGTACCCGGGACACGAGTTTCTCGGCCACCACCACGGTGTCACCGTCGCCGGGCTTGCGGGCCACCGCGTAGCTCTCGTCCGGGTGCACGGCCACCGCCGTGTTCGACACCAGGGTCCACGGGGTGGTCGTCCACACCAGCAGGTGCGCGCCGTTCAGCAGCGGGTTGGCGCCGGCCGGCAGGCTGGCCAGCGGGAAGCGGACGGTGACCGCGGGATCGGAGACGATCCGGTACACGTCCGGCTGGCCCATCTCGTGGTCCGACAGCGGTGTCTCGCAGCGCGGGCAGTACGGGCTGATCCGGAAGTCCTTGACCAGCAGCCCCTTGTCGAAGATCTGCTTGAGTGACCACCACACCGACTCGATGTAGCTGGTGTCCATCGTCCGGTAGGCGTGCGGCAGGTCCACCCAGTAGCCGAGCCGGATGGTCAGTTCCTCGAAGGCGTCCACGTGCCGCTGCGCCGACTCACGGCACCGCGCGTTGAACTCGGCGATGCCATAGTTCTCGATCGCCTTCTTGCCGGACAGCCCGAGTTCCCGCTCCACCGCCACCTCGACCGGCAGGCCGTGGCAGTCCCAGCCGGCCTGCCGCGGGACGTGGAACCCCTGCATGGTCTTGAACCGGGGGAACACGTCCTTGAACACGCGCGCCTCGATGTGGTGCACGCCGGGCATGCCGTTGGTGGTCGGCGGCCCTTCGTAGAAGGTCCACAGCGGGCGGCCCGCGGTGGCGTCCAGGGAGCGCTCGAAGAACTTGCCGTCCTCCCAGCGCGCCAGCACGTCATGCTCCATGGCGGGCAGGTCGATGGCTGAGGGCAGGTCCGGGAAGTAACCGGCGTTCCGCGGCTGGGGTTCGTGTGACACGGTGGGTGGACCTCCGGCGGGGCGCGCGCCAGAGGGTGGGCTGCCACCTGGTGCGCGCGGCTTCGCGTGGAGGGACGAGGCTCGCCGGCGGCGGCCCCGCGGTACCACCCTCCTTGGCCGGGGCATCCGCCCCGGGGGGCGGCGCACGACCCGCTCACTTGTGCCTGCCAGCCGGTTCTACTGAGCGCGGCCCATGGGTGCAGGCCGGCGCGGTTCTTCCGGCGGTTCCGGGGTGATCTGGTCCGCTGGGCCTGCCCCCGGGCTCACACCATCCCCGGGTCGCTCCTGGCCGCGTTCAGCGGCAGCTGTCCCCATCATCACCGTGCAGACAGTTAACGATAGCGGATCGTGGCGGCAGCAGCCGACCGGGTTTCGCCGTGCCCGGTTCCCCCGCTACGCGCCGCCAGGCGCGGCTCCGCCGGGCACCGCAGGCCCGGCGCCGGGTTTGCCCGGGTCCGGGGATGAATGCCGGGAGACCGGGCCGGCGGGTTTCCGTCCGCCCGGAGCAGGGGACATTCCTGGCGCGGCACGGCCACCGCGGCCAGCGGGGCCGCGGGCCAGCGCCGTGCCTGGCCGCCGCGGGTGGCCCGGTGCATGCGGCGGCCTTGCGGATTATCGCCGCGGCCAGATGTGTTTGCAGTCGCAGGCAGGCCGATCTATTCTCCGGTGACTGCCCGCAGTCAAGATCGATTGGTGGCAGCGCACTAGTGGACATATCACGCATAAGGGGGCCGAGATGACAGCAGCCGCACGTTCGGGTGCCGCCGCTCTCGCTGTCCGGCCTGGTGAAGAGCCCTGGACCGAGCAGGAGCTGGCTGAAGTCCGCAAGGAACTGGAAGCCGAGGCGGCCGGGCTACGCGAGGATATCTCCACGGC
The DNA here is from genome assembly GCA_963767385.1 of uncultured Actinomycetes bacterium. Classification (GTDB taxonomy): domain Bacteria; phylum Actinomycetota; class Actinomycetes; order Streptosporangiales; family Streptosporangiaceae; genus RYN-230. The sequence continues at coordinate 237,095 of CAVYEA010000013.1, read as the reverse complement.
GGAGTCCCAGATCGCGGACCGGCTCGGTGACGCGGTCGGCGATGCGGGGGATGACTCGGCCGACGCCGGCGCCAAGACGTTCCAGCGGGAGCACGAACTGGCCCTGACCCAGCAGGCCCGCGAGTTGCTGGCCCAGACTGAGCGGGCACTGTCGCGGATCAGCGACGGCAGCTACGGTGTGTGCGAGTCCTGCGGCCAGGCCATCGGGAAGGCACGGCTGCAGGCGTTTCCCCGTGCCACGCTGTGCGTGGCCTGCAAGCAACGCGAGGAACGGCGCTGAACGACTCCGTCAACCCGGGCGATCCGGCCACCGCGCAGCGGCCGCGCCGGATCGTGCTGCTGCTCATCATTGCTGCCTGCGTGCTCGTTACCGACCTGGTATCCAAGACGGTCGTGGTCGCCACGCTGTCGGACCGGCCGCCTATCCGGCTGCTCGGCGGGCTGCTCACGCTCCGGGTGCTGCGCAACAGCGGGGCGGCGTTCAGCATCGGGACATCCATGACCGTGGTGTTCAGCGTGATCGCGGTCGGGGTCATCATCGCCATCCTGCGGACCGCGCGGCGGCTGCGCAGCATCCCCTGGGCGATCACGCTGGGGCTGCTGCTCGGCGGGGCGGCCGGCAACCTGGGCGACCGGATCTTCCGGTCGCCGGCCCCGTTCCGCGGGCACGTAGTGGACTGGATCCAGTTGCCGCACTGGCCGGTGTTCAACGTGGCCGACTCCTGCATCGTCTGTGGTGGCGTGCTGGCGGTGCTGCTGGCGGCCCGGGGCGTGTCCCTGGAGGGTGGCCGCCAGGGCGCCCAGCAGGCGCCGCCGTCCCGGCCGCCGGACGGGGCCGCGTTCTCCGGCGGCGCGCGCGGCCCGGCCGAAGACGGCAGCAGGTGACCGGGCCGGGCCAGCGGCGGGTGCCCGTCCCCGAAGGCCTGGATGGCGAACGGCTCGACGCCGCACTGGCCCGGATGTTCGGGCTGTCGCGGGCGAGCGCCGCGGAGCTGATCCGCGAGGGCCAGGTGCTGGTCGGCGGCCGCGCCGCGGCCAAGTCCGACCGGGTCCCGGCGGGGGAGTGGCTCGACGTGACGCTGCCCGCCCCGCCGTCCGCCGCCGGCCCGGTGCCCCGGGCCGTGCCCGGCCTCGCCGTGGTGTACGAGGACACCGACATCGTGGTGGTGGACAAGCCGCAGGGGGTGGCCGCCCACCCAACCCCGGGCTGGACCGGCCCGACCGTGCTGGAGGGGCTCCTCGCCGCCGGGCACACCATCGCCACCAGTGGCGCGGCCGAGCGCCAGGGCATCGTGCACCGGCTCGACGCCAATACCACGGGGCTGATGGTGGTGGCCAAGAGCGAGCACGCCTACAGCGTGCTCAAGCAGGCGTTCCGCGACCGCGAGGTGGACAAGCGCTACCACGCCCTGGTGCAGGGCCACCCGGATCCGCTGCGCGGCACCATCGACGCCCCGATCGGGCGGCACCCGTCCGGGGATGGCCGGTTCGCGGTCATCGCCGGCGGCCGCCCCAGCGTCACGCACTACGACACGCTGGAAGCCTTCCGGGGCGCCAGCCTGACCGAGGTCGTGCTGGAAACCGGGCGGACGCACCAGATCCGGGTGCACATGGCCGCGCTGCGCCACCCGTGCGCCGGGGACCGGCTGTACGGCGCGGACCCGGTGTTCGCCGCGCACCTGGGCCTGACCCGGCAGTGGCTGCACGCGGTCCAGCTGGGCTTCGCGCATCCGGCCGACGGCCACCGGGTCGAGTTCAGCAGCGGCTACCCGGACGACCTCAGCCACGCGCTCGACGTGCTGGGCGCGGAAAGCTAGGCGCGGCCGGCGCGACAACGCCGCGCCGCCATCCGCACGTCTAGGGGGTATGGGACACCGACAGGATCCGCGATGAGCGGCCGCGCCGAGGACTGCCCCCCAGCCGGCCCGGCCGGGACCGTGCCGATCCGGCGGCCCCTCCCGCTGAGCCGGGGGGACACGGCTCAGCGCCGTACCGCACTGGGTGGCATGGCCCTGAGCATCTGCGCACTGGCGGTCACCGCGGCCGTGGCGGCGTGCGCGGCGGCCGCCGGGCCGGGGCCGCTTGGCAGCAGGCCGGCACCCGCTGGCCCGCAGGCATCCGGTCCGGCGACTTCGCGGCCTCCGCTCTCCCGGCGGGACGTCGAACTGCGCGCCGCGGCCGCCATCACCGCGGCGGCCGCGGCCGGGTTGGTGCAGGTGACGGTCACCACCGCGCACGGCGTGCGCACCACGACGATGGACGCGGGCGGCCGGGCGCGCTCGCCGCGCAGCTGCGTGACGACGCCCCGGCCGCCCGGCCCGGCCCGCCGCGCCCGGCGGCCCGGGTCACCCTCGACGGCCAGCCCGACTACCTGATCGGACTGCCCGGCGGCCGGGCGGCCTGGATCAGCCGGGCGACATTCCTTCCGGTCACCTCGGTGAGCCCGGGAGCCAGGATCAGCTATCAGTGGTCCGCCCCGGAGAACTGGCCGGCGCCCCGCCGGTGGCCAGTCATACCGATCCGGTTCACCAGGACCGGCTGTGGCCCGGCCTGTCCCGGCCCGTCCTGGTAGCGCCCTGGGCCGCCTGCGGGGGCGGTAGCGTTCGCAGGCGGGACGGCCGCCGCGGGCCGGCTGTCGGCAGGGGGCGGTAGCGTGCGGCAGCATGAACCGGACTGACCGGCTCTACGCGCTGGTCGAGGAACTGCGGGCGGCGGCGCCGCGCCCGCGGTCGGCCCGGCAGCTGGCCCAGCGGTATGAGGTCAGCAGCCGGACCATCGAGCGGGACATTCTCGCCCTGCAGGAATCGGGCGTGCCGATCTATGCCGAGACCGGGCGGGCCGGTGGCTATGTCATCGACAAGGCGCTGACGCTCCCGCCGGTCAACTTCACGGCGGCCGAGATGGCGGCGATCGCCGTGGCCCTGGCCCGGGACGAGTCCACCCCGTTCGCGGCCGCGACGCGCAGCGCGCTGCGCAAGGTGCTCGCGTCCGCGTCCGCGGCGCAGACCGCGGAGGCGGCACGGCTGCTGGACCGGATCCGGCTGATCAGCCCGCCGGCCAACGTCCCGCTGGCCATCCAGGAGGCCATCACCGCGGGTCACGTGCTCCGGCTGGAGTACGCGGACCGGAAAGACCAGGTGACGGTCCGCGAGGTGGAGCCGGTCGCGTTCGCGGCGACCCGCAGCCAGTGGTACCTGCTGGCCTGGTGCCGGCTGCGCCGCGGCGGCCGGGCGTTCCGGGTGGACCGGATCCGGGGCGTCACCGACACGGGTGAGCGGGCACCACAGCGCGCCTACAGCGATCTTGCGGTGGACATCCCGGACGCCCTGGTCCGCCGTCCTGAACTGCACGCCTGACCCGCTCCGCGGCGCCCGCGACACCGCGCCGCAAACTGCGCCGGAAACACCGACATAACGGTGTCGCCGGCGTCCAGCAGGCTCTTCCTGACACGTTTCATCCATCAGGAGGAGAACCTCATGTCCGTACCGGCTAGCAACACCGTCGCCTGGTTCGAAATCGGCGCCCCCGACGTCGAGGCGGCCAAGGCCTTCTACGGTCCGCTCTTCGGCTGGACTTTCGCCCCGGACGACGGGTACACGCTCATCACCGCGGCAGGCGCCGCGGGCCCGTCCGGCGGCATCTTCGGCACCGGCGGCAACATCCCGCCCTACGCGGTGTTCGTCGTCAAGGTGGACGACGTCGCGGCGACATGCGCCCGGACCGAGGAACTCGGCGGCAAGGTCATCGTCGCGCCGATGACGATGGGGGACGGCATGGCCGTCGCCTACCTCGCCGACCCGAACGGCAGCATGTTCGCGCTGTTCAGCCCTAAGCCGGAAGGCTGAGCCCGTCCCGGTCCCACGGCATGACCGCGGCGTTCCTGCGGCGCGGCATGCATGGCTGAATCAGCCATGCATGCCGCCCGGACGGGCAAGGCCAGCAGCAAGGTGAGCAACACCGCGGGCAAGGTGACGGGCAAGGCCAGCCTGATCACCGGCCTGCTGCCGGCGGGCAATCCGGCCGCCGGATTGCCGGCCGCCGGATTGCCGGCCGCCCGATCGCCGGATGTCCCAGGCGGTTACCGCCTGGTGCCATTACTCCGGCAGCGGCCGGCCGCCTTCAGCCGCCGTTCCGGGAAAAGTCCTGCATAACGGCCAGGTGTATAATAGTGAGTGACGGACGAACAAGCCCGCCTGCGGGCGGCGATCAGTTCACTTAGATCTTTTCGCGGCAAGGCCGGGGTTCACCACGAATCACCGTCCCGCATCATATGTCTTACCTTGAAGGCCCCGGTCATAGGGGGTCTTCGCCATGCGAAGGCACATCAGGCGGGTCATGGCCACGGCCGGAACCGTGGCTGGGGCGACCCTTCTCGCTGTAGGGCTGGCCGGGCCGGGCGCGGCCAGCGCGGCCACGTCCTCGGCGCACTCTCAGGCCCCGGTGATCTACACGAGCAACCAGGCGGGCTACCTGGTTGCTGGCGGCCGATGGTTCCGCTACATCGGTGCCACAGTGGTGGTGCCGCCGGTGCCCGCGAAGACGGGTAACGCCGGGTACGCCGAGCTGGTGCTCGGGGGCACCGGTGTCACGCCGGCCTCGCTGGGCGTGAAAGCCGGCGGCGGAGCCGCGTCTGTCGGCTGGAATTCGGTCGGCGGGCTGTTCGGCATGGGCGGCGGCACGATGACTGGCATCAGCCCGAACGTCGGTGACGTGCTGGCGCTCAGCATCTACTACGACCGGGCAGGCCACGACTTCTTCACCGCCACTGACTACACCATGGGTGTCAGCCAGACGGTGAGTGTCCCGTCGCCGCCGGACGTGGTGTACACCGCGGCCGAGGCGGCCGGCGTGGTCAGCAACGCCACGGTGTCCGCGCCCACGGCCAGCATCAGGCTGTGGTCGTTCACCGGTGGTCACGTGACCACCTATAGCGGGACCCGCGGGACCCTGAGCGGGCCGTGGACCACCACCACGGTCGTGAACACCACGACCGGGACCGCCGGTGGCCGGCTCGTGACCAGTCCGGGCCCGCTGTGGAGCAGCGGCCAGAACTTCGGTGTCTGGCTGCGCCCGACCGCCTGAGGAGGTAATCGGTCACCAAGCCCGGGCCGCTCGCGGCCCGGGCTCATTTCGTGCCTCCTCCGGTGCGGCCTCGGCCGGTCAGGCCGGGCCGCACCGGGGAGCGGCCGGCCTCAGCGGCCGAGGAACTCATCGCCACGGAACCCCGTGCCGTGCTCCCGGCCGCAAGCCATGCCGCTGGCTCCCACGAGACGGCTGCCCGGCGGCGTCAAGGCCTGCCGCCCCGGGACGAGGGCGCAAGGGCCGGCCAAAACGGGGCAAGGAGGCGTCCGGCGCGCCGGGTCGCAGCCCGGCCCCGGCCTCGGTTAGGCTCTGGAACGCCGGGCCGGTGCGATGCCCCGAGGGACCCTCCGCCGGGGCAGAGGCCCTGGCGGCAGGCAGCACCGGCCACTTCCCCCGGCCCTGGTAAACCGACGCCCGTGAGGGCGCCGCGAAGCATGCCCGAAGGAGGCGGTACTTCATGACGGCGGCCGCGGCGCAGCGCAGTACGGGCGGAAGCCTCGACGCGGAGCGGCGAGCGGGGGGTTCCGGGGGGTCGGCCTCCCGGGCTAACAGGGAGGGCTTTGCCCACCTGCACGTCCACACCGAGTACTCGATGCTGGACGGGGCGGCCCGGCTCAAGGACATGTTCGCCGAGTGCGAGCGGGCCGGCATGACCGCGGTGGCCATGACCGACCACGGCAACCTCTACGGGGCCTACGACTTCTGGTCCAAGGCCACCAAGGCCGGGATCAAGCCGATCATCGGCATCGAGGCCTATCTCGCCCCGGAGCACCGGCGGCACCGCCAGCCGGTCCGGTGGGGCACCCCGGCGCAGAAGGACGACGACGTGTCCGGCGCTGGTGCCTACACGCACATGACGCTGCTGGCCGAGACCACCGAGGGCATGCACAACCTGTTCCGGCTGTCCTCGCGTGCCTCGCTGGAGGGCTACTTCCGCAAGCCCCGGATGGACCGGGAACTGCTCGCCGCGCATGCGCGGGGCATCATCGCCACCACCGGGTGCCCGAGCGGGGAGGTGCAGACCCGGCTGCGCCTCGGCCAGTACGAGCAGGCTCTCGAAGCCGCCGCGGCCTACCGGGACATCTTCGGCGCCGGCAGCTTCTTCGTCGAGATCATGGATCACGGGCTCAGCATCGAGCAGCGGGTCCGCGACGGGCTGCGCCGCATCGCCAAAGACCTCGGCCTGCCCTTCGTGGTCACCAACGACTCGCACTACACCGTGGAGGCCGACGCCAAGGCCCATGAGGTGCTGCTGTGCGTGCAGACCGGGTCGAACATGGCCGACCCGGGGCGGTTCAAGTTCGACGGCAGCGGTTACTACCTCAAGAGCCCGCAGGAGATGCGCGCCGCGTTCAGTGACGAGGAATGGCAGTCCGGCTGCGACTCCACGCTGCTCATCGCCGAGCGCGCCGACGTCACGTTCCAGCCGAAGAACCTGATGCCGGTGTTCAACGTGCCGGAGGGGGAGACCGAGGAGAGCTGGTTCCGCCAGGAAGTGTGGCGCGGCATGGACCGCCGCTACCCCGGCGGCTACGACGAGCGCCGCCGGCAGCAGGCCGAGTATGAGATGGGCATCATCACCCAGATGGGGTTCTGCTCGTACTTCCTGGTCGTCGCCGACTTCATCATGTGGTCCAAGCGGAACGGGATCAGGGTGGGGCCGGGCCGCGGCTCGGCGGCCGGCGCCATGGTCGCCTACGCCCTCGGCATCACCGACCTCGACCCGCTGGACCACGGGCTCGTGTTCGAGCGGTTCCTCAACCCCGAGCGCGTCTCCATGCCGGACATCGACATCGACTTCGACGAACGCCGGCGGGGTGACGTGATCCGCTACGTCACCGACAAGTGGGGCGAGGACAAGGTCGCCCAGATCATCACGTACGGCACCATCAAGGCCAAGGCCGCGGTCAAGGACTCGGCCCGGGTGCTCGGGTTCCCGTACGCGCTGGGCGACCGGATCACCAAGGCGTTCCCGCCCGCCGTGATGGGCAAGGACATCCCGCTGTCCGGCATCTTCGACGACACCCACCCCCGCTATGGCGAGGCCGGCGAGATCCGCGCGCTGTACGAGGCGGAGCAAGAGGTCAAGCAGGTCATCGACACCGCCCGGGGGCTGGAGGGGCTGATCCGGCAGGCCGGCGTGCACGCCGCCGGCGTGATCATGAGCAGTGAGTCGATCACCGAGCACGTGCCGGTCTGGAAGCGGGAAGCCGACGGGGCGGTCATCACCCAGTTCGACTACCCGGCGTGCGAGTCGCTGGGCCTGCTCAAGATGGACTTCCTCGGCCTGCGGAACCTCACCGTGCTGGACGACGCGGTGCGCGGCATCAAGGCCAACCAGGACACCGAGGTGGTCCTGGAAACCCTCCCGCTGGACGACCAGCCCACCTACGACCTGCTGGCCCGCGGGGACACGCTGGGCATCTTCCAGTTCGACGGCGGCCCGATGCGCGCCCTGCTGCGCAGCATGCGGCCGGACAACTTCGAGGACATCTCCGCGGTCGGCGCGCTGTACCGGCCGGGCCCGATGGGCGCCAACGCGCACAACGACTACGCCGACCGGAAGAACAACCGCAAGCCGGTGGTCCCCATCCACCCGGAGCTGGCCGAGTCGCTGGCCGATGTCCTGGGCGACACCTACGGGCTGATCGTGTACCAGGAGCAGGTCATGGTCATCGCGCAGAAACTGGCCGGGTACAGCCTCGGCAAAGCGGACCTGCTCCGCCGGGCGATGGGCAAGAAGAAAAAGGAGATCCTGGACAAGGAGTTCGCGCCGTTCGAGGCGGGCATGAAGGCCAACGGTTATTCGGACTCGGCCATCAAGACGCTCTGGGACATCCTGGTCCCGTTCTCCGACTACGCTTTCAACAAAGCGCACAGCGCGGCCTACGGGCTGGTCTCCTACTGGACCGCCTACCTCAAGGCAAATTACCCGGCCGAGTACATGGCCGCACTGCTCACATCGGTATCCGGCGACAAAGACAAGAGCGCTCTTTATCTTAACGAGTGCCGCCGCATGGGCATCACCGTCCTGCCGCCCGACGTCAACGCGTCGGATGCCACGTTCACCCCCGTGCGGAATGACATCAGGTTCGGCCTGGCGGCGGTGCGGAATGTCGGCACGAACGTCGTCAACGCGATCGTGGAGGCACGGGCCAGCAAGGGGGCGTTCGTCAGCTTCGCTGATTTCCTGCGCAAAGTCCCCGTCAACGTGTGCAACAAGCGGGTCATCGAATCGCTCATCAAGGCCGGCGCCTTTGACTCCCTGGGCCATCCGCGCAAGGGGCTGGCCATCATCCACGAGCAGGCCATCGACACCGTCATCGACGTGAAGCGCAACGAGGCGATCGGCCAGGATTCGCTGTTCGGCGGGGACGCGGAGGTCGAGGCGACGTTTGAGGTGCCGGTGCCGGACGGGGAGTGGGACAAGACCACCCTGCTCAGCTTCGAGCGCGAGATGCTCGGCCTGTACGTCTCCGACCATCCCCTGCTCGGCGTGGAGCACATCGTGGCCGCGAACACCGATTGCTCGGTGGCCGAGCTGATCAGCTCGGCGGCCGAGGATGCCGAGCGATCCGGCCGGGGCGGCCGTCCCGACGGCCAGATGGTCACGGTGGGCGGCATCCTGTCCGGGGTGCAGCGCAAGGTCACCCGGCAGGGCAACCCGTGGGCCCAGGCCACCCTGGAAGACCTGGAAGGCGCCATCGAGGTGCTGTTCTTCCCCGCCGCCTACCAGCAGTGCTCGCTGCTGCTGGCCGAGGACGCGATCGTGGTGGTGAAGGGCAGGCTGGACCGGCGCGATGAGACGCCCAAGCTGATCGCATCGGAGGTGACCGCGCCGGACCTCTCGGCGGACGAGAGCGGCCCTTTCGTCCTGTCCATCCCGGTCCAGCGGTGCGTGCCGCCCGTGGTCGACCGGCTGCGCGAGGTGCTGGGCACCCACCCGGGCCTGGCCGAGGTGCACCTGAAGCTCTGCAATGGCCAGCGGACGACGGTGGTCCGGCTGGATGACAAGCTGCGGGTGAAGCCCTCACCCGCGCTGGCGGCGGACCTCAAGCAGTTGCTCGGGCCCACGTGTGTGGGCTGAGTTGGGGCCGCCCGGAGCGATAAACCAGGGGTGAGCTGGGAAGGCTGGTGAGTAGTCCGGCCTGCGAAAGGCGCTTCCTGTGATACGCCGCATCTTCCTGCGCACCGACTGGACCCGGGAAGAGCTGCGCACCAACCTGTGGCTGGTCCCGGCGCTTGAGGTCATCGGGGCGATGGGCCTGTTCGCCGCCAGCTACGCGGCTGACCGCGCTGCGTATCATGGCGCGTTCAGCCTGCCTGCCTGGGTCAACAACGGGTCAGCGGACGCGGCGCGGCAGATCCTTACTGCGATCGCCGCCGCCGTCATCACCGTGGTCGGCGTCGTGTTCTCGATCGTGATCGTCGCGCTGACCCTGGCCTCCACTCAGTTCGGGCCCCGGATGCTGCGCACCTTCATCCGCGATCGGGGCACCCAGCTCACGCTCGGGACCTTCGTGGCGACCTTCGTCTACGCGGTCCTCGCACTCGTGTCCATCGGCGGCCCCGGCCCGGACGGGGTATTTGTCCCGCACATCAGCATTACCGTCACCCTGGCCCTGATGGTGGTGGACCTGGCCGTTCTCATCTACTTCATCAACCACATCACCCGCCAGATCCAGCTGCCACAGGTGATCGCGGGCATCTCAGCTGACTTGTCGCGGGCCATCGATGAACAGGTCGACGAGGGGGCAGCCGACCCGTCTGACCCGTCCGTGGCGGAGGTGCTGTCCAGCATGCCCGGTCCGGGTGCGATGGTCCGGGTGTCCCGGAGCGGGTACCTGCAGTACATCCACCACCGGACCCTGCTCGGCATTGCCTCCGAGGCCGGGGCGGTGATCCACCTGCACTACCGGCCCGGTCACTTCCTGGCCCAGGGCAGCGAACTCGCCACCGTGTGGCCTGCCGGCGCCGCGGCTGAGGTCGCCCGCGGGCTGGCGCGCGCGCATGTTACCGGCCCGTACCGGACGCTCGCCCAGGACGTCTCGTTCGGTATCGATCAGCTGGTCGAGATTGCGATCCGTGCCCTGTCCTCCGCCGTCAACGACACTTTTACCGCTATGACCTGCATCGACTGGCTTTCCGACAGCCTGTGCAAGGTGGCTGGCCGATGGCATCCGGCCCGTGTCCACCGGGATCGGGCCGGCGTGATCCGGCTGATCACCACCGAGCCGACCTACGAGCGGATGGTGCAGCGGGCGTTCGACAAGATCCGGCAGAGCGCAACCGGCCTGCCCGCCATCCTGATCAGGCAGCTCGACGCCCTGGCCAGGATCATGGAGCGGACCATCGCCGCCGACCAGCGCCAGGTGCTGCTCGACGAGGCGGCCATGATCGTCCGGGTCAGCGAGGAAACCGTCGCCGACGGATCGGACCGGGCCGAGGTGCGGCGGCGCCATGCGATCTTCCTGGCCGTGTACGACGCGATGACGCAGGCACGCGGAGGCCCAGCGCGGCCGGGCAGCCCGGGGCGGCCGGAGGTCAGGCGTCCCGGCGCATGAGCAGGTAAGCCCCGGCCGCCAGCAGCACCGCGGTCCACAGGCAGAACACGCCGAAGCCCTGCCAGGCGGACAGCAGCGCGCTGGCGTCCCGGTGCGCGCTGTACACCAGCGACCCGGCCTGCTCGGGCAGGTAGGCGTTGATGTGTGCGCCCCAGCTGCCGGGCAGCAGGCCGGACAGGATCGGCAGCACCAGCACGATCCCGATGACCGACGTGATGGCCCCGGCGGTGTGCCGGATCAGCAGCCCGACCGCCAGCGCGAACAGGCCCAGCACGCCCAGGTAGAGCCCGGCGCCGACGACCGCGCGCAGCACGTTGTTGTCAGACAGCGACACGGGCACCCGGCTGTGCAGGATGGCCGAGCCCAGGAAGAAGCAGGAGAACGACACTATCTCCGCCACGATCAGTACCAGGATGGCGAACACCGCGGCCTTCGCGGCCAGCATCGGCAGCCTGCGCGGCACGGCCAGCAGCGAGGCGCGGATGACTCCGGTGGAGTACTCGGACGTGATCACCAGCACCCCGAGCACGCAGATGGTCAGCTGGCCGAGCCCGATGCCCGCGCCCAGGATGAAGCCGATCGGGTTGGCGATGACCGTCGCGTTCCGCTCGGCGGCGTGCTGGCCGGTCCAGTTGGCCACGGTCAGCCCGGTGAACAGCGCGGTGAAGCCCACCGTGAGGACGACGAACAGCAGCAGGGTCCAGACGGTGGACCGCACCGAGCGGATCTTCGTCCACTCGGCGAGCATGAGGTGACCGAACCCGACGCGGTGGGCCGGGGGCGGCACGGCGCGGCCGGCGGTGGCCTGCACCGGCGGGCTGGCGGAGGTCATTGGCGTTCCTGTCCTGTGCTGGCCTGAGCGGAGCTCACCGCGGCGGCCGTGCCCGGCGCGGCGCTGGGGGGCTGGGCCACGGCGTCCCCGCCCATGTGGCCGTACTCCGAGCTGTCCGCGGTCAGTTCCATGTAGGCCTCCTCCAGGGAGGCCAGCCGCGGCGTGAGCTCGTGCAGCACGATCCGGTTGGCGGCGGCGATCTCGCCGATGCGTGGTGCCGCCAGCCCGGTCACCCGCAGGGCGGCCGCCGCGCCCGGGCCGGTGGCGTCGCCCGGTTCGCCGGGCGCCTGCTGCCCGTTGCCCGGTGGCGGGTCGGTGGCCTTGCCGCCTTCCGCGGCGAGCAGGCCGGCCAGCCGGTCCGCCTCCGGCGAGCGCACCAGCACGTACTTCTCCGAGCTCTGCTCGATGAACTGCTGGGTGCTGCAGTCCGCGATGAGCCTGCCCCGCCCGATCACCACCAGGTGGTCGGCGGTGACCGCCATCTCGTTCATCAGGTGGCTGGAGACGAAGATCGTCCGGCCCTCGGAGGCCAGTTGCCTCATCAGGGTCCGGATCCACAGGATGCCCTCGGGGTCCAGCCCGTTGACCGGCTCGTCCAGCATGAGCACTTCCGGATCGCCCAGCATCGCCACGGCGATGCCGACCCGCTGCCCCATGCCGAGGGAGTAGCCGCCGGTCCGCTTCCGCGCCACGTCCCGGAGCCCGACGAGTTCCAGTACCGCGTCGACCCGGGACCGGGGCAGGCCCTGGGTCTGGGCCAGGAACAGCAGGTGGTTGTAGGCACTCCGGCCCGAGTGCATCGCCTTGGCCTCGAGCAGCGCGCCGACGTAGCGCAATGGCTGGCTCAGGTCGGCGTACCGTTTGCCGTCGATCGTCGCCGTTCCCGAGTCCGGCCGGTCCAGGCCCAGGATGAGCCGCATAGTGGTCGATTTGCCGGCCCCGTTCGGGCCGAGGAAGCCGGTTACCCGGCCTGGTGCGACGCTGAAGGACAAATGGTCCACGGCCGTTTTGTCCCCGTAGCGCTTGGTCAGTTCCCGCGCCTCGATCATGGATTCCCCTTGGGGCCGGCTGGCCCGTTTGGTGGTACCGCACGCCTGCTGCCTAACCTAGCAAGGATTGGCGGGCGGCCCGGCCCCGCGCGTCGGCCGGCCGCATAACGGGCGGGCGTCACGTACGCTGCTGGACATCATGATCCATGCCGCCGACTACAACGGGAGAGCGGGGCGGCGCCGGCGGGTGGCCGATGCCCTGCGCCGCTGGCTGGCCGTCACGCTGCTCACCCTGGTGCTCGGGGTGGCCGCGGGCTTCCTGTGGATAGCCGTGGCGCCCCGGCCCTACCTGGTGATGACCGGCCGCGGGGCAGCGGCCGTGGTGAACGCGGAGAGCAGTGCTTTCGTCGCCGCGGACGGCTGGTACTGCCTGATCTGCCTGGCTGGAGGGGCCATCTCCGGGCTGGCCGGCTACCTGATGGCGGTGCGCGGCTCACGCCCGGCGGGCATGGCCGTGGTGCTGCTCAGCGCGCTGGCGGCGGGCCTGATCACGCTGTGGATCGGCGAGCACTGGGGGCAGGCGGCCTACCATCACCTGCTGGCCACCCTCCCGGCCGGGACGCACCTGTACGCGTCCCTGTCGCTCGGGGCCGGCAGTGCCATCGCGTTCTGGCCCCTGGGCGCCGGGATCATGGCCGGCGGCCTGGAACTCAGCGACGTGCTCCGGGAGCGGCGGCAGGGCAGCGGGAACGGCTCCGCCCTGGCCCTGCACTGAGACCGGCTTCCGGGAAAGGCCAGCTTCCGGGAAAGGCCTGGTTCCGGAAAGGGATGACGGATGCGGTCGGCCGCGGCCGCGGGCTCCGCATTACCCGTGACGGCCTAAAGGTGGCCGGGAGCGTCAGGCAGGTGGCCGGGCGCGTCAGGCTGCGGCCTTGCCGGGCGCCCTGGTGCCGCGGGGGCCGCGGCCGGGGCGGCCAGGGAGGCCAGCAGGGCCAGCTTCTCGGCGCTGCTCGTGCCGGGCTGGGCGTGGTAGACCACGAGCAGCTGGCCCTCGGCACCGCCGATGGTGAGCTTCTCGCGGCTGAGCGTGAGGTCCCCGACCTGCGGGTGGTGAATCCGGGCCGGCATGCCCTCGTGGGCCTGCACGTCGTGGCGGCCCCAGAGCCGCCGGAATCGTTCGCTGGACAGCGACAGCCCGCCGACAAGTTCCACGAAGCGGGGATCGTCGGTATCGGTTCCGACGGACTCGCGGAAGCCGGCGACCAGCCGGGCGGTGGCCTGATCCCAGTCCGGGTACAGCGCCTGCTCGGCCGGGTCGAGGAACACTGCGCGGAGCCGGTTCTGGCCCGCCTGCAGGTTGGGTGACAGCGCGCCGGCGAGGCGGTTGGCGGCGAGGACGTCGAAGTAGCGGCCCTCGACGAAGGCGGGCAGGCCCAGGACGTCGAGCAGCTGCCGGATGCCGGCCGGCACGGTCTCGCGCCGGGGACGGCGCCGCCGGTGGCGGGGCCGGGGCGTGGCCAGGCTGAGCAGGTAGTCGGTGGCCGACTGGTCGAGGCGCAGCACGCGGGCCAGGGCCTCGAGGACCTGGAGCGACGGATTCCGGTCCCGGCCCTGCTCGAGCCGCAGGTAGTAGTCGGAGCTGATCCCGGCGAGCATGGCGACCTCTTCGCGCCGCAGCCCCGCGACGCGTCGCACCCCGCCCGCGGGCAGGCCGACGCTGTCAGGCTGGACGAGCTCGCGGCGGGCCCGCAAGTAGTCACCGAGCATGTTGTTCTCGCTCACATCGATCACGGTAACCCGCATGGACCGCGGCCTCCCTGGCCCTGTCACTCCCAGGATCACCAGGACCCTGCCTGTTCCGCGCCGACCGGGGGACAGTGGAGTCATCACGAGCTGACGCCGGCGCGGGCGGCCGGCCGCCCGTGGACCGGCGACAACAAGGAGTAAGGAGTAAGGATTCTCTTGGCAGTGAAGACACTTCCCGGCGGGACGTTCACCATGGCCCGGGACCTCACGGTCACCCGCATGGGGTACGGCGCGATGCAGCTGGCCGGCCCGCACGTGTTCGGCCCGCCCGCCGACCGCGGCGCTGCCGTGGCCGTGCTGCGCGAGGCGGTGCGGCTCGGCATCACGCACATCGACACGGCCGACTTCTACGGCCCGTACGTGACCAACCAGATCATCAAGGAGGCGCTGCACCCCTATCCGGACGATCTGCACATCGTGACGAAAGTGGGCGCGCGGCGGGACGCCGAGGGCGGCTGGCCCCCCGCGCGCTCTCCCGAGCAGCTGCGCCAGGCCGTGCACGACAACCTGGACCACCTCGGGCTCGACGCTCTCGACGTCGTCAACCTGCGCGTCGGCGGGTTCGACCGCCCGGAGCCCGGCTCGCTCGCCGAGCCGTTCACCGCGCTCGCGGAGCTGCAGCACGAGGGACTGATCAAGCATCTCGGCCTCAGCACCGTGAACGCCGAGCAGATCGCCGAGGCCCAGTCCATCGCACCGGTGGTGTGCGTGCAGAACTTCTACAACGTCGCCCACCGGGACGACGACGGCCTCATCGACTCCCTCGCCGCCCAGGGCATCGCCTACGTGCCCTACTTCCCGCTCGGCGGTTTCAGCCCCCTCCAGTCCGGGGAGCTGAACGCCGTCGCCGCCCGTCTCGGCGCCACGCCGATGGCGGTCGCGCTGGCCTGGCTGCTGCAGCGCTCACCGAACATCCTGCTCATCCCCGGCACCTCATCCGACGCCCACCTGCGCGAGAACGTCGGTGGTGCCGGGCTGGCCCTCTCCGCGGACGATCTGGCCGAGCTGGACCGGATAGGCGGCGAGGGCCGGTAGCCGTCCAGCATCCGGACGGGAACGCTGCCGGGTGAGCTGCCTTCGTAGACTTGGCCCGTGCTCCCTCGAATCGATCTCCGTGGCCGGGCGGTCAGCGACCTGACCCGGGCGAAGCTGGCCGGTGTCCTGCCGCGTGCCGGGCTGGACGTGGAGGCCGCGGTCGCCGCGGTCCGCCCGGTCTGTGACGACGTCCGCAAGCGCGGTGCGGCCGCGGTCCGCGACTACACGGCCCGGTTCGACGGGGTGGACCTGCCGTCCACCCGCGTCCCGGCCCAGGCCCTCCAGGATGCCCTGGCCGCCCTCGACCCGGGCCTGCGGGCCGCGCTGGAGGAGGCCATCCGGCGGACCCGGCTGGTGCACCAGGCCCAGCTGCCCGCGGACCACACCACCACGGTCGCCCCGGGGTCCACGGTCACCGAGCGGTACGTCCCGGTCGGCCGGGCCGGCGTGTACGTGCCCGGGGGGCTGGTGACCTACCCCTCCTCGGTGGTGATGAACGTGGTCCCGGCCCAGGCCGCCGGGGTCCCGGAGATCGCCGTCGCGTCGCCGCCGCAGGCCGACGGGCGGCCCGCCCCGGCCGTGCTGGCCGCGTGCGCCCTGCTCGGCATCGACGAGGTGCACGCGGCCGGGGGAGCCCAGGCCATCGCCATGTTCGCCTGGGGGACCGGGGACTGTGCCCCCGCCGACGTGGTCACCGGGCCGGGGAACGTGTACGTGGCCGCGGCCAAGCGGCTGCTGCTCGGCGTGATCGGCACCGACGCGGAGGCCGGGCCCACCGAGATCGCGATCATCGCCGACCACACCGCCGACCCGGAATTCGTCGCCGCCGACCTGATCGCCCAGGCCGAGCACGACCCGCTGGCCGCCTGCCTGCTCGTCACCACCGACCCGGCCCTGGCTGACCAGGTGGACAAGGCGCTCGGCCCGCAGATCGCGGCCACCCGGCACGCCGGGCGGGTCGGCGAGGCGCTGGCCGGCCAGTCCGCCGCCGTGCTGGTGGACGACCTGGCCGCGGCGGTGGCGGTCAGCGACGCCTGGGCCCCGGAGCACCTGGAGATCCAGGCCGAGAACGCGGCCGGCCTGGCCCGCCAGATCCGCAACGCGGGGGCCATCTTCACCGGCCCCTACGCCCCGGTGTCGCTCGGGGACTACCTGGCCGGGTCCAACCATGTGCTGCCCACCGGGGGCACCGCGCGGCACACGGCCGGCCTGTCCACCCTGTCCTTCCTGCGCGGCATCCACGTGGTGGAGTGCAGCCGGGACGCCCTGGCCGGGGCCGCCGCGCACATCGACGCCCTCGGCGGCGCCGAGGACCTGGTCGCTCACGTAGCCGCAGTACGGGTCCGCGTCCCCCAGCACGAGCAGCCATGACGATGCCAGCCCAGGGAAGCGGCCCGGAGGTTCCGGGGGGCCGCTCCGACCCAGCAGAGCCCATCCCCGGATGGGTACCGCTGCGGCCGGACCTGGCCGGGCACGAGCCGTACGGGGCGCCGCAGCTCGACGTGCCGGTGCGGCTGAACACCAACGAGAACCCCTACCCGCCGTCGCCGGCCTGGCCGCCGCGATCACCGCCGCGGTCGCGGAGGTGGCGGGCACGCTGAACCGCTACCCGGACCGGGACGCCACCGCGCTGCGCGCTGACCTGGCCGCTTACCTCGGCCACGGGCTCGACCGCCGGCCAGGTCTGGGCGGCCAACGGGTCCAACGAGATCATCCAGCAGCTGCTCCAGGCCTTCGGCGGCCCGGGCCGGACGGCGCTGGGCTTCGAGCCGTCCTACTCGATGCACCCGCTCATCGCGCTGGCCACCGGGACCCGCTGGGTCAGCGGGGCCCGGGACGCCGACTTCGGCATCGATCCCGGCGCGCGCGGCGGCGGTCATCGGGGCCGAGCGGCCCGGACATCGTCTTCCTCACCTCGCCGAACAACCCGACCGGCACCGCCCTGCCGCTGCCGGTCATCGAGGCCATCTGCGCGGCCGCCCCGGGCATGGTCGTGGTCGACGAGGCCTACGCCGAGTTCGCCCGGGACGGCTCGCCCAGCGCGCTGGCCCTGCTGCCGCGGTTCCCCCGCCTGGTGGTGACCCGCACCATGTCCAAGGCGTTCGCGCTGGCCGGCGCCCGGGTCGGCTACCTGGCCGCGGACCCCGCCATCGTGCGCGCGCTGCTGCTGGTCCGGCTGCCGTACCACCTGTCCAGCGTCACCCAGGCGGTGGCCCGCGCGGCGCTGGCGCACCGCGATGAGCCGCTGGCCACCGTCAAGGCCCTCCGTGATGAACGAGACGCCCTCGTGGACTGGCTCCGCCAGCGCGGGCTCGCCGTCGCCGACTCGGACGCCAACTTCGTGCTGTTCGGCGAGTTCCCCGACCGGCACGCGGGTGTGGCAGGCACTGCTCGACCGCGGGGTGCTGATCCGGGAGACCGGCCCGCCCGGCTGGCTGCGGGTCACCGTCGGCCGCCCGGAGGAGATGACCGCGTTCCGCCACGCCCTCGACGGGGCACTCGCGGAAGACCAGACGGCACTGGAGGTGCCCCGGTGAGCGAGCGCAACGGCCGGACCGCCCGGGTCGAGCGGGTGACCAAGGAGACCAGGTCCTGGTCGAGCTGGACCTCGACGGCACCGGCAGCGCCGACGTCGGCACCGGCGTGCCGTTCTTCGACCACATGCTCGCCCAGCTGGGCAAGCACGGGCTGTCGACCTGAGCGTGCAGGCCACCGGGGACATCGAGATCGACGCGCACCACACCGTGGAGGACACCGCGCTGGCGCTCGGCCAGGCGCTGCGCGAGGCGCTCGGCGACAAGGCCGGCATCTGCCGGTTCGGCGACGCCGCGGTCCCGCTGGACGAGACGCTGGCCCGCGCCGCCATCGACCTGTCCGGGCGGCCGTACCTGGTGCATGCCGAGCCGGCGCCGATGGCCCCGCTGATCGGCAGCTACGACACCACGCTGACCCGGCACTTCTTCGAGTCGGTGACCGCCACCGCGGGCATCTGCCTGCACCTGGAGGTCACCGGGCGCAACCCGCACCACATCGTCGAGGCCCAGTTCAAGGCGGTCGCCCGGGCGCTGCGGGCGGCGGTCGCGCCGGACCCGCGGTCGTCCGGCGTGCCCAGCACCAAAGGCACCCTGTGAGTGCGGGGCAGACCCCGGCCGCGGTCGCGGTGCTGGACTACGGCTCGGGCAACATCCGTTCGGCGCGAACGGGCCCTGCAGCGGGCGGGCGCGGACACGCTCGTGACCGCGGATGCGAGCGCGGCGATGGAGGCGGACGGGCTGGTGGTGCCGGGCGTCGGCGCGTTCGCGGCCTGCATGGCGGGGCTGCGCGCGGTGCGCGGCGACCAGGTGATCGACCGGCGGCTGGCCGGCGGGCGGCCGGTGCTCGGCATCTGCGTCGGCATGCAGGTGCTGTTCGACCGAGGGGGTCGAGCACGGCCTGCGCACCCCGGGCTGCGGCCAGTGGCCGGGCACGGTCGAGCAGCTGAAGGCGCCGGTGCTGCCGCACATGGGCTGGAACACCGTGGACGCCGCCGCCGGATCCCGGCTGCTGGCCGGCATCGGCCCGGGCGAGCGGTTCTACTTCGTGCACTCCTACGCGGCCCGCTCGCTGCCGATGAAGCCGTCCGCGCGGATGACGCCGCCGCTGATCAGCTGGGCGACGCATGGCGAGCCGTTCATCGCCGTGGTGGAGAACGGCCCGCTGTGCGCGACCCAGTTCCACCCCGAGAAGTCCGGTGACGCGGGCGCCGCGCTGCTGGCGAACTGGCTGGAGATGGTGCGATGACGCTCTGCTGACGCTGGCTCGCCCTGCTGCCCGCCGTGGACGTGGCCGGCGGCCAGGCCGTCCGGCTGGTCCAGGGCGCGGCCGGCACCGAGACCGGCTACGGCGACCCGGTCGAGGCCGCGCTGGCCTGGCAGGCGGCCGGCGCGCAGTGGATCCACCTGGTCGACCTGGACGCCGCGTTCGGCCGCGGCTCCAACGCGGACCTGCTGGCCGAGGTGGTCGGCAAGCTGGACATCGCGGTGGAGCTGTCCGGCGGCATCCGCGATGACGCGTCGCTGGCGGCGGCCCTGGCGCACCGGGTGCGCCCGGGTCAACATCGGCACCGCCGCGCTGGAGCAGCCGGACTGGGTCCGCTCGGCCATCGCCGCGCACGGCGAGCAGATCGCCGTCGGGCTGGACGTGCGCGGCACCCGGCTGGCCGCGCGGGGCTGGACCCGGGAAGGCGGCGAGCTGGACGAGGCGCTGGACCGGCTGGATGCGGACGGCTGCTCCCGTTACGTGGTCACCGACATCACCAAGGACGGCACCCTGCGCGGGCCCAACCTGGACCTGCTCCGGCACGTCTGCGCCCGCACGCCGCGCCCGGTGATCGCCAGCGGCGGGGTGTCCAGCCTGGACGACCTGCGTGCGATCGCGGCGCTGGGCCCGCTCGGGGTGGAGGGCGCGATCGTCGGCAAGGCGCTGTACGCGGGGGCGTTCACGCTGGAGGAAGCGCTCGCGGCGGTGGCCCCGTGACTGGTGCGGGGGTGATCCGCAGGATCTCCACCGGCACCGAGTGGGAGCCGGTGGTGCGGGTACAGCCGGGCGGTGGCCGCCGGGGACTTCGCGTTCGTGTCCGGCTGCACGTCGCTGGATGGCGCGGAGCTCGTGCACGAGGGTGACGCGCTACGGCGCAGACCGCCCAGGCGACTGCGCAACGTGGCGTGCGGCCCTGGAACGCCTCGGGCTCGGCCTGGCCGACGTGGTCAGGACGCCGGTCTACGTCACCGACATCGCCCGCTGGGAGGAGTACGGCCGGGCGCACGGCGCCGCGTTCGGCGACACCATGCCCGCCACCTCCATGATCGGCGTGTCCGCCCTGATCGACCCGCGCATGCTGGTCGAGGTCGAAGCGGTCGCCTACCGTCGCCGGGGCCGGCGCCTGATGGGCGTCGCGGTGCGGGTCATCCCGTGCCTGGACGTGGACGCCGGGCGGGTGGTCAAGGGCGTCAACTTCCGGGACCTGCGCGACGCCGGGGACCCGGTGGAACTGGCCGCCGCCTACGACGCCGAGGGCGCCGACGAGCTGGTGTTCCTGGACATCACCGCGTCCAGCGGCGGCCGGGACACCATGATCGACGTGGTGCAGCGGACCGCTGACCAGGTGTTCATCCCGCTGACCGTCGGCGGCGGGGTGCGCAGCGTGGATGACATGGACCGGCTGCTGCGGGCCGGCGCGGACAAGGTGTCGCTGAACACCGCCGCCATCGCCCGGCCGGACCTGCTCGCCGAGGCGGCCCGGCGGTTCGGCGCCCAGTGCGTGGTCCTGTCCGTGGACGCCCGCCGGAGACCCGAGCGCGCTTCGTTTGAAGTGACCACCTTCGAAGTGACCACGCATGGCGGGCGGCGGGGGACGGGGATCGACGCGGTGGAGTGGGCGCGCGCGCGGCGCGGAACTCGGGGCCGGCGAGATCCTGCTCAACTCGATGGACGCGGACGGCACCAAGGCCGGATTCGACCTCGAGCTGATCCGGGCCGTGCGCGCGGTGGTGGACGTGCCCATCATCGCCAGCGGCGGGGCCGGTGAGCCCGCCGATTTCGCCCCGGCGGTCCAGGCAGGCGCCGATGCCGTGCTGGCGGCCAGCGTGTTCCACTTCGGCCAGATGCGGATCGCCGACGTCAAGGCCGCCCTGCTCGCCGCCGGCTGTCCAGTGCGCTAAGAGGTCCCCAGGCTGGTGCCGGGCTTGATCGCGGCCAGGGCGGCGCCGACGATGCCGGCGTTGTTGTGCAGCGCGGCCGGCACCACCCGGGCCCGCAGGCCGTCCAGCAGCGGCACGAACCGGTCCGCCTTCCGGCTGATCCCGCCGCCGATGATGAACAGGTCCGGCGCGGTCAGCGCCTCCATGTGGTGCAGGTACTCCCCGACCCGGCCGGCCCACTTGTCCCAGCTGAGGTCGTGCTGTTCCTTGGCCCGCTCGGAGGCCCGGGTCTCGGCGTCGTGGCCGTGGATCTCGATGTGGCCGAATTCGGTGTTCGGCACCAGCGTCCCGGCCCGGAACAGGGCGCTGCCGATGCCGGTGCCGAACGTCAGCATCAGCACTGTGCCCTGATGCCCGGCGCCGGCCCCGAAGCGCATCTCGGCCAGCCCGGCCGCGTCGGCGTCGTTGATGAGCGACACCGGCTGCCCGGCGGCCTTGCTGAACAGCTCACGGGCGTCCAGCCCGACCCAGGCCGGGTCCAGGTTGGCCGCGGTCATGGTGGTCCCGCCGATCACCACGCCGGGGAACGCGATCCCGGCCGGGCCGGTCCACCCGAACGTGGCCACCAGGCTCCCGACGGCATCCGCGATCGCCTCCGGCCGGGCCGGCCGCGGCGTCTCCACCTTGACCCGCTCCGCCAGCAGGGTGCCCTGGGCGGTGTTGACCGGTGCCGCCTTGATCCCCGAGCCGCCGATGTCGATGCCGAGTACGTGCACAGCGCTGTCTCCGTTCCGGCTCATCCCGTCCCGTGCGGCGGCGCCGCAGCACGAGCCAGTTCCATGGTGCGCCCTCCGGGCCGCGCCGCGGACCCACTGGTAGTGGTTATCTCCCCGGTTGGGGATGTATTCCCCCGTTGGGCCGCTGTCCCTCGCCGGTTCAGCCGGGTGTCACCGGCCGGCGCTTGACTACCGGGGTGTCGGTCGTCGTGGTCGGGGGCGGTGTGCTCGGCCTGACGCACGCGCTGGAGGCCCGCCGCCGCGGCCACGACGTGGTGCACCTGGAACGTGAGGCCGGGCCGCGCGGTGCCAGCGTGCGCAACTTCGGCCTCATCTGGGTCAGCGGCCGGGCCGGCGGCGCGGAACTGGACCTGGCCCGCCGGGCCCGGGCCCGCTGGGCGGACATCGCCGCCGGGGTACCGGGCATCGGCTTCCGGCCGGCCGGCTCGCTCACCCTGGCCGCTGACGAGGCCGAGCTGCGGCTGCTCAAGGAGGCGGCCGCGCGGCCGGACGCCGTGCTGCGCGGCTACCAACTCCTTGACCCGGCCGGGGTCCGGGCCGTCAACCCGGCGCTCCGCGGCGAGTTCGCCGGCGGCCTGCTGGGCGGGCTGGATGCCATCGTGGAGCCGCGCGCCGTCCCGGCGGCGCTGCGTGACCACCTGGGGGCCGGGTCCACCCCGGCGGCCGGGTACACCTGGCTGCCCGGCCGGGAGGCCCTGGAGGTGGCGGCGCACGCGGTGCGTGATCACACCGGGGCCTGGCACCGCGCCGACCACGTCGTGCTGTGCACCGGCGCCGCGCACACCGGGGTGGCCGGCCCGCACCTGGCCGGCTGGCAGCGGTCCCCGGTCCGGCGGGTCCGGCTGCAGATGATGCAGACTGCCCCGTTCCGGCCCCGGCTGAGCACGTCGCTGGCCGACGGCGACTCGCTGCGCTACTACCCGGCCTACGACCTGCCGGGCCGGGGCCTGCTGCCCGCCCAGCCGCCCGCGGCGGCGGCCGTGGGCGCGCAGCTCCTGGTGGCCCAGCGGCTGGACGGCAGCCTCACCATCGGCGACACGCACGAGTACGCGGAGCCGTTCGCCTTCGACGTGGACGAGGCCGCCTACCAGCACCTGCTGGACCGGGCGGAACGGCTGACCGGCACCCCGCTGCCCCCGGTCCGGCGCCGGTGGGCCGGTGTGTACAGCCAGGCGACCGGGGAGGACCTGTACCACCGGTCCGAGGTCGTGCCCGGCGTGCTGCTCGTCACCGGGGCCGGTGGCCGCGGCATGACCTGCGCGCCGGCCATCGCCGAGGACACCTTCGCCGGGCCGCCCTGAGGCCGCGCCGCGGCGGCGGCGGGCCGCGCCACTCCGAACTCGTTCCACTGCGAAAG
Source organism: uncultured Actinomycetes bacterium (assembly GCA_963767385.1). Taxonomy (GTDB): domain Bacteria; phylum Actinomycetota; class Actinomycetes; order Streptosporangiales; family Streptosporangiaceae; genus RYN-230. The sequence goes on along the minus strand of CAVYEA010000013.1, from coordinate 213,955 downwards.
GAGCTTGATGACCAGCATCACCATCGCCTGCCTGGACATGGCAGGCACTACCGTGTCCGACGACGGCAGTGTCATGACCGCGTTCGAGGCGGCGCTGAGCCGGTTCGGGCCTGCCGCGGGCACGCCCGCCCACCAGGCGGCGATGCGCACCGTGCACGCCACCATGGGCCAGTCGAAGATCGACGTGTTCCGGGAGATCCTCGGCGATGAGGCCACGGCCTGGCAGGCCAACGAGGTGTTCGAGGAGCGGTACGCCGACGCCGTGGCGGCCGGCCAGGTGACCGCGCTGCCGGGGGCGGCCGGCACGATCAGCCGCCTGACCGGCGCCGGTATCCAGGTCTGCCTGCTCACCGGGTTCTCGCCGGCCACCCGGGACGCGGTCATCGACATGCTCGGCTGGCAGCCGCTCATCGACCTGGCCCTGTCCCCGGCCGACGCGGGCCGCGGCCGGCCCTGGCCGGACCTGCCGCTCACCGCGCTGCTCCGGCTGGGCGGCGGCTCGGTGAGCGAGCTGGCCGTGGTGGGCGACACGCCGAGCGACATCGAGTCCGGCCGCCGGGCCGGCGCGGGGCTGGTGGCCGGGGTGCTCACCGGGCGGACGACCCGGGACGAATTCGAGGCCGCCAAGGCCCCGCACGTGCTGGACCAGGTCGCTGACCTGCTGCCCCTCGTGGGGGTGGCCTGACTAGCGCGTCCGCTCTGCGACCAGCACCGCGGTGTCGGCCACGGTCACCTGCACCGACGCCCCGGGCGTGGTCCCGGCCGCCACCGCGCTCGGCTGGTCCACCTGGACCTCCACGTCCCCGGAGAGCAGCACCGAGGTCCGGGTGAGCTGGCCAAGGAAGGTCTTGCCGGTCACGATCCCGTTACCGTTCGGGACCGTGCCCAGGCGCAGTCCCTCCGGCCTGATCAGCGCGTCGATGCCGCGCGAGATGTCCTGCGGGAGCTCGCCCAGGATGCTCACGGTGGCGTCCAGCACCCGGGCCTGGCCGGTCCCGGGGTCCAGCTCGGCCGGGATGCGGTTCATCAGCCCGACGAACTCGGCCACGAAGGCGCTGGAGGGCCGGTTGTACAGCTCACTGGGCTCGGCGAGCTGCTCCAGCCGCCCGTCCCGCATGACCCCGACCCGGTCCGCCATGGACAGGGCCTCCTCCTGGTCGTGGGTGACGAACACCGTGGTGGTGCCGAGCCGCTGCTGCAGCGACCTGATCTGGGCCCGCAGCTGCAGCCGGACCTTCGCGTCCAGCGCGGACAGCGGCTCGTCCAGCAGCAGCACCCGCGGCTCGATGGCCAGCGCCCGGGCCAGGGCCACGCGCTGCTGCTGGCCGCCGGACAGCTGATGCGGGTACTGCCGGGCCTGGGCGGCGAGGCCCACCATGTCCAGCAGCTCAGCAGCCCGGCGCTGCCGCTCCGCGCCCCGCAGCTTGCGCATCCGCAGCCCGAAGCCGACGTTCTCCAGGGCCGACATGGTCGGGAACAGGCTGTAGCTCTGGAACACCATGCCCATGTCCCGCTTAGCGGCCGGCACCCCGGCGATGTCCCGGCCGTCCACGGCGACCATGCCGGTGTCCGCCGTCTCGAACCCGGCCAGGATGCGCAGGGCCGTCGTCTTGCCGCAGCCCGACGGGCCGAGCAGGGCGACGAGCTCGCCGGGGGCGATCTCCAGGGAAAACTCGTTCAGCGCGCGGACCTGGCCGAACGACCGGCTGACCCGGTGCAGGCTGACCGTCGCGCCCGGTCCGGCGCCGCGGCCGGTAGCGGTGACTGACGTGCCGGCGGTGATGTTCGTCGCCATCAGGACTCTCCAGGACCGGGCTGTCCGGCGGGCTGCCGGACGGCGGAGAACAGGTCGACCTGGCCGCTGCCGGTGCGCCGGGCCCGCCGGCTGGCCAGGGTGACGATCAGCAGCAGGAAGACCCACGTCACGAACAGGGCCAGCAGCGACGCGGCGGTCGAGACCGGGCCGCTGGTCTGGTCGAAGGCCACGATCCAGACCGGGAAGGTCTGGTACAGGTCGAGGCTGGCCATGGTGAACTCGCCGAGCACCAGCGCGACGGTGAGCACCGTGGCGGACAGCAGCGCGGTGCGCAGGTTCGGCAGGATGACCCGCCACAGCGTGGTCAGCCAGCCGGCGCCGAGCGAGCTGGCCGCATTGACCAGCGTCTGCAGTTCCAGCGAGCGCAGCCCGGCGTCGAGCGACCGGTAGGCGAACGGCATGGCCAGGATCACGTAGACCAGGCCGAGCAGGTAAGGCGTGCTCTTGAGGAAACCGGGGGCCACCTGCAGCACGCCCACGATGAGCACCACGGGCGGGATCACGATCGGCAGGATCGTGACGGACTCCAGCAGCCGGCGCATGCCCGGCAGCTTCAGGTGCACGTAGATGGTGGTGGGCACCATGAGGAGCAGGGTGAGCACCGTGGTGATCACTGCGAGCTTCAGGGACAAGATCAGCGCGCCGGAGAAGCCGGCCTGGTGCACCACCTGGCCGAAGCTGGACACCCCGGCGAAACGCAGTGCCGCGTACAGCGGGATCAGGAAATAGACGGCGGCCAGCACCAGGATGATCCAGCGCCAGGCCGGGAACGACCTCCTGGGCCGCGCCGCCGCCGGGGCGGGCGCCGCCTGGCCGGCCAGCCCGGTCCCGGTCCCGGTCACCGCAGCCATCGTGCCGCCCGCCGTTGCAGCAGGGTGTAGCCCACCATGAGCACCGCGATGATTGCCACCATGCCCAGGCCGAGGGCCTTGCCCACGTTCTGCTGGCCGGCCAGGACGTTCCCGTTCAGGAAGGAGCCGATCTGGATCGCGGTCAGCGGGATGGTCCCGCTGGTCAGTGCCTCCGCGGTGGCGTAGGCGGAGAACGCGCTGCCGAACAGCAGCAGCATGCAGCCCAGGATGGCCGGCATCAGCACCGGGCCGCCGACGTACCGCCAGTAGTGCCAGGTGCGCGCGCCCACGTTCTCGGCCGCCTCCCGCCAGGCGGGCCGCAGGCCCTCGAAGGCGGGCAGGATGACCAGGACCATCAGCGGGATCTGGAAGTACATGTAGACCAGCGCGACACCGCCGAGGTCGTAGAGGTTGAAGCCGTTGCTGTACGGGTTGAACCCCACATCCGTGAGCCACCGGGTGGCGATGCCGGTGCTGCCCAGCGTGGCAATGAACAAGAAGGCCAGCGGGACCCCGCCGAAGTTCGCGAACACGCCGGAGGCGGTGACCGCCACCCGGCGCAGCACCGAGCCGTGGTGGGCCGTGTAGATCGCATAGCCGATGAGCAGCCCGGCGATGCCGGGCACCACCGACGTGATCAGGGACAGCTCGGCGGTGATCAGGAATCCGTGCAGGTAGATGCCGTGCGTGGCGACGTCCACGTTGTGCAGCGTGAAGGCGCCCGTGTCCGGGTTCTGGAACGCGCCCCAGGCGATCGCGGCCGTCGGCAGCCCGAGGCCGAGCAGCACGTAGAGAGCAAACGGGGCGAGGCCGGCCAGGTCCCGGGCCCGGCGCAGGGCCGGCCCCCGGCCCCGCCGCGGGGCGGCCCCGGGATCCGGCACGGATCCCGGGGCCGCCGGCGGGTCGGCGTGCGCGGTCATCCCGCTAGCCGACCACGGACGACCACTGCTGGGCGACCTTGGCCTCGGCCGCCGACTCCTGTGCCTGGGTCGGGAAGTTCAGCCCGCAGGCCGGCGCGGCGGGCAGCGCCGCGTTAGCCGTCTTGTCCACGGTGCCGGCGCTGACCAGCGTCTGCAGCTCGATCGGGCGGGCCTTGCCCTGCAGCCACAGGTTCTGCCCGGTGGTCGAGTAGAGGTATTCCTCCCAGAGCCGGGCACAGGCCGGGTTGGGCGCGGTCTTGCTGATCGCCTGGCTGTAATAGGCGGCATAGTGCCCATCGGTCGGGATCACGATCTTGAAGGTGGGGACCGCGCTCTGGATCTCGGAGGCGAGCAGGTAATCCCACCAGATCACGATCGGGGTCTGGCCGCTCTGCACCGTCGTCGGGCCGGCGGTGACCGGCACGAAGTTGCCGGCCTGGTGCAGCTGCTTGAAGTACTGGATGCCCGGCTCGATGTTGGCCAGCGAGCCCCCGTTCGCCAGCGCGGACGCATAGACCGCGGAGAAGGCGGCGCTGGCCTGGGTCGGGTTGCCGTTGATCGCGACCTGGTTCTTGTATATCGGCTTCAGCAGGTCCTTGAACGAGGTCGGCGCGACCTTCACCTTGGCCGAGTCGTAGCCGATGGCCACGTAGCCGCCGTAGTCGTCGAACCAGGTGGCGTCGGAGGCCTTGGAGTTGGCCGGGATGGCGCTCCAGGTCGCCACCTTGTAGGGGGCGAGCAGGCCTTCCTGGTCCGCCTTGATCGCGAACGCGGTGCCCATGTCCAGCACGTCAGGCGCCCGGCTCTGGCCCTTGAGCTGCTGCATGGCGTTGATCTCGTCCTGGCTGGACCCGTCCGGGTTGGCGTCGTTGATCTTGACGCCGTACTTGGCGGTGAAGTCCTTCATGATCGTGCCGTAGTTGGCCCAGTTCGCCGGGAGGGTGATCACATTGAGCGTGCCCTCCTTCTTGCACGCGGTGACCAGGCCGTTCATCCCGCCGAAGGCGGAGACGGAGGTGGCCGTGGCCGCGTTGACCGTCTTGCCTGACCCAGACGAGGTGGTGGAACTGGCGGTGCCGGAATTGCTGCTGCCGCAGCCTGCGGCAAATACGAGACCGCTGACCGCGAGGGCCGCGGCCGCGATTGTCTTCCTGCTCTTGGGCACTGATCCCCCTCAGGAATGCGTGACCACTGGCCCGCATGTGCGCGCCCCGATGGCGCGGACGGGGGAATCGTCTCGGCAGGAATTGACGGGTAGATGGCCAGCTGGCGGCGGCCAATGGCTCTTACCGTGAAGGGTGCGGGTCAGCCACGCGAACAGTTGGTTCTACCCGGCCGGGGCGGGCGGGTTAGACGCGCCAGCGGGCTTCGGCCAGGCGCTGGACCGCGGGCTCGCTGCCGTCCAGCCGCACCTGGGCGGCCGCGGTCCGGCCGAGGGCCCACAGGGTCAGTTCCCCGGGGCTGCCGGTCACGGTGACCACCGGGGTCCGGGCCTTGGCCGTGATCCGCACCCGCCCCGCACCGGGATCGGTCACGTCGTCACGGGCGAGTTCCACCCCGACGGGCGCCTTGCGCAGCACCATGCGGGCCGCCCGGCAGCCGCAGCCACAGCGCTTCGGCCAGCGCGGGCGCCATCTTGCGCTCCGCCCACCCCGCAGACCCCCGGCGCACGTCCTCGTGGTGCACGAAGAACTCGACCACGTTCACCCGCTCGTCCACCCCGGGCAGGCCGAAGACAGACAGCCGCGGCGGGCCGTTGCGAATGGCCGTGACCAGGTCGCTGAAGGAGGTCCGCTCGCTCAGCCGGTGCTGTACCCGGCTGGTGTAGCCAGCCAGCGGGCCGCCCAGGATGCCGATCCCGGCGTCCATCCGGTTCTCCCGGAGCACCAGGTGGGCGGCGAGGTCGCGGGTGGTCCATCCCTCGCATAGCGTGGGCGCGTCCGGGCCGGTCTCATCGAGCAGCGCGCACAGGGCCAGGCGCTCATCGCGGGCGAGGGTCATCCCGCGATGGTAGCCATCCGGGGCCGGCAGCGGAATGGGCCGGGGAGTGCCAGCGCCGGGCCCTCCGGGAAGCCTGGGAGAATCAGCAGCATGGACACACAAGTGAGCGGCGCGCGGGCGCCGTCCGCGCTCGCCCCGGAGATCGCGGCGCGGCTGAAGCGTGACGCGGCCGGCCTGGTCGCGGCGGTCGCGCAGCAGTACGACACCGGGGAAGTGCTCATGGTCGGCTGGATGGACGACGAGGCGCTGCACCGGACACTGACCACCGGCCGGTGCACGTACTGGTCGCGCAGCCGCCAGGAGTACTGGGTCAAGGGTGACACGTCCGGTCACGTGCAGCACGTGAAGTCGGTCGCACTGGACTGTGACGGGGACACTGTGCTGGTGAAGGTGGACCAGACCGGTGGCGCGTGCCACACCGGTGACCGGACCTGCTTCGACGCCGCGCCGCTGCCGGCGGTGGTGGCCGGGTGAGCTCATCCCGGCGCGAGTACCTGGCCGCCCTGCTGCTCGGCGCGCTGGGCGCCGCGGTCGTGCTTCTCGCGGTCCGGCAGGGCTGGGCCCGGGTGGTGACCATCGAGCCACGGCCACTGCCGGCCGTCTCCGTTGCGGTACGCGGCCAGGATGTGCTGCCCGCCGCGGGCGCGCTCGGCCTGGCCGCGCTGGCCGGCCTGGCCGCCGTGCTGGCCACCCGGCGGCTGGCCCGCCGGGTCGTCGGCGGCCTGCTCGCGGTGTTCGGCGCCGGGATCATCGCCGTGGCCGCCCCGCCGCTCACGATCGCGCAGTTGCGGTCCGCCGCCACGCACCCGGCCACCTCGGTGACCGGCGGCAGCACGGTGAGCGGCGGAGCCGGCGGCCCCACCGGCAGCAGCGGGGTCGGCCGGCCTCGGCCTGTCCACCCATGTGCTGCTGGCCGCCTTCCCATGGCGCTGGGCCGTGCTGCTGGGCGCCATGCTGGTGGTCGCGGCCGGCCTGCTGGTGGCCTGGCGCGGTGCCACCTGGCCGGTGATGTCCAGCCGTTACGAGCGGCCGCCCGCGCGCCCGGCCGCGCGCAGGGCGCCGGATCCGGCCGCGCTGGACCCGGCCGCGCTGTGGGAGTCGCTCAGCCAGGGGATGGACCCGACCGCTGAACCCGGCCCGCCGGGCCCTCCGGGACGGCAGGGGGCTGGTGTGCGGCGGAACGGCGATTAGGGGTGAGCGGCAGGGCGTGCGCGGAGGGGGTGCGCTTGCCGAGCGCAGCAGCCTCGCTACGATCGGGGCGCAAGGAATCCAACCCGAGGGGACAGCGAACCGCGTGAGCGTGCTGAACGAGATCCTTGCCGGAGTCCGTGCCGACCTGGCTGCACGGCAGCAGGAAGTGTCACTGGACCAGCTCAAGGAGATGGCCGGGCGGGCTCCGTCGCCCAAGGACCCGATGGCCGCGCTCAAGGGCGAGGACGTCGCGGTCATCGCGGAGGTGAAGCGGGCCAGCCCGTCCAAGGGGGCGATGGCGGCGATCGCCGATCCGGCCGCGCTGGCCATCGACTACGAGGCCGGCGGCGCCAGCGTGATCAGCGTGCTGACCGAGCCGCGCCGGTTCGGCGGCAGCCTCGCCGACCTGACCGCGGTCAAGGCCGCGGTCAGCGTGCCCGTGCTGCGCAAGGACTTCGTGGTCACCTCCTACCAGCTGTGGGAGGCCCGGGCCCACGGCGCCGACCTGGTGCTGCTCATCGTGGCCGCGCTGGAGCAGAACGCCCTGGTCTCACTGGTCGAGCGGGCCTGCTCCATCGGGCTGATTCCGCTGGTCGAGGTGCACACCGAGGAAGAGGTGGAGCGGGCGGTGGCCGCGGGCGCCACGGTCATCGGGGTCAACGCCCGGGACCTGGGCACCCTGGAAGTGGACCGGGGGACGTTCGCCCGGCTCGCGCCGCACATCCCGGACGGCGTCGTGAAGATCGCCGAGTCGGGCGTCCGCGGCCCGCACGACCTGCTCGCCTACGCGGCGGCCGGGGCGGATGCGGTCCTCGTCGGGGAGAGCCTGGTCACCGGCAAGGACCCGCGGTCGGCCGTGGCTGACCTGGTGACGGCCGGCTCCCATCCGGCCCTGCGCGGGGACCGCGGATGACCGGCCCGTCCGCCGCGACCCGCGGCGCGCCGACCGGGGCCGCGGACGGCGGGACCGGGCAGCCCGGCCATTTCGGCCCGTTCGGCGGCCGGTTCGCGCCCGAGGCGCTGATGTCGGCCCTGGACGAACTGGCCCGCGAGTACGCGGCCGCGAAAGCGGACCCCGGGTTCACCGCCGAACTGGACGGGCTGCTCCGCGGCTACGCCGGCCGGCCGACGCTGGTCACCGAGGTACCCAGGTTCGCGGCCCGGGCCGGCGACTGCCGGGTGCTGCTCAAGCGGGAGGACCTGGCGCACACCGGGTCACACAAGATCAACAACGTGCTCGGCCAGGCGCTGCTCACCAGGCGGATGGGCAAGAAGCGGGTGATCGCCGAGACCGGGGCCGGCCAGCACGGGGTCGCGACCGCGACGGCGTGCGCGCTGCTGGGCCTGGAGTGCGTGGTCTACATGGGCGAGGAGGACACCCAGCGGCAGGCGCTGAACGTGGCCCGGATGCGGCTGCTCGGCGCTGAGGTGGTCCCGGTGGCCACAGGCAGCCGGACCCTCAAGGACGCCATCAACGAGGCGTTCCGTGACTGGGTGACGACCGTGGAGACGAGCCACTACTGCATCGGGTCGGTGATGGGCCCGGACCCGTTCCCCACCATGGTCCGTGACTTCCAGCGGGTCATCGGGGTGGAGGCCCGCGAGCAGGTGCTGGCCATGGCCGGCCGCCTGCCGGACGCGGTCATCGCGTGCGTCGGCGGCGGGTCCAACGCCATCGGCGTGTTCCACGCGTTCATCCCGGATGAGTCGGTACGGCTGATCGGCTGTGAGGCGGGCGGCGACGGCCCGGGGGAGGGGCACAACGCGGCGACGCTCGTCGCCGGGACCGCCGGGGTCATCCACGGCATGCGCACCTACCTGCTGCAGGACGCGGACGGCCAGACGCTGCCCACCCACTCGGTGTCGGCCGGCCTGGACTACCCGGGGGTCGGGCCGGAGCACTCCTGGCTGCGCGACACCGGCCGGGCCAGCTACCGGGCCATCTCCGACGCCCAGGCGATGGATGCGTTCTCGCTGCTGTGCCGGACCGAGGGGATCATCCCGGCCATCGAGTCGGCGCACGCGCTCGCCGGGGCGCTCCAGGTGGCCGGCGAACTCGACCCGGGCTCCCTGCTGCTGGTCAACCTGTCCGGCCGGGGCGACAAGGACGTCGAGATCGCCGCCCGCTGGTTCGGCATGACCGAGCCCGGCAGCCGGTGATGCGCTTGCCGCCACGTGGCAGAGACGCGCGGATCCCCGGTTCGCATCCCGAAGCCAGCGGAGCGCCCGCGAGGGAGGCCAGATGAGTACCGTCACGGCGGCGTTTGAGAAGGCGGCCGCTGAGGGCCGGGCGGCGCTGGTCGGTTACCTGCCGGCCGGGTTCCCCTCCGTGCCCGGGGCCATCGAGGCCGCGGTGGCCATGGCGCAGGCGGGTGCCGACGTGGTCGAGATCGGCCTGCCGTACTCCGACCCGCTGATGGACGGCCCGGTCATCCAGGAGGCCACCCACCGGGCCCTGGCGGGCGGCGCCCGGGTCGCCGACGTGCTGCGCACCGTCGAGGCGGTGGCCGGGGCCGGTGTCCCGACGCTCGTGATGACGTACTGGAACCCGGTGGACCACTACGGCGTCGAGGCGTTCGCGCGGGATCTGGCGGCCGCCGGCGGGGCCGGGCTGATCACCCCGGACCTGCCCCCGGAGGAGGCGGCCGGCTGGCTGGAGGCGGCCGCTGCCCGCGACCTGGACCGGGTGTTCCTGGTCGCGCCCAGTTCCTCCGATGAGCGCATCGCCCGGATCACCGCGGGCTGCCGGGGGTTCGTTTACGCGGCCTCGCTGATGGGCACCACCGGGGCCCGGGAGGCGGTGGGCCCGGCCGCGGCCGGGCTGGTCGCCCGGGTCCGCGCGGTCAGCAGCGTCCCGGTGGCGGTCGGCATCGGGGTCCGGGACGGCCGCCAGGCGGCCGAGGTAGCCGGGTTCGCCGACGGCGTCATCGTCGGGTCGGCGTTCGTGCGGCGGCTGCTGGACGCCCCGGACACCGCCGCGGGCCTGGCCGCCGTCCGCGACCTGGCCGCGGAACTCGCGGCCGGCGTGCGCGGCCGCGCCCCGGCCACGCGCTGACCGCCGCCTGCCGGTAACCTTTCCGCGTGCCGGTAACCCCGCTGTTACCGGTCACCGGCAGTAACGCCGCTGTTCCTGCCGGGTCAGGTGTTTCGCGAACCGCACAAAGCGGGGATGATTGACCCGGTGGCGTAATCTGCGTGTAACCTTTGAGCAGTAGCTCAGGGAGCCAGGGATACCGCGATCCGCGGTTCATGGCAGGGCCAATGTCGTCCCGACCGCATGCGAGAACGCAAATTCGGACGAGACGACAGGAGTGCGGATGGCACCTGCCGCTTCAGCAAGCACGGGGGGACTTTACGACAGCAGCTACGAGCACGACGCCTGCGGCGTCGGCTTCGTGGCTGACCTGTCCGGGCTGCCCAGCCACGACACCGTAGCCAAGGCCCTGACCGTGCTGCGCAACCTGGAGCACCGGGGCGCCCAGGGCAGCGATCCCGATACAGGCGACGGTGCCGGCATCCTCACCCAGGTCCCTGACGCCTTCTTCCGTGCTGAGTGCGGCTTCGACCTCCCGGCGCCCGGCTGCTACGCGGCGGGCATGGTGTTCCTGCCCGCCGAGACGCGCAGCGGCATCGGCGGCCCGGGCAGCGACGGCAGGCCGGGAGCCACCCCGGGCCCTGGCACCGCCGAGGCGGTGGTGATCGTGGAACGGCTCGCCGCCGACGAGGGCCTGACCGTGCTGGGCTGGCGCGACGTCCCCGTGGACCTGGCGCACTGCGGCCAGGGCGCGCTCGATGTGCTGCCCGTGCTGCGGCAGCTCTTCGTCACCGCCCCGGGCGAGAGCGGCATCGCCCTGGACCGGCGGGCCTTCTGCCTGCGCAAGCGGGCCGAGCACGAGGCCGGCTGCTACATGGTGAGCCTGTCCAGCCGGACCATCGGCTACAAGGGCATGCTGACCGCGCCGCAGCTGGAGCTGTTCTACCCCGACCTGTCCGACCCCCGGTATGTCTCCGCGCTGGCCCTGGTGCACTCGCGGTTCTCGACCAACACCTTCCCGTCCTGGCCGCTGGCTCACCCGTACCGCTACATCGCGCACAACGGGGAGATCAACACCGTCCGCGGCAACCGGAACTGGATGCGGGCCCGCGAGGCCATGCTGGCCAGCGACCTGTTCCCGCAGTCCGCGGACGGCCGGGGGATGGAGCGGCTGCTGCCCATCCTGGATGACACGGGCAGTGACTCGGCCAGCTTCGACGAGTGCCTGGAACTGCTGCACCTGGGCGGCCGCTCGCTGCCGCACGCCATCTTGATGATGATCCCCGAGCCGTGGGAGAACCACGACGAGATGGACCCGGCCCGGCGGTCCTTCTACCGGTTCCACTCCACCCTGATGGAGCCGTGGGATGGGCCGGCCTGCGTGGCGTTCACCGACGGCACGGTCATCGGCGCGGTGCTGGACCGCAACGGGCTGCGCCCCGGCCGGTACTGGGTGACCCGGGACGGCCTGGTCGTGCTGGCCAGCGAGGTCGGCGTGCTCGACATCGACCCGGCCGACGTGGTGCGCAAGGGCCGGCTGCAGCCCGGCCGGGTGTTCCTGGCCGACACCGGCCGCCGCCGCATCCTGGAGGACGCGGACGTGAAGTCCGCGCTGGCGGCCGAGCACCCGTACGAGGACTGGCTGCACGCCGGGCTGCTGCACCTCGACGACCTCCCGGACCGGGCCCGGGCCCTGCCGGGCACCGCCGAGCTCACCACCCAGCAGCAGATGTTCGGGTACACCGAGGAAGAACTGCGGATGCTGCTGACGCCGATGGCCAAGACCGGCGCCGAGCCGGTGGGGTCGATGGGCACCGACACCCCCATCGCCGTGCTGTCCGCCCGGCCGCGGCTGCTGTTCGACTACTTCTCCCAGCTGTTCGCGCAGGTCACCAACCCGCCGCTGGACGCCATCCGGGAGGAGCTGGTCACCTCGCTGGAGTCCTCGACCGGTCCCGAGGGCAACCTCTTCGAGCCGGGCCCGGCCTCCTGCCGCCAGGTCGTGCTGCCGTTCCCGGTGATCAGCGACAACGACCTCAACAAGATCATCCACATTAACGACGACGGGGACCTGCCCGGGTTCGCCTCGTACGTGGTGGACGGCCGGTACGAGGTGGGTGGCGGCGGCCAGGCGCTGCGCGTCCGGCTGTCCGAGATCTGCACCGAGGTGTCCGCCGCCATCGACGCCGGCGCCCACATCATCGTGCTCTCCGACCGGGGGACGGCCCAGTCGGACCCCGGCCTGGCCCCCATCCCCTCACTGCTGCTCACCGGGGCGGTGCACCACCACCTGATCCGGGAGCGCACCCGGACCCGGGCCGGGCTGATCGTGGAGGCGGGTGACGCCCGGGAATGCCACCACATCGCGCTGCTCATCGGCTACGGCGCCGCCGCGGTCAACCCGTACCTGGCCCTGGAGACCGTGCAGGACATGGTGCGCGGCGGGGCGCTGGAGGGGGTCACCGCCCGGAAGGCGGCGGAGAACCTGGTCAAGGCGCTGGGCAAGGGCCTGCTCAAGATCATGTCCAAGATGGGCGTGTCCACCGTCGCGTCCTACACCGGCGCGCAGATCTTCGAGGCCATCGGGCTCGGCCAGGACGTCATCGGCACCTGCTTCACCGGGACCACCTCCCGGCTGGGCGGGATCGGCTTCGGCGAGATCGCGGACGAGGCCGCGGCCCGGCACCGCCGGGCCGTCCCGCCGCGCGGCGCGGGCCCGGCCCACCGGCGGCTGGAGACCGGCGGCGACTACCAGTGGCGCCGCGAGGGCGAGGCCCACCTGTTCAACCCGGAGACCGTGTTCAAGCTGCAGCACGCCACCCGGACCCGGCGTTACGAGATCTTCAAGGAGTACACCCGGCTGGTGGACGACCAGTCGGCCCGGCTGATGACGCTGCGCGGCCTGTTCCGCATCCGCGGCGCCGGCGAGCCCGCCGGGGAACCCACCGACCCACGTGGGCTGGGCGCAGCGTCGCACCCGGCCCGCGTGTCACCTATCCCTCTTGACGAGGTCGAGCCGGTGTCGGCCATCGTGCGCCGGTTCTCCACCGGCGCCATGTCTTACGGCTCCATCTCCGCCGAGGCGCACCAGACCCTGGCCATCGCGATGAACCGGCTGGGGGCCCGGTCCAACACCGGCGAGGGCGGCGAGGACCCGGACCGCTTCGTCCCGGACGCCAACGGCGACCTGCGCCGCTCCGCCGTCAAGCAAGTGGCCAGCGGCCGGTTCGGGGTGACCAGCGAGTACCTGGTCAACGCCGACGACCTGCAGATCAAGATGGCCCAGGGGGCCAAGCCCGGCGAGGGCGGCCAGCTGCCCGGGCACAAGGTCTACCCGTGGATCGCCAAGACCCGGCACTCCACGCCCGGGGTGGGGCTGATCTCCCCGCCACCGCACCACGACATCTACTCGATCGAGGACCTGGCCCAGCTGATCCATGACCTGAAGAACGCCAACCCGCGGGCCCGGGTGCACGTCAAGCTGGTCGCCGAGGTCGGCGTCGGCACCGTGGCAGCAGGCGTGTCCAAGGCACACGCCGACGTGGTGCTCATCTCCGGGCACGACGGCGGCACCGGTGCCGCCCCGCTGACCAGCCTCAAGCACGCGGGTGCCCCGTGGGAGCTGGGGCTGGCCGAGACCCAGCAGACCCTGCTCCGGTCCCGGCTGCGGGACCGGATCGTGGTCCAGGCCGACGGCCAGCTCAAGACCGGCCGGGACGTCATCATCGCCGCGCTGCTCGGCGCCGAGGAGTTCGGCTTCGCCAGCGCCCCGCTGGTGGTGTCCGGATGCGTCATGATGCGGGTCTGCCACCTGGACACCTGCCCGGTCGGGGTGGCCACCCAGAACCCGGAGCTGCGCCAGCGGTTCGCCGGGAAGCCGGAGTTCGTGGTCAACTTCTTCGAGTTCATCGCCGAGGAGGTCCGCGAGTACCTGGCCGCGCTCGGGTTCCGCACCCTGGACGAGGCGATCGGCCGGGTCGACCTGCTGGACGCCGAGCGGGCCATCGGCCACTGGAAGGCGGCCGGGCTGGACATCTCGCCGATCCTGTACCAGCCCGAGCTGCCCGAGGGGGCCGCCCGGCACAACACCATCACCCAGGACCACGGCATCGACAAGGCACTGGACAACACCCTGATCCAGCTGGCCGAAGGGGCCCTGGCCGATGGGACGCCAGTCACCCTCGACCTTCCCGTTCGGAATGTGAACCGGACAGTCGGGACGATGCTGGGCTATGAGGTGACCCGGCGCTGGGGTGGCGCGGGGCTGCCCGGCGACACCATCCACGTCCGGTTCCGCGGCTCGGCGGGGCAGTCCTTCGGTGCCTTCCTGCCCCGCGGGATCACCCTGCGGCTGGCCGGGGACGCCAACGATTACCTGGGCAAGGGCCTGTCCGGCGGGCGGATCATCGTGGCGCCGGACCCCGAGGCCCCGTTCCACGCGGAAGAACAGATCATCGCGGGCAACGTGATCGGCTACGGCGCCACCGCGGGCGAGATGTTCCTGCGCGGGGTGGTCGGCGAGCGGTTCTGCGTGCGCAACTCCGGGGCCACCGCGGTGGCCGAGGGCACCGGCGATCACGGCTGCGAGTACATGACCGGGGGAGCGGTGGCCGTGCTCGGCCCGGTCGGCCGCAACTTCGCGGCGGGCATGTCCGGTGGCATCGCCTACCTGCTCGATCCCAACCCGGCCCGGGTCAACACCGACATGGCCGACCTGGAGGAACTCGACGACTCTGACGCTGCCCAGCTGCTCAGCCTGGTGCAGCGGCATTACGCGGAAACCGGCTCGGCGGTGGCCGCCCGGCTGCTCGGCGACTGGGACGCGGCGCTGCCGCGGTTCGGCAAGGTCATGCCGAAGGACTTCAAGCGGGTCCTGCAGGCCGCCCGGGCCGCCGAGCGCGAGGGCCGCGACGTCAACCAGGCCGTGATGGCCGCGGCGCACGGCTGAGAGGGGACTGCGCGATGGCTGACCCCAAGGGGTTCATGAAGACGCCGCGGGAGACGCCGGCCCGGCGGCCGGTAGAGATCCGGCTCCGTGACTGGCGCGAGGTCTACACCGACTTTCCCCCGGCCGCCCTGGAGGCGCAGGCGGGCCGGTGCATGGACTGCGGCATCCCGTTCTGCCACCAGGGCTGCCCGCTGGGCAACCTGATCCCGGAGTGGAACGACCTGGTCTGGCGGCACGACTGGCGGGACGCCGCCGAGCGGCTGCACGCGACCAACAACTTCCCGGAGTTCACCGGACGGCTCTGCCCGGCGCCGTGCGAGAGCGCGTGCGTGCTCGGCATCAACGCCGACCCGGTGACGATCAAGCAGGTCGAGGTGGAGATCATCGACCGGGCCTGGGCTGAGGGCTGGGTCCAGCCGCTGCCGCCGGGTGAGGCCGCGCGGGCGGCCGGGCGCCGGGTCGCGGTGGTCGGTTCCGGGCCGGCCGGGCTGGCCGCCGCCCAGCAGCTCACCCGGGCCGGGCACCAGGTGACCGTGTTCGAGCGGGCCGACGCGCCCGGCGGGCTGCTGCGCTACGGCATCCCCGAGTTCAAGATGGAGAAGCGGCACCTGGACCGCCGGCTGTGGCAGATGCAGGCGGAGGGCACCGTGTTCCGCTGCGGGGTGTCCGCGGGGCGGGACGTGTCCGCGGCTGAGCTGCGGGCCGGGTTCGACGCCATCGTGCTGTGCGGCGGGGCCACGGTGGCCCGCGGGCTGCCGGTGCCGGGCGCCTCGCTGGCCGGGGTGCACCAGGCCATGGAGTACCTGCCCCAGGCCAACCGGGCGGTGGCCGCGATCGGCGGCGGTATGGGCCCGGGTCAGGTGGCGGACCCGCCGATCAGCGCGCGGGGCAAGCACGTGGTGATCATCGGCGGCGGTGACACCGGCGCCGACTGCCTGGGCACCGCGCACCGCCAGGGCGCCGCGTCCGTCACCCAGCTGGAGATCCTGCCACGGCCCACGGGGGCCCGGCCGGACAACCAGCCGTGGCCCACGTACCCGATGATCTACCGGGTGTCCAGCGCGCACGAGGAGGGCGGGGAGCGGGTATACGCCGTGTCCACCCAGGAGTTCGTGGGCGATGCCGCGGGCCGGGTCCGCGAGCTGCGGCTGATCGAGGTCGGACTGGCCGGCGGCCAGTTCACCCCGGTTCCTGGCACCGAACGCAGCCCTGCCGTGTGATCTCGTCCTCCTCGCCATGGGGTTTACCGGGGCCCAGAAGGAGGGCCTGCTGACCGACCTCGGCGTCGAGTTCGACGCGCGGGGCAACGTGGCCCGGGACGCGTCCTTTGCCACGTCGGTGCCCGGGGTCTTCGCGGCCGGTGACATGGGCCGGGGGCAGTCGCTGATCGTGTGGGCGATCGCCGAGGGCCGGGCCGCGGCGGCGGCCGTGGACGCCTACCTGGAAGGTGACACTTTCCTCCCCGTCCCCATCGCCCCCACCACCCGGTCTCTGGCCTGACCGCGGGCAACCGGGGAGGCCCTGGTCCGGCCGTTCCGGGAACAGGTGCCCGGCGCTGGCCGGGGCGCCGCCGGCGCAGGTAGATGTGCACCTCGTTACAAATCCGGCGGTCCGGTGTCTTTTGGGTGAAATCTGCCGTGCGTCCCTCGGCGCGGGCGCCGATCGTTCGTACAGTGGTATAGACCAATCACCGGTGGTGGAAGGCGAACACGATGAGCCGCCGCGCGAAGATCGTCTGCACGCTGGGCCCGGCGTCCTCCAGCCCGGGACTGCTCACCGAACTGGTTTCCGCCGGCATCGATGTGGCCAGGCTCAACATGAGCCACGGCACGCAGCCGGGGCACCTGGCGGCCTACCGGGCGGTCCGGGCCGCGTCGGACGCGGCCGGGCACAGCGTCGGCGTGCTGGTGGACCTGCAGGGCCCGAAGATCAGGCTCGGCACGTTCGCCTCCGGCCCGGTCCGGCTGGCCCGGGGCCAGGAGTTCACCATCAGCGTGCACCCGGTGCCGGGGGATGCCAGCGAGGTGTCCACCACCTACCACGGGCTGGCTGAGGACGTGCGCCCCGGGGACCGGGTGCTGGTGGATGACGGCCGGGTCGTCCTGGATGTCACCGCGGCCGGCGACGGCCGGGTGCGGACCCGGGTGGTCACCGGCGGCGTCGTCTCCGACCACAAAGGGCTGAACCTACCCGGCGTGAAGGTCAGCGTCCCCTCACTGACGGCCAAGGACGAGGCGGACCTGCGCTGGGCTCTCCGGCTGCGCGCGGACATGATCGCGCTCTCATTCGTGCAGGGGCCCGAGGACGCCGGGCCGGCCCGCCGGATCATGGATGAGGCCGGTGTCCGCCTGCCGCTGATCGCCAAGATCGAGAAGCCGCACGCCATCGACGCGCTGCCCGAGATCGTCGAGGCCTTCGACGCGGTCATGGTGGCCCGCGGCGACCTCGGCGTCGAATTGCCGCTGGAGCAGGTCCCGATGGCCCAGAAGCGCATCGTCGAGCGGGCCAGGGACAAGGCCAAGCCGGTGATCGTGGCCACCCAGATGCTGGAGTCGATGATCTCAGCGCCCCGGCCCACCCGGGCCGAGGCCTCGGACGTGGCCAACGCCGTGCTGGACGGTGCCGATGCGCTGATGCTGTCCGCGGAGACGAGCGTCGGTGAGTACCCGGTCGAGGCGGTGGCCACCATGGCCAGGATCATCGCCGCCGCCGAGCAGGAGAGCCTGCGCGCCGCCCCCTCGCTCACCCGGGTGCCGACCACGACCGGCGGTGCGATCGCGCGGGCCGCGGCGGAGGTCGGCGCGATCGTGGGGGCCAAGGCCCTGGTCGCCTTCACCATGACCGGGGAGACCGTGCGGCGGCTGGCCCGGTACCGGTCGCCGATCCCCTTGCTGGCCTTCACCCCGCTGCCCAGCACCCGCAGCCAGCTGGCCCTGAGCTGGGGAGTGGAGACGTTCATCGTGCCGCCGGCCCGGCACACCGACGACATGGTGCGGCAGGTGGAGGAGGCCCTGCTGGACATCGGGCGCTGCGAGAAAGGAGACCGGGTGGTCATCGTGGCGGGCAGCCCGCCGGGCAGCCCGGGCCGGACCAACGCCCTGCGGGTGCACTGCATCGGCGACGCGGCGGCACTCGGCTGCGGAATCGGCTGACGGCAATGGAGGCGGACGAGATGACAACGGGTGCCCCGGGTGGGATTCGAACCCACACTGCATGGTTTTTGAGACCATGGACTCTGCCGGTTGGTCTACCGGGGCGGGAGCGCCGGGCCGCTCAGGGGCGCCTCGGCCGAACGTCAATCTACCTGGTAACGGTACGATCATGAGCGTGAGTCAGACCCCATTGCGAGTATTGATCGCCGAAGACGAGGCGCTGATCCGGCTCGACCTCAAGGAGATGCTTGAGGAAGAGGGCTACGCCGTGGTCGGCGAGGCGGCCGACGGCCAGGCGGCCGTGGACCTGGCCGCCAAGCTCCGGCCCGATCTCGTCATCCTGGACGTGAAGATGCCCGTGCTGGACGGGATCTCGGCCGCCGAGCAGGTCGCGGCCGAGCACATCGCGCCGGTGGTCATCCTGACCGCGTTCTCGCAGCGGGAACTCGTCGAGCGGGCCCGTGACGCGGGCGCCATGGCCTACCTGGTCAAGCCGTTCACCAAGGCCGATCTCGTGCCGGCCATCGAGATCGCGGTCAGCCGGTTCTCCGAGGTCGCCGCCCTCGAGGGTGAAGTCGGCACGCTCAAGGACCGGCTCGAGGTCCGCAAGCTCCTCGACCGGGCCAAGGGCAAGCTCCAGGCTGAGCAGGGGCTGTCCGAGCCGGACGCGTTCCGGTGGATCCAGAAGACCTCGATGGACCAGCGGCTGGCCATGCGCGCGGTGGCCGAGCGGGTGATCGACGGGACCATGGGCCCGAACGTGCCAGCAGCCGAGCCGGCCGACGGGAAGCCCGGGCCGGCCGGGGCGGGGACGGACGCGAGCGGGGCCTGAGGCGCCCGCGCCCGCCGCGCAGGCGGGCCGGGGGCCCCGGGCCGCGGCCTGCGGGCGGTGGCCCTGCGGGCGGCGGCTGAGCGCCGCCGGGGATCGAGCCCGGGGAACCTTTGGTGCCGTGTTGACCTTCCCCGGGCCGACACGTTCTCTACTCAGCTCCCCGGACTCGTGCCCTCCACGGTAGCGAGGTGTCCCCGTGCCGCGCAAAGGGGCCGTCATTCCCTGGCCGGTTTGTGATTTCCACCCCGTAACGTGCGGTTTTCCGTGATTGTCCGGGTGTAGTCGGCAGGCGGGCCGTGGCCGGCCGGGCCGGAGACGGGCCGCGGCGGCCCGGGGGAATCACGTCCCCGCCCCCGTGGCGCGCGGCGGGCCCGGCGCCCCCGGGCGGGCCCGCCTGCTGATCAGGCGCCGGCCGGGACCTGGTCCCTGATCAGGCAGGTGAGCCGGGCCGTGCACACCCGCCGGTCCTGATCGTCGCTGATCACGATCTCGTAACTCACCAGGGTCTGCCCGCCATGCAGCCGGGTGGCGACCCCGGTGACCTGCCCGTCCGGCGCCGCACGGTGATGTGTCGCGCTGATCTCGATGCCGACCACATACCGGCCCGGGCCGCTGTGCAGCGCGGCGCCCAGCGAGCCGAGCGTCTCGGCCAGCACGCACGAGGCACCCCCGTGCAGCAGGCCGTAGGGCTGGGTGTTGCCGTCCACCGGCATGGTCCCGGTGACCTGTTCCGCGGTGGCACTGGTGATGGTGATGCCCATCCGGTCGGTCAGGCGGCCTTCGCTCATCTTGAGGAAGCCGGCAATGATCTCGCCGGAGCTGTCCTGGTCCACCCTGTCTCCTCCCAGCTGCCGCCCGGGCAACGGGCCCGCGGGCCCGCGTGCGCTGCCGGACCGTACCGGAAGCCTAGGCAGGGCCCGGTGTATCCGCAGCGGTGGCTGCCCCCGAGCCAGCCGTGGCCCCGGCGCCTGCGGGTCACGGATCAAGAAAGATCGCAATTTATCCCCTGAAAAGGTGGCGCAGCTCACAGGTGAGCGTTAACAATGCCCGTGGGGGTCGTCTGTGCCGGCTCCCGGGAAACCCAATGGAGGGAGTCTCATCATGCGTCTGTCATTAAGGGGAAGGCTGGGCTCACCGGCCGTCCGGCTCGGCGTGGTCGCTGCCACCGCCGTCGCCGCGGCGGGCACGCTCGGGATGACCGCGGCCAGCGCCACCTCGTCCGGTCATTCGGGCGGCTGCTCACCGACGGTGGCCAAGCAGCCCTTCGGCTCCACGGTCGAGCCGTACACGAATAAGAACACCCCCGTATTCCGGTACACGCTGACCAACTGCCGCGGGATGCAGGTCAAGATCCTCACCTACGGCGGCATCGTCCAGTCGATCGACGTCCCGTCGCGCAGCGGCGCCGAGGCCGACGTGGTGCTGGGCTTCAAGACGCTCCAGGACTACGTGAAGTTCGTCAGCCCGCCGGTGATCGCGAACGGCGGCCCGTACTTCGGTGAGACGATCGGCCGGTACGGCAACCGGATCGCCAAGGGCACGTTCAAGCTCAACGGCAAGACCTACACGCTGCCGATAACAACGGCGTGAACGCCCTGCACGGCGGGCTGGTCGGCTTCGGCAACCACATCTGGGCGTCCCACGCGGTCCACGGCCCGGGGACCGCAGGCGTGCAGCTCACGCTGGTCAGCCCGAACGGCGACGCGAGCGGGGCCAAGGGATCCCTCGGCTGCCCGAACGGCTGCACCGGGTACCCGGCCCAGCTGACCGTGACGGTCACCTACACGCTGAACAACAAGGGCCAGCTCGGCATCCACTACAACGCGCACAACGATTCGTCGAAGCTGGCCACGGTGCTGAACCTGACCAACCACAGCTACTTCAACCTGGCTGGGGAGGAGTCTGCGGCCGGCTCGGCGTACCGGCAGTTCGTCCAGATCAACGCGAACAGCTACTCGCCGACCGACTGCGACCCAGATCCCGCTGCCGCTGCCGAACGGGGTCCCGGTCGCGGGCACGCCGTTCGACTTCCGCGCGCCGCACACCATCGGCTAGCGGATCAGCGACGTGAGCGCGCCGGACAACGTCCCGGCCAGCTTCGCGTCGGCCACCGGGGGCAAGAGCCAGCTGCTCATCGCCCAGGGCTACGACCACAACTGGATCCTGAACCCGGGTCACTCCGGCCCGGACGGCCTCAACCTGGCCGCCCGTGCCTTCGACCCGGAGAGCGGCCGCCTGCTGACCGTCTGGACCGACCAGCCGGGCGTGCAGTTCTACAGCGGCAACTTCCTCAACGGAACCCTGGTGGGCATCAGCGGGAAGACCTACCGGCAGGGTGCGGGGTACACCTTCGAGACCCAGCACTTCCCGGACTCGCCCAACGAGCCGTCCTTCCCGTCGACCACGCTCGGTCCCGGGAACACGTTCACGTCCACCACGATTTTCGCGTTCAACTCCTGATAGCCGGTCCGGGCCTGCCGGGAACCGCGTAAGCGGAACCCGGCAACGGGCCGGCACCCCTGCGGCCCGGTGGCCAGCCCTGCTCGGCGGCCACCGGGCCGCAGCCATGCCCGGGGCGGCCTGGGCGCCGCCGGCCCACCACTGTCCGGGCAGGCCACTAGACTTCCTGCGTGGCGACGAAGCCGACCCCCTCACCCGCATCCGGCCCCCAGGCGACCAGGGACCGGCTGCTGCTGCTGGATGGGCACTCCCTGGCCTACCGGGCCTTCTTCGCGCTGCCCCCGGAGAACTTCTCCACCACCACCGGGCAGCCGACCAACGCGGTGTACGGCTTCACCGCGATGCTCATCAACGTCATCCGGGACGAGCAGCCCACCCATGTGGCCGTGGCGTTCGACCGCAGCGAGCCGACCTTCCGGCACGAGCAGTACGTCGAGTACAAGGCGAACCGGCGGGAGACCCCGGCTGACTTCCGGAGCCAGCTCAGCCTGATCTTCGAGGTGCTGGACGCGCTCGGCATCGCGCCGGCTGTCGCTGCCCGGCTACGAGGCCGACGACATCATCGCCACCCTGGCCACCCAGGCCGCCAGCGAAGGCATGGACGTCGTCATCGTGACCGGGGACCGGGACGCCTTCCAGCTGATCAGTGACGCGGTCACCGTGCTGAAGACCGGCCGGGGAGTCAGCGAGACGGTCCGCTTCACGCCCGAGGTGCTGATGGCCACCTACGGGCTGACCCCGGCCCAGTACCCGGACTTCGCCGCGGTCCGCGGCGACCCCAGCGACAACCTGCCCAACATCCCCGGCGTGGGGGAGAAGACCGCGGCCAAGTGGATCACCGAATTCGGCTCGCTGACCGCGCTGGCCGACCGGGTGGACGAGGTCAAGGGCAAGGCGGGCGACAAGCTGCGCGAGCACCTCGGCAACGTGCTGCGCAACAGGCAGCTCACCGAGCTGGCCCGGGACGTGCCGCTCGAGGCCGGCCCGCACGACCTGCGTCCTGTCCCCTGGGACCGGGAGCAGATCCACCAGCTCTTCGACACGCTCCAGTTCCGCGTCCTGCGCGACCGTCTCTACGCAACCTTGCCTAACGGGATCACCGGGGCCGCTGCCGCCGCCGAGGCCGCGGCCCAGCCGGGCGAGGCGTTCGAGGTGGACATCGCCCAGCCCGGCCCCGGCGAGCTGGTCTCGTGGCTGGCCGAGCACGCCGCCACCGAGGGCCGCTCGGGCGTGGCCGCCAGCGGGACCTGGGGACGCGGCACCGGCCCGCTGGACGGCCTGGCGCTGGCCACCCCGGATGGCGCGGGCGCGTTCATCGACCCGTCCGCGCTGACCGAGGAGGACGAGCAGGCCCTGGCCGCCTGGCTGGCCGGCCCGGACCGGCCCAAGGCGCTGCACGACGCCAAGGGGCCGATGCACGCGCTGGCCGCCCAGGGGCTGCGCTGGCCGGGCTCACCACGGACACCGCGCTGGCGGCCTACCTGGCCCTGCCCGGCCAGCGCTCGTTCGACCTGGCCGACCTTTCGCTGCGCTACCTGCGGAAGGAACTCAGCGCCGCGGACGGCGGCACCGCCACCGGCCAGCTGGCGCTCGACCTGACCGGGGAGGAAGACGGCGAGGCGGAGGCGGCGATCGCGCTGGTGCTGCGCGCCCGGGCCACCGCCGAGCTAGGCGATGCCCTCGACGCCGACCTGGACCGGCGCGGCGCCAGCGAGCTGCTCCGGGACGTGGAGCTGCCGCTGGTCAGCGTGCTGGCCGCGATGGAGCAGGCCGGGATCGCCGCGGACACCGATCACCTCGCCGCGATGTCGGCCAGCCTGGGCGGCGAGGTGAAGGCGGCCGAGCAGGCCGCGTTCGCCGCGGTGGGCCACGAGTTCAACCTGGGCTCGCCCAAACAGCTGCAGGAAGTGCTGTTCACCGAGCTGGCCCTGCCCAAGACGAAGCGGATCAAGACCGGGTACACCACCGACTCCGAGGCGCTGACCAGCCTGCTGGCCCAGACCGAGCACCCAGTGCTGGCGCACTTGCTGCGCTACCGCGACGTGGCCAAGCTCAAGAGCATCGTGGACTCCCTGGTGCCGATGGCCGGCGAGGACGGCCGGATCCACACCACCTACAACCAGATGATCGCGGCCACCGGCCGGCTCTCGTCCACCGACCCGAACCTGCAGAACATCCCGATCCGCACCGAGGAGGGACGGCGGATCCGGCAGGGCTTCGTGGTCGGCCCCGGGTACGAGACGCTGCTCACCGCGGACTACAGCCAGATCGAGCTGCGCATCATGGCCGACCTGTCCGGTGACACCGCGCTGGAGGAGGCGTTCAGCTCGGGCCGGGACTTCCACGCCGAGACCGCGTCGCGCGTCTTCGGGGTGCCCGCCGACGAGGTCACGCCCGAGATGCGCAGCAAGATCAAGGCGATGAACTACGGGCTGGCCTACGGGCTGTCCGCCTACGGCCTGTCCCAGCAGCTGCGCATCGCCGCCGAGGAAGCCGCGCGGCCTGATGGACGAGTACTTCCAGCAGTTCGGCGGCATCCGGGACTACCTGCACGACGGTGGTGGACCAGGCGCGCAAGGACGGTTACACCCAGACCATCCTGGGCCGCCGCCGCTACCTGCCCGATCTCACCTCGGACAACCGGCAGCGCCGCGAGATGGCGGAGCGGATGGCGCTCAACGCGCCGATCCAGGGCTCGGCGGCGGACATCATCAAGGTGGCCATGCTCCGGGTCGACGCGGCCCTCCGCGACCAGGGGCTGCGCTCCCGGATGCTGCTCCAGGTCCACGATGAGCTGGTCTTCGAGGTCGCCCCGGGCGAGCTGGACACCCTGCGCGCCCTGGTCCCGCAGACCATGTGCGCCGCCTTCGACCTGCGCG
The DNA here is from genome assembly GCA_963767385.1 of uncultured Actinomycetes bacterium. Taxonomy (GTDB): domain Bacteria; phylum Actinomycetota; class Actinomycetes; order Streptosporangiales; family Streptosporangiaceae; genus RYN-230. The sequence continues at coordinate 189,871 of CAVYEA010000013.1, read as the reverse complement.
TGCCGCTGCGGGTGTCGCTTGGGCACCGGCCGCTCCTGGGCCGAAGCCGGGCACTGACGCTACAGGGGGGCGGCCCGGGCCAGGACCGACTGGCGCAAGGCGGCGGGGTCCACCCCAAGTTCAGCCAGGACCTGGAGGGCTACCCCCTCGCCCTCGGCGAGCAGCCCGAGCAGGATGTGCTCCGTATCTCAGCCACGTCGATGCCGATCGAGGCCAGTGCTTCCTTCGCTGCCTGCCCGCCGCGGCCGGGACCCCCGCGGCCCACAGCAGCCTGACGGTCGCTTCCCGCGCTGCGGCCAGCCCGACGCCGTTCTCCCGGAGGACCTCGCTGGCCGTGCCCGCCGTCGCGGCCAGCCCGAGCAGCAGGTGCTCGGTGCCGATGAAGTCGTGGCCCAGCGCCAGGGCCGCATCCTGCGACGCCACCACCGCCCGCCTGGCGAGCTCGGTGAATCGGTCGAACAGCTCAGTCCTCCTTGCCCATGGCCTTGCGCCTGCTCGCATGCTTCTCGTGCACGGACTGCCTGCTGACCTGCAGCGCGGTCGCGATGCTCTGCCACGTCCAGCCCTGCTCCCGGGCGTTGTCCACGTGCAGGCGCTCCAGTTCCTCCAGCAGCCGGCGCAGAGCGACCACGGCCTGCAGGCCCACGGCCGGGTCCTTGCTGGTGACTTGCCCGGCTAGCCCCGTTTTCCGCACAAGTACGTGTCATGGTTTGCCCGGTTCAGGCTGGTTTCTCGGGCCAGGGCAGCGGGATGTCCAGGTGGGCCAGGATGGTTCGCTGGACGGGGGTGAGCCGGTCCAGGACGATGCCTGCCGGGGTGTAGGTGAGGTGCAGGCCGTCGAAGGCGGCCAGGACGGCGCGGGCGGTGGGGATGGCGGCGCGGCCCTCGGGCAGGATGCCGGGCAGGGGCACGCCATCGCCGAGGGAGGCGCGCAGCCCGGCCTCGATCAGCCCGAAGATCAGCAGGGCGATGCCGATGACCGCGATGAGGGCCTCGATCCTGTCGTCGTTGTGCAGGAAGACGGGCCGGACCCGCAGGGTCTGCTTGAGGTCGCGGTGGCGCTGCTCCACGACCCACTGGTCCTTGTAGATTTTCAGCACGTCCAGGGCGGTCAGCGGCCTGCCGTCATTGTGGCCGGGCAGGTTGGCGGCCAGCGCGTACAGCCCGTCGAGCTGGGCCGCCGCGGCGATGGCTTGCTGGTCGCGCTGCCAGCTGATGACGGGCCTGCCGGCCTTGGTGGCGGTGCGGACGGCGATCAGGCCGGCGGCCTGGCCGGTGAGGATCTGGGCGACCTTGGCGTTGACCTGCTTGCGGGTCTTGTAGTAGCGGCCGCCCAGCCCGTTGCGGATCCTGGCCAGGGCTTCCCCGGCCCGGGCCAGGGCACGCTCGCGGGCGGCGGCGACCGAGGCGGCTTCCTCGGAAGACCAGATGTAGGCCGCTTGCAGGTCGTGGCGGGTGCCGTGCTCGCCGGTGACGGGGAACGGGGCGAGCAGGCCCTTCCAGGTAGTGCGCCGGCTGGCAGGCAGGTCCTTCTCGCGGTAGGAGACGTGATCGAGCACCTGCAGGGCGTCCAGGCCGCCCGGCACATCAGCGTCAAACCGGGCAGCCCAGCCGGTGTCCGCGCGCAGCGGTACCACGAACCGCACGCCCGCGGCGTCGGCGGCGCACAGGTGATCGAGGTAGCCCAGGCCGGAGTCGGCGACCACGACCAGGCCGGGCGGCAGCGCGGCGGCCAGGGCCTCGATGGCGGCGGCGAACGCGGGCAGTTCGTTAGCTGACCCCTTGTGCGGCCGGAAATACAGCGCCACCCCGGATGGCACCGTGGCCTGGAGGGTCTTGACCTGCCGGGCGATGGTCCGGTCTGCCGACCAGCCCTTGGCAACCAGGCCTGAACCGGGGTAGCTGCCGGCGAAGCGGACCGCGGTCAGGTCCAGGTGCAGCCGGGAGGCGTCCGCGGCCGGGAAGCGCCGGACGGCGGTGAGCATCAGCTGGCCGCGGATATCCTCCGCGACCTTCGCCAGGGCTTCCAGGGAGCGGCCCAGCCGGTCGTCGTTCAGCAGCACCGCCGGGGTGCCGAGCAGTTCGGTGACCGCCGCCGAGGACGCCCACCCGGCGATGTCATACAGCGGCGCAGGAGAGCACAGCCGGCTGGCCGCCAGCACGCACGCGATCTCCCCGTGCCCGGCCAGCGCCCGGCCGCGGCGCGGGATCGCCGTGTCCACGATCCCGGCGACGCCGAGGGCCCGCAGGTAGTGGGCCACGATCAGCAGCGGCCCGACGTGGCGGCGGGTGCCCGGTGGCGGCTGGTGCAGCCGGGCCAGCCCGGCTGCCAGCTGCTCCAGCTTCCCGCTGGCCGTGAGCTCATCGAGACGGCCCAGGTTTGCCACAACATGCTGGCGCACCCGGGTGCCCTCGCGGTGGCCTTCGACCAGCTCCAGGTACTCGTAGCTGCGGCCACCACGGCGGACGGTCTTCACCTTCGGATACATGTTGCCACAACACTAGGAGCCAGCCGGGGCAGCGGCCAGCGGACACGCCGCGAGGATGGCATCTTCACCGAGCCTAGTTTGTCACAACACCCGGAGACTCCGGGCGCAGGCACTCCAGGGTGAATCCGCAGGTCACTTGCCCCGCAAGAAGATCACCAAGCCGGGCCTTGACATGTGATCATGCGGAAAACGGGGCTAGCGCGCTGGCCGGGGACCTCTCAGCGCTCATGCTGTCAAGATACCCTGACAGGCGGCTGTGTCAAGACACCCTGACACGGCTCGTCGAGGCGGGCCGCGGGGCATGGTGATCGGCGGGTAACGATCACGTGGCGATCGGGGGCTCCGATTGACCATGTGCCCGAGCTCTCATATCCTGAGCGCTGCGCCGTGTTCTGGTGCAGTCCCGCCGTGGCCAGGCAGGGCCGGGGTCAGCCGAGAGGCTGTCCGTGACTCGCCGGGTCGGCCAGGCAAATCCAGTTCACCTGATAATCGCCCTCAAACGGGTTATCGGTACGGCGCGTCCCACTACTACATTTCCTGTCCGCCGGAGCCAACCAACACATGACGAGCAGCACAGAGGCCAGCCCGACCCCCAAGGTGGCGGTCAACGACATCGGGTCGCAGGAGGCCTTCCTCGCCGCGATCGACGAGACCATCAAGTACTTCAACGACGGCGACATTGTCGAAGGCACCGTCGTCAAGGTCGACCGAGACGAGGTCTTGCTCGACATCGGCTACAAGACGGAGGGGGTCATCCCCTCCCGTGAGCTGTCGATCAAGCACGATGTGGACCCCCACGACGTGGTCAAGGTCAGCGACCACATCGAGGCGCTTGTCCTCCAGAAGGAGGACAAGGAAGGCCGCCTCATCCTGTCCAAGAAGCGCGCGCAGTACGAGCGCGCCTGGGGCACGATCGAGAAGATCAAGGATGATGACGGGGTCGTCACCGGCACCGTCATCGAGGTGGTCAAGGGCGGCCTGATCCTGGACATCGGGCTCCGCGGGTTCCTGCCGGCGTCGCTGGTCGAGATGCGCCGCGTGCGTGACCTGCAGCCCTACGTCGGCCGCGAGATCGAAGCCAAGATCATCGAGCTGGACAAGAACCGCAACAACGTGGTGCTGTCCCGCCGGGCCTGGCTGGAGCAGACCCAGTCCGAGGTCCGCCAGAACTTCCTCAACACGCTGCAGCGGGGCCAGATCCGCAAGGGCGTGGTGTCCTCCATCGTCAACTTCGGCGCGTTCGTCGACCTGGGCGGCGTGGACGGCCTGGTGCACGTGTCCGAGCTGTCCTGGAAGCACATCGACCACCCGGGCGAGGTGGTCGAGGTCGGCCAGGAGGTCACGGTCGAGGTGCTGGACGTGGACATGGACCGGGAGCGTGTTTCCCTGTCGCTGAAGTCCACCCAGGAAGACCCGTGGCAGCAGTTCGCCCGGACCCACCAGATCGGCCAGGTCGTGCCGGGCCGGGTCACCAAGCTGGTGCCGTTCGGCGCGTTCGTGCGGGTCGAGGAGGGCATCGAGGGCCTGGTGCACATCTCCGAGCTGGCGGACCGGCACGTCGAGATTCCCGAGCAGGTGGTGCAGGTCGGCGACGAGATCTTCGTCAAGATCATCGACATCGACCTGGACCGGCGGCGGATCAGCCTGTCCCTCAAGCAGGCCAACGAGGGCACGGCCGGCGAGGCCGTCGGCGATGACTTCGACCCGACCCTGTACGGCATGCCCGCCACCTACGACGAGCAGGGGAACTACGTCTACCCCGACGGCTTCGACGCCGAGACTGGCGAGTGGCTCGAGGGCTTCGACACCCAGCGCGAGGAGTGGGAGCGCCAGTACGCGCAGGCCCGGTCCCGGTTCGAGGCGCACCGCCGCCAGATTGCCGAGGCGCGCAAGGCCGAGACCGGCGACGAGGGCGGCGAGGCCGCCGCGACGAGCAGCGGCACGCACACGTCCGGCACCCCGGACCGGGGTACCGGCGGTGGCGCACTGGCCTCGGACGAGGCCCTGGCCGCGCTGCGCGACAAGCTGTCCGGGGGCCAGAGCTAACCGGTTCCAGCCCTGACCCATGATCGCGGTGTGCTGCCCCGCTCCGCGGCTGGCCAGGCACTGGCGATCATGGGTCAGGTGACAGCATGCTCAAGGTAGGACTGACCGGTGGCATCGCGGCGGGCAAGAGCGAGGTGGCCCGGAGGCTGGCCCGCTACGGTGCGCTGATCATTGACGCCGACCAGATCGCCCGCGAGGTGGTCGAGCCCGGTACCGAGGGGCTGGCCCAGGTGGTCGGCGTGTTCGGCACGGGCGTGCTGGCCGGTGACGGCGGCCTGGACCGGCAGCGGCTCGGCGAGATCGTGTTCACCGACTCGGAACTGCGGGCCAAGCTGAACGGGATCGTCCATCCGCTGGTCGGGGCGCGGCTGCGGCAGCTGGAAGCAGGGGCCGATCCCGGGGCGATCCTGGTTGAGGACATCCCGCTCATCGCGGAGAACGACCTGGGCGGCTTCTTCGACCTGGTCGTGGTCGTGGACGTCGGCCCGCGCACCCAGCTGGACCGGCTGATCCGGGAGCGTGGCATGACCCGTGAGCAGGCGGAGGCCCGGATCGCCGCCCAGGCGACCCGGGAGGAGCGGCTGGCCATCGCGGACATCGTGCTGGACAACTCCGGCTCGCTGGCCGAACTCGACCGCGAGGTCGGGGACTTGTGGACCGAGTTGTGCCGCCGGGCCGGATAGGCTGCCGCGCTGCCCGGCACCGTGCCAGTGCGCCCGTTCACCCCATCCAGTTTGTCGTACCCCGGAAATACAGTGGTGAGGTGGCGGTGTTCAGCCACGGGGCTCCGGCTGTGGTGCCGGGGCCGGTCCCGGCCGGTGCCGGGCGGGGCGGGCAGGTACAGGGCACCCGGGCGGGTGCGGCGGGGGACTGACCGGAGGGAGGCAGCCATGCGGCCGGTAACGGACGTGCAGCGGCGGGTGGCGCCATTCAAGGTGATCACCGACATGACCCCGTCCGGCGACCAGCCCCGGGCGATCGCCGAGATGGAGCGGCGGATCACCAGCGGGGAGCGGGACACGGTACTGCTCGGCGCGACCGGGACCGGCAAGACGGCCACGGTCGCCTGGCTGGCCGAGCGGCTGCAGCGGCCCACCCTGGTCATGCTGCCGAACAAGACGCTGGCCGCGCAGTTCGCCAACGAGCTGCGCGAGATGCTGCCGCACAACGCGGTGGAGTACTTCGTCTCGTACTACGACTATTACCAGCCCGAGGCGTACGTCCCGCAGACCGACACCTACATCGAGAAGGACTCCTCGATCAACGACGAGGTGGAGCGGCTGCGCCACTCCGCGACCAACTCACTGCTCACCCGGCGGGACACCATCGTCGTCGCCTCGGTCTCGTGCATCTACGGCCTGGGCACCCCGCAGGAGTACGTGGACCGGATGCTGCGGGTGCGGACCGGGGACACCATCGAGCGGGACGCGCTGCTCCGCAAGCTGGTCGGCATGCAGTACGCGCGCAACGACCTGGCCTTCACCCGGGGCACGTTCCGGGTCCGCGGCGACACCATCGAGATCATCCCGGTCTACGAGGAACTGGCCGTCCGGATCGAGATGTTCGGGGACGAGATCGAGCGGCTGATGACGCTGCACCCGCTGACCGGCGAGGTGATCAGCGAGGACGAGGAGCTCTACGTCTTCCCGGCCTCGCACTACGTGGCCGGCCCGGAGCGGATGGAGCGGGCCATCGCCGGCATCGAGGCGGAGCTGGCCGAGCGGCTGGCCGAGCTGGAGCGCGGCGGCAAGCTGCTGGAGGCGCAGCGGCTGCGGATGCGCACGACCTATGACCTCGAGATGATGCGCCAGGTGGGCAGCTGCTCGGGGATCGAGAACTACTCGCGGCACATCGATGGCCGCGCGCAGGGCAGCCCGCCCAACACGCTGCTGGATTACTTCCCCGAGGACTTCCTGCTGGTCATCGACGAGTCGCACAACACCGTGCCGCAGATCGGGGCGATGTACGAGGGCGACGTGTCCCGCAAGCGGACCCTGGTCGATCACGGGTTCCGGCTGCCCAGCGCGATCGACAACCGTCCGCTGACCTGGGACGAGTTCTGCGAGCGGATCGGGCAGACGGTCTACCTGTCCGCCACCCCCGGCCCCTACGAGCTGCAGCGGGTGGCCGGCGACGTGGTGGAGCAGGTGATCAGGCCGACCGGGCTGATCGACCCGGAGGTGGTGGTCAAGCCGACCAAGGGGCAGATCGACGACCTGGTGCACGAGATCAGGGAGCGCGCGGAACGGTCCGAGCGGGTGCTGGTCACCACGCTGACCAAGAAGATGGCCGAGGACCTGACCGACTACCTGCTGGAGCTCGGCATCCGGGCGCGGTACCTGCACAGCGAGGTGGACACGCTGCGCCGGGTGGAGCTGCTCCGCGAGCTGCGGGTCGGCGAGTACGACGTGCTGGTCGGCATCAACCTGCTCCGGGAAGGCCTGGACCTGCCGGAGGTCTCCCTGGTGTCGATCCTGGACGCCGACAAGGAGGGCTTCCTGCGCTCGGGCACGTCGCTGATCCAGACCATCGGCCGGGCCGCGCGTAACGTATCCGGCCAGGTGCACATGTACGCCGACAAGGTGACCCCGTCCATGCAGCGGGCTATCGACGAGACCGACCGGCGGCGGGCCAAGCAGGTCGCCTACAACACCGAGCACGGGATCGACCCGACGCCGCTGCGGAAGCGGATCGCGGACATCCTCGACCAGCTGGTCCGCGAGGACGCCGACACCGAGAAGCTGATCGGCGGTGCGGGCCGGCAGCAGAGCCGGGGCAAGACGCCGGTGCCGGGGCTGTCCTCCCGGGTCCGCGCCTCCGCCGCGGGGGCCGGCGAGCCCGAGGGGACCGGCGGGGCGGCGCGCGGTGACCTCATCGCGCTGATCACCCAGCTGACCGACCAGATGCACACGGCCGCCGCGGAACTGCAATTCGAGGTCGCGGCCCGGATCCGCGACGAGATCAAGGAGCTCAAGGCCGAGCTCCGCGGCATGCAGGCGGCCGGCGTCTGACCGGTGCGGGAACCGATCCGCGCTGCGATACGTCAAAGGGGAGTAGTTCAGGGCACTGAGCGGTCCAGGCCGCCGCTCAGTGCCCTGGACACCCCAGCGGCGGAGCGGAGCGCAGCATGGACGTTCCTGGACAGCCAGCCGGGCGGACCGCCCGCCGCGCCCTGCTCAGCCTGGCGGCCGGAGCGGCCGCGCTGGGCCTGGCCGCCTGCGGGACCCAGGTCGCGGACACCTCCGCCACCGCGTCGAAGGCCATCGCGGATGCGACCCAGCGGGCCGGCTCAGCCGCCACCGCGCCGCCCAGCCTCCCGCCCTCGGTCAACCCGGGGGGCCTGATGATCCCGGCGCATGGCGCCGGGGCCCTGTGCGCGGCGGTGCCCGCGGTCACCCGGCTGGTGGTCAGCCCGGTCAGCGCGCTCCCGCGCAGCCACGTGAACCCGGCCATGGTGGCCGGGGTCACGGTCCGCGGCGCGGCCCAGGCCCGCGCCGTGGCCAAGGCACTCTGCGCGCTGCCGGCCATGCCCGCGGCGCTGCACTGCCCGGCCGACCTGGGCACCGGTTACCGGCTGAGCTTCGGCACCGGGCACACCAGCTTCCCCGTGGTCACCGCCCGGACCAGCGGCTGCACCGAGGTGATCGGCGCCGGGCAGCCGCGCTGGGCGGCGCGCGCCCCCGGGTTCTGGGCCATACTCCACCGGGCCATCGCCGCCCGGTAACCTGGCCGCCGGACGGGCCGCCGGCGGAAGGGCAAGCATGACCTGGGTGCTTTTCGACTACGGGGGCGTGCTCTGCCATCCCCAGCCGGGACGCGACGTGGCCCTGCTGGCCCGGGCCGCCGGCTGCGCGGTGCCCGACCTGGAGGCCGCCTACTGGGCCTACCGGCTGGATTATGACCGGGCCGACTTCGATGTCACCGGGTACTGGCAGCGCGTCGCGGCCGATCTGGGCCGCCGGTTCACGGACGAGCAGATTGCCGAGCTGAGCCGGCTGGACACCGGGTCCTGGCTGCACCTCCAGGACACCTCCGTGGATCTGGTGCACGCGCTGGGCCGGGGCGGGTACCGGCTGGCGCTGCTGTCCAACGCCCCCGCCGACGTCGCCCACGCGGTGCAGCGGCTGCCGCTGGCCGCATCCTTCGAGCACTTGCTGTTCAGCTGCTTCCTCAAGTCGGCCAAGCCCGACCCGGAATGTTTCCGCGCCGCTCTCGCCGCACTGGGCGCCGGGCCTGGCGACGTCGTTTTCCTCGACGACCGGGCCGACAACGTGGCCGCGGCGGCGGCGCTGGGCATCCGCGGCGCGCGGTTCACCGGCGCCCGGCAGGCCCGCGCCGACCTGCACCGGTACGGGATCAGCCCGGGGTGACCACGGTCAGCCCGGCCGGCCACGGGCCAGCAGGATACCGCTGGCTGCCGGGCAAACGCGGCGCGTAGGGTCGTAGTCGTGCTGGCCAGCCTGGTGGCCGCCGTGGTGGCCGCCTTCTGTTACGGGATCGCCTCCGTCATGCAAGCCGTGGCGGTCCGCGCCGCCAGCCGGCAGCCAGCCGACGAGGGAACGCCGGAAAGCCCGCTGGGCCGGGTCGACCCGGGCCTGGTCATGCGCATGCTGCGGCAGTGGCGCTTCGTGCTGAGCCTCGGCCTGGACCTGGCGGGCTTCCTCGCCCAGCTGGTCGCGCTGCGGCGGCTGCCCCTGTTCGCCGTGCAGGCCATCGTGGCCGGAAACCTGGCGGTCACCGCCGTGCTGGCGTCCTGGCTGATCGGCGTGCAGCTGGCCTGGCGGGAATGGCTGGCGGTGGCGGGCGTCATCGTGGGGGTCGGCCTGCTGGGCACCTCGGCGGGCGCCGAGGGGGCCACCGGGGTGAGCGGGGCGTTCAAGGTGGCGCTGCTGCCCGCCGTGGCCGGCATCGCCGTGGCCGGGATCGCCGCCTCGCGGCTGCGCCGCGGCGCACGGACCCTGGTGCTGGGCGCGGTGGCCGGCCTCGGGTTCGGGGTGCTGGCGGTGGCCGCCCGGGTGCTGCCCGGTTTCACCCTCGCGGAACTGGTCCGCGATCCCGCCGCCTACGCGCTCGCCGCGGCCGGGATCGTGTCCTTCATGCTCTACGCGACCGCGCTGGAAGGCGGCAGCGTGACCGTGGCCACCGCGGCCGTGGTGCTCACGGAGACCGCGCCGCCCGCCCTGATCGGTGTCCTGTTCCTCGGTGACCACACCCGGCACGGCCTGGCCGTGCTGGCGGTGCTGGCGTTCATCCTGGCCGTGGCGTGCGCGGTGCTGCTGGCCAGGTTCGGCGAGGCGGGCGAGCCGCCGCCGGACAGTGCGGCCGGGGGGACGCGGCCGCGGGCCGGCGGTGAGCCGAGCACGTTGCACGGCCCGCTAAACGGCAGGTCTAACCCAGGTAATGTCCGGCGGCTGATATTCTGATGGCCCGTGGACCGGCGGGTTTTTCCGCATCGTTCAACCACGGGAGCCTCCACTTGGCTGCGGCACCGCACGCATCACGGCAAACACCGACCAGGCACCTCTTCGTGACCGGGGGCGTGGCCTCCAGCCTCGGCAAAGGCCTGACCGCTTCCAGCCTGGGCCGCCTGCTCAAGCTGCGGGGCCTGAACGTCACCATGCAGAAGCTGGATCCGTACCTGAACGTCGATCCGGGCACGATGAACCCGTTCCAGCACGGTGAGGTGTTCGTCACCGACGACGGGACTGAGACCGACCTGGACGTGGGTCACTACGAGCGGTTCCTGGACACCAGGCTGCGCGGCTCGGCCAACGTGACCACGGGGCAGATCTACTCCAGCGTCATCGCCAAGGAACGCCGCGGCGACTACCTGGGGGACACGGTCCAGGTCATCCCGCATATCACCAACGAGATCAAGGCCCGCATCCTGGAGATGGGCGGCCCGGGCATCGACGTGGTGATCACCGAGGTCGGCGGCACGGTGGGTGACATCGAGTCGCAGCCGTTCCTGGAGGCCATCCGCCAGATCAGGCACGAAATCGGCCGGGACCGCTGCTTCTTCCTGCACGTCTCGCTGCTGCCCTACATCGGGCCGTCCGGTGAGCTCAAGACCAAGCCCACCCAGCATTCGGTGGCCGCGCTGCGCAGCATCGGCATCCAGCCGGATGCCATCGTGTGCCGCAGCGACCGGCCGATCAGCGACGGGCTGAAGCGGAAGATCAGCCTCATGTGCGACGTGGACGAGGAGGCCGTGGTGTCCGCGGTCGACGCCCCGTCCATCTACGACATCCCGAAGGTGCTGCACACCGAGGGCCTGGACGCCTATGTGGTGCGCCGGCTCGGGCTGCCGTTCCGGGACGTGGACTGGAGTGACTGGGACGATCTGCTGCGCCGGGTCCACCGGCCCGCGCACAGTGTGACCATCGCGCTGGTGGGCAAGTACATCGACCTGCCCGACGCCTACCTCTCCCCGGCCGAGGCGCTGCGGCACGGCGGCTTCGCCAACGATGCCCGGGTCAACATCCGCTGGGTGACCAGTGACGACTGCCAGACCGGGGAGGGCGCCGCCCGGCACCTCGCCGACGTGGACGGCGTGCTGATCCCGGGCGGCTTCGGGGTGCGCGGGATCGAGGGCAAGGTGGGCGCGGCCCGGTACGCCCGGGAGCACGGCATCCCGCTGCTCGGGCTCTGCCTCGGGCTGCAGTGCGTGGCCATCGAGGTGGCCCGGGACCTGGCTGGCCTGGCCGCCGCGAACAGCGCCGAGTTCGACCCGGACACCCCGGACCCGGTCATCGCCACCATGGCCGACCAGGAGGACGTGGTGGCCGGCGAGCGGGACATGGGCGGCACCATGCGGCTCGGCCTGTTCCCCGCGGTGCTGGCCGAGGGCTCCGTGGTCCGTGAACTGTACGGCGCGGAGGTCGTGCAGGAGCGGCACCGGCACCGGTACGAGGTCAACAACGCCTACCGGGAGATCCTGGAGCAGGGCGGGCTGCGCTGCAGCGGCCTGTCACCCGACGGCCGGCTGGTGGAGTTCGTCGAACTGCCCCGCAGCGTGCACCCGTTCTTCGTGGCCACCCAGGCGCACCCTGAGTTCCTGTCCCGGCCCACCCGGGCCCACCCGCTGTTCACCGGGCTGGTCGCCGCGGCCCGGGAGCGGGCCAAGTCGGTAAGCCGGGGAAGTGCCGCCGTGGGCCACGCCACCGCGGCCAGCGCGTGATCCCGGCGGACTCGTCCGGTATCCGGGATGTCATGCAGCGCTGGCCGGTCGTGTCCTCGGCCGAGCAGGCCCGCGGGCCCGTGGTGACGCTGCGCACCGACCGGGTCCAGATGCCCGATGACGGGGTGGCGGAGCGTCAGGTGGTGCAGCATCCCGGCGCCGTCGCGGTGGTCGCCCTCGATGAGGCGGGCCAGGTGCTGATGATCCGGCAGTACCGGCACCCGGTCGGGTACCTGCTGTGGGAACTGCCCGCCGGGCTGCGGGATGTTCCGGGCGAGCCCGCCGAGATCACCGCACAGCGGGAACTGCTCGAGGAAACGGGCTATACCGCCCGCGACTGGCGGGTCCTGGCCGACTTCTACTCCTCGCCCGGGATCAGCACCGAGCGGATCCGGGTATTCCTGGCCCGTGGCCTGCGCGAGGTGCCGCAGGCCGAGCGAGATTACGTACCCGCCCACGAGGAGGCCCACCTGGTGCTCAGCTGGCTGCCCCTGGAGGTCGCGGTACACCGGTTTACCTCAGGTGAGCTGCACAATGGCGTCAGCGCGGTGGGTATCTTGTCCGCGTATGCCGCCCGGCAGGACGGGTTCGCTGGCCTGCGGCCGGCGGACGCACCAGAAGACTGAGGTGGCAGCGGGTCCGGCAGGACTCGGGGCGCCCGGCAATGGGGCCGGGCGTTGGAGTTACGGAGAAAGGGCTTGCGGCCATGAGGGTAGGCATCCCCAAGGAAGTCAAGAACCACGAGTACCGGGTGGCGATCACCCCGGCGGGCGTGCACGAGCTGGTGCGCGGCGGCCATGAGGTGCTCATCGAGCGCGACGCCGGGACCGGCTCGTCCATCCCGGACAGCGATTTCGTCGCGGCCGGCGCGGCCATCCTGCCGACGGCCGATGACGTCTGGCAGACCGGCGATCTCATCCTCAAGGTCAAGGAGCCGGTGGCCGAGGAGTACCACCGGATGCGCAAGGACCAGGTCCTGTTCACCTACCTGCACCTCGCGGCGTCCCGGCCGTGCACCGACGCCCTGCTGTCCTCGGGGATCACCTCCATCGCCTACGAGACCGTGCAGCTCCCGGACGGGTCCCTGCCGCTGCTCGCGCCCATGTCCGAGGTGGCCGGCCGGATGGCCCCCCAGGTCGGCGCGCATCACCTGCAGCGCGATGGCGGCGGGCGCGGGGTCCTGATGGGCGGCGTGTCCGGGGTCTACGCCGCCAAGGTGGTGGTGCTGGGCGCCGGCGTGTCCGGGATGAACGCGGCCGCCATCGCCCTGGGCATGCAGGCCGAAGTCCTGCTGGTGGACAAGAACATCGCCCGGCTCCGCTCGGCCGACGCCATCTACCAGGGGCACTGCCAGACGGTCGCGTCCAACAGCTACGAGGTGGAACGGGCCGTCATCGACGCCGACCTGGTCATCGGCGCGGTGCTGGTGCCCGGGGCCAAGGCCCCGACGCTGGTCTCCAACGAGCTGGTGTCCCGGATGAAGCCCGGGTCGGTGCTGGTGGACATCTCGATCGACCAGGGCGGCTGCTTCGAGGACTCCCGGGCCACCACGCACGCCGACCCCACCTACCGGGTGCACGGCTCGGTGTTCTACTGCGTCGCCAACATGCCCGGCGCGGTCCCGCACACCTCCACCTACGCGCTGACCAACGTCACCCTGCCCTACGTGGTGGAACTCGCCAACCGCGGCTGGGCCGGGGCGCTGCGCGCCGACCCGGCGCTCGCACTTGGGCTGCACACCCACGAGGGCGCGCTGACCTGCCTGCCGGTCGCCGAGGCGCACGGGCTGCCGGCTGTCCCGGTCAGCGAGGTGCTCAGCTGACCGCCCTCGCGGGCGCGGTCGACGCGTACCTCGATCACCTCACGGTGGAGCGCGGACTGGCCACGCGGACCCTGGAAGCCTACCGGCGCGACCTGCTCCGCTACACGGCGGTGCTGGCCGCCCGGGGCCGGACCATCATCGGCGAGGTGACCACCGAAGATGTGGCCGCGTTCCTGGCCGGGCTGCGGCAGGGCGACGAGGCGCATCTCCCGCTGGCCGCCAGTTCGGCAGGACGCGCCGTAGTCGCGGTCCGCGGCCTGCACGCGTTCGCGGCCGCCGAGGGGCTGGCCGGCTCCGACCCGGCCAGCTCGGTCCACCCGCCCGCCACGCCGCGCAGGCTGCCCCGGGCCATTGGCGTGCCAGAGGTCGAGCAGCTGATCGCCGCGGCCGCGGCCGGGGACGACTCCGCCGGCCCGCGCTCGCTGCGCGACCGGGCGCTGCTGGAACTGCTGTACGGGACCGGGGCCAGGATCTCCGAGGCCGTCGGCCTGGACGTGGACGATCTCGCCTTCCTGGCCCCGGGCGAGGCGCCCGTGCCGGGCGGCCGGCCGGTCCCGGCCACCGTGCGGCTCTCCGGCAAGGGCGGCCGGGACCGGGTGGTGCCGGTCGGCCGGTACGCGCGCGAGGCCGTGGACGCCTACCTGGTGCGGGCGCGGCCGGTGCTGGCCGCCGCGTCGCGCCGCCTGTCCGCGCCTCCCGCCGTGTTCCTGAACGCCCGGGGCGGCCGGCTGACCAGGCAGGGCGCCTGGGCCGTGCTCAAGGCGGCCGCGGCCCGGGCCGGCCTGGGCGAGGTCTCGCCGCATACGCTGCGGCACTCGTACGCCACCCACCTGCTGGACGGGGGAGCCGACGTCCGGGTCGTCCAGGAACTACTCGGCCACGCCTCGGTCAGCACCACGCAGATCTACACCATGGTCACCGTGGACAAGCTGCGCGAGGTCTACTCCGCCGCCCACCCCCGCGCCCTCGGTTAATCGCCGGCGCGGCCGGGTGCGCCGCAGGCGTGTCCCCTCCCAGCCGGCGACTGGGCGCGGGGTTCCGGGAGCCGGCCCCCTGGGCAAACGCCCCGCATACGGTGAGTCGGCTTGCCGCGGGTCAGGGCAGGGCCTAGAGTCCGGGAGTCAGCGGGGGCTTTTGCTCGGTCCGCCGGGGAGGTGCAGCGCATGGTTGCAGGGACGCACGCGGTGGAACTCGCGCCCGGTTCTATCGGGCCCACCGGGCGGCCACTGCCCGGTTTTCCTGACCCTGAGCCGTTGTTGCACCATGGCCCGGCCCGGGTGGTCGCGGTCTGCAACCAGAAGGGTGGCGTCGGCAAGACCACGACGACCATCAACCTGGGCGCGGCGCTGGCCGAGAACGGCCGCCGGGTGCTGCTGGTGGACTTCGACCCCCAGGGCGCCCTCTCGGTCGGACTGGGCATCCAGCCACACGAGCTGGAGTACACCGTCTACAACCTGCTGATGGAGCGCGGGCTGGCGGCGGCGGACGTGGTCTTCAAGACCGGCATGGACGGCATGGACCTGCTGCCCAGCAACATCGACCTGTCCGGTGCCGAGGTCCAGCTGGTACACGAGGTGGGCCGCGAGTTCGTCCTCGGCGGGGTCCTTGAGCCGCTGATGTCCGAGTACGACGTCGTGCTCATCGACTGCCAGCCGTCGCTGGGCCTGCTCACGGTGAACGCGCTGGCCTGCGCCGCGGGCGTGCTGGTGCCACTGGAGTGTGAGTACTTCGCCATGCGCGGGGTCGCGCTGCTGCTGGAGACGATCGACAAGGTGTCCACCCGGCTGAACCCCCGGCTCGGCATCGACGGCCTGCTCGCCACCATGTACGACTCACGGACCCTGCACTCCCGCGAGGTGCTGGCTGAGGTCGTCAAGGGATTCGGGGACAAGGTCTTCCACACGGTCATCAACCGCACCGTGCGCTTCCCCGATGCCACCGTGGCCGGTGAGCCGATCACCAGCTTCGACCCGTCGTCCACGGGAGCGAACTCCTACCGGGAGCTGGCCAGGGAGGTACTGGAGCGGTGGCGGACGGCCGGGCGCGCGGGTCACGTCCCCGCCGGGTGAGCTTGCCGGGCGTCGCCGAGCTGCTCCGGCCGGCCGCCCCGAGCCCGTCTCCCGGAGACGGACGCCAGGCCAGTGGCCGTGAGGCCCACTCCGAGAAGATCACCGTCTACCTGTCGTCGGCTGAGCTGCTGGACCTGGAGCGCGCACGGCTGGCGCTGCGCGCGTACGGCATTACGGTGGACCGTGGCAGGCTGGTCCGGGAGGCCCTCGCCGTGCTGCTCGCTGACCTGGATGCGGCGGGCGAGTCGAGCCTGCTGGCAGGGCGGTTGCGGGAGACGAGATGAGGCGGCGGGTACCGGATGATGGGAGCGGTGACGGCTGAGCCTGGCGGCGAGGCCGCGCCGGGCAGCGGGCACGCCGGGTTCGAGGTGCACCTCGACGTGTTCGAGGGACCGTTCGACCTGCTGCTCGGCCTGATCTCCAAGCACAAGCTGGACATCACCGAGGTCGCGCTGTCTCAGGTGACCGACGAGTTCATCGCCTACATCCGGGCGCTGGCCGACGGCTGGGACCTGGACCAGGCGAGCTACTTCCTGCTGGTGGCCGCCACGCTGCTGGACCTGAAGGCGGCCCGGCTGCTGCCCAGCGGCGAGGTGGAGGATGAGGAAGACCTCGCCCTGCTGGAGGCACGCGACCTGCTCTTCGCCCGGCTGCTGCAGTACCGGGCTTACAAGGAGGTCGCGGCGGAATTCGCCGGGCGGATGTCGGTGCAGGGCCGCCGGTTCGCCCGCCGGGTGCCGATGGAGCCGGAGTTCGCCGAGTTGCTCCCGGAGGTGCTGCTCGGGCTGGGCCCGGCCGAGTTCGCGGCGATCGCGGCGCGGGCGCTGGCCCCGCGCCCGGTGCCGGTGGTCAGCACCGACCATCTGCACACCCCGCAGACCACCGTCCGGGAGCAGGCGGCCATCCTGACCCGGCAGCTGAGCCAGCTCGGCCGGGCGACGTTCCGCCGGCTCTCCGCCGACTGCTCGGGCACCTATGAGATCGTCGCCCGGTTCCTGGCCCTGCTGGAGCTGTACCGGGAAGGCAGCGTGTCGTTCGACCAGGTGGCCCCGCTGGGTGAGCTGTACGTGACCTGGGTCCCGGGGGAGCAGGCCGCGCAGGCGGAGGCCGATCCGGCCGGGGATGGTGCCGGGAACCGAAACGGGACCGGGGAAGGAAAGCGTGCGCATGAGTGACGTGCCTGGCCTGGCGCCGGACGACGAGCAGCCAGCCGGCCCGGCGCCGGACGGCGCTGCCCGGCCGCCAGCGCACCCGGAACCGGGCTACGCCAGTGCGCCTCGTGATGCCGTTGAGCCTGATGATGATGCTGGGGCCGGCGGGGGCCCTGGCCCGGCGGAGGACGCCGGGCCGGTGGCTGACGCGGCGGCCGGCGATGCCGCGGCCGCGGAGGACGCCGGGGAGCCGGGTGAGCCCGGCCCCGGCGACGGTCCCGGGCTGCGGGCTTGCCTGGAGGCGATCCTGCTGGTCGTGGACGAGCCGGTGCCCGAGATCGTCATTGCGCAGGTGCTGGAACGCCCCCGGGGCGAGATCACCGCGGCGCTCCGCGACCTCGCGGCCTCCTACGACACCGAGCAGCGCGGTTTTGACCTGCGCGAGGTGGCCGGCGGCTGGCGGTTCTACACCCGGGCGGACTGCGCTCCGGTGGTCGAGCGCTTCGTCCGGGACGGCCAGGAAGTGCGCCTCACCCAGGCTGCCCTGGAGACGCTGGCGGTGGTCGCCTACCGGCAGCCGGTGAGCCGGGCGCGGGTGTCCGCCGTGCGCGGCGTGAACTGCGACAGCGTGCTGCGCACCCTCACGCTGCGCGGGCTCGTGGAGGAGGCGGGCACCGACACCGAAACCGGGGCTATCCTCTACCGCACAACCGGGTACTTCCTGGAGCGCCTCGGCCTGGCCGGCCTGGACGAGCTGCCGGAACTCGCGCCCTTCCTGCCCGAGCACGTCGAGGACGTGGAGGATGCCGTCGATGAGCGCCAGCGGTCCTGACGACCTGGAGGAGCGGGACAGCCTGACCGACGTCCCGGGCGGCGTCCGGCTGCAGAAGGTGCTGGCCGCGGCGGGAGTGGGCAGCCGCCGGCACTGCGAGGAGCTGATCGGCGCCGGCCGCGTCGAGGTGGACGGCGAGACGGTCCGCCGGTTCGGGGCCCGGGTCGACCCGGAGCACCAGGTCATCCGGGTGGACGGGATGCGGATCCCGTCCCGGCAGGACCTCGTCTACCTGGCGCTGAACAAGCCGGCCGGGGTCCTCACCACGATGTCGGATGACCGGGGCCGGCCCACCATCGCGGATTTCCTCGGCGAGCAGGGCGCGCGGCTCTACCACGTGGGGCGCCTGGACTACGACACCGAGGGCCTCATGCTGCTGATGAACGACGGCGAGCTGGCTCACCGGCTGACTCATCCCCGCTTCGGCGTGCTGAAGACCTACCTGGCCGACGTGCCCGGGCCAGTGCCCCGGGACGTCGCGCGCCGCCTGCTGTCCGGCGTGGAGCTGGACGACGGCGTGGCCAGCGCCGACAAGTTCCGCGTGGTCGAGCGGGCGGGTGACCGCGCCCTGGTGGAGATCACCCTGCACGAGGGCCGGAAGCACATCGTGCGCCGGATGCTGGCCGAGGCCGGCCACCCGGTCAGCCGCCTGGTCCGCACGAACGTCGGCCCGGTGGCGCTTGGCGCGCTCCGGCCGGGTACGACCCGCCCGCTGACCGCCCGGGAGATCGGTGAGCTGTACGCCGCGGTGGGTCTGTAACCTTGGGATCAAGACTGGCGGGCGGGCAGGGTCCCCGGACCTGGCGGCCGGGTTCGGCGTAAAGGAGCAGGCTGGTGGCGGTCAGGGCGATCCGTGGCGCAGTTCAGGTGGACGCGAACGAGCGCCAGGCGATCCTCGAGGGCACGACGGAACTCGTCACCGAGGTGATGGCCCGGAACAACGTCGTCACCGATGACGTGATCAGCGTGCTCTTCACCGCGACCCCCGACCTCGATGCGGAGTTCCCGGCCCTGGCCGCCCGCAAGATCGGCTTCCAGGACGTGCCGCTGCTGTGCGCCACCGAGATCGCGGTCCCGCACGCCATGCCCCGGGTGGTGCGGCTGCTGATGCACCTGGAGACCAGCATGACCCGGGCCGAGCTGCAGCACGTGTACCTGCGCGGCGCCATCGCCTTGCGGCTGGACATCGCGCAATGAACGGCCCCGCGGGCGATTTCCCGGCCCGCGCCGTCATCATCGGGACCGGCCTGATCGGCACCTCGATCGCACTGGCGCTGCGGGCCCGCGGCACCGCCGTGTGGCTGGCCGACGCCGACCCGGCCGCCGCCCGGCTCGCCGCGGACATCGGGGCCGGCCAGGTGCTGCCCGGCGGCGGGGTCCCGGGCGGCCCCGCTGACATCGCCGTGCTGGCCGTGCCGCCCGCGGCGGTGGCCGACACCCTGGCCAGCGCGCAGGGCCGCGGGCTGGCCCGCTGGTACACCGATGTGGCCAGCGTGAAGAGCCTGCCGCTGGCCCGGGCCCGGGCACGGGGCTGCGACCTGACGACGTTCGTGCCGGGGCACCCGCTGTCCGGCCGGGAGCGCTCCGGGCCGGCCGCGGCACGGGCCGAGCTCTTCCTGGGCCGCCCCTGGGTGCTCTGCGCCGGGCCCGGCATCCCGGAGGCGGGCCTGACCGCGGCCGGGGCGCTGGCCCGGGCCTGCGGGGCGGAGCCAGTCCGGGCCAGCGCCGCCGAGCACGACGCCTGGGTCGCGCTGGTCTCGCACGCGCCGCACGTGGTCTCGGCGGCCATGGCCGCGCGCCTGGCTGAGGCGCCCGGTGGCGCCCTGGCCCTGGCCGGCCAGGGCCTGCGTGACGTGACCCGGATCGCGGCCGGTGACAGCGGCCTGTGGGCCCAGATCCTGGCCGCCAACGCGGCGCCGGTCGCCCGGGTGCTCGCGGCGGTCGCCGCGGACCTGGCCGCCGCCGCCGAGTCGCTCGGCGAGGTGGCCCGGGCGCTTCCCGGGGCACCGGACGAGCTGGGCCCGGAGCCGGCTCCCGAGCTCAAGGTGCTCGCCGCGCTGCTCGACCACGGCTCGGCCGGGGTCGCCCGGCTGCCCGGCAAGCGGGGCGGCCCGGCGCGGGCCGACAGCATCGTCCAGGTCGTGCTCCCCGACCAGCCTGGCGAGCTGGCCCGGCTGTTCCAGGTGGCGGGGGAGGCCGGCGTCAACATCGAGGACATCGGCATCGAGCATTCGCCGGGGCTGCCGGTCGGGGTGGCCGAGCTGACCGTCCGGCCCGATGCCGTCGCGGCGCTGACCGAGGCGCTCGCGGCCAGCGGATGGCCAGTGCGCCGGTAGCATCGCCCTCGTGACCGATTGCCTTATCATCGCCGTGGATGGCCCTGCGGGCTCCGGCAAATCCAGTGCCGCCCGCGGCGTGGCCCGCGCCCTCGGGCTGCGCTATCTGGACACCGGGGCCATGTACCGGGCCCTGACCTGGTGGATGCTGAACCATGGCATCCCGGTCACCCGCCCGGAGGCGGTCGCCGAGCACGCCCGGCAGCCGGCGATCGAGGTGACCACCGACCCCGCGCGCCCCTCGATCACGGTGGATGGCACCGACGTGACCGGGCCGATCCGGACCCGCGAGGTATCCAACGCGGTCAGCGCGGTCGCCTCGGTGCCAGCCGTGCGCGGCCACCTGGTCGCCATGCAGCAGGAGATCATTGCCCAGGCCTGCGCGGCCGGGTCCGGGATCGTCGCCGAGGGCCGTGACATCGGCACGGTCGTCGCGCCGCAGGCGCCGGTCAAGGTCTTCCTCACCGCCAGCGAGGTCACCCGCGCCCGGCGGCGCAGCGCTGACCTGGCCAGCGACCCGGGTGCCACCCCGGACGTGACGCTGACCGAGCAGCAGCGCCGGGACCGCGCGGACTCGCCGCAGACCGCGGTGGCGCGCGACGCGGTGCAGATCGACTCGACCGCGCTGGACCTCAACGAGGTGATCAGCGCCATCGTGGCCCTGGCCGGCCAGCAGGCGCCCGCGGCGTGGTCACGATGACCGGGCTGGATCACGGCGGGGACGGCGGTCACGACGGGAACGGCGACTGGCTGGCCCTGGCCGGGGAGGCGGGGGAGGACGGGGCCGACGTCCGGGTCCCGGTCGTGGCCGTGGTCGGCCGGCCGAACGTGGGGAAATCGACGCTGGTCAACCGGATCCTCGGCAGCAGGCAGGCGGTGGTGCAGGACGTCCCCGGGGTGACCAGGGACCGGGTGGCCTACGACGCGACATGGCGGGGACGGGCCTTCACCGTGGTGGACACCGGCGGCTGGGAGCCCTACCCCGGAGCCGAGGCCGGGCAGTCCAGCCGGGCGCTGGCCGAGCAGGTCACGGCCCAGGCCCAGGTCGCGGTCCAGGCTGCCGACGCGGTGCTGTTCGTGGTGGACGCCGTGGTCGGGATCACCGATGCGGACGCCGCCGTCGCCGCCGTGCTGCGCCGGTCCGGCAAGCCGGTGGTCCTGGCGGCGAACAAGGTGGACGATACCCCCGGCGAGCCGGCCGCGGCGGCGCTGTGGTCCCTGGGCCTGGGCGAGCCGGTCCCGGTCAGCGCCCTGCATGGCCGGGGCAGCGGCGACCTGCTCGATGCGGTGCTTGACGCCCTGCCGCCGGCCCCCCGCGAGATCATCGGCGCCGAGGGCGGCCCGCGGCGGATCGCGCTCATCGGCCGTCCCAACGTGGGCAAGTCCAGCCTGCTCAACAAGCTGGCCGGGGAGGCCCGGGTGCTGGTGGACGACGTGGCCGGCACCACCCGTGACCCGGTGGATGAGCTCATCGAGCTGGGCGGGACCACCTGGCGGTTCGTGGACACCGCCGGGATCCGGCGGCGGGCCAGCCAGAGCCAGGGAGCCGACTTCTACGCCGCGCTGCGGACCGCCGGCGCGCTGGAGCGGGCGGAAGTGGCGGTCGTCCTGGTGGACGCCAGCGAGCCCCTCACCGAGCAGGACCTGCGGATCGTGTCCCTGGTCATCGAGGCGGGCCGGGCCCTGGTCATCGCCTACAACAAGTGGGACCTGGTCGATGAGGACCGGCGGGAACAGCTCGACCGGGAGATCGACCGGCAGCTGCATACCGCGCGCTGGGCGCCGCGGGTGAACATCTCCGCGCAGACCGGGCGGCACGTGGAGCGGCTGGTGCCCGCCATCGAGCAGGCCCTGGACGGCTGGGACACCCGGGTGCCCACCGGCCGCCTGAACGCCTGGCTGAACGAGGTGATCGCGGCGACCCCGCCGCCTGCCCGCGGCGGACGGCAGCCGAAGATCCTCTTCGCCACCCAGGCTGGCACCAGGCCCCCGCACATCGTGCTGTTCACCACCGGGTTCCTGGAGGCGGGGTACCGCCGCTTCATCGAGCGCAGGCTCCGCGAGGAGTTCGGCTTCGAGGGCACCCCGCTCCGGGTGTCCCTGCGGCTGCGGGAGCGGCGGACGGGCCGGCCGCAGCGCGCCCGGCACTGACCACGCCGGCACTGACCACGCCGGCC
Organism: uncultured Actinomycetes bacterium; assembly: GCA_963767385.1. Classification (GTDB taxonomy): domain Bacteria; phylum Actinomycetota; class Actinomycetes; order Streptosporangiales; family Streptosporangiaceae; genus RYN-230. The sequence continues at coordinate 167,769 of CAVYEA010000013.1, read as the reverse complement.
CTGACCGGATCGGCCCTGACCGCGCCCGCACTGATCACGCCGGCCATCGCGGGGGCGGCGGGAGAACCGGCCGCCCTCCCCCGGGGGCCGCGCGACTGCGCATCTGGGGAGGGCGGCCGGTGGCCTGTTGAGTCAGCAGGTGAGCCGGAACCAGACCGTGGTGGACCGCTCGTCACGGGAGTAGCCCCAGCCGACGGCGAGCTGCTCGACGAGGAACAGCCCATGCCCCTCCGGCACGAGCACCTCGTCCTTGACCACGGGGGTGCTGGCCGAGCCATCGTCGGTCACCTCGACCTGGACAACGTCACCCCGGCTGAGCAGGACGATGGTGATCGTGCCGCCGGGCCGTCCCGAGTCGGTGTGCACGACCGCGTTCGTGACTAGCTCAGAGCACAGTAAAACGGCTTCGTCCAGGCACGGGTGCGCGCTGCCGAGGCTCGCGGCCACGAACGCCCGGGCCTGCGCGACGTTGCGCCGCTGCCCGGCGATCCGTAGCGTGCCCAGGATGTCGGGGGGCGGGGCGGCCGGCCGGGAACTGGGCGGCGCATCCTCCTGCTCTGCCCGGTGCCCGGTGGCATGGCGGCGCGCCGACGGGGCGGCGCGGGTCGTGGCTGCCATGGTGATGTGCTCCTTCCCCCCGACGCCCCCGGTTGTGCGGGCAGTGCTGCTGCCTGCACCTTCTGATGATCCTTAGTAGTCGCTCAGATACGGGGCGTCAGGACCATCATGGAGTGAGGGTGCACGCCACGCAAGTGCGTAGCACAAATCGGGGTGACGGGATTTCAGATGCGATCTCATCACCTTCGCAATTCCAGTATCGTTACTTGATGTAGCGCAGCCATGCGGTTCCTGCGCGCTTCCGCGCCGGGGGGCTACCGCGGGATCTGGCTGCCGAGGGAGGCGAGACGCACATGTCGATCGGTCCCACGGTCCGGCAGGCGCCGGCTCGGCTCAGAGTTAAGGCGACTGCGCGAGGCGCATTCCTTCAAGCTCGAAGAAGCCGCGGACAAACTGGGGCTGGCCGCGTCCACCTTGTCGCGCATTGAAACTGGCAAGGCACCGACCCGGACTGCCTACCTGACGACGATGTTCGACATGTACGGGGTGAAGGATCCCGGGCAGCGCCAGGTGCTGCTGGAGATGGCGCGGGAAGGTCACCGCAAGGGCTGGTGGGCCGTCTACGATGACGTCCTGCCGACGGGCTTCGACGTCTATGTCGGCCTGGAGGCCGAGGCGGCCGGGCTGCGTGTCTTCGAGGACCAGGTCGTGCACGGCCTGCTGCAGACCGAGGACTACGCCCGGACCGTCATGACGGCCGTGCGCCGCAGGCAGCACCCGCGGGCCATCGACCGGGCCGTGGAGCTGCGCATGGAGCGCCAGAAGGTGCTGACCCGCGAGGATCCGCTGCGGCTGTGGTGCATCCTCAACGAGCCGGTGATCTCCCGGATGATCGGCGGTCCCGCGGTGATGCGGGGCCAGCTGGCTCACCTCCTGGAGGCCAGCCAGTGGCCGAACGTCACACTGCAGGTCCTGCCGCTGGCCAGCGGCGTGCATCCGGCGCTCAACGGCCCGTTCTGCATCCTGGAATTCCCGGAGCGCAGCGACCCGGACGTGGTCTACACCGAAGGGGTCGCCGGGCATGCCTACCTGGAAAGGGACTCCGAGGTCCGGGCTTGCGCAGAGGTTTTCGACTTGCTCCGCGCAGCGGCCGCCTCCCCAGCTGATACCGTGGAATTCATCGGCGCAGTTGCGGGAAATCTGGCCTGATATGGGTGCTTTTCCGGCAAAGAAAGGGAATTACGAATGACCCCCGATTTTACCAATGCGCGGTGGTTCAAGAGCAGCGCTTCCAGCGTCACTGGATGTGTGGAAATCGCACACCTGCCGGACGGGCTGGTCGCGCTCCGGGATTCGAAGGACATCAGCAAGGCGCCACACGTGTTCAACCGCCGTGAATGGGCGGCATTCCTGGCCGGCGTGCGGAACGGGGAGTTCGACCTGCCGGCGTAGCGCTAGCTCCGGGGGCTGCCCCCGGAAGCCCCCGGTGCCGGTGGTGTCCGTCTTGCGGGATCGGGCACCACCGGCTGGCTATCCGGGCGGCGGCCTGGTGCTCAGCGCTCAGGCCGGCCGAAATCCCCATCCGCGGCACCACCGACAAAGGCGCGCCATTCACTGGACGTGAAGATCAGCGCCGGACCGCCGGGGTGCCTTGAGTTCCGCAGTGCCACGTCTCCGCCGGCCAGGAAGGCGACTTCGACGCAGTTACCCCCCGTGGGACCGCTGCGCCTGCTCTTGTGCCAGGTCACCGGACCGAGTTCGGCGGCTGGCATGCCGTTGTGATTGGTACTCATCAATCCCCTCCAAGTCCACCAGGATGTCGCGGATGATATCCGGTGAACTCTCCGGGGGGGCGCTGACCAGGCTCAGCCGTTCCATGGCCAGCAGGTAGCGCCTCCACCTCGGCCTGCTTGTCGAGGTACGTGGCGCTGGTCAGCTGCTCCACGTACACCATGTCCGGTAGCCCGGGATCGGCGAACCGCAAGATGCTGAACGAGGCGGGCGCGGCGTGCTCACCGCCGGGAACGGCGTGACCTGCAGGGTGAGCCACGGCTGGCGGCATGCTTCGCCCAGCTCCGCGCAGCTGGCCGCGCAGCACGGCCAGGCCGCCGATGGGACGGCGGAGCGCGATCTCGTCCACGACGGCCCACAGGTGGATGCCGCCCGCGGCGAACCGGCGCTGCCGCTCCTTGCGCAGCACCACCAGCCGCTCCGCCTCGTCGAGCGAGAAGTCTCCCAGCGCGAGCACCGCGGCGGCGTACTCCTCCGTCTGCAGCAGCCCGGGCACGAACTGCATGTCGTAGCTGCGGATTGACTGCGCGGATTCCTCCAGGCCGATGTACGCCTGGAACCAGGGCGGCAGCACGTCGTGGTACCGGTGCCACCACCCCGGCTGGTTCGCCCGGCTGGCCAGGGACAGTAACTGCTCGCGCTCGCGCGGCGTCGGTGATGCCGTACAGGGTGAGCAGGTCGGCGATGTCGATCTCGCGGACGGAGTTACGGCCCAGCTCGATCCGGGAGATCTTGGATTCGGAACCCCGGATCGCGCGGGCCGCCTGCTGGGCGCTGATTCCCCGGGCCTCCCGCAGCCGGCGCAGCTGGGCGCCGAGAAGCAGGCGCAGCACCGTCGGGCCGCCCACTGCCTCTGCCATCGGGCCCACGTCCTCTCGGGAGAATCGCTCACCGGCCAGGATGCACCAGCGGGAGCGCCGGTGCCGGGCAAGCCGGCCATGACGCGCCCGGCTGTGCGCCCATATCGGGTAATGATGCGCGGCCGGGGAGGTTTTCGGCTGGTTTGGCATTCTATCGCCTGCCTGGCCCGCGCGACGGCACCGCCCGCGGAACGGCGTGCCTACGGCGTGTTACGCGCGGCGGCAGGTAAACGGGCGGCTCAGGCCCGGCCGGTAGCATCGTCGGGCAGGGTCGTCTCCGGCAAGGGCAGGGTCATGCGGTACAGGTCGTTGGGTGATAGCGGGCTGCTGGTCTCGGTGGCCGGCCTCGGCTGCAACAACTTCGGCGGCCGCCTGGACCTGCCGAGCAGACCCGGGCGGTGGTGGACGCGGCCCTCGATGCCGGCATCACCCTGCTGGACACCGCCGACATCTACGGCGGCGGCGGCGGGTCGGAGGAGATGCTCGGCGAGGTCCTGGCCGGGCCGCCGCGACCAGGTGGTGCTGGCCACCAAGTTCGGCCACCAGCGGGCGGACATGGGGTACGGCCCGGCCGCGGGCGCCAAGGGCGGCCGGGCCTACATCCGGAGCGCGGTGGAAGCCCGCTGCGCCTGGCTGCGCACCGACTACCTGGACCTGTACCAGCTGCACACCCCGGACCCGGCACCCCGGTCGCGGAGACCCTGAGCGCGCTCAACGAGCTGGTGACCGAGGGCAAGGTCCGCTACATCGGTCACTCCAACTTCACCGGCTGGCAGATCGCCGACGCCGCGCACTGGCCGCCGGCGGCGGGCACCGAAGCGTTCATCTCGGCGCAGAACCACTGGTCGCTGCTGGAGCGGCAGGCGGAAGCCGAGGTGGTGCCCGCGGCCCGGCACTTCGGGCTGGGCATGCTGCCCTACTTCCCGCTCGCCAACGGCCTGCTCACCGGCAAGGTGCGGCGTGGCCAGGCCCCGCCGGCGGCACCCGGCTGGCCGGCCGCGAGGGCTACGTCACCGACGACAAGCTGGACCGGGTCGAGGCGCTGGCCGGGTGGGCCGCCGAGCACGGCGCTCAGCCTGCTGGACGTCGCCATCGGCGGCGCTCGCCGCCCAGCCGGGCTGCGCCTCGGTGATCGCCGGTGCCACGTCGCCGGACCAGGTCAAGGCGAACGCCGCGGCGGCCGACTGGATCCCGTCCGACGACGAGCTCGCCGAGCTGGACCGCCTCGTCCCGCCGCCCGGCGCGGCGCCCTGAGCATGGCCGGCCCGGTCGCGGGCGCGGCTCAGCTGCGGGACACGGCCTCGTTGTAGAGCGCTCGCACCTGCTGGCCGAACCGGGCTGAGTAGGAGACCGACGGGGGTATCCCCGCCTTGCTCGTAGCCGCCGATAACCCCGAGGACGGTGCCCAGGCCGGTGGCGGCGTGCACCTTGACGAGGAACGGGCCGCCGCTGGTCCCGTTGGTGTAGCCGCCGCAGTCGAACTCCATCTGGTGGCTGCCGAACGCCCTGGTCCGTGAGGTGCAGGTGATAGGCCGCTGCCTGCCGTCCGGGTAACCGATCACCTGCACCAGCTGCGCCGCCTTCCAGCCGGTCGCCAGCGTCTCGCCGCCGGTGAGATCCTGCACCTGCTCGGTGTCCCCGGGCTGGTGCACGACGAGGAAGGCCACGTCGTCGTCCGGGCGGCCCGAGGACGACCACGCCCCGTCCACGAATATCTGCGTGACCTGCCACGCGCCGAACGGCTGCTGGCCACGGTGGTAGCCGGGGACGAACTCGACCTGCCCCGGCTGGTACCCGGCCAGGCAGTGCGCGGCCGTGATCACCAGGTCCTTGACCGGGCTGGCCACCACGCTGGCCGTGCAGAAGTGCTGGCCGAGGCCGCTCCCGGTGGTGGTGAACAGGGCGCCGACGGCGGGGGTGCCGTTGTAGAACTGCCCGTGCAGCAGGACGGGCGGGACGGTGCGGGCCCGGCGGGGCAGTGACTTCACGGCGGCCGCCAGCCGCACGGCCAGCCGTTCGGCGCCCTTGGCCTGGGGTGGTGCCATCACCCCGATGGCGACCGCGGCCGCCAGCCCTGCGCACCATACGGCGTACCTGCCCGACAGGACCGGCCGTGATGAGCCAGCCCGCGTGCCGAAACGCCGCATATATCCTCCCACCTGGGTACTTCCCGGCGCACCCGGGATAACGTGACCCTTTCTTTACATTGTGGGGGGCGGTTCCGCCAAGATCTATAGGTAGCAGCTGGGAAGATCCTGGGCATCGCTGGCCCCCGCCCACGGGCCCGGGCACCGGCGTAAGATCGCGTGCAGCGCGCAGTCCGCCTATCCGGCGGCGTGTCACCCCTCTGGGACCGGGAGTGGCAAATACCAGGTCAGCAGGGGTAGATGGAGGAGTAAAGCCTGATGTCCGGGATGGGTTCCAGCCTCCAGCTGACGAATTCCACCATCGTCACCGCATTCCGCTCCGCGCTCATCCACCAGGGGATCATCGCCCTGCTGATCTACTTCCTGCTCGCCATGCTCTGGGTGAGCGCCCGGGAATGGCTGCCCGTGGCCGGCGGCGCCGTCGGCGGCCGTGGCCGCCGAGCCCGCCGCCCGCCGCCTGCTCCGGATTGGCTTCGGGGTGCTGTGGCTGGTGGACGGGCTGCTCCAGGCGCAGCCCGGGATGCCTCTCGGGCTGGCCAGCAACGTGACCGAGCCCGCCGCGGCCGGCTCGCCCGGCTGGGTGCGGCACCTAGTGGACTTCGCGGCCACTGGCTGGAGTTACCACCCGGTCAACGCGGCGGCTGCGGCGGTCTGGATCCAGGTCGGGCTCGGCCTGTGGCTGCTCACCTCGGCGCACGGGCCGTGGTCCCGGCTGGCCGGGCTGGCCAGCGCGGGCTGGGGCCTGGCGGTCTGGGTGTTCGGCGAGGCTTTCGGCGGCCTGTTCACCCCCGGGGCGAGCTGGCTGTTCGGCGCCCCCGGCGCCGCGCTGCTCTACGTCGCCGCCGGCCTGCTCGTGGCGCTGCCCGCCCGGGCCTGGCTCGGTGACCGGCTCGGCCGGGGCATCCTGGCCGTGTCCGGCCTGTTCTTCGCCGGCATGGCCGTGCTGCAGGGGTGGCCGGGGCGCGGCTTCTGGCAGGGCAGCACCGGCCGCCAGCCGGGCAACGTGGCCAGCATGGCGCACGGCATGGCGCAGGTGCAGCAGCCAGGATTCCTCGCCGCGCTGGTCCGCGGCTTCGGGTCATTCGCCGCCGCTCACGGCTTCGCGGTCAACCTGGTCGCCGTGACCGTGCTGGCCGTGGCCGGGGCGGGCCTGCTCAGCGGCCGGCGCGCGCTGCTTCGGCCCGCCCTGGTGCTGCTGCTGGCGCTGTGCGCGGCGGACTGGGTGCTGATCCAGGACATGGGCATCTTCGGCGGCCTGGGCACCGACCCGAACAGCATGATCCCGACCGCGCTGGTCGTGCTGGCTGGCTTCGCGGCGCTGACCCGGGCGCCGTCGCCCGCCGCGGTACCGTCCCCTGGCCGGCCGCCGCGGCGGCCAGCGGCGGCGAGGTATCCCGGTGCCGCAGCCCGCCCTCGCGGACGCGAGCGCGGCGCAGTCCGTCGCGGCGCGTGGCTGTCCCGGCGCAGGCCGGCGCGGCATCCTGGCGGGACCGGATCCGGCCGGGCCACCTGATCCGCGGCATCGGCGCGGCGAGCCCGCGGACGGTAGGGGCCGTCGCCGCGCTGGGCGTCGCCATCATCGGGGTGATCCCGATGGCCGCCGCGTCGGCCAGCACCACCGCCTCGCCGATCATCGCCCAGGCGCTGGACGGGTCGAGTGCCCCGCTCGACTTCCGGGCGCCCGCCTTCCACCTCACCAACCAGGACGGGCAGGCGGTCAGCCTGGCCAGCCTGCACGGGAAGGTGGTGCTGCTCACCTTCCTGGACCCGGTGTGCACGAGCGACTGCCCGATCATCGCCCAGGAGTTCCGCCAGGCCGACCAGTTGCTGGCCGGCCAGGCGCGCCGGGTGGAACTGGTCGCGGTCGTCTCCAACCCGATCTACAACACGGTCAGCTACACCCAGGCCTTCGACCGCCAGGAGAACCTGGCCGGCCTGCGGAACTGGCAGTACCTGACCGGCCCGGTGAGCACGCTGCGGAAGGTATGGCAGCAGTACGGGATCGCTGACCAGATCCTGCCGGCCGGCGGCATGATCGGGCACAGCGACCTGGCCTACGTCATCGACGGGTCCGGCCGTACCCGGACCGAGCTGAACTTCGATCCTGGCCCGGGCACGGCCAGTTCCGAGGCGTCGTTCGCCGGCGAGCTGGCCAGCGCCGCGCAGCAGAGCCTGGGTACGTCGTGACGCTCCGCCCCCGGAGCGCGCTCGCGGCCGCCTGCGGTGCCGCCGCTGCTCGCGGGCTGCGGTGCCGCACCCGCGGTCCAGGCGGCCCCGCCGGCCCGGCCGGGCGCCCTGGCGCTGGCCGGTTCCGCGGAGTACCCCGGCGGGACCTGGGCCGAAGTGGTGATGGGAGGCCCGGCCGCCCAGCACAACAACTTCTGGGAGCTGTTCGTCCGGCCGTCCGGCACGACGGCCTGGAAGCTGGCGACCCCGCTGGGCATCGCCAGCAACGGCGGCTTCGCGGTAGCCGCGGTGGGGCAGACCTCGCTGGCCGCAGCGATCAGGCCCAGCCAGAAGCTGGCCTTCACCCCGCTGGCGGGCAGCACTGACAACGGGGGGCGATGGTCCCAGGATGGCCTGCTGGATGCCCCGCTCGCCGGGTACCCGGCCGCCCTGGCCGCCGGCCCGGACGGTGCCCTCCTCGCCCTGACCGCGGCGGGGCAGGTGCGGGCGCGGGCCGCGGCCGGGGCGGCGTGGTCTGCCCTGGCGGAGGAGCGGTCCGTCGCGGCCTCAGCCGCCGGGCGCGGTTGCCCGGCTGACCGGGCTCACCGCGGCGGCCTACAGCCCGAGCGGGGTGGCGCTGCTGGCCGGCGGGTGCGCGCGGCCCGGCCAGGCGGGGATCTTCCGGGCCGGGCCGGGCGGCTGGTCCGCCGACGGCCCCGCGCTCCCGGCCGCGCTGGCCCACCAGCCCATCGACGTCCTGCAGATCACCCGCGCCCCGGACGCGGATGTGGCGCTGCTGCTGGCGGGCCATGGGCAGGCGGCCAGCCTGCTCGCCGCATGGTCGGACCGCAGCGGCGGCGGCTGGCGGCTGTCCGCGCCCTACCCGCTGCGCGGGGCGGTACCGCGCTCGGCGGCGGCTGGCGGCGAGGCGCTCGGCGTGCTGCTGGACGGCGGCCGGGCCATCTCCGTCGCCGCCCCCGGCGCGGCCTGGCGGGCGCTGCCCGCGCTGCCTGCCGGCACGGCCGCGCTGCCCGCCGGGGCGGCCACGCTGGCCACGGCACCCGGGGTGGCTTCCAGGCCCTGACCGCCCGGGGCGGGCTGCTGTCGGTGTGGACGCTCGGCAGCCGGCATCACCGGATGGCACCGGTCCCAGGCCCTCAACGTGACTATTCCTTACGGCTCGTCCGGGTAAGTGGGCGCCTCATCATGAGCTACCTGGTAGATCACTGGTCTTTCGACCCGTTCGTCATCGTGGTGGCCTTCCTGGTGGCCTGGCACGAGATCGGGCTGGCCCGGCTGGCCCGCCGGTCCCGGCCGGAGCGGACCCGGCAGCGGCGGTGGCGCTCGCTGTACTTTTACGCCGGCCTGGCCACGCTGCTGATCACCGTCTGCTCGCCGATCGACTACTGGTCGGACAGCTACTTCTTCGTGCACATGGTGCAGCACCTGCTGCTCATGTTCGCCGCGCCGAGCCTGGTGGTGGCCGGGGCGCCCTGGCAGCCGCTGCTGGACGCGCTGCCCGGCCGGGCCGGGCGCACCGCCACCGGCGCGGTGCTCCGCGATGGCTGGGCCCGCCCGTTGCGCGCGGTGGCCGGATTCCTGCTCCGTCCCTGGGTCTCGGTGACCCTGTTCAGCGCCGTGATGGTGACCTGGCACCTCCCGGTCCTGCTGGATTTCGGCCAGCGTGAGCAGTGGGCCCACATCTGGCTCATGCATGGCAGCTTCTTCCTGGCCGGGGTGCTGTTCTGGCTGCAATTCATCCCGTCCCCGCCGTTCCACCGCCGGATGCCGCTCGTCTCAGCAGGCGGCCGCGCTGATCGTGACCAACCTGGTCATGTGGATGCTGGCCATGTCGATGAGCATCTTCTCCCAGGGCCCCTGGTACCAGGCTTACCTGCACGTGCCGGGCGTGACCCTGCCGCCGTTCGCGGACCAGGAACTCGGCGCGGCGATCCTGTGGGTATGCGGTGACTTCTGGGCGATCCCGGCGCTGATCTACGTGGTGCGGCAGATCGTCAACGAGGACGGCGGTGTCGGGGGAGCGATCGAGCAGATCCTGCACCGCGGCTCGGCCGGCGGCGGCTGGGCGTCGGGCCGCCGGGTGCCTGCGCCACCGGCCGGCCGCGCCCCACCCAGCCTCGTCCCACGCGGCCCCGTCGCGGCCAGTGCCGCCGCCCACCGAATCCTGAGCCGGTCTCCCCGGGCGGGCCCCCCGCCTGCGCGTGGCTCCGCAGGCCTTGCCCGCCGCGCCAGGCGTGCGGCGCGGCCGGGACGGCTGACGGGTGGCCGCCGGGCCAGCGGGCCGATGGTGCGCCTCAGTCGCCGTGCTTCTCCAGGTAATCGAGGTACAGCGGGCGCAGCGAGTCGGCCACGTCCGGCTCCCCGGACCCGAGCGCGTCGGAGATCATCGCGGACAGCTGGGTGACGTCCGCGGCGGCGCGGTCGGAGTGACCCGCCAGCGCCTCGCCCTCCGGGATCTCCCGGAGCAGCTGCCACAGGAATCCGAGGTCCACGTGGCGGATGGCCCGGTGCACGGCCCGGTCGTGCAGTTCCTGAGAGGAAAGGGCTTCAAGGGCATCCCGGTCGGTCATGGCAGGAACCTTACCGGCACCGGGCAGTCGCGGTGTCCGGCCCGCTGAGAGGCGGCGGGCCAGGCCGGGGACGGCCCGGCCGCGGCCGGGCCGTCCCCGGCACTCACCACTGGCCGGGCCATCCGCCGCCCGGCCCGGTGCGGATGTCACCCGGCCCGCCGCCCGGCCACCGGCCCCAGCCGTTGCCGCCCCAGCCGTTGCCGCCCCAGCCGTTGCCGCCCCAGCCCCAGCCGGTGCCCGGCCAGCGACCGCGGCCGTCCCGCGGCCGCCCGGGCGTGCCGTCCGCGCTCTTCCCGGTCCCGGCCGGGCGCACAGCGGCGGCCGGGGGGGCCGGGGCCGCCCGCCGGCCGGCGGCGTCCTCGACCAGGCAGCTGACCGGGGCGCTGCTGGTGCCCTGGGCGGTGAAGGCGACCAGCTCGAAACGTCCCGGCGAGAGCGTTCCCTGGCCCGAGCGCGGCTGCACGACGAGCGAGTCCCCAGCCGAGATGTTCCGGCCGTTGATCACCTGATAGTGCCGGTCGCCGGGCAGCACGAGCCGGAGCCGCCATCCGGTGACCGGGGCCCGGCCCCGGTCGAGGATGACGATCCGGCCCTGCACGGTCCCGCCCGGCCCGCGGCTGATCTCGTATCCGACGCCGATGCCGTGATCGGCCGAGCTGCCCTGCCCGGCGGCCCAGGACACCCGGCCCGGGGCCGGGCCGGTGCCCGGCGCGGCCGTCCCGGCGCCCGCCGCCCCGGAGGGCGGCGCGGGGGCGGACGCGGACGCGTCCGCGCGGGCCGGCCGGGAGGCGCCCGGCTGCTCACGGCCCGTCCCGCCGGCCGGGGCGCCGGAGGTCACCGAGGGCGGCAGGGTGGCGGTGCAGGGCACCAGGCCGCAATCCCTCAGTTCGCCGCCGGCCGTCTCGTGCCGGGCCAGCAGCACGCCGCCGCCGGCCATCGCGGCGATGGTGGCGGTCATCCCGGCCGCGGTGAGCCAGCGGTGCCGCAGCAGGCTGTCCAGGGCCGGACCAGGCCGGGGGCCGGCTGTCCCGCCTGCTCACCCACGGCCCGGGCCCCCGGCTGGCCGGGCTGGCCTGCGGGCCGCGCTCATCCGGCTGCCGCCCCGGTTCAGGCCAGCCCCGGCCGTACCGGGCACGGCCGTACCGGGCACGGGACGGGAGACCGGCCGGCCGGACGGGGTTAGCACGGCGCTCCGTCGACCGTGCAGGTCGACGGGCTGGCCGCCAGGCCCCAGGCGGTGAACACCACGGTCAGGCTGGCCCCGGGAGCGAGCACCGAGCCCGCCGAGGGCGGGCTGAGGACCAGCGAGTCGCCGCCGGTGACGGCATCCGCCGCGCCGATGACGAACTGGATCTGATCACCGGGGAAGGCTGCCACCAGCTGCCAGCTGGTCGCCGCGCCGCTGCCCGTGTTGACGATGCTGAACTGCCCCACGATGCCGCCGTTCCATCGGCTGACCAGCTGATACGTGGCCCGCACCGCGGGTGCGCTGGCCGGGGCGGTGGCAGGCGGGGCGGTGCTGGCCTGCGCCGTGGCCGCCTGGCTGGTGATGGGCGCCGGTGCGGGCACAGTGATCCGGGGGACCGCCGTGGGGGTGGCAGCCGGGTGAGCGCTCACACCCTGTCCTGGTGTCGCCACCGCCGTGGCCTGGCCGTGCCGCGTCGTCTTCGCCGTGGTCTTGCAGGGCATCAGCCCGCACCCGTTCATCATCGCCGTCGGCGACTGCCGCGGCAGGATCAGGATCACCCCGCTGGCCAGGGCCATGACCCCGGCCCCGGCGCCGATCGAGACGTACCAGCGGTACCGGGACAGAGCGACGTACCACGGCTGGCGGGCCATCGCGGTGAGCCAGTGCGGCAGCGTGAACGAGAGCCGGCCGCGGCCCCATGAGCCCGGCCCGGGGTGCCAGGACCTTGTCTCGCGCAGTGGCCGGGCCGCGCCGGGCCGGCCCGGCGCGCTGCCGGTCCGGCGGCGGCCGGGCCGCGCGGCCGCGCGGGCGGCCCGGTGCCGGCGGCCAGCGCGGCCGGGCTCCGCGTACCCGGCCTCCTCCGGCCATTCAGGCCCGGGCTCGTCCAGCAGCCGGGGTGACTCGGGACCGTCGGGCCACTCGCCCATGAGCCGGAACCCGGCCTGGCTGGACATCACCGGGCCGGTCAGCCGCTGCGTGCCGCCCGTGGTGTCCGGTGCCGCGGGCCAATCGTCTTCGCCCGAGTCGGACAGCAGGCGGCCCGGGCCGTTGCCGGTCCCGTCGCCCAGGCGGCCCAGGCCCTCACGCGACCCGGGCCGGTATCTCCGCAACGCATCCGGCCAGCGTGGCCGGCCGCGCGCCGGCGTCCGGCGCTACCCATTGCCCCGTGATCCCGCTCGAGACATGGCGTGTCCCCAATTCTCACGCGCCCCCCGCGCAAAAGCGTGCCGACCAGGCCAATTTAGCAACGCCAGCCTCAGGGACGGTGGCAAAACACTAGAAGGCCGGACAAGGCCGTGGCGCCACCGCGGTAGTAACGGCGGCAGCGTCCGTTTTGCGGACTTTTCGGCGGGCTATTCCGGTCCAATCACCGAGCGGAGTCTGGGTATCACCCGGCGGCACCGGCTCGCGCCGCGGTCACCCAGATCGCACCGCGGTCACCTGGCTCGCATCGCGGTCACCCGGCTCGCGCGAGGCTCCCGGCTGGCCCAGAGTGGCTGCCCCGGGGTGGCTGGCCCAGGGTGGCTGGCCCAGGCGGGCGTTGCGTACGCTCGTGACGTGTATCTTCCCCCGCATTTCGCCGGACCCGATGCCGCTGCGGTCGCCGCGTTCGTGGCCGCGGCCGCTGCGGCCGACCTGGTCACCTTTGACGGCGCCAAGCCGGTCGCCAGCCTCATCCCGGTGCTGTGGGACCGGGAGCCGGGCAGCCCGGCTCCGGGCAGCCCGGAGCCGGACGGTCCTCCGCAGCCGGCCACGGCCGCCTGCTCGGCCACCTTGCGCTGGCCAATCCGCAGTGGCAGTCGGTGGCGGCCGGCTCCAGCGCGCTCGCGATCGTGCACGGGCCGCAGGCGTACGTGTCGCCGGCCTGGTACCCGAGCAAGGCCCGGCACGGCCGGGTCGTGCCGACCTTGAACTACGTCACCGTGCACTTCACCGGCACGCTGACGGTGCACCGGGACCCGGGCTGGCTGCGGGATGTGGTGACCCGGCTCACCGAGCGGCACGAGGCGGGGCGGCCGCACCCATGGGCGGTCAGTGACGCCCCGCCCGACTACCTCGAGGGCCAGTTGCGCGGCATCGTGGGCGTGGAGCTGGACATCGCCACCGTGGAGGCCAAGCACAAGCTGAGCCAGAACCGGGGGGCCGACGACCGGGCCGCCGTGATCGCGGCGCTGCGCGGCGAGCCGGGGGGCGGGGCCGCGCAGATCGCCGGGCTGATGTCCGCCAGCCGCTCAGCCGGCCGCTCGCCGGCCGGGAGGCTCACCAGCGATCGTGGACCTGGGCCCGGATCCGCCGGTCATACAGGTCCGCGATGGCGGCCAGCTGCGCGCCGCTGAACGGCGGCAGGTGCGCGGCGGCCGCGTTCTGCCGGGCCTGGGCGGGGTTGCGCGCCCCTGGGATCACGGTGCTGACGCCGGGTTGCTGGATCACCCAGCGGAGCGCGGCCTGGGCGGGCGTGGCGCCGTCCCGGGCCAGGGTGGCGAACTCACGCGCCGCCTCCACCCCGGAATCGAAGTCCACGCCGGAGAAGGTCTCCCCGGCGTCGAAGGCCTCGCCGTGCCGGTTGAAGCTGCGATGGTCATCCGGGCCGAACGTGGTCTCGTGGGTGTACCGGCCGGACAGCAGCCCGGACGCCAGGGGCACCCGGGCGATGATGCCCACGCCGGCCGCCTGGGCGGCGGGCAGCACCTTCTCCAGCGGCTTGCGCCGGAAGGCGTTGAGGATGATCTGCACGCTGGCGACGCCGGGCCGGCTGATCGCGGTCAGTGCCTCGTCGCAGGTCTCCACGCTGACGCCGTAGGCGGCGATCCGCTGCTCGGCCACCAGCGTGTCGAGTGCGTCGTAGACCGCGTCGCTGGCGTAGACGGCGGGCGGCGGGCAGTGCAGCTGCACCAGGTCAAGCGTGTCGGTGCCCAGGTTGGCCCGGGACCGGTCGGCCCAGGCGCGGAAGTTCTCCAGCGTGTAGAGCGCGGGGTCGAGCGGCGCGCGGCGGCCCATCTTGGTGGCCACGGTGAACTCCGCCCCGGGGCGGCTGGCCAGGAACCGCCCGATCAGCTGCTCGCTGCGGCCGTCGCCGTACACGTCGGCGGTGTCCAGGAAGGTGATGCCGGCCGCGGCGGCGGCGTCCAGCACGGCCAGCGCCTCGCTGTCGTCCACCTCGCCCCAGTCGGCGCCGAGCTGCCATGTGCCCAGCCCGATGACCGAGACGGCCCGGCCGGTACGGCCCAGAATGCGCTGTTCCATAAGGCGATCCTAGGGGGCTTCCGCGAGCCCGGCCGGGCACCCCTCACCGTCTGCGCCCTCGCCGTCTGCGCCCGCGCCGGGCGCGGCCGCCAGGATGGCCTCGCTGATCCCGGCCAGCTGGCGGGCCTGCTCGGGAGTGAGCGCGTCGAACAGCACCGCCCGGACCTGCTCCACGTGGCCGGGCGCGGCCGCGCGCAGCTCGGCGAAGCCCGCGTCGGTCAGCTCGGCGAACTGCCCCCGCCGGTCCGTCGGGCAGTTCCGGCGCCGTACCCAGCCGCGCTCCTCCAGCCGCGCCACCGCGTGCGACAGGCGGCTCTTGCTGGATGAGGAGGCCTCGGCGAGCTGGGTCATCCGCAGCGAGCGGTCCGGGGCCTCGGACAGCCGGACCAGGATCTCGTAGTAGGCCAGTGGCATCTGGGCGTCACGCTGCAGCTGGCCGTCAACCGCAGCGAGCACCCACTGCCAGGCGGCGAACGTGGTTCGCCAGGTGACCTGCTCGTCGGGGCTGAGCCAGCGTGGCCCGGAGGTGGCGGGCGGGCTGGAAGTACTCATGCGACCAGCATACCCGGAATAGTTGAGCGCTTGACAATGTTAAACTCCCCGTGATAGTCGTTGAGCACTCAAATATGAACGACGCCACTATGAACGACAGGAGTACTGACATGACCAGCACGGCGACGACCACGATCCCCGGCTATGTAGCCGGCACCTGGGACATCGACCCGGTGCACTCCGAGGTGGGTTTCTCGGTGCGGCACATGATGGTCAGCAAGGTGCGGGGCAAGTTCAAGACCTTCTCCGGCCAGCTCGTCACCGGCCCGGAGCCGGTCCAGTCCTCGGTGACCGCCGAGATCGACCTCTCCTCGATCGACACCGGCCAGGAGCAGCGCGACGCGCACATCCGGTCCGCGGACTTCTTCGAGGTGGAGAAGTACCCGACGATGACCTACCGGTCCACCGGGGTCCGCGCCGAGGGCGACCACTTCGTCCTGGACGGTGAGCTGACCCTCAAGGACGTGACCAGGCAGGTCCCGCTGAAGCTGGAGCTGAACGGGTTCGGCCCGGACGCCTACGGCGGCACCCGCGCCGGGTTCACCGCGACTGGTGAGATCAGCCGGAGCGACTTCCACGTGGACTTCAACGCGGCCATGGAGACCGGCGGCGTGGTCGTGTCCGACAAGGTCACCCTGCACCTGGAGATCGAGGCCGTGCTCAAGGCCTGAGCCAGGCGGCCAGGGCTGGCGCGGGCCAGCAGTTCATGCACCCAGGGCGGGGGCACCGGGAACGGTGCCCCCGCCCTGGCCACGCCCGGCCGCGGGAATACGGTGAAGACCGTCAGCCGCGCGACCGAGGAGGCGCATGCCGTGAAAGCCGCTGTCTACGACCGGACGGGCCCGGCCGCCGAGGTGCTCCGGGTGACCGAGGTGGACCGCCCGGAGCCGGGGCCGGGGGAGGTCAGGGTCCGGGTGCATGCCTCCGGGATCAACCCGACCGACGTGAAGACCCGCAGCGGGGCGACGCCGCGGCCCATCGACGGGTTCCAGATCCCGCATCAGGACGGCGCCGGCGTGATCGACGCGGCCGGGCCCGGGGTCCCGGACGGCCGGGTCGGCCAGCGCGTCTGGGTCTGGATGGCCGCCGCCGGGCGGCGCTGGGGCACGGCCGCGGAATGGACGGTGGTCCCCGAGCGCCAGGCGGTACCGCTGCCGGATGGCGCCCCATTCGAGCTGGCGGCGAGCCTGGGGGTTCCCGCGGTCACCGCGTACCACAACCTGTTCGCGGACGGCCCGGTGCGGGATGCGGTGGTGCTCGTGGCGGGCGGCGCCGGCGCCGTCGGCCACTTCGCCGTGCAACTCGCCGTCTGGGGCGGCGCGGCGCACGTCATCGCCACGGCCAGCCCGGCCAAAGCGCAGCTGGCCAAGGAGGCCGGGGCCGGGCACGTGGTCAGCTACACCGACCCGGACGCCGCCGAGCAGATCAAGTCGGTGGCCGGGCCGGTGGACCGGATCGTGGAGGTGGCGCTCGGCGCCAATCTCGGCCTGGACCTGGCCGTGTCACGGCCGGGCACCGTGGTGGCCAGCTACGCCGCCTCCGCCCAGGACCCGGTCCTGCCGGTCCGGGCCTGCATGACGGCGAACATCGTGCTGCGGTTCATGCTGCTCTACACCGTCCCGGCGGCGGAACTGGACGAGGCCGTCACCGGGATCCGTGCCGCCCTGGAAGCCGGCGCGCTGAGCGGGCTCCCGGTGCACCGGTTCAGCCTGGACGAGATTGCCGCCGCGCATGAGGCCGTCGAGAAGGGCGTGACCGGCAAGGTGCTCGTCCTTCCCTGACCACGCCGCAGGCGGCCCGGGGAGCCCGGCCGGGTGACCGGGCTCCCCGCTGTGCCGCGGGCCAGCCGGGACGGGCCCGGCTGGCCGATGGTCAGCCGGCCGACCGCAGCCCCGCGAGGAAGGCCGCGCCCGCAGGGGTGCCGACCCCGGTCATGTTGTCGTAACCCGGCAGCGTCACCTGGCCGTTGTAGCCCGCCAGGGCCTGGCTCTGGTCGTCGAACTGGGTGACCAGGAGCAGGCCGCAGAGCGCGGCGGAACAGGCAACGCCCTGGTACGCGGCCGGGCTGTGGCTGCTCAGCGGCAGGGCGTCGTTCACCGCGGAGCTCCCGGCCAGGGTGTACAGCGCCGGGTTGATGAACCCGAACGGCTTCGGCTGCCCCTGCTGCGCGGCGGTGACCATGCCGGCCACCAGCGGTGCCGACAGGCTGGTCCCGCCCGCCGGTACCTGGCTGTAGGCAGGCGGCTTGCTCCCGTGGAACGTGAGCAGGCCGGTGGCGAAGCCGGTGAACGCGTCCGCGTCCGCGCTGATGTCCGGCACGGAGCGGACCGGCCCGCCACGATCGCCGGCCACCTGGGTCAGGCTGGCCGGGACCACGCTGTCCTGGTAGGCGGGCTCGGTCCAGAGCAGGCTCGGGCCGCCGCCCGCCGCGCCATCCTCGCCAGCGTTGAACCACTGCTTGCCCAGCTGCACATTGACGCCCGTGGACCAGCCCGTCTCGAAGAGCCGGGTGCGGCCCTTGCCGATGCCCAGGGTGGTGCCACCGACGGCGATCGCGTACGGGTCGCTGGACGGGGCCAGCACGCCGGACCCGTCACCGGAGGAGAAGTACATCCCGACGCCCTCGGCGGCGGCCTGCACCAGGAAGGCGTGCTCGATGTTGGTCAGCGCGGCCGGCTGCCCCTCCAGCCCGCTCTCCCAGGAGTTGGAGGCCACGCTGGCCAGCGGCCCGGCCAGCACAGCCAGGTCGGCGTCGAACAGGCCCTGCAGCCCGAAGTCCCCCTGGTTGCAGCTGTCCCCGCCGACCACCACCTGGGTGGCCCCGGGGGCCATCGCGTAGGAGGACTCCACGTCGAGCTGTTCCTCCACGTCGAACGGGTCGCCGCAGGCGCTGCCCTGGCCCAGCGACACCGCCCGGTACCGCGCGCTGGACGGGGCCGGCAGGCCGTTCGCCTTCGCGTAGTCCTGGAGGGTCAGGTACATGTCCCTGGTCAGGCCAAGCTCAACGAGCGCGATGGTCTGGCCGGCACCGGTCGAGGTCGCGGTCGCCCCGTATGCGGCCCGCATCTGGGTCCCGGAGTACCCGCAGATCACGGTGGGGTAAGTGCCGGTCCCGTCGTGCCTGAGCAGCCCGCTGACCTGATGCTCCCCGTAGTAATGCGAGCACGGGGTCTTGACCGGCGCGGCCTTGGCTGACGGCCTGGCGCGCCGGGCGGCCGCCGGGGCTCCCGGGCGCAGCAGGGTGGACTTCGGTGCGGCATTGTCCAGCCCGGACACGCCGAGCACGCTGCCCGCCAGCGAGGCCGGGACGGAGATGGGCGTGGCGTTGGCCCGCAGCCGGTACGGGCCGGCGTTGGCCGCCGCCGTGGCCGGATACAGCTTGAGCTGGGTCCGGAACGCCGTCTCGATGCGCGAGGCGGCCGCGGTGGCCCGCACGTAGCTGCGCAGCGGGCAGGCCGTGACGCCGGTGAAGCCGGCCGACCGGAGCCACTTACTCACCGCCGCCGCCTGGCCGGGCGTGGCCCCGAAGCGCGCCTCGTAGCGCTTCGGGGTGAGGTAGGCGCGGAACGAGGCGCTGCCCGGCTCGCTCACCGCGGCGGCGAAGCTCTCCGCGGCGGCCAGCCGGGGCCGCAGCCAGACCTGGATGGTCAGCTTCTGGCCGGCTGGCACCGTCCCGGTCGCCCGGGTGTGGCTGGCGAACGGCGCGACGCTGCCCGCGAGAGGCGTGGCCGCCGTGGTGGCTGCGCTCGCCAATCCGCCGCCGGCGAGGGTGGTGCCGGCTACCGCCGCGGTCGCGCCCAGCGCGGCGATGAACGTCCTGGTCCTGGACATGGTCCCCCTGTCTGTGAGCGTGTCGCTGACCTGTCCGGAGAGTCGTTGCGAAAACTCCCGCGATGGTGTCTATCCCAGTGCGGACCGGCAGGAAAGCTTCTAACGGTAAATCGTGATAATGGCGGGGCGGGTGATTCCGCGTCTGGGCCCTGGGCGATGCGGCGAGCTCACCGTAGCCCACCGGGCCGGCCCTGACGGCGCGGCCCGGTTCGGTGTGCGGGCCAGGGGTACTCTGTACTGAGAGTAACCTCAATGTCACAGATGGGAGCGCCGCGATGAGGTCAGCTCCGCATCCGCCGCGCGGGGCGGTGGCCGGACCGGACCCGGGCGACGAACCGTTCACGCTGCTGGATTTCGCGCTCGGCCACGCGCTGGACGGCGAAGGGGAGCGGGGTTACCTCGGCGAGGTGCTGGCCCGGTACGTGGCGGCCAGCGGCGGGCGGGCCGCGCTGCTGCTGCGGCTGCCGCCGTGGCGGGAACCCGATGTGCTCGCCGCGTCCCCGTCCAGCGCCGCCGACCCGGCGCTGGTGAACGCGGTGAGCAGCATGCTGGCCCGGCACCCGGCCACCGGGGCGGAACGCGGCTGCGCGGAAGGCCCGCTGGCGCTCCCGCGGCAGCCGGCCACCGCCGGGGGCCCGGACTGGGCGGTGATCCAGCCGGCCCGCCTCCTGGCCGCCTACGCCAACCCCGCCGGCGGCGCGCCGGACAGCGGCCCGCCACGCGGCAGCCAGGAGGCGGGGGGACCGCCGGGCGGCGGCCTGGCCGGGGGACCGCCGGCGGTGACGGGCCCGGCCGGCGCGGGTCCCGGCTCCCGCCTTCCCGCCTACGCCCTGGTCCTCGTGACCGGAGGCCCCAGCACCCGGCAGCTCCGGTCCACGGCCCGCGCGCTGCTCACGGTGCTGGCGGCCCAGCAGGCCCGGGCCGACGACAACGCCGAGATCGCGGAGCGGCGCGCGGTCAGCCTGGCCCTGGTCGACGCGTCGCCGGACGCGGTAGTGATCTCCGACGCGGCGGGCCGGATCGTCAGCTTCAACCCCGCCGCCGAGCGGCTCACCGGGTTCCGGGCCGCCGACGTGGCGGGCCGGGTCCCGGCCGCGCTGCTGGTACCCGAACGCTACCGGGCCCGGTACCGTTCCGGCCACGCGTCGTGGCTGGCCAGCATGAGTCAGGGCGGGGATCACGGCGCGCTCCCGGCCCGGGCGCACCTGCCCGTGCTCCGCGCCGACGGGACCGAGCGGCTGGCCGAGGTCACCTCGCTGCCGCTCGAGGTCCGCGGCGAGATGTATTTCTGCAGTTTCCTGCGGGACGTGACTGAACTGGAGCAGGCCACGGCCGCGCTGGCGGCCAGCGAGGACCGGCTCCAGCTGCTGTCGGCGCTGGCCCCCGTGGGCATCGCGCAGACCGGCCCCGGGGGGGCCTGCACGTTCGTCAACGAGCGGTGGTGCGTGCTGGCCGGGGAGGCGCCCGGCGATTTCCTGGGCCGGCCCTGGCTGCGGGTCGTGCATCCGGACGATGCGCGCCGGGTGGCCGGGGCCTGGGAGCGGGCCGCCGCGGGCGGGGTGGAACTGCGGACCGACTGCCGTCTCGCCCCGCCCGGTGCCGGGGGCGGCGATGCGGGAGCCGTCTGGGTGCACGCCACGGTCGCCGCCCTGCCGGAACGGTCCGGGCAGCCGGACGGCTTCCTGGTGGCGCTCACCAACATCAGCGCGCGCAAGCGGGTCGAGCAGGACCGGGACCGGCTGCTCGCCGAGCAGCGGGCGGCGGTGCGCAGCCTGACCTCCCAGACCGAGCGGCTGAACAGCCTGATCGCCGCGGCCATCCCCGGCGTGCTGCTGACCGACGAGCACGGCCTGATCGTCCAGCTGAACGAGAGCCTGTGCCTGCTGCTGGGCATCCCCGAGCCGCCCGGGGAACTGGCCGGGAGCAGCGGGGAGCGGCTGCTGGAGCCGGTCGCCCGGACATTCGCCGACCCCGCCCGGGTGACCGCGGAGATGAGCCAGCGCGCCGCGCGCCGGGAACGCGCGGGCGATCTCCGGTTCGACTGCGCGGACGGCCGGGTCCTGGAGTGCGACTACTGGCCGGTGCTGGCCGGCGGCCAGTACCGCGGCGGCCTGTGGCTGCTCTGGGACGTGACGGCGCGGGCCAGCGCCGAGCAGGAGCGGGAGGGCCGGCTGTCGGCTGAGCTCGCCGCCCGGCGCACCGCCGAGCAGGTCCAGCAAGCGCTATCCATGCAGAACGACCAGCTCCGCGAGCTGGACGAGGTGAAGACGCGGTTCCTGGCGCAGATGTCACATGAGCTCCGCGCCCCGCTGTCCTCCATCGTGTCCTACGCCGACCTGCTCCGCGACGAGGAGGCTGGCCTGACCGCCGCGGGGTCACGCCACCTGGACGTGATCGAGCGGAGTGCCGGCCGGGTCCTCCGGATGGTGGGGGACCTGCTGCTGCTCAGCCGGATCGAGGCGGGGGTCTTCCCGCTGGACCTGGCCCCGGTCGCGCTGCCCGGCCTGGCCGAGGAGGCGGTGCGCACGGCGGCAGCCGAGGCCGCCGCGCGCGGCGTCACCCTGGAACTGTCCCCGGACGGCGGCGGCCCGGAGCTGCTGGCCGACCGTCACCGGCTGCTCCAGGTCCTCGACAACCTGATCGGGAACGCGGTCAAGTTCACCGATCGTGGCGGGCGGGTCCGGGTCGGCGCGGAGCAGTCGGACGGCGGCGGGCGGATCGAGGTGGCCGACTCGGGCACCGGCATCCCGCCGGACGAGCTGGGCCGCGTCTTCGACCGGTTCTACCGGGCCTCGAACGCGGAGCGGGCCGGCCGGGGTCCGGCCTGGGGCTGGCGGTGGTCAAGGAGATCGTCGAGCTGCACGGCGGCCAGGTCGAGGTGGCCAGCACGCCCGGCCGCGGGACCACCGTGACGGCCTGGCTGCCGCTCCGGCCGCCCAGCCACCCTTTGTTACCTACCGTAATATTAATACTACAAACAGTGAATTGGGGGAGCATGGCGAGAGAAGATCCGGCGGGCCGGGTCCTCCTGGTGGAGGACGACCCCGAGGCCGCGGATTACGTGCTGCACGTGCTCCGCGGCCGGGGCGGCTTCGAGGTCACCCACGTGCTGGTCCCGGCCGACGCCCTGCAGGCGGCCCGCGGCGGGCGCTGGGACCTGGTGCTGACCGACGTGGAGATGCCGGGGATGACCGGCATCGAGCTCCTGGGGCGGCTGCGCGAGATCGCCCCGCTGCTGCCGGTGGCCGTGCTCACCGCCCACCCCTCGGTGGACTACGCGGTCCGGGCGCTGCGCAATGACGCGGACGAGTTCCTGGAGAAGCCGGTCAGCCCGGACCGGCTGGTCGCCGTGGTGGCCGGCCTGGTGGCCAAGGGCCGCGCGGCCCGGGAGACCGTACGGCAGAGCGTGCTCGCCATCGGCGCGCACCCGGACGACGTGGAGATCGGCGCGGCGGGCACACTGCTGAGCCACCGCCGGATGGGCCATGAGGTGGCCATCCTCACCCTGAGCCGGGGCGCCCGGGGCGGCGCCGAGAAAACCCGGGCCAGCGAGTCGCAGCAGGCCGCGAAGGTCATCGGCGCGACGCTCTACCACGAGGACCTGCGGGACACCCAGATCACGGAGGGCGACCCGACCATCGGCGTGATCAGCCGGGTGGTGGCGCAGGTGCGCCCGACCGTGATCTACACCCATTCGCTGCACGACGTGCACCAGGATCACCGCAACTGCCACCAGGCCACCCTGGTGGCGGTGCGCGGGGTGGGCCGGGTCTACTGCTTCCAGTCGCCGTCGGCCACGGTGGACTTCCGGCCGACCCGGTTCGTGCCGATCGACGGCCAGCTGGACGGCAAGCTCGACGCCATCGACGCGTTCGCCTCGCAGGTGGAGATCCGCGGCTACCTGGAGCGGGACCTGATCGAGGCGACCGCACGGTACTGGTCGCGGTACACCGAGGCGCGGTTCGCCGAGCCCTTCGAGGTGGTCCGGGAATCGGCCGTGGCCGCGCAGTACGAGCTCCGGCCGGCCCGCGGCACCGTGCGCGGGGAGGACACGGCCGGGCCCGCCGCGCCCGACCGGCGGGACGCCGCGGCGCGGCCCGCGCCCGCCGCACTCACCGCGGAGGTGCCCGATGCCGCGCGATGACCGTTCCGGGCCGCTCCGGGTCCTGGTCACCGGGGCCGGCGGCCCGGCCGCCGTGTCCGTGATCAAGTCGCTGTGCCGTGACCCGTCGGTGTGCCTGCTGGCGGCGGACATGGACCCCTGGGCGGCCGGCCTCTACCTGCTGCCGCCGGAGGCGCGGACGCTGATCCCGGCGGGCCTGGACCCGGGCTTCGCGGCCGCGGTGCTGGCCCGGTGCACGGCGCTGGGCGTGGACGTGCTCATCCCGACGGTGGACGCCGAGATGCGGCCGCTGGCCCGGGCCCGCGCCGAGTTCGCCGCGGCCGGCATCGAGTTCATGCTGGCCCCGGAGCGGGCCCTGGACCTGACCCTGGACAAGCTCGCCCTGGCGCGGTGCTGTGCCGGGCACGTGCGGGTGCCGCGCACCGAGTGCTTCGACGAGGCGCTCGACCCGGCCTCGTGGGAGTACCCGGTCGTGCTCAAGCCGCGCACCGGGAGCGGCTCGCGGGACATCTCCGTGGTCACCTCCGCCGCCGAGCTCGCCGCCCTGGACCGGTCCGCGGAGTTCATCGTCCAGGAGTACCTGCCGGGGGAGGAGTACTCCATCGACGTGCTCGCCGACACGCGCAGCCACGTGATCGCCGCCGTGCCCCGGGTGCGCGCCCGGGTGGACTCGGGCGTCTCGGTGGCCGGGCGCACCATCCACGACCCGGAACTGGAGCACTTCGGGGCCACGGTGGCCAGCGTCACCGGCCTGACCTACATCGCCAATGTCCAGGCTCGCCGGGACGCGGCGGGCCGCCCGGCCCTGCTCGAGGTGAACCCGCGGGCGCCGGGCGCGCTCCCGCTGACCATGGCCAGCGGCGTGGACATGCCGATGCTGGCCATGGACGCGTTGCGCGGCCGTCCGGTGCCCGAGCACGTGGACTTCCGTGAGGTGGCCATGGTCCGCTTCCTCGACGAGCGCTTCATGGACCTCAGTGAGGTGCAGAAGGTGGCCGCATGAGGCCGGCGGCGGGCCCGCCCGCGCTGGATGAGGACCACCATGTCCACTCCACGTTCTCCGACGATGCGGTGAGCACCCTGGCCGACAACGTGCGAGCCGCCCGCCAGCGCGGGCTGCGGGTGCTCTGCCTCGCCGATCATGTGCGCTCCAGCACGCCCTGGGTGCCGGAATTCGCGGCGGCCGTGGCCGCGCTGCGGCCGGGCCGCGGGCTCGTGCTGCTGGCCGGGGTCGAAGCCAAGATCCTCGATGTCACCGGCCGCCTCGACCTGCCGGGTGAGCTGCACGGGGTGGACCGGGTGCTGATCGCCGACCACCAGTTCCCCGGCGAGCACGGGCCGGTTTCCCCTGGGCAGGTGCGCGCCGAACTGGCCAGCGGGCAGCGGTCCGCGGCCGAGGTGATCGACTGCCTCGTCACCGCCACGACGGCGGCCTTGTCCCTCGTGGCCATGCCCCAGCTGGCCCACCTGTTCAGCCTGCTGCCGAAGCTCGGGCTGGACGAGGCGGACGTGCCGGGCCCGGCGCTGCGCCACCTGGCCGCGGCCTGCTGCCGGGCCGGCGCCCGGGTGGAGGTCAACGAGAAGTGGGGCTGCCCGTCGCCCCGGACGCTGCGGGCCTGCGCCACGGCCGGGGTACCGCTGGTGGCCAGCACCGACAGCCACGATTGCGCGACGGTCGGCGCCTACCCGCGGGTGCGCGGCCTGCTCGGGCGGACCTTCGCCGACGCGGTGCCGTAGTGGCCGGCGTCCTGCTCGGCCTCAAGGCCCTGCTGGTGTTCTTCGTCCTGCTCGGGACGCTGCCGCTGCTGGTCGCGAACTACCAGTTCCTGCTGGTCGGGCTGCACTTCCGGCGGCTGCACTACGCCCGGAGCGCGCCCTGCTTCCCGCGCACCGCGATCCTGATCCCGGCGTGGAACGAGGAGGCGGTCATCGGCACCTCCATCGACCGGCTGATGCTGCTCGACTACCCGCGCGACGCGCTGCGGATCTACGTGGTGGACGACGCCAGCACCGACACGACCCCCGACGTGGTGAGGGCCAAGGTGGCGGAGTACCCGGGGAACGTGGTGCACCTGCGCCGGGACAAGGGCGGCGAGGGCAAGGCCGCGACCCTCAACCACGGCCTGGCGGTGATCCTGGCCGACGGCTGGATGCAGGCTGTGCTGATCATGGACTCCGATGTCATCTACGAGCGCAGCTCGCTGCGCCGGATGACCCGGCACCTGGCCGACCCCGAGGTGGGCTCGGTTACCGCCTACATCAAGGAGGGCAGCCTGGCCGGGAACTACATGACCCGGTTCATCGGCTACGAGTACATCACCGCCCAGGCGGCGGCCCGGCGCAGCCAGGAAGTGCTCGGCGTGATCGCCTGCCTGGCGGGCGGGGCGCAGCTGCACTCCCGGGAGAACATCGAGGCGCTCGGCGGGCGGATCGACCACACCACCCTGGCCGAGGACACCGTCACCACGTTCGAGACCCAGCGGGCCGGCCGCCGGGTCATCTTCGAGCCGCACGCCACGGTGTGGGCCGAGGAGCCCGGCAGCATCGTCGCGCTGTGGAAGCAGCGGCTGCGCTGGGCCCGCGGCAACATCCAGGTGACCCGGCGGTTCAAGCGGGTCTGGTTCCGGCCGCAGCCCAATAACCGGCTGGGCAGCATCAGCTTCGGCCTGCTCTGGTTCTGCCTGCTGCTGCTGCCGGTGTTCATGATGCTGGCCTCGGCGTCGCTCGTCGCCCTGTATTTCGCCGACTACCAGCTGGCCTGGGCCGCCTTCCACGCGCTGTGGCTGACCAACGTGATCACCTACGTGTTCATCACCTCCTTCACGCTGCTCATCGATCCGGGCGTGGGCCGGCGCACCTGGAAGGAGGCGCTGATGTTCCCCGGGGCGGTGAACGTGACCATCCTGCTGGCGGCCATGCTGCCCGGTCCGCTGGGCTGGCTGTCACACCAGGTGGTGGACGCCGCGGGCTTCACGGTCACCGCGGGCTGGGTCCAGGGTATGGAACTGTTCACCTACATCTGGCTGTCCGCCTGCATGGTCGTCGCCTTCCTGGGCAAGGTGACCGAATCCCGGCGGCTGGGCCGCTTCCTCGGGCCGCTGTTCGTCTACATCGGCGGCTATGGCCCGCTGCTGTGCGCGATCACCACCGCCGCGTATGTCAAGGAGATCCGGCACGCCGAGGTGCGCTGGGACAAGACGGAGAAGACCGGCAAGGTGGTGGCCCCGACATGACCGGCCTGCCCGAGCCACGGCCGGGGGCCGAGGCCGAACGGCAGCGGGTGTTCCGCGAGGAAGTGGACGACGCGGTCCGCTACGAGCGGGGCCTGGCCGTCAAGTGCGTGTGCTCCCTCCTGCTGGTCGCCCTGGTGCTGGCCCTCCGCGTCTACTTCTTCGGCTGACACCCGGGAAGGATCACCGCGGCTGCCGTTTCATGCCGCCCGCCCCGGGCACGACCAGGCGGAGCCCTTAGGAGGTGCACGATGGCCGACCGCGACCCCGCCCCCCGGCAGGTCGAGATCAAGGACGGCGAGGAGACGGTCGCCACGGCCGAGGTGTCCAGGCACGCCGGCGGGACGGCCCGTGCCTCGCTGCACGCCCCGTCCGGGCATGTGGACCCGGGCAGCCGGGCCAGCCTGGTTGACGCCGTGGTGGACACGCCGGAGGTGCAGGAAAGCACCCGGCTGGAGGCAACCGTCCCGCTCGGTGACAGCGTGGCGCTGGACCGGCTCCGGGAGCGCACCGAGGAGTCCACCACCCGCCCGGCCGGCTCGACCGCGCTCATGGACGCCACCCTCCCCGGCGCCAGGGAGCAGCAGCCCCCGGCGGCCGGTGAGGAGCAGCCCCCGGCCGGTGAGCCTCCGGCAGGCGGCCAGCCGCCCGTGAGCTGAGGAGCCGGTGGCGGTCTGGGTCGGGACCTCAGGCTGGAGCTATGACCACTGGCATCCGGAGCTGTACCCGCCGGGTCTGGAGCCGCGCGGCCGGCTGCCCTGCTACGCGGCCAGCTTCCGCACCGCCGAACTGAACAGCAGCTTCTACCGGTGGCCGGGCCCGGCGTCATTCCGCTCCTGGCGGCGCAGACTGCCGCCCGGCTTCCGCCTTTCGGTGAAGGCGCCCCGGGGCCTCACCCACGGGCGGCGGCTCTATGCCCCGGAACCCTGGCTGGAGCGCATCCGGGCCGGCTGGCACGAACTGGGGGACAAACGCGCCGTGCTGCTGGTCCAGCTGCCGCCTTCGGCGCCGCGCGATGACGCCCGGCTGGATTATTTCCTCCGGCTGGTCCCGGAATGGCTGCGCGTCGCGGTGGAGTTCCGCCATTCCAGCTGGGCTTGCGAGGAGGTATTCGCGCTGCTGGAGGCACGCGGCGCCGGGTACTGCGTGATGAGCGGCGCCCAGCTGCCGTGCATCCTGCGGGTCACCGCGGATTTTGGCTACCTGCGGCTGCACGGGCCCGGTCACCACCAGCTGTACGCGGGGTCGTACTCCGGTGCCGACCTGGCCTGGTGGGCCGCCCGGATCCGGGAATGGGAGGCAGCCGGGAAAGACGTTTTTGCCTACTTCAACAACGACGGGAATGCTAATGCCGTGCGGGATGCGCGGGCCCTGCGCTATCTGCTCGGCCAGTAGGCTGGCCGGGAACATTTCCTGGCCGCCGGCGATTGAATAATCGTGACCCTCACCGACCTGCTCCCTGCTGACGCTGCCCCCGACGCGGTCTTCGACGCGTTCGCGGGCTGGGCCAAGGAGCAGGGCCTCGCCCTGTACCCGCACCAGGAAGAGGCCCTCATCGAGGTGGTGTCCGGGGCCAACGTGATCCTGTCCACGCCGACCGGGTCCGGTAAGAGCCTGGTGGCCACCGGCGCCCATTTCGCCGCGCTCGCCGCGGGCCAGGCGCACCTTCTACACCGCGCCCATCAAGGCCCTGGTGTCGGAGAAGTTCTTCGCGCTGTGCGCCGCGTTCGGGCCCGCGCAGGTCGGCATGATGACCGGGGACGCCAGCGTGAACGCCACCGCCCCCATCATCTGCTGCACCGCCGAGGTGCTGGCCAGCATCGCGCTGCGGGACGGCGCGGCCGCCGACGTCGGCCAGGTGGTGATGGACGAGTTCCACTTCTACGCCGACCCGGACCGCGGCTGGGCCTGGCAGGTGCCGATCATCGAGCTGCCCCGGGCCCAGTTCGTGCTCATGTCGGCGACCCTGGGCGACGTCACCCGGTTCGAGGCGGACCTGACCCGCCGCACCGGGCGGCCCACCGCGGTGGTCAAGTCCGCCGAGCGCCCGGTGCCGCTGACCTACTCCTACGTCATCACCCCGCTGCACGAGACCCTCGAAGAGCTGCTCAGCACCCACCAGGCCCCGATCTACGTGGTGCACTTCACCCAGGCCGCGGCGCTGGAGCAGGCCCAGGCGCTGATGAGCGTGAACGTCTGCTCCCGGGCGGAGAAGGACGAGATCGCCGCGCTGATCGGCGGCTTCCGGTTCACCGCCGGATTCGGCAAGACCCTGTCCCGGCTGGTCCGGCACGGCATCGGGGTGCATCACGCCGGCATGCTGCCCAAGTACCGGCGGCTGGTGGAAACCCTGGCCCAGGCCGGGCTGCTGAAGGTCATCTGCGGCACCGACACCCTGGGCGTGGGGATCAACGTGCCGATCCGCACGGTCTTGTTCACCGCGATGTCCAAGTACGACGGGTCGAGGACCCGGCTGCTCCAGGCGCGTGAATTCCACCAGATCGCCGGCCGGGCCGGCCGCGCCGGGTTCGACACCGCCGGCCGGGTCGTGGTGCAGGCCCCTGAGCACGTGGTGGAGAACGAGCGCCTGCTGGCCAAGGCGGGCGACGACCCGAAGAAGCGGCGCAAGGTGGTCCGCAAGAAGCCGCCCGAGGGGTTCATCGCCTGGGGGCAGCCCACCTTCGAGCGGCTGGTTGCCGCCGACCCCGAGCCGCTGACGTCCAGTTTCAAGGTCACGCACGCCATGCTGCTGAACGTGATCAGCCGGCCGGGCGACGCGTTCACCGCCATGCGCCACCTGCTGACCGACAATCACGAGGACCGGGCCGCCCAGCGCCGGCACATCCACCAGGCCATCGCCATCTACCGGGCGCTGCTGGCCGGGGGAGTGGTGGAACAGCTGGACGAGCCGGACTCCGAGGGGCGCCGGGCCCGGCTCACCGTGGACCTGCAGTTCGACTTCGCGCTGAACCAGCCGCTGTCCCCGCTGGCCCTGGCCGCGATCGACCTGCTGGACCGCGAGTCGCCGTCATACCCGCTGGACGTGGTGTCGATCATCGAGGCGACCCTGGACAACCCGCGGCCGGTGCTGTCCGCCCAGCTGTTCAAGGCGCGCGGTGAGGCCGTCGCGCAGATGAAGGCGGACGGCGTCGACTACGAGACCCGGATGGACCTGCTGGAGTCGGTGACCTACCCGCGGCCGCTGGCCGACCTGCTGGAGGCCGCGTACGACATGTACCGCCGCGGCCACCCGTGGGTCGCCGATTACGCACTGGCACCGAAGTCCGTGGTCCGGGACATGTACGAGCGCGCCATGACCTTCGTTGAGTATGTCGGTTTTTACGGGCTGTCCCGCACCGAGGGCATGGTGCTGCGCTACCTGGCCGACGCGTACAAGGCACTGCGGAACACGGTCCCGGACGAGGCCAAGACCGAGGACCTCACCGACCTCATCGAATGGCTCGGTGAGCTGGTCCGCCAGGTCGACTCCAGCCTCCTGGACGAGTGGGAGCAGCTGCGCGACCCGTCCGGCACGCTGGTCAGCCAGGTGGAGGCGGGGCCGCCCGCTGTCACCCGCAACGTCCGCGCGTTCCGGGTCCTGGTGCGCAACGCGCTCTTCCGCCGGGTCGAGCTGGCCGCGCTCGGGCGTTACTCCGACCTCGGCGAGCTCGACTCCGGCGACGGCTGGGACGCCGCCGCGTGGGAGGCGGCCATCGAGCCGTACTTCGACGTGCACGACGAGATCGGCACTGGCCCGGACGCCCGGGGCCCGGCACTGCTGATCATCGAGGAGGGCCAGGACCGCTGGCGGGCCCGGCAGATCTTCGACGACCCGGCCGGCGACCACGACTGGGGGATCAGCGCCGAGGTCGACCTGGACGCCTCGGCGGAGGCCGGCGAGGCGGTGCTCCGGGTCACCGCGGCCGGCCAGCTGTGACCCCGGCCCGGCGGCCGGTCAGCCGCCGGTCCCGGTGAGCCGCAGCGTCGAGGTGTGCCGGCCCAGGGCGTCGGTCCAGGAGAGCTGGTAGGTCCCGGTGAACGTGCCGCGCCGCGGCGGGCGGAAGGTCAGCTGCAGGGTCAGGCTGGTCCCGGGAACGACCGGCAGGCCACGGTAGACCGAGAACACATTCCTGAACGGGACCGCGAGCCGGCTGGTGCCCGCCACCGTGGCCGGCAGGTTCCCGGTGTTGCTGATCGTCACGTACGCGGTGGCCTGGCGCCCCGGCTGGACCTGGCCGAAGTCGACGGTGGTGGCGGACGGGCTGAGCCGGCTGACCGGCGGCCGCCCGGTGCCGTGCAGGGTGATGACCGCGGCCGGGCCGGCCGACCCGGCGATGGTGATCTGGCCGGCCACCGGGCCGGCCGCCCGCGGGCGGTAGGTCACCTGGACCACGATGGCCTGGCCGGGCTGCAGCCGGGTGCCCGGCCGGGGCAGCCCGGCCGCGCTGAACGGGGCAGCCGGGCCGGTGACCCCGGTCACCGTCTCGGCGGCCGGGCCGCCGTTGCTGACGACCACGTTCACCGGCAGCCCGGTGCCGACGGGCACGCTGGCCTCCGGCGTGTCGGTCAGCCCGAAGTCCAGGTGGCCGGGCGTGGCGAACAGCCCGGCCTGGATGCCCTCCCCGGACAGCGGCACGTCCAGGTCCGGGCCGCCCAGCCCGGCGGCCCGCGGGTCGGCCACGCGCAGTGCCAGCGTCCCGGTCAGCCCGCCCGGGGCGGCCGGGGCGAACTGGATCGCCGCGTGCAGGACGTCGCCGCGGCGCAGCCGCACCGGGAACCTGGCCGGCTGCCCCGCGGCGCCGCCCGGGCGGCCCGGCCCGGCCACGGTCACCCCGGCCACGCCGAACGTGCCCGGGCCGGTGGCGCTGGCCGTCACCCCGTCCACCGTGACCCGGGCCGATGCGGTCACCGTGACGTCGCGGTCCGCGTGGCCGCCGACCGTGGTCGCCGGGAAGCTGACCTGGGCGGCCGGCCCGAGGGCGGCGCGGGAGCGCAGGCCGAACGCGAGCAGGTGACCGTCCCGGGTGCCGACGTAGACCCGGCCGCCCGCGGTCGCCGGGGTGGCGAAGGCGGTGGCCCGGCCGATCGGGCCGGACCACAGTGGCCGCATCGTGCACGGCCGCCGGCAGTGGCGGCCGGGCACCGCCCTGAACGCGTTCAGCGACGCGCGGGAACCGTGCGGCCCGGCCACCCGTTCCGCCCAGACCACCGCGGACCCGGCCACGGCGCCGGCCGAGGTGACCACCGGGGACCCGGAGGTGTAGCCGAAGGTGAACGAGCTGTTCCCGGCGTCGGTCAGCACCGGCCGCCCGGCGTGGCGCAGCCGGAACTTGAGGTACCGCAGGTAGTCGTCCCGGCCCAGGTAGTACACGTAGTCGTGGGAGGCGCCGGAGTTGCCCAGCGTCACCACCCGGGTGTCGCCGAACATCGCCGGGTGGCCCCACTGGCCGCCGAACGGGCCGGCCTGGCTGACGGCCGCGTCCCCGCCGCCCGGTCCCTGCTCCCGGCCGCCCAGGTGGCCGGAGTTGAGCAGGAACACCCGGCCGTCCTTGCCTGCCTGCACCAGCAGGTGCGGGAGACCGCGGGTGCCGAAGGGCAGCCCGGCCGGGCCGCCGGAGCCGAAGTCGATGTCCGCGGCGTCCAGCGCCGGGGCGTCCCGGGGGCTGAAGAAGTCCCGGGCCGACAGCGCCCCGTAGCGCCCGATCGCCAGCCGGACCACCGCGTCGCCGAGCTGCCCGGACGGCCGGCTGCCCGGCCCCGGGGGCGGCGAGATGCCGTTGCCGGAGGCGAAGAAGGCGCGCCCGGGGCCGTCGGACATCAGCCCGCCGCCGGACTGCCAGATGCCGCCCTGCGCGTTGGTCAGCCCGGATTCGTCGGACCACAGCCGGGACCGCCCGGTGGACGGGTTGATGGCCGCCACGTAGCCCACGTAGGGCGGCTGGTCGCAGTGCGAGCCGAACGCGGCCAGCACCCAGTGCCCGAGCAGCAGCAGGGCCGGCCGCTGCAACTGCTTGACCGCGGAGAAGCGCAGCCGCGGGTCGTTCACCGGGCGGCCGCCGATCGCCACCTGCCGGGTGACGTGGCCGTTGAGCGGGTTGACCGCGAACAGGTGGTAGGAGGCGTGCCGGCCGCCGCGCCGGGTCGTCTCGGCGACCAGGTCGACCATCCGGGTCTGCGGGTCGTAGACCGGGGTGCCGGTGATGCCGATCCGGGGCTGCAGGTCCGGGCACCCGGGGGCCTGGCCCGGGTGCCCCAGCCGGACCGACCAGTGCACCCGGCCGGTGACCGCGTCGATCCCGTACACCCAGTCCTGCTCGGTCGCCGTGATCACCATCCCCCCGACAACCAGCGGCTGCGCGTACACCTGACCGCGCACCCGGGTGGTGAAGACCCGGCCGAACCGGCCGCTGCGCAGCACCTTCGGCGCCAGCCCGGGCTCGGCCGGGTCCCAGCCGGTCCGCAGCGCGTCCTGGTCGCCGGTGACCTCGCTGCCCCCGGTGCGGGCGGCGTCCGGCCCAGCCGCCGTGGCGGCCCGGGTGGCGGCGGCGGGCCGCCCGGAGGCGTCCGCGGCGGCGGTGCCGAACGTGACGGCCGCCGCGGCGGCGAGCCCGAGCGCGAGATGCCGCCGCAGTGCAGCGGCGGGCCGTGGCTGGCGCATCGCACATCCATCCGGGTGGGCAGGCACCGGTCCCGCCGGGTATCCAGTTGATGACTCAGAGTGAAGACATATATAACTCAGAGTGACTGGCTGTCCGGGCCCCGACACGCCGAGCGAGCCCGGATCACCGGAGATGTCGCTTCCGTCGGGCATCATGGCCAGCGTCACGACCCGGCCGGACCGCATCCCTGATCGGAGCCCTGCCGCTGCGATGCGACTGATCCACACCTCGGACTGGCACCTCGGGCGCACCCTGCACGGTGCCGACCTGCTCGGCTACCAGGCCGGCTTCCTGGACTGGCTGCACGGGCAGGCGGTCAGCCACCGGGCCGACGCGATCGTGGTGGCCGGGGACGTCTACGACCGGGCCGTGCCGCCGCTCGATGCGGTGCGGCTGCTGGACACCGCGCTCACCCGGTTCGCCCGTGACGGCATCCCGGTCGTGCTGACCAGCGGCAACCACGACTCGGCGGTGCGGCTCGGCTTCGGCTCCGCGCTGAGCGAGGCGTCCGGCGTGCACCTGCGTACCTCGCTGGCCGACCTGGACCGGCCGGTGCTGATCCGCGATTCCGGCGGCGAGGTGGCCGTGTACGGGATCCCGTACCTGCTGCCCGACGCGGTCATGGCCGACCTGGAGTGCGGCCGCTCGCACGAGGCCGTGCTGGCCGCCGCGGCCGCCCGGGCCCGGGCCGACGCGGCGGCCCGCGGCATCCGCCGCACCGTGCTGGCCGCGCACGCCTTCGTCCGCGGCGGGCAGCCCGCGGAGTCCGAGCGCGACATCCGGGTCGGCGGCATCGCCGACGTGCCCGCCTCGGTGTTCGGCGGCTTCAGCTACGTGGCGCTCGGCCACCTGCACGGCCAGCAGCAGCTGCGGGGCGGCGACGGCGGCCCGGTGGTCCGGTACTCCGGGTCACCGCTGGCGTTCTCCTTCGGCGAGAAGGATCACGCCAAGTCGGTGACGCTGGCCGAGATCGACGAGGCCGGGCAGGTGCACACCACGCTGCTGGCCGTGCCGGTGCCCCGGCCGCTGCGCGAGGTGCGCGGCCGGCTCGCCGACCTGCTGGAGCGGGCCGGGGGGATCTCGCGGGCCTGGCCGGGGCCTGGGTCAAGGCGGTGCTCACCGACCCGGTGCGGCCCGTCGCGCCCATGGAGCGGCTGCGCGAGAAGTGGCCGCACACGCTCGTGCTGGACTTCGCCCCTGACGGCGGCCTGCCGGGCGCCGAGGCCGACCTGGCGCGGCTGGCCGCGGCCACCGACCCGGTCGAGATCTGCGGCCTGTTCGTCGAGTTCACCGGGGGCGGCCCGCCCGACGACGCGACGCTGGCCGGGATCCGGGCCGCGGTGGAGGCCGCGGCCAGCGCCGAGGCGGCCGCCTGATGCGGCTGCACCACCTGGAACTGACCGCGTTCGGGCCCTATGCCGCCACCCAGCGGATCGACTTCGCCCGGCTGGCCGCCAGCGGCCTGTTCCTGCTGGAGGGGCCGACCGGGGCGGGCAAGACCACGATCCTGGACGCGATCACGTTCGCGCTGTACGGCGGGCTGGCCGGCCCGGACGCGGCCGCGGACCGGATGCGCTCGCATTTCGCCCCACCCGACGCGGAACCCTCGGTGACCCTGGAGTTCGCCGTGCGCGGCGTGGCCCACCGGCTCACCCGGGTGCCCGAGCACCGGCGGCCCAAGCGGCGCGGTGACGGCTTCACCACCGAGCCAGCCCGGGTGCACCTGCAGCGCCGTGAGGGGGCCGGCTGGGCCAGCCTGAGCGCCAACAAGGCCGAGGCGGGCGAGCTGGTCACCGAGCTCATCGGGCTCAACCGGGCCCAGTTCACCCAGGTGATGCTGCTGCCGCAGGGGGAGTTCGCCCAGTTCCTGCGGGCCGCCGACGACGAGCGGCGGGTGCTGCTGTCCCGGCTGTTCGGCACCGGGCTGTACGACCGGGTCACCGCCTGGCTGGACCAGCAGCGGGCCGCCGCGCTGCGCGACCGGGCGCAGGCCACGGCCGCCATCGACGCCGCCACCTCGGCCGCGGCCGAGGCGGCCGGGCTGGATGGCGCGGCCCGCGCGGACCTGCTCGCGCTGCCGGCCGCCGAGCGGGCCACCCGGCTGAAGGAGGTCACCGAGGAGGTGGCGCTGCGCGCCGCGGTCACCGCCGACGGACTCGAGGTGGCGACGGCGCAGACCGCCACCCGGCTGGCCGCCGCTGAGCAGGCGAGGCAGCAGACGGACCGGATGACCAGGCTGGTCGAGGCGCAGGCGAGCCTGCGCGGGCACGAGAGCACCAGGCCGGAGCACGAGCAGCGGGCGGCCCGGCTGGCCGCGGCCCGGCAGGCCGAGCCGGTCCGGCCGCTGCTCGCCGCGCTGGCCGAGGCGGACCAGGCGGCCGCCGCGGGCCGGGCCAGGCTGCTCCGGCTGGTTCCCGACCCGGACACGGGCATGCTGGCCGGCGACGGCGCACCCCGGGCGGTGGTCCGGGCCGAGGCCGCCGAGCGCGATGCGGTCGCGCTGCAGCACCTGGCCGCGCAAGAGGAGGGACTGCCTGCCCGGGTGGCCGCGCTCACCACCGCCCAGCAGGCCGCTGCGGCGGCCGGCCAGTCGGTCCGCGAGCTGGAGTCCGAGCGCCAGGAACTCCCGGGCCGGATAGCGGCGGCCGAGGAACGGCTGGCGGCCGCCCGGCTGCTCGCCGCCGGCCTGGGCGCCGCCCAGGACCAGCAGGCGGTGCTCGCCCGGCGCCGGGCCGCCGCGGCGCGGCTGGCGGAACTGGCCCCGCAGCTGGCCGCCGCCGATACCGCGCTGCGTGACGCGGTGGACGCGCACCAGGCGCACACCGAGGCGCACCTGCGGCTGATGGCGGCCCGGCTGGACGGCATGGCGGCGGAACTGGCCGGCGGGCTGGCCCCCGGTGCCCCCTGCCCGGTGTGCGGCTCCGCGGAGCACCCCGCGCCCGCCCGGGCCCAGGGTGCCCTGGTGTCGGGGGAGGACCTGGCCGCCGCGGCCGGGCGGCGTGACGCGGCCGCGGCCGAACGCACCCGGCTGGCCGCCCGGCGCGACGGCCTGGCCGCCGAGGTGGCGGCCAGCGCGGCGGTAGCCGACGGCGGCACGGTGGACAGCCTGGCCGCGGCCGAGGCGGCCACGGCGCAGGCGGCCCGCGAGGCCGCGGCGGCCGCGGCGGAGGTCACCCGGCTGGAGGCCGGCCTGGCGGCCTGCCGCGCGGACCAGCAGCGGGTCGCCGAGCAGCTCCAGGCGGCGGCCGCGGCCGCCGCCGCCGCGCAGGCGGCGGAGGCCAGGGCCAGGGACGATCTCGGCCGCCTGGAGGAAGAACTCGACGCGGCCGCGCAGGGGCATCCGTCCGTGGCGGCCCGGCAGGCCGCCCTGCGGCGCGCGGCCGCGGCCGACCGCGAGCTGGCCCGGGTGCTGGACGAGTTCGGGTCGGCCAGCGCGCAGCAGCGCCGGGCCGGCGACCAGGCGGAGCGGGAGGCGCTGGACCGCGGCTTCGGCCGCGCCGGACTGGCCGCGGAGGCGCTGCTCGGCCCGCAGCAGCAGGCGGAGCTGGACGCCCAGGTCACCTCGTGGACCACCGGGCTGGCCAGGGTCCAGGCGGCGGCCGCCGCCCCGGACCTGGCCGGGCTCGACCCGGCCCAGGCCGGCGAGGCGCACGCGGCGGCCGGGGCGGCGGCGGATGCGCTCGCCCGGGCCGAGGCCGCCGAGCAGGAGGTGCGCGCCGCGCATGAGGCCGCGAAGGCCAGGGTCAGCCGGCTGCAGCAGCGGCTGGCCGAGGTGCAGCAGGCGCAGCAGGCGGCGGACCAGCTGGAGGAGGACACGGCGGCGCTGATCCGGCTGGCCGGGCTGGCCAAGGGGATGGACGGGCAGCGCCGGATGGCCCTCACCACCTACGTGCTCCGGCAGTGGTTCGGGCAGGTGGTCGCCGCGGCCAACCTCCGGCTGTCCGCGATGTCGTCGGGCCGCTACGAGCTGCGCCGCACCGACGAGGGCGGCGGCAGGCGCGAACGGGCCGGCCTCACGCTGACCGTGATCGACCGGCACACCGGCGAGGAGCGCAGCCCGGCGTCCCTGTCCGGCGGCGAGACCTTCTACACCTCGCTGGCGCTCGCGCTCGGCCTGGCCGACGTGGTCAAGGCGGAGGCGGGCGGGGTGGACCTGGACACCCTGTTCATCGACGAGGGCTTCGGCTCGCTGGACGCGGACACGCTGGACCAGGTGATGGCGGTCATCGACGAGCTGCGCGACCGGGGCCGGGTCGTCGGCATCGTCAGCCACGTCGCCGACCTCAAGGACCGGGTGGCGGAGCGGCTGGAGATCCGCCGCCTGCCGGACGGTTCCTCGTCCGCCCGGGTCATCGCCTGAAGGAGGGGGCTGGCCCGGGGGTCGCCCCCCGGGCCAGCCCTCTTACTTCAAGCCCTCGAGCTTGTTGGCCTTGATGACGTAGGAGTTGGTGTAGGTGGCGCCCAGGTTCACCGGGCCGGTGATCTTGCCCGCCAGCTTCTCGACCGCGTAGACGGTCTGCGGCCCGCTCGCGGGCATCATCCCGTCCGGCAGGAACTGGGCCTTGTCCAGGGCGAGCGCGCTGACGTAGTCCGCCCTGGTGATCAGGGAGTTCGAGACGAAGCCGGCCGGCATGTGCGCGGCGATCTGGGCCGCGCTGTGCGTGGCGATCCAGTGCATGGTGGCGACGAGGGCGTCCACCACCTTCTGCACGGTGGCCTTGTTCGCGTTCGCCCAGTCGGCCCGGACGAGCACGCCGGCGGTCGGCTGGAAGCCGCCCAGCCAGTGCTGCACGCCGCCGGTGGTGGCCAGGTCGATCGCGGAGTAGCCGACGCCCTTCTTCTCGATCGCGGTGACGGTCGGCTGGGTGGTCATGCCGCAGACGATCCGGTGGTGCTGCAGCGCGCTGATCATGGTGTCGCCATCCCCGGCCGCCACCCGGCTGAAGTCCTTGGTGGTCAGGTGGTACCGGGCGGCCAGGTACAGGGTCAGGTCGTCCGTCCCGGACCCGAGGTCGGTGACGCCGACGGTCTTGCCGCGCCACTGGGCCGGTGAGGTGACCCCCGAGCCCGTGTAGCACATCTCCCGCTCGCCCGGGGCACCGGACAGCTGGGCCACGTCGATCACGTCCTTGTGCGCCAGCTGGAAGTCGATCGTATGCACGTACCAGGCGCCGGCGAAGTCCACCTGGCCGGAGGCCATCGCGGTCTCCGCGCCGACCCCGCCGGCCTGCTCGGTGGACAGTTGCATGTTGACCCCGTACTTCTTGTAGAAGCCCAGCCCCTGGGCGAGCTGGTAGGGCAGGTAGATCTGCTTGTCGATGCCGCCGACCATCATCGTGACCGTCGGCGTTCCGCTGCCGTTGCTGGCGCTGCTGGAACTGCAGGCCGACAGGCCGGCCAGGGTCATCGCGGCGGCCGCCGCGGCCAGCGCGACGGCGGGCTTTCTCCGGAACATGGGCGTACTCCTTGTCACTGGGGTGATGGGTGAGAGGGGATGCCGGACTGCGGGGGCAGCCGGAGTCAGGTCGCGCTGGCCTCGGCCGGAGCGGGCGGGCGCCAGGACAGCAGCCGCCGTTCGAGCAGGCCGATCAGCCACTCGGCGGTGAGCGCGAGCACCGCGATGACCAGCATGATCGCGAACACGCCGTTCGGGTCGAAGTTGTTCTGGGCGGTGGCGATGACCAGTCCCAGGCCCTTCTGGGCGCCGAGGAACTCACCGACGATGGCGCCGATGATCGCGAAGCCGAAGGCGACGTGCAGGCTGGCGATGATCCAGGTCAGCGCGGACGGCAGCACCACGTTGCGGACGACCTGGGCCCGGGAGGCGCCCAGTATGCGCACGTTGGCGATGAGGTTCCGGTCCACTTCCCGGACGCCCTGGAAGGCGTTGAAGAAGACCACGAAGAAGACCAGGACCGCGGCCAGCATGACCTTCGAGGATGAGCCCAGGCCCAGCCACACCACGAAGATGGAACCGAGCACGATGCGCGGCACCGCGTTCATCGCCTTGATGTAGGGCCCGAGCACGTCGGCCAGGAAGCGCACCTGTCCGAGCAGGACGCCGAACACGATGCCGCCGGCCACGCCGAAGGCGAAGCCGAGCAGCGCCTCGCGCATGGTGATCCAGATCTGCAGCCACAGCGAGCCGTAGGCGGTGCCATGCCTGGTCCAGTCGCCCAGCCGGGCGAGGATCCCGCTGGGCTGGCCGAAGAAGAACGGATCGACGACCTTCCAGGTGGTCAGCAGCTGCCAGCCCCCCACCACCAGCACCAGGGTCGCCACGCGCGCCGCATAGACGAGCAGGCGCCGGCGGCGCGCCTGCTGCCGGGCGGCGCTGGCCACCGCGATCTCGCTCGTGGCCGGCTTCGCCTGGGTGCTGGCCCCGGCCAGCATCGCCGCGTCTGCCTGGTCACTCATGACGATCCTCCCTCCGCGAGCGCGGGCGGGGCGGTGCGGGCGTAGGCCCGCCCGACCTCCTCCCGCAGCGACTCCCAGATCCGCTGGTGCAGTTCGAGGAACCGGGGCTGGAAGCGGATCTCCTGGACCGCGCCGCGCGGCCGGGGCAGGTCGATGTCATAGACCGCCTTGACCGTCCCCGGCCCGGCGGTCATCACCACCACCCGGTCGGCCAGGGCGATGGCCTCTTCCAGGTCGTGAGTGACGAAGATGACGGACGGCCGCGTCTTGTCCCACAGGGTCAGCAGCTCGTTCGACATGATCGCCTTGGTCTGCACGTCCAGCGCGCCGAACGGCTCGTCCATGAGCAGGATCGATGGCTCGTTGATGAGGGCGGCGGCCAGGCTGACCCGCTTGCGCATGCCGCCGGAAAGCTGATGCGGGTGATGGTCCTCGAACCCGGCCAGGCCGACCACGCGGAGCCATTCCCGCGCGCTGGCCTGGGCGGCCTTCGTGCCCGCGCCGTGGAAGAGCGGCCCCATGGCCACGTTGGCCAGCACCGTCTTCCACGGCAGCAGCGCGTCGGACTGGAACATGAAGCTGGTGCCGCTGGTGATCCCGGTCACCGGCTCACCGCCCACCCGGACCGTGCCTGCGCTGGGCCGGTCCAGCCCGGCCACCAGGGTCAGGGTGGTGGACTTGCCGCAGCCGGTCGGGCCGACCACGGCACAGAACTGCCCGGGCTCGACGGCCAGGTCAACGTCGGTCAGCGCGGTGAAGGCCGTCCCGGCCGGCGTCAGGAAGCGCTTGGTGACCCCGGACAGCTGGATCCCGGCGTCCTGCCGGGCCCGGGTCCCGCCGGAGCCCGGGTGCGCCCTCCCGGCGGCCGCGCCCGGGGACCTGCCCCTGGCCAGCTTGGTGAAATAGGCGCGCCGGGCCCGGAAATCACCGTCAGAAAGAGTGTTGTATTTCACACGGCGGACGGTAGCGAGGCTTCCGGGCCGGAGTCACGGTTGCGCTGCTAAGCCTCATAAAATGCGCTCTGTGCATTCCGTGCCTATTCCGCATAAAGCAGGCTGCGCGCGTTTTGCGCATTGTGCTCAGTATCGCGGGTACTGTCCGGCCATGTGAATGCGCTGTTACACTACGGCAATCTTCCGGTAACGCCCCAGGGCCAGTCAGCACGAGGAGCGCCATGCGGCTGGTGTCATGGCAGCGCCTGTCCACGCAGGTGGTGATCATGCAGGTCGCCATCCTGGTGGTCACGATGGTGGCCGGGTTTGGCATCTTCCAGTGGAACCTCAAGCGCCAGCTGTACGGGCAGTATGAACAGCGGTCCCTGACGCTGGCGCAGACCCTGGCCGCACAGCCATCGATCGTAGACGCCGTGGTGCATGGGCATCCCGGCGGGCAGGCCCAGCGCCTGGCCATGGCGGCCCGGGGCAAGACTGGCGCCTTGTTCGTGGTCATCACGAATGCCCAGGGAATCCGGTATTCCCACCCGCATCCGTGGATGATCGGCAAGCCAGTGCAGGATGATCCGGAGCCGCGCGCCAGTGAATCGTTCCGCACCGGCCAGCCCTGGATGGGGATCCAGGACGGCACGCTCGGGCCCGTCGCCGCGGGCAAGACGCCGCTGTGGTACCGGGGCAAGCTGGCCGGGGAGGTCTCGGTCGGCTTCTCGGTGGGGCAGGTCTCCCGGCAGCTGGGCACCACGCTGCCCTCCCTCGCCATCTACCTGCTCGGTGTCCTGGCGGTCGGCGTGCTGGCGGCGCTCGGCCTGGCCCGGCGGCTCAAGCGCCAGACGTTCGGCCTGGAACTCGGCGAGATCGCTGGCCTGCTGCAGGAACGCGAGGCCATGCTGCACGGCATCCGGGAGGCCGTGCTCGGCTATGACCGCAGCGAGCGGGTGATGCTGGCCAACGACGCGGCGCGGCGGCTGCTCCGGCTCCCGCCCGACTTCCTCGGCCGGCCGCTGGGCGAACTCCTCCCCCCCGGCAGGCTCGGCGCCATCGTGCGCGGCGAGATCGCCGGCCGTGACCTGCTGGTGCTGGTCAACGACCGGGTGCTGGTGGCCAACCGGATGCCGATCAAGCTCGAGCACCGGCGCCATCTCGGCTGGGTGGTCACCTTCCACGACCAGACCGAGTCGGAGTCCCTCAAGCGGGAGCTCGATGAGGCCATCGGGCTCACCGAGGCGCTCCGGGCCCAGTCCCATGAGTTCGCCAACCGGATGCACACGCTGGTGGGGCTGGTGGAACTCGGGCAGTACGACGAGGCCATCCGGTTCGTCACCGATGTCTCGGCGGCCAGGGACGCGCTGACCGAGCAGCTCAAGGCGGCCATCCGTGACCCCAAGCTGGTCGCCCTCACGCTGGCCAAGTCCTCGCTGGCCGACGAGCGCGGTGTGCAGCTTCGCGTCGCCGCGGACTGCCACGTGGACGCCGACCTCACCGATGTCACCCCGGTGCTGACCGTGGCCGGCAACCTGATCGACAACGCGATCGAGGCCACGGCCCAGGCGCCGGGACCGCGGTGGGTGGAGCTGACCGTCGTCTCGGCCGGCGACGGCCTGATGATCCGGGTCCGCGACTCAGGTCCCGGGGTGCCCGACGAGATGCGCGAAGCGATCTTCACCGATGGGTTCACCAGCAAGTCGTCACCGACCGGCGCGCGGCGCGGGCTCGGCCTGGCCCTGGTCCGGCAGATCACCGAGCGGCGCGGCGGGATGGTCAGCGTCGGCCGGGACGGCGGCGCCGTGTTCACCGCGGTGCTGCCCGGCTGCGTGGACGCTCCCGCGGGGCCGGCGGAGGGCGCTGGCCCCGTGCCGGTGGCGGCCGGGCGGGCCGCGCCATGATCCGCACCGTCGTGGTGGACGACGACTACCGGGTGGCCTCGATCCACGCGGCCTACGTCAGCAAGGTCGAGGGCTTCGAAGTCATCGCCGAGGTGCATACGGCGGCCGCCGCGGTGGACGCGGTGACCCAGCTTCAGCCGGACCTGCTCCTGCTGGACCTCTACCTTCCCGACGAGCATGGGCTTGAGCTGGTGGCCCGGCTGCGCAGTGAGGCCTGCCCGCCGGTTGACGTCATCGTCATCACGGCGGCCAAGGACGCGGACAGCGTGCGCGCCGCCATGCAGCACGGGGCCCTGCACTACCTGCTGAAGCCGTTCAGCTTCCCCGCGCTGCGGGACAAGCTGCTCTCCTACGCCCAGATGCGGTCCCGGCTGGACACCCTGAGCGCGGCCAACCAGCGGAGCGTGGACCGGGTCTTCGGGGCGCTGCGCGCGCCCGGCCAGCTCGCCGGGAGCAAGGGCCGCTCGGACTACACCCTGGAAACCGTGGAAGCGCTGCTGGCGGGCACGGACGCGGACCTGTCCGCCGCCGAGGTGGCCGAGCGGACCGGGATGAGCCGGGCCACCGCCCAGCGCTACCTCACCCACCTGCACGACCTGGGCCGGGTCGAGGTCCGGCTCCGCTACGGCATGAGCGGCCGGCCGGAACACGGGTACCGCTGGGCGCTCAGCCGACGGTAGTCCCGCGGCTGCGTACCGTGGCCCGTCCTCGCGGCCACGCACTATGCTGGTCCGCATCGTGCGGGCAGGGCGCACGGGCAGGCGGGACGGCGGGGGCACAGGGGGCACGGCGTTGAAGTTCGCGCAGTCAGGCCGGGAAACGGCGGGACAGGGGCGGCTGACCAGGGCGGGCATCGCAGGCCTGGCCGCGCTCGTGCTGGTGCTCAGCGCGGCGGGCACCGCCGCCGCGCTGACCACGCAGCCCGCGCGGCTTCCACTGGCCAGCCAGGTGCGGCTGCCGGTCGCCTACAACGGCGTGGACGGCTGGTCCGGCGGGAAGGTCCGGCTCACGGTCCTGTACGTCGGCGGCCCGGACACGTTCGTGCGGACCGCCCGCTGGGTCCGGTGGAGCGGCACGTCCGCGGTCAGCCACGGCACGCTCTGGGTGGATGACTGCCGGCCCAACTGCGCCGCCGGGCACTACCACCGGTACCCGGCCACGGTGACCCTGTCCCGGGTGGCGCACCGGAAGGGCGCCAGCTTCTTCTCCCGGATGAGGCTCCGCTACGTCCACGGCCGCCAGCGTGACTACGGTTTCCGCTGGGGCACGTACCAGGGCGCCACCGCCCCGCTGTGGATCGGCGGGCCCGGCTGACCCGCCGCCTCCGGCGCTCCTGGCCCCCGGGACAATGAGGTATGGAACTCACCACGGCGATGCTGGCCGACGCGGCCCAGGTGGCCGGCGGCAAGCTGTACGTGCTCGGCGGCCAGTGGGACCGGCTGATGGTGGCCGGCTTCCCGGCGGTCCATCCGACGATGGCCGTGGTCCTGGTCATCCGGGTCGAGTACACCGAGGCCCCGCAGACCTTCCAGTTGCATGCCGAGCTGTCCCTGGACGGCCAGTCCCAGGACGCGCGGGCGTCCGGGCAGCTGGCCACCGGGCATTCGCCCGGCCAGGCGGCGGGCGCGCCGGCCTTCGTGCCGCTCGTCATCGCCTTCGCGAACGTGGTCTTCCGCGAGCCCGGGCGGTATGAGTGGGTGATCACCGCGGACGACAGCGAACTGGGCCGGGTGCCGCTGGAGGTGCTGGCCGGGACGGTTCCCGGCGCGCCGCCCGCGCCGCCGGCCCCGTGACGGCCCCCGCCTGCCCGCCGGGCGGCCTGACCGGCGGGCCGCCGCGGCCCGCCACCCCGGGAGCCCGCCATGCGGGCCCTTGACGCGCTCGGCCGCGCGCTCGCCCTGGCCGGGTCGATGACCTGGCAGATCACCTGGTCACTGATCCTCGGCTTCACCCTGTCGGCCGTGGTGCAGGCGGTGGTCCGGCGGTCCACGGTGACCCGGCTGCTGGGCGATGACCGGCCGGCCGCCCTGGCCCGCGCGACCGGGCTCGGCGCGGCCTCGTCGTCCTGCTCCTACGCGGCGGTGGCCCTGGCCCGGTCCCTGTTCCGCAAGGGGGCCAGCTTCACCGCGGCCATGGTCTTCGAGATCGCCAGCACCAACCTGGTCATCGAGCTCGGCATCATCCTGGCCCTGCTGATCGGCTGGCAGTTCACCCTGGCCGAGTTCACCGGCGGGCCGATCATGATCATCCTGCTCGCGGTCGCGTTCCGGCTGTTCGTCTCGCAGCGGCTCGTCGCGGAGGCCCGCCGCCAGGCCGACCGGGGCCTGGCCGGGTCGATGGAAGGCCACGCGGCCATGGATATGAGCATTGCCTCCAGCGGGCCGTTGCGGAGGCGGTTGCTCAGCCGGGAGGGCTACACCGCGGTCAGCCAGATCTTCGTCATGGAGTGGGCCGCCGTGCTCCGCGACGTCATGAGCGGGCTGCTGATCGCCGGGGCCGTCGGCGCCTGGGTGCCCGACAGCTTC
This sequence comes from uncultured Actinomycetes bacterium, assembly GCA_963767385.1. Taxonomy (GTDB): domain Bacteria; phylum Actinomycetota; class Actinomycetes; order Streptosporangiales; family Streptosporangiaceae; genus RYN-230. The sequence continues at coordinate 123,051 of CAVYEA010000013.1, read as the reverse complement.
TGGCAGCACCTGTTCCTGACTGGGCACCCGCTGGCCGCCAAGCTGTGGGGGCCGTTGATTGGCCCGGTCATCGCGCTGCTCAGCTTCGTCTGCTCGATCGGCAACGTGCCGCTGGCGGCGGTGCTGTGGAACGGCGGGATCAGCTTCGGCGGGGTGGTCTCGTTCATCTTCGCCGACCTGATCATCATCCCGATCCTGGTCATCTACCGGAAGTACTACGGCACCCGGATGATGCTGGTGCTGCTCGGCCTGTTCTACGCCACCATGGTGCTGGCCGGGTACCTGGTGGAGCTGATCTTCGGCGGGCTGGGCCTGGTGCCGGCCACCCGGGCCGCCAAGGTCACCGAGGTCAGCATCACGTGGAACTACACCACGATCCTCAACATCATCTTCCTGCTGGCCGCCGCGGCCCTGGTGGCGCGGTTCGTCACCTCCGGCGGCCTGCCTATGCTGCGGATGATGGGCGGCCGCCCGGGTGACGCCGGGCATCCGGCGCATGACCAGCACGCCCATGGTGTTACCGACTTGTGACCACCTGATCCTGGCCTGGCCCGCGGCTGGCGCGTCTTCTATCACGGAGATTCCGGAACCGCAGCGGGCGGTGCTGCCTGCTGCGCCGTGACAGGGGGACGCTATGCGGGGCATCAGACAGGGCCGCACGGGGCTGGCTGGCCGGGCCGGGGACCCGACGCGGCGGCGGGCCCGGGCCGCCGCGCTGCTGGCCGGCGGGGTGGCCGCCGCCACCCTCACGACCGTGCTGGCCGGGGCGGCATCCGCCAGCACGCCGTCGTGGCGCATCGTCAAGACCATCCACGGGGCGAACCTGTTCGGCATCACCGCGGTGGCGGCGTCGGGCCGGGGACAGGCCTGGGCCTTCGAATCCGGCCCGGGCAGGCCATCTGAGTGGCGGCTGGCCGGGTCCACGTGGGCCCCGGTGACCTTCCCCGGCCGGTCCGGGGACACGGTCACCGCCGCCGGGGCCACCTCCGCCCGCAACGTGTGGGCGTTCACCGCGCAGGTCAGCGGGGCTAGCCGGGCGCTGCACTGGAACGGCACGGCCTGGACGGTGGCCCGCACGTTCGGCCAGGCGGTCGGCAGCGCCCTGGTCCTCGGCCCCGCCAACGTGTGGGTGTTCGGCCAGCCGACCGCCCCGGGCAGCGGCCTGGGCACCTGGCACTACAACGGCGCCTCCTGGCGGCGCTTCCCCCGGGTGGCCGAGCTGACCGGGGCCAGCGCGCTGGGTGCCGGGAACATCTGGGCGGTGGGCGGGAAGACCGCCGCGCACTGGAACGGCACCAGCTGGTCGGCGACCTCGCTGGCCGGGGTACTGCCGCGCAACACGCTGTTCTGCCACCCGTCCGCCGACTACGCCGTGGCCCGCTCACCCCGCGACGTGTGGGCCGTCGGGGCGGGCAACTGCCAGGACGAGCGCGGGCCGTTCTACCTGCTGCGCTTCAACGGGGCCCGGTGGCGGCTGGTCGCTCACTCGGCGAGCTACGGCGAGCCGCTGGGAGTGGCCCCGGACGGCTCGGGCGGGCTGTGGATCCCGACTGTGGCCGGCTTCCCCGGCACGTTCGCCATGCTGCACTGGGCGGGCGGGGCGCTGCACCGGGCCGCCATGCCGCTGCCCGGGTCCAGGCTGACGGTGGATGCCGTCGCGCACGTGCCGCACTCCGCGGTGACGTTCGGCGGCGGTGCCTCCTACCCGGCCGGCAACCCCGGGCTGAACCGGTCGGCGGTGATCCTGCGCTACGGCCCCTGAGCCGCGCTCACCCGGAAGGCGGCTGCGCCGCGAGCGGCGGGAGCCCGCGGCGCAGCACTTCCAGCAGGTCGTCCAGCACGTCATCGGGGACGTGGCCGCCCGCGGTCCAGTCCGCCCAGCGCATGCCGATGAAGTTGCCGATCCCGGTGTACATGAAGGCGATGACCTCCGGGTCGTACCGGGCGTCCACTTCGCCGGCCAGCTGGGCGTGCCGGACCCCGCGGGCGTAGCCCCGGGTCAGGTGCTCGTAGTAGGCGCGGAACTCGCCGGGAGCGACGAACTCCGACTCGCGGACGATCCGGTCCATCCACGGCCGCTGGGACAGCATGTCGAAGAAGGCGCGGAACGAGGCCCGCTCGATCTCCCGCTGGCCCGGCCCGGCCCGCTCGATCGCCTCCCTCATGGCCATCCTCAGGTCGGCGTTGAGCTGGCGGACCACGGCGGCGAAGATCTCCGCCTTGGAGCCGAAGTGCGCGTAGAAGCTGCCGGTCGCCATGCCCGCCCGGGCACAGATGCCGGCCACCGTGGTCCGCTGGTAGCTGCGCTCCCCGAACAGCTGCTCGGCCGCGGCCAGCAGCCGCTGGGCCGGCGGCCGCCCGCGTTCCTCGGGCGGCCGCCGGGCTCGCCGGGATGCTGCTCACGCCTGGTACCCCCGTCTGGCACAGATCATCTGGGCCACAGGAGCCCCTGCGCATGCTAGGTCATCCACCGGCGGCGGTACCGGCCAGTTAGGGCAGCCCGCTGGCCGGGGCGGCGGGCGCCGTCCCGCTGTAGGCGGTAACCGGGCTGGTGGGCGAGGTGTCCGTGACCAGCACCGGGCCCTGCTGCACGATGACCCCGTTCTTGATCACGCCGATGTACGCCCCGGTCATCCCGGCGTGGTCGGTGGCGGAGTAGGTGTACGGCGCGACCGCCGGGCCCTGGGGCAGGCCACCCCCGATCGCCTTGACCAGGTCGGCCCGGGTCGGGTTCTTGCCCGCCTTGAGCATGGCCTGGACGAAGGTGTAGGCCACGCCCTCGCCGTACAGCACGTTGCCGTCGAACGGCAGCTTCGGGAGGTACTGGTCGTGGATCTTCTTGAACAGCGTGACCCAGCTGTTGCTGGTGTCGCCGAGCGATGGTGAGTAGCCGTCGGTGATGACGCCCTGGGTCAGCGCGTTGCCGGACACGGTCGCGCCGCCCTGCTTGGCAAAGGACTCGAGCAGCCCGGCGAGCGTGATCGGGTCCGACCCCACGTCGCTGACCACGAAGGTGGGGCTGTAGCCCAGCTTGAGGCTGTTCAGCTTGAGCAGCGCGGTGAAGGCCGGCACGCTGAACGACACGACTACCTTGGCCCCGGCCGCCTTCAGCGCCGCGACCTGCGGGCCGATGTTGATGTTGGTCGGGTCGTAGCTCTGCCTGCTGACCACGTCGGCCTTCGGGATCTCGGCGTCGAGGCCCTTGACACCGTCCTGGCCGAACTCGTCGTTCTGGTAGAAGTAGCCGATCTTCTGCCCGGCGAAGTGCTGCTTGATGTAGCTGCCCAGGATCTTGCCCTCGCGCACGTAGTCAAGCTGCCAGCCGAAAGTCTCCGGCCAGCTCGACGGCTGGTTCCAGCATTCACAGCCGGAGGCCACGAACACGTCGGGCACCTTTGACGAGTTCAGGAACGGCGCGACGGCGAGGTGGGTGGGGGTGCCCAGGCCGTTGAAGATGGCGTAGACGTTGTCCTGCAGCACCAGCTGCTTGACTACGGACACGGTGTCGGTCGGGTTGTACTGGTCGTTGAGGTACTTGTAGACGATCTTCCGGCCGTAGACCCCGCCGTGCGCGTTGACGTACTTGAAGTAGGCGTCCGACGCGGGTGCGATCTCGTCGTAGCCGGGGGCCGCCACGCCGGTCAGCGGCTGGTGACTGCCGATCGTGATCGTGCTGGCCGTGATGCCCGGCGCGGACGCGGTCAGCGCGCTGCTGCTGGAGGAGCTGGAGGAGCTCGGCTTGCCGCCCGAGCTGCAGGCGCTGACCACCAACGCGAGGGCCGCTGCCGCAGCGATGGCGGGCACGACGGCCCGGCTTGATCTGATCATAGGGAGCCTTCTTCCTGATGTTCGCTGGCCGCCGCCCGCCCGGGCGGGAACTCCCGTGAGGCAGGCGTGCCTGAGGTGAACTGCCGCAGCAGGCGGCGCACGCCGCCCTGGATGCCTTCCGGGAAGACGAGCATGACGAGAATGAGGACGATGCCGTAGGCGGCGACCGGGACGTTGGACCCGGCCGCGCTGGACAGGCCGTGGCTGGTGGCCACGTCGGTCACGTAGGTGGGCAGCAGGACGAGGACGAGGCTGCCCCAGATGGCGCCGGGCAGTGAGCCGAGGCCGCCGAGCACCGCGCCGGTGAGCAGCGCGATGGACAGCGTCACGGTGAAGGCACCCGGCGAGATGATCGAGGTGGTCACCGCGAGCAGCGCGCCGCCCAGCCCGGCGCAGGCCGCGCTGACCACGAAGGCGAGCACCCGCAGCCGGGCCACGTTCAGCCCGGCCAGCGCCGCGGCGACCTCGTCGTCACCGGCCGCCCGCCAGCTGCGGCCGACCCGGCTGCGCGCCAGGTTGGCCAGCAGCACCAGGGTGATCAGCGCGCAGGCACAGGTCACCCAGGCCTGCCAGCGGGTCAGCGGGAAGCTGGCGCCGAGGAAGGCCGGGGAGTGATCCCCACCGTCAGTCCCTGGTCACCGCCGAACACCCCGGCGTACTTGATCGCCAGCGACGGCAGCGCCACCGCCAGCAGGAGGGTCGCACCCGCCAGGTACGGGCCGCGCAGCCGCGCCGCGGCCACGCCGACGAGCGCCCCGCTGACGGCGCTGATCGCGGTGGCCGCGGCCAGCACCCCGGCGAGCGGCCACTGCAGGTGGATCAGCAGCAGCCCGGCCGCGTAGGCGCCCACCGCCATCAGCGCCCCGTTACCCAGTGAGATCTGGCCACTCAGCCCGACCAGCACGGTGAGCCCGGCCACCGCCACCACGTAACAGGCGATCTCCGCGATCTGGTAGTCGCGGAACGCGTTCAGCTGGATGGTGAGGATCGCCACGACCGCGGCGGCGAGCACCGCGGCGGCCAGGTGCCGGAGCAGGGTCATCGTCATACCCGCCGGACCGGTGCGGTGCTGAACAGGCCGGACGGCCGGAGCAGCAGCACGACGGTGAGGGCCGCCAGGCCGAACAACGGCACCAGGTCCGAGCCCAGGTAACCACTGACGTAGTTGAGCGCGACGCCCAGGATCAGGCCACCCGCCACCGCGCCCCCCGGGCTGTCCAGGCCGCCGATGACCGCGGCGGTGAAGCCGAGCACGAATATCGCGTCCATGCTGTTCGGGTAGAGGAAGATCGACGGGGATATCAGCACCCCGGCCAGCGCGCCGATCAGGCCGGCCAGCGCCCAGCCGAGCGTGAGCGTCCGGCCCACCCGGACCCCGAGCAGCCGGGACACCTGCGGGCTGAAGGCGGCGGCGCGCAACCGCAGGCCCGCCCGGGTGTACCGGAAGCCGGCCGCGAGCAGCAGCGCCGCGATGAGCACGGCGACGGTCACGAACACGTCGTTGGACGAGATGCCGAGGGCGGCCGAGCCGATGTGCAGCCCGGTGATGGAGAACGCCGCCGGGAAGGACCGGTACTGGCCGCCGAAGATGATCCCGGCCAGGCCCTCGATCAGGATGAGCAGCCCGATCGTGACGACGATGGCGTTGAGTGGCGGCTTGCTCTCGACCGGCCGGATGACCACCCGCTCGATCACCCCGCCGAGGACCAGCCCCGCGGCCAGCGCGGCGGCGAACCCGGCCCAGTAGGACCCGGTGTGGTTGATCACGGTCAGCGCGATGTACGTGGTCAGCATGGCCATGCCGCCCTGCGCGTAGTTGAGGACCCGGGTGGCCCGCCAGATCAGCACCAGGGACAGCCCGATCGCGGCGTAGATCATGCCGACGCTGATCCCGCCGAGCGTCAGCTCGCCAAACTCTGCCACCGGCCGCCTCCTAGAAGCCCAGGTAGTGCTTGCGCAGCCCGACGTCGGCGGCCAGGGCGGCAGCGTCCGCCGCCGCGACGACCTTGCCCAGGTTGAGCACGATTCCCTGATCAGCGATGCTCAGCGCGCTGCGCGCGTTCTGCTCGACGAGCAGCACGGCCAGGCCCGCGTCGCGCAGCTCCGCGGTGAGCTGCATGACCTGGGCGACGATCCGCGGGGCCAGGCCCAGGGACGGCTCGTCCAGCAGCAGCACCCGCGGCTGGGCCATCAGCGCCCGGGCGATGACCAGCATCTGGCGCTCGCCGCCGGACAGCGTGCCGGCCTGCCCGGCGCCGGGCGCCGGCGAGCACCCCGAACCGCTGGTAGGCCTGGTCCAGGGCCTGCTTGCGGGGGCCATGGCCGCGCCGCCATAGCGCGCCCAGGCGCAGGTTCTCCTCCACGGTGAGCTCGGCGATGACGCCCTGTCCCTCCGGCACGTGCGCCACGCCGTGGCGGGCCATGTCCTCCGGCCGCCGGCCGGTGAGGTCGTCGCCGCCGATCAGGACCCGCCCGGCCTGCGGCCGGAGGACCCCGCTGATGGCCCGCAGCAGCGTTGTCTTCCCGGCGCCGTTCGCGCCGAGCACTGCGGTGACCGTCCCGGCCGGGACACGCAGGCCGACGCCGTGCAGGGCCAGCACGCGGCCGTACCCGGCGGCCAGGCCTGCCACCTCGAGGGCGGGCGCCTCACTCACCGTTCCCCGCCCCGAGGTAGGCGGTGGTGACCGCGGGGTCGGCCTGCACCTGCTCTGGTGGCCCGCACGCGATCATCCGGCCGAAGTCGAGGACCACCACGGCGTGGCAGACCGCCATCACCAGGTCCATCCGGTGCTCGACCAGCAGTACCGCGGTCTCCCCGGACAGGCTGGAGATCAGCGCGCCCAGCTCGTCCAGCTCGGCCTCGGACAGCCCGCCGGCCGGCTCGTCGAGCAACAGCAGCCGGGGCTGCCCGACCAGGGCCCGGGCCAGCGCGACCCGCTTGCGCATGCCGTACGGGAGCTGGCCGGGCATGGCGCCGGCCACGCTGGAGGCGCCCACCCGGTGCAGCGCCCGCGCGGCCCGGTCGCGCAGCGCCCGCTCGTCACGGCCGCTGGCCGGCAGCCCGGCCAGCGACGACCAGAAACCGGCCCGGGCCTGCCGATCCGCGCCGACCATGACGTTCTCCAGCACCGACAGGCGGGGGAACAGGCCCACTCCCTGCAGCGTGCGGGCGATGCCCAGGCCAGCCAGCTGGTGCGGGCGGAGCCGGCCCAGCGCCGTGCCATCCAGCACCAGCTGGCCAGCGTCCGGGCGGACGAACCCGCACGCCACGTTGAGCAGCGTCGTCTTGCCGGCCCGTTCGGCCCGATGATGCCGGTGACCTGGCCCGCCGCGGCGCTGAACGAGACGTTGTCCAGGGCGGTCAGCCCGCCGAACCGCACCGTGACGCCGCGCACGCCGAGCAGCTCGGCGGCCGGTGCGCCGGAGCCCGCCGGCGGTTCCGCAGATGAACCATCATTCACGGCAAAGATCCTGATCAGATAGGCGTCATTGGTATCTGATGAATCCTGATTCAGGCTGATTGAAAGTCGGCGCCGCCGGGCCGGCAAGACCCAAGGCGTTAGTTGACGCTGTTTCGTGACCGAACCGAGATCCGGGACCGGGGGCGGGGCTGGCGGGCAGGCCAGGACGCTGCACGGTGCCCCTGCACGATGCGTTTGCGCCGTGCTTTTGCACGGAGCCGCGGGCTGAGTGGCTGGTCAGGGGCGGTCCGCGCGGGCCAGCCGTCCGGCGGCACCCCCCGCGGCAGCGCGCTGAACTGGGGGTCTGAGAGGAAACCTGCTTATTTCTCGCAGCCGCCAACGCTGGGCCTGGGGGCCCAGGTGATCGCATACTGGGCGTATGGGTGCGTTAAGGGGGAGGGACGCCGTCCGGCATGCCGCCGGCCGGCTGACGGGACACACTGGCCATGCCGGGCCTCGGCCTGGCGCTCGCCGCCTATTTCGATCCGGCCGAGGACTTCCCCGGGATGAGCTTCTCGTCCCTGGGCCGTAACCCGGCCGGTGAGGTGACCGCGGACGACCTGCTGGCGGTGTCCCTGCTCGATATCGCCTGGCGGCCGGAGGCCGTCCGGCACCTGCTCGGCAGCCAGGCCGCGGAGATTTCCGGGATGCTGGCCGTCATCCGGGCCGACCTGGATCTCTGGGATGCTTCCGACGCGGACCTGGCCGTGGTGGAACGGCTCTGGGCGGCATTACTGGAAGTGCCCGGGGTGGGCGGGGCCACGGCGGCGAAACTGCTGGCCCGGAAGCGGCTCCGGCTGTGCCCGGCCACCGACCGTGCGGCCATCCGCGCGGTGGGCGTGCCCGGGCAGACCTGGGAGACGCTGCGCTGCCTGCTGCAGGATCCGGGCGCGCGGGCCGAGCTGGAGGCGCTGCGGCCGCCTGCCGCCGGCCGGGAGAGCCTGCTGCGCATCCTGGACGTGGCGATCTGGATCGCGCACGGCACGTCGCACGCGGCTCAGCGGGCGCGGATGGCCGGACGCGCCCGGGCGGCCTGACCGTGCCGGAGGCCAGCGAGGCCGGCTGCCTCAAGCGAAGGCCGGCTGCCCGAGCGCCGGGCCCGCTATCCGCGGTGCGCGGCCACCAGGGCGTCCATCACCGCGTCGAGCCGGCCGTCGGTCCGCTGGCGCCCCGGGTCGCCGTCATGCCAGGCCACGATCTCGCGGGCGCCCTGCTCGAACGGGATGACCGCCCGGTAGCCAGGGACCACGCTGCGCAGCTTGCTGTTGTCGAAGACCATGGAGTGGGCCTTGTCACCGAGCAGGCCGGCTCCCCACTCGGGGTCGGCGGCGGCGATCGCGTCCGAGGTCACGTGCACGATGTCGGCGGTGCAGCCCGCCGCCGCGGCGAGTGCCCCGGCGATCTGGTCCCAGGTCAGCACGTCGTCCGAGGTGATGTGGAAGGCCTCGCCCAGCGTCCGGGGATGCCCGAGCAGCGGCACGAAGCCGGCCGCGAAGTCCCGGTGGTGCGTCAGCGTCCACAGCGAGGTGCCGTCACCGTGCACCACGACCGGCTTGCCCGCCCGCATCCGGGCCACCGCGGTCCAGCCACCCTCCAGGGGCACCAGGGTCTGGTCGTAGGTGTGCGACGGCCGCACGATCGTGGCCGGGAAGCCCTGCTCCCGGTACGCGCGGACCAGCAGGTCCTCGCAGGCGATCTTGTCGCGGGAGTAGCGCCAGAAGGGGTTGCGCAGCGGCGTGGACTCGGTCACCGGTACCCGGGCCGGCGGCGTCTGGTACGCGGACGCGGAACTGATGAACACGTACTGGCGGGCCCGGCCGCGGAACAGTTCGATGTCCGCCTGGACGTGCTCCGGGGTGAACGCGACCCAGTCCACCACCGCGTCGAATGAGGTGTCCCCGAGCGCGGTCCGCACCTCGGCCGGATCGCGGACGTCGGCGTGCCTGACCGTCGCCTCCGGTGGCGGCGGGCGGAGCCCGGTCTTGCCCCGGTTGAGCACCCACAGGTCGATGCCGTGCTCGATCGCGCTCTGGGCGCAGGCCGAGCTGATGACTCCGCTGCCGCCGATGAAGAGAACCCGCAATGCCGTCACCCGGCCACCCTAATGGGTGCGGCCGGCCCGGGCATGGACGGAAGCGTGGGCGGCCGGTCGTAGCCGCCACGGCGGCGGGGCGGCAAGCTGGGGGCATGCACCAGCGCCGGATCGCGTTCGTGATCTTCGATCACTTCCAGTCCCTCGACCTGGCGCCGGTTCACCGCGGAGCTCGGGGGGTACCGCCCGCGGAGTACGTGGACCGGTTCCGGGCGAGAGGAGAGTACCGGTGACGAGCTATGGCCTGCTCATCTTCGATGGTGCCGAGGAACTGGACGTCGCCGGGCCGTGGGAGGTGTTCACCGTCTCCGCGGCACTGCGGGCGGACGCCGACTCGGTGATCCTGATCGCGCCCGGGCCCGGGCCGGTGCGCTGCGCCAAGGGCATGCGGGTCATCCCGGACGCCGTGCTGGCGGCTCACCCGCGGCTTGATGTGCTGCTGGTGCCCGGCGGCGCCGGCGCCGCCGCGAGGTGGGCAACCCGGCGCTGATCAGGTGGATCGCCCAGGTGTCCGCCGCCGCGGACTGGGTCACCAGCGTGTGCACCGGGGTGCTGCTGCTGCACGAGGCCGGCCCGGCCCGCGGCCGGCGGGTGGCCACCCACCACGCGTTCGAGGACACCCTGGCCGCCCGCGGCCAGGTCACCGTGGTCCGCGATGCGCGTTACGTGGTGGACGGGAACCTGGTCACCAGCCAGGGAGTGTCGGCCGGGATCGACATGGCCCTGTGGCTGGTGGGCCGGCTGCACGGGCGCGAGCACGCCCGGGCGGTGCGCCGCCAGATCCAGTACGAGCCCGCGCCGCCCTACCTGGCCGATGAGCCGGCGCCGGGCTGAGCAGGCAGGCTGGCCGGCGCCGGCTGCCCCGCGGGTCCCGGCGGCTGCGGCGGGCCGGGCCGCTCCGGCGGCTCCGGGGGCCGGGCCTGCGCCGGCGTGCTGCCCGGGCCGCGGGACAGCGGGCGGCGCCAGGACACCTCGAACAGGGCGCCCCCCAGCCCGGACTCGCCGATCCGCCAGTGGCCGCCGGTGGAGCGCACGATCGAGTCGGCGATGGCCAGGCCCAGGCCGGTCCCGGCGCCGTGCTCGGTGGCCCGGTGGAACCGGTCGAACAGCCGGTCCCGCTGCCCCGGCGGGATCCCCGGCCCGCTGTCCTCCACGGTCAGGCTGACCCGGCCGCCGCGGCTGGCGACGCTCAGCCGCACGCTCCCGCCCGGGCCCGCGTAGCGGCACGCGTTGTCGGCCAGTACCCCGGTGAGCCGGTCGATCCATTCCGGTGGCGCGCTGATCCAGGCGGCCCGCGACGGGGCGGCCGTCACCGACACCCCGGGGGAGCTGGCCTGGGCCACCGCCTGGAACCGGCGGGCGCATTCCGCGGCGATGGTGGCCAGGTCGAGCGGCTCCGCCCCGGGCGGCGGCGGCTCGGAGTCGAACCGGGCCAGCCAGAGCAGGTCCTCCACGATGCGCCGGAGCCGCCCGCTCTCGCCCTGGATGCGCAGCAGCGCGGCCCGGTAGTCCGCCGCCTCGCGCGGGGCGCTCAGCGCGATGCCGATCTCGGCGTTGATCACGCTGAGCGGCGTGCGCAGCTCGTGCGAGGCGTCCGCGGTGAACTCCAGCTGGCGGCGCCGCGAGTGCTCGACCGGGGACAGTGCCCGCAGCCCGATGATCAGCGATCCGGCGAACATGGCCAGCAGCAGCACCGGGGCGGCCAGCGCCGCGCCGTCCCGCAGCATGTCCTGGATGTGCCGCTGGTCGGCCAGGCCCTGCCCGGCCACCAGGCGGCTGCCGCCCTGCCCGGTGGCCGCGAGCCGGAACACGCTCCCGCCGAGATGCACCGTGATGTGCTGCCCGGCCGCGGGGACCAGCCGGCCGGGCAGCGCCGGGGCCCCGGCGCTCAGCGCCACCGGGGCGTGTCCCGGGCTGGCGCGCCAGACGAAGACCGGTAGCTCGTCCGCCTCCTCGCCGCTGCCCGCCCGGCCATGACCGGCCCGGATCGTCCCTGACCGCGGGCCAGGCCCGGCCGCGGGCCGGGTTCCCGCCCCGGCCCGGCCAGCGCGTCGGCCAGCCGCTCGCCGAGCCGGCTGTCCACCGCGGCCACCAGCCGGGCCGCCACCACCTGGTCCAGGACGACGGCGCAGCCCAGGTAGACCACCCCGATCAGCACGGTGGCCGCCACGGCGACCCGGGCGGCGTGCGCGAACTGCGGTGAACGCGCCCGCCGGGCTGGTGTCCTGGCCGCCTGGCTCACCGGGCCACGATCCGGTAGCCGACCGCCCGGACCGTCTCGATGCGCACCCGCCCGGCCGCCAGCTTGGCGCGCAGCCGGGCCATGTGCACGTCGATGGTGTTCGACCCGAGTGCGTCCGCCTCGTTCTCCCAGACGCTGAGTGCGATCGACCGCCGGTCCACCACGGCCGGCGACCGGCGCATCAGCATCTCCAGGATGCCGCGCTCGGTGACGGTCAGCGCGGGCTGCTGCGCCCCGATCCGCACCTCCCGGGTGGCCGGGTCGAACAGCACGTCCCCGACGGCCAGCCGCGGTGGCTGCGCGGTGCGCGGCCGCCGCTGCAGGGCGCGGATCCGGGCCAGCAGCTCGGTGAAGTCGAACGGCTTGACCAGGTAATCGTCGGCTCCCTCGTCCAGGCCGGTGACCCGGTCCTCGGGCGCGTCCCGCGCGGTCAGCATGAGGACCGGGACGGCCACCGCGCCCTGGCGCATCCAGCGCAGCACGTCCAGGCCGGACAGCCTCGGGCATCCGCCAGTCCAGCACCGCCACCTCGTAGTCGTAGCTGCGCAGGTAGCCCATGGCGGCCCGGCCGTCCGGCACCGTGTCCACCGCGTAGCCGTGCTCCCGCAGCCCCCGGCCGAGCGCCTCGCGCAGGCCGCGGTCGTCCTCGGCCACCAGCAGCCGCATCCACCGGCGGCCGTCAGCGGGGCACCGGCGCCAGACCGGCCGGGGCAGCAGCCGCAGGCCGGTGGCGAGCACGGCCAGCGAGCGGCGGCACCCAGACGGTCCTGCTGCCCGGCCGGCGCAGCGCCGCCGCCACGGCCGCGCCGACCGCCTGCGGGGTGGTGGCCAGCGGCGCCGGGGTCATCCCGGCGGTCATCCGCCCGGTGACGAAGCCGGGCCGGACCAGGATCACCCGCACGCCGCTGCCGTGCAGCGCGTCGGCCAGCCCGCGGGCGAACGCGTCGAGGCCGGCCTTGGCCGCCCCGTACACGTAGTTCGCCTTCCGCGGCCGGATGGCCGCGACGGAGGACAGCACGACGATGGTGCCGCGGCCCTGCGCGCGCATCCGGGCCGCGGCGGCGAGCAGCGTGCGTGACGTGCCCGGTGAAGTTGGTCTCGACCAGCAGGGCGGCCTGCATCGGGTCACGGTCCAGCACGTCCTGCGGCGGTCAGGATGCCCGCGGCGGAGATCACCAGGTCCACCGGGCCGGCGGCGAAGGCGGCGTCGATGACGCCCTGGTGGGTATCGATCGCGGTGGCGTCGTAGCCGAGGGTGCGAATCTGGCTGCCGAGCGTCTTGCCGGCGGCCGCCAGCCGCTGCTCGTCCCGGCCGGCCAGCAGCACCTCCGCCTCCGGCGGCAGCCGGAGCGCGGCCACGATGTCCAGGCCGATCTCGCTGGTACCGCCGAGGAGCAGGACCCGGGCCGGTCCGGCTGGCGCGTCCTGACTGCTCCGCATCGATCCTCCGCAGCGTGTTGGTCGGCCCGGCGCGCCCGGCCTGCTCAGCGCAGCCCGGTGCGCCGGCTGAGGTCGGACTGGAAGACCCCGGCCGGGTCGAGGCGCCCGGCGGCTTCGCGCCACGCCGCCAGTCCTGGGTACATGGCGGCGCAGGTCCCGGGGGCCAGCCTGCTGTCCTGGGCCAGGTTAACCCGTCCGCCCGCCGCCGCGAGCCGTAGATCGAGTTCTGCCAGCATGGGGCCGAGCCGCCGCGGCAGGCCAGGCAGGCCCATGGCCAGCGCCCAGCCCGGCTGGGCGAACGAGAGATGGCCCGCGCCGGGCGTCCCGAACCGGTGCAGGGCCCCCAGGAACGACGGGCAGCGGTGCCGCTGCACGGTCTCCAGCACCCCGGCCAGCAGGTCATGGGCGCCGTCCGGGACCACGAACTGGTAGTGCACGAAGCCCCGGGGGCCGGGCAGCCGGTTCCAGGCCTCGACCGCGTCCAGCCGGTGGAAGAACCCGGCCAGGCCGGTGAGGCCGGAGTCGTCCTGCGGCGTGGCCCGGAAGTGCAGGCCGTTGAATTCGCGGACGGACCACGGGGTGAGCGGGCAGACCGGCAGCCGCGGGGCCCGGCGGGACCGTGGCGGCCGGTAGGCCAGGCCCTCGGCCTCGCTGGCCGGGTCCGGCCCGGCCAGGTGATCCGCTGACTCCAGGATGCCCCGGCCCAGGGACCGGCCGGCCGCCGAGGTGTCCACCCACGCCACGCAGTACCGGTCCCGGGCGGTGTCCATCGCGGCCAGCAGGGCGTCGAGGTCGGCGTGGCGCCGGGTGGTGACGGTCAGCAGCGCGCTGCGGATCCGGAGCAGCCGCAGCGTGACGGCCAGGATGACGCCGGTCAGGCCCAGCCCGCCCACCGTGGCCCGGAACTCGTCACTGCCGGGGGCCAGGCGGCGCACCTCGCCGGTCCCGTCGAGCAGTTCGATCTCCTCGATCCAGCTGCCGAGGCTGCCGTCGCTCCGCTGGTTCCTGCCGTGCACGTCGCTGGCCACCGCGCCGCCGAGGGTGACGTGCCGGGTGCCCGGCAGCACCGGCAGCAGCAGCCCGTGCGGCACGCAGGCGTCCAGCAGTTGCGTGACCGTCGTCGACCCGGCCGCGCGCACCGTGCCCGCGGCGGTGTCGAGGTCCAGGTGCGGCGCGGAAACCGGGGCCAGCACGCTGCCGCCCGCGTTCTGCGCGGCGTCCCCGTAGCTGCGGCCCGCGCCCCGGGCCAGCACGCCACGGGCCGGGCCGGCGGCCACCAGTGCCTGCAGCCGGGTCAGCGGCAGCGGCCCGGTGACGTGCGCCCGGGAGGCGGTGGTGCGTCCCCAGCCGGCCAGCAGCCGGCCCGGGGCCGCGAGCCGCTCCTGGGCCAGGGTCACCACAGCAGCCCGGCCGCGAACAGCACCAGCCAGCTCAGCTCGCAGCACATCATCAGCCGGTCCCGGGCGATCAGGTCCTCGACCGGCTTGGCCGGCCGGTGCACGGTCAGCCAGTCGAAGCGGATCAGGGCCAGCGCCAGCGGTAGCGCGCTGACCAGGTGGACCACGCGGGTCCAGGCATCGAGCTGCCCGGCCGCCCAGAGCAGGTAGGCGGTGATCATCACGACGGAGGCGGCCCGCTGGGCGAGCCGCAGCCCGGCAGGCCGGTACCAGCGCATCACCGGGCGGTGCACGGCCGCGTCCGCGCCGAGCACCTCCATCTCGGTGAATCGCTTGGCGATCGCCACCATCAGCGCACCCAGGCTGCACACGGCCAGGAACCAGCCGGACGGGGGCACCCGGGTGGCGCTGGCCCCGCCGAGCGCCCGGAGCACGAACCCGCTGGCCACGAAGACCAGCTCGATCACCGGGATGTGCTTGAGCACCAGGGTGTACAGGATGGACAGCACGAGGTACAGGGCGGCCAGCACGGCCAGGGTCCGCTCGCCGAACCCCAGGCTGACCGCCTCGGCCGCGGCGACGGCCAGGACGGCCAGCGCGACCGCATGGGCCCGGGGGAGCCTGCCGGACGCCACCGCGCGCAGCCGCTTGGTGGGATGCTGCCGGTCCCGGTCCGCGTCGGCGACGTCGTTGACGAAGTACACGGCGGACGCGGCCGCGGTGAACACCCCGGCCGCGAGCAGCGCGTAGCCCAGCCCGTCATCCCGGCCGAGCGAGGCCCCGGCCAGCGGGGCGGCGAAGACCAGCAGGTTCTTCGGCCACTGCCGCGGCCGCGCGGTCTGCACGACCGCGATCAGCCAGGCCAGCGGCCCGCCCGCCCGGGCCAGCGCAGCCGGGCCGGGCGGCACATCTGCCGTGCGGGTGCGGGTGGTCACCTCGCGTACACGGCGGTGAAGTCGCGGCTGGCCGGGGAGAAGTACCGGGTGGGCGCCTGCAGCTGGTCGGGCAGCAGGTTGACCGGGACCGGGCTGGCCGGGTTGTTCTTCGGCAGGTAGTACATGAACGACATCCAGTCCGGGTTGATGTCCAGCTCCATGCCGGTCACCACGCCGGCCCGCTGCATCAGCGTGGCCAGCTCGCGGACGTTCAGTTCCGGGCCGTAAACGAAGATGACCTGGCCGTCCTTGGTGATCCCGATGCCGGACCGCCACACGTAGTAGCTGCCGCCGAGCGTCGCGCCCCAGCTGCCCTCGACGTTATAGTCCACCGAGGCCGGAATCTGGCCGTTCTGCAGGATTGGGTGCAGGTTCTGCCGAACGCCCACCACGTTCGGCGTCATCCGAACGGTCTGGCCCCAGGTCCCGATGGCGATGCGCCCGTTGCGGTAGTACACGACCGAGGCCACGCCCCTGGTCAGCGTCCCGCTGGTGGCCCCGTTGAGGTAGAAGCCGCCGCCCGAGCTGGCGATCTTGAACCCGCCGTTGAAGGTCGCCAGCAGCCCGAGGCGCTTCTTGGGCACGATGAACGGCTCGGCGCCCCAGCGGCCCGGCCCCGGGTCCTCGGCCCCCGGGTGCAGGTGGAAGCTGACCAGGTGCTGGTTCATCGACACGATGCCCGCGACGTAGGACGTGTAGACGCTGCTGGCCCGCAGGTAGGTACCGAAGATGGCGGGCTGGCCGTGGTCCGTGGCGAGCACCCGCCACTGGCCCTCGCCGCGCAGTGGGTGGGCCACCAGCGGGGTGAGGGCCGCGGGCGGCGGGTAGGACACCACGGCCTTGGCATGCCGCCGGTGGTGCCTGCTCGACTGCAGCGCTCCCGCGCTGGGCCCGGTCAGCGCGAACGACGGCTTCCCGCCCACCTTCGGCGGCTTGTAGGTGATCCACTCGCCGAAGGTGACCAGGGGGCCGAGGTAGTGGTCGCGGGCCCACTCAGCCAGCCGTTCCGAGGTGGTGCCGCCACCCGGGACGGTCAGCGCGTGCCCGACCGACCAGCCGAGCCACACCACGAACGCCAGGACCAGGGCCATCACCACCTGGAACCAGCGGCGGCTGCGCAGCTTGCGGCGGTTCCGGCCACTGCGGCGGCGGCGCCGGTGGGTGCCGCCGTCCCACTCGCGGCCCTCCTCGTCAGGATCGTGATACCCGCCCCAGCCGGGGTCACCGCCGGGCATGCCGGTCTCCGGATCACGCCGGAATGACGCCGAGCTAGGCACCCACGTTCTCCCTCCGGGTTTCCGTTGAGCAAGAGAGATGCCCGCAGCGCGGGAGCACCGTTCCCGATGCGGCGGCAGGGCCCCATGCCGGGCCCGCGCCGGGAGCCGGTTTCACCGTATCCTGTCCGGTCAGCCTTCCCGGGCGGACATGACCCAAACGACAGGTGTACTCGGGAATCATGAAGACTTCGTTAAGGGCATGCCATACCGGGCGTGAACAACCTCACACCCCCGTGACCCCGCAGGTCGGGGCCGTGCACCCGCTCAGCCAGCCGGGCTGGGGCCGCCCGCGGCGGCATCCAATAGGCTGATGCCGTGGCAGGTGCTCAGGCAGGGGCCCCGCGCCCGCTGGAGTCTTCCGGCGGCGTGCAGGTCATCGCGCGCGTGGGCCAGGTGCTCCGGGCGCTGGACGGTGAGGCTCAGGGGCTCAGCCTGGCCCAGCTGGCTGACCGGGTGGGGCTGCCCCGGTCCACCGTGCACCGCATCGTCACCGCGCTCATCGCGGAGGGGCTGGTGGCCACCGCCTCCCCGACCGGACGGGTCCGCATCGGGCCCGAATTCGCCCGGCTCGCCTCGTCCAGCCAGGCTGATCTCTGGAAGGACGCCGAGCCGTACATGCGGCGGATCTACGACGAGATCGGCGAGACCGTGGACTGCTCGGTCCTGGACGGTGACCATGTCCGGGTCATCCACGGCATCCCGGCCCAGCATCACCTCCGGGTGACCGCGGACATCGGTACCACCTTCCCGCTGTACTGCAGCTCGAAGGGCCGGGCCATCCTGGCCGCCTACCCGCCCGACGTCGCGGCCCGGATGCTGCCCGCCCGCCTGGAGCGGCTCACCGAGAAGACCGTGACCGACCGCGGCGACCTGCTGCGCATCCTCGACGAGGTGCGCCAGACCGGGATCGCCTACAACCGCGAGGAGGCCACGCCCGGGATCTGCTCGGCCGCCATCGCCATCCGCGGTGGTTCCGGGTCGCTGCTGGCCATCTCGGTGCCGGTGCCCGTGCAGCGGTACTGGGGCCTGGAGGACAAGATCACCCGGGTGCTGCTCGAGGTGCGCAAGGAAGCGCTCGCCATCCTCGACCCGCCCGCCGCCTTCGGGTGATCCCGGCCCCGGGCAGCCTTTGTCCCGTATCAAGGGATACATGTCCCGTATAGTGAAATCCTGGTCTGGCTGCTGGCCGGAAGTCCTGGCCTCGGGCGGCGGGCCGCGGTCATGGAGGTACGCGGGTGCGGTTGTGCATGTTCCGGCTCCCGGGCGGCCCGCGGGCGGGCTGGCCCGGCCGGGTGGAGGGGGATCAGATCATCCGCCTGGGCGCGCCCGACCTCACCGCGGTGCTGGCGCGCGGCGGCCAGGTGCCGGCCGCCCGGCCCGGTCCCCGCCGCGGCGGCCGAACTGCTCGCCCCGGTGCCCCGGCCCCCGTCGGTGCGGGATTTCTTCGCCTTTGAGCAGCACATCGCCACCGCCCGGGCCAACCGGGGCACGAGCGTCCCGGCCGAGTGGTACGAGTTCCCGGCCTTTTACTTCACCAACCCGGCCGCGATCGTCGGCCCCGGGGCCGACGTCCCGTACCCGGCCGGCACGGCCATGCTGGACTACGAGCTGGAGGTGGCCGCCGTCATCGGCGCCGGGGGGCAGATCGGCGGGTTCACGGTCATGAATGACTGGTCGGCGCGGGACATCCAGCGGGCGGAGATGCGGATCGGGCTCGGCCCGGCCAAGGCGAAGGACTTCGCCACCAGCCTGGGCCCGGTGCTGGTCACCGCGGACGAGTTCGACGGCTCCGCCGCGGTGATGACGGCGCGGGTCAACGGCGAGGAACGGTCCCGTGGCAACCTGTCCGACATGCACTACTCGTGGGCGCAGATCCTGGCCCATGCCGCGCGGAACACGGAGCTGCGGCCCGGGGACGTGCTCGGCTCGGGAACCGTGGGCACCGGGTGCATCCTGGAGCACGACGACGGCCGGTGGCTGGTCCCCGGCGACACGGTCGAGCTGGAGGTGGCCGGCCTCGGCGTGCTGGCCAACCGGGTCGCCCCGCCGCACGGTGCCGGGCTGACGGAAGGGAACTGACATGGCGGGCAGCGGTACCCAGGACGTCGTCGTCATCGGCGCGGGGCTGGTCGGGCTGGCCACCGCGATGGCCCTGCTGGAGTCCCGGCCGGGGCTGCGGGTCGCGGTGCTGGAGAAGGAACAGGCCGTCGGCACCCACCAGAGCGGCCACAACTCCGGCGTCATCCACGCCGGCCTGTACTACAAGCCAGGCAGCCTCAAGGCGCGGTTCTGCACCGCCGGGCGGCTGGCGATGACGGAATTCGCCGGCGAGCACCAGATCCCGTACCGGCAGACCGGCAAGCTGGTCGTCGCCACCCGGGAGAACGAGCTGCCCCGGCTGGCCGGCCTGGCCGAGCGCGGCCGGGCCAACGGGCTGGCCGTCCGGGAGATCGGGCCGGCCGAGATCGCGGACATCGAGCCGTCCGTGCGCGGCATCCGGGCGCTGCACATCCCGGAGAGCGGGGTCATCGACTACCGGCAGGTCGCCGCCGCCTACGCCGAGGCGGTCAGCAAGGCCGGCGGCCAGGTGCTGTGCGGGCACGGCCTGCTGTCACTGGCCCGGACCGCGGGCGGCTGGGCGGCCGAGACCGCGGGCGGCCCGGTCCAGGCCAGGGCGGTGGTCGCCTGCGCCGGGCTGCAGGCCGACCGGATCGCCGCGATGACCGGCCAGGGCGGCAGCGAGTACCGGATCGTCCCGTTCCGGGGTGACTACTACACGTTCCGGCCGGACGCGGCCAGCCTGGTCCGCGGGCTGGTCTACCCGGTGCCCGACCCGGCGTTCCCCTTCCTCGGCGTGCACTTCACCCGGGGCGTGGACGGGACGCTGCACGCCGGCCCGAACGCGGTGCCCGCGCTGGCCCGGGAGGGCTACGGGCGGCTGTCGGTGAACGGCCGGGACCTGCTGGATGCCCTGCGCTTCCCCGGCCTGCGCCGGCTGGCCCGCTCCTACGCGCGCACCGGGGCCCTGGAGATCTACCGGGACCTGGTCAAGCCCGCCTACCTGGCCGAGATGCGCCGGTACCTCCCGGCGGTCACGCGCGCGGGACATCACGTTCGGGCCGTCCGGCATCCGCGCCCAGTGCCTGAGCCGTTCCGGGGCGCTGGTGGACGACTTCCTGATCGAGGAGGCGGCCGGCATCATCCATGTGCTGAACGCGCCCTCGCCCGCCGCCACCGCGTCGATCGTTATCGGCCGTCACATCGCCAGCCGGGCAGCAGAGTCCTTCACCCTCTACGCCGGCCGGGCGCTTCGCCCCGATCTGCACGACGGCCAGGGTGACCGGCTCGGTGCCCGGGTTGCGCCAGGCGTGCCGGGTGCCGTTCTGCACCACGGTGTCACCCGCCCGCAGCCGGGTCAGCTGCCCGTCGTCCAGTTCCAGCCACACCTCGCCGTCCAGCACGAGGACGTAGTCCACCGAGTCGGTCGTGTGCATGCCCGGGTTGCCCGGCTCGAACAGCTCGGTGATGCCAGGAGAGGCGATCCGCTGCTCGGCGTCGGCGGCGGCCGCGTCGAAGGCCGGGTCGGCGAACACCGAGTCCGGCGGGAACACGACGATCAGGAAGCAGGTCCCGCCCGGCTCGGGAAGCTGGCGGCGCACGGCGGGGGTCGGGTCCGAGCCGTCGCGCCGGAGCGGCTCGCCGGGCCCGGTGGCCCACAGCATCGTGGTGCTCATCCCGGGCACGTGCACCAGGTCGTGACTGCGCGGGGCAGGCCCGTCGCTGGCGACCACGGCCCGCCCGGCGGCGTCCAGGCCGGTGACGACTCGGCGGATCTGCATGGTTCTCCTTCTGTGCGGTGGCTGCCCCGGCCAGTCCGGTGACTGGCCCCGGCCGATCCGGTGGTCAGCCCAGCCCGGGCCCGGTGGTTCCGGGTGCGGGCGTCCGGCCCGCGGCGGCGACGGCGGCGAACGCGGCCAGCTCGCGGGGGATGTCCGGGCCCATCGGCCCGTACAGCACGCCCTCCGCCCCGGTGCCGGCGATCGCGGCCAGCCGCGCCGCGACCTCGGACGGCGTCCCGCTGCCGGTGGTCCGCGCGATCAGCTCCGCGCTGATCAGCGGGCGCTCCCACTCGGTCAGCTCGACGAGGTGCCCGCGGTGTACCTCGAGATGCCGGCGCCACGGCTGCACGGTGCCGACCGCGGTACTGAACGCGGCCCGTTCCGGCGTGTCCGCGGCGGCGCCGTGCTCACCCAGGTGCAGCTGGAAGGCGGCGTACGGGCCGGACGCCTCGCGGACCCGCTCGCTGGCCAGGTCCTCCCCAGGGCCCAGCACGGTGCCGTAGTACAGCACCTGGGCCCGGCTCATGTCCGGGGGCGCCGGGTTACCGCCGAGGTGCGAGAGGTTGGTGACGATGCCCGCCCCGAGCCGGGCCGCGGCCGCGTACCCGCGCGGGCCGTGGGCGGCGATCCGCAGGGTGACCCCGGCCGGCCGGGGCACCCCGGACCGCGGGCCGTGCTTGAGGCCGATGACCCCGCCGTCCCACTCGGTCTCATCGCCGGCCAGCAGCGCCCGCAGCGCCGCCGCGTAGGACTCGACCTCGGCCCACCGGGCGGGCCGCTGCGCCAGCATGAGCTGGCTGGTGAACCCGGAGCCGAGCACGGCCTCGGTGCGGCCGGGAGCGAGCCCGGCCAGGGTGGCCAGCGCCCCGGCCGTCGCCACCACGTGCCGCAGCCGCGGGGTGATGGCGCACACGCCCAGTGCGATGCGGGTGGTCCGCCCGGCCGCGAGGGCCAGCGTCATCCACGGGTCGGCCAGGAAGGCGGGCGAGTCGTAGACGTAGGCGCGGCGGTAGCCGAGCGCCTCGGCGTGCTCGATGTGCGCAGGGGTGTGCAGCCCTGGCGGGAAGAGGCAGCCCAGTTCCATCCGCGCCTCCTCGCGCCGCCGGGCAGCCCGCGGCCGCCCGGCCGCTACGCTGCCCGCTGACCTGCCCATTCCAGGCGATTTCGTGCCTTGACAAGCTCTGCTGGGCAACTCTAGTGTCTCGTCCTGCGGATTAACCCTACCGTATCGTGGGAGGAACCGGATGGTAACGGAGCCGGCCACCGGCTTGGAATTCGTGGAACTCAGTCACGAATGGGGGCATTACACCCCCGCGTTCCCGGGCTACGCCGACATCCAGATCCACCGGGTCGCGACGATCGCCAAGCAGGGCGTGCTCACCCAGCACGTGGTCACCTCGATGCACCACGGCACGCACCTGAACGCCCCCATCCACCTGGCCCAGCGCGGCGCCGGCGTCGGCGAGCTGCCGCTGGACGCGTTCTTCGGTACCGGCGTGGTGCTGGACGTGCCCAAGGGGGAGTGGGAGTACCTGGAGCCGTCCGACCTGGAGGCGGCGGGGGAGGTGCGCCGGGGCGACATCGTGGTGCTCAACACCGGCTGGCACCGGAACTACTCCGACAACATGGAGTACTTCGGCCACGCCCCTGGCCTGTCCGAGGCGGCGGCGCAGTGGCTGGCCGGCCGTGAGGTGAAACTGGTCGCCATCGACACGGCGACCATCGACCACCCGCTGGCCACCTCCCTGGCCCAGCAGCACCGTTTCGTCGGCCCGCACATCGTCGAGCTGCCGCGCCGGTACGCCGAGCGGACCGGCGGCGACGTGCGCACGGACTTCCCGGCCTGGAGCCCGGCCGGCAAGCTGCTGGCCAAGGCGGGCATCCCGACGATCGAGAACGTGGGCGGCGACGTTGACGAGATCAGCGGCCAGCGGGCCGCGTTCCACGCCTACCCCTGGTTCTGGCCGGAAGCCGATGCCTGCATCATCCGGTTCGTGGCCATCCTCGACCCCTCGGGCGACTACCGGCTGGAGAGTGGACTGTGATGCCCGCGAGCAGCACCGGCGGCCTGCGCTTCTACAACCTGAGCCACCCCGTCGGCCACAACATGGTCCAGTGGCCGTCCCCGTTCAGCAAGCCGTTCGTGGCCAACCGGCTCTATTACCACTCGATGCATGACTTCTACGCGGTCGAGTACGACGGCATCATGCACCGCGGCACGCACATGGACACCGCCGCCCATGTCCTGCCCGACCAGCCGTACCTGGACGGCTTCGACGTGTGGCGGTTCTTCGGCACCGGCGTCGCGGTGTCCATCCCCAAGGGCCGCTGGGGCGTCATCAAGCCGGAGGACCTGGAAAAGGCCGAGCCGGAGATCCAGCCGAACGACATCGTGATGATCAACACCGGCGCGCACCATTTCTTCGGCGACAACGATGACTACTTCGCCTACTCGCCCGGGCTGTACACCGACGCCGCGCAGTGGCTGGTGGACAAGGGCGTCAAGCTGGTCGGGATCGACGTGCAGGCGCTCGATCACCCGCTCGGCACCCGGATGGCCGAGCACGGCCCCGGGCCGATCATGCCGCACCTGCTCGACGAGTACCGGGCCGAGACCGGCCGCGAGGTGAGCGACGACTTCCCGGACTGGGAGCCCGCGCACAAGGTCATGCTCTCGGCGGGTATCCCCGGCATCGAGAACATCGGCGGCGAGCTGGACGCGGTGACCGGGAAACGGTGCACGTTCATGGCCTTCCCCTGGCGCTTCCCGCAGGGTGATGGGTGCCCGATCCGGGTGGTCGCGGTCATCGACCCCGGCCAGGCGTTCCGTATCCCGCCAGGGGCGCGGTGATGACCGCCGACGTCCTGCGCGACCCGCTGTCCCTGTTCGACGTGTCCGGCCGGGTGACCGTGATCACCGGCGCGTCCGGCGCGCTCGGCCGGGCCGCGGCCATCGCGCTCGGCGCGCTCGGCGCCCCGCTGCTGCTGGCCTCCGGCTCGGCCGGCGGGCTGGCCGCGGTGGCCGCCGAGGTCAAGGAGGCCGGCGGCGAGGTCGCCACGCTGGCCTGCCGCCCGGAGAGCCAGCAGGACGCGGACGGCATCCTGGCCGCGGCCGCCGCGGCGTACGGGCGAGTGGACTCGGTCTTCGTGGCCTCGGGGCTGAACAAGCCGGCCCCGATCGAGGACATGCCCTACGAGGACTGGCAGGCCATCATGGACGCCAACGTGCGCGGGCCGTGGCTGATGGCCAAGGCGTTCGGCCGGCACCTGGCCGGCCAGGATGAGGGCGGCCGCCCGGCCCGGGGCAAGCTGCTGCTGGTCTCCTCAGTCCGCGGCCGGCACGGCAGCCCGGCCGGCTACTCCGCCTACTGCACCTCCAAGGGCGCCACCGACTCGCTGACCAAGACGCTGGCCACCGAGTGGGGCCCGCGCGGGATCAACGTCAACGCGATCGCCCCCACGGTGTTCCGGTCCGCGCTGACCGAGTGGATCTTCGCGGACACCGAGGCGGGCCGGGCCTCCCGGGAGCGCAACTATGCGCGCATCTCGCTGAAGCGGCTCGGTGAGCCGGAGGATTTCATCGGGATCGTGCTGTACCTCCTGTCCGCGGCGTCCGACTTCGTCACCGGCCAGGTCATCTACGTGGACGGGGGATACACGGCGGCATGAGCACCTCCGATCCCCGGGTCGCGGTCCTCGGGGCCGGCCTGATGGGCGCGGGCATCGCCCAGGTGTTCCTGGCCGCCGGGGTGCCGGTGACCATGCACGACCCGGCCCCCGGCGCGCTGGGCTCGGTGCCGGGCCGGATCCGGGCCGGCCTGGACCTGCTCGGCCTACCGAACGGCCCGCCCGTGGCCCTGCTCACCACGGCCCGCAGCCTCCGCGAGGCGGTCACCGGGGCGGACCTGGTCATCGAGGCGGCCCCGGAAAGCCTCGCGGTCAAGCGGGGCATATTCGCCGAGCTGGGCGCGGCCGCCCCGGCCGGGGCCGTGCTGGCCAGCAACACCTCGGCCATCCCGATCCGGCAGATCACCGCCGGGATGGACGGCCGCCAGCGGGTCATCGGCACCCACTTCTGGAACCCGCCGTACCTGGTGCCGCTAGTCGAGGTGGTGCAGGCCGGCGCGAGCGACCCCGATGCCGTGGCCTGGGCCATCGGCCTGCTCGGCCAGGTCGGCATGAAGCCGGTGCACGTGACGGCCGACGTCCCCGGCTTCGTCGGGAACCGGCTGCAGCACGCGCTGAAGCGGGAGGCCATCGCCCTGGTCGCCGACGGCATCTGCACCGCGGAGACGGTGGACACGGTGACCCGGTACGGGTTCGGCCCGCGGCTGGGCATCGTCGGGCCGCTGGAGCAGTCCGACCTCAGCGGCCTGGAGCTGACCCTGGCCATCCACGAGACGCTGATGCCCGCCCTGGACCGCACCCCGGTGCCGCACCCGCTGCTGGTGGAGAAGGTCCGCGAGGGCGAGACCGGGGCCGAGGCCGGCCGCGGGTTCCGGACCTGGCGGCCGGGCGAGGCGCAGGCCCGCCGGGAGGAGATCGCCCGGCAGCTCGCCGAGCTGGCCCGGGCACGACGGTGCTTGCCTGGGGGGGCGACCCCCCGGAACCCCCCGGCATCTCACCCCGGGGCAGCAACCCCCCGGAACCCCCCGGCATCTCACCCCGGGGCAGCAACCCCCCAGAACCCCCCCGCGCATTCGCCGGCCCGGCGAGAACCCGCCTGCGGCGGGCCTCCCCTCGCCGGCCAATGACCCGGGTACGGAGGAGCGACGCGGATGACGGACCTGACCGGGAAGGTAGCCCTCATCACCGGGGCCGGCAGTGGCATCGGCCGGGCGGCCGCCGTGCGGTTCGCGGCGGCCGGGGCCCGGGTCGGCCTCACCGACCTCGACCAGGACGGGCTGGCCGGCACGGCGTCGCTGCTGCCGGACGGTGCGGCGGTGAGCGTCGCGGGTGACATCGCCGACCCGGCCACCATGGGCGGGCTGACCACCGAGGCGGTGGCGCGGTTCGGCCGGGTGGACGCGCTGTTCAACAACGTCGGCATCCTGATCATGAAATCGCTGCTGGACACGACGGCCGCGGATTTCGACCGGCTGATGCACGTCAACTGCCTGTCCCAGCTGATCGCCATGCAGCAGGCGGTGCCCGAGATGCGGCGGGCGGGCGGCGGCTCGGTCATCAACGTCTCCTCGGTCGGCGGCCTGGTCGCGCTGCCGAACGTGAGCGCCTACTGCCCGTCCAAGTCCGCGGTGATCGGGCTGACCCGGGCGGCGGCCGCCGAGTTCGCCCCCGATGTCCGGGTCAACGTGATCTGCCCCGGCGGCGTCTCCACTCCGATGTCCGACGCCCACCTGGAGAGCTTCGAGGACAAGGAGGCGGCGATGAAGCTGCTCACCGGCCGCCAGCTGATCAAGCGGTACGGCCGCCCGGAGGAGATCGCGAGCGTCGCCGTCTTCCTGGCCAGCGACGAGGCGTCGTTCATGACCGGCGCGGTCGTCCCGGTCGAGGCCGGGCACACCGCATGGTGACCCGGGCCGAGGCCACCGGGGTCATCACCGCCCTGGACTGGCGCGACGAGGTGGCGGTGCTCGCGGCCGACCGGCTCCGGGTGGCTGCGGTGGACCGGCTCGGCGGGATCACCCCGGCCATGATCGAGTGGTGGTTCAGCCGGATGGACGAGGCCACCTACGTCCAGTTCCACCCGGTTGACCACAAGGCGTTCGCCTGGGTCCGCGGCAAGCAGCCCGGCCAGCATGTGGGCGCCACCCACCTGACGCACCACTGCTACGGCGGCCACCCGCCGCTGCTGCCCACCGAGATCAGCTTCATCCCGCCCGGTGACCTGCTGGACACCGGCACCTTCGCCGCGCACCAGGTCGGCGCCGCGATCTGCGCCGTGGTGCACCGGCTGGACCAGGCCGGCCAGCCCGAGCCCGCCGAAGCCGGCCGGTTCGTGCACGTCGCGGTGGCCCGCGGCTACGGCACCGAGCTGCGCAGCTGCTGGTGGCTGAACATCGGCCCGGACACCGACCTGGACGTGGTCACCAACCGGAGGCTGCGGCACGTGCACGAGGAGTTCGCCTACCTGGCCGGCTTCCTGCCCCGGCTGTACGCCGCTGAGCAGGGTGCCAGCCCGGGCGGGCGATCCCCCGGAACCGCCCGCCCGCCGCTGCGCGCCGAGGGGGAGGAGGTGGCCTGATGGCGCTGCGCTTCGCGCCCAACCTGTCCCTGCTGTGGGCCGACCGGCCGCTGCCCGAGCGGTTCGAGCGGGCGGCCGGCGCCGGGTTCGGCGCCGTCGAGCTGTGGTGGCCCGGGGAGGACGACGCCGCGCTGCTGCCCGGCCTGACCCAGCGCTGGGGACTGCACCTGGCGCTGCTCAATTTCGACGCCGGGGACATGGCTGCGGGCGACCGCGGCCTGGCCGCCGACCCGGACCGCGCCGCGCGGTTGCGGGCCAACGTGCCGGTCGCGCTGCGGATCGCGCAGGAGTGCGGCTGCCCGCGGCTGAACCTGCTGGCCGGGCTGCGCGACGAGCGCTACCCACGGGAGGAGCAGCTCCGGCTGGCCCGGGACAACGTCGCATGGGCCGCCGACCAGGCCGCGGCGGCGGGCCGCCAGGTGATGATCGAGGCGGTCAACTCCATGGAGAACGGCCCGTACCTGCTCACCACGACCGCGGCGGCGGCCGGGTTCATCCAGCAGGTCGGGCGGGACAACGTCCGGCTGCAGTACGACGCGTACCACATGCAGCGGATGGAGGGCGACCTCACCGTCACGTTGGATACCTACTGGGAGCTGATCAGCCACATCCAGGTGGCGGACGTGCCCGGCCGGCACGAGCCCGGCACCGGTGAGATCAACTACCGGTTCCTCTTCGGCCATCTCGACCGGAGGGGGTACGACGGCTGGATCGGGCTGGAGTACCGGCCGTCCGCCAGCCGGCCCGAGGATTCCTTCGGCTGGCTGGAGGAGCTCGGCCGGGCGCGGGGGAGCAGGTCATGAGTGACTCACCCGCCCCAGCCGGGCCGGCCGGGAGGGGCAGCCGCCCCGGGGCGGCGTTCGGGACCATCGGTTTTGCCGGGCTGGGGGTGATGGGGCAGCCGATGGCGGCCAACCTGCTCGCCGCGGGGGCCGATCTCGTCGTCTGGAACCGCAGCCAGCCAGCCCTGCGTGCCTTCACCGCGCGGGGGCGGCCGGCGCGGGCAGCCCCGCCGAGCTCGCCGCGCAGGCCGACCTCATCGTCACCATGCTCGCTGACGACGAGGCGGTGGCCGCCGTGGTCGGCGACGGGCTGCTGCCGGCCGCCCGGCCCGGCGCACTGATCATCGACATGAGCACGGTGTCGCCCGCGCTCAGCCGCGACCTGGCCGCCCGGGCCGCCGAGCGGGGCGTCCGGATGCTGGATGCCCCGGTCAGCGGCGGGGACGTGGGTGCCCGCGACGGCACGCTGTCGATCATGGTGGGGGGCGGCGCCGCCGACCTGGAACAGGCCCGGCCGGTGCTGGAGGTGCTCGGCGGCAGCATCGTGCACTGCGGGCCGGCCGGGGCGGGCCAGGTGGTCAAGGCATGCAACCAGGTGCTGGTCGCCATCACCATCGGCGGCGTCAGCGAGGCCCTGGTCCTCGGGGCCAAGCAGGGCGTGGAACCCCGCGTCATCCTCGATGTGCTGTCCCGCGGGCCTGGCCGCCAACCGTGTCATGGAGCTGCGCCGGGACAACTTCCTGGAGCACTCCTTCGTGCCCGGCTTCCGGGTCAACCTGCACCACAAAGACCTCGGCATAGCCCTGGCCAGCGGCGGGCAGGCCAGCGTGCCGCTGCCGCTCACCGCCATCGCCCAGCAGCTGCTGCGCCAGCTGCGGGCGGCCGGGCGGGGCGGCGAGGACCACACCGCGATGCTGGCCGCGCTGGAGGCACAGGCCAGCCTGGGCCCGCCCGCCCCGGGCGGGCCGTCCCCATCCACCCTCAGCGCGGAGGAGGAAGCCGGATGACCGTCCCCACCGGCGCGGACCTGCTGAGCGCACTGGTCACGGGCGTGCTGCTGGGCGGGCTCTTCGCCATCACCGCCCTCGGCCTGTCCCTGGTGTTCGGCGTCATGCGGCTGGTCAACATCGTGCACGGCGAGCTCATCGTGCTGGGCGCCTACATCGCGCTGGAGCTGACCCGGCACGCCGGCCTGGACCCGCTGCTCACCATCGCGATCGTCGCTCCGCTGCTGTTCCTGTTCGCGCTGCCGCTGCACCGGGGGCTGCTCGAACCGCTGATGGCGAAGGGCCCGGAGCCGGCCCTGCTCACCACGTTCGCGCTGTCGGTCATCGGCCAGAACGTGTACATCCTGGTCTTCTCCGGGGATACCCAGTCGCTGCAGGCCTCCTACGCCACGGCGTCCCTGGCCGTCGGCAGCCTGCGCATCCCGACCATGTACCTGATCTCCTTCGGCATCGCGCTCGTCCTGTGCGGCGGGGTGCACCTGATGGTGCAGCGCACCGGGCTGGGCCGGGAGATCCGGGCCAGCTCCGAGGACTCCGCGACCGCCGCCGGGCTCGGCGTCAACGTGACCCGGGTCCGGGTCTTCGTGTACGGCCTCGCGGCCGCCTGCGCCGCCGTCGGCGGCGTGCTCGTCGGGCTCACCTTCGATTTCACCCCGACCTCCGGGCTGACCTACCTGCTCACCGGGTTCGCAGTCGTGGTGCTGGGCGGCCTGGGGTCGGTCAAGGGCACCCTCCTCGGGGCCATCCTGCTGGGCGTCATCGAGAGCGTCGGCGCCTCGTTCTTCGGTGACGGCTACCGCGACCTCATCGGCTTCGTCGCCTTCCTCATTGTCTTGTCCCTGCGGCCGCAGGGACTGTTCGGACGGGTGCAGGTGTCATGACGCGACGCAGGGTCCTGGCCGCCGGGCTCATCCTGGCCGCCGCCATCGTCCTCGCCGTGCTGCCCGGGTACACCGGCCAGTACGGGCTGCTGGTCGCCTTCGAGATCGTCCAGCTCGCCGCGCTGGCCCAGGCCTGGAGCCTGATGGCCGGCTACGGCGGCATCGTGTCCCTGGCCGTGGCCGCGTTCGTCGGCGTCGGCTCCTACGGCACCGCGGAGATCGCGGCCAGGGCCGGCTGGGGCGTGCTGCCCTCCATCCTCGCGGGCGGCGTCGTTGCCACGGCGTTCGCGCTGGTGGTCGCGGTGCCGATGCTGCGGTTCCGCGGCCTGTACTTCACCATCGGCTCGCTGGTGCTGGCCGAGGCGCTGGGCATCTTCATGTCCAACTTCAACGGGTTCGGCGGGAACGGGGGCATCACGCTGCCCGGGACCGCCCCGTCCCCGCAGACGATCTACCTGTACTCACTCATCGTGGCCGCGGCGGTCACGGTCGTCGTGGCCTGGCTGGTCCGGAGCCGGCTCGGGCTGGGGCTGAAGGCGATCAGGGACGACGAGGACGTGGCCGAGCGCGTCGGCGTCCTCACCTTCCGGACCAAGCTGACCGCCTTCCTGATCGCCTCCTTCGTGATGGGCATCGTGGGCGGCATCCAGGCCCAGTGGACCGGCTACGTGGAGCCCGCCGGGTCGTTCGCGCTGGACTGGACGGTGGAAACGGTCAACGCCGCGATCATCGGCGGGGTGGGCACCATCGTCGGCCCGCTGGCGGGCTCGGCCATCTCCGTGGGGATCTCCCAGCGGCTGGCGAACTACCCCACGGTCCACCTGATCATCCTGGGCGTGCTGCTCATCATCGTCATCCGGCTGGCCCCGAACGGGCTGTGGGGGGCCGCCTGCCAGCTGGCCCGGGCCGTGCGGCAGCGGCACGGCACGGGGTGGGCCCGGTCCCGCCCGGCCGTGCGGCCGGCTGCCTGCTCCTGATGCGGCGGCCGCCCTGGCCCCGGTTCCCGCCGCGGGCGTCGTTCCCGCGTCGGTCCCGGCCACGGGGGCCGCGGCGGAGGCGGCCCGGGCCGCTGGCCCGGCGGATGCGGGGCCGGGGCCGGGCCGGGGCGAGGGCGGCGAGGTCCTGCTGCGGGCGGCCGGGGTCGGCAAGGTCTACGGCGGGGTGCGCGCGGTGGACGGGGTGGACCTGGAACTGCGCGGCGGCGAGGTGCTCGGCATGATCGGCCCCAACGGGGCCGGGAAGAGCACGCTCATCGGCCTGCTTTCCGGGGCGATCGCCGGGGAGGGCCGGGTCGAGCTGTTCGGCGCGGACGTCACCGCGGCCGGGGCGCAGCAGCGGGCGCGGCGCGGCATCGGCCGCACCCACCAGGTGCCGCGGCCCTTCGGCCAGATGACCGTGCTGGAGAACCTGCTCGTCGCCCACCTGCACGGGGCCAAGGGCACCGGCCGGGCGGCCCGGGCCGAATGCGAGCGGATCCTGGCCCGGTGCGGCCTGACCGAGTTCGCCGGCACCCGGGCGTCCGACCTCGGCCTGCTGCGCCTCAAGCGGCTCGAGCTGGCCCGCGCGCTCGCGGTCCGGCCGCGGATCCTGCTGCTCGACGAGATCGGCGCGGGCCTGGTCGAATCCGAGCTCCGTGAGCTGATCGAGCTGATCTCCGAACTCCGCCAGGAGGTTGACGCGATCCTGATCGTCGAGCACGTCATCGACGTGATCCGGGAGTGCTGCGACCGCCTCATCGTCATCGACGGCGGGCGGCTGCTCGTGTCCGGGGCACCGGGCCAGGTGCTCAGCGACCCCAAGGTGGCCGCGGTCTACCTCGGCACCTCGGGCGGCGAGGAAGTTCACCACGCGCCGGACCGGGCTCGCCGGCCGTCCCGCCCGCTGCTCGAGGTCAAGGGCGTCGCCGCCCGCTACGGCGCGTTCCGCGCGCTGCACGATGTCTCCTTGACGGTGGCCGACGGGGAGGTACTTGCCCTGCTGGGCGCGAACGGCGCCGGCAAGACCACCACGGCCCGGTCGGTGAGCGGCATGCTGCCGGTCAGCGGGGGCGAGATCTGGTTCGACGGCCAGCGCATCGACGGCCGGCGGCCGCATGACATCGTCCGTCTCGGCATCGCGCACTGCATGGAAGGCCGCAAGATCTTCGGCGACCTCACCGTCGAGGAGAACCTGCTCCTCGGGGCGCGGTCGGCCGGGTCCGCCCGGGAGCGCGGCAGCCGGCTGGCCGCCGTCTACGAGGCCTTCGAGGTGCTCAGGGAGCGGCGCGCCAACTCGGGCTTCGCGCTCTCCGGGGGCCAGCAGCAGATGCTGGCCATCGGCCGGGCGCTGATGGCCGCCCCGCGCCTGATCATCTTCGACGAGATCTCGCTGGGCCTGGCGCCGATCATGGTGGACCGGCTCTACGAGACGCTGACCGAGATCAACGGCCGTGGCGTCGCCATGATCGTCATCGAGCAGAACGTGGAGCGCGGCCTGGCCCTCGCCGACCACGTCGCCGTCCTGGAGAAGGGCCGGGTGGCGCTGACCGGCGTGCCCGCTGACATGCGCGCCGATGACCGGCTGCTCTCGCTGTACGTCGGCGAGGCCAAGGGCAACGGGCCCGTCCCGCCAGCCCAGGTGCCGTCGGCTCAGCCGCCCGCGAACCCGGCAGATCCAGATATATACCGATATTCTTAAAATCGGCGCGGCGCTACGCGGGATATAGCGGTGGTTGCCAAAATATGGGCGCTTCGATTACTGTCGCCTCGTAATGCGTCGGTCCAGGGGGGGCCAGCGTGTATATCACGCTAGGGGGCATCGATGCGCAGGTACATCACGGCTGCGTGCGCTGCGACACTCGGAATTACGCTCAGTACGTCATTTGCGGCAGCCGGGTCGGCTGCCGCGGCAACCACACACCACGCGATGCCGGCGGCGACGATCATCGTGTCGCCGGGCCAATCCATCCAGGCTGCGGTCAACCGCGCGCGGCCGGGTGACACCGTTCTGCTCAAACCAGGCGTGTACCACCAGAGCGTGCAGATCCGCACCGACGGGATCACCCTGCAGGGCTCGGGTAATTCCTGGCACGGCACGGTCCTGAAGCCGGCGGCCAGGAAACCGCACACGCTGTGCACTGGCGCGTTCGGGGTTACCGGCGTCTGCATCCTGGCCAAGCGGGTCAACCCGAAGAGCGGGGCCGTGCTGCAGCCGGTCAGCAACGACACCATCACCGGGATGTACGTCACCGGCTTTCCCGCCAACGGCGTGTTCGGCTACGGCACGAACGGCCTGACGGTAACCAACGTGTCGGCCGTCAACGACGGTGACTACGGCATCTCGCGCTTCGTGTCCACGCGGACCTTGTTCGCCGGAGATACCGCGGTCGGCAATCATGAAGCCGGCTTCTATGTGGGCGATTCACCGCACGCGGACACGGTGGTGCGCGACAACGTCGCCGTCGGCAACCAGTTCGGGATCTTTGTCCGGCACGCCCGGCACGTTCTCGTGTTCCACAATGTGGCCACCGGGAACTGCCAGGGCATCCTGGTGCTCGACGACGGCCAGAAGGGCGGTGCGGGCAACGCGGCCATCCTGAGGAACGTCGCGGCCGGCAACAACAAGCTCTGCCCGAAGACCAAGGACACGCCGGTCAACATTAAGGGTGGCGGCATTCTGCTGCTGGGTGCGACCGACAGCCTGGTCGCACACAATGCCGTTTCCGGCAACGCCGGCCTGCAGATCAACTCCGGCGGGATCGTCGTGCTGAGCGCCAGCAAGATCAGCCACGGGAGCAATCCCAGCCACGACACGATCGCTGCCAACCACGCCTTCCGTAACCGGCCAGCCGACCTGATCTGGGACGGCACCGGGGCCGGCGTCCAATTCGTGGCGAACCACTGCGGGACGTCACGGCCCGCCGGGCTCTGTCACTGACCAAACCAGGCTGCTGGCCCCCACCACGGCTGACGCGCCCGCGGACCGGATAATTGCGCCGCTGTCATTCAGCGGCTGGTCCCGGGATGGCCGGATCCCGCGGGGAATCTGCTGAGATTCCCCGCGGGATCCAGTTTTTCAAGTGCCTGGCGGATCAGTGCCCGGGATGGCCGCGTGGTGTGGCGGCCAGCTGCACCATCACCCGTTCGCGGGCAGCGGGAAGAGGACCTTGGCGGTGGCCCGGTTCAGCGGGGCGATAATGACGTTCTTGCCGTTCTGCCACTGTTCCTCGACCATCGGCAGGGTCGAGGTGTGCTCGGCATTGAACTTGACCTGCCCGGCCACGAACATCCCGTTGGTCTTGGCGATCTGGTTGTTGATCGCCGTCGCGTCCAGCGTCCCGGCCCGGGCGATGGCCTGGAGCAGCACCGTCGCCGCGGTGTCGGTGTCCGCGATGTGCTGCGAGCCGGTCTGGTGCGTCTGCGCCTCGAACTCCTGCTCCAGCTGCCTGGCGCCGGGGAAGGGGAACGAGGGATCCCAGTAGCCGCCGACCATGACACCGTTCGCCAGCTTGCCGAGCGCCTGCGCGAACTGCAGCGGCTCGCCGCCTTCCTCCTCCACGAGGATCTTCGGGGCATATCCGACGGAGACCATCTGCTTGCGCAGCGCGATCGCCCCCGGCGGTGAGATGACGACCAGCAGCATGTCGGCGCCCGCGGCCTTGGCGGCCTGGAGCGAGGACGTGAACTGGGTCTGGGTGGGCGGGACCGCGGTGTTGTACACGACCTTCCAGCCGTGCTTCTTGGCCCAGGCCGGCCACTCCACGGTGCCGATGATGTTCTCGTTCTTGCCGTTCGAGTGGATGATCGCGACCTTGCTGTTCGTCTTGGCCTTGAGGCCGAGCTGGTCGGCGGTGTTGAACGGCGTCTCGGTGAGGTTCTCCGAGTTGAAGAAGATGTCCCAGGCCCAGGTCCACTTCGCGGTGGTGCCGAAGGTGTTGGTCGCCGCGCATGGGGTGACCATGGGCACACCCATCCGGTTGGCGATGAGCGCCCCCGGCTCCACCAGCGAGTCGGTACAGGAGCCCAGCAGAGCGTTCACATGGTCCTGCGTTATCAACTGCTGCACGTTGTTGACGGTGGTATTCGGGTTGGTCTGGTCATCCAGGATGATCAGCTTGACCTTCCGCTTGACCCCGTCAATCTTGATGCCGCCCGCGCTGTTCACCACGCTGACGGCGTGCTGGTAGCCCCATTTCTCGAAGTAGCCGAAGCCAGCCAGCGGCCCGGTCAGCGGAATCGAGGCGCCGATCACGATCGGGCCTGAGGAGGATGCGGTGGCGGAACCCCCGCCGCTTGCGCACGCGCTGAGCGTGGTGGCGAGGGCGAGCCCCGCCGCCGCGCAAACAGTTCGGCCTGGGACTTTCATGGAGCGGTACCTCCGGGGTACTCGGCGACGATGCCTTGACCTTCGCGTGACCGATGCCCGCGATACGGTTTTGTTATCCCGTCTGATGGGATGCTGGAATCTACCTCCCGGCGAACATCCAGGTCAAGAGTTCCGGTCTGCTCATTACCCGGCCGCCGGGGGGTGTCCTGATCCAGGCCCGGCGAACTCTTGACTTTTCCATGATGCGGGTTGAGCATTCCGTGTCATGGAATCTGTCCGGCCCCAGCGAAGCGGGCTGCCCAGCACTGACCTGGCCGCATCTGGCCAGTTCAGCCTGCTCGGGAAGTCGATCCTGATCACCGGTGCGACCGGTGCGTTGGGCAGCGTCGCGGCCCGGGCGCTGGCCGGGCCGGGGCCGCCTGACGCTCGCCGGCGGAACGCGGTCCCCTGTCCAGCCTGGCCGAACTGCGAGGCAGCCGGGCCGGATACCGGAGCGGTGCTGCGGTGCCCGGCGCCCCGACACCCCGGCCGACGCGGCCGACATGGTCGAGGCCGCCGTCGCCCGCACGGCGGCCTCGACGGCGTCTTGGTGGCGTCGGGCATGAACCATGTCGCGCCCATCACCGAGATGGACGTCGAGGACTTCGACAAGGTGATGGACGCCAACGCACGGGGAGCTTGGCTGGTGTGCCAGGCGGCCGGGCGGGTTCCTCGAGCAGGGCAGCGGCGGCAGCGTCGTGCTGGTCTCCTCGGTCCGCGGCTCGACTTGGCCACCCCGCCGGCTACAGCGCCTATTGCCCGTCGAAGGCGGCCACCGACCTGCTGGCCAAGAGCCTGGCGGCGGAGTGGGGCGGCGCCGGCATTCGGGTAAACGCCTTAGCGCCCAACGGTTTTCCGCTCCGAGTTGACCGAATGGATGTACGCCGACGATGAGCAGGGGCGCACCACCCGCGAGGCGATGTTCGCCCGGATCCCGCTGCGCCGCTTCGCCGAGCCGGAGGACTTCGTCGGCGCACTGATCTATCTGCTCAGCGACGCGTCGAGCTTCTTCACCGGCCAGGTGATGTATCTGGACGGCGGCTACACGGCATGCTGACCGTCCCAGACAGCAGCCGGCCGCGGGTTCACCCGCGCCGCCGTCGTCGGCGCCGGCCTGATGGGCCGCCGCATCGCCGGCGTCCTGGCCTCGGCCGGCCTGGACGTCGCCCTCACGCGACACCAACACCGAAATCCTCGCGCCGCAGCCGCCGAGGCGCGGCGAGGTGGCCGGTGCCGGGCGCGGCTCGGTGACCGCCGTCGCCGACATGGCGGCGGCGGTGGGCGACGCCGACCTGGTCATCGAGGCCATCATCGAAGACCTCGCCGTCAAGCAGAGCTGTTCGAACGGTTGGCCGCCATGGCGCCCGACGCGGTGCTGGCGACCAACACTTCGGTCCTGCCGGTCGGCGCGGTCACCGAGCGGGTGCGCGACGGCGGCCGCGCGATCGGGACGCACTGGTGGAATCCGCCGGATCTGATCCCGATCGTCGAGGTGGTGCCCGAGCGACGGACCGCCCCGGCCACCGTGGCACGCGTGTCGTGGCCTTGCTGACCCACGCCGGCAAGATGCCGGTGCGGGTCGGGCGAGACGTCGCCGGGCTTCATCGGAAACCGGCTGCAGCACGCCCTGTGGCGCGAGGCGATCGCGCTGGTCGCCGAGGGCGTCTGCGACGCGGAGACGGTGGACCTGGTGGTACGCAACACCATTGGGCTGCGGCTGGCCACGCTGGGTCCGTTGGAGAACGCCGACTACGTCGGCCTGGACCTCACCCTGGCCATCCACGACGCGGTGATCCCGCGCTCAACTCCCGACCCGCATCCCAGCCCGCTGCTGCGCGCGACCTGGTCGCCGACGGGCAACTCGGAGCGCGCAGCGGTCACGGCTTCCTGGACTGGCCCGCAGGGGCCCGCGAGGACGCACCGCGGCCCGCGCTGGCCGCAACACATCACCGCGCAACTCGACACAGCGTTGCGAAGACCAGAAAGCGGAACCGTCACGGACTAGCCATGAGTTACACCTGGCCCCTTGGTCGAAGCCGAATCGAAGTTGGAGTTCTACGACCTGTCGCACCCGTGGGGGCACGGCGTGCCCGGCCTGGCCGTACTTCGAGGACGTCAAGATCGAGCGGCTGCACGGCATGGCCAAGAGCCGGGTGCTCACCCAAAAGATCACCACCGTGATGCATTCCGGCACGCACATCGACGCGCCGGCGCACGTCGTCGAGGGCACGCCGTTCCTGCACGAGATCCCGCTGAGCGCGTTCTTCGGCACCGGCGTGGTCGTCTCGATCCCGAAGAACAAGTGGGGCGTCGTCACCGCCGAGGACCTGGAGAACGCCACGACCGGAGATCCGGCCCGGCGACATCGTCATCGTCAACACCGGCTGGCACCACAATACGCCGACAGCGCCGAGTACTACGCCTACTCGCCGGGCTTCTACAAGGAAGCCGGCGAGTGGTTCGCGGCCAAGGGCGTCAAGGCCGTCGGCACCGACACCCAGGCCCTGGACCATCCGCTGGCCACCGCGATCGGCCCGCACGGTCCCGCCGAACACCT
This sequence comes from uncultured Actinomycetes bacterium, assembly GCA_963767385.1. GTDB lineage: Bacteria > Actinomycetota > Actinomycetes > Streptosporangiales > Streptosporangiaceae > RYN-230. The sequence goes on along the minus strand of CAVYEA010000013.1, from coordinate 85,765 downwards.
GGGCGGGCTGCTGCCCTGGGCGGTAAAGGAGTACGAGGCAGAGACCGGCCGCAAGGTGCTCGACGACTTCCCCGAGTGGGAGCCGTGCCACCGGGCGATCCTGTCCAAGGGCATCTACGGCTTCGAGAACGTCGGCGGCGACCTGGACAAGGTCACCGGCAAGCGCGTCACCTTCGCCGCGTTCCCGTGGCGCTGGATGAACGGCGACGGCTGCATCGTGCGGCTGGTGGCGATCGTCGATCCCACCGGCACTTACCGCATCGAGACCGGGCAGGCGGCGTGACGATGAACGTGACCCGGGCGTCCGACGCTCCCGGCTACGCCGCCCCGCCGCACCACGGCGTGGCGACAGTGCGGCTGCAGGGCCACGAGGCCGGGCCCACCGAGCGATTCTGGGTCGGCCTGTCCACCTACCATCCCGGGGGAGTCGCCGACAGTCGCCGACCAAGCGAGGAAACCGTCTACGTCGTGCTCGACGGGAGCTGGTCGTCACGGCCGACGGAACGGAAACGGTATTGGGCCCGCTCGACAGCGTGCATTTCGCCGAAGGGCGAGGTGCGATCCGTCGAAAACCGTTCCGGCCGTGAGGCGCTGCTGCTCATCGGCCACCGGCAGACGTCATGCCGCGCCGGCACGAGCGAGCGACCGGAGGAGGCAGCGAGCGCCGATGAGCGTCGTCATCACCGTCGCCCCCACCGGGCCCATCGCGACCAAGGCCGACAACCCGGCGTTGCCGACGTCGCCGGAGGAGATCGCGACGGCGGTGGAGGAGGCCTACCACGCCGGCGCCGCGGTGGCGCACATCCACCTGCGCGACGAAAACGAGCGGCCCACAGCCGATCTGAACATCGCACGCCGGGTGATGGATCTCATCAGCGAGCGGTGCCCGATCCTGATCCAGATGTCCACCGGCGTCGGGCTCGACGGTGCCGTTCGAGGAGCGCGAAAAGCTGGTCGAGCTGCGCCCGCGGATGGCCACGCTCAACCCGTGCTCGATGAGCTTCGGCGATGGGGAGTTCCGCAACCCGCCGGAAGCGGTGCGGCGCCTGGCCGGCCGGATGCGCGAGCTGGACGTCAAACCGGAGCTGGAGATCTATGACACCGGGCATCTGGACGCGTGCCTGCGGCTGTGGCAGGAAGGCCTGCTGGCCGAGCCGTTGCAGTTCAGCATCGTGCTCGGGGTCCGGGGAGGGATGGCGGCCACCGCTGACAACCTGCTGACGATGGTGCGCCGGCTGCCGGCCGGGGCGATCTGGCAAGTCATCGCGATCGGCCGGGCCAACCTGGAACTGACCGCGATGGGCCTCGCGCTGGGCGGGCAACGCCCGAGCCGGGCTGGAGGACACCCTGTACCTGCGCAAAGGTGAACTGGCCCCCGGGAACCGTCCCCTGGTGGAACGGGCCGTCCGGCTGGCCCGCGACCTGGACCGGCCGGTGGCGTCGGTCGCCGAAGCGGAGTCGGCGCTGGCGCTGCCGCCACCGGCGTGACCCACGGCCGGGTGGCCCCGCCGCACGACGCGGCCGGGCGGTACCGGCTGCTGGGCCAACTGGGACTGGCGCGGTGCCCCGTCCCCCTACGCTGTTCCCGCGGGAGGCAGCCCGGCCATGCCCTGCTGTTTTCCATGACACGATGCTGCGGGAGGTCCCTCAATGGAGAGGTCGGCGGAGGAGACCGGCGGGGCCGGCATCCAGGTGATCGCCCGGGCGGCGGAGATCCTGCGCGCGCTGCGGCAGGCCGAGGGCGGCCTGTCCCAGGCGGAGGTCGCGGAGCGGGTCGGGCTGGCCCGGTCCACGATCCACCGGCTGCTGAACGCGCTGGAGGATGAAGGACTGGTGGAGAGCGGCGGCCCGCGGGGCCGTTACCGGCTGGGCCCGGAGATCGGCCGCCTGGCCGACACCGCCCGGCGCGGGGTGATCTCCAGCATCCACCCGATGCTCGAGGAGCTGTCCCACGAGGTCAACGAGACCGTTGACCTGTCGATCCTCGACCGGAACCGCGCGACGTTCGTGGACCAGGTCGTCGCCCCGCACCGGCTGCGGGCGGTGAGTTCGGTGGGCGAGTCCTTCCTGCTGCACTGCACGGCCAACGGCAAGGCCTTCCTGGCCGGCATGTCGCCCCAGGACCTGGCCCGGGCGACCGCCGGCCGCCTGGTCGCGCTGACGCCCGCGTACCATCACCGACCCGGCCGCGCTGGCCCGGGAACTGGAGCAGGTCCGGGCGGAAGGCGTCGCCTACGACCGGGAAGAGCACTCCGAGGGCATCTGCGCCGTGGGGGTCGCGCTCCGCGGGGTCGCCGGGGTCACGGTGGCGGTGAGCGTCCCGCTGCCGGCGCAGCGCTTCTACGGGCGCGAGCACTCGCTGCGGGACGCGCTGCTGAGCTGGGCGCCCCGGGTGGAGCAAGCGCTCGGCGGGGAGAGCGGCCAGGAGGCGCGGCCCAGCCGCCGCCGGGCCGCCCGCGGCTAACGGTCAGCGGGGGAGCGGCCGGCGGCCGCCGCCACGTCTCGCCGGCCCGGTCGAACTGCCGCCGGACCACCCGTACCGGGACCGGCTCGCCCCGCGCCTGGGCGTGCAGCAGGTGCCCGCGCACGCGCAGCCACCACCGGACCGCCGTCACCGTGCCGGCCACTTGCACGGCGAGCGCGCAGCCGAAGGCCAGCCGGTAGGCCGGCACGCCGGACTGGCCGGCCAGCTCCAGCACCCCGCCGACGAGGAGCGAGGCCAGGATGGCCGAGCTGAACCCGCCCACGTTGACGACCCCGGACGCCGTCCCCACCACCTCGGCGGCGTTGTAGTCACGGGCCAGCGAGAAGCCGATCGTGGAAGCCGGGCCGCCCGCCGCCGACAGCGCCGCCACGACCAGGATCAGCGGGTGCGGCGGTCGGCCGCCGAAGCAGCCCAGCAGCACGGCCCAGCCGGTCACGGTCACCAGGCAGACCCCGATCGCGAACGGCACCCGGGCCGCCGGGAAACGCCCGAAGACCAGCCCGACGGCCGGGCTGACGGCAATGGCGGCCAGCACGCTGGCCAGCAGCACGGCGCTCGCCCCGGCCGGGCTGAACCCCTGGGCGACGAGGTACGGCAGCCCCCACAGCACGCCGAACATGGTGGTCAGCGACATGCAGGAGAAATGCACCCAGAACCCGAGCCGGGTGCCCGGCGTCTGCCAGGCCGTGCGGGCCCGGCGCACGGCCGGGCCCAGCGGGCCCGGCGGCCGGCCGCCGCCCGCGCGGTGCCGCACCGCGGCCGGCCCGCGGCGCGGCGTGGCGGCGGGCAGCAGCAGCCAGGCGGCCAGCCCGGCGGCCAGCGACAGCAGGCCCGTGGCCGCGAACGACGGGGCCCACCCGGCCGAGCGGAGCAGCAGGGTCAGCGGGACGGTGGCGGCCAGGTTCCCGGCCATCCCGAGCATCGTGGTCACCGACACCGCCACCGGGTACCGGCGCGGCGCGAAATCCTGCGCGGCGAACCGGATCACGCTGACGAAGGTGAGCGCATCGCCGCAGCCCAGCGCGGCCCGGGCCAGCAGCGCGGCCGGGTAGGACTGGATCAGCGCGAACGCCAGCTGGGCGGCGGCCATCGTGCACGCCGCGGTGATCAGCAGCCGCCGCGGCCCGAACCGGTCCACCAGCAGCCCGGTGGGCACCTGCATGGCGGCGTAGACCCCCAGCTGGACCAGGACGAACACGCTGAGCTGTGCCGGGCTGATGCCGAACCGGGCGGCGGCCCGCGGGCCGGCCACGCCGAGCGAGGTCCGGTTGAGGACGGCGGTGACGTAGACGGTGACCGCGACCGCCCAGCGGCGGGCGGAAGCCGGCCAGGCAACCGGGGCGGCGGCAGCCGGGGCGGGGGCCGTGCGGGCGGGCGGGCGGAGGCGGGACGGAGCCGGGGTCGGCATGGCAGGTCTGTCCAGGGGGCGGCGGGACGGGCGGCGGATGAATCGGGGATCAGGGCTGGTCAGGGACGGCGGGCCAGCGTGGCCTCCGCATGGTCGAGGTGAGCGGTCACCGCCTCGGTGACCGCGCGCCCGCTGCCGGCGCGCAGCGCGTCCCGGATGCGCTCGTGCTCGGCCAGGGTGGCCCGCATCCGGGCCGGGTCGACCTGGCTGCCAGTGTCGTCGAGCAGGTTGACCGTGCCCATCCGCAGCTGCCGCTCGCGCAGCGAGCGGTACAGCGAGGTGATGATCTCGTTGCCGGTCGCGGCCACGATGGCCAGGTGGAAGCCCCGGTCGGCCTGCACGTAGGCGGCGACGTCGTGGGCGTGCATGGCCGCCCGCATGTCGCGCAGGTGGCCTTCGAGGACCGGCACCAGGCCCGCCTGCGGCCGCTGGGTTGCCACCTTGCGCGCGGCGAAGATCTCCACCAGCCGGCGGGTCTCCATCACGTCGGCCATCTCGTCCACGGTGACCGGCAGGACCAGGGCGCCGCGCTTGGGCAGCAGCCGGACCAGCCCCTCGCTCTCCAGCCGGAGCAGCGCCTCGCGCACCGGGGTCCGCGACACCCCGACCGCCTCGGCGAGCTGTCCCTCGGACAGCAGGTCGTGCGCGGCGAACCGGCGGGCCAGGATCTCGCCCTTGACGTAGGCGTAGGCGCGCCCGGCCGCGCTCGTCCCGGCCGGGCCCGTCCTGGCGGCGCCTGTCCTGGTGGTGCTCGTCCCGGCCGGGCGGGTCCTGGCGGCGGCCGGTGAGCTCCCAGGCGTATCCATGATGTATCTATGGTAGCCGGAACGCGGCCTGCCCGCGGCCGGCGCGGGCAGGCCGGAACGCGCCGGTCAGCTGCCGGGCACGACCTGGATCTTGATGCCCTCGCCGGCGCGGACGCTGGCCAGCGCGTCAGGGAACTCCGCGAGGCCGAACGGCGGCCCGAGCAGCGGGCGGTGTCGATGGCGCCCGCCGCCATCAGGTCGGTTGCCGCGCCGAAGCTGTTCAGCACCGCCATCGAGCCCGAGCACGGTGATCTCGTCGTTGTAGATCCGGAACGGCGACAGGGACACCGTGGCGTCACCGCTGGTGACGCCGAAGATCAGCAGCCGGCCGCCGCGGTCGAGGCGATCGGAAGCCCGCCTCGATCGCTGCGGGAGCGCCGGTCGCGTCCACCGCCACGCCGAACGTGCGGCGGTCGAGCGCGGCAACATCCTCGGCGACGCTGGCCGCGCCGAGCGCCTTGGCGGCCTGCAGTCGCGCCGCCTTCCGGTCCACCACGCTGACCGAGCGGGCGCCCGCCCTGTTGAGCAGTTGCAGCAGCAGCAGGCCCATGGTGCCGGCGCCGGTCAGCAGGATGTCCTCGCCGATGACCGGGCCGATGCGGCGCAGGCCGTGCACCGCGCAGGACAGCGGCTCGATCAGCGCCGCCCTGGGCGTCGTCCACGCTGTCCGGGATGCGGTAGGCGTTGGCGGCGGGCACGGCGACGTACTCGGCGAAGGCGCCGTTGACGGTGTCGCCGATGGCGTTCCAGTTCGCGCACAGGTTCCCGCGCCCGCCGCGGCATGCCGGGCAGTAGCCGCAGAACAGCGACGGGTCCACCGCCACCCTCTCCCCGTCCCGCCAGCCGTCCGGCACCCCCTCACCGCGCGCGACGACACGGCCGGCGAACTCGTGGCCGGGGATGATCGGGTACGGCGTGGGCGGGAACTCGCCGTCGGCGATGTGCACGTCGGTGCCGCAGATGCCGCACGCGCCCACCTGGATCACCAGCTCGCCGTGCCCCGGTGCCGGGTCAGCCGCCTCGGTGACCGTCAGCTTTCCGGGTTCCTCCCAGATAACAGCGCGCATCATGTCCCTCTCGTGGTTGTCGATTCCGGCTCCGGTTCCCGGCGGTTCAGTCGCCGATCCGCAGGCCGGTGGCCGCGTCGAACAGGTGAAGGTGGCCGGTGTCGACGGCCGACCTTGACGACCTCGCCCGGGCGGGGGTGCTGGCGGCCGGACCTGACGATGACGCTGCTCGCCGGGTCGTCGGCCAGGTGGCCGTAGACGTAGGAGTCGCTGCCCAGGTCCTCGACCAGCGCGACCTTCGACGGTCAGCTGGCCGTCGCCGATCGACAGGTGCTCCGGCCTGATCCCGGCGACCAGCTTGCCGTGGCCCTGGGCGGCGCGCAGCTGCGCATCGGAGGGCCGGAGCAGGGCGCTGCCCAGCCGGATGCCGTCGCGTTCCGGCCGTGGCGTCGAACCGGTTCATCGCCGGCGAGCCGATGAAGCGAGGCCACGAACACGTTCGCGGGCCGGTCGTACAGCTCGGTGGGCGAGGCGAACTGCTGGAGCTGGCCGGCCCGCATCACGGCCACCCGGTCCCCCATGGTCATCGCCTCCACCTGGTCGTGGGTCACGTAGACGGTGGTCACCGCGAGCCGCCGCTGCAGCTCGGCGATCTGGGTGCGGGTCTGCACCCGGAGCTGCGCGTCCAGGTTGGACAGCGGCTCGTCCATGCAGAACACCTTGGGCTCGCGGACGATGGCGCGGCCCATGGCCACCCGCTGGCGCTGCCCGCCGGACAGGTTCCGCGGCTTGCGGTCCAGCAGCGGCTCCAGGTCGAGCAGCCGGGCCGCCTCGCGGACCCGGCGGGCCCGTTCGTCCTTGGCGCATGCCGTGCATCTTGAGCGCGAAGCCCATGTTCTCGCCGACCGTCTTGCTCGGGTAGAGCGCGTAGTTCTGGAACACCATCGCGATATCCCGGTCCCGGGACGGCACGCCGGTCATGTCCTTGCCGTCGATCCGGATCGCCCCGTCGTCGATCTCCTCCAGGCCGGCCAGCATCCGCAGCGCGGTGGTCTTCCCGCACCCGGACGGGCCGACCATGACCACGAACTCGCCGTCGTCGATGGCGAGCTGGAGCGCGTCCACCGCGGGCCGTTCCGCGCCCGGGTAGATGCACGTCGCGCTGTCGTAGGTGACCTCAGCCATGATCGACTCCCGTGTTCACGTGCCCCGCGTTCACTTGATGGCCCCGAAGGACAGGCCGCGGACGAGCTGGCGCTGCGCCATCCATCCGGCCAGGATGACGGGCAGGGTCGCCACCGTGGCCGCGGCGGCCAGCTGGGCGAAGTACAGGCCCTCGGACGAGATGAAGCCGACCAGGAACACCGGGACGGTGGCGGCCTGGGTGGCGGTGAGGGTGACCGCGAAGAAGAACTCGTTCCAGGCGAAGATGCAGCAGATCAGCGCGGTGGCCGCCAGGCCGGGCGCGACCACCGGCAGGATCACCTCGCGCACGGTCCTGCGCAGCGGCGCCCCGTCCATCTCCGCCGCCTCGAGCAGCTCGTCCCGGCACCTCCAGGAAGAACGACCTCATCATCCACACCGCGATCGGCAGGTTCATCGCGGTGTAGAGGATGACCAGCGTGAAGATGTTGTCCAGCATGTGCAGATCGCGCGCGGCGATGTAGATCGGGATGATCGCGGCCACCACCGGCAGCATCTTCGTGCTGATGAAGAAGAACAGCACGTCGCGGGTCTTGCGCACCGGGCGCAGCGACAGCGCGAACGCGCAGGGCGTCGCCAGCAGCAGCACGAGGATCGTGGACACGACCGTGGCGAACGCGGAGTTCGCGACGTACGGCCAGATGCCGCTGGAGAACACCGTCCGGTACTGGGACAGCGTGGGCGAGAAGACGATGTGCGGCGTGTTGGTGTAGGCCTGCGCCTCGGTCTTGAACGAGGTGAGCACCATCCACAGCACCGGGAAGAAGAACACGATGCCGACGATCCAGGCGACGATGCCCACGACGGTGTGGCTGTTGCCGCGCTTCTTCCTGGGGGTCACGGTCGGGCTGCGCGCGGTGGTGATGCCCGGTGCCGGCCGTGGTGACGTCTGCGCTTGCCATCATGCCGCCTGCTCGGTTCCGGAGAACGACTTGAAGATCAGCCGCAGCGCGAAGGTCGCGATGATGATCGTCATGATGACGACCACCACGCCCATCGCGGCCGCCTGGCCGACCTGGAAGCCGAGGAAGGCCCGCTGGTAGATGTAGAAGGGCAGGTTGGCGCTGGAGATGCCCGGACCGCCCTGGGTCATCATGTAGACCGCGTCGAACTCGTTGACGATGTAGATGGCGCCGAGCACGATGCCCAGCTCGATGTAGCGGCGCAGGTGCGGCAGCGTCAGCTCACGGAAGATTTGCAGCGGCCGGGCGCCGTCCGTGCTGGCCGCCTCCAGGATGTCCTTGGGCTGGCTCTGCAGCCCGGCGAGCACGAGCAGCATCATGAACGGCGTCCACTGCCAGATCATCTCGATCATCACCGAGCCGAGCGGGAAGCTGCTCAGCCAGTCGAAATGACCGATGCCGAACGGCCGGAGCAGGAAGTTCACGATGCCGAACGTGGGATCCAGCATCACCGTCTTCCACACCAGCGCGCACGGCGACCGGCATGACCAGGAACGGCGTGATCAGCAGGGTGCGCACGACGCCCCGGCCGAGGAACTTCCGGTCCAGCAGCAGGGCCAGCGCCGACGCCGATGACCATCGCGATGAGAACTGTGCCGACCGTCATGATGACCGTGTTCAGCGCCGTCGTCCAGAACTGGCTGTCGTGGAACACGTCGACGTAGTTGGCGAACCCGACGAAGTGCCGGGAGCCGGGGCGGACCAGGCTCCACGACTGCAGCGAGTACCACAGCGTCAGCAGGAACGGCAGCTGGGTGATGATGATCGTGAAGACCAGCGCGGGCAGCAGCGGCGCGCGGCGGACCCAGCCCTGGCGGCGCCGGCTCAGGGCGGGCCCGCCGCGCGGTGCGCGGCGGCGACCGGGGGAGCGATCGCGGTCATCGTGGCCTCCGTGCGGCTGCGGTGCGGTCATCAGGCGGCCGGACCGCCATCAGGCGTGCCGGTAGGTGTCGCCGACGGCCTGCGCGTACTGCTGGGCCTGGGCCAGCGCGGACGCCACCGGCTGCTGGCCGGCGATGGCCGCGCTGATCTGCTGGCTGACGTTGGTGCCGAGGTCCTGGAACTCGGGGATGTCCAGGAACTGGACGCCGGTGTACGGCACCGGCTTGACCGTCGGGTGCGCCGTGTTCGTCGCGTTGATCGACTGCAGGGTCAGCGGCCCGTAGGCGGCCGACAGCTTCTTGTACTGCGGGATCTGGTAGCTGGAGAACCGGCTGCCCGGCGGGCACGTGCGACCAGCCGAGCTTCCGGCCTACGGTCTGGATGTAGGACTTCGAGGTCATCCAGGCGATGAAGTCCCAGGCCTGCCTGCTTGTGCGGGCAGGTGGACGGGATGGCCAGCGACCAGGTGTACAGCCAGCCGGACGGGCGGCCGTCCTGGGTGGGCGCCCAGGCGTAGCCGTTGCGGCCGGCCACCTTGCTGCTCGGCCGGGTCCTCGATGACGCTGACCGCCGAGGTCGCGTCGTACCACATGGCCGCGTCGCCCCTGGCCGTACAGGGTGGCGCACTCGGAGAAGCCCGCCTCCGGGGCGCCCGGCTCGCCGTACTTCTGCAGCAGCGATCACGTAGCTGCTGACCGCGTGCTCCACCTCGGGGCTGGTCAGCTGCGCCTGCCAGGCCAGGTTGAACCAGCGGCCGCCGAACGAGTTGATCACGGTGTCGATCGGCGCCAGGTTCTCCCCCCAGCCCGGGTCGCCGCGCAGGCAGATGCCGGCCTGCCCCTTCCTGGCGTCGTGCATCCGGGCGGCGATCTGCGCCACCTGGGTCCAGGTCGGCCGCGCCGGCATCGTGATGCCCGCCTTGGCCATCAGGTCCTTGCGGTACATGAGGAATGAGGACTCGCCGTAGAACGGCACCGAGTACAGGTCCCCGTTGTGCGACAGCGTCGCCCGGAGCTGGGGCAGGAAGTCGCTGGCGTCGTAGCCGGGGGTGGCGTCGATGTACGGCTGGAGGTTCACCAGCCAGCCGTTGGCCGACCACATCGGCGTCTCGTAGTTGCTGATCATCACGACGTCGAACTCGCCGCCCTGGGTGGACACGTCCGCGGTGATCTTGGCGCGCGCCTCGTTCTCCGGCAGCGACACGAAGTTCAGGTGCATGCCCGGGTGCTCGCGCTCGAACAGGTAGGACAGGCTGATCGCGTCCTGCATCTGCGAGTTGGACACGATCGCCACGGTGATCGTCGTCCCCGGACCTGCCGCCGGAGAACAGCTGCTCCGTGCCGGTGGCGCAGCCGGCCAGCGCGAGCGCCGCGCCGCCGGCGGCTCCCGGCCAGGAAGGCGCGGCGGCTGACCGCAGGTCGAGTGGGCGTCGGGTGGGTGCTATCCGGCGTCTCGTCGTCGAGTCATCGTCGCGTCCCGTCATCCAGGTGGCCTTGCCGGTATCCGGGATGCCACCTGCTCATCTGAGCGGCTATTCGCTCAAAAAGCGCAGGCGGATGCCACCACCTGAGCTTGCGTCGCTAGGCAAAGTCAAGACGAAGTTGTAAAAATGAGTCCATACGCTCAAATGAGCGGACGCCTCGGTAAGCGGGGGGCCATGGCCGGTCTGTCTACGGGGCGGCCCGCGGAGATCGTGCTGGCCGCCAGGGTCGCACGGCAGTTCTACCTCGAGGGCATGTCCAAGGTCGACATCGCTGACCGGCTGGGCATCAGCCGGTTCCGGGTCGCCCGGCTGCTGGACTCCGCGCGCGAGGCGGGCATGGTCCGCATCGAGATCGGGCTGCCCGGCGGGTCCCTGGACGTGGGACTGTCCGCGGAGTTGTGCGAGGCGTTCGGCCTGAAATATGCCTTTGCCTTTGATTTTCCCGACGACGACGAGCCGGCGCTGCGCCGGCGCCTGGGCGAGGCAGCGGGCCAGGCGCTGATGGACATCATCACGCCCGACGATGTCCTCGGCATGTCCTGGGCACGGTCGCTGAGCGAGCTGGCCGCGTCCCTGACCCGGATGCCGCCCTGCCCGATCGTCCAGCTCACCGGGGCGGTCCCGCCGCCCGACGGCCGGGACCTGCTCGACCTGGTGCGCTCCGTGGCCCGGATCGGCGGCGGCACCGCGCATGTCTTCTACGCGCCGATGATCGTGGACGACGCGGAGACGGCCGCCGCGATCCGCCGCCAGGCCGACGTCGCCGACGCGCTCGCCCTGGTCCCGTCGGTGACCATCGCCATGGTGGCGATCGGCTCCTGGGCGCCCGGGCTGTCCACCATCTACGACGCGTGCAGCCCGGCGGAGCGGGAGGGCATCGCCAGGCTCGGGGTGTGCGCCGAGATGGCCGGGGTGTTCCTGGGCGAGGACGGCCAGTCCCGTGGCGACCGGGCTGGACAGCCGCATGATCGTGACGCCCGGGCCGGTGCTGGCGCGGATTCCCTCGGTCATCGCGGTCGCCTACGGCGCGTCCAAGAGCCGCCGCGGTCCGCGCCGCGATACGCGGCGGCATGATCAACGGCCTGGTCACCCACACCAGCCTGGCCCGCACCCTGCTCGGCCTGGACAGCCGCGCATGAAACGGTGGTGCCGGGAACAGCAAGACAGGTGAGGGCCGTGCCGGGAGCAGTGATGCCGGGAGCGGCGGTGCAGCGGGATGGCCCGATGGCGGGCGGCACCGCCAACCGGGGGCTGGTCCAGCGCGTCGGCGGCACGGTCCGGCGCCCGCTGGCCCCCGGCGGCGCGGCCACCCATGCGCTGCTCGGCCACCTGGCCGCGGCCGGATTCCATGGCGCGCCCCGGGTGATCTCGGCCGACGCGAGCACCGAGACGCTCAGCTACATCGACGGCTGGGCCGGCGTGCCCCCGCTGCCCGAGCCGATGCTCACCGAGGCCGCCCTGGCCAGCGTGGCTGAGCTGCTGCAGGGCTACCACCAGGCCGTCGTCTCGTTCGACCCGGGCGGCTACCGGTGGCCGCGGCGCGTGCCGGCCCGCTTCGCCGGCCAGCTGGTCAGCCACAACGACGTGCACCCGGCCAATGTCATCTTCCGGCAGGACCGGGCGGTGGCGCTCATCGACTTCGACCTGGCCGGGCCGGGCAGCATCGCCTGGGACCTGGCCGCCGCCGCCCGGCACTGGTCACCGCTCTACGACGAGCGGGACGTGGCCGACTCCCGGCAGGGCCAGGCGCTGCGCCGGTTCCGGCTGCTGCTGGACGCCTACGGGCTGCCCGCCGCCGGGCGCCGGGCGGTCGCCGAGGCCATCCTGGCCAACCACGACTGGTGCTGCGCCATCATCACCGACGCGGCGGCCGCCGGGCATCCCGGCTTCATCGACTACTGGCAGCGCGTGGCGGACACCCTGGGACGGGCCCGCCGCTGGTGCGAGGCTCATCAGCGGGACATCCTCGCCGCCGCCGGCTGACCCGGGCCAGCGACCGGCCTCGCGGCTACCGGTGACGCTGCCTGAGCCAGTCCAGCGCGGCCTGCGCGACCTCACGCCAGCCGTGGTCGACGGTGAGGGAGTGGCCCCGGTCAGGGAATTCCCGCAGGTCCGTGATGGCGGGTGACCGGTGGTACAGCCGCCGGGTCGCCATGACGATGGCCGGCGGGACCGTGTGATCCTGGCCCCCGGCGGTGAGCAGCAGCGGGCCCCGGGTCTTGTTGCGCGTGTCTGCCTTGGCCGGCGACCCCGGGGTGACGCTGGCCAGCGCATCCTCGAACAGGGGCCTGCCCGGGGACGGGATGGCCCAGCGGTCGTACAGCTCAGCGGATTCCTCGGCGGGCAGCGCGTTGCCGAAGCCGTAGCGGAACTGCTCGGCGGTGAGCGCCACCGCCTCGTTCCGGTTGGCGCCTGCGCAGCACGATCGAGGCCACCCGCAGCGCGGACGGCGGCAGGTAGATCACGCCCTTGATGGGCGCCGGGTCGATGGCCACGGCCGCGGCGGCGAGATCCTGCCCCAGCAGCCGCTGGGCGATGAGACCGCCGAAGGAATGGCCGATGACCACCGGCTTGGCCGGCAGCTGCCCGATGATCGCCGCGTAGTGCTGGACGACATCGTCAATACCGTGGCCCGCCACCTGCTCGGGATGGCGCCGGGTGTCCTCGACGGTGTCCGCGTCGCCCGGCCAGCCCGGCGCCACCGGCGCGTAACCGGCCTCCCTGAAGAACTCCACCCACGGGTCCCACGAGGACGCGTGCAGCCACAGGCCATGGACGAAGACGACAGGGGAGTTAGCTGGCTCCATGCGCGGTGCTCTCCTCGGCTGGGCCCGGGCCTGTGCCCGAGCGGGCCGCCCGCAACACGGCCAGCCCTACCCCGTTTGCACTGATCTGTAACGGGCCGCCAGCATGACCGGCCCCGGCAGCCAGGCGCCGGGGCCGGTCATGCTGGTCAGCTGGTCAGCTGGCCGCCCGGGCCGCGTGCTCGCTCGCGGCCGCGGCCGCCGGCGGCACCGCGCCGGCCACCGTGGCCGGGGGCGCCAGCGCGCCGGCGGCTGCGGCCGCGCCCGGCACCTCCGCGTGGCGCCGCGGCAGCGCGAAGACGGCGCCGATGGCGGCGACCAGCGCCACGGCGGCGGCGACCCGGATGCCCATCGCCATCGCGTCGACGAACGCGCTGTGCGCGGCGCTCACCAGTTCGCCGCCGGCAGCCCCGCCCACCTGCCGCGCCGACGGCGTCGGCCGCCGCGACCGAGCCGGTCGCCTGGTGGACGACCGCGCCGGGCGCGTGCGCCGTGGCGAGCGTGCTGCCCAGCCGGGACCGGTAACACGGCGGCGGCCAGGCTGCCCACGATCGCGACGCCGAGGGCACCGCCGACTTCCCTGATCGTGTCGTTGATCGCGCTGCCCGCCCCGGCCTGGTGCGCGGGCACCGTGGTCATGATGGCTGGTGCTGGCGGGCGCCATGACCAGCCCCATGCCCGCGCCCATGATGGCGATGGCGATGGCGATCGGCAGGTAGGCCGTGTGCACGCCCGCCGTGGACAGGTCGAGCAGGCCCAGGCCCATCAGCGCCATGCCGGCCGGGATGATCACGCGGGTGCCGAGCCGCTTGGCCAGGACCGGCGACACCGGCGAGGCGGCGCGCCATGGCGATCGCGAACGGCAGCGCGCGCACCCCGGCCGACAGCGGGCTGTAACCGTGCACCAGCTGCAGGTACTGGGTCAGCACGAACAGGCTGCCGAACAGGGCGAAGAAGATCACCGTCACCGACGCGGCGGAGGCCGAGAAGGCGCGCACGGCGAACACCCGCAGGTCGATCAGCGGGTTCTGGGATGCGCAGCTCCCACCAGACGAACGCCGCCGAGCGCGGCCAGCCCGGCCGCCGCCTCGGCCAGGGTCACCGCCCGAGTCCAGCCGCGGCCGGGTGCCTCGATGATGGCGTCCACGATCGCGAACAGCGCGCCCGCCACCAGCAGCGGTGCCGGGGATGTCGAGCCGGTGGCCGCCGGGCTCGGCGGTCTCCGGCACGGTCAGCATCACGCCGGCCAGCGCGAGCGCGACCAGCGGGACGTTGATCAGGAAGACGCTGCCCCACCAGAAGTGCGACAGCAGCAGGCCGCCCAGGGTCGGGCCGATCACGATGCCGACGCCGGCCACGGCCGACCAGGCCGCGATGGCCTGCGGGCGCTCCTTCGGCGGGAAGACCGCGTTCAGGATCGACAGGGTGGCCGGCATCACGAACGCGGCACCCAGGCCCATCACCACCCGCGCCCCGATCAGCATCCCGGTGCCGGAGGCGAACGCCGCCGGCGTGCTGCCCAGCGCGAACACGGCCAGGCCGCCGAGCAGCGAGAGCCGCCGGCCGTACCGGTCACCGAGCGCCCCGGCCGGGACCAGCAGCGCCGCGAAGCACAGCGTGTAGGCGTCGGTGATCCACTGCAGCGAGCTGGTGCCCGCGTGCAGCACCCGGGCCAGCGTCGGCAGCGCGGTGTTGAGGATGGTGTTGTCGATCACGACGACCAGCAGGCTCAGGCAGAGCACCAGCAGGATCTGCCGGCGCCGCGGGTGGCCGTCCGGCCACTGGCTGGATGTGCGGGCGATCCGGCCGGCAGCCTGGCCCGCTGCGGCCGGAGCCGGCCGCCTCGTCGGCTGCTGCTCATCGGAGTCTCCTTACGACTGCTTGCTTACGACCGTTGACTTACGTTCGTTGGCTTACACTCGTAAGCATAGACAGATGAGCTAACAGATGTAAAGTAGTATGTGGAAGACAGCACTCAGCCCGGCGGCCCCAGGTCACCGGCGGGCGACCAGGCCCGGCCGGCCAGGCCCGGCCGGCGCGCCTGGCCCGGGCCCGGGCCGGCGGCAGCGGAACGCCCGCGGCCAGGGAGCCCGGCTGACGACGAGATCGTCGCGGCGGCGCTGGCCCTGATCGAGCGGACCGGGTCGGACGAGGCGGTCACGCTCCGCGCGGTGGCGCGCGAGGTGGGCATCGCGGCCCCGTCGATCTACGCCGCACTTCGCCGACCGGGACGCCATCATCATCGCCGCGGTCCTGCGGTCTTCGATGAGCTCACCGATGCGATCGAGGCGCGCCGTGGATCGGCCGGGCCGGATCCGGTCGACCGCCTGGCCGCGGGCTGCGCGGCATACGTGGCCTTCGGCCTGGAGCACCCGGCCCGGTACGGCGTGCTGTTCTCGGAGCGGCGGCTGGGCATGCAGGACTACTGCAAGCCGGTCCAGCTGAGCCCGGACGGCAAGCCGGTGCTCGAGTTCGGCGCGCGATCGTTCGCGCTGCTGGTCCAGGCGATCGAGGACTGCGTCGCGGCCGGCGCCTCGGCGAGCACCGACGCCGGTGGCCGACGCCACCGCGGTCTGGGTGGCCATGCACGGGACCGTCACCCTGCGCACCGCGCTGCCCGGCTTCCCGTGGCCCGGCCCGGACCGATTCGTCCGCCAGTACGTCCTCTCGCTGGCCCGGGTCACCGCCCCCTGACCCCGTCGATGGCCTCCCGGAGCAGGTCAGCGTGCCCGTTGTGCCGGGCGTACTCCCCGATGAGGTGGACGTAGGTCATCCGCAGCGACCAGGTTCCGCCGGGCCAGTCGAACGTGTCGGAGAACTTCAGGTCCTTAACGGCCGCATCGCCGAGCTGCCACTCCGTGCGCAGTCGCTCGATCTCGGCGGCCGCGTCCGCGGCCACCGTGCCGGTGAAGTCGTAATCCTTCCCGAGCTCCGGGTCGAACAGCGGCGGCACCGGCTGCCCCGCCGCCCGCTGGCGGAACCAGGCCCGCTCCACCTTGGCCAGGTGCCGGATCAGCCCCAGCAGGGACAATCCGGAGGACGGGACCGGCCGGAGCGCCAGCTGCTCGCCGGTCAGCCCCGCGCAGATGTTCAGCAGCGTGCCGCGCTGCCAGTGCAGGTAGCCCTCCAGCATCGGCCGGTCGTCTCCGGTGGTCGGCCCGTTGACCGGGTCGGGGGCAGGTGCGGTCCAGGTCATCAGCCCAGTCTGGCATCCCGCCGTGGGACGCATTGCCAGGCCGCCCGCCTTCTTGCCGAGATACCGTGCATTGTGTTAACAGCTCATTTCCGGCGTAACGGTTCAGTGTCTGGATCTCGCGCCAAGCCAGCGACAGTGATTCACTAGCCAAATCAGATCTGAGATCCTATTTGCCGAGTGGGGGAGCCCGATGGCCTCAACGGGTGGGTTGCCCGCGGGGAGCGGCGCCGCTCGGTCCCCGGCCGGGCCCGGAGGCGCGGCCGCGCCATCCCCGGCGGCCGGGCCGGGGGTGGCCGCCCCCGGCTCCGGGGTGCAGGTTCGCGGCGTCGCCCGGGCGTTCGGGGAGACCGTCGCGGTGTCCGGGGTGGACCTGGACGTCCCGCTGCACGGCCGCCTGGCCATCGTCGGCCCGAGCGGCTGCGGGAAGTCCACGCTGCTAGCGATGATCATGCGGGCTGGACGAGCCCAACGAGGGCATCGATCACGGTCCTCGACGCGGATACCGCCCAGGGCCGGCTGCGCCGCTGCGCCTGGATGCCGCAGCGCGACCTGCTGCTGCCCTGGCGCGACGTGCTCGGCAACGCGGCGCTCGCCCTGGAGAACCGGGGGGTGCGGCGCCAGGCGGCCCGTGACCAGGTGGCGCACCTGGTCGAGCGGTTCGGCCTGGCCGGATTCGAGAAGCGGCTGCCCGCACCAGCTGTCCGGCGGGATGCGGCAGCGGGTTTCCTTCCTGCGCACCCTGGTGGCGGGCAAGGAGGTCCTGCTGCTCGATGAGCCGTTCGGCGCGCTCGACTCGATCACCCGGGCCGACCTGCAGCAGTGGCTGCGCAGTGCGCTGGACGCCGAGCCGAGGACGACCATGCTGGTCACCCACGACGTGGAGGAGGCGCTGCTGATCGGTGAGCGGGTCGTGGTCATGTCCGCGCGGCCCGGGCCGGGTCGTCGCCGAGTTCAAGGTGAACCTGCCGCACGCCGGCAGCCGGCGCGAGCTCATCCGCCACCCGGAGTTCACCGAGCTGCGCGACGAGATCCTCTCCCTGCTGGAGGCGGTGGCATGACGGCCAGGAACGAGGGCGGGAGCATGAGCACCACCGTCACCCGCCGGAGGAGCCGGCCGTCGCCGCCCCGCGCCGCTCGTTCCGCGGGTCGGCCGCCTCGTCCCTGCGCCGGGCGCTGCCCGCCGCGGGCATCCTGGTGGCCATCGCCGGCGATCTGGGAGGCGGTCAGCCACTGGTTCGGCGTGCCCGACTACGTGCTGCCGTCGCTGGACCGGATCGCCTCGCACCGGGATCTCCGACTGGTCCGGCACGCTGGCCAGCGCCACCTGGGTCACGACCAAGGAGGTCGCTGCTCGGCTTCCTGCTGTCCGTGGTGCTGGCGGTCACGCTCGCGTTCGCCCTGCACAGTTCCGCGCATCGTCCGCAACGCCGTCTACCCGCTGCTGATCGGCTCGCAGGCGGTCCCGGTCGTGGTGATCGCACCGGTGCTGGCGATCATCTTCGGGTACACCATCACGCCCAAGCTGATCGTGGTCGCGCTGATCTGCTTCTTCCCCATCGTGGTCAACACGATCGACGGCCTGGCGTCGGTGGACCCGGAACTGCTGCGGGTGATGCGCACGCTGGACGGCAACCGGTGGGCTACGCTGCGGCGGGTCGAGGCGCCGGCCGCGCTGCCGTCCATGTTCTCCGGGCTCCGGATCGCGGCCACCTACGCCCCGATCGGCGCGGTGTTCGGGGAGTACGCCGGGTCGCAGAACGGCCTGGGTTACGTGATGATCCAGGCCATCCCGCAGCTGGAGACCGACCTGGTCTTCGCCGCCATCTTCATCCTCACCGCTGAGGCCATCCTCCTGTTCATCGCCGTCTCGGTACTCGAGCGAATCGTTTGCCCCTGGGCACGAGAAGGGAAACGGTGACATCCATGACCGCAAGGCGGGCAGGCCGCCGCCGCGGAGCGCTGGTCCTCGGGGCGGCGGCCCTGATGTCGGCCGTCGTGGCGTGTGGTTCGTCGTCCTCGATCCGGCTCCTCCGCCAGCAGCAGCGGCGGCACGGCCATGACCAATACCACCGTCCTGCTGGACTGGTTCCCCAACCCCGACCACATCGCGCTGTACCTGGCGCAGAAGAACGGCGACTTCACCAAGCAGCACCTGAACGTGACCTTCCAGTCGCCGTCGAACAGCACGGACGCGCTGAAGCTGATCAGCCTGGGCCAGGTCCCGCTGGCCATCTCCTACGAGCCGGAGACGATCACCGCGGCCACCCAGAACCTGAACGTCGCGGCGGTCGCCGCGATGATCCCGACCTCGCTGAACTCGCTGATCATCTCGGGCAAGAGCGGCGTCAGCGGCCCGGCCCAGCTGGCCGGGAAGACGGTCGGCACCGACGGGGACCCGATTTCCGCGCAGATGCTCAAGGCCGTGCTGAAGAAGTACAACCTGACCGTGGCCAGACCAAGCTGGTCACGGTGAACGAGGGCCTGGTCCCCGCTATGGTGTCCGGCAAGGTGTCCGCCATCATCAGCGGCTACCGGAACGTCGAGGCCATCCAGCTCGGCTCGCTCGGGCTCAAGCCGAAGGTCTACCCGGTGGACACCCAGGGCGTGCCCAACTACGACGAGCTGGTCATCATCGCGAACAAGAGCAAGCTGGCCAGCGACCCCGCGTACCGGACCATGGTGCGTGAGTTCCTGGCCGGGCTGGCCCAGGGGGCGGCGGCCGCGCAGGCCAACCCCGCGGCCGCGCTGGCCGCGCTGTCCCCGGTGGCGAAGGGCTACAGCCCGGCGCTGCTCAAGAAGATGGTCTACGCGACCGCCCCGCTGCTGGCGAACCCGGGCGGCTTCGGGGCCATGAGCGTGAGCCAGTGGCAGAGTTTCGCCAACTGGATGCACAGTGAGGGGCTGATCACCAAGCCGGTCAACGCGGCTGGCGTGGTCAATACGAGCCTGCTGCCGAAGGGCTGAGGCTGCACTAGTATCTGAGATCTCAAAATGGGGCACGAGGGTGTGCCCGGCCCGGCGGAGCCGGGCCGGGCGGCACCCGCGTCACGGAGGCCGCGGATGACCAGCACGCTGGGTGAGGGTGTCGAGCACCGGCAGCTGAAGGACTGGGTGTACCTGAAACTCCGCGAGGAGATCGTCGCCACCCAGCTTCCGCCTGGCTATGTACTGCGCGAGGCCGAGCTGGCAGCCCGCTTCGGAGTCAGCAAGACACCGCTGCGCGAGGCCTTCGTCCGGCTGGAGAAGGACGGCTTCGTGCAGATCGCGCCGTACCGGAGCGCGGTCGTGTCCGGCTACAGCCGCCAGGATCTCCGGGAGGTCTACGAGGTCCGGGAATTGCTGGAGGGCCAGTGTGCCCGGGAGGCCGCGGTGAACATCGCCACCGAGGACCTGGCCGCGCTGAACCGGATCGTCCGGGACAGCGCGGCGGCCCTGGCGGAGGACGACACCAGCCGCCTCGCCGCCCTGCTGGACGAGTTCGACGTGCTGCTGTACGCGCAGTCGAAGAACAGCCGGATCACCGCCATGCTGAACAACATCCGTGACCACGTGACCAGGATCGGCCGCCTGACCATGGCCATCCCCGGCCGGATGGGCACCTCGGTGCGCGAGCACCAGGCGATCTACGAGGCGATCGTCCAGCGGGACGGGCAGCGGGCGGAGACCCTGATGCGCCAGCACATCCTCTCGGTGATGGCCGATCAGCTGGCCAACCTGGACCTCGACTCGGTGTCGGGGCGCTGATGACCGCCAGCTCGGACGTCCTGATCATCGGGGCCGGGTCGGCGGGCTTGTTCTGCGCCCTGGGCCTGGCCGGCTCAGCGTCGGTCACCGTGGTGGAGTCCGGGCCGGACGCGGGCACGCCGCCACCGCCCTGGATGCTCTACGACTACCTGCTGCCCGCGGAGTGCTATCACTCCTACGCCGACGCGGACACCGGGCTGGCGCTGCCGCAGGGCCGCGGCACCGGCGGCGGGTCCACCGTCAACTCGGCGGCGGCGCTGCGCGGCCAGCCCTGGTGTTACGACGGCTGGGGTGTGCCGGGCTGGTCCTGGCCGGACTGCCTGCCCGCATTCCGCGCGATCGAGTCCGATCAGCAGTTCGGTGACGCTGCCTACCACGGGACCGCCGGGCCGATCCCGATCACCCGGCTCACTCCCGGGCCGCTGGACGACGCGTTCACCGGCTTGTGCGCCAAGCACGGCCACCCGGCCGCCGCTGACCACAACGCGCCGGGGGCGCTCGGGATCGGCGTGTGGCCCACCAACCGGCGGCACGAGGGCCGGTGGGGGACACACGCCGCCGTGCTCCCGCTCATCCGCGGCCTGGTGGACCTGCGGGCGGGCACTCACGTGGAGCGGCTGGTCTTCGACGGCACCCGCTGCGTGGGCGCCGAGGTGACCGGCCCGGACGGCACCGGCCGGCTGCACGCCGACCGGGTAGTGCTGTGCGCGGGCGCGTTCGGCACCCCGCTGCTGCTGATGCGGTCGGGCATCGGCCCGGAGCAGGTGCTGCGCGAGGCGGGCGTGGAGCTGCTGACGGCGCTGCCGGGGGTGGGCGAGAACCTCCAGGACCACCCGTGGTGCCTGCTGGACGTGCAGGTCACGGACGTCGCTGACATCGAGGCCCGCCCGGTCAGCGGCTCGCTGCTGCGTTACGAGCTGCCCGGCGAGCACGTCGAGGCGGAGATCTTCCCCTGGCAGACCAGGCCCTACGACCCGTCGGTGCCCGAGGCCCAGGTCTCGTTCACCGCGGCTCTGATGACCCCGCTGTCCCGGGGGCGGGTCACGCTCACCCCCGGCGGGCCGCGGATCCAGGCCCGGCACCTCGCCGAGGAGCAGGACGCGGCCCGGATGGCCCGGATCGTCACGGCCACCGCGGACTTCGTCGATGAGCTGGCCGCGACCGGGCTGCTGCGGCGGCCCGAGGATCCCTGGTGGCGGGCCGGCGACCTGGCGGCGGCCTGCCGGCGGGCGGTCGGCACCTACAACCATCACAGCGGTACCTGCCGGATGGGTGACCCGGCCGCGCCCGGCACCGTGGTCGACCCGCGGCTCCGCGTGCTCGGCGTGCGCGGGCTCTCGGTGGCCGACTCCTCGATCCTGCCGGTCATCCCGCGGGCCAACACCAACCTGGCCGCCATGATGATCGGCTACCGTGCCGCCGAGCTGCTCCGGTAACACATGTCCCAGAAGGCCAGCTCGTAGCGGGTAGAGCGGTCGAACACCGCGGCCAGGGAGGCCATCAGGGCCTCATCGGCCACGTCGGCGTGCTGGTCGAGCAGGGACGTGCTGGCCCGCACCAGCTCGTCGTAGCCGTCCCCGGCGAACATGGAGATCCAGTCGGCGTAGACCGGGTCGGCGGGCATCGCGCCGGCCAGCCGGGCGGCGATCTCGCCGTAACTCCACTGGCAGGGCAGCACCGCCGCCAGCCCGGTGGCCAGGCCGTGCCGCCCGGCGGCGTCGAGCAGGTGACGGGTATACGCGTAGGTGACCGGGGTCATCGTCGCGTTCCCGCCCGGGCCGGCGGTGCCGCCGAGCCGGGCCAGGAAGGCGTAGTTGGCCGGCAGCTCGGTCTCCACGATCTGGGCCAGGAAGCGGGCCAGCACGCTGAGGCCGGCCCGGTCCGGGGCCCGGCCGGTGATCAGCGCGATGGCCCGGGCGTAGTCCTCCAGGTACAGCACGTTCTGCTCGAAGTAGTAGCGGAACGTCGGGTGCGGCAGCGTGCCCGCGCCGATCTCGGCCACCATCGCGTGGCTGATGGCCGCGGACCAGGCGGCGGCCCCGCGCTCGCGGAGCACCTCCGACGCCGGCCTGGCCCGGGTGGGGCACGGTCATTCGCTGGGCTTCCTTTCCGGCCGTGGGCCGCACACCGTCAAGACATGAGATATCAGACCGTGGCCGAGCGGCTTCGTCAATCCCCGGCCGAACGGTAGACGGACCCCCGGCGATGCGCTCTGGGCGTGAAACATGATGGTTACGTGGATGGGATTGACTGTGCGGGAGCCTGGATCCTAGCCTCAGATCTGAGATCTGATCTGTCAGACCCCGATCTCCCTGGCGATACGATGCGGCGGCACCGGCAGCGACGGAGGACCCCCATGGGCGACGGCGTGGACAGCGACGAGCACACGGCACCCAGCCTGGCGGCCGGGTGAGCGCCCCCGCGGGGCCGGGTGCCCCGGCCGGGCCGGTCCCGGTGGACACGGTGATCGCGGGCGGCTGGCTGCTCACCCTGAACGCGCAGCGGGAGATCTACCGGGCCGGCGCCCTGGCCATCGACGGCGGCGCGATCGTGGCGGTCGGCCAGCGGGACGACATCCTGGCCGGGTACGCGCCCCAGCGGCTGATCGACGCCCCGGACGGGGTGATCATGCCCGGCCTGGTGAACGGGCACCGGCACCTGCTCTGCTGCGCCAAGGGGGCGATGCCGGAGGGCGGCCAGACGCTGGACGCGCTGCGCCGGTTCATCTACCCCTCGTTTGCCGCGCTGACCGACGAGGACATGCACGTGCACGCCCAGCATGCGGCGGCGGAGATGATCCGGTTCGGCACCACCCTGTTCGAGGAGCCGGGGTGCAACCACCTGGACGCGGTGCTGGAGGCGCTGGCCGCCTCCGGCATCCGGGCCCGGACCGGCCCGTGGACCTGGGACCAGGCCGGGCCCACGGGCCGCAAGGACCTGCCGGACTGGCTGCGGATGGACGCCAAGACCGCGCTGCGCCGGCTGGCCGACGGGATCGATCAGGTACGCAAGTTCGGCCACCCGCGGATCAAGGACGCGGTCACCATCGAGGGTGTCGGCACCTGCTCCGACGAGCTGACCCGGGGCGCGGCCGCGCTGGCCGCCGACGCGGAGTCGCTGTTCGTGCTGCACAAGTTGACCAGCGAGCGTGAGGTGGAGCTGGAGCTGGCCACCTTCGGGCACCGGCCGGTGGAGCACATGCACGAGATCGGCGCGCTCAACGAGCGCACCCTGCTCAACCACATGACCAGCCTGGACGAGGCGGACGTGGGCTTCGTCGCGGACGCGGGTGCCCGGATCTCGCAGAACCCCTCCTCCGCGCTCAAGCTGGCCAAGGGCACCACCCAGACCGGGAAGTGGCCGGAGCTGCTCGCCGCCGGGGTGCCGATGGCGCTCGGCACCGACGCCGAGAACGTGTCCAATCACACCGACATCTGCCGGTCCATGCAGCTGGCGGCGCTGCTGCCGCGGGACGCCCGGCGCGACCCGGGCGCGGTCACCGCCGAGCAGGCCGTGGAGATGGCCACCATCAGCGGGGCGACCGCGCTGTGGATGGGTGACGAGACCGGCTCGCTGGAACCCGGCAAGCAGGCGGACGTGATCATCTTCGACACCTCCGACTTCGACTGGCGCCCGCTGCACAACCCGGTGGCCAACCTGGTCTACGGAGTGACCGGCCACTCGGTGGACACCGTCCTGGTCGGCGGCGACGTGCTGCTGGAGCACAAGAAGCTGACCCGGGTGGACGAGGACGACCTCCGGGAGCAGGTCGAGCGCATCAACCGCCGCGTCCTGGCCGAGATCGGCATCGACCCCGGCCCCGCCTGGCCCGTCCTCTGACCCGCTCCCCGTCATGGGTGATCATGAGCTGGGTGTCGTGCCAACGACACCCAGCTCATGATCACGACGTCTGGGTGGGGCTGGCGGGGGTGGTGGGGGTGGTGGCCTGGATGCAGGGGGTCAGTCTTGGAGGAGGCCTAGCATGCGGGCGTAGTTGTCGCCCAGGATGCCGTCCAGTTTGGACTGGGGGATGGGGTCGGCGCCGACCCGGTCGGCGTAGTCGTTCACGGCCAGCAGCTTGGCGCGCAGCTTGACCGGGTCGTACAGGAAGCCCGGGTAGTCGGTGCCGAAGAACAGCTTCTCCAGCGGGACGAACGACGCCTGTGCGCACACCAGGAAGCGGAACAGCTCCTCGGTGGTCACGCTGGCGATGTGGTAGCTGAGCTCGGCATAGAAGTTGGGATGCTTGGTCAGCATGAACATGGCCTCGTCAACCCACGGCAGGCCGCAGTGCGCGATGGTCAGGCGCAGGTCACGGAAGTGCCGCCCGGCCGCGTCGAGCAGCGCCGGGCGGGCATGCTCCATCCGGGCGTCGATGCGGGTCGAGCCGGCCTGGTGCACCATGACGGGGATGCCGAGTTCGGCCGCCTTCTCGAAGACGGGGAAGGCGAGGACCGGGTCGGCGGGGGACCAGTCCTGGTACATCGGGTACAGCTTGAGGCCGGCCAGCCCCAGGTCGCGGACGGCCCGTTCCAGCTCGCGGACCGCCGCCCCCGGCCCCCGGTAGGCCGGGTTGACCGAGGCGTAGCCGATGAACTTCTCCGGCCGCTGCGCCACGATGGCCGCGATGTAGTCGTTGCACTTCTCCGGGCCGGGCGGCCCGGGCACTCCGGTGATGCCGTGCGTGTCCACGGTGCCGATCAGCTCGCCCTCCAGGAACTGCGGCGACACCGCCAGGATGACGATCTTGTCGAACCCGGGATGGTCCCGCACCGACTCGTCCGGGCCGATGACCGGGAAGCCCTTCCGGCTGTAGCCGCTGGCCGCCCACTCCTCCTCGGTGGGCGGCCGGTGCGACGGCAGCAAGCCCAGGCTGCGGTAGATGCACAGCGATCCCTCGCGGCCGTACTCGGTGGTGAACTCCG
Source organism: uncultured Actinomycetes bacterium (assembly GCA_963767385.1). Taxonomy (GTDB): domain Bacteria; phylum Actinomycetota; class Actinomycetes; order Streptosporangiales; family Streptosporangiaceae; genus RYN-230. The sequence goes on along the minus strand of CAVYEA010000013.1, from coordinate 60,860 downwards.
CGTCCTCGGCGAGGCTCAGGATGTGCGTGTGCGCGTCTATCTGCATGGACGGGTCCTCGGCGGGGCGGGCGACAGGAGCGGGGCGGACGGGGCGCTAGGAACGGATCTTCTCCAGGGTGCGGAGGAAGCCCGCGTTCGCCTCGGCCAGGATCTGCGGCTCGTCCATGGTCAGCAGCTGGCGGCCGCGCATCAGGACCTTGCCGTCCACGATCGTGGTGTCCACCGCGCTGCCGTTGGCGGCGAAGACCAGGTGCGAGTAGATGTGCGCCTTGTCGCCGGGCATCAGCGGGGTGAACATCGGGTTCTTCGTGTCCACCAGGATGACGTCGGCCTTCTTGCCCGTGGTGAGCTCACCGGTATCGTGCTTGAGCGCGGCGGAGCCGTTGCGGGTGGCCATCCGGACCACGGCCGGGGCCTGCATCAGGCTGGCGTCCACCCGGTTGGCGCGGTGCATGAGCGAGGCGAACTTCATCACCTCGAACGCGTCCCGGCTGTTGTTGCACTCGGCGGCGTCGTGGCCCAGGCCGACGTTGAGGCCGGCGGCGAGCATCTCCGGCAGCCGGGCGATGCCGTTCCCCAGCTTCGCGTTGGAGCTGGGGTTGTGCGAGATCTGGGTGCCCGTCTCGCGCATCAGCGCGATCTCGGTGTCCGACAGCCAGACGCAGTGCGCGGCCACGCAGTCGCGGCCGAGCAGCCCGGCGTCGTAGGCAACCTCGGTGGGCCGCCGCCCGAACCGCTCACTGCGAGTTCTCCACCTCGGTGAGCGACTCGTTCAGGTGGATGTGGATGCCGGTGCCGAGTTCGTCAGCGAGGGCCCGGGCGTCCCGGAGCAGCCCGGGGGAGGCCAGCGGCAGCCATTCGATGCCCACGTACACCTCGATGCGGCCATCACCGAGGCCGTGCACCTCGTCGTAGGCGTCCTTGTTGTCCTGCAGGGTGTCCAGGTTGTGCTCGGGCAGCGCCACGTCGTTGGACAGCACGGCCCGGATGCCGATGTCCCGGGCGGCCCGGCCCAGGTCGGGCAGCCGCCGGTACATGTCGTTGACGCAGGTCACCCCGCACTTGACCGACTCCAGGTAGCTGGCCGCCGCGGACCAGTACGCGGCGTCGGAGTCGAGGGTGCGGATGAACGGGTACCAGCAGGCGTCCAGGTACTCCCAGAGCGGCAGGTGGTCGCTGAACCCCTTGGCGATGGCCGTGTGGTAGTGCAGGTCCACCAGCCCGGGCATGACGATCTTGCCCGCCGCGTCGATGACCTCGTCCCCGTCGGTGACGGGGCCCGCGTACGGGCCGTCGCCGACGGCGGCGATCCGGTCGCCGTCCAGCACGACGTGCCCGCCGAAGTGCACGTCGTCCGCGTCGTTGATGGTCAGTACCGTGCCGCCGGAAATGATGATCTTGCCCATGGCTGTAGCTCCTGGTCCGCTTGGTCAGTAGTCGATGGCCGCGACGATGCGCTGGAGTGCGGTGTTGGCCTGGCCGAGGACGGCTGCCTCGTCCACCGTGGTGAGCTGGCGGCCGCGCATCAGCACCCGCCCGTCCACGATCGTGGTGTCCACCGCGCTGCCGTTGGCGGCGAACACCAGGTGCGAGTAGAGGTGCGCCTTGTCTCCCGGCAGCAGCGGGGTGAACATCGGGCTGCGGGTGTCCACCAGGATGACGTCGGCCTTCTTGCCCGGGGCGAGCTGGCCGGTGTCGTGGCCGAGGGCGGCCGCGCCGTTGCGGGTGGCCATCCGCACCACGTCCGGGGCCTGCAGCAGGCTGGCGTCCACCCGGTAGGCGCGGTGCACCAGCGAGGCGAACTTCATCACGTCGAACAGGTCGCAGGAATTGCTGGACTCGGCGGCGTCATGGCCGAGGCCGACGTTGATCCCGGCGGCGAGCATCTCCGGCAGCCGGGCCACCCCGTTGCCGAGCTTGGCGTTGGAGCTGGGGTTGTGCGAGATGTGCGTCCCCGTCTCGCGCATCAGGCCGATCTCGTGGTCGGTGAGCCAGACGCAGTGCGCGGCCACGCAGTCCGGGCCGAGCAGGCCGGCCTCGTAGGCGACCTCGGTCGGCCGACGGCCGAACCGCTGCCTGGAATTCTCCACCTCGCCGAGCGACTCGTTCAGGTGGACGTGGATGCCGGTGCCCAGCTCGTCGGCGAGCTGGCGGGCGTCCCGGAGCAGCCCGGGGGAGGCCAGCGGCAGCCACTCGATGCCGACGTACACCTCGACCCGGCCGTTGCCGAGGCCGTGCACCGCGTCGTAGGAGTCCTTGTTGTCCTGGAGGGTGTCCAGGTTGTGCTCGGGCAGCGCCACGTCGTTGGACAGCACGGCCCGGATGCCGATCTCCTCGGCGGCCCGGCCCAGCGCGCCCAGCTGGCGGTACATGTCGTTCACGGTGGTGACGCCGCACTTGATGGACTCGGCGTAGCTGCTGCGGGCGGCCCAGTAGGCGGTCTCCGGGTCCAGCGCCCGGATCGACGGGTACCAGAACTGCTCCAGCGATTCCAGCAGCGGCAGGTGGTCGCAGAAGCCCTTGCCGATGGCGGTGTGGTAATGCAGGTCCACCATCCCCGGCATGACGATCATGCCGGTGGCGTCGATGTGCCTCGGCGCCCGCGGCCCGCTCGCCGGGGTAGCGGCCGGGGCCGGCCGCGGTGATCCGGTCGCCGTCGATGGCCAGGTGGCCGCCCTCGTGCACGGTGCCCGCGTCGTCGAGGGTCAGCACGGTGCCGCCCTCGATGATGATCACGCGGCACCGTCCCCGGTGGCCGCGGCGCAGTCGCGGAAGGCGCGGACGGTGGCCATCCGGTCCTTGCCGAGCGGGAACACGGTCACCGAGTTGACGCCTAGTTCAGCCAGGTTCCGCAGGTGCTGGCGGGCCTCGGCCGGGCCGCCCGCCAGCGCCATCCGCTTCACGAAGTCCACCGGCAGCGCCTCCGCGGCCCGGGCCGCCTCCTGGAACTCGCCGCCGGCGTAGCTGCCGCGGACCGCCTCGATGGTCTCCTGCGGCAGCCCGGCCAGCCGGCAGTGCACCGGCGCGGTCTGCGGGAACCAGGCGGCGATGGTGCGGGCGGCGGCCACGGCCGCCGCCTCGTCCTCGTCGATCGCCCCGTAGGCGAACACGGTCACGTGCGGGCGGCGGTCCCGGCCGGCCGCCTCGGCGCCCCGGTCGATGTGCTCCAGCGCGAAGGAGATGCCGTCCGGGTGCAGCCCGGCCAGCAGGATCACCCCGTCCGCGATCCGCCCCGCCAGTTCCAGGGTCCGCGGGCCGGTGGCCGACAGGTACACCGGGATGTCCAGCCCGGGCGGGAACCGGTAATGCGCGTCGTGCAGCGCGAAACCGGGTGCCTCGGCCTCGACGGCCTGGCCGGCCCACAGCTCGCGGATGGCCGAGACCGCGGCCTCCAGCGTGGCCAGCCGGGCCGGCTGAGTGGCCGAGGGAGAGCAGCGGCCGGTCACCCGCGCCGATGCCGAGAATGGCCCGGCCGCCGGAGATCTCCGCCAGCGTGGCGGCGGCCGTGGCGGTGACCGCCGGATGCCGGGTGACCGGGTTGGTGACCGCGGTGCCGATCGTCATCCGCGACGTCTGCCGGGCGGCCAGCGTCAGGTAGGCCCAGCAGTTGCGGGCGTGCAGCGAGGAGTCGGTCAGCCAGAAGCTGTCGTAGCCGAGCGCCTCGATCTCGGCCACCATCGACTCGAACTCGCCGGGCGGGTCGACCCCCTGCAGCGTTACTCCGGTCCGCACTGCTCACCACTCCTGTTCATCGAGCCGGGTGATCGTGGCCGCCAGCGTGGCCAGGCCGGTGGCGACCGGGTCGGTATCGATCCATTCCTGTTCGGTGTGCGTGCCGCCGCCGGTGGTGATGCCCAGCGTCACCGCCGGGATCCGCAGCGGGTAGGCCGCGTTCGCGTCGGTGCTGGCCGCGGTCAGCACGCGGGGTGATCCCGGCCTCCCGCAGCGCCGCGGCGGCCAGCGTAACCAGCGGGTGACCGGGATCGATGGCGCCGGCGGGCCGTTCGCCGATGACCTCGACGGCGGCTTCGGCGGGGGCGGTCACCCCGCGCAGCACCTCGCTGGGCGGCCTCGTGCAGGGACCGCAGCGCGGCGGCGTCGCCGCTGCGCAGGTCGACCAGGAACTCGGCGTGGGTGGCGCGGGAGTTGACCGACTCCCCGCCCTCGATCCGGCCGATGTTGACGGTCGCCTTGGCCGTCCCGGTGCCGTCCGGCCGGGTGCGCCGGCCCGGTGCTGCCGGCCGGGGAGCCGGGCCAGCGCGGCCAGCGCGGTGACCAGCCGGGCCGCCTCATGCACCGCGCTGGGCTGGCCCGCGTCCTCCCAGGCGTGCCCGCCCGGCCCGGTCACGGTGACCCGCCAGCGGACCGAGCCGACGCCGGTGATGTTGACCCGGCCCAGGTAGTCGCCCTCCAGCGCGATGACGGCGCGGACCGGGCCGGGCGGGTCGGCCAGCAGCGCGCGGACCCCGGCCAGGTTCCCGAGACCCTCCTCGCCGGCCGTCGCGACGATCCAGACCGGGTGCCTCAGCCCGCGGGGCAGCAGCGCGTCCAGCGCGCTGAGCGCGCACACCGCCACGGTGTTGTCCGCGACGCCGGGGCCAGCCAGCCGGCCGCCGTGGCGTTGCGCACCGTGCCTGACCTCCGGGCCGAACACGGTGTCCAGGTGGGCGCAGACCAGCACGGCCGGCCGCGGCGCGGCGCCGTCCGGCCCGCCCGCCCGCAGCCGCGCCCGGACGTTGCCCGCGGGATCCGTGGCCGTCCCGGCCAGGCCGTCGGCCCGCCACCAGCCGAGCACGATGCCCGCCCGCTGCTCCTCGTGCCCCGGCGGGGCCGGGATCGCGCTCAGCGCGATGGTCCGGCCCAGCACCAAGCTGGCCAGGGCGGTGAGACCACCTCCGGGTGGCATGGCGCTCATCCGGCCACGATCCCACGGGCGAGCAGGTCGGCCACAGTGGCGGCGGGCAGCCCGAATTCGCCGAGCACCTCGGCGGTGTGCTGGCCGAGGGCGGGCGCGCCCGTGAGTAGCGGGCCGGGCCGCCCACCGACAGCGGCGGCCGCACCGTCTGGTACGGATGCCCGTCCGGGGTGGCCGCGCTGTGCAGCATGCCCAGCGCGGCCGCCTGCGGTGAGGTCAGCGCGTCGCCGGGCGGGCGCACCGGGGACGCCGGGATGCCCGCCTCATCCAGGACCCGCTGCCAGTGCGCGGTGCCGGCCGCGCCGAGCACCTGCTCGATCTCGGCGGTCAGCTCGCCGCGGTGCCGGAGCCGGCCGGCGTTGCTGGCGAACCGGGGGTCGGCGGCCCAGCCGGGCCGCCCGAGCACCTCGCACAGCCGCTGCCACAGCTGCTCGCTGCCCGCCCCGGCCAGCGCGATCGCCCCGTCCTGGCAGCGGAACACCCCGTACGGCGCGAACTGGGGTGAGTCGTTGCCGAGCAGGCCGGGCGCGGTGCCGGTCTCCAGCACGTCCGCCGCGTAGCTGGTGAAGCAGCTCAGCGCGAACTCCAGCAGCGACGAGCTCACCGTGCGGCCGAGGCCGTCAGCCGTCCGGGCCAGCAGCGCGGCCAGGATGGCGGTCGCCGCGGCCAGCCCGGAGCCGATGTCCAGCACCGGCACGCCCACCTTGACCGGGCCGGACTCCGCGCGTGCCGGTCACCGCCATCAGCCCGCCGGCCGCCTGGAGGATCAGGTCGAACCCGCCCCGGCCGGCGTCCGGCCCGGACGGCCCGAACCCGGAGACGGACGCGTAGACCAGGCGGGGGTTGAGCTCCTGCAGTGCCGCCGCGCCGAGACCGGCCCGGTCCAGCGAGCCGGGCCGGGAGTTCTGCACGAAGACGTCACTCGCCCGCGGCCAGGGTGCGGATCAGCTCGCGGCCCGCCGGCGGCGCGCAGGTCCACCGCCAGGCTGCGCTTGCCCGTGTTGAGCGAGGCGAACAGCGCCGCTCTGCGTGCCCACGTTGACCGCGCCCTGGCTCCGGTACGGGTCCCCGCCGGGCAGCCCCTCCACCTTGATCACGTCGGCGCCGAGCGCGTCGAGGATCATCGTGCAGTACGCCCCGGAGACGAACCGGGTCAGGTCGAGCACCCGGATCCCGGCCAGCGGCCGGGCCTGGGGGGTGGCGGCGGGGCCGGGGCGGGCGGCGTCACCACGGCGGCGGCTCGGTGTACTCGCCGAACTCGGCCCGCAGCACATCGCAGATCTCGCCCACGGTGCAGCCCGCCCGGGCGGCGGCCAGGAAGGCGGGCATCGTGTTCTGTCCCGGCCGTCACGGTGTCGCGCAGCCCGGCCAGGGCCTGCCGGCGCCGCGGCGCCGTCCCGGGCCGCCAGCCGCGCGGCCAGCCGGGCCCGCTGCCGGCCCGCCGCGGCCTCGTCCACCGTGAACAGCCCGGGCGGCGGCCGGCCTCGTCGCCGCCGGTGAACCGGTTGACGCCCACCTTCGACCTGGTCGCCGGACTGGACCGCCTGCTCCGCGGCGTAGGCCGACTCGGCGATCCAGCGCTGCGGTACGCCCTGCTCAGCAGGTGCACGTACCCGCCGCGCCGCATCGACCCGCTGCACCAGGGCCAGCGCCCGGTCTGCAGCTCGGTCGGTCAGCGACTCGACGAAGTAGGAGCCGGCCAGCGGGTCGGCGGTCCGGGTCACGCCGGACTCATAGGCGATGATCTGCTGGGTGCGCAGCGCCAGCCGCACCGATTCCTCGGTCGGGATCTCCAGGCCTCGTCGTAGCCCATGACGTGGATCGACTGGGCGCCGCCCAGCACCGCGGCCAGGCACTGCAGGGTGGACCGGACCATGTTGTTCAGCGGCTGCTGGGCGGTGAGGGTGGCGCCCGAGCAGCCGGAGAAGAAGCGCAGCCGGCCGGGGCCGGCACGGCCGCCCCGAACCGCCCGGTGGCGATCTCGTACCACAGGCGGCGCGCCGCGCGGACCTTGGCGGCCTCCTCGAACAGGTCGAGCTGGCTGGAGAAGTGGAAGGACAGCCGGGGGGCGAACGAGTCGAAGGCCAGCCCGCGGGCGGTGAAGTGCTCCGCGTAGGCGATCGCCGCCGCCATGGTGAGCCCGATCTCGGTGACCGCGTCACAGCCGGCCTCCCGGGCGTGGTACCCGGTCACCGAGATCGGGTTGAACCGCGGCAGTTCGCGCGCGCAGTACTCCACCACGTCGCCGGCCAGCCGCAGCGACGGCTTGCGGCGGGAACACGTAGAGCTTGCGGGCCAGGAACTCCTTGAGGATGTCGTTCTGCAGCGTGCCGGCCCAGCCGGGCCGGGTCGGCTCCCTGGCGCTCGGCGGCCACCAGGTAAAAGGCGAGCATCACCGGCGCGGTCGCGTTGATGGTGAAGTTGACCGAGAGCTCCTCCAGGGGCAGGCCGTCGAACACGCGGCCATGTCCTCCGCCGTGTCGATGGCCACCCCGACCCGGCCGACCTCGCTGCCGGCCAGCTCGTGCGTGGAGTCGTAGCCCAGCTGGGTCGGCAGGTCGAAGGCGACCGACAGTGCGGTCTGGCCCTGCTCCAGCAGGTAGCGGTACCGGGCGTTGGTGTCCTCCGCGGAACCGAACCCCGCGTACTGGCGCATCGTCCAGAGCCGCTCGCGGTACATGGACCGGTACGGCCCGCGGGTGAACGGCGGCTCGCCCGGGCGGCCGAGCGCCGGGCCGGGTCCGCCGGGCGGCTCGTAGCAGGGCTCGACCGGGATGCCGGAATCAGTGGTGAGGCTGTGCTGGCCCGGGGGGGCGACCCCCCGGAACCCCCCGCTTATCCGCTGGCTCGGAGGGGACACGCCTTCGGTGCACCCCGCCTCGCCAGCGGAGTATTCGGGGGGGCCGAGGGCCAGGACGCCCTGGACCACCTCCGCGATCGGCGTCCCCACCGGGAAGACGCGCTGCACGCCCAGGCCCGCCAGGACCGGCTCGTCCTGCGGCGGGATGGTCCCGCCGACCACCAGCGGGATGTCGGCCACACCCGCCGTGCGCTGCGCGTCCCGGATCTCCCTGCTGAGCGCCAGGTGCGCCCCGGACAGCACGGAGATGCCGATGACGTCCGCGTCCTCGGCCCGGGCCGCCGCCACGATCTGGGCCGCGGACTGGCGCAGCCCGAGGTAGATGACCTCTGCAGCCGCGTCGCGCAGGGCCATCGCGACCACCTTGACCCCCCGGTCGTGGCCGTCCAGGCCCGGCTTGGCCAGCACGATGCGCATCCGGTCAGGCCCGGTCCGCGGCCAGCGCGATGGCGGCGAAGCTGGCGTACACGTGGGTGGCTTCCACCATGTCGGCCACGCTCAGGTGCTCGTCCGGGCAGTACACCGGCTCGCCGCCCGGCCCGAAGATGACGGTCGGCACCTTGACGCCGAAGCTGGCCGTGTCCCCGAGCCATCCCGCCACCCGCAGGTCCGGCTCGGCCCGGCGCACCGCGCGCACCGCGTCGCGCATGTGCCGGACCACCTCGTCGTCCGGCCCGGCCAGGTAGCCGTCCTTCACGTCGGCCAGCACCACCTCGGCGCGCAGCCGCGGGTCCCGCTCCCGGGCCCGGTCCAGGCAGCGGTCGATCTCGGCCCGCACCTCGTCCACCGTGACGCCCGGCTGGGGGCGGCAGTCCACCCGGATCACGCACTCGTCCGGGATCATCGACGGGCCGCCGGGCGGCAGCCCCCCGTACACCCGGCCGGGCACGATGAAGGTCTCCGGGCCGAACAGGTCCCGCACCCAGTCCTCCAGCCCCGGCAGGTAGGCCGATGCCTCCAGTTCCAGGATGGCGTGCGCCGCCAGCGCGTTCGCGTTCACCGCGAGCGGCTTGTGGCAGGTGTGCGCGGACTTGCCCAGGACGGTGACGTCGAAGTAATAGCGGCCGCGGTGGCCGAGGAAGATCTCGTTGTCGGACAGCTCGCCGAGCACGGCCATGTCCGCCGGGTAGCTGTCGAAGTAGGCGATGGAGCCGAGCTGGTCGCCCATGTGGTCGGATACCGCAGCCATGGCCACCGTGCCGGCCAGGTCCGCCCCGCTGTCGCGCAGCGCCTCCATGGCAGCGATCTGGCAGGCCAGCGCCGCCTTCATGTCCATGATCCCGTGGCCGTACACCGCGCCGTCGATCAGCTCCCCGGAGAACGGCGTGGTCACCGCCCAGCCGTGGGACACCGGCTTGGTGTCCAGGTGCCCGGTGAGCACCACCCGCTTGCCCGGCCCGAAGGAAAGCTCGCCGAGCGCGTTCGGCCGCTCCGGCAGCACCGGCTGCAGGCTGGCCGCCTCGAAGCCGGACTCGCGCATCACGCCGTGCAGGAACCCGGCCAGTTCCCCTTCCTCGCCGAGCACGCTCGGGATGCGGCATACCTGTTGCACCAGGTCGAGCAGCCGGTCGGTGTTCACGGCGGCCACCACGCGGGCACTGAGCTGTTCCGGAGTCGGCACGGAGGTTCCCCACTCGTTAGGAAAATAAGATCTCAGATCTTATGACTGGCAAGTTTATGGCGGGCGCCGCGGGGCTGACAAGGGCTGGCCACGGGGGGCGGATGACCGCCGGATCGCGCTGTGACCGGGGCCTGTTCCGGCGGTGCTGTCCGTCGTGTCCCGATGACCCAGGCTGCTGCGTCCTCAAGATATAAGATCTTAAATTTGCGCTGCCGGGCCGGGCAAGCCGCGATATGAGGATTTAACCAGGCGCAACATGCCGGTAATCCGCCTGGGGGTGGTCCGGCTACCGCGCCGGTCAGCCGGGAGCGCCGGGCGCTCTTGACGGGCCGGGCGTGGTGTGGTTCTGTTCAGATCTCAAATCTGAGATGCCATGAATGCCGCGGCGGAATGGCAAGGAGGAACAATGACCCCCGCAGCGACCACCTCGCCGCAGGCCCCGTCCCGGGCAGGCTGGACCGGCCAGGCCTGGACGGAGATCTCCGGCACCTACGCGGCCATCGTGGCGCACCCCTTCATCCAGGGCCTGACCTCGGGTGAGCTGCCCGCGGAGGCATTCCTGTACTACATCTCGCAGGACGCGCACTACATCCGCGAGTTCGTCAAGGCGGTGGCGCTGGTCGGGACGAAGGCGCCCGATCCGGCCGCGGCGCGGCTGCTCACCCGGCACGCCGCCGACGGCCTGTCGGCCGAGTCGGCCCTGCACGAGGTGCTGGCCGCCGAGCTCGGCGCGGCCCCGGGCGCGCTGGCCAGCGCGCAGCCCGGGCCCACCACCCAGGCGTACACCAGCTACGTGATCGCCGCGGCCGCGCTCGGTGACTACGCCGAGGGGCTGGCCGCGGTGCTGCCCTGCCTGTGGATCTACGGCGAAGTCGGGCAGCGGCTGGCCCAGCTGGGCTCGCCGGACCCCGTCTACCAGCGCTGGATCGACAGTTACGCCGGGCCGGAGTACGCCGCCGACGTGAACGCGGTCCTGGATCTCGCCGATGCGGCGGGGGAGGGCCTGAGCGGGCCGCAGGATGCCCGGGCCCGGGCCCGCTTCCGCGCCGCGGCCCGGTACGAGTGGATGTTCTGGGACGCCGCCTGGCGCCAGGAGTCCTGGCCGCTGTGACCGCCCGGCCCGCCGCCCGGGCCTGAGTTTCCCCGCCCGGTGCCCGCCCGGCAGGGTGGCCGCGGGCCCGGCCCGCCCAGCCTCTAGGGTCGGAAGAAACGGCTGGACGACAAGGACGGAACTGACGTGCGCACTGTTTCACTGGGCGAGCTGGCGGTCTCGGCGCAGGGGCTGGGCTGCATGGGGATGAGCGAGTGGTACGGGGCCACGGACTGGGACGAGTCCGTGGCCACCATCCGCCGCGCGCTCGACCTCGGCGTGACCTTCCTGGACACCGCCGACGTCTATGGGGCCGGGCACAACGAGGTGCTGGTCGGCCGGGCCATCCACGGCCGCCGCGGCGAGGTGCAGCTCGCGACCAAGTTCGGCATCGACCGGTCCGGTGGTGACGAGGCCCGGGTGATCCGCGGCGAGCGCGGTTACGTCAAGCGGGCCTGTGAGTCGTCCCTGCTCCGCCTGGGCGTGGACGTCATCGACCTGTACTACCTGCACCGCCCGCCGCAGACCGCGGAGATCGAGGAGACCGTCGGCGCGATGGCCGAGCTGGTCGCCGAGGGCAAGGTGCGCTACCTGGGCCTGTCCGAGGTGGACAGCGCGCTGCTGCGCCGGGCCTGTGCGGTGCACCCGATCACCGCGGTGCAGAGCGAGTACTCGCTGTGGGCCAGGGACCCGGAGACGACCGTGCTGGACGCGCTGCGCGAGCTCGGCGTCGCGCTGGTCCCCTACTCCCCGCTGGGCCGTGGCTTCCTGACCGGGACGGTCGAGGTCGGCCAGCTCGACGCCCGGGACTTCCGGAGCCGCAACCCGCGGTTCACCGGCGACGCGGGGACGGCCAACCAGGCGATCGCCGACGCGGTCCGCGCCGTGGCCGACCGCAAGGGGGTCGCGGCGGCGCAGGTGGCGCTGGCCTGGGTGCTCGGCCAGGGGGAGCGGCTCGGCGTCCCGGTGGTGCCGATCCCGGGCACCAAGCGGGTCACGTGGCTGGAGCAGAACGTGGCCGCCCTGGACGTCACCCTCACCGACGACGACCTGGCCGACCTGGACCCGCTCGGCGAGAAGGTCATGGGCGCGCGCTACTGAGCCAGGTGAACAGGACTAAAACCTTTTAGGCATGGCGGCCCCCCGGCGGGCATAAATCGCAGGTTGCGGGTAGCGTCGTGCCATGTTCCCCAGGTCACATTCACACCTGCGGTCACGGCATCCCCGGCGGCCCGGCCCGCCCGGATGGCCGCCGCCGCGGTGGCTGCGGCGGCCGGGCCGCGGGGGGCGCGGGTGATCGGGCTCATCGCGGTCACCGCGGGCGGCCGGTCCGCCGCGAAGCGGCTGGCCGCCACCTGGCCGGGCCAGACCCGCACTTATGACGGCCCGGCCCGGCAGGCACTGCCGCGCGCCTGGGCGCAGTGCGACGGCCTGGTGTGCTTCCTGGCCGTGGGCGCCACCGTGCGGCTCATCGCGCCGCTGCTGGACAGCAAGTGGACCGATCCCGCGGTGGTCTGCGTGGACGAGTCGGCGCGGCGCGCGGTGGCCGTCGTGGGCGGCCACGCCGCCGGCGCGAACGCGCTGGCGGCCAGGGTGGCCGAGGTCTTCGGCGCCGACGCCGTCATCACCACGGCCACGGATGCCGTCAGCCTGCCCGGCCTGGACACGCTGGGCTGGCCGACCGAGGGCACCATCGGGCCGGTCAGCCGGGCCCTGCTGGACGGCGAGCGGATCCGGCTGGAGTCGGCCGAGACCTGGCCGCTGCCGCCGCTGCCGGACACCGTGGGCGAGGCCGGGAACTACCGCATCCTGGTCACCGACCGGGTCGTGGCGTCCGCCCCGCGGACCGCGATCCTCCGGCCGCCGTCGCTGGTCATCGGGGTGGACGTGAAGGAGGGCGCCGCGGCCGGGGACATCCTGCAGGTGGTGGACAGTGCCCTGGGCGAAGCCGGCCTGTCGCCCGCCAGCGTGACCGCGCTGGCGGTGCTGCAGGACCGGGGCGGCGGCCGGAACGGTGACCGGGGCGGCCAGCCCGCCATCGCGGAAGCCGCCGGGGAGCGGGGCTGGCCGGTGCGCTCCTACCCGGCCGGGCCGGCCGCCCGGGCGCGCCGCCGGCGCGGCGAGGCGGCCGCGCTGGCCGGCGGGGACGACCTCGTGGTCCCGGAACGCTCGGCGGATGGCGTGCACGTGGCCGTGGCCCGGGTGCGGCCGCGCGGCCGGCTCGCCCTGGTCGGCGTCGGCCCCGGTGCCCGTGACCTGCTCACCCCGCGGGCGCGGAGCGAACTGCGCCGCGCCTCGGTGGTCGCCGGGCTCGGCCGGTCCCTGGACCAGGTGGCCGACCTGCTCCGGCCCGGGACCCGGGTGCTGGGCGGCGCACCGGGCAGCGAGGCACCTTCCGTCCAGGAAGCGGTCCGGGAGGCGCGCCAGGGACGGGCGGTCGCCATCGCGTTCCCCGCCGACCCCGGGGCCTATGCGCTGGCCAGCCTGGCGCTCAGCCTGGCCGCCAGGGACATCGATGTGGTCGAGGTGCCGGGCATCACGGCGAGCCAGGCCAGCTCGGCCGTGCTCGGCGCCCCGCTCGGCAGCAGTAACGCGGTGATCTCGCCGGGCGAGCGGACGCCCTGGCCGGTGATCGAGGCGCAGGTCCGGGCGGCGGCGGCGGCCGATTTCGTGCTCACCTTCTGCATGCCGCCCGGGAAGCCGGAGGACGCCCGGCTGGAGGAGGTGCTGGGCATCGCCCGCCAGTACCGGGACGCGTGCACCCCGGTCGCGGTGGTGCCGGACGCGCAGCGCGCCGAGCAGCAGGTGCGGCTGGCCACCCTCGGCGCCCTGGAGGCGTACGAGGTGGCCGAGCAGAGCATCCTCGTCATCGGGTCGAGCCGGACCCAGATCGCCGGTGGCCGGATGGTGACGCCGGACGGGCGCTAGCCCGTCCCGGGCACCTGGCCGCCCGTCCGCTCCCGGCCGGGCGCCGGCCGCTCGTGCGACATGGGGCTGGCCGTGCCCAGGCCGGTGGTGCCGGGCGCGGGCGGGTCGTCGCCGACCATGAAGCCGCCGCCGCGCTGCCAGGACAGGTAGCGCCAGGACAGGTTGATCAGCGCGTTGATCCGGTTCCGGCCGCCCAGCAGGGTGATCAGGTGCAGGGCCAGCCAGGCGAACCAGGCCAGTGCGCCGCGGAAGCTGATTCCGTGGTTCAGCTGCACCACCGCTGACCGGCTGCCGATGGTGGCCATGATGCCCTTGTCGTGGTAGCTGAAGGGGACCGTCTCCTGCCCGGCTTCCAGGCGGCGGATCTGCGCCGCCACATGCCGCCCCATCTGCAGGGCAGGCTGGGCGAGCTGGGGCAGCGGGGAGCCGTCGATGAGCGCGATGTCGCCGACCGCGAAGATCCGGTCCTGATCCTGCACCCGCAGGTCCGGGCCGGTGACCAGGCGGCCGCCGCGCCCCTGCGGCAGGCCCCACTGCCGGGCCTGCGCCGGGCCGGAGATGCCGGCCGCCCAGGCGGTCAGGTCGCTGGGCAGCACCTCGCCGTTGTCCAGGATGATCGACCGGGCGGTGATCTCCTTGATGGTGGCGTTCAGCCGCAGCTCCACGCCGCGGGCGCGGAGCTGCTGCGCGGCGTACTCGCGCAGCTTCGGCTCGAACGGGCCGAGCACGCCGGGCGCCATCTCGACCAGCCGGATATGCACGCCGCCCGGGTCCAGGTCCGGATAGGACGCCGGCAGGGCCAGGTTCCGCAGGTCGGCCAGGGTGCCGGCCAGTTCCACCCCGGTGGCGCCGCCGCCGACGATGGTGACGGTCACCTCGTCGCGGTTCGTGGCGATGCTGAGCCGTTCCAGCCCGGCCATGATCCGTTCCCGCAGGCTGACCGCGTCGTGCAGCGTGTAGAGGCCGTAGCTGTGCTGGGCCGCGCCGGTGATCCCGAAGAAGGCCGCGGCCACGCCGGTGGCCAGGATCAGGTAGTCGTAGCCGACCCGGCCGCCGTCGGAGAACTCGGCGATCCGCGCCGCCGGGTCGATGCCGGACAAGTCCCCGTGCCGGAACCGGGCCCGCTGCTTGTGCGCGAAGCCGCGCAGCGGGTAGGCGACGTCGCTCGGCGCCAGCCCCGCCGTGGCCACCTGGTACAGCAGCGGCTGGAACGTGGCGTAGATATGCCGGTCGGCGAGCGTCACCCGGTACCCGCTGCGGGCCAGCCCGGCCACCGCGGCCAGGCCGCCGAAGCCACCGCCGACCACCAGGACCCGGGGGGCATCCTCCCGTATTGTCACGTTGTGCTCGCTACCCACCCGCGGGCCGGTAATCACCCCGATCCGGGGCAGATCCGCATGCCCGGGTGGCCGCCGCCTCCCCGGCACCGGCGCCGCGCCGGCCCATCACCCCAGCATGCCGGGTGGTCCAGACCAGTGCCGCCGCGGAAACGCGGATGTAACTACGGGAACCGATCATTGAGACCATGGGTCACCCCTCAGCCGCTCCCGGCCGCCCCGGCGCCCCGCCCGCCGGCTACCTGCCGATCGAGGAGCACGGGATCGTCGGCGACCTGCGGACCGTGGCGCTGGTGGGCACGGACGGGACGGTGGACTGGTACTGCCCGTCCCGGTTCGACGCGCCGTCCCTGTTCGGCGCGCTGCTGGACGCGCGCAAGGGGGGCTACTTCTCGCTGTCCAGCCGGAGCACCAGCCGGCCCAAGCAGATGTACCTGCCGGACACCAACATCCTGCTGACCCGGTTCCTGGGGGCCGAGGCGGTCGGTGAGGTCATCGACTTCATGGTCCCGGAGACCCGCAGCACCGGGAAGGCCAGGGACCTGCTGGTCCGCCAGGCCCGCGCGGTGCGCGGCCGGGCCACCTTCGAGCTGGCCTGCCACCCCGCCTTCGACTACGGCCGCGCACCGCACACCGTGACCGTGATCCCGGGGACCGGCGCGGTGTTCGAGTCCCCGGCCGGCCGCTGCGTGCTGCGCACCGCGGTGCCGCTCAAGGCGGAGGAGTCCGGGGTCGCCGCGACGTTCACCCTGGATGAGGGCGAGTCCGTGGACATCCAGCTGGAATGGCTCGGTGAGGTGCGGCCGCTGGCTTCCGGGGAGACGGCCGACCTGTTCACGCTGACCTCGGACTTCTGGCAGGGCTGGGTCAGCCAGTCCCGCTACCGCGGCCGCTGGCGCGAGACCGTGCAGCGGTCCGCGCTCGCCCTCAAGCTGCTCGTGTACCACCCGACCGGCGCCCTGGTGGCCGCGCCCACCACGTCACTGCCGGAGGAACTCGGCGGCGGGCGGAACTGGGACTACCGGTACGCCTGGCTGCGCGACGCCGCGTTCACCGTCTACGCGCTGATGACCCTGGGCTTCCTGGAAGAGGCCGCCTCGTTCATGGAATGGGTGCAGCGCCGCTGCGAGTCGGCGACCAAGGAACGCGACGTGATGATCATGTACGGGGTGGACGGTCAGGAGGACATCCACGAGACCGTGCTGGACCACCTGGAGGGCTACCGCGGCTCGCGGCCGGTGCGGATCGGCAACAACGCCGTGCAGCAGCGCCAGATCGACGTGTACGGCGAGCTGATGGACTCGGTCTACCTCTACAACCGGGAGGTGCCGATCTCCTACGACCTGTGGGTCGGGTTGTCCAAGCGGCTGGACTGGCTGTCGCGGCACTGGGAGGAACCGGACGAGGGGGTGTGGGAAATCCGCGGCCCGCGCCAGCGGTTCACCTACTCGGCCCTGATGACCTGGGTCGCCTACGACCGGGCGGGCCGGCTGGCCCGGGACCGCGGCCTGCCCGCGCCGGTGGAGCGGTGGCGCAAGCTGGCCGCGGCCGCGCACCGGTTCGTCCAGGACTCTTGCTGGGACCCGGAACTGCGGGCGTACATGATGCACCCGGGCAGCCGGCTGCTGGACGCCTCGGTGCTCGTCATGCCGCTGGTGAAGTTCGCCGGCCCGACCGATCCGCGCTTCCTGTCCACGCTGGACCGGATCGGTGCGGAACTCACCTCGGACAGCCTCGTCTACCGGTACGCCATCACCGGCCACGACGGGCTGGACGGCGGGGAGGGCACGTTCAACCTGTGCTCGTTCTGGTATGTGGAGGCGCTGACCCGGGCGGGCCGGGCCAAGGAGGCCCGCACCATATTCGAGAAGATGCTCACCTACGCGAACCACCTCGGGCTGTACGCCGAGCAGATCGGCGCGTCCGGGGAGGCGCTGGGCAACTTCCCGCAGGCCTTCACGCATCTGGCCCTGATCAGCGCGGCCATCAACCTGGACCGTGCGCTGGATCGTTCCTGAAACAAATCAGGTTCTTTGTTACGGAAATTTTCAGCCAGCCGGCTGGGCCAGTACCCGGCTGACCTGCGATGCTGCGCCTGCCCCCGGGAACCCGTGGCGTCCTTCCGTTCCAGCCGGGTTACGGTGCGGGGCACCGGGCCGGCGGACAGTTGCGCGACGTGGCGCATCGCCGGCGGAGCGGGCCGGCCAGGAAGGGGCACGCAGATGGCAATCACAAACCGTCTCACCACCGCGGCGACCGCACTGGCGACCGCCTTAGGCGGCACGGCACTGCTGGTGCTGGGCGCGGCGCACGCGCACGCGGCCACCAGCACGCTGTGCAACTCGCAGACGGCGGCGGTGGCCGGCGGCACGTACATCGTGCAGAACAACGAGTGGAACTCCAGCGCCTCCGAGTGCGTCAGCACCGACGGCAACGCCGACTTCACGGTGGCGAACTCGGCGATCAGTAACGCGACCAACGGCGCCCCCGGCAGCTACCCGTCCATCTACCAGGGCTGTCACTGGGGGAGCTGCAGCTCCGGGGGGCTGACGTCCAGCCCGGTCCAGGTGTCCGCGCTCACCCCGGGCAAGGTCACCACGAGCTGGAACACCACCCAGCCGGGCAGCGGCGCCTATGACGTGGCCTACGACATCTGGTACAACCAGACCCCGACCACGACCGGGCAGCCGAACGGCACCGAGATGATGGTCTGGCTCAACCACGCCGGCGGCGTCCAGCCGTTCGGCTCGCAGGTGGCCACGAACGTCAGCATCGGCGGCCACACCTACAACATCTGGTACGGCACCCAGTCCAGCTGGGACACGGTCAGCTACGTGATGACCAGCGGCACCACGTCGGTGAGCAACCTGGACGTCGGCACGCTGACCCAGGACATGGTCAGCCGCGGCTACACCCAGAGCAGCTGGTACCTGATCGACGTGGAAGCCGGGTTCGAGCTGTGGCAGGGCGGCGCCGGGCTGGCCACCAGCTCCTTCTCGGTGAACGTCAACGGCTCCGGCCCGTCGCCGTCACCCAGCCCGACCCGGACCACCTCGCCGAGCCCGTCCCCGAGTCCGTCACCCAGCGTTACCGGGACGGCTGCCTGCTCGGCCAGCTACTCGGTGACCAGCAGCTGGCCAGGCGGGTTCCAGGGCCAGGTCGTGGTGAAGAACACCGGCCCGGCCGCGCTCAGCGGCTGGAACCTCGGCTGGACGTTCCCCGGTAACCAGAAGATCACCAGCCTGTGGAACGGCAGCCTCACCCAGTCCGGGGCGGCGGTCACGGTGGCCAGCGCCTCCTACGACGGCAGCATCCCGGCCGGCGGCTCGGTCACGGTCGGCTTCACCGCCACCTACTCGGGCAGCAACACGGCCCCGTCCAGCATCTCCTGTACCTAGCGGGGGTGATTACCGGCAGTTAGCAAATCCGTGACGTATCCCTCAACCGGGGGCACTCGGTGTGAGCACTGAGTGCCCCCGGTTTCGGGTATTTTTCCGCCGGGGGGCCAGTTGCGCCGGTACGGGCGCTCAGTGCCGGACGTCTGGTTCCGGGCAGCGGAAAGGCTCACGGATGACAACGAGGCGCGCTGGCGTCTGGTCGTGGTATGGCGTGGTGGGCGGCCTGGTCCTGGCCGGGCTGCTGGCTGCGTGCACCTCACCCGGCGGCCCCGCGCACCCGGGCAAGCCGGGGCCTGCCCCGTCCAACGAGGTCGCAGGCGGCCCGGCCGGCCACTACCTGGTCCCGAAGGGCATCCACAAGATCAAGCACGTGATCATCGTGATGCAGGAGAACCGGTCGTTCGACAGCTACTTCGGCACCTACCCGGGCGCTGACGGCCTCCCGATGAAGAAGGGGAAGCCCACGGTATGCATGCCGGACCCGCACGGCGGCTGCACCCGCCCTTACCACGACAAGTCCGACCGTAACGGCGGCGGGCCGCACGGCGAGGTCAACGCGGTGGCCGACGTGAACGGCGGCACGATGAACGGCTTCGTCAGGCAGCGTGACGCCTACCGCTCCACCTGCAAGGTCCAGGATGACCCGGCCTGTTCCGTGACCGGGACGCCGGACGTGATGGGCTACCACACCGCGGCGGAGATCCCGAACTACTGGACCTACGCGAAGGACTTCGCGCTCGACGACCACATGTTCGAGCCGGTGAAGTCGTGGTCCCTGCCGGACCACCTCTACATCGTCTCGGCCTGGTCGGCCAGATGCCGGAACCACTCGGCGATGAGCTGCGCCACCAACATCGTCGGGCCGTACGGGGTGACCACGTTCCAGCAGGCGGTCGACTCCGAACTGCGCACCGGCAAGACCACCATCGACCTGGCCTGGACCGACCTCACCTGGCTGCTGTACGTGCACCACGTCAGCTGGTCCTACTACGTGCAGGCCGGCGTGCAGCCGGACTGCGGGAACGACTCGGCGATGACCTGCGACGCGGTCAAGCAGAACGTGCAGACACCCGGCATCTGGAACCCGCTGCCGCTCTTCGGCGATGTGAAGGCCGACCACCAGCTCGGCAACATCCGCACGCTGGGCAGCTACTTCGCCGCGGCCAAGGCCGGCACCCTGCCCGCGGTCAGCTGGGTCACCCCGTCCGGGCCGGACAGCGACCACCCCCCGGCCAGCGTGCACCGCGGCCAGGCCTACGTCACCGCCGTCGTCAACGCGGCGATGAAGAGCCCCGACTGGAAGTCCACCGCGATCTTCCTGGCCTGGGACGACTGGGGCGGCTTCTACGACCACGTGGTGCCCCCGGCGGTGGACCAGGCAGGCTACGGCCTCCGGGTGCCGGCCATCACCATCTCGCCGTACGCCCGGAAGGGCCACATCGACCACCAGGTCCTCAGCAGCGACGCTTACCTCAAGTTCATCGAGGACGACTTCCTGGGCGGCGACCGGCTCAACCCCAAGACCGACGGCCGCCCGGACCGGCGCCCCGACGTGCGGGAGGACGAGCCGATCCTCGGCAACCTGGTGCAGGACTTCAACTTCAGCCAGCTGCCGCGGGCGCCGGTGCTGCTGTCCACCAACCCGCCGACCGACTCGCCGAGCATCCCGAGCTACTTCGTGTACCACTCCGCGTGCCAGGGATGCACGACGGTGCTGTCCGGGATGCCCTACGCCGCGGGGCCGGACGTGCCGCAGTCGCAGCTCACCGCGCGGGCTCCCGGGGGCTGACCGGCCGCGGGGAGCCATCCCAGGACGGCCGGGGCAGCCCGCGCGGCCGCCGCTCGCGACGGCCGGGGGCAGCGGGACAACCCCTAGGCTGGGATGATGCCCGATGCCATCCGTGTCCGGTTCGCTCCTTCGCCTACCGGGATGTTCCACGTCGGCGGAGCCCGGTCCGCCCTGTTCAACTGGGCGCTGGCGCGCCAGGCGCAGGGCAGGTTCGTGCTGCGGATCGAGGACACGGACGCGGAGCGGAACCGCCCTGAGTGGGTGGAGGGAATCATCACCGCCCTGGCGGCGATCGGCATCAGCGGCGGCGACGCGGCGTTCGAGGGCCCCTACTTCCAGTCGCGCAGCACGGAGGGGCAGCGCGAGGCGGCGCGGCGGCTGTTCGCGGAGGGCAGGGCGTATTACTGCGACTGCACCCGGGAAGACCTGGCCAGGCGGACTGGGGCGGAGCAGCGGGGCTATGACGGGTACTGCCGGGACCGCGGCCTGTCCTGTCAGCCGGGGCGCGCACTGCGGTTCCGCACCCCGGATGCCGGCAGCACGATCGTCGGGGACGTGGTGCGGGGGCGCACCGAGTTCCCCAACAGCGCCCTCGAGGACTTCGTCATCGCCCGTGGCGATGGCACTCCGGTGTTCGTGCTGGCGAACGCCGTGGATGACATCCGCGAGGGCATCACGCATGTTGTTCGCGGCGAGGAGCACCTGTCCAACACCCCGAAGCAGCAGTTGCTGTGGGAGGCGTTCGGTGCGGCGCCCCCGGTGTGGGCGCACCTGCCGGTGATCGTGAACGAGGCGCGGCAGAAGCTGTCCAAGCGCCGGGACAAGGTGGCGCTGGAGGATTACCTCGCGGAGGGCTACCTGCCCGGGGCGCTTGTCAATTACCTGATGCTGCTGGGCTGGGGTCCCCGCGACGGCGTCGAGATCCGCCCGTATGAGGAGCTGGAGGCGCTGTTCCGGCTGGAGGACGTGAGCAAGGCGCCGGCCTTCTTCGATGTGAAGAAGCTGGCCGCGTTCAACGGCGAGTACATCCGCGCCCTGACCGTGGACGAGTTTGCCGGGGCCTGCCAGCGCTGGCTGGCGTCCCCCTACGCGCCATGGGCCCCGGGGCAGTTCGACGCCCCGGTGTTCCGGGCCGTGGCCGGGCTGGCGCAGACCCGGCTCACGGTGCTCAGCGAGATCACCGGTTACGTGGACTGGCTCTTCCTGGAGCACCCCCCGCAGGACGAGGCCTCGTGGGCCAGGGCGATGAAGCCCGGCGCGGAGGGCATCCTGGCCTCGGTGCGCAGGAACTGGGCCGGTGCGGGCTGGGACGCGGATGCGCTCCGGAGCGGCCTGGAGGCCGCCGCCGCCGAGCATGGCCTCCGGCTGGGCAAGGCCCAGGCACCGGTCCGGGTCGCGGTGACCGGCCGCACCGTCGGGCTTCCGCTGTTCGAGTCGGTCGAGCTGCTGGGCCGCGAGCGCACGCTGGCCCGGATCGACGCCGCAGCGGCGAAGCTGGCCGCGCCGGCCAGGCTCATCCCTGACCCGGGGACCGTCAGCCGGCGGCCACGGTCGTGACCACGGCTGGGCCGCGGTGCGCGGGCAGGCTGACCGCCCGCCCCGGGAGTCAGCCCGCGCCGCCGAGCTGGGCCCGGCTGTGCCGCAGGAAGGCCTGCTCGGCCGCGTTGCCGGTGCGGGCCAGGGCCGCGTCGTACGCGGCCGCCGCCTCGGCGTCCCGGCCGAGCTGCCGCAGCAGGTGACCGCGTATCGCGTGGTACAGGTAGTAGCCGCCCAGGTCGAGCCCGTCCACCAGGGCGAGGGCGGCCTCCGGCCCGTCCACCTCGGCCACCGCCACCGCGCGGTTCAGCGCCGCCACCGGGCTGGGCGAGACCGCCAGCAGCTGGTCGTAGAGCGCTACGATCTGCGGCCAGTCGGTCGCGGCCGGGTGCAGCGCGTCGCTGTGCACCGCGCTGATCGCCGCCTGGATCTGGTAAGGGCCGGGCTGGCCGCGCCGCAGGCACTGCCGGACCAGGGCCTGGCCCTCCGCGATCAGCGGCGCGTCCCACTGGCTGCGGTCCTGGTCGGCCAGCAGCACCAGGCCGCCGTCCGGCGGTGGTGCGGGCGGCCCGCCGCGACTCGGTGAGCAGCATCAGCGCCAGCAGCCCGGCGGCCTCGGGCTCGTCCGGCATCAGCCGGGCCAGCAGCCGGCCGAGCCGGATCGCCTCCGCGCACAGCTCGGCCCGGATCAGCTGATCGCCCGAGCTCGCGGTGTACCCCTCGTTGAAGATCAGGTAGATCACGGCCAGCACGGCGCCGCAGCCGGGCGGGCAGATCGGCCTCGCCGGGCACCCGGTAGGGGATCCGCGCGTCGCGGATCTTGCCCTTGGCCCGGACCAGGCGCTGCGCCATGGTGGCCTCCGGGCACCAGGAACGCGCGGGCGATCTCCGCGGTGCTCAGCCCGCCGAGCAGCCGCAGCGTCAGCGCCACCTGGGCCCGGGTGCCGAGCGCGGGATGGCAGCAGGTGAAGATCAGGCGCAGCCGGTCGTCGCGCACCGGCCCTCCTCGGCGTGCGGCCTCGGCTCGCCGGGCCGTGCAGCAGGGCCGCCTGGGCCTGCCGGTCGTCCGCTGGACGCCTCCCGGCGGAGCCGGTCGATGGCCCGGTTCCGGGCGGTGGTGATGATCCACCCGGCCGGGCTGGGCGGCAGGCCGGCGTCCGGCCAGCGCCGCACCGCCTCGGTGAACGCGTCCTGGACCGCGTCCTCGGCCAGGTCGATGTCGCCGAGGGCGCGGACCAGGACGGAAACGGCCCGCCCGTACTCCTCCCGGAAGATCCGGGCGATCTCTGCGGCGGGAACGGCCATGCTCAGCCCTCGGTGCCGCCGAACGCCGGCCGCACCTCCACCGGGAGCGTGGTCACCGCCGAGAACCTGCGGGCCCACTCCAGCGCCGCGTCCAGGTCGGGCGCGGCGATCACCACGAACCCGCCCATGTGCTCTTTGCCTTCGATGAACGGCCCGTCCGTGACGATCATCTCGCCCTGGCGGTCCCGGACCACGGTGGCGGTGCCCGGCGGGTGCAGGCGGCCAGTGAAAACCCAGGCCCCGGCGGCCTTGAGCCCGGCATCCCAGGCGGCGACCTTCTCCATGATCGGCCCCAGCACCTCGGGCGGGGGCGGGTCCCCGGCCGGCTGGTACATGCTCAGCAGGTAGTGCTGCATCGGTGTCCTCCTCGGTGTGCCGCTGGCCGGCAGGCCAGCCTCTCACCTGCTACACGAACGGCGGCCCGCCTTCTCGACATCCCCGCCGCCGCATGTTCCAGCCCGCTGACAACAGGGGGTTGACATGACAACTATGGGTTGTCATGATGGGAACATGACGGCACCGGGACGGGGTGCAGGGCACCAGGAGACGTTCGACCGGATCCGCGAGGTCCGGGCCCAGGCCATCGAGCACACCCGGATCGCGCGGCGGCTGGCGGCCGAGCGCCGGGACCTCATGCGCGGGCTCCTGGACGCGGGCCTGTCGCAGGCGGACATCGCCCGCGAGCTGGGAGTGACGAGGCAGGCCATCCAGAAGATGCTCGCGTGCTGAGCAGCCCCGCCAGGCCGCCGCGTGATAGGCGGCCCGGCGGGGGCGGAAGGACGGCTGCTAGTCTGGCCTTGGTCAAATTACGGCTAAAAAACCACTATGGCGTGATTGCCCAGGCCTGCTGGTGCCAGTTCCGGGGGGCCAACTCAGCGCAAATGTTCAGCTAACCCGGCGTGGGTTACTTGAATGCCGCCCTAGGCTGGTTGTGGCCCGAGCTAGCCGGGGCTCAGAGGCAGGCATCCGGGGGATGCCCGGCACCGGCGCGCGGCATGCCTGGGCTCCCGGGGAAACCGCTCAGCTTTCGCCAGTGGAGGTGTGGCCCACGTGACACAGGTGTCCCCGCACCCGGCAGACCCGCCTGGATCGGTAGGGTCGGCCGGGCGGACGAGGGCGCCTGGGCCGCTGGACCGGAAGGGGCCGCCGGGCCCGATCGAGCGGCTGATGAGCACGCTCATCCGCAAGCTTGCCTGGAGCCGCCTGGCCAATCCCAAGGTCGCGGTGAGCCTGTCCGGGGCCGGGCTGCTGCTGGGCATGCTGCTCGGCGCGACCTCACCGAACGCCGAGACCATCGGGATCCGGCTGCCGCTGTCGCTGCCTCCCGTCGCTGGTCCACCAGACCGTGCTGGCCAGCCTGATGCTCTACAGCAGCTTGATCCTGGCCTGCCTGGGGCTGGCCGGGATGATGTGGGCGCACAGCCAGGGCTGGCGGCCGAACCCGCGTCACCTGCTGCTGGCCAGCATGGTCATCGTCGGGATCATGGTCTGCCTGACCCCGGTCGGCTCCTCGGACGTGGCCAGCTACGCCGCCTACGGCCGGATCGCCGCCCAGGGTGGCAACCCCTACACCACCGGCCCGCAGGCGTGGGGCGACCCGGCGTACACCAACGCGGTCGGCACCATGTGGAAGAACCAGCCGTCCGTGTATGGCCCGGTGGCCACGCTGTTCCAGGCCTTCGCCGCCTCCATCGGCCGCGGCGACGTCACCACCACCATCTGGGTCTGGATGATCCTGAACGGCCTGGTGTTCATCGGCGTCGGGATCCTGCTCCTGCTCACCTCCGACGACCCGGTACGGGCCACGCTGTTCTGGACCGCGAACCCGGTGCTGATCCTGTCCCTGGTCAGCGGCGGCCACCTGGACACCTTCGTGGCCGCGGCGGCGATCGGCGCCATCCAGGTGGCCCGCAAGGTGCCGTCCGCGTGGGGCGACGTCCTGGTCGGCGTGCTGATCGGCCTTGGTACCGGGGTGAAGATCTATGCCGTCCTCATCGGGGTGGGGCTGGCCTGGCCGCTGCTGCTAGCCGGGAGTGGCGCCGGGTGGCGGTGATGGCCGGGACGACGCTGCTGACCCTGGTCATCCAGTACAGCTTCTACGGCCTCGGCGCGCTCAAGCCGTTGTTCGGCGGGCTGGCACTGATCACGCCGCCCTCGCCGTGGTCGGCTTCACTGGCCGAGCTGTGGGGAGCGCACTACCCCAACCCCACCATCACGATGATCATCTCCATCCTGTGGCCGATAGCCCTGCTCGTGGTGGCCTGGCTGGTGTACCAGCGGATCTCCGCGGACCAGCCGCGCGAGGTGGTCGCCCCATTCGCCCTGACCTTCGCCTGGATCCTGGTCGCCCCCTGGGTGTTCGCCTGGTACACCGCCGTGGCCTGGGCCGCGCTGACCCAGGTGCCGCGCAACCGGATGACCCGCTGGCTCACCATCGTCACCGTCTTCCTGGCGCTCTGCCTGTCCAGCGGCGGGCACGCGGTCCCGGGAACCTGATGCTGCCGGTACCACCGCATGGCGTTTGAGCCGGCCGGGCAGTGAGGCCCGCCGCTACGTCCAGTCCCGCCGGCCATGCCCCGCGGGGCGCGGCGGCCCGGTGGCCGGTGGCACAGGCGACCGCGCTGCGCGCGCCGGGAGCCCCGGCCGCCCTGTGGCGGCGGCACTGGCCCGCCATCGTGCTGCTCACCGCCGGGCTGGTGCTCCGCGTGCTCACCCAGCTCGCCTACCGGCCCGCGCTGTTCTACATCGACTCCGACCGGTACCTGTACAACGCCGAGGGGATGGACCCGGTCGGCTACAAGGGGCCGCTGCGGGCCATCCTGTTCGTGGCCAACTTCAACGCGGTCGCCGCGGTCCAGCACCTGCTCGGCCTGGCCATGGCCGTGCTGTTGTACGTGCTGCTGCTCCGCCGCGGGGTGTCCCGCTGGCTGGCCGCGCTCGCCATCGCCCCGGTCCTGCTCGACGCCTACCAGCTGCAGAACGAGCAGAGCGTGATGCCCGGCACCTGGTTCGAGGCGCTGATCCTGGCCGGCCTGGCCATCTTGGCATGGCGGCCCGCGGCGGGCTGGCGGCGCGGCGTCGCGGCCGGCGT
This sequence comes from uncultured Actinomycetes bacterium, assembly GCA_963767385.1. Lineage (GTDB taxonomy): Bacteria > Actinomycetota > Actinomycetes > Streptosporangiales > Streptosporangiaceae > RYN-230. The sequence continues at coordinate 34,990 of CAVYEA010000013.1, read as the reverse complement.
CGTGCTGGGCACCTCGGCCACCGTGGCCCAGGTCGGCGAGGCGCTGATCCTGCCCGGAGTGATCTACCTGCTCGTGGCGGGCGGCGGCTGGCGGCCCGCGCTGGGCAAGGCGGCGGCGTTCTGCGGCGCCTTCGTGCTGCCCATCCTGGTCTACTGCACCGTCTCCTACCTGGTGGCCGGGCAGTTCTTCCTGTCCCACACCGGCGTCACCTCGTTCTACGGCCGGGCCGCGGCGGCGGCGGACTGCTCCACGATCAGGCTCCCGGCGGCCGAGCGGGGGCTGTGCCCGGCCCCGGCCCAGCAGGCCCAGGGACCGGACTGGCTCGAGTACCAGCCGGGCTCGCCAGTCCAGCCCTACTACACCAACCTGCCCCGGCCCGAGACTGACAGCCTGCTCTCCGACTTCAACCACCGGGTGCTGACCCAGCAGCCGCTGCGGCTGCTCCGCGCGTACGGCCGGGACCTGGTGAAGCTGTTCGCGCTGACCCGGGACACCAGCCCGGGCGACACGCCCATATCCCGCTGGCAGTTCCAGGCTTCCTTCCCGTACTTCCCGCCGCATGCTTCCGAGGGGGTCATCAACACCGCGGTGGGACGTTATGGAGGCGGAACGCCCGCCGTGTGGCGGCCGGTCGCCGCGTTCCTGCGGGGCTACCAGCTCGACGGTGGCTACACACCCGGCCCGCTGCTCCTGCTGCTCACGGTGTCCGGGGCGGCGGGATCACTGGCCCTGGTCCGGCGCCGGTGGCGCGCCGACCCGGAACGCGCCAGCTCGCCCTGGCCTGCCTGCTGTTCACCGTGTCGGGCGCGGCGGTCCTGCTCATCTCCGACCTGTTCGAGTTCTCCTGGCGGTACCAGCTGCCCGCGCTGGTCACGCTGGTGCCGGGGGGCGTGCTCGGGATCGCTGTGCTGCTCCGCGTGCTCCGCCGGCTGCGCGCCGCTGCTGCTGCTGACTGACCGGCGGCCGTTACCCACATCCGGCGGGCTGGGACCGTGAACCTTTGACGGGGCTCAAGTAGTCGTGTACATCGACATGTTGAGCAGACCGCGGAGGTGCGGTGGACGCCGAGCCCTGGGGATTCGCAGATTTCGTGGCCGCCCGCGAGCGCGCCCTGCAGCGGACCGCGTGGCTGCTGACCGGTGACTGGCCGCTGGCCGAGGACCTGGTCCAGACGGCGCTGGCCCGGTCCTGGCCGCGCTGGGAGCGGATCAGGCGCCGCGACGACCCGGAGATCTACGTGCGCCGGGTCATGGTCAACACCTGGGCGACCTGGAGCCGGCGCCGGTGGCGCGGCGAGCGGGCCACTGCGGTCGTCCCGGACAGCCCGGCCCCGGCCGACATGGCCTCGGATCTGGCCCTGCGGCTGGCCGTGCAACGCGCGCTGGGGTCGCTGACGACCAGCCAGCGGGCGGTCCTCGTGCTGCGGGTCTACGACGACCTGCCCGAGGCGCAGGTCGCCCAGGTGCTCAACTGCGCCACCGGGACGGTCAAGAGCACGATGGCGCGGGCGCTGGCCAAACTGCGCGAGGACCCCCGGCTGGCTGAGCTGATGGAGCGGGAGGCCAGGTGAGTGACCAGATGAGCCGGTTGCGTGACCTGCTGGGGGCGGCCGTCGGTGACCCGCCCCGCCAGGTGACCGCCGCGGCGGTGCGCCGCCGGGTGGCCCGGCGGCGGATGCGGGAGTGCATCGCCGCCGGGGTCGCGGCCGTGCTGCTGGCCGGCCTGGGGGTCGCCGTCTCGGCCGCGGCCAGCGGCAGCCCGGGCCCGCTGAGCGGCGGCCAGCTGCCCGCGGGCGTGCCCCGCTACTACGTCCAGCAGAGATTCACCCAGGCGCCGCCGCTGGTGACCGTGGTGCGGTCCACCGTGACCGGCGCGGTGACGGCCGCCGTCCGGTGCCCCTGGGGACAGCTGGGCCCGGGTAGCGGGACCCCAGTCGCCGCGGAGCATGAGACGTTCTTCATGATCTGCCAGAAGACGGCCGGGCACGGTGCGGGGGCAGTGGTCCGCGCGTCCCGGATCTACCGGTTCCGGATCACCGGCCCGGGCCGGGTCGGGGGCTACACCCTGGTCCCCGGCGGTTCGTTTGAGGGGCTCGACGCGACCGGGCTGGCCGCGTCCGCGACCGGCGCCGAGGTCGCGGCGACCATCGTGCCGGCCCGGCCGCCGGGCCGTCGGCGCCGGCCGACGTCGCGGTCATCAATACCCGCAGTGGTGCCCGGGCGGTGTGGACGGCCAGTAAGCCGGTGCGCGGGAAGGTGACGTTCCCCGTGGGGGACATGTCCTTGACGGCGGACGGGCGGGAGCTGGTGTTCCTCTCCTCCCCGCGGTGCCCCCTGGGCAAGTGCAAGCCCACCGGCAACGGGGAGGAGGTGCGGGCCGTCAGCCCCGCGGCCCGCCGCGGGCGGCTGGACAGCAGCCGGATCCTGGTCCGGCAGGTCGCGCTGGGGTCGCTGGCCAGCAGCTTCATCGACGGCGCGGTGGTTACCCCGGATGGGGCGAACGTTGACGTGCTGGACATGGTGAGCCAGCCGCGGCGGCCGTTTGGCACCACCGTCTCGGTGATCCAGGTCTCGGCGGCGACGGGCCGCCCGGTCCGGGTCCTGTACCGGGTCGGGACAGGCAGCGGTTTCATGTTCCGGTTCTTCGGCGCGGACCCGTCCGTGCGTTTCCTGCTGCTCAACGTGGGCCCGGCCAGCGGGACCTCGGTCAACGGCTGGATCGACCATGGGCGGCTGGTCCGGCTGACCCCCGCGAACGGCGACAACGTGTTCTACGAGGCCTGGTAGGACGGCTGGGAGGGCGGCGTTGCCGGGGCGCGCCGTGCTACCAGGGAGCGGCCCGGCGTGATCCCGTTGCCCGGCGGCCGCCGGGCAACGGGCAGCAGAGCTGGGGCGGGCCCGTGCGGGCCCGCCCCAGGGCGGTGAGCCGGCGGTGCCGCCGGCGGCCGGTGCGTCAGGGGGTGGCGAGCATCCCGTCGGTGTTGCCGGCCGAGTCGGTGTAGAACCCGACCAGGTCACCGGCGTTGTTCACGCCGTTGAGGAAGGTCGTGCCCACGCCGTGCGGGTCGTCCACGGTGGTGAAGTGCCCGCCCCGCCAGGTGAAGCCGTGCGTGGTGGCGGTGCTCCCGCTGCCCAGCGTGTAGGCGCCCACGACCTCGCCGTTGTCGTTGATGCCGAAGGCCTGGGTCATGGCGGCGCCGTGGAAGGCGATCTTGATGAACCGGCCGCCGGCCTTCGTCACGAACGCGTCGGTCGCGCCGCCGGAGGTGACGTAGAAGCCGGCCACGGTGCCGTTGTTGTTGATCGCCGCCGCGGTCAGGCTGGGGCCCTTGGTCCCGCCCGGCGCGCCGGGAACCAGCACCCGGCTGAAGACGTGGGTGTTGATGTTGTACTCGAAGCCCCGGTTGCTGCCCTGGCCGTTGGTGTAGAAGCCGACCGCGATGCCGCTGTCGTTGACGCCGAGCAGCTGGTCCACCTGCGGGCTGGAGTTGTCCCCGGTCGGGAAGTTGACCGCGTGGAAGTGGCCGTTCCTGGCGTAGAACCCGAAGTTGTTGTTGGCCATGCTGGCCGTGTTCTGGGTTGACCAGAAGCCGACCGTGATGCCGTTGTCGTTCAGGCCGGTGACCTGGGTCTGCTTCGACCCCGGGAAGTTCTCGTTGAGGTAGCTGCCCTGGCCGTACGGCTTCACCAGCCGGTAGCCCTTGTTCGGGTGGCCCTTCGCGCCCGACCCGAAGTACCCGGCGATCACGCCGTTGTTGTTGATCCCGAGCAGCTGGTTGAAGGTCACGTCGCGGTGGTTGTTCAGGGTGCGGAAGTTGTACGCGGCGGTGCTGCTGTGCGTGCTCGCGCCAGCCGGCGCCAGCAGGGTCAGGGCGCCGGTGGCGGCCAGCGCCCCCGAGGCCACCGCGGCCACGCCAAGGCGCATCGGCCTTGCCCAGCGGGAACGGCGTCCGGTTCCGTCGGCCGCGGCAACGTCGCTCATGCGGTCGGCAGCGTTCATGGGTGGGTCCTTTCGTGTGCTTTGCCGGGCGGGCGGTGCAGTGCCATTCGGGCGGGCCGCTCGCCGTGGTTCCCCGTCGGCCCAAAGCCTCGCTCCCGGCCTGGGGGGATTCACCGGGTGCTACAGGGGAACCACAGGATGCCCTCGCGGGGAGCACGGGAGGGCGGCGCAGGGGAGAGGGGAGGGGAGGGGTGCGCGGGCCGGGTCGCGTGCGGGCAGGGCCGTGCGGGAGCGCGGCCAGGGTCAGCGGGCGAGGCCTGATCCGTCCAGCCGCCAGGCATCGGCCACGATGCACCACGAGCCGCCGGGCTGCCGGCGGACCATCGTGGAGCCGAGCCCGCTCAGTTTCACCGTGCGGCCGTCCGGGGCACGTCCGGAGATCCGGCGCTCGGCCAGCACCAGCGCCAGGTCACCGGCGGGCAGCACGGCGCAGACCATGACCGGCAGGGGCAGCCGCAAGGCCATGAGGCCCATGAGCAGGCCGCGGACCGTGGCTGCCTGAGCTGGCTCGGCGGCCCAGGGCTGGAGCAGTGCCCCGCGCTCGTACTGGGCAACCGCCGCTTCCAGGTCACCATCACTGAGCGCCAGGCTGACCAGTTCCAGGGCCTCCTCCGGCCGGCGGGCGGCCGGAGGCCCGATCGGATCGGACAGGGCCAGCACCTCCGTTCCGGGCCACGGCGGCGCGGGGTCGTGTGCCGCGCCAGCAGCCGGGCGGCTCGTGGCAGCCTGCGTGCGGGTATACGGCCGGGCCGGGCTGTTTCGCGCCATGGTTCCAGGGGGCTCGGGGGGAACGGGCCAGCGCGGGGGGAAACTCGGGGGGTTCGCGGGCGGCTACCGCTTGTCCAGCAGCGCCGGTACAGCGCCGTCGTCTCGGCCGAGGGAGGCACCCCGACCTGTTCTTCCAGCAGCTCGACCAGGTCCTGGTAATGCTGGACGGCGCGGGGCGTCTCACCGAGGCGCTCCCAGCAGCTCATCAGCTCCCGGTGCGCGGTCTCGTTCAGCGGCTCGTGCGCCACCGCCCGGCGGAAGGCCACCGCCGCCGGGCCGTGACGGCCCGCGGCGGCGTGCAGCCGGCCCGTCGCCAGCAGGGCCGACTCGAAGCTCCGGCGCAACTCCGCCCGGCGGGCCTGCGCCCATTCACCCGCGGCCAGGCCGTCGAGGAAATCGCCGCCGTAGGCGGCGACGGCACGCTGCAGGTCGGGGCAGGGCGGCCGCCGCGGGGCGGGCTTGCCGGGCGGCCGCCAGGGACTGCTCGAACGTCTCGAGGTCGCAGTCGTGCTGCCGCGCGGGATTGAAGCTGTAGCGGCCGTCCGCGTACCGCACCCACCCCGGGTCGCCGAGCGCGCGGCGCAGCCCCCGCAACGCGGTGTGCAGCGCGTTGCCCAGCTGCTGGCGCGGCTGGTCGGGCCAGAGCGCCGCGCCGATCTGCTCCCGGGTCAGCGGCGGCGACGTCGACGAGCAGGAACAGCAGTTCGCGCGGCTTGGCGTAGCCCCAGTCCGCCGCCGTCACCGGGACATCTCGCGCGGTGCACGGTAGCCGCGCCGAGCGCCCGGATCCGCAGCGGCGCGCGGCGGCCTCCGGCGGCGCCGTGGTCCCGGCGCCCGCGACTCCGCCTGCCGCCCGGCGCCCGCGGGTTCCCGGGGCGTCGGGCTCCCGGGCCGCGGGTTCCCGGGCCGCGGGCTCCGGGCCGTGGGCTCCTGGGCCGCGGGCTCCTGGGCCGCGGGCTCCTGGGCGGCGGAGACCGCCGCGCCGCCTGCGGACCGGGCGCGGCTCCGCCGCCGCGCCGGCCGGCCGGGACGTCCCCGGCCGGCCATTCCGCCTGCAGTTCAGCCAGCAGGGCGTCGACTCGAGGCCAGCAGCCCCGCCTGCCAGGCCGCGGCGAAAGCGTCCGTCGCCCAGCGCGGCCCGCGCGCCCGCCAGGGTCCGGGTGTGCTGTGCGGCCTCGCACGGCGGGATCACCGTGCCGATCGCCTCCCGCATGCCCCTGGCCGCCGCGAGCAGCCGGGCCGCCCGCGCCGCGCTGCCCCGGGCGAGCGCCAGGGCGGCCAGGTCCTCCAGCACGCTGGACAGTCCGCCACCGGTCGCGCAGCTCGCGATGGACCTCGAGGCTGCCGCCAGCAGCGGCCCGGCCGCGGCCGGGTCGCCGCGGTCGGTCGCCAGCAGCCCCAGCTGCTCCAGCGACCAGGCGATGCCCTCGCGGAAGCCGATCGTTCTCGACAGCGAGCGGCTCTCGGCCAGCAGCGCCGCCGCCCGCTCGCGGTGCCCCTGGTACCGCGCGATCGCGCCCAGGCTGATCAGCGACCACGCGATTCCCTCCACGTCGCCGAGCTCACGGAACATGGCCAGGGCCGTCGCGCACTCCGCGCGTGGCCCGCTCGAAGTCGCACTGCAGCCATGAGCCGAACCCCAGGTAGCCGTGGGCGCGGCCACCGCCCATTGGTCACCGCCGCCTCGGCGAGGGCCAGGCTCTCCGCGTGCAGTTCCATCGAGCGGGCGTACCGGCCCTGCTCCCGGGCCACGCTGCCGAGCACCTGCAGCGCGTCTGGCGACGCCCTGGGCATCGTCCAGCTCGCGGTACAGCCGCAGGGCGGCCTCGAGGCGGCGGACCGCCGGCACGTAGTCGCACTGCAGCAGCGCCAGGCGGCCGCTGCCCAGCAACGCCTTGGCCAGCAGCGCCGCGGGTGCCTCCGGGCCGATCCGTGACGGCCGGCGTCCATCCACTGCCGGACCTCGCTGTACTGGCCGCGCAGGTAGGCATAGCGCCCCAGCGGCCCGGCGATCCGCAGCGCCGCGATCGCCGTCACCGGACTCGCGGGCGAACTCCAGCGCCGCGCGGAGGTTCGACGTCTCCGCGTCCAGCCGGTCCAGCTCGCGCTCCAGGCCGCCCGGGCCCTGGCTCGGCGCCCCGCGCTCGATCCGCGGCCCGATCTGCTCGACGAAGTCCGACGAAGCAGACCGCAGGTGGGCCCGCCGGGTCGGTGTCTTCCTCGCCCGCCTCGGCCAGCCGCTCCCGCGCGTAGTCGCGGACGGTGGCCGAGCAGCTGGTAGCGCGCATCGCCGCCGGTGTGGTCCACTCGCAGCAGCGACTTGTCGGCCAGCCGGGTCAGCAGGTCCAGCACGCCGCCCGGGCGGATGTCGCCGCCGCCGCGACCTGCTCGGCGGCGGCCAGCGTGAACCCGCCCGCGAACACGGCCAGCCGCCGGAAAACCGCCCGCTCGTCCTCGGCGAGCAGGTCGTGGCTCCAGTCGAGGGTCGCGCGCAGGGCCTGGTGACGCGGCGGCGCCGTCCGGGACCCCGCCGACCAGCACCGTGAACATGTCGTCGAGCCGCTCGGCCAGCTGGCCGAGCCGAAAGGATCCGCATCCGCGCCGCGGCCAGCTCGATGGCCAGCGGCAGGCCGTCGAGCCGCCGGCACACCTGCATGCACGGCGGCGGCGTTGTCGTCGGCGAGCCGGAACGACGGCAGCACCAGCTGCGCCCGCTGCTCGAAGAACCTGACCGCGTCGAACTCGGCCAGCGCGGACGCGGCCGGGATGCCGCCGTCCCGGGGCAGCGAGAGCGGCGGGCACCGGCCAGTTGCCGCTCCCCGTCCACGCCGAGCACCTCGCGGCTGGTGGCGAGGATGGACAAGGCCGGGCAGGCTGCCGAGCAGCCGTTCGGCGAGGTCGGCCGCGGCGGCCGTCAGGTGCTCGCAGTTGTCCAGGACGATCAGCAGCGAGCTGAGTCGCCCACGTGCTCGGCGATCGTCTCCGTCGGCGTCCTGCCCCGGGCTGTCCGGCACGCCGAGCCGGCGCGGCCACCGCCTGCGCGACGATGGCCGGGATCATCGAGCGGCGCCAGCTCCACCCAGCACACGCCGGACGAGAAGGACGGCCCGGCCGCGCTCGGCCGCGGCCAGGGCCAGCCGGGTCTTCCCGGTTCCGCCGGGCCCGGTCAGCGTCAGCAGCCGGCTGCGCGACAGGGTGTCCACCACATCCTGGAGCTCACGCTGGCGGCCGACCAGCGGAACAAGCCGGGACGGGAGCCGTCCGGTATTCAGCGCCGCCGCCACGTGCCCCGCCCCTCCGCTTGGCCCACGCCAGCACCCGCCCTCGCTGGAGTGCCGGTGGCCCACCGCGTGGAGCGGCCCGGCCCGGGGCCGGGGTCCGCCCCCATTGTCCACCAACCGTGGCCAAACGCCCCAGCCCTACCAGCGGCCTTACCGGATCTGAACTAATCCGCCGCCAATGCCGGAGAATGGACATCCCGTTACTCATCGGCGGACCGCATACCGCCGGACGCCGTTCACCCGCCCTTGCGCGGCCAGCCGGTCAGCTCGGCGCCTGGACGCCGCAGAGCGGGTCAGGATGAGCAGCCGGGCAGAACATCCGCCGGCCTGACGACTGCCGGCCTGACAACTGCCGGCCTGACGACTGCTGGCCTGACGACTGCTGGCCTGACGTCTGCTGGCCTGACGTCTGATGGCCGGCGGAGCCGCATGTGTGGCCAGCGTGCTGCGGGCACGAGCCCGCAGGCAGCAGCGCGCGCAAAGCCCGGACGAGCCGGCCGGCGTCAATAGTGCCGACGCCGGTGACGAGGTCATATCCGGGCCTGGCCGGGTAGCCGGTGACCGTGATGGTCTTGCGGTTCTGCCTGAAGCTGACGGTGTTGCTGCCCTGGGTGACGTCGACGATCCCGGACGCACGTGCCTGCTCCAGCCGGTAGAGCAGCGGATTGACCAGGCCCAGCCTGGTACGCAAATCCTGGTCGGCGATCGCCACGATGCCGGCGAAGTACGGCGTGGCCACGCTGGTTCCCGCAGCGATCCTCCAGGCCCCCGGAGCCCCGGCATAGGACTCGAATGTGATGCTCGCGCCGCTGAAGGAGGCACTGAGCGCCACGTCCGGGACGCCGCGGCGGTTCCCGACCACCGTGCGCACCGGGTCCTGGTAGGCGGGCCGGGTGAAGATCGCCGACGCGCCGCCGCTGCTGGCCCAGGGCAGTGCCCCGGCGTACCGGGCGACGGCGGCGTTGCCGCTCTCGTTCCAGGCGGAGTCGGGGGAGAGGCGGCTGCCGCCCGCGGTCAGGCGCAGCCTGGTCCCGCCGACGCCGGTGACGAGAGGGTCGGAGGCTGGCCAGTCGACGACCGGGTGGGTGCGGAACATGCCGCCGGTCTTCGTGGGGCCCGTCACCCCGAAGTCATTGGCGGCGGCCAGGACCGTGACGTGGTGCCGGTCCGCATTGAGATAGGCATAGCGCAGCCGCAGGATGGCGGCCCGGCTCGGGAAGTTCTGCTCCGGGATGCCGAAGCTCTGGCTGATGACGTCGCCGAGATCATGGGCGATCACGTAGTTCTCGGCGGCCACGAACTGCGGGAAGCCGCCGCCCGTGAGCGTCTCGGCCACGGGCGTCTCGACCAGCAGGATGCTGGCGCCCGGGGCTATCGCGTGGGCGGCCTCCACGTCGGTGGTTGTCTCGCCGGCCGAGTCCACCATGTCCTGGTTGTGAGGGTTATAGGGCGGCACCTTGCCCACGGGCTGCAGCACCCGCAGCGACGGCGGCGCGGGCAGGCCGGTGCCCTGGTCGAAGACGCCCAAGTCGTGACGGATGGTCGGGGACCCGAACGAGTCCACGATGACGATCGTGCGGCCCTTGCCGTCGAGGCCGCTGGCGTACAGCGAAGGCAGGTCATAAGCCCGCTGGATCTGGCGCGGTGAGTAGCAGGCCAGGCCGTGTGCCCGGAGGCACCAGCCGGATGAGGGCGGGCTGGGGGGAGCGGATGCGGCGGGGGCCGTGGGCCGCCCGGCCGCCGCGGGCGTGACGGCCGCGGACGACGAAGGGGCCGATCTGGCGACGGGCCGGGTCGGCAGGCTGGTCAGGATCCCGGCTGGGGCCGCGCCGCCGCCGGCCGCCCGGCCCGATCAGGCCGAGCAGGACGCAGACGGCTGCCGCCGTGACGGCGGAAACCTTGCTCTGAGCGCCCATCCGGACTCCCCGCAGTAAGTGCCGCGCGGGCGTCCGTATGAGAGCTGAGACTCTGTGGCGCATGACCGGCAGGCGGCGGAACACGCCCAAACTCTGCCAGACCAACCCCGGTAGAAGGTGGCGTATGGTTCGAAACCGGGCGTTCAGGCATTGGCCGGGAGGGATTGGGGCCGCTGGCCGGGCAGGCCATGCCTGACCTGGCGGCAGCGGTCCGGGAGTGCGGCGCGGCCGGCCAGGCTGGAGGTACCGCCAGAGGAGCACCGGGATGCGTGGCAGGCGGGCGCGATTGTGCCGGGGTTAACGCGGGGCGCCCCGGCGGCGGCCTGCCTCCATGGCGCGGCGCTCAGCCCACGCCTGCTTGGTGTCAGGACTCGAGTGGAACAGCTGCACGCCCCACCGGCGGTGCCGGGACTGCCCTCCGCAGGTCGTGCAGGCCCGGAATGACCAAGGAAACATCACACCCTGGTGCCTGCCTGTGCCCCCACAATTCCGGCAGGTCCGGAAAGGGTGCCTGTGTAGTGACAGCCAATAGCATAAGAAGCCACCAGCCCCGAAGAGCAGAGCGGTCGTCCCTAGGTGCCCATGGCCGAGCGCTATCGCCCCCACGAGCAGGACGAGCCATCGCAGCATGCCCCCGATAGTGGCATTACGGAAGTTGCCTGGCAACGGGTATGGCAGAAAAATCAGCTTTCGAGAAAATGGCGATATTACTAAGGAAGTCAGGGATCCGGCTACAAGACCTCGGCATTACTAAGGGGGGCGGGCGCTAACTCCAATGAAAAGGAAACTCTCTTCATGTTTCCTCCCGCCGGAGTGACATACGACGCCCGTGAGGCACTTGACCGCCAAGATCAACTCCCCGGTGGCTGGCACCTATCACCTTGCGGCTCAGGATCTCGCTGATCCTGGTCTGCATGACGCCCCACCACGGTTGTCTCTTCAGTGGCCAGGGTCACTATGGTCACAACGGCAACTTCGTCACCGCATCCGCCACGGGTTGACTCCCGAAACCCCCTTCTGGCCTCTTAGTGCTGGCCGGGACGGCCGGATTTTGAACCGGTGGCCCCTTTGACCCCAGGCGCGAATCCGGTGTCGTGGCCCGGTCTGAGGGAGTCGGGCGGGAGGCCTCCGCGGCAGAATCGCTCCGGAGGCGTCATAAGATGAGCCGGAAAGGTCGAAAGGGTCGTCACGACCGCCACCGGGTGAGCCGGCGGCTAGTGGGAAGTCACCTACTGGCCACTATTTTCGACCGTAACCAGAAGATCACCGCGCTGGCAGTACCAGCCGGCTGGCACTTTTTGGCGAGTGGATATCTGCCGGCCGGGCGTCACCGTGAACAGGATGGGTAGTTAACTCATTGTCCTGCAGGTCGCTGCTTCTGGCGCCGGCGGGCGGGAGGCGTGGGGAGAAGGCCTTCGGGATACACGGGTCCTGTGGTCTTCAATGGGTCAACGGGGATGGGCGGTACGGGTGGGGCAGGATAGCGCGCCAGTGACCGGTTATGGGGATCCGTGATGACGGCGGCTGAATCGGGTCGGGTGACGGGGCGCCAAATTCTCGTGACTGAGATTCTCGCGGCGAGTGCAGCGGCTGACCCGGCTGGCTCCCAGGCGGCGGCTGACTGGGATGCTGGCGGCGCGGCGGCTGCGCTTTACAGCGTGCACTACCAGTCGTTGGTACGGCTAGCGGTCCTGCTTGTGCGCGACAAGGCGACAGCGGAGGAGATTGTCCAGGATTCCTTTGTCGCCATGCACGCGAACTGGCGTCGGCTCCGGGATCATGGCAAGGCATCGCTGTATCTGCGGAAGTGCGTGGTTAACCGGTCCCGTTCGGTGCTGCGGCACCGGATAGTCGCTGAGCGGAACATGCTGCAACCGCCGCCGCAGATGCCAAGTGCGGAGCAGGAGGCGATGACGCTCCTGGAGCGTTCCGCGGTGGTCGCTGCGCTGCATGGGCTTCCCGCGCGGCAGCGTGAAGTGCTGGTGCTGCGGTACTACGGGGACCTGTCGGTGGCCGAGATCGCCTCGACGATGGGAATCAGCCAGGGTGCGGTCAAGAGCCATGTTTCGCGGGCAATGTCGGCGCTGCGGAGCGTGCTGGGACATCAGACATGAGCCAGCACTATGACGAGTATGAGGAGTTCATTCGCCGCGCGCTGCATGCCGCGGCGGACTCGGTGGAGCCATCCGAAGATGGCCTGGAGCGGATCCGCCGCCGCCTGGGGGCACCGCATTCGGTGCCGGTCGCCTGGGTGATGGCCGTCCGCTCCGGGGTGTCGAGCGGGGTGCGGGGCGGCTGGGACTCCGTACGGGCGTGGCTGCGCACGGTGCCTGGTCCCGGCTATGGGCGCTGGCGGGGGCGGCACGGCAGGCCGGGCTGGCGGCACCTGGTGCGGGTGCGCACAGCCGCTGCTGTGATCATGGCCGCAGCCGTGGTGGCGATAGGCGCTTACGCACGGGGTCCGTTGATATGGCAGGCGTCTTCGCTGACTGGCGTGCTCCTCCACTCACTGCAGGGCGGCGGGCCCGCAGGCACGGGCGGCCCGGGAGTGAACGGCCATGGCAGCCCGTCGCCCCCCAGTGGGGGAGGAGCCGTCAGCGGCGTCACAGCGAGCACGCCGGATAGCCAGCAGCGGGCCCCGGCTAGCTGCTCACCGCAGACGCCGGTGGTGCCTATCTCCTCGGCGAGCCCGACCCCGAGCGGGGCCCTGACACCGAGTCTGAACCCGACCCCGAGCGGGGGCGCGACACCGGGCGGGAGCGCGACCGCTTGCCCGAGCCCGGCGGCCAGCCCCAGCCCGGGGAGTCCGACGCCGGCGACCAGTCCGACGCCGGTCACGAGTCCGACGCCGACTACTACTCCCACGCCGGTCACCAGCCCGACGCCGACTACTACTCCCACCCCGGTCACCAGCCCGACGCCGACTACTACTCCCACGCCGGCCACCAGCCCGACGCCGGCCGCCGATTCCACGCCGGCCACCAGTCCCACGCCGGCCACCAGTCCCACGCCGGCCGCCAGTCCCACGCCGGACGAGTCTGGGTAAGCGCCACGCTGACCTCGACCAGGTGGCGATCGCCTCTGGATCGCTGACGGAAGATCGCGGGTAAGGGCTGTGACCGTCGTTGGCTGCGGCGCGGCAAGCTCCCACGTCCGGGAACGGGAGAAGCCAGCGCCCAGTGTCACGGCAACGCGGCGACGACCTCGGCTGCACGCAGCCGCCAGGGCCAGCTCGCCGCGGAGCTTTCACCCGGGCCTGGTCCGCTGCCTGACCCAGGCTGGCCCAGGGGGTCAGCCCAGGAAGGCCAGCAGCGTGGCAGTGAACCAGGCGGGATCATCCAGCCACGGGTAGTGGCCTGCGCCAGGTTGCACCGTGAGTTCCCAGCCGGGGAAGAGCCCGGCCGCCTCGGCGGCGAGTTCGGCGGTGGGGCCGATCTCGACTTCGCCCGCATACACCATGACCGGTGCGGTGACCTGAGCCAGCCCGGCCCTGGTGGCCGGCGGGTCGAACGCTCCCGGAGCGTAGAAGCCGGCCTGCACCGCCCGGGCCTGCTCGCTGAATCCCACCAGGGCATGCGCCCGCGCGGCGTCGTCCCAGCGGCCGTAGAAGAATGGCATGTAGCGCAGGCGGGTCTCCGCCGAGTCGTCACCGGACTCTGCCGCCTGTATCGCGGCCTGCGCCTCCTGGTACCAGGGCTCCGCGGACCGCCGCCGCATCGCCGCCTGCTGCTGCGCATCGGTGAAGTCCAGCCCCAGCGGCTGCGGCCCGGGGCTGAGCAGCACCAGGTGATCGATCCGCTCCGGGTAGGCGGCCGCGTACCGCAGGGCCACGCTCCCGCCCGCTGAGTGGCCGAGCAGGTCGATCCGCTCCAGCCCTAGCTCGGCGCGCAGTGCCTCGACGTCACGGGCCAGCCGGTCACAGCGGTAGGTCGCCGGATCAGCGGGCACCGCCGACTCCCCGGTGCCCCTGGTGTCCGGCAGGATCAGCTCCCGGGAGCCGCTGAGCCCGCCGAGGTCGCCCAGGTAGTCGGGGGTCCGGCCGGGCCCGCCGGGCAGGCAGGCCAGCGGGCGCCCTGCCCCGGCCCGGCGGAACGCGAGCTTGGTGCCGTCACAGGACGTGAACTGCGCCATGGCAGCATCATCACCTGCGCCGCCCGCCACCGTGCGGCTCGTTCACTGACGGCCGAACCGCGGCCCGGCCAGTCTCGCGGGGTGTCCAGCGTGGCGTTCCTGGCCAGGGCCGTCGCTACGAAACCCAGATCGCGACTGGAGGCTGCTCGCCAGGAACTGGCGATCGTTCAGGGGCTGGTCCTTGCTTCCACGGTGGGTCATTCGAGTACGCGACGGGCGAGGCCTGGTGGCTGGCGCCCGGCGAGGAGCCAGCCGCTAAGGGCAGCGGCGGCGGGAATGCCGAGGATGGTGACGGTGAGGTAGAGGACGGGCGCGTGGCTTAGGACGCCCGGGTCGCTGCGGTGTCCGGCTGCTAGCGCAAGGTAGGCGCCGGCGGCTCCGGTCAGCGCGCCAAGCAGGGCGAGCGTGCCGGCGGTGGTGGCGGTGAGGGTGCGCCGGGTGGTGCTGGCGGCTCCGGTGGCGGTGAGGATGCGCAGGTCGCTTGCGGCCTCGGTGCGGATCAGCCCGACAGTCATCGCCAGCACGCCAAGGGCGAGCAGCGCTCCGGCGGCTGTCGCCGCGGCGCTGATGGTGGCCAGTGATGCCTGGGTGTTCCTGGCCTCGACGGTCAGGCCTGCTTTGGCGGCGACCTCCCGTGCGGCCGCGAGCTGCGCGGCTGTCAGGGGCTGGCTGGATTCGACGAGCCAGCCGGACTGTATCTGTGTCCAGTGCTGTCGGTGCAGGCCGCTCAGGGTCATGAGTGAGGTGGGCGCAGAGGTGTAGCCGGAGACCTGGATCCGCTGCACGTGGGTGGCTTTCGCGAAGGTGGTGTTGGTGACGAGCGCGAGCTGCCCCGGCTGGACGGTGAGGACGTTGGTGGCCGGGTTGATCGCGGCGGGGCTGATCTTGAGGTAGCGGAGCACGGCTGGGGTGGCGACATAGAGGGGGATCGCGCTGTAGGTTCCCCCGCGGCCGGTGGCGGCGGGGTTCTGTGGGGCGCCCAGCTCAGCGACCGGCTGTGCTGCCAGGCTGCCCTGGCTGCCGGGCTGTGGCTCGTCGGCGGGGTTGACCGGCATGTCGAGGGTGATCGCGGCGGCGTGGGGCAGCGATCCGGCGATCTGATGTACCGCGGCGGCCAGGACACTTAGCTGGGCGGGCGTCCGGATCGGCACGTGCGAGTCCGCTGCCTCTGGCTGACCGATCCAGACCGCGATCTGGGTGTCTGGCAGATTGCCCACGTTCGCGGCGGCTTTGTCGGCGGCGGAGCTGATGATGATCGCCGCGGTGATCCCGAGGGCCAGGCTGATCGCGGCCAGGGCCGCAGCGGAGCGGGCCTGGTGACGCGCGAGGTCGCGCAGCGCCAGCCGTACCGCGACCGGCGCCCGCCTGGCGGCCGCGCCCAGTGCCTGGATGGCCAGCGGGCTGATGAACAAGATCCCCAGGGCCATCGCCAGTGCTCCGGCGATGATCAGCGGGGGGCGGGCCTGGTTGGCCAGGGCCAGGCAGCCGACGCCTATCACGATCAGCAGCCCGGCCAGCAGGGCTGGCCGGTGGGCGGGCCTGGGCCGCGGCGGCCGGGCCGACAGGGCCAGGGTGACTGGGAGGCGGGCGGCGGCGCGGGCTGGCCACCACGCCGAGCCGGTCGCCGTCGCGACCGCCAGCACCATGCTCAGGGCGACGGCGCTCCAGGGGATGGCGAACGGGTCGATCCGGTGACCGGCGAACGTCTGCAGGTGCGGGGCGGCCGCGAGCCACAGCGCCAGCCCGACGACGGTTCCGGCCGCAGCGGCGACGACACCCACTATGATCCCGCCCGCGACCATGACCATCCGCAACTGCTTGCGTGTCGCCCCGATCGCGGCGAGCATGCCGAGCTGGCGTTGGCGGCGGGCGGCAATAGCAGCGAATCCGGCCGCGGCGACCAGGGAGACCAGCAGCAGCAGGACCGTGACTAGCGCGAGCGCGACCGCCGCGGTTTTCGCCTGGGTGCTGGGGCCCCGCGCCTGCCACACCAGCGGGCCGCGGAACGAGGCGCGGAACGCGCCGAACCGGGCGGGGGTCGTGTCCAGCAGCACCGTCACCGTCTGCGGGCGGCTTGCCGACGCGGGCGAGACAAGGGCGAATTGATCGTTCAGGTCGCTGGGGTTCTCGACGATTCCGGCCACGGCCCGGTGATGTCCGTCGAGGGACAGGGAGGACCCGATGTGCAGCTGGAGGGTCTGCGCTATCCCGCTGGTTACGGCGACTTGCCCAGCGCCGGTGGGGTAGCGGCCCTGCGTCAGGGCGAGCGCCGGGCCGCTGTAGGGCCCGTGCGGGTTTTCTGCCCGGTACTCGATGGTCTGGGCCGAACCCGGGACTGGCACGAACCGGCGGCCGATCACCTGAATGGTCCCGAACGCCTTCCGTGCCGCCGCGATATCTGCCCGCAGGGCCCTGGGGCCGGATCCGGCGAACTGCAGCAGGTGGTTCGCGGAGCCGAACTGCGGGCCGGGAAGGGACGCCACGTTGTAGGCGGCGACCTCGCTGAAGGCAGCTGCCGCGACGGTGAGGGCCAGCAGCGCTAGGACCAGGAGCTGCTGCCGCCACTCGCGGCGCAGCAGCCGAAACGCCCACCGGGTCACAGCCCGGCGGGCAGCCAC
This sequence comes from uncultured Actinomycetes bacterium, assembly GCA_963767385.1. Lineage (GTDB taxonomy): Bacteria > Actinomycetota > Actinomycetes > Streptosporangiales > Streptosporangiaceae > RYN-230. The sequence goes on along the minus strand of CAVYEA010000013.1, from coordinate 18,276 downwards.
GCCGCCCCCGGCCGTCCCCGGCAACGCCGGCCCTGGCGCCATGGCGGTCATGGCCGCGGGCCTGAGGTGGGCAGCGACTCGGGGGCCGCCGGCGTCCGGGCCTGATCGATGATCCGCCCGTCACGCAAGAGCACCACCCGGTCAGCGCAGGCCGCCAGCCGCGGGTCATGCGTCACGACCAGGCCAGCCACCCCCCGCCGGCAGGCGTCCCGCAGCAGGCGCATCACCGCGTCCCCGTTCACCGAGTCCAGGGCCCCGGTCGGCTCGTCGGCGAGCAGGACCTGTCGATCACCCATCATCGCGCGGGCGATGGCCACCCGCTGGCGCTCCCCGCCGGACAGCTCATCGGGGAAACGGTCAGCCTGGTCAGCCACGCCCAGCTTCCCCAGGGCCTTCATCCCGGCCGGGCGGGCGGTCTTCGCCCTCACACCGTCCAGTTCCAGGGGGAGCGTGACATTCTCGACCGCGGTCAGCCCGGCGAGCAGGTTGAAGTCCTGGAAGACGTAACCGATCAGGCGGCGGCGCAGCTTCGCCTGGTCGTTGAGCGAGGCGCCCGACAGGTCGGTCCCGGCCACCAGCACCTGGCCGCTGGTCGGTTCCTCCAGGCTGCCCGCGATGGTAAGCAGCGTGCTCTTGCCCGACCCGCTGGGCCCCATGACTGCCACCAGCTCACCGCCGCTGACCGACAAGCTGACCTCCCGCAGCGCGTGCACCTCGGTGGCCCCGGTCCCGTAGACCTTCGACACTGCGCGAAGCTCCAGCACCCCCGCCACCGCCGTGCTGCGGCCAAACCGCCGGGTTAGACCTTTGATCTCGGCATTCATGACGCGCCTCCCGCAGCAGGTGCTGGATACAGCGCGACACGCGCTAAGCACCACAGCTCAAGGCTGCCGGGCGGGCCGTGGCTGGGTCATCGCACCACGGAGCCGGATCTGCGGTCATACCACCCAGGTAGCCCACGCCGGTCCGAGGCCGGACCGATACCTGGGTATGACAACGCTGGCGTGATGAGCGGGTCGCCCTATGCGCGTACCGGATCGTGCAGGAATCGCTGTCCAACGCCACCCAGCATGCCCCCGGGGCCGCCGTCACCGTGTCGGTGAACCACAGCGCCGGCACGGTCTCGCTGCGGGTGGCCAACGGGCCCGGCGGTCCCACGGGCCCGGCCGGGAACGAACACGGGCCGGGACACGGGCTGACCGGGATGCGGGAACGGGTGGCGGTGCTCGGCGGGTCGCTGTCGGCTGGCCCGGCGCCCGGCGGCGGCTTCGTGGTGTCGGCGGTGCTGCCCGCCGGCGGGACGGCATGACCGCCGGCGCCGCCCCGCGCGGGGGCGTGACGACCCGGTGCCTGATCGCCGATGACCAGGCGATGGTGCGGGAGGGCTTCGCCGCGGTCCTGGCCGCCCAGCCAGGCCTGCTGGTGGCGGGCCTGGCCGGCGACGGTGCCGGCGCGGTCCGCCTGGCGCGGCACCTGCGGCCTGACGTGGTGCTGATGGACGTGCGGATGCCGGTGATGGACGGGCTGGAAGCGGCGCGCCAGATCCTCGGCGGGCCGGCCAGCGCGGAGCGGCCGCGCGTGCTGATGCTCACCACGTTCGACCTCGACGACTACGTGTACGAGGCGCTGCGGGCCGGCGCCAGCGGTTTCCTGCTCAAGGACGCCACCGCCGCCGAGCTGGTCCACGCGGTCCGCGTGGTGGCCGCCGGCGACGCCCTGCTCGCCCCCTCGGTGACCCGGCGGCTGATCGCCGGCTTCGCCCGCCGGCTACCCCCCGGCCCGCCGGTCCCGGCCAGCGCCGGCGCGCTCACCCCACGCGAAACCGAGGTACTGCGGCTGATCGCCCGCGGCCTGTCGAACACCGAGATCAGCGACGCCCTGGTCATCGCCGAGCAGACGACCAAGACCCACGTCGGCCGCATCCTGGCCAAGCTCGACCTCCGCGACCGCGCCCAAGCCGTCGTCCTCGCCTACGAAACCGGCCTGGTCACGGCGGGCGGATCAGCCCCGGCGCGCGGAAACCCCGGCACCGAGGCCCATCAGTAACCGGCAGCCATCAGACGGCGGACGATCAGCGCACGGCTCCGCGAGCACCCTGCCAGGCAACTCCGATCCCCGCCCAGCGCGTCGCGTAGCGCAAGCTGGCCATGCTCGGCGCCGCGGAAACGCTAGCCGACCTGCGCGTGCCACCAGGCAGCCGGCTGGAGAAACTGACCGGCGACCGGGCCGGGCAGTACAGCATCCGGGTGAACCGGCAGTGGCGGATCTGCTTCTCCTGGTCGGATGCGGGGCCGGAAGACGTCGAGGCGTCCCCGAGGGTTCGACGCCTTGTCGTCGAGTACTACGCAGCCCCGGCGGCCCAACGGCCGGCATCATCGAAATCATCGCTGACCTGCAGATATGCCTCTCTCCCAGCCGGCCGGTGTACGTCACGATCCGACCTCGTTGTGGTCATGCATGGTGGTCACGACGGGAGGGCGCTAGCCCGCCCGCGACAGGTTGCTTAGACGACCGTTTCTCCAGCAGACCGAGGTCGCGCAGGCTCTCGGCGGTTTCAACGATCGTGGTCTCGGCTGGGCGCGGGCGCCATCCGAGCTCCTGCTTGGCGCGGTCGTTGTGGATGATCAGTCGGGGCGGCTCCGGTCCTGGTGCCTCTTCGGTTGGTACTCGCTCGGCCAGCGGGCCGAGCCGCTCGCGCAGGATCTGGGCCATCTGAAGGAAGCTGATGGTCGGCCCGTCGGCCAAGGCCAGGTACCGCTGGCCGGCAGCATCGGGCGCGGCCATCGCCCGGATGTGCAGATCGGCCACGTCACGCACGTCGGCGACGCCGAAGCGCTGGCGTCGCACCACGGGCATTGTCCCGTCTAGCATCGCCTTGACCAGCTGCAGCGACGAACGCGCTTGCGCCGTCAATGTAGGGCCGAGGATGAACGTGGGGTTGACTACGACCAGCTCGGTGTCGCCACCCTCATGTTCGATGAAGTCCCAGGCGGTTCGCTCGGCGATCGTCTTGGACCGCGGATAGGGCGGAAGGCCGGGCGTGTCGGGGTCGGTCCAGTCGGCCTCGGTGTACTCGGCACCCGGCTTTGGTGAGTAACCGACCGCCGCAAACGACGAGGTCAGCACGACACGCCGGACACCAGCGTCGCGCGCGGCCCGCAGGACACGCAGCGTGCCGTCACGGGCGGGAACGATCACCTCATCGGGATCGTCGGACTGGACCATTGGCAAGGCGACGTGGTGGACCTCCTCGCAGCCGGCCGCCGCGGCAGCCCAGCCCTCGTCGGCGGTCAGCTCGGCGGTGACGACCTCCAGCCGGCTGTCGTCTGCATCGCCGCGACGCACCGCCGCACGCACATCGCCCTCGCGCTCCAGGGATCGCACCGTCGCGCGCACCCGGCGCCCGTCCCGCAGCAGCGCAGCGATCAGCTGCGTGCTCAGATAGCCGGACCCGCCGGTCACCAGCACCGGGCTCATCGCAGCACCACCTCTTCCAGTCGGGGATACATGTCCTGCACCCGCAGGTTTGCTTCGGCCTCCGCCTCGGGATCACCGTGGTCGCGGGCATCCCACAACGCTGCCTTCGCGCGGAGGTAGTCAAGGTGAATGTGCAGCGTCGCGATCTGGGCTTCAATCCGCTCGGTATGACGCAACAACAGATCGCGCTGCTCACCCGCCGCCTCATGTCCACGCGTGCGGTTGGCCTGGTATGTGCGCATGTCTTCGATGCCCACGCCCATGGCGCGCAGGCATGCCAGCGCCTGCAACGTATCGACGTCGTCCTCGCGGTAGCGGCGGTGCCCGCTGCTTTCGTCGCGCTCGATCGGGCCTATCAGCCCGACCTGCTCGTAGTAGCGCAGTGTTGGCTCGCTGAGACCGTTGCGCCGGGATACATCCTGGATGGTTAGAGCTGTCATACGAGCAGGAAAGCAAACCTCAAGCGCTTTAAGTCAAGCGGTGGCGTGAGAACCTGGGCGCGATCCGCGGCGCGGCTGGCGCGCCCGACTCCGACGCATACCGGGCTGGATCAGGCCCGCGCTCACCACCGGCGCCACAGCCATGAACCGCCTGCTCCTGGCGCCGCGCCGGGTCCTACTGTGGAGGGCGGCCGAGCTCGGCGGCGAGGGCGCGGGGTGCCTGGCAGCGCCAGGCGTCAGTGATCAGCTCCGCGAGTTCGGCGGCGCCGATCGCCGGGAGCCGGACGAGCACCGCCGGGAAGCCGTTGTAGTGCGGCTCGGTGAAGAACTTCTCCGGATCGGCTGCGAGCAGTTCCTCCTTCTCCGCCCGGCTGGCGACACGCACGACGAGCACCTCTGGGTTGGGCACCCTCGGCTTCTTCGGTCCGATCCGCTCGTTCCAGGCCCAGGCGAAACCCCTCAGCTTGCCCTTGCTGAGCACGCCGAAGCCGAAATGGTCCGCGGCCTCGCTTGTCTGCGGCAGCGACAGCGCGATGCGGCGGACATCCTCCTGGGTGGCCATCAGCCCTCCTCGGCAGGCGGCGGCACGCCGCGCCTGCACCGCTTGGCTAGTCCGCAACCGAACGCGTCGCTTCGCGATGGCTTCACCAGCCTAAACCCGGCAACCACTCGCAAGGATTCGGCGTCTGCGGGGAGGACGGGGCAAACCAGTGGTTGACCCTGGCCAAGCGTCAGGGTACGGGCGACCGGTAGCGCCCGGAGGCTTGCGCCGCCTCATATCGGCGGCAGCGGTGGCGGCGGCTCAAGTGGGATCGGCGGCGGCTGCGGCTGCCCGAACGCTGCCTCGGCCGCTGACATGGCGCCGTAGTCGGTCGCAAGGTTGGCGTAGATCGAGTAGATCAGCGTGATGAAGATCCCGAGCTTGACCCACAGTGCGGGCGTGAAGAAGAACAGGCAGCAGATCAGCGGGAAGTTGATCAGCCAGTAGATCGCACCCCACATGTGGACCTTCTACTGGGTGTACGGGTTGGTGGACAGGTCTTTGATGAGGAGGTTCATCCAGCCGTGCCGGATGTGCACCGGCGTGTGCGCGGCGTGCAGCCGGGCGACGTCGGCCCGCAGTTGCCGGACCTCGGCGATCAGGGACTCGGTCTCAGTCATAGAGCCAGTATCAGCGCGCTCACGGCGATGAGCGCACGCCCGGCGGCAGCCCCCACGAGGCGACACCGGAGAGCGATAACAGCCAGCACCAGGCCAGCGATGATCAGGGGGGATCCCGGCGCACCAGCCGCCGAGCGACGAGGATCTGAAGGAAGGCACCCGGACGCTCGCCCGGCTCCACAAGATCGCCTAGCCCGAGGCTGCCGAGCTGGGAATCCATGTCCGGGTATACGACCTGCGGCACGCCCACGCCTCGTGGTTGCTCGCCGGGGGTGCCGACCCAGCGGTCGTCAAAGAGCGGCTCGGTCATTCCGACATCTCCACGACGCAGCGCTACCTGCACGCCCTTCCCGACGCGGACGACACCGCGCTGGACGCCTTCAGCAAGATCCGTAATCGCAGCAAGGTGCAGCCCGCGTAATCCAGTCTTGCCTTCTCGGGGTAGGGGCGTTTCAGGTAGGGACAACGTTGCCGATTCGAGCCGTACTTGCAATCAAGAGCGGCGCCTGCGGCGCCGCTGGCCCGGCGTCAGCGCCGGGCTCAGCCTTGGGGAGCCCCGCCCGGGCGCACGCCGGGCACGGGGCCGCGTGGTCCGCACATCAGAATGGCTCCCATATCACGCTTGCCCGCAAGGCAAGTCGGCATTGGCCCGGCGTTGATTGCCGGCTCGCACTGCAGCGTCACCCCGTCGCCGCCTGTCGCGTGCGACCGATTCGCTCCATGTACGACGGACTAATTAGGCGCAAGGCTCAGCCAAACTAACCCCGTCATCCATCACGACGTCCGGCGTCGGCGGCCTTGCGGTACCACTGCACGGCCTGGTCCTCCTCGCCCTGCTCGGCGAGCAGGGCCCCGCCACTCCCGGCTCGGGCCTGATCGCCGCGCGCCGCCTCATAGGCATCGAGGGCCTGCTTGTACTGACGCTTTTTTGTCTCCGGATAGAGCTGGATGAACACCACCACGATGGCACCGGTCCACAGTGCCCAGCCGAGCGTGTAGAGCAGGTCGGCCAGCGCCGACAGAGGCTCCGTCGTCTCCCAGGATTTGAGCAGGAATCCGCCGACATGAGCGGCCAGACCCACCACGAAGCAGATCCCGAGGCTCCAGTACAGGGTCCGCTGCCCGGAAGCCGACCGCCGCACCAGCGTCAGGTTCTCGCCCACCCAGGCGAGGAGTGCGTCACGTTCCCGCTCCCCGAGACCAAGGACGTCTTGTCCTTGAGCGCGCTCGTCAGTAAACGGGCGTGGAGCCCCCTTCGCTCCCGGTTCTCCAGTCATGGTCGAACCTCCTGGCAGCCAGTTCTACACCGCGGCTCTCACGGCAAGCCCCTCGGGACCGGGCTGAACAACCGCCAGCAAGGCCGACGCCCAGGACCGCGCCGCTCTGGTCGCGGGGTGAAAGGCCGCGCAGGCCCATCCAGGGACGGAATCCTGGGATGACCGCCGGAACAGGACTCCGGCGCCTACCGCAGAAGCAGGCGAGAGAAACGCCGGGAATGGTCAGGCTGCCCAGTACGGCAGTCGGACTTCGTGATCTGGAATCGGGTTACGCGATGCACATGCGTAGCCGTGCCCACGGGCCTGCACGTCGGCACTGACGTTGAGGTGGTGTCCGCGCAGGCTGTCCGATACAGCATTTGGATGCGCTCACGCTTCGCTGAAGCGCAGCGTTGCCGAAGTCAGCGTGCGGGAGGCCGCCGGGTGGCTCCGCAGCGTAGGCCGTCGACAAGGACCGCGACGATGCGCTGGTTGTGTTCGGGCCCTCGCCCGGGCACGGGCTGGGACAGCTGAGTGATGGCGTGCAGGAGATCCTCGGCGCTGATGTCATCGCGAACCGTGCCGTCGGCCACTGCGGCGTCGAGCAGCACCGCGAGGGTGGGGCCGAGTCGCTGCAGGAAGTAGTCGGGCAGCCCCGAAAATGCCGGATCGCCCGAGTGCAGCGCCGAGGCGAGTCCGCGTTTGGTCGCGAGCAGTTCGGTGAACCGGTGGATCCAGTTGGTGAGTGCTTCCGCCGGCTCGTATGCGGCACTCAGTGCCGGACCCGCGTCGGCGACGGCGTCGATCCCACTTTCCACGACGGCTTTGACCAGGTCAGAGCGCTGCGGGAAGTGCCTGTACAGCGTGCCGACTCCTACGCCGGCCAGGTCGGTGATCTCCTTCGCCGGTGCGTCCACGCCGGAGGTGGCGAAGACTGTCTTCGCGGCCTCGATCAACGCATCGACGTTGCGTCGCGCGTCGGCGCGTCGCCGGCGCGTCGCCGGTTCGCCGTCGCCCGGCTTTGCGGAGCCGGGCGACGAGACTGCGGCCTGTGTCCTGTTCTGAGACAACACATCACCCCCGCTTGCATAACCGGAAAACTTTTCCGTATACTTCTGGAAAGAGTTTCCACTTAGCGCAGCGTACGGCATCCACCCGGTGCCGACCACCACAGGGAGAGAACCCATGCAGTACCGCACCCTCGGCCGGACCGGCATCCAGGTCAGCCCCTACGCCCTAGGCACCCTGATGTTCGCCACATCCATGGGCAATGCCCCCGAGGACTCGGCCCGCATCATCCACAAGGCGCTGGACGCCGGCATCAACTTCGTCGACACCGCCGACGCCTACGGCGACTCCGAGGACGTAGTCGGCAAGGCCCTGAAGGGGCGCCGGGACGAGGTCGTGCTCGCCACCAAGTTCGGCCGCCCGATGTTCGGCCGCCCGACCGGCCAGGACCCGAACCAACAAGGCGCCTCCCGGCGCTGGATCGTCACCGCCGTGGAGAACTCGCTGCGTCGCTTGCAGACCGACTACATCGACCTCTACCAGCTCCACCGCCCCGACCCCGGCACCGACATCGAAGAGACCCTCTCCGGACTGACCGACCTGATCCGCTGCGGCAAGGTCCGCGCGATCGGCGCGTCGCAGACCGACGCCTCCGACATCGTCGAGGCCCAGTGGGTCGCCGAGCGGCGCGGCCTCGCGCGATTCCACACCGAGCAGCCGGTCTACTCCATCCTCAACCGCGGCATCGAGCGCGAGATACTGCCCGCCACCCAGCGCTTCGGCATGGCCGCCCTGGTCTGGGGACCGCTCGGCCAGGGCCTGCTCACCGGCCGCGTACGCAAGAACCAGCACAACGACCTGCGCCGCGCCGACATGGTCCACCACCTCACCGACGAGCGCCGCATCGACATCGTCGAACAGCTCGTCCCGCTGGCCGAGCAGGCCGGGCTGCCGATGACCCACCTCGCGATGGCGTTCACCATCGCCCACCCGGGTGTCACCAGCGCACTTCTCGGCGCCCGCACCATGGACCACCTCGACGACCTGCTCGCCGGCCTGGACGTCACCCTCACCGACGACGTCCTCGACCGCATCGACGAGATCGTCCCGCCCGGCACCGACGTCGGCACCCTCGACCAGGCCTACCAACCCCCAGCCCTGGTGCTCCCGAGCCTGCGCCGCCGCCCCCTGACCACACGCGCCGCGGCCTGACCACAGATCCCCCTGCGCCAGCACACCAGGAAGGTTCCGCCATGAGCGGCATCACCATTGACTGCGCGATCGACGGCCCAGACCTGCTCGGCCGAGCACCTGTCTCGCGAGCCGCGATGAGTTCTGCGGCATCCGGCGGTCGTACTGTCGAACCCGTTACCGAGGAGGACTTCTGATGCGCAGCGTGACCTATTCGATGGGCGTCTCACTTGACGGCTACATCGTTGGGCCGGACGGCGGCTTCGACTGGACGGCGCCCGACGAGGAGGTCTTTGGCTTCGTCACCGACGAGATACGAGAGGTCGGCGTCCACCTGCTGGGACGAGGGCTGTACGAGACGATGCTGTACTGGGAGACCGCCGACCAGGATCCATTGCTCGACGACTCAATGCTCGAGTGGGCCGCGATCTGGAAGCCGCTCCCAAAGGTGGTGTTCTCCACCACACTGCCGGCGGTGCAGGGCAATGCCCGCCTGGCCTCCGGCGGCCTGGCGGAGGAGATCGGGCGGTTGCGAGCCGAGCCGGCGGAGGGCGGCATCGCGATCGGCGGCGCGGCTCTCGCCGCCGAGGCGGCCGCGCTGGGCCTGATCGACGAGTACCGGGCCAGGGTCTACCCGGTGCTGGTTGGCGGTGGCATTCCGTTCTTTCCGCAGCGCGAGCGCCGGGTGGATCTCGAACTCGTCGAGACCCGCACCTTCAGCTCGGGAGTCGTCTACCTCCGCTACCGCGTGGCGCGCTAGGGCGTGTTTCATAAGTAGGGGCGGAGCCACTCGTTGATCGCGGCGATGTGGACGGTGGCTTCGTAGCGGACGGCGAGCTTGTCGTAGCGGGTGGCCACGGCCCGGTTGCGCTTGAGTTGGCCGATGCCGCATTCCACCGCGTGCCGGTCCTTGTAGCGTTCGGGGTCGAAGGCGGGCGGGCGGCCGCCTGCCCGGCCCTTGTTTTTGCGGTTGCGGGTCTGGTCGGCTTTGTCCGGGATGGTGCACCGGATCCCGCGCCGGCGCAGGTAAGAGCGGTTCCCGCGGGAGCCGTAGGCCTTGTCGGCCAGCACCCGCCGCGGGCGGGTCCGTGGCCGGCCCCGGCCGGGCCGGGGAACACGGATGCGCTCCAGGACAGGCTGGAACTGAGGGCTGTCACCCCGCTGCCCGGCGGTGATGAGGATGGCCAGTGGTTTCTGGCCTTGCTCGCAGGCCAGGTGCACTTTGCTGGTGAACCCGCCGCGGGACCGGCCCAGCCCATGATCATCCGGCTCGGTATCCACCCCGCCGGGCGGCTCGGCCTGCAGATCCCCCTTTTCCGTGCACCGGCCGCGTGCTGGTGCGCCCGCGCGATCGTGGAATCCACGGACACGTCCCAGGTGATCAGCCCGGCCGCGTCCGCCCGGGCCTGCAACGACGTCAGGATCTGCCGCCAGGTGCCATTGCGCTGCCAGCGCCGGAACAACCCGTACACCGTCTGCCAGGGCCCGTAGGCAGGCGGCACATCCCGCCACGGCGAACCGGTCCGGGCCCGCCACCGGATCCCGTCGATGAGCTGCCGTTTTGTCCATGTCGGCGGGCGGCCGGGCTTCCGGCCGCTGGGCAGCAGCGGCTCCAGCACCGCCCACTGCGCGTCCGTCAGGTCCGCCCGCCTGCTCACCGCTAAGGTGGCCACGAGGTCCCCGTGCAGATGGTCTTCTTGGTCGTTGACTCATCTACCGGAGACCTCTTCCGTCACGGCTGACCGACACGCGGCCAACTCAAAATCGCTTCTGGTCCCTCAGCTAACTTTTGAAACACGCCCTAGGGCGTGTCCCGTAGATCTTGATGGGTCGGTTCCGCTTGGATTGCGCCGTGGACGAGGACCGGCTGAGGCGGCATGACCTGTCCGATGCGGAGTGGGCGCGGCTGGGGCCGTTGCTGCCTGGGTCATCCGCGGCAGGGGCACCGGTGGAATGATCACCGGCTGGTGATCGATGGGATCTTCTTCCGGACCCGGGCGGGGTGCCCGTGGCGGGACCTGCCGGAGCGGTTCGGGAACTGGAAGACCGTCTATAACCGGCACCGCCGCTGGTCAGGGGATGGGACGTGGGAGAAGATCCTGGGCCAGCTCCGTGCCGGCTGCGATGAGGCGGCCGGGCGGGCGTGGACGGTCGCGGCAGACGCGACGGTCGTGCGGGCGCATCAGCACGCGGCCGGGGCCCGGCGCCAGCCGCCGGCCGACGTGGACCCGGGACGGCTGGCGGTAACCGTGCTGAGCGCTCCGCTACGCATCAGGGGCTGAGGCGAATTACAAGGACCGGGAGGCGTTAGGCCGCTCCCGCGGCGGGCTGACCGCCAAGATTCACCTGCTCGCGGATTCCGGCGTGCCGGCCGCTGGCCCGGGTGACCAGCGCCGGGCAGCGTCACGATTCCCTGGCCTTCCCCCGCTCATGGGCCGGCCAACCATCGCGCGCCGGGGGCCCGGCCGGCCCCGGACAAGGCCCGGCCGGGTGCTGGGCGACAAGGCGTACTCCAGCACCGCGATCCGTGCTCACCTGCGCCGGCGCGGGATCAAGGCCACCATCCCCGAACCCGGCGACCAGGCCCGCAACCGGCTGCGGCGCGGCAGCCAGGGCGGCCGGCCACCCGCCTTCGACCCGGCCGCCTATAAGCAGCGCAACACCGTCGAACGCGCCTTCTGCCAACTCCGCCAGCATCGTGCCGTCGCGACCAGGTACGACAAACGCGACTTCGTCTGGCGCGGAACCATCGACGTCGCCTCGATCCGGATCTGGCTCCGCCACCCCGCCTCATGATCTACGGGACACTCTCTAGCCGGCTCGTCCGCCGAGCCCTGGCAAGAACGGGCCAGCCAGTGGCTTGACCTCAATCACCCAGCCCAGTTCCCGCAGCGAGCGCCCGGGCGATCTCGGTTCAAGCGCCACCTTCACCGCGCGAAAGCGCCGGCCGTTGCGCACTTGCCGCTGGATCGCCGGGGACCCGGGCCCTCGGCCAGCTCGTGGCTCGCGCGGTGGCCATCGCCGACGAACATCACCCGGCCATCCGGAGTCAGCGCTCGAGGGGACTGTAATTTCAACGGTGTAACTCCCGAGACGGAGGAGACACCAGTGACAGACGTGACGACCAGTCATGACGAGGACGGAGCGGAGCTGTCGGCGGCTGATGAGCAGCTGCTGCGCGAGCTTACCGAGCGGGCCCGCACCGGCGGGCTGAAGCTGACAGGTGAGGGCGGGCTGCTGGGCAGGCTGACCAAGATGGTGGTCGAGGGTGCCCTGGAAGGCGAGCTGGATGACCATCTCGGCTATGGCAAGCATGACCCGGCGGGCCGCAATGGCGGCAATTCCCGCAATGGGCACCGGGCCAAGACCGTGCTTACCGATACCGGGCCAGTGGAGCTCGCGGTGCCGCGGGACCGGGATTCGAGTTTCGAGCCGAAAATCATTACCAAAAGGCAGCGGCGGCTGACCGGGATCGACGAGATGGTGATCTCCCTGTCGGCGAAAGGGCTGACACACGGGGAGATCAGCGCTCACCTGGCCGAGGTCTACGGCGCGGAGGTCTCCAAGCAGACTATTACTGCGATCACCGACCGGGTGATGGAGGGAATGGCGGAATGGCAGAGCCGGCCACTCGACCCCGTTTATGCCGTCCTGTTCATCGATGCCATTAACGTGAAGATCCGGGAGGGCCAGGTCGCCAACCGGCCTGTCTACCTCGCCCTGGGCGTCACCGTGGACGGCGAGCGTGACGTGCTGGGCCTGTGGGCCGGGGAGCACGGCGACGGGGAAGGAGCCAAGTTCTGGCTGCGGATCTTGTCTGAAATCAAGAACCGCGGCGTGCGGGACGTGTGCATGCTGGTCTGCGACGGGCTGAAAGGCCTGCCCGATGCAGTGAGCGCGGTCTGGGAGAAGACAATAGTGCAAACCTGCATTGTTCATCTCCTGCGGAATTCCTTCAAATACGCCTCCAAGAAAGACTGGGGCGTCATCGCGAAAGACCTCAAGCCGGTCTACACCGCCGCCTCGGAAGCCGAGGCGCTCGACCAGTTCGCCGAGTTCTCCGGCAAGTGGGAGAAACGCTACCCGGCTATTATACGGCTGTGGGAGAACGCGTGGGCGGAATTCGTGCCATTCCTGGCGTTCGACCGGGAAATAAGGACAGTGATCTGCACGACAAACGCGATCGAGTCGATCAACGCCCGGCTGCGGCGGGCGGTGAACGCCCGCGGCCACTTCCCGACCGAGCAGGCCGCCCTCAAGTGCCTGTACATGGCGATCATGAGCCTGGACCCGACCGGGAAGGGCCGCAAGCGGTGGACCAACCGGTGGAAGGCCGCCTTGAACGCGTTCGACATCACCTTCGACGGCCGCCTCAGCGCGGGCAGGAAGTAACAACCAAGATCAAGTTACACCGTTAAGTTGACAGACCCACGGCACGCACAGTAGGTCCGGCGAAGCCGGAAAGATCGAGTCAAGTTTGCTGACCTTGACCCGGGATGGCGGAGCTGGTGTGGCCCTGGGTTGGTCAGGCGGCTATTCCTGCTTGGTGGGTGAGGTTGTCGATGGCGGCCTGGTAGGCGCGGTCGGCTTGGCGTAGTGCGGCCGGGGCAGGCGCGCTGAGTTCGGCGAGGCCGGTGCGCAGGATCCGGTCGTGGGTGCGGGTGAGGAACATGGCGTGGCGCAGGCCGGCGGCGGTGACCTGGTAGTGGTGGGTGCGCGGGATGCGTTCGATGAGGCCGTGCTCGCGCAGCCGGCGCAAGTCGTAAGTGGCCTGGCCGGGTGTGATGGATCCCGGGCCATGAGGTGGGCGTCCGAGGTATTCGCCGGGCAGGCCGCGGAGGTCCTTGTTGAGGAACCCGCCGGGGTGCAGCCGGAAGATCAGCAGGATGTGCAGGAGCGCCTGGGCCCGGGGGTCGGTGAACCGCAGCCCGGCGGTCCGGGTGCCGTTGTCGTGGATGATGGGGTCGCAGGCAGCGTGCAGGACTTCGGCGCCGGTGATGGGGTCATGGCTGAGTCGTTGGACGGCCAGTGGCCGCCGGTTGGCCGTGTAGCCGGTCTGCTGCAGGGCAGGCAGGTTGGTCAGCCGTTTGCCCAGGCCGAAGTCCATGGTGTGGTTGATGGTGGTCTCGGTCCGCAGCGCCCGTCCTTGCTTGTGGTACTGCTTGATCTGCGTGTGCTTGTAGAGCACGTGCAGGCTCGGGGTGACCCCGTCGGTGACCACGCGGGTGGCGAAGGTGCCGGGGGTGTGGTTCTTGCGGCCGCGGTAGATGCTGCGGCTGAAGATCAGGCTGATGCGGTCGGGCCGGCCGAGGTCGAGGTTGTCCCGGATGACCTGCTCGAAGAAGATCCGCCCGGACACCGGCTTATCCAGCATCTGGGTCAGGGAGAACTCCGCCTGCAGGATGGAGATGTCATACCGGTAGCCTGCGGCCCGGTCGGCGGGGCTGAAGGGGTGCGGCAGCCGGGCCAGCCACTTGCGCAGCAGCGCGTCGATCTGGGCGGGGCCCAGGCTGTGGCAGATCGCCTGCAGGGCGGGCACGTCATTGACAGCGGCGAAGGCGTTGTCCAGCGGGGTGAAGCCGATCCCGGCCTTGGCGGCCTGCCGTTTGGCCCACTCGTTGCCGTTGATGCACAGCTTGGCGTTGAAGGGGAAGTAGCTGCAGAACTTGAGGAAGAACGGGCCGAAGTCCGCATCGACGCAGTAGCAGTAGAACTGGTTGACCACCCCGGTCTCCGCGGCGATCCACGGGTAGGAACTGCCCTCGGCCCGGCGGCGCTTACGGGTCCTGAACAGCGGGACCTTCTCCTGCGCCCGCCCGATGAACAGCACCCCTTCCGTCCCAGTGAACCCCGCCAGGTAGTCATGGGCCACGTCGTCCTTGCGCTGCCCCCTGGCGAAGTCCACCCAGGGGATCTGCCGGTCAGCGGCGAAGGCCCGCATCGCTTTGCTGAACGCCGCGCTGACCGGGGCCAGCGCCGCCGTGGAGGCCACCGGCATACCCAGCTGCCGGTGGATATAGCTGACCAGCCCCGTCGCATACTGCAGCTGCGGAACGTAGACGTTGAGATACATCCGGTCGATGCACTCCACCTCGAATGCCACATGCCCGGACAAGACGTCGGCAGCTGATCGGGGTAGCGTCATCACGGGCTCCGGTCGGGCACAGGCCGTAAGGCCAACCACCGCCACAGGCGGTCCATTACGGGACACAGCGTGTCACCGTCACGCACCGGCCGGAGCTCTTCCGCCCACCTCAGCCACCAGACATGCCTCGCTTGGGCTGGGGCGAAGCCCCGCTGGAGCGTGTCCTGTAGATCATGGGACGGGGTGGCGGAGCCAGATCCGGATTGAGGCGACGTCGATGGTTCCGCGCCAGGCGAAGTCGCGTTTGTCGTACCTGGTGGCGACGGCGCGGTGCTGGCGGAGCTGGCCGAAGGCACGCTCGACGGTGTTGCGCTGCTTATAGGCGGCCGGGTCGAACGCGGGTGGCCGGCCGCCCCGGCTGCCGCGCCGCAGCCGGTTGCGGGCCTGGTCGCCGGGTTCGGGGATGGTCGCCTTGATGCCGCGCCCGCGCAGGTGAGCGCGGATCGCGGTGCTGGAGCAGGCCTTGTCACCCAGCACCCGCCCCGGCCGGGTCCTGGGCCGCCCGCGGCCCTGGCGGGCGATGGCCAGGCGGTCCATCAGCGGGGCAAAGGCCAGCGAGTCGTGGCGCTGGCCGGAGCTGGTCACCCGGGCCAGCGGCCGGCAGCCGGAGTCGGCGAGCAGGTGAATCTTGCTGGTCAGCCCGCCCCGGGACCGGCCTAACGTTTCCCGGTCCTTGTAATTCGCCTTAGCCCCTGATGCGCACCGGAGCGCTCAGGCTGGCCACCGCCAGCCGTCCCGGGTCCACATCACACGGCGGCTGGCGCCGCGCCCCGGCCGCATGCTGGTGCGCCCGGACGACCGTGGCATCCACGGCGATCGTCCACGCCCGCCCGGCCGCCTCATCGCATCCGGCACGGAGCTGGTCCAGGATCTTCTCCCACGTCCCAGCAACGCCCCGCTCGTGGCCGCGCTCCGGCAGGAACTGCTTAACGGGCCCGCTGATCAGGCTTACCGTCACGGTCCCCGTGGCCAGGGCCCCAGGCGCCATCGGCCCTGATCGGCCCTGCGCGCAGCCGCCAGACCTGACGGACCTGTCGGCTCAGCCTGCGGACTCCCTAGTAACGCGTTGCGTTAATAACGTGATGCGTTACTATTGAGGGTGTGCTGCGATCCTTCAAGGACCGGGACACCGAGGCCATCTGGTACCGGCAGCGGTCCCGCAGGCTGGATGGCCCTGCTCAGCGTGTCGCGTGGCGGAAGCTGGCCATGCTCGATGCTGCGGAGGTGTTAGCCGATCTGCGCGTGCCGCCGGGCAACCGGCTGGAGAAGCTGACCGGCGACCGGGCTGGGCAGTACAGCATCCGGATCAACCGGCAGTGGCGGATCTGCTTTTCCTGGACGGATGCTGGACCGGAGAACGTGGAGATCGTTGACTACCACTAGGAGGGACCGATGGTGACCGACACGATCATGCCGCCGGTACACCCCGGCGAAATCCTGCTGACCGAGTTCCTGGAGCCGCTGGCGGTGAGCCAGTACCAGCTGGCCAAGGCAGTGGACGTGCCGGCCAGGCGAATCAATGAGATCGTCCACGGCCAGCGCCGCATCAGCGCCGACACGGCCCTGCGCCTCGCCCGCTACTTCGGCACTTCCGAGCGGTTCTGGATGAACCTGCAGGCCCGCTACGACCTAGAGGTCGAGAAGGACCGCCTAGGGACTGCGCTCGACGAGATACAGCCCCTCAGCGCCGCCAGCTGACGAAGTGGGCTAGCTGTCGGCCGAACCCAGCCACCGGTTGACCCCCAGGACGTCGGCCTAGGCGTTTCCGCGGGTCAGCTTGGCGAGGTGGGGGAGTGGTCAGTCCGGCCACGTGCCGACTGTCCAGCCGGGCGCATGCCGTGCGGTCCCCAAATGGTCCCCAGGACGGCCGGTCGCGCATGACATCCTCTACCCCTATGGACAGTGATGGCTTCTGGCAGCTGGTGGTGTCCGCCCGCGGCCATGTTCCTGATCCAGCGGATGACGGAGCGATCGCGGCCCGGGCGACTGCCTTGCTCGCCGGTCTTCCGCGTCAGGAGATCGGCGATGCCCAGCGCGTTCTGTCAGCCTTAATGGCTGACTCATACCGAAGCTCCTTGTGGGCGGCCGCCTACGTGATCAACGGGGGATGCTCGGATGACGGCTTCGACTACTTCCGCGGCTGGCTCATGCTCCAAGGCCGGGAGACGTTCGGCCAGGCCGTCGCCGACCCCGACTCGCTCGCTGACTTGGCGGCAGTTCGCCTCGCCATAGCGAACCAGGCGATTGTGGAGTGTGAGTCTGCGCTGTACATCCCCGCGCGGGCGCACAGGGCAGCGACCGGCGACGAGATCCCTGACGACGCCTATCGAATGGAGCCTCTAGAGCTACTCGGCGGTTGGGACTTCAGCTTCGATGACCGACGGGAGATAAAGCAGCGGCTACCCCAATTGACTGCACTCTGCTGGTGTGGCCCGCATGGGTCTTGACCTGCTGCTTAGCTGGTCTTGTATGACGTCACCACCTTGTATTTCAAGTCTGATGAGGGTGACGGGTTCCGCGAGAGCGGGTTCTCCAAGGAGCGGCGGCTGGAGCCGCAGATCACCATCGGCGTGCTCACTGTCCCGCTATGCGTCGTACTTATTCGGCCCAGGCGTCCCGGGAAGGCAGTAGAACACGATCAGCGTGATGGTGCCAATGATAGGGATGAAGCCGATGAGCCACCAGAACCCGCTCTTGCCGGAGTCGTGCAGCCGCCGGACCGCCAGGCTGACAGTCCCGATGGCGACGACCGCATAGATGATGTACTGGATCGCGACGGCATGGGCCGCGTTCCCGATGCCGGCGCCTATCAGATCGATGATGATGGCGCCTAGGAAGAACCACCAGAACGCGGATCGTGAGGCGCGGCCGTTGAAGGTGACGATGTTCCTGAAACCCTCGGAGATCGCCTCCCCGAAGCCGACGGAGCCGCCTTGCAGGTAGCCCCGCTGGCTGGGGTCCCAGCCGCCCTGCGGCGGGTACGGCGGCTGCCCGTAACCGCCTGGCGGGTCCTGCGGGTACGGCTGATAGGGGCTGCTCATGAATATCCTCCATTTTATTCCCCGGTTTTCAGCGGTTCCTGCTCCGGGAACGTTACCGATTCTCGCCCGGTTCGGGCCGTAAGGAAAGTATTTTGAGCGTTTTTCGTGCTCCTTATGCGGCGAAGTGCCTGGCGACACATTTCTCACGCTGCGGTGAGAACGCAGTCTGGGTGCGCAAGGGCCTCTGGCTGGCTCGTCAACCGCGGCCTAAACATAGCCTCGAACGACCGGACGGTCCAGACCGCGAGCCGGGGTAAGACGGTCTCACTGAGACCTCGGGGTCCACTCCCTGCTGGACCGGTCCGCCAACGCTAGGGGGAGGGTGTGGGACGGGGACGGCCGACGCTCCCGTGCTCCCCCCCGTCGGCCCGGCGGTGAGGCTCACGGCGTCGCGGTCCGGCGTCGGTGGTCGGCCACCGTGGCCGGTTGGTCCGGCGCCGAGCTGCGCGTGCCTCTGAGAGAGGGTGCACAAAAGAGGCGCATGAAACGGCCGCCGGCGCCCAGGTGGCACCTGACGGCGCCTGGGCACCTTTACGGCCCTTCCTGCGCAGGATTCG
>CAVYEA010000012.1:0-146253 GCA_963767385.1 uncultured Actinomycetes bacterium | reverse complement strand
GCAAGAACCTCACGCTGGGTGACTCCGGCTCGCCGGCCAGCGCCACGGGACCGGCCGACGGGAGCGCTCCCGCGCAGGCCGACACGGGCGCTGCCGGGCAGGACTCGGGGTCAGCGACCGCGCCGCCGCGCTGACCCGAGCTGCCGCTGCAGTTCCTCGATCACCTCGTCGTTCCATTCGTGGGTGCGTATCAGCCGGTAACGATCCCGGGCGATCGTGAGGTACGCCTCGGCGTCGGTGCACGAGCCGACCAGGTCGGCGGCGTGCAGCATGCGCACGACCGGGGTGAACTCGTCGGCGAACCACCGGCGGGACACCTCGGCACGGTCGTAGAACTTGTGCTCGTGCTGCATGAGCCGGAATCCCCAGGCCTCCACCGTTTCGCTGAGTTCCGCGTAGGACCAGGGATCGGCCACGGTGATCTTGGCGTAGGCGGAGTCGGGCAGCCTGACCCGGGAGCGGAACAGCCGCTCGTAGTTCTTGAACAGCAGGTCGCCGCGGCGGTTGATGCCGCGGGCCGGGACGGCGGTGAGGATCTCGGTGACGTACGCGTCGATCGTCTTCTGCCCGGTGGCGATCGCGATCGACACCCGGTGATGACCGTCCACCACGAAGTGCAGGTCGCCCACCCGGTACACGTCGATGGGCGGGATGGACTCACCGCGGCGCTGGGCCAGCGCCAGCCGTTCCCAGCGTTCCCGGGTCCGGCCGGAGGTGGGCCGGAAGTGGCGGTCGAAGTCGCGGGTCGAATCGACGGTGCCGACGATGCTGTCCAGCCGGATCGTCTGCAGCCCCAGGGACCGCTCGCCGGTCCGCCCCAGGGCGGCGATGACCTCGTCGAACGGCAGGATCAGGTTGACGTCGTCCGGCTCGCGGCGCAGCCGCTGGGCCAGCCGGGCCAGCACTTGGCGGCGCCGGGCGCGGAGGAAGTCGTTCTCCACGTCGGCCCGCGGGAACCCGGTGTCAGCCGGCACGGCGCGCTCCCGGCCGGCCGGGTCCCGGCCGGTCCAGGCGGCCGGGGGAGCCGGCGGCCTGCCGTCCGGGCGCGTCGCCAGGCTCGATGTCCAGCAGATGATGGCCGGTCACGTTGAGCACGAGCGTGCTCCCGAGGAGCCGGCCGGCCCGGCCGCGGGGGCCGGGATCGGTGTGGCCGTGCAGCAGCAGGGCCGGGCTGAGCTGGGCGGCCAGCGTGGCCAGGGAGGCGAACCCCTGATGCGGCCGGTCGGGCCCGTCACCCACGCCGCGCGGCGGGGAGTGCGTGAGCAGGACATCGGCCAGGGGGTGCCGGGGCCGGCGGGCCAGCTCGCGCGGCGCCCGGCCGGGCGCCGCCGCCGTCGCGGCCAGGAGCGGCCCGTTACGCAGCCGGTGCATCCGGGCCCGGGCCGCCAGCCGGGCGGCCCGCCGTCTCTGCTGCCCGCCGGTGTACTGGTTGGGGCCGTCACTGTACCGGCGGCAGCCGCCCAGGCCGGCGATGCGGAGCCCGGCGACGTCCACGATCCGCCCGTCGGCATTCACCGCGCCGTCCGGCCACGGCGGCCGGGCCGGGAGGCCGGCCCGCAGCCAGAGGCCGCCCCGTGACTCCTGGTAGCCGGACACGTCGGGGTCATGATTGCCGGGCACGAACACGAGCGGGACGTCGAGCGCGTTCATCAGCCGCCCGAGGTACTCGAAGGGCAGGTCACCGCAGCCCACGATCAGCTCCGCGCCGCGGACCGGGGACACGTCCGCCCACAGCGCCTCGTCCACCACGTCGGAGACCGCTAGCACCCGTACCACTGACTGATCGTACGCCGGGCCGGCGTGACGGGACAGGCCTTGCGCTGCGGGCGGGCCCGTGGCCAGGCCACGCGGCGGGACCCGGGACACGGGCGGCCGGCGGCGGCCGGATCAGTGCGTGGCGGTCTCCCGGACATCCAGCCCGCGCTCGCGCAGCGCGGCCTCGACCCGGTAGATCTCGGCCTGGGGAACCGGGTCGACGTCAGGCGGCGGGGTGGCCTCCAGCCGCTCGCAGGCCACCCGCAGCAGATCGGTGTAGGCGCCCCGGAGGGCGCGCAGCCGGATACCCTTGGCGGGCACGTCACTGCGCGTTTCCAATGCTTCCAGCTCGGCGCGCAGCCGCCGGATCCGGGCGGTCAGCCGGCCAATCGGCTCGGGGGGAACGGGGTGCGCCTGGGCCCGCACCACGGAACGCCGCCGGGCCGCCCAGCCGAGCGCCCGGATGCTGCCGAGGATCGCATAACCCACCGCAGTGGGCAGCAGGATCACCCCGATCAGCTCAATGGCCGGCCTCATTGACCCAGTTTCCGCCTGTCATCCTGGATCGGCAAGTCTCTGACCGCACCGCCGCCCCTCACCTACTGGGAGTGCCATGAAAATGCCCGGAACCGGATCTCGCTGGTGGCCCGGTGCCACCCTCTACCAGGTGTACGTCAGGTCCTGGCAGGACAGCGACGGCGATGGGTACGGCGACCTGAACGGTGTCATCGCCCGGCTGGATCACCTGGACTGGCTCGGCGTGGACGGCATCTGGCTGTCCCCGACCATGCCGTCGCCGGACGACGACTGGGGCTACGACGTCTCCGACTACCGGGACGTGCACCCGGAACTGGGCACCCTGGCCGACCTGGACCGGCTCATCGCCGAGGCCGGGCGGCGGGGCCTGCGGGTGCTGCTGGACCTGGTGCCGAACCACACCAGCAGCGCGCACCCCTGGTTCGTGGAGGCGGCCGGCGATCCGGCGTCGCCGCGCCGCGAGTACTACGTGTGGTCCGACCCGCGGCCGGACGGCGGGCCGCCGAACAACTGGCTGGCGGCCAATGGTGACTCCGCCTGGACGCTGGACAAGTCGAGCGGCCAGTACTACCTGCACAACTTCCTGCCCAGCCAGCCCGACCTGAACTGGTGGAACCCGGTGGTGCACCAGGAGTTCACCGAGATCCTGCGGTTCTGGTTCGACCGGGGCGTGGCGGGCTTCCGGATCGACGTCGCGCACGGGCTGTACAAGGACGCCCAGCTCCGCGACGATCCCCCGGCGCCGTCCAGCGACCTGGTCGGGGGCCGCTACGGGCTGGCCCAGGTGTACAGCGCCAACCGGCCCGAATCGCATGCCGTGTTCCGGGACTGGCGGAAGATAGCCGACAGCTACCCGTCGCCGCGGTTGCTGCTCGGCGAGACCTGGGTCTCCTGGACGCGATGGCGGGGTTCCACGGCGAGGATGACGAACTGCAGCTCACGTTCAACTTCCCGTTCATCTTCACGGGCTTCACGGCTGAGGCGCTGGCCGCGGTGGTCGCCGAGACGCTCGCCGCGCTGTCGGCCGGGGAGTGCCCGGTGTGGACCTCGTCCAACCACGACATCAGCCGGTTCCCCACCCGGTGGGCGGGCGGGGACGAGCGCAAGGCCCGGCTGGCCCTGCTCATCCTGGCCACCCTGCCCGGCACGCTGGTGCTCTACTACGGTGACGAGATCGCGATGACCGACGTGAGGGTCCCGGCCGAACTGCGCCGCGACCCGATGGTCCCCGGCGGGCGGCGGGGTGAGGGACGGGACCGGGCCCGGACCCCGATGCCGTGGGACGCGTCAACGTCGGGCGGCTTCACCGCCGATGGCGTCCAGCCCTGGCTCCCCTACGGGCCGCACGCCGAGCGGAACGTGGCCGGGCAACGCGACGACCCAGATTCCACCCTCAACCTGTGCCGGGCCCTGCTGGCGCTGCGCCGCCGGGAGTTCGGCGGCCGCCTGGTCAGCTATGAGCGGCTGCCCGGGCCGGCCGGGGTGTGGCTGTACCGGTCCGGTGACCTCACCGTGGCGGCCAACTTCACCGGCCAGCCGGTCCCGCTGCCGGCCCTGGGCGGCGACGTGCTGCTGCGCACCGAGCCGCCGGGCGCCCCCGGGACCGCCGCCGGCACGGGCGCCGGGGACGCGGAACTGCTCGGCCCCTGGGCGGGCCTGGCCGCCCGGTCCGAGCCCGGCCCGGGGCGCTGACGGCGGGAGGGGCCGCGGCGGGCGGCGTGCCGTTCGGAAAAAAGCGGCGTGCGGTCTGGTCAGAAACTGCCCCGGCCGCGGGAGCGCGGCGGTCAGCGTGACGAGCCGGCCGGAGCGAACAGGCTGGGTGCCGCGGGCGAGCTGGCCGGAGTGGACGGGCTGGGCGCCGCGGGCAGGCCGGCCGTGGCGGACGGGCTGGGCGCCCCGGACGGCGTGGCCGAGGGGCTGGCCGTGGCGGACGGGGTGGCCACGGCCGCTGAGCCCGGCATCGTGGCCAGGCTGAGCGCGGCCTGGTCGGCCAGGGCAATAGCCAGCTGCCCGAGGTCGGTGGGGTGGAACGGCGCCAGGTCGCCCAGGCCCTGCACGTAGGGCTGGGGCGTGCACAGCTGGTGGCCGGCGAAGTCGGGCTGCACCGAGGTGAAGCCGAACTGGATGGCCCCCTTGGCCAGGACCGTGTTCAGCGCGGCCAGCCGCGAGCTGAGCGTGCGGACCTTGGCCGCGGTGACGCCCGCCTTGCGCAGGCAGTCCAGTTGCGGGCCGAACGGGTCGTAGTACCGGTTGATGATGATCGCCGGATGGCCCGGCAGGCCGGCCAGCTGGCTGAGCAGCTCCAGGTAGTCCTTGCTGAACGAGGCCAGCTGCTGCTGGAAGTAGGCGGTCGTGGCTTTGTCGTTGCAGGTCTTCGCGGCCGCGCACAGTCGAAGTATGGCCGACCAGTCCAGGTCGTCCGCCCCGACGCTCACGATGACGGCCGCCGCGTGCCGGGCCCGCTGCGCCGCGTCCATCTGCGGCGGGGCCGTCTCCCCGCCGCGGCCCTCCGGGCCGAGCAGGCCCTGGCGGATCGTGGCGCTGTTGCAGGCCAGGTTCATTACCTGCCAGCCGTTCGACCGGGCCAGGTCCTCAGCGTACGACTCGCTGCTCCGCCCGCAGTCCTTGTCGAGCTGGGACGCGTCGCGGACCCAGGGCAGCCCGTCGCCGGCCGCCGTCGAGTCGCCCATCACCACCACCCGCACCCCGGGCGGGACCGGGACCCGCTTGCCGGTATCAGTGAAGACCGGCGCGCTGCCGACCAGCTGGGACAGTGAGGTGACCTGGCGCAGCGTCCCCGGGGCGGTGTAGGCGGTGAGCATGATCGCGCCGAGGTTGATCGCCTCGGTGAGGGCCAGCCCGCCCGCGAGCAGCTTCACCGTGGTCCGCCGCGGCAGCCGCCGCCACCCGGCCAGCGCGCCGAGCAGCAGCAGCGCGCCGCCCGCCGTGATCAGGATCTCCCAGAAGAAGTAGTGCTTCCAGCCGGTGGCCAGCTGGCTGCCGAGGATCTGTTCCGCGCCGCCCGGGCCCGCGCCCTGGACGAAGTTGGTCAGCTCGCTGTTGATGGTGATCTGGGCCAGCTGCAGCCGGGGCCGGACCGGGCCGAGGAAGTGCACGTGGGTGGGCAGGTTCTGCCCGAACAGGTCTACCTCGCCGGGCCCGGACGCGCTGAGCGTGGGCGCGGTCGTGCCGACCTTGATGACCTGGCCGGCGACATCGACCGTCTGCAGTGGGGTGACCTTGAGCGCGACGGCGATCGCGAGGGCGCTGGTGAGCAGCGCGATGACCAGCCAGATCAGCCGCCGGGTGGCCGTGCGGCGCAGGCCCGGCCGTTCGGCCCGTGGGCCGGTTGGCTGGCCGTCCCCTGCCGCCACCGGAGCCTCGGCGTCAAGGTCCGGCTGAGCGGATTCCTGGGGGGATTCCCGACCAGCGCGCTGCTTGGGCCAGGTCATGAGCCGCCCGGACGGCTACAGCGACAACGACCGAACCTGCCCGCGCCCCGGAAAGGACGCAGGCCACCGCGCATGTCACTGGCCACCGTCATAACTCCCCCCGAAACTACCCGCTGGCCGGTGCGGCGACACGTCACGGGCACCGGCCCCGGGCGCGCACCGTGGGCGCGGCCGGGTCGGCCTGGTCAAGCCTCAGGCTTGGCTGTGGCTGGTCAGGGGAGGGTGAGGCCGGCCGCCGCCCGCTGGAATAAGGCCGTCAACGGGGACGCGATTGTTTCCTGGCCTAGTCGGCCGAGGATGGCTGCCCGGATGAAGGATCCCCGACGTAGTCGGGAATCTCACCCACGTTGATAACGAACTCGTTCCTGTCGGCCGGGTAGGCGCTGACCGTGAGCCGGACCGGCCTGCCGACCTTGTCGAAGGCTGTCCGCCGGGTCTCTATCACCGGCACCCGCCCGTCGTCCGGCAGGCCGAAGAACGACGCCTCGTTCACATCCGGAACCCGCACGGTCAGGACGTCACGCCAGCCCGCTTGTCCCACCTCGAGTGCTTCTTTGAGGTACTCGACGGTTCCCTGCTCGATGTTGGAGGCCTGGATGAGCCGTACGGCCCCCAGCTCGATCAGCCGCATCGGGTAGAACGAGGTCTGCAGTGACCATGGCTTCTCGTCGATGTACCGGGCCTGGTGCCGGCTGACGACCGTGTCGCCCTCGGCGAGCTGGAGTTCACCGGCCATCCTCCGGTCCGCCCGCACGATCTCGACACGGGGATCAGCGGCCGACGGTTTTCTCCGCATGGCGGTCACTTCCCGGATGTACGGGCCGCCTTCGCCGCTGCCGTCGCTCCCCGCTACCTGGGTTAGCGTGGTCACGAAGGGGCTGATCTTCTCTACGACGAAGGTGCCCTGGCCCGGCCGGGTCTCGACCAGGCCACGGGTGGCGAGCCACTTGATCGCGTCGCGGACGGTATTGCGGGACGCGTTGTACTTCTCCCGCAGCTCCAGCTCGGTGCGGAGCTGGCTGCCCGGAGGAAGGTCGCCGGTCTCGATCTGGTGGCGCAGGTCGTCGGCGATCTGCCGGTACATCGGGTCAATCACGCCCACTCCTCGAGCGGGGACTGCCCACGGCGACCGTGAACAGCGATCCAGTGCCTGTCCCGCACGCGGCAAGGTTGCCAGCCGGCGCGGTCCTCAGTGGGACCTTGAGGTTCGTGCCCAGGGCCCAGTGCCTGGGCCCGTGGTAGCCCGGACCGGGTGCCCATGATCAGTTCGGCACCCTTCGAGCCCGGTGGTGGTCGTAGCGCTCGCAGCGATGCACCTCAGAGGGGCGTCACGCGAAGACGGCCGGCTCCTTCCGTATCCAGCCAGGCCAGATCGCTCGGCGCTCAGCGTGGGTCATAGTGCTCGTAGCGGTACTGCATTGACGGACGGCCGTGCCGCTTTGCCATCATCCCTCCTTTCCCTCGGTCTAGCGTGATGGTGAGCAGGCCGTGACTCCTGCTCGCGCTTCCGCGGTAGCTATTGTGATCACTCCCGCGGACACTTTTGAGTGTCTCACGAGATGCCCGGATTCAGCGCTTGAGATAACCCTGTGATCCGGCTGAATGATGCCGCGGGCAGCGGCTGGCCGGGCCGGGAGTTACCGGCGCCCCCGACGCCGTGATAAGGCCAGATGCCGCCGCAGCGGCCTGCGGTGCCGGCGCGGCGGCGTACCGCGGGCGTCCCTGGAGATAGGTGAAACTATCCGAATAGACACACTAACCCGCTAGCCCGCCGCCACGGCTCCCGTCAGCGGGGGGTTGTTGTCGCCTGCGCTGTCACCTGGACTCGGCTGGCCACACCTCCAGAAAGCGTGCCGCGGCCATCAAGTCGATCTCATTCGTGGGTTTCTGGAACAGTGCCGCAGAGGGATAGTCCCAAGGGTCATCAAAATCATAGGTGCGGACGTGCCTGAATCCCTGGGCCTTGTAGTAATTCTGCAAGCCGTGATTGGTAGTCCACACGTCTATCCGGATGAATTGCGCGTCCCAGTCGCGGCCGCGCAGTCCCGCCCAGTTGATCAGCGACGCCCCCACGCCCCGGCCGGCTTGCCGCCGGCTCACGATCAGCCGGGAGATGTAGAGTGCGGGCTCGTTCCGCTCGCGCTGGGTCCAGAGTTTCCTGTTGCCGCCGCGCCCGCACGTGACGGTGGCGGCCAGCCTGCGCGGGTCATCCCCGGGGCGGCTGCCATCCTCGACCATCCAGGTCCGGCCGCTCTTGATGCCCCGGTGGATGCGCTGGTCCCGGGCGGCGCGATCCGGCCAGGCCCGCTGCCACTGATCGGTTCCCACCTCGCGGCCCAGCCAGCTGGCCGCCTCGTCGATCAGGCCGATGATGGCCGTCATGTCCTGCAGCTGGGCCTGGCGGACCAGCAGGGTCTCTGCCGCGCCGGCCGCCGGGCTGTCCTCTTGCCTCCGGTTCATGGTCAGGCCCTGCATGAAGCGAACTGGTCGCAGCAGCCGGGGCATCGTCCTTGCGGTGGCCCGGCATGTGTCATTGGCCAGGATGGTCATCGAGACAGTTTCCTTGTGGCGTGAAGAAGCGGCATTGCCGTTTCCGGGGTCGGTTCCTTAACTACCGTGATCAACGGCTGATGGCTGGCCGGTGGCGGTGCCGGCATCGCTGGCGGCCGGGGCCGCAGGCGGCACCTTGCCGACCTCGAGCGAGAACTGGTTACGGTCGGCCGGGTACGCGGTGACGGTCAGCCGGACCGGGGTTCCTTCGCCGTCGTACGCCGTCCGGCGGGTCTCGATCACCGAGATGCGGCCGTCGTCGGGCAGCCGGAAGAACCGGGTCTCGGTCTCGTCCGGCGCTCGCACGATGAGGATGTCCCGGTAGCCCGCCTGCTCGATCCCCAGGGCCTCGCGCAGGTAATCCACGGTCCCTTCGGTGATGTCGGGCGCCTGGAGCAGCCTCGTAGCGCCCTGTTCCACCAGCCACAGCGGGTAGAACGAGGTCTGCAGGCACCAGGGCGTGTTGTCAATGAACCGCTGCTGGTGCCGGCTGACCACCGTCGCCCCCTTGGGCAGATCGAGCTCGGCGGCCTTCACCCGGTCCACATTCTGGATGCCGACCTGCGGAGGCTCCGAGTCGGGCTGCCGGAACTGCGCGGTCACTTCCCGGGTGTAGGTGTCACCCTCGCCGCCGGAGGCATTCTTGGGATCATCGGTCAGGATGGTGATGAAGGGGACGATCTTCTCTACGACGAAGGTGCCCTGGCCCGGCCGGGTCTCGACCAGGCCGCGGGTGGCGAGCCACTTGATCGCGTCGCGGACGGTATTGCGGGACGCGTTGTACTTCTCCCGCAGCTCCAGCTCGGTGCGGAGCTGGCTGCCCGGAGGAAGGTCGCCGGTCTCGATCTGGTGGCGCAGGTCGTCGGCGATCTGCCGGTACATGGGGTCAGCAGCCATGTGACCTCCCATTCATACCAACAAGCCCGATGGCAGGGCTGAGCCTGCCTAGGCCTGCCATACCGGTCATCCAAATTATTCCCATGATCCGGTTTACTTCCCGCTCTGGCTTGGTATAACCCCGGCTGGAAAGGTTGGGATGACTGGGATGATCGGCTCCATAGGACTCAGTCTAGCTGACTGACTCTCTGGGTTCAGCCAACTTGCCCAGATCATTCACCCAATCCACAACTCCCGCGGCAACCCTTACCGGGGGAGGGGACAGACCCGGCGGCGCCACCCACGCCGCAGGCCAGACGTTAGGGGGCCCGACATGGCCGCAACCATCCTCATCATCGCCCTGGTGATCTTCACCGCTGGCGTCGTGGTCGGCGCGATCTTGCTCGTCAGCTGGGGCATCCGGCGGGAGGAGCGGGATTTTACGCTGACCCGCCAGGCTCCGGGCCAAGTGAGCTGGGGCACCCGCCGGGTCACCGGCCTCTACGTCCGCCAGCGGACTGACGCCGAGCCGCCCCTGGCCAGCCGCCAGGACATCTTCGTCTAGGAAGCCGGCCGGGCCGGTCGCGGGCATCCAGGGGCAGCCGCGACCGGCCCGGCCTCAGGCGCGCGCCGCACCATCGCCGGGGCATGGTGCGGCGCGGCGCTGTTTCCGCCGCAATGCCGTCCGCAGCCCGGCGCCCCGTCCAGGCCGCTCCGCCCGGGCCGCCCCGCCCCGCCCGGGCCGCCCGCTCCGCCCGGGCCGCCCCGCCCCGCCCGGGCCGCCCCGCCCGGGCCGCCCCGCCCGGACGCCCTGCGCTCTTCCCGGGCGCGTCGCGCCTGGCCAGCAGGGACACGGAACGCCGGACACTAAGCTCGGCAGCGTGCCCGACACCCCCGCCCCGTACCCCTGGCCCGAGCAGGCCGCTACCGGTGCCGGCTCGATGCCGGGTACCGACCCGCTGACCGCCGCCCGGCTGGTCTTCGATGAGCTGCCGGACCTGCCGTTCCTGCCCGAACTGCCCGCCCGCGGGCCCGGCGCCGACCTCACCGGCCGGACCGCGGCGCTGCTGGTCGAGATGCCCGTCGAGCTCACCACGAAGGGCTGGCGGTTCGCCGAGCGGCCCGGCCGCGATCTGCGCCGGGCCCAGTCCCTGCTCAGCCGGGATCTCGACGCGCTGGAGGAGGTGGCGGACGGCTACCGGGGCGCGCTCAAGATCCAGGTGTGCGGGCCATGGACGATGGCGGCCACCATCGAGCTGGCCCGCAGCCAGGAGCCCTCGCTCGCGGACCGTGGCGCGATAAGCGACCTGACCGCCTCGCTGGCCGAGGGGATCGCGGCCCACGTCGCGGATGTGCGGATCCGGGTGCCCGGCGTGCAGCTCATCCTGCAGATCGACGAGCCCGCCCTGCCCGGGGTGCTGGCCGGCGCCGTGCCGAGCGCCAGCGGCCTGAACCGGGTTCGCGCCATCGAGCCCGCCGACGTGCGGACGGCTCTCGCCGCGGTGCTGTCCGCGGCGGGCGCGCCCGCCCTGGTGCATTGCTGCGCACCGTCGGTACCGGTCGGCACCATCAGGGATGCGGGCGCGGCCGCCGCCGGGATCGACCTCGGCCAGCTGCGCCGGGGGGAGGAAGACGTGCTGGCCGAGGCGGTCGAGGCGGGCCTGGGGATCTTCGCCGGCGCGGTGCCGGCCACCCCGTCCGCGGTCCCGCCGGCCCCGTCGCGCGCGACGGCCGGGAATGGAAGGCCGGGCGCGGCGGAACCGGGACGCGCCCGGGCGGCGGGATCCGGGACCCAGCCCGACAATCAAGACCATCCAGCCGAACGGAACCGTCCCGGCCAGCCGCCCACCGCCCACCAGGTGGCCGTCCGGGTGATGGAGCTGTGGCGCCGGATGGGCTGGCCGGCCGCCCGGCAGCCCGGGGTCACCGGGTCGCCGGCCGGCGCCATCGCCGCGCAGGCGGTGATCACGCCCGCCTGCGGGCTGGCCGGGGCACCGCCGGAGTACGCGCGGGCCGCGCTGGTCCGCTGCCGGGAGGCGGCCCGGCTGCTGCCCGAGCTGATCGAGGAGGAAGCCCGGTGAGCGCCAGCCGGGACCGGCTTGCGAGCCCGGGCCGCGAGGCCCGTGCGAGTGGCTGGTGGGTGGGTTTCCGCCGGATGGCGCGAACGTCCCGGGAGGCACGTGAGCGCAGCCGGGACCGGCTCGCGAGCCCGGGCCGCGAGGCCTGCGAGTGCGCGGTGGGTGGGTTTCCGCCGGATGGCGCGAACGTCCCGGGAGGCAGAGTGAGCGAGCAGGAGGCCAGCGGCAGCGGCGGCATCCCGGGCTCGGGCGTGGACGCCGCGGCGCGGCACCAGCACGCCGAGCTGAGCGCCGAGGTCACCGAGGCCAACCACCGCTACCACGTGCTGGACTCGCCGACGATCTCGGACGCCGACTACGACGCGCTGATGCGCGAGCTGAGGGCGCTGGAGGACCGGTACCCGGAGCTGCGCACGCCGGACTCGCCGACCCAGAAGGTGGGCGGCGCGATCTCCACCGAGTTCACCGCGGTCGAGCACCTGGAACGCCTGCTCAGCCTGGACAACGCCTTTTCCGCCGAGGAACTGGACGCCTGGGCGGCCCGGGCCCAGCGGCTCGGCGGGGAAGGCCCGTACCTGTGCGAGCTGAAGATCGACGGCCTGGCCATCGCGCTGGTCTACCGGAACGGGACGCTGGTCCGCGGGGCCACCCGGGGTGACGGCGTGACCGGCGAGGACGTCACGCCGAACATCCGCACCATCGCCTCGGTCCCGCTCCGGCTGCGCGGCGACGACATCCCGGAGGTGCTGGAGGTCCGCGGCGAGGTGTTCCTGCCGGTCGCCGCGTTCCACGAGCTGAACGAGCGGCTGACCGGGGCGGGCAAGCCGCCGTTCGCGAACCCGCGCAACTCCG
This sequence comes from uncultured Actinomycetes bacterium, assembly GCA_963767385.1. GTDB lineage: Bacteria > Actinomycetota > Actinomycetes > Streptosporangiales > Streptosporangiaceae > RYN-230. Next base: position 134,153 of record CAVYEA010000012.1, on the reverse strand, counting down.
CCGCCGGGTCGCTGCGCCAGAAGGACCCGCGGGTCACCGCCAGCCGGCCGCTGGACCTCATCCTGCACGGCGTCGGGGTCGCCTCCGGCTCCGCGCCCGAGACGCATTCCGGCTGGTATGAGCGGCTGCGCGGCTGGGGCCTGCCGGTCAGCGGCCTGTTCCGGGTGACCGGAGAGCTGCACGGGGTGCGGGAGTACATCGCTTACTACGCCGAGCACCGGCACGACCCCCCGTACGAGATCGACGGGGTCGTGGTGAAGATCGACCGGCTGGACCTGCAGCGCCAGCTCGGGTCGACCAGCCGGGCGCCGCGCTGGGCCATCGCGTACAAGTACCCGCCGGAAGAGGTCAACACCCGGCTGCTGGACATCCGGGTCAACGTGGGCCGGACCGGGCGGGTCACCCCGTTCGCGGTGATGGAGCCGGTGGTGGTCAGCGGGTCCACGGTGGACCGGGCCACCCTGCACAACGCCGACGAGGTGCAGCGCAAGGGCGTGCTGATCGGCGACATGGTCGTGCTGCGCAAGGCGGGCGACGTGATCCCCGAAGTGGTCGGGCCGGTGACGGACGTGCGCACCGGGGACGAGCGGGCCTTCGAGTTCCCCGACCACTGCCCGGCCTGCGGGACCGCGCTGGTCCGCGAGGAGGGCGGCGTGGACTGGCGCTGCCCGAACACCCGGTCCTGCCCGGCCCAGCTCCGGGAACGGCTGTTCCACCTGGCCGGCCGGGGAGCACTGGACATCGAGGTGCTCGGCTACGAGGCCGTCGTCGCGCTGCTGGATTCCGGGCTGGTCAGCGACGAAGGTGACCTGTTCTCGCTGACCGAGGACACGCTGGCCAGCAGCCCCTTCTTCGTGAACAAGCAGGGCAGCCTCACCGTCAACGCGGGCAAGCTGCTGCGCAACCTGGAAGAGGCGCGCAGCCGCCCGCTGTGGCGGGTGCTGGTCGCACTGTCCATCCGGCACGTCGGCCCGACCGCGGCCCGGGCGCTGGCCGCGCAGTTCGGCTCGCTCGAGGCGATCGCCACCGCCTCGGCCGAGGATCTGGCCGCCACCGACGGGGTCGGCCCGACCATCGCCGCCTCGGTGATCGAGTGGTTCGGCGTGGGCTGGCATGGGGCGATCGTGGACAAGTGGCGGGCCGCGGGCGTGCAACTGGCCACCCCCGGCTGGGTGCCGCCGCCCCCGCCGCCGCCCGCCGCCGGGCCGGGGGACGGGACGCCGGCCGAGGTGGACCCAGCCGCCCGCTGGCCGGGCTGACCGTGGTGATCACCGGCAGCCTTGACGGGTACACCCGGGACGAGGCGGCCGAGGCGGTGCAGTCCCGGGGGGGCAAGGTGACCTCGTCCGTCTCCAAGAAGACCAGCTTCGTGGTGGCCGGCGAGAAGCCCGGCTCGAAGTACGACAAGGCTGTCTCGCTGGGCGTGCCGGTGCTCGGGGAGGAGGCCTTCGGCGTCCTCCTGGCCGAGGGCCCCGCCGCTGCCCGCGATGCTGCCGAGGCTGCTGCGGCACCGGAGAATGACGGATCAAACTGAGCAGGAATGTGACATCGCCTGCCCTCTGCTGCTCTGACCTGCGCGTATTCAATCGCCAAACAATGCACTGTAACGGATAGTGTGCGATTGGCTTCGCGAAGTACGTTTTCGGCCGTACTCTGCTTTGAGAGCGATTGCACCGTCGGCCCGGCGGGCTGCAGCACGAGGACGCCATGAAGGATCCGAACGACACGAGGGACATCGGTCCGCGGATCGGTTCCCCGCTGTGGACCTACCTCGCCGTGGTCACGGCAGCGGGTCTCGCCGCGCTCGCGGCGGCCATGCGGGGCCTGTCCGGTCCCGGGCTGGTGGGGCTGGCGGGCCACCCGCTGTTCTGGGTCATCGCCGCGCTCACCCTGGTGGGTGAGCTCAGGCCGATCGTCACCCCCGGCCAGGCGGCATCCGATGCCGGGAACGCCGCCCTCACCTTCTGCTTCGCGGCCCTGCTGTTCTGGGGGCTTCCGGTGGCGGTGCTGCTCCGCGCGATCACGACGATCATCGTGGCGCTGTCCGGGCGCCAGGCGCTGTTCCGTGCCGCGTTCAACGTGGCCCAGTTCACGCTCAGCCTCAGCGCCGCCGCGGCGGTCCTCACCCTGGGCGGCGTGCACCCGACGCCGCTGCAGCCCTGGGTGCCGTCCGGGAATGAGCTCGGCACCATCACGCTCGCCGCGGCCGCGTACTTCGCGGTCAACTTCGCCTGCGTTGGCGTGGCCGTGGCCCTGCACGCCCGGGCCCCGGTCCGCGTCACGCTGCGCAAGACCCTGCCGTACCAGGCCTTCGTCACCCTCGCGCTGCTGTCCACCGCCCCGCTGGTGGCAGTGGTCATGGACCGTTCCGTGCTGCTGGTCCTGCTCTTCCTGCTGCCGTTCACCGCGATTTACGCGAACGCGGGCATGTCGGTGAAGCGGGAGTACCAGGCCCTGCATGACCAGCTCACCGGCCTGCCCAACCGCTCGCTGCTGCTGCGGAAGACGGCGGAGGTGATCACCGGGGCGGCCCGGACCGGCACGATGGCCGGCTTCCTCCTGCTGGACCTGGACCGGTTCAAGGAGATCAACGACACGCTCGGCCACCTGTCCGGGGACGGGCTGCTCCAGGTCGTGGCCTACCGGCTGACCCGCAGCGTGCGGCCCGGCGACGTGGTGGCCCGGCTGGGCGGCGACGAATTCGCCGTGCTGCTCCCGTCGGTGCGCAGCGTCACCGCGGCCCGTGAGGTGGCCGCCCGGCTGCGCGCCGCGCTGGCCGAGCCGGTCCGGCTGGAAGGCATGTCGCTGGAGGTCGAGGCGAGCGTGGGGATCGCCCTCTACCCCGAGGATGGCAGCACGGTGGAAGCGCTGCTGCAGCGCGCGGACGTGGCCATGTACCGGGCCAAGGAACGCCGCAGCGGGGTGGAGCTGTACGTGCCCCGCGGGGACCGGCATTCCCCGGCCCGGCTGTCCCTGCTCGGTGACCTGCGCCGGGGCATCGACCACGGCGAGTTCGAGCTGCACTACCAGCCCAAGGTCCTGCTGGCCGGCGGGCAGACCGCGGGCATGGAGGCCCTGCTGCGCTGGCGCCATCCGCGCCGGGGGCTGCTGGCGAGCGGCCGAGTTCATCCCGCTGGCCGAGCAGTCGTTCCTGATGCGGGAGCTCACCCAGCACGTGCTGCGGACCGCGCTCAGCCAGGCGTCGGCCTGGCAGCGCGGCGGCCTCCCGGTGCAGCTGTCGGTGAACGTGTCCGTGCGCGACCTGCTCGACGGCGGGCTGGCCGGGCACGATCGAGCGTGAGCTCGCCGCCCTCAGCCTGCCGCCCGAGGCGCTGCTGGTGGAGATCAGCGAGCGCGCGCTGACCGGGGCCGCCCCGGACATCGCGGCCGGCCTGGCCGGCGCTGCGCGACCTCGGCATCCAGCTCAGCCTGGACGACTTCGGCACGGGGTATTCCTCGCTGGGGCGGCTGGCCGGGATGGCCGTCCGCGAGGTGAAGATCGACCCGTCCTTCATCACCACGCTCACCGCCAGCCAGGACAAGCAGCTCATCGTCCGCTCGGTGGTGGACCTCGTCCGCAGCCTGGGCATCCGGTCGGTCGCCGAGGGGGTGGAGACCCCGGAGGTGGCCGAGGCGCTGCGCGTGATCGGCTGCGAGGCCGCCCAGGGCCGCGAGTTCAGCCGGCCGCTCAACGCCGCCGCCGCGACCGCCTGGCTCGCGGATCGACCTGGCCTCCCGCCCGCCGGGCGAGGCCATGGCCCTCCCGCCCGCCGGCATCGCGGACCGCTGACATCGCGGACCGCTGACGCCCCGGCCCGCCCGGCCGCGTCATCGCTGCCCTTCCGCGCTCCCGCGCCGCCCGCCGGCCCCGCCGCCCGGATAATGGCGTCCGGCCGCAGGTGGGGCGGGCCTAGGATGGCTGGCATGTCCATTGCCCGCGCGGAAGTCGCCCACCTGGCCCGGCTGTCCCGGCTGGCGCTGGCCGACGAGGAACTCGACCACTTCGCCACCCAGCTGGACCAGATCATCTCGGCGGTAGCCCGCGTCCAGGAGGTCGCCGCCGAGCAGATCCCGCCGACCTCGCATGCCGTGCCGCTGACCAACGTGTTCCGTGACGACGTGGAGCAGCCCTGCCTCACGCCCGCCCAGGCGCTGTCCCAGGCGCCCGCGGTGGAGCAGCAGCGGTTCCGGGTGCCGCGCATCCTGGCGGAGGACTGACCATGGACAGCGAGCTGACCCGGCTCACCGCCGCCCAGCTGGCGGCGGCGATCGCCGCCGGGGAGGTGTCCGCGGTGGAGGTCACCGACGCGCACCTGGCCCGGATCGGCGCGGTGGACGACCAGCTGCACGCGTTCCTGCACGTGGCGGCGGACCGGCGCCCGGGCCGCGGCCCGCGCGCGTGGACGACCTGCGCGCGGCGGGCGAGCCGCTCGGGCCGCTGGCCGGCGTCCCGCTGGCGCTCAAGGACGTGTTCACCACGACGGACATGCCGACCACCTGCGCCTCCCGCATCCTGGACGGCTGGCAGCCGCCCTACGACGCGACCGTGACCCGGCGGCTGCGCCAGGCCGGGGTCGTCATCCTCGGCAAGACCAACATGGACGAGTTCGCCATGGGCTCCTCCACCGAGAACTCGGCGTTCGGGCCGACGCCGCAACCCGTGGGACCCCAGCCGGGTGCCCGGCGGCTCGTCCGGCGGCTCGGCGGCGGCGGTCGCCGCCGTTCGAGGCCCCGCTCGGCATCGGCACCGACACCGGCGGCTCGATCCGGCAGCCCGGCCGCGGTCTGCGGCATCGTCGGGGTCAAGCCGACCTACGGCGGCTCGTCCCGGTACGGCCTGGTCGCGTTCGCGTCCTCGCTCGACACGCCGGGGCCGCTGGCCCGCACCGTGCTGGACGCCGCGCTGCTGCACGAGGCCATCTCCGGCCACGACCCGCGCGACTCCACCTCGGTCGACGCGCCGGTGCCGCCGGTCGTCGCGGCCGCCCGGCAGGCGGACGTGAGCGGGCTGCGCATCGGCGTGGTCACCGGAGCTCTCCGGCGACGGCTACCAGCCCGGGGTGCTGGCCCGGTTCAGCGAGGCGGTCGAGCTGCTCGAGTCGCTCGGCGCCAAGATCGTCGAGGTGTCCTGCCCGCACTTCAGCTACGCGCTGCCCGCCTACTACCTGATCGCGCCCAGCGAGTGCTCGTCCAACCTGGCCCGGTTCGACGGCATGCGGTACGGGCTGCGGGTCGGGCGACGACGGCACCCGCAGCGCCGAGGAGGTCATGGCGCTGACCCGGGCGGCAGGGTTCGGCGCCGAGGTGAAGCGCCGGATCATGCTCGGCACCTACGCCCTGTCCAGCGGCTACTACGACGCCTACTACGGCAAGGCGCAGCAGGTCCGCACGCTGATCACCCGGGACTTCGAGGCCGCGTTCGAGCAGGTGGACGTGCTGATCTCGCCGACCACGCCGACCACCGCCTTCCCGATCGGCGAGCGGGCCGATGACCCGATGGCGATGTACCTGGCCGACCTGTGCACGATCCCGTCGCAACCTGGCGGGCAACGCGGCGCTGTCCGTGCCGTGCGGCCTGGCGCCGGAGGACGGGCTGCCGGTCGGCCTGCAGATCATGGCGCCGGTGCTGGCCGACGACCGGGTCTACCGGGTGGCGGCCGCGGTGGAGGCCGCGCTGGACCGCGGCGCGGCGGCCCGCTGCTGGACGAGGCGCCCGGCCTGGACTGGGCCGCGGAGGACCGGGCGATGACCGCGTGCAGGCAGTGGCCGGGCGCTGGTCCCGTTCGACGACGCGGTCACCCGGTACGAGCCGGTGATCGGGCTGGAGACGCACGTCGAGCTGGGCACCGCGACCAAGATGTTCTGCGGCTGCCCGACCGTGTTCGGCGCCGAGCCCAACTCGCCGGTCTGCCCGGTCTGCCTGGGCCTGCCGGGTCGCTGCCGGTGATCAACCGGGCCGCGATCGAGTACTCGATCCGGATCGGGCTGGCGCTGAACTGCTCGATCGCGACCTGGTGCCGGTTCGCCCGGAAGAACTACTTCTACCCGGACATGCCGAAGAACTTCCAGATCTCCGCAGTACGACGAGCCGTTGTGCACCGATGGCTGGCTGGACGTCGTGGTGCACGACACGCCGGACGGGCGGCCGCGGAGCTTCCGGGTCGGCGATCGAGCGGGTCCACCTGGAGGAGGACACCGGGAAGTCGCTGCACGTCGGCGGCGCCACCGGGCGGATCCACGGCGCGGACTACTCGCTGGTGGACTACAACCGGGCCGGCATCCCGCTGGTGGAGATCGTCACCAAGCCGGTGCCCGGCACCGGCGCGCTGGCCCCGGCGGTGGCCCGGGCCTACGTCACGGAGCTGCGCGACCTGCTGCGCGCCCTGGGCGTGTCCGACGTGCGGATGGAGCAGGGCTCGCTGCGCTGCGACGTCAACACGTCGATCGCGCCCGCGCGGGGCCGACCGAATGGGGCACCCGGACCGAGACCAAGAACGTGAACTCGCTCCGCTCGGTGGAGCGCGCGGTCCGGTACGAGATCGAGCGGCAGGCCGCGCGTGCTCGACGCGGGCGGCCGGGTCGTCCAGGAGACCCGGCACTTCCACGAGGACACCGGCACCACCACGCCCGGGCCGGAGCAAGGAAGAGGCCCAGGACTACCGGTACTTCCCCGAGCCCGACCTGGTCCCGCTCGCCCCGCGCGCGGGACTGGGTCGAGGAGCTCCGCGCCGCGCTGCCCGAGCTGCCCGCGGCCCGGCGGGCCCGGCTGCAGGCCGAGTGGGGCCTGTCGCGACCTGGACATGGCCGCGCTGCGTAACGCGGGGGCCCTCGACCTGGTCGCCGCGACGGTCGCCGCGGGCGCCTCGCCGGCCGACGCCCGCAAGTGGTGGCTCGGCGAGCTGGCCCGGACCGCGAACGAGTCCGGCAGCCGACCTGGCCGAGCCTGCCGATCACCCCGGCGGACGTGGCCCGGGTGAGCCGCGCTGGTCGAGTCCGGCGCGCTGAGCGACCGGCTGGCCCGGCAGGTGATCGAGGGCGTGCTGGCCGGCGAGGGCTCGCCCGGACGAGGTGGTCGCGGCCCGCGGCCTGGCCGTCGTCAGCGACGACACGGCGTGCTCCTGGCGGCGGTGGACGAGGCGATCGCGGCCAGCCCGGACGTGGCCCAGAAGGTGCGCGACGGCAAGGTCGCCGCGGCCGGCGCCCTGGTCGGCGCGGTCATGAAGGCCACCCGGGGCAAGGCCGACGCCGCCCGGGTCAAGCAGCTGATCCTGGACCGCCTCGGCCCGTCCTGACCGGCCCGTCCTGACCGGCCCGTCCTGACCGGCCCGTCCTGGCCGGCCCGTCCTGGCCGGCCGGCCCGGCCCAGGCCCGGCCGGATGCCCCGGCGGTTCGCCATTGGCGAACCGCCGGGAATGTCGTGGCGGGCAGCTACTAACCGCGCTGTGGCAATCACCGCTGGTCAATGGCGTGCGCCCGGAATTCCTCCCGGGGCAGGTGACACAGTTGTCGCCCGGTGGACGCCCTTCCTCAATCGAAGTGTGACCTAAGCGGCCTAAAGTGAGCAGCATCGTTTACTGGCGATGACCGCGATCAGCCCATTCGCGGGTCCCGCAGCACACTGCGGGCGTCCTGCTCCGTCCTGGCCACCGGCGCGCCCAGATCCGGTGCCAAGACGGCCAGCCCAGGCCCACGAGGCTTGCTGGTTTCCCTGCAGTGGCGGACGCGGCGGAAGGAGACTCGGTGCGCCCGCAAGCATCGGGTGACCTGTCATGAGCCTGGCCGAGCAGGCCGCCACCGCGGTGCTCGCGCTGGCGGCGGCCGCAGCCGCTGCTGCCGCGTGGCGCGGGGCTGGCTGGCACGCCGGGACCGTGAAGCATGCCTACTGGCTGCTGGCGCTGGCCGCGCTGCTGTTCGGCCTGGGCGCGGCCGCCCAGCACACCCTGGCCGGCGCGGGCACCGGATCCGCGTTCCCGCTCAGCGCCGCCGACCTGCCCGGGCTGATGGCCCTGCCTGTCCTGGTCGCCGGGGTGGCCCGGCTGCGCCCGCGGGCCGAGACGGGCTGGCACCCGCTGGCCCAGCGCCGCCCGGGCCGGGCCGGCACCGTGCTGGCCTACCTGGCCGACGGTTACGTGCTGGCGTCGGCGCTGTTCATCATCTGCTGGCTGACCACGCTCGGCCCGGCGTACGCGCATTCCGGTGACGGCCCGGGCACCTTTGCCGCGCAGCTCGTGCACCCCCTGGCCGACCTGCTGGTGCTCGGCGGGCTGCTGCCCCTGGCCGCCGCCGCGGGCCGCCGGGGCGCCGCGCCGTTCCTGGCGCTGCTGCTGCTCAGCGTGGGCGACGCGCTCTGCGTGGGCGCCCGGGTCACCGACGGCTACCCGGGAATCGCGGCGCTGATCCTGCTGGTGGCCGGGCTTGGCCTGCTCGGCTGCGCGCCATGGCTGGGGGTGGCGCGGGGCAGCGGGCCACCGGACGGGACCCAGCTGACCCGGGGCAGGCTGCACGTCTCGACGGCCCTGGCCGCGCTGGCCGCCGCGTCCGCCGCCCTGGTCGTGATCGGCTACGGGCTGGCTGGCCGGCCGCCGCGGAACCGGTGCTGGTGGTAGCCGCGGCGACCGTGCTGCTCGCGCTGACCGTGCGCATCGTCATCCTGCTGCACCGGGACGGGGTTCGGGCGCGGCTGTGGCACGAGGCGGGCCAGCAGTTCCGCGAGCTGGCTGACCGCACCAGCGACGTCGTGCTGGTCTGCGACTATGCCGGGCGGATCGGTTATGCCAGCCCCGCGGTCCGGGTCTACGGCTACGCCCCGGAGGGCCTGGCCGGCCAGGTCATGGCCGACCTGGTGCACCCGGAGGACAGGCTGGGCGGCATCCGCGCGGTCCGCGAGGCGGCCAGCGCCCCGGCGCACCAGATCCGCTACACCTGCCGGGTCCGCGCCATGGACGGCACCTGGCGGTACGTGGAGGCGACCATCTCCCGGCAGCGCAGCCAGGGTGCCCCGGACCGGCTGCTGGTGACCGCGCGCGACGTCAGCGAGCAGGTGGCGCTGCGCCGCCAGATCGCGCACCTGACCTACCACGACGGCCTCACCGGGCTGCCGAACCGGGCCTACCTGGAGGAGCGGGCCCGGGAGGTGCTGAGCCTGGACCGGCTGGGCGGGACGGCCCCGCCGGTGGCCGCGACGGCGGACGAGGATGTGGCCGGCCCGGCCGAGGGCGGTGCGGCGGTGGCCGGGGAGCGGGCGACGGGGGAGCCGGGCGGCCGGGGAGCCGGCGGCCGGGGAGCCGGTGACCGCGGATGCCCCGGCCGGGGAGCCGGTGGCCGGGGACCCGGCGGCGGCCGGGGACGGCACCGCCCCGGGGCAGGCGGCCGTGGACGACCTGGCCCCGGCCCCCGCACCAGGCGGCGGTGCCGGGCTGGCCGGGGTCATCCTGCTCAACCTGGACTCGTTCTCCGCCGTCAACGACCTGGCCGGGCCCGCCGCGGGTGACCTCATCCTGGCCCAGGTGGCCCGGAGGCTGCGGGCGGTCGTGCCGCCGCGGGGCACGGTCGGGCGGTGGGGAGGCGACGAGTTCGCGGTCCTGCTGACCGGCGCGGCCACCGCCACCGAGATCACTGATTGTGCCGAACGGATCCGTGCCGCGGTGGCGGCCGAGCCGTTCCGCGCGGCCGACCGGGCGGTCGCGCTGACGGCCAGCCTCGGGGTGGCCGTGGCCGACGGCAGCCCGGCCGGCGACGTCTGGCGGAACGCCGAGCGGTGCGTGTCGGCGGCCAAGAAGGCCGGCGGCGGACGGGTGGAGGTGTACCCGGGGCTCCGGCCCGCGGAGGCGCGGCGCCGCCTGACCCTGGCCGCGCAGTTGAGCCGGGCGCTGGCCGACGGTGAGCTGGAGCTGGAGTACCAGCCGCTGACGGACCTGCGCAGCTCGCGGGTGGTCGGGGCGGCCGCGCTGCCCCGGTGGCGCCGGGACGGGGCGGACCTGCCGCGCTGGGAGTTCCTGGAAGCCGCGGAGGTCACCCGGGTCATCGTCGGCCTGGGCGACTGGATGCTGCGGGAGTCCTGCGCCCGGGCCGCCTCCTGGCACCGGGCGGGCTGGGCGGCCAGCCTCTGGCTCAGCTGCTCGCCGGCGCAGGTGGTGTCACCCCGGTTCGCCGAGTCGGTGCTGGACGCGCTGGCCAGCAGCGGGCTGCCGCCGCACGCCCTGATCCTGGAGGTCCCGGGCCAGGTGCTGCTGGACGGCGGCGAGGTCATCATGCGCGGGGCCGGTGAGCTGCGCGAGCGGGGCACCCGGCTCGCGGTGGACATCTCCGGCGCGGGCTTCGCGGCGCTGGCCCGGCTGGGCCAGCGGCCGGCGGACCTGATCGTGCTGGGCCCGGAGCTGGTCGCCGGCCTCGGGATGGATGCCGCCGCGGAGACCCTGGCCCGGGGCGCGGCGGCGGTCGGCCGTGACCTCGGCCTCACCGTGGCGGCGACCGGGATCGAGCGGGCCGGCCAGCGCGAGGTGCTGGCCCGGATCGGCTGCCGGATCGGCATGGGACCACTGCTGGCCGGGCCACTTCCGCCGGACGGGGTGGCCGGTCTCGGGGCGGAGGCCGCCGGGGAGAACGGTGAGCCCCCTTTCGGCGTGATCTCGCCAGCTGAGACGAACGCGCTCTCAAGTTGACGCCGGGCCCGGTCTGGGCCAGAGTGATATCCGTGTCACCGATCACCGTGCTCGTACTCAGCAGGCGCGCGAGTAGCTGACTTAGACGGCTACCCGCGCGCTACCCTCGTCCGCCCGCCCAGGCGCCGAGGGTTTTTTATTGCCATCACTGACCCAACCGCAGACGAGGAAGCTTGCGATGACCGACCAGACGACCGCGCCGGCTACCCCCGGCCAAGGACTGGCCAGCCCGGCGCGGAAGAGCGCTGGCCCGACGCCGCGTGACCTGGCCGCCCGCGCCGCCTCCCGGGACACCCCGGAATCACACCCGCCCGGCGAGGCCGCCCCGGCCGCGCCCGCCGCCCCCGGCGCGGCCGCCGGCAGCGGAGCGCGGCCCGCCGCGCCCGCGCCGCAGCGCCCCCGCCCGGCCAGCCCGCCGGCATCCGCGCCGGCCCCCGCGGCCGAGCGGCCCCGGGAGCCGGGCGCCGTGTCCGGCACCCGCATGACCGGGGCACAGGCGCTCGTCGGCGCCCTGGAACGGCTGGGCGTCGACGTGGTGTTCGGCATCCCCGGCGGCGCCATCCTGCCGCTGTATGACCCGCTGTTCGACTCGCCCTCGGTCCGGCACATCCTGGTCCGCCATGAGCAGGGTGCCGGCGCACGCCGCGACCGGTTATGCGCAGGTCACCGGGCGTCCGGGGGTGTGCATGGCCACCTCGGGGCCGGGCGCCACCAACCTGGTCACCCCGCTGGCCGATGCCTACATGGACTCGGTCCCGGTGGTCGCCATCACCGGCCAGGTGCCCAGCAGCCTGATCGGCACGGACGGCTTCCAGGAGGCCGACATCTCCGGCATCACCCTGCCGGTCACCAAGCACAACTTCCTCGTCACCAAGGCCGAGGACATCGCCCGGACGGTGGCCGAGGCGTTCCACGTGGCCTCCACCGGCCGGCCCGGCCCGGTACTGGTCGACGTGGCCAAGGACGCGCTGCAGGCGACCACCGAGTTCCGCTGGCCGCCCGTGTTCGACCTGCCCGGCTACCACCCTGTCACCCGGCCGCACTCCCGGCAGGTCCGGGAGGCGGCCCGGCTGATCGCCGAGGCGGCCCGCCCGGTGCTGTACGTGGGCGGCGGCGTGATCAAGGCCGGCGCCAGCCGGGAACTGCTGGAACTGGCCGAGCTGACCGGGATCCCGGTGGTCACCACGCTGATGGCGCGCGGCGGTTTCCCGGGCAGCCACCGGCAGAACCTGGGCATGCCCGGGATGCACGGCACGGTGGCCGCGGTCGGCGCGCTGCAGAAGTCCGACCTGCTCATCGCGCTGGGGGCCCGCTTCGACGACCGGGTGACCGGGAAGCTGGACAGCTTCGCGCCGGGCGCGGCGGTGGTGCACGCGGACATCGACCCGGCGGAGATCTCCAAGAACCGGCGGGCCGACGTCCCGATCGTCGGCGACTGCCGGGAGGTGATCGAGGAACTGACCGCCGCGGTCCGGGCCGAGCAGGCGGCGGGGCACCAGCCTGACCTGACCGCGTGGTGGTCCCAGGTGGACGCCTGGCGGAGCACCTACCCGCTCGGCTACGACGAGCCCGAGGACGGCTCGCTGGCCCCGCAGTACGTCATCGAGCGCATCGGGCAGATCGCCGGCCCGGACGCGGTGTACGTGGCCGGGGTGGGCCAGCACCAGATGTGGGCCGCCCAGTTCATCAGCCACGAGCGGCCCGGCCACTGGCTGAACTCCGGTGGCGCGGGCACGATGGGCTACGCGGTGCCCGCCGCGATGGGCGCGAAGGTCGGCAACCCGGCGGCGTGCGTGTGGGCCATCGACGGTGACGGCTGCTTCCAGATGACCAACCAGGAACTGGCCACCTGCGCGGTGGAGGGCATCCCCGTCAAGATCGCCATCATCAACAACGGCAACCTCGGCATGGTCCGGCAGTGGCAGACGCTGTTCTACAACCAGCGGTACTCCAACACCGACCTGGACCGGGTGGCCCGGACCTACGACGAGGCGCTCAGCCACGAGGCGCCCCCGCGCCGCGACCCCGCTGCGGCCGGCGGTACCCGCATCCCGGACTTCGTCAAGCTGGCCGAGGCCTATGGCTGCGCCGGGCTGCGCTGCGAGGACGCGGCCAGCGTGGACTCCGTGATCGAAGAGGCGATGAAGATCAACGACCGGCCGGTCGTGGTGGACTTCATCGTGCACCGGGACGCCATGGTGTGGCCGATGGTGGCCGCCGGCACCAGCAACGACGACATCATCGTGGCGCGGAACATGGCGCCTGACTGGGACGTGACCGAATGAGCCAGGGGCTGGCCCGCCTTCGTGATCAGGAGCCGACAATGAACAGGCATACTCTCTCGGTGCTGGTGGAGAACAAGCCGGGCGTGCTCGTCCGGATCGCCGGGCTGTTCTCCCGCCGCGGCTTCAACATCGACTCACTCGCCGTGGGGCCCACGGAGCACCCGGAGATCTCCCGGATGACGATCGTGGTGGACTGCGCCGATCACCCGCTCGAGCAGGTGACCAAACAGCTCAACAAGCTGATCAACGTGCTCAAGATCGTCGAGCTGGAGCCCGCCGCGTCGGTGCAGCGCGAGCTGCTGCTCATCAAGGTGCGCGCTGACCTGGAAAGCCGGTCGCGCGTGCTGGAGACGGTGACGCTGTTCCGTGCCAAGGTGGTGGACGTGGCGCAGGATGCGGTCACCGTCGAGGCCACCGGCAACCGGGACAAGCTCGACGCGCTGATCCGGGTGCTCGAGCCGTTCGGCATCAAGGAACTCGTCCAGTCCGGCATGGTCGCGCTCGGCCGTGGCGGCAGGTCGATCACGGACCGGGCGCTGCGCCCGGTGGACCGCGCGGCCCAGTGACCGCGCGGCACCGCGAACTTTTCAGGGAATGAGCGAAAGGCAGGCAATGGCAGACATTTTCTATGACGACGGCGCCGACCTCAGTGTCATCCAGGGCCGGCACGCCGCCATCCTCGGCTACGGCAGCCAGGGGCACGCGCACGCCCTCTCGCTGCGCGATTCCGGGGTGGACGTCCGGGTTGGGCTCCCCGAGGGGTCCAGGAGCCGGGAGAGCGCGGCCAACGAGGGCCTGCGGGTACTCACCCCGCGTGACGCGTGCGAGGAAGCGGACCTGATCATGGTCCTGGCCCCGGACCACGTGCAGCGGGCGCTGTATGCGGAGGCCATCGAGCCGAGCCTGATCGACGGGGACGCCCTTTTCTTCGCGCACGGGCTCAACATCCGCTACCAGCTCATCCAGCCGCCCGCCGGGGTGGATGTCTGCATGGTGGCTCCCAAGGGGCCCGGCCACCTGGTCCGCCGCCAGTTCGCCGAGGGCCGCGGCGTGCCGGTGCTGGTCGCCGTGCAGCAGGACGCCACCGGGAACGCCTGGCCGCTCACCCTGGCCTACGCCAAGGCGATCGGCGGCACCCGGGCGGGCGCGCTGGTCACCACGTTCGCCGAGGAGACCGAGACGGACCTCTTCGGTGAGCAGGCGGTGCTGTGCGGCGGCGTCTCCGAGCTGATCAAGGCCGGTTTCGACACCCTGGTCGAGGCGGGCTACCAGCCCGAGATCGCCTACTTCGAGTGCCTGCACGAGATGAAGCTCATCGTGGACCTCATGTATGAGGGCGGCATCTCCAAGATGTACTGGTCGGTCTCGGACACGGCTGAGTTCGGCGGGTACACCCGCGGGCCGCGGCTGGTGGACGAGCGGAGCCGGGAGGAGATGCGGCGGATCCTCGCCGAGGTCCGGGATGGCACGTTCACCCGTGAGCTGATCGAGGAGTTCGACGCCGGCCGGCCCAATTTCCTCAAGCGCCGCGAGGCGTCCCGCGCCGAGCAGATTGAGCAAGTCGGGGCCAAGCTGCGGCCGCTGATGAGCTGGCTGGATTCCGGGGACGACACCAGCGGGTCCTAAGCCGGGGGCGATGGCGCTGGTCCCGGGCCGCGGCCCGGGACCAGCGCCACCCTTCGCCGGCCTGCCTGGCTCAGCACGGAAATGCGGCTCGTGAAAACTTTCACAAGCTTCGCTAGACTAGCGGTTCCGCTGTCCGCCATAAGGGGCCATCGCCGTGCCTGCACCTGTTGTCCTCATCGCTGAGGAACTCTCCCCGGCCGCCATCCGGCAGCTGGAAGCCGACTTCGATGTGCGCTACACGGACGGCGCCGACCGGGCTGCCCTGCTCGCGGCGCTCCCCGGGGCCGACGCGGTCATCGTGCGCAGCGCGACCCTGATCGACGCTGAGGCGCTGGGCTGCGCGCCCCGGCTGCGGGTGGTGGCACGGGCGGGCGTGGGCCTGGACAACGTGGACGTGGACGCGGCCACCCGGGCCGGGGTCATGGTGCTGAACGCGCCCACCTCCAACATCGTCAGCGCGGCGGAGCACGCGGTGGGCCTGCTGCTCGCGGTGGCCAGGAACGTGCCGCAGGCGGCGGCCTCGCTGCGGGCCGGCCAGTGGCAGCGGTCGGCGTTCACCGGGGTGGAACTGCAGGACAAGGTGGCCGGCATCCTCGGGCTGGGCCGGATCGGGGTCCTGGTGGCCGAGCGGCTGGCCGCCTTCGGGATGCGCCTGGTCGCCTACGACCCCTACGTGCCGGCGGCCCGCGCCGCGCAGCTCGGCGTCCGGCTGGCCAGCCTGGACGAACTGCTGGCCGAGGCCGACTTCATCAGCGTGCACCTGCCGAAGAACGCCGAGACGACCGGCTTGATCGGGGACCGGGAACTGCGCCGGGTCAAGCCGGGCGTGCGTATCGTCAACGCCGCGCGGGGCGGCATCGTCGACGAGAACGCGCTGGCCGTCGCGCTCAAGGACGGCCGGGTGGCCGGGGCGGCCATCGACGTGTTCACGGCCGAGCCGGCCACCGGGAACCCGCTGCTGGACTTCCCGACGGTGGTGGCCACCCCGCATCTGGGGGCCAGCACGGCCGAGGCGCAGGAGAAGGCCGGCACCCAGGTGGCCCGGTCGGTCCGGCTGGCCCTGGCGGGCGAGTTCGTCCCGGACGCGGTCAACGTGCAGGGCGGCGTGGTGGACGAGGACGTCAAGCCGGGGCTGCCGCTGGCGGAGAAGCTGGGCCGGATCTTCACCGCGCTGGCGGGCGGGATGGCGGCCCGGATCGACGTCGAGGTGCGCGGCGAACTGGCCTCCCATGACGTCCGGGTGATCGAGCTCGCGGCGCTCAAGGGGGTCTTCGCGGACGTGGTCGAGGACCCGGTGACCTACGTCAATGCCCCGCTGCTGGCCAGCGAGCGCGGCGTCGAGATCAGCCTGCTGACCGAGGGCGAGAGCCCGGACTGGCGCAACCTCGTGACACTGCGCGGCATCATGCCGGACGGCCAGGTGGTGTCGGTGGGCGGCACCCTCAGCGGGCGGCGGCAGCAGGAGAAACTGGTCGAGGTGAACGGCTTCGACATGGAGATCGCGCCGGCCGAGCACATGGTGTTCCTCACCTACACCGACCGGCCCGGGATCGTCGGCACGGTGGGCCAGATCCTCGGCAGCGAGGGCATCAACATCGCCGGCATGCAGGTATGCCGGGATGCCCGCGGCGGCGACGCGCTCATCGTGCTCTCCGTGGATTCCGCCATCCCGGCGGTGGTCCTGGACGACATCTCCTCGACCATCGGCGCGGTCGTCGGGCGGACCGTGGATCTCGAGGAGCGCTAGGCCCCCGGGGGCCCGGCTCGCGCCTGGGCTGACACGTTCCGTCTCAGCATGAGAGACACATTTGTGCGACGGGGCGACAGCGCCGCGCTAAAGTACTAGGATGGCCTACGAAATGCGCGACTTCGTATCCATCTTGAGCTGCCGTAGCGGGGCCTGATCAGGGCAGGCCGGCCACCCGCTGCGGGGCAGCGTGATGGCCGTAAGCCCGCCCGCAGGAGTCTCACCCCGATGGCGCACCGACCTCAGCCCGGCCCGGGAGTAACCGGGCCGCCCGCCAGTGCGCGCCGCCGGGTGGGTGTAGCCGCTCATCTGGAGAACGCCGTGTACGACATGTACCCGTGGAATCAGCCCGGGGCCGCGCCGGCCCGTGGCCGGGAGGCCGGTGATGACGCCTCCCGCCGTCAGGCGGCGGTGCCCGCCACGCAGGCCGCCCATGCCCTCCAGGTCGCCCTCGACCGCCGGGACAACGGGGGCGAGTCACCGGCCGTGGCCGGCCAGTAGGGTACGCGCATGGCATCTTCTGCGATCAAGCTCGCCGTCATCGGCGGTGACGGCATCGGCCCTGAGGTCGTCGCTGAGGCGCTCAAGGTTCTCCAGGCCGCGGGCGTGGCGGTCAACGCGACCAATTACGACCTGGGCGCGCAGCGCTGGCACCGCACCGGGGAGACCCTGCCCGATTCAGCGCTGGAGGAGATCCGGGGCCAGGACGCGATCATGCTCGGCGCGGTCGGTGACCCGTCCGTGCCGAGCGGAGTGCTGGAGCGCGGGCTGCTGCTCCGGCTCCGCTTCGAACTGGACCACTACGTGAACCTGCGGCCGGTCCGGCTGTATCCCGGGGTGGCCACGCCGCTGGCCAGCGTCCGGCCCGAGGCGATCAACATGCTGGTGGTCCGGGAGGGCACCGAGGGCCCGTACGCCGGGGCCGGCGGCGTGCTCCGCAAGGGCACCCCGGAGGAGGTGGCCACCCAGGAGAGCCTGAACACGGCGTTCGGCGTCCGCCGGGTGGTCCGGTACGCCTTCGACCGGGCCGCCGAACGCCCGGACGGCAAGCTCACCCTGGTGCACAAGACCAACGTGCTGGCCTACGCCGGGGACCTGTGGCAGCGCACCGTTGACGCGCTGGCCAAGGAGTTCACCGCCGTCTCCGTGGACTACTGCCACGTGGACGCCGCGTGCATGTACCTCGTCACCCAGCCGGAGCGGTTCGGCGTCGTGGTGACCGACAACCTCTTCGGTGACATCCTCACCGACCTCGGTGCCGCGGTGGCCGGCGGTATCGGGCTCGCCGCGAGCGGGAACATCAACCCGGAGCGGACCGCGCCGAGCATGTTCGAGCCGGTGCACGGCAGCGCGCCGGACATCGCCGGCAAGCAGAAGGCCGACCCCACCGCGGCCATCTTGTCGGCGGCCATGCTCTGTGAGCACCTCGGCCTGACCGGCGAGGCGGCCCGCATCGAGCAGGCAGTGGCCGACGACCTTGTCGAACGGCAGGGCGCCTGGGCAGCCCGGGTTACTCCGGAGATCGGCGACGACATCGCCGAGCGAGTAGCCGGGTAGGCGCGTCCGGCAGGCCACCGGCCCGCGGACCCGCCTGGCCGCGCCGTACGGCGCGGCGTGATGACGGAAGCCGCGTGCTGGCAGCGCGGCAGGACAACATGGCCGCGGCGGGCCTGGCGCCCGCCGCGGCGCCGGGGCGACGATGCCCCGCCGCTGCGGTCCGGCCGCAGCGGACAGGAGGAGGGACCTGTGATGACGGCAAGCCTGAATACCGAGATCGCCTTCGACATCCGTCCAGGCGGTGAGCCCGTTCCCGCGCCGGAGCGGGAGCGGATCCTGGCCAGCCCGGGGTTCGGCGAGGTATTCACCGATCACATGGTCACCCTGCGCTGGTCGGCTGACCGGGGCTGGCACGACGGCAGGCTGGAGCCCTACGGCCCGCTGACGCTGGAGCCCGCCACCGCGGTGTTCCATTACGCGCAGGAGATCTTCGAGGGGCTCAAGGCGTACCGGCAGGGTTCCGGGCCGGTCGTCGCGTTCCGGCCGGGCGCCAACGCGGCCCGGTTCAACCGCTCCGCGGCCCGGCTGGCCATGCCGGAACTGCCCGAGGCAGCCTTCCTGCGGTCCATCGAGCTGCTGGTCGGCCAGGATCGCGACTGGGTGCCTTCGACGGAGGGGAACAGCCTCTACCTGCGCCCGTTCATGATCGCCACGCAGCGGGGGCTCGGCGTCAACCGGCCGTCGTCGGAGTACCTCTACACGGTCATCGCCTCTCCGGCCGCGGCGTACTTCAAGGGCGGCATCAAGCCGGTCTCGGTCTGGCTGTCCAGGGAGTACACCCGGGCGGCGCCGGGCGGCACCGGCGAGGCCAAGTGCGGCGGCAACTATGCCGCCGCGTTCGCCGGCCAGCTGCAGGCCACCGCGAGCGGCTGCGACCAGGTGGTCTGGCTGGACGCGGTGGAACGCCGGTGGGTGGAGGAGATGGGCGGGATGAACCTGTTCTTCGTCTACGGGACGGGTTCCCAGGCGCGGATCATGACCCCGGCCCTGACCGGCACCATGCTGCCCGGCATCACCCGCGATTCGCTGCTCAAGCTCGGCCCCGACCTGGGCTTCCCCACCGAGGAAGGCAAGATCAGCGCCGACCAGTGGCGCGCCGGGTGCGCCTCCGGCGAGCTGACCGAAGTCTTCGCCTGCGGCACCGCCGCGGTGATCACCCCGGTCGGCAAGGTCAAGAGCGCTGACGGCGAATGGACGATCGGGGACGGCACTCCCGGCCCGGTCACCATGCGCCTCCGCGAGGAACTGGTCGGCATCCAGTACGGCCAGCGGCCTGATCCTTACGGCTGGATCCACAAGATCTGCTAGGGGGCGGGGCCGTGCCGTGATCGCTTGATGAGGCGGTGTCCGTGCCGGGTGCGCTGGCTGGGTGAGGCGGTGTCCGTGCCGGGTGCGCTGGCTGGCCCTGGCCGGCGGATGGATCCGCCTGCTACGGCCGGCGCGGGTGCGCACCTTCCGCACGTGGGTATCGGGTACGCCTGCGCACCCGGCACGGGCACCGCCTGCGGGCAGGCACGGCACGGGCAGCGCCTGCGGGCAGGCACGGCACGGGCACCGCCGAGCAGCAGCGGTGTGACCGTTATGCCCAGGTGTGTTGAACCGATGGCAGGGCGGCAAACGTGGTCGTGGTGTCGGGGGTAGCCATCAGGTGGGCCGAGGTGATCACCGCCGGCGGCCGCCAACCGCGCCTACGGGAGGAGCATGACCACACCGCCAGACGCGCTCCGGCCCGCAACTCCACGGCAGCCGCACGGCGGCGGAAAGACGCGGCGCTACGGCGCCGCGCTCGAAGCGGCGCTGCTCGACGCCACCTGGGCGGAGCTCCAGGCCGTCGGCTATGGCCGACTGAGGATGGAAACTGTGGCCCACCGGGCCGGCACCAGCCGGGCTGTCCTGTACCGCCGCTGGCGCAACCGGCCCGAACTGGTCATCGCTGCGCTGCGCCGGCACCGGCCTGCGCTGTCCTGCGAAGCACCCGATACCGGCAGCTTGCGCGGCGACGTGCTCGCCTGGCTGCGCCAGGTATCCGCCCGGCTGGCGGAGATCGGCCCGGAAACCGTATACGGCCTGCTCGGTGATTACTTCGCCGACGCTGACCTGTTCCCCCGGATCCAGGACGAGGTCCTGTCCCTCGGCCCGGAGGTCATGGCAACGATCCTGAAGCGCGCCGCCGAGCGCGGCGAAGTCCGAGGCGACATCAGCCCGGTGATCGCCACGCTCCCCGCCGACCTGTACCGCCATAAGAGCTTCCTTGCCCGTACGCCGCCGCCCGACAGCGTCCTCCTGGAGATCGTCGATGACGTTTTTCTCCCCCTCGCCCGGTCACAATCTGCCTCCGGGCATGCCTGAGTGGGCTCCGCTCGACCCCGGTAATTCGATACTCCGTGGGGTACGGCACGAGCGGTGGACGCGCGCCGCCGCGGCAATCGCGGTGCGAGCACACCGCTGCGTATGCAACACTGTGTGACATGACGTCCGGCCGCATCATTATCGGCAGGCGCGTCGGCACCTAGCGACTTACCTCGCACCCGCCGACGCGCAGACCTCTCGCATGCCGCGAGGGGTCTTTTTTTGCGGTCAGCCAAGGCAGCGCGAGGACAGCCACCCGGCAGCGGCGCCAGAGCCGCGGGAAGAGACGGACCAAGGTCATGATGGACGACGCGTTCCATGTCTACGACACCACGCTGCGCGACGGCGCCCAGCAGGAAGGGCTGAGCCTCACCGTCGCTGACAAGCTGGCGATCGCCCGGCGGCTGGACGAGTTCGGCGTCGGCTTCATCGAAGGCGGCTGGCCCGGGGCCATCCCCAAGGACACCGAGTTCTTCCGCCGGGCCCGGACCGACCTAGATCTCCGGCACGCGCAGCTCGCCGCGTTCGGCGCGACCCGCCGGCCCGGCGTGCAGGCGGCCGACGACCCCCAGGTCGCCGCACTGCGCGAGTCCGGGGCGCCGGTCGTGACTCTTGTCGCCAAGAGTCACGACCGGCATGTCCGGCTGGCCCTGCGGACCACGCTGGAAGAGAACCTGGCGATGATCCGGGACACCGTCAGTCACCTGCGCGCCGAGGGCCAGCGCGTGTTCCTCGATGCGGAGCACTTCTTCGACGGGTACCGGTCGGACCCTGGCTACGCGCTGGAGGTGGTCCGGGTGGCCGCCGAGGCCGGAGCGGACGTGGTCGCCCTGTGCGACACCAACGGGGGCATGCTCCCCGGTGAGCTGGGCGACGCGGTCAGCGCCGTGGCCGCGGCCACCGGTGCCCGGCTCGGCATCCACTGTCACGACGACACTGCCTGCGCCGTGGCCAACAGCCTGGTCGCGGTGGACGCCGGCGTCACCCACGTGCAGGGCTGCGCCAACGGTTACGGGGAGCGAGCCGGGAACGCGAACCTGTTCAGCGTCGTGGCCGGGCTGCAGCTGAAGAAGGGCCAGGTCGTGCTGCCCGAGGGCTGCCTGGCCGAGATGAGCCGGGTGGCCCACGCCATCAGCGAGGTCACCAACGTCACGCCGAGCACGCACCAGCCGTATGTGGGCCACTCGGCCTTCGCGCACAAGGCCGGCCTGCACGCCTCGGCGGTCAAGGTCGATCCCATGCTCTACCAGCACATCGACCCGGAGCTGGTCGGCAACGACATGCGGATGCTCGTCTCCGACATGGCCGGGCGGGCGTCCGTGGAGATCAAGGGCAAGCAGCTCGGCTACGACCTGACCGACGACAAGGCCACGGTCGGCCGGGTGGTGAACCGGGTGAAGGACCTGGAAGCCCGCGGGTACACCTTCGAGGCCGCGGACGCCTCCTTCGAGCTGCTGCTCCGCGACGAGCTGGCCGGCCAGGAACTGCGTCACTTCACCGTGGAATCGTGGCGGGTCATCGTCGAGCAGCGGCCGGGCGGCGAAGTGGTCAGCGAGGCCACCGTCAAGCTGCAGGCCAAAGGTGAGCGGATCGTCGCCACCGGCGAGGGCAACGGGCCGGTCAACTCGCTCGACAAGGCTCTCCGGATGGCCCTGGAGCGGCTCTACCCCGAGCTGGCCAGGCTGGAACTGGCGGACTACAAGGTCCGCATCCTGGAGGGCTCGCACGGCACCGGCGCGGTGACCCGGGTGCTCATCACCTCCAGCGATGGCACGGGCGCGGCCGACGGCGCCTGGAGCACCGTCGGGGTCGACGAGAACATCATCGCCGCGTCCTGGCACGCGCTGGAGGAAGCTGTCAGCTACGCACTGCTTCGCGCTGGCTACCAGCCGTCTGGGGAAGCTGTCCAGGATGAGTAACGGGGATTTTGCTCAAAGAAACGAAGAAGTTGCGCACTGTTACTGGAACCGGACTTGCCGGTAGAATCCCGACATCAGCCTGTGTCCCGCTAGAAAAGCACTGGCCTTCGCCCTTCCCGCCGCCACGGATGGTCCGGCCGCCCGCCTGGCCCGGTTGCGCTCCGGGCGGGCCGCTGTGCTCGCCTACTTCGGGATCCTCGGCCTGGCCGAGGGTCTCTGGGTGGCGCGCATCCCCGGGGTCAAGGCCCATCTGCATCTGACCTACGGCCTGCTCGGCGCATCCTTGCTGGTCGGGCCGGCGGGCCTGGTCCTGGCGATGCCGGTGGCCGGGCGGGTGGCCGACCGGCTCGGCGGCCCCCGGCTGAGCCGGCTGGCCGGGATGGCCGTCGTGATGCTGCCGGTCATCCTGTGGCGGGCCGGGACCCTGGCGGCTGTCATCCCGGCGCTGCTTGCGTTCGGTATTGCGGGTGGGGTTCTGAGCGTGGTCAATAACGCGCAGGCCGTTCGCGTGGAGGAGGCATACGGCCGTCCCCTGATGGCCTCGTTCTACGCCTGCTACAGCCTGGCTGGCCTGTCGGGCGTGGTTTTAGGCGGGCTGCTGGCTGGCCGGCTGGCCAGTCCGCTCGGCCCGCTGGCGGCAGTAGGCGTGGTCAGCGCAGCCGTCATCGTGGTGGGCGGGCGTTACCTGGTGCCCGGCCACGGGTGGCCGGAACCGCCGCGCACCGGCCCAGCCCGTGTCCGGCCGGGCCGCGCCGCCGGGCCGCGCCGCAATGGGCTTGGGAGAGGGCGGGCCAGCCACCCGGACCGCCCGCGCCGGTGGCCGCGGCCGCTGACGCTGGGCCTGCTGGCCCTGTGCTGTGTTATCTGTGAGGGCGCCGTGGGGAACTGGAGCGGCGTCTATCTCCATCAATACCTGGGCACCTCGGGCTGGCGCACGGCCGCCGGGTTCGCCGGGTTCTCGCTGGCCATGGCCTTGGGCCGGCTGGCCGGTGACCGGCTGGCCGCGCGTTACGGGCGCGCCGGGCTGGTGCGCCGCTGTGCGCTGCTGGCCGCGGCCGGGCTGGCCGGGGCCCTGTGCAGCCGCCAGCTAGCCGTCACGGTCATCGGCTTCGCGGCCTGCGGCGCGGGGCTGTCCTGCACCATCCCGCAGTTGCTGTCGGCCGCGGGCCGCGCCGCCCGGGGCCGGCCCGGGGCGGGCATCGCGCGGGTGGCCGGGCTGGGATACCTGGGCCTGGTCGGCGGGCCCCCGCTGATCGGCGGCTGTGCAAGCCTGGTCGGGCTGCCGGGGGCGCTCTGCATCCCGATGGTCCTGGTCCTCGGCGTGGCCCCCTTCGCGTCCCGGCTGGACCCGCGCCCGGCGCGGCGCGGCACCGGGGCCGTGAGCGTGCCTCCCGGCCCTCAGGTGGTACTCGCGGAGCGGGCCATCAGCGAAAAGCATCCTGGCCGACCGGCCGGATCACGATCTCGCTGACATCAACCCCGGGTGGCTGGCTGACCGCGTACATGACCGCGGTGGCGACGTCGGCCGGTGCCAGCCTGGGGTCGGCCCGCCGGTCCGGGCTCACCGGCCCGCAGTCGGTCAGCCCCGGCTGGATCAGGGTGACCCGCACCCCGGTGCCCACGCATTCGGCCCGGATGCCTGCCGCCAGCGCGCTCACTGCCCATTTGGTGGCCGAGTACAGGCTCCCCGGCCGGACGACCCGGCCAGCCACCGAGCCCGTCAGCAGCAGGTGGCCACGCGACGCGGCCAGCAGGGGCAGCGTCGCGCGGGCGGTCAGCGCCGGCCCCAGCACGTTGGCGCCGACCAGGTCCGGCCAGCGTTCCGGCGGCAGGCCGCCGCGGCCGAGAAACGAGGTGGCCGCGGACACGCCCGCGTTGGCGAACGCGACATCCAGCCGTCCGAACCGCTCGCGCACCTCACCAGCCAGCGCGCGCAGCTGGGCCCAGTCGGTCACGTCACAGGCGGCGGCGTGGGCCCGGCCGGGGCCCCCGAGCTCGGCGGCCAGCTCGTGCAGCGGAGCAGGCCGGCGGCCGCTGAGCACCACCCGGTAACCGGCCGCGACGGCGGCCCGGGCGGTGGCCGCCCCGATGCCGCCCGAGGCGCCGGTGATCAGGAACACGGGTTCCGGCACCGGCCCAGGGTAGCGCCGGCGTGCGCTGGCTGGCTGCCCCGCCGTCCGCTTACCGGCTGGTCACCCTTACGGTGGAGCCATGGATGACAAGGAGATCCTCGGGCACATCGACGAGCTGATCCAGACTGAGCACGACCTCCGGGCCAAGGTGGCCGACGGCGCCCTGCCCAGCGGTGAGGAGCAGGCCCGGCTGCGTTCCGTGGAAGAGGCCCTGGACCAGTGCTGGGACCTGCTGCGGCAGCGCCGCGCCCGCCGCGAGTTCGGCGAGGACCCGTCCGGCACCACGCCGCGTCCTGCCTCCGAGGTAGAGGGCTACCTGCAGTAGGCCCGGTCCCGGGCCGGCTGGCACCCGGCTGGCCCGGGCGCTCAGTAGGCTCTAAGAGCCAGGCCGTGCGCCGGCCGGGACAGTCGTGGATCGACATCGGGTGAGGGTGAGCGGTGCGCATCGCTAGATTCGCCAAAGGCGGCGACGTGGCCTACGGCGTGGTAGGCGAGACCCAGTCGGACGGGGCCGCGGCTGGCCAGCCTGTGGCCGGAGTCCGGGGCCTGACCATCATCGCCGAGCTGCGCGGGCATCCGTTCGGCCCGGGCCGGGGCAGCGTCCAGTTCACCGGGGCCACGTACCCCCTGGACCAGGTGCGGCTGCTGGCGCCGGTGCTGCCCAGCAAGGTGATCGCGGTCGGCGGCAACTACGCCGGGCACCCCTGGGAGATGAGCGCGGGCGAGGCGGAGCAGGCCGGCAGGGCCGGCCGGAGAGCCCGTGCTGTACCTCAAGCCCTCCACCTCGGTGGTCGGTCACGGGGACGAGATCGCCTACCCCGTCAAGCTCACCCAGCGGGTGGACTACGAAGGCGAGCTCGCCGTCATCATCGGGCGGCTGTGCCGTGAGGTGCCCGCCGCCCAGGCCGCCGAGGTCATCTTCGGCTACACCTGCGCGAACGACGTGACCGCCCGTGACCTGCAGGCCCGGGACGGGCAGTGGACCCGGGCCAAGGGATTCGACACGTTCTGCCCGCTGGGGCCGTGGATCGAGACCGACGCCGATCCGGCCGACCTGGAGCTCACCACGACGGTGAACGGGGAGATCCGGCAGCGGACCCGGACCTCGGAACTGCTCTACGACGTGCCGGCGCTGATCGAGTACGTCAGCACGGTGATGACCCTGCTGCCCGGCGATGTCCTGCTGACCGGGACGCCCGCCGGGGTGGGGCCGCTGAATGACGGAGACGAGGTAACCGTGACCGTGGACACCATCGGCTCGCTGGCCAACACGGTGGTGGGCCGTGACTGAGCAGCCGCCCGCCGAGGGCCAGGTCCGGGTCCGGTTCGCTCCATCACCCAGCGGTGACCTGCACGTGGGTAACATCCGGACCGCGCTGTACGACTGGGCGTTCGCCCGGCACACCGGCGGCACGTTCGTGCTGCGCATCGAGGACACCGACCAGTCCCGGGTCACGCCCGCCTATATCGCCTCCGCGCTGGACACGCTCCGCTGGCTCGGCCTGGAGTGGGATGAGGGGCCGGAGGCCGATGGCCCGTACGGCCCCTACCTGCAGAGTGAACGGCTCGGCATATACGCGGACTGGGTGGCCAGGCTGCTCGCGGACGGCCACGCCTACTACTGCTACTGCACTCCCGAGGAACTGGCCGAGCGCCGTTCCGCGGCCCGCGCCGCCGGCGGGCCCAGCGGCTACGACGGGCACTGCCGCGTGCTCACCGCCGAGCAGGTCGCCGCGTACGAGGCGGAAGGACGGCGCCCGGTAGTCCGGTTCCGGATGCCGGAGGGGTCCACGACCTTCACGGACCTGGTCCGCGGCGAGGTCACCTTCGACCACGCGCATGTCCCGGACTTCGTGCTGGCCCGGGCCGATGGCTCGCCCCTGTACACGCTGGCCGTCGCGGTGGACGACGTGCTGATGAAGATCACTCACGTGGTGCGCGGCGAGGACCTGCTGTCCTCCACGCCGAGGCAGATCGCCGTGTACCGGGCCATGGGCGTGCCCGAGGAGGAGTTCCCGTTCTTCGCCCACCTGCCGTACGTGCTGGGCAAGGACGGCCAGCGGCTGTCCAAGCGGAACGGGGTCGTCTCGGTCAACTGGTACCGCGAGGAGGGCTTCCTGCCCGAGGCGGTCTGTAACTACCTGGCCCTGCTGGGCTGGTCGCCGGGGATGACCGGGAGGAGTTCACGCTGGAGGAGATGGCCGCCGAGTTCGACCTGGCCCGGGTCAACAAGAACCCGGCCCAGTTCGACGTGCGCAAGCTCGAGGCCATCAACGGGGACAAGATCCGGGCCCTGGACCCGGCCGATTTCGTCGCCCGGATCACGCCCTTCCTGCAGCACGCCGGGGTCATCGGGGATCCGGTCAGCGAGCCGGAGGCGGCGCTGGTCGCGGCGGCCGCGCCGCACATCCAGACCCGGATCAGCCGGGCTCACGGAGGCCGCCGGGATGCTCGGCTTCCTGTTCGCCCGCGAGCCGGACTTCGAGATGCAGCCCGAGGACGCGGAGAAGGTGCTCACCCCGGGCGCGGTCCCGGTGCTCGAGGCGGCGGAGCGGGCGCTGGGCACCGTCGGGCCGTGGACCACCGGGGCCATCCAGTCGGCCCTGGCCGCAGCGCTGGTGGAGCCGGGCGGGCTGGGCCTCAAGCCCCGGGTGGCCTATGCGCCGGTGCGGGTCGCGGTGACCGGGCGCCGGGTGTCCCCGCCGCTGTACGAGTCCATCGAACTGCTCGGCCGGGAGCGGACGCTGGCGCGGCTGGCCCGGGCGATCAAAGCGGCCAGCTGACCCGCGCCCAGGCTGGCCCGCGCCCAGGCTGGCCCGCACCCGGGCGTGCCGCCAGTGCCCTGCTGGCCGGGGCACCTCCCGGCTGACCTAGGCCCGGCGCCGTCATGGCGCGCGTGCCGCCGGTGCCCTGAGGACAGTCCTGATCATGAGCTAGCCCCGTTTTCCGCACAAGTACGTGTCATGGTTTGCCCGGTTCAGGCTGGTTTCTCGGGCCAGGGCAGCGGGATGTCCAGGTGGGCCAGGATGGTTCGCTGGACGGGGGTGAGCCGGTCCAGGACGATGCCTGCCGGGGTGTAGGTGAGGTGCAGGCCGTCGAAGGCGGCCAGGACGGCGCGGGCGGTGGGGATGGCGGCGCGGCCCTCGGGCAGGATGCCGGGCAGGGGCACGCCATCGCCGAGGGAGGCGCGCAGCCCGGCCTCGATCAGCCCGAAGATCAGCAGGGCGATGCCGATGACCGCGATGAGGGCCTCGATCCTGTCGTCGTTGTGCAGGAAGACGGGCCGGACCCGCAGGGTCTGCTTGAGGTCGCGGTGGCGCTGCTCCACGACCCACTGGTCCTTGTAGATTTTCAGCACGTCCAGGGCGGTCAGCGGCCTGCCGTCATTGTGGCCGGGCAGGTTGGCGGCCAGCGCGTACAGCCCGTCGAGCTGGGCCGCCGCGGCGATGGCTTGCTGGTCGCGCTGCCAGCTGATGACGGGCCTGCCGGCCTTGGTGGCGGTGCGGACGGCGATCAGGCCGGCGGCCTGGCCGGTGAGGATCTGGGCGACCTTGGCGTCGACCTGCTTGCGGGTCTTGTAGTAGCGGCCGCCCAGCCCGTTGCGGATCCTGGCCAGGGCTTCCCCGGCCCGGGCCAGGGCACGCTCGCGGGCGGCGGCAACCGAGGCGGCTTCCTCGGAAGACCAGATGTAGGCCGCTTGCAGGTCGTGGCGGGTGCCGTGCTCGCCGGTGACGGGGAACGGGGCGAGCAGGCCCTTCCAGGTAGTGCGCCGGCTGGCAGGCAGGTCCTTCTCGCGGTAGGAGACGTGATCGAGCACCTGCAGGGCGTCCAGGCCGCCCGGCACATCAGCGTCAAACCGGGCAGCCCAGCCGGTGTCCGCGCGCAGCGGTACCACGAACCGCACGCCCGCGGCGTCGGCGGCGCACAGGTGATCGAGGTAGCCCAGGCCGGAGTCGGCGACCACGACCAGGCCGGGCGGCAGCGCGGCGGCCAGGGCCTCGATGGCGGCGGCGAACGCGGGCAGTTCGTTAGCTGACCCCTTGTGCGGCCGGAAATACAGCGCCACCCCGGATGGCACCGTGGCCTGGAGGGTCTTGACCTGCCGGGCGATGGTCCGGTCTGCCGACCAGCCCTTGGCGGCCAGGCCTGAACCGGGGTAGCTGCCGGCGAAGCGGACCGCGGTCAGGTCCAGGTGCAGCCGGGAGGCGTCCGCGGCCGGGAAGCGCCGGACGGCGGTGAGCATCAGCTGGCCGCGGATATCCTCCGCGACCTTCGCCAGGGCTTCCAGGGAGCGGCCCAGCCGGTCGTCGTTCAGCAGCACCGCCGGGGTGCCGAGCAGTTCGGTGACCGCCGCCGAGGACGCCCACCCGGCGATGTCATACAGCGGCGCAGGAGAGCACAGCCGGCTGGCCGCCAGCACGCACGCGATCTCCCCGTGCCCGGCCAGCGCCCGGCCGCGGCGCGGGATCGCCGTGTCCACGATCCCGGCGACGCCGAGGGCCCGCAGGTAGTGGGCCACGATCAGCAGCGGCCCGACGTGGCGGCGGGTGCCCGGTGGCGGCTGGTGCAGCCGGGCCAGCCCGGCTGCCAGCTGCTCCAGCTTCCCGCTGGCCGTGAGCTCATCGAGACGGCCCAGGTTTGCCACAACATGCTGGCGCACCCGGGTGCCCTCGCGGTGGCCTTCGACCAGCTCCAGGTACTCGTAGCTGCGGCCACCACGGCGGACGGTCTTCACCTTCGGATACATGTTGCCACAACACTAGGAGCCAGCCGGGGCAGCGGCCAGCGGACACGCCGCGAGGATGGCATCTTCACCGAGCCTAGTTTGTCACAACACCCGGAGACTCCGGGCGCAGGCACTCCAGGGTGAATCCGCAGGTCACTTGCCCCGCAAGAAGATCACCAAGCCGGGCCTTGACATGTGATCATGCGGAAAACGGGGCTAGCGGTCCAGCAAGCGGTGGGCACCCGCCGCCACGAGCTCGGCGACCGCGGGGGCGATCGCATCGACTGCGATCGCTAGCGCGCGGTGACCTGACAGCCGTACCCGCTGCTCCATCCACAGCCGCTGGCTCCCGTGCGCCCTGGATGGCTGCTCGTTCCTCGCATAACCACATTGTGCCTCCGCCACCACCCCTCGAGCTGATCCAGGGCTGCTACGGACCCACCCACTCAGCGGCTATGAGAGGACGTGGACCCGCCTCTTGTCGGCAAGGCCAGCTATGGTCCCTTCGTGGATGCCAAGACCGAAGAGCTGAGGGCTGCGCACGACGTGCTGGCCGAGTTTTACGCCGATCGCCTGGCTGACGCTCTGGACCACATGCCCGCCGAGCGGGCGGTGCTCGGCTTGTTCTGCGACCTGATACTTACCGCAGGCCTCGGCGCCAGCGTCGTGGACGCCGGCTGCGGGACGGGACGGCTCGAGCCCTACCTGGCAGCCAGGGGCCTTTCCCCAGCTGGGATCGACCTGTCGCCCGAGATGATCCGCGTGGCCCGGCGCGACCATCCCGGCTTCGGTTTCGACGTTGCCGACCTGCGTGAGTTGCCCTTCGGGGACGCCTCGCTGGCCGGGGCGGTCTGCTGGTACTCCCTCATGTTCCTCGCGCCTGCCGATAGGCCGGCCGCCTTCAGCGAACTGGCCCGGGTCCTCAAGCCGGGAGGCTATCTGGTGACCGCATTCAAAGCCGGTGACAGCCAGGTCCGGCGCGGTGGCCGCAGCACCGGCCTGGGCGTCGAATTCGACGTCTACTGGCTGTCCCCCGACGAGATGGAACGCCGGTTGATCGATGCCGGCTTTGTGGCCGTGTTCTGGGGCGGGCGCCCCGCCGAGGGGCTGGAGGGTTCCCCGCAGGGATATCTGCTCGCTCAGAGGTCCTGAAGCCCGCCCGATCCGCGTTGGCGAACACCCTCAACCCGGCAAGGTCGCCGGCCGGGTACCTGTGCACTAGAGCGGCAGATGAGGAAGTTCGCGGCGCGACCCGCGCACTGCATGATTATGCAAGGACGCTGGATGGCCGCCGGGTGCGATCTGCGCGAGTGGCTGAGCGTCAGGCGCTCGCCGAGCCGGTCTGGGCGTCGTCGATCGGCGCGCCAGCAGGATCCCGGTGAGATCGGCCGAGGGTTTGCTGCACCAGCACCAGCTGGCTGTCAGGTGTTGACCGTGCTGGTGCCCGGCGGTCCAGCCAGAATCGTTGGAACGTACTCGAGCAGTTGGATGCGGGCATCGAACGTCCGGCTGCTGATCATGTCGAGAGCAACATCGGGATAGTCGTCGTAGATCCGCTCCCGGCCGCTGCTTCCGGTAATGACGGGAAAGACAACCACGCGGAAGCGGTCCACAAGACCGGCGTTCAGGAGAGAGCGGCACAGGGTAAGGCTGCCGATGGTGCGCATCGACTTGGCGCCCTTGTCCTTCATCTCCCGCACGGCCTCAACCGGGGCTTGAGCCACGAGTTGCGTGTTCGCCCAGGAAAGGGGTTCGCTCAGCGTGGTCGAGAAGACGACCTTCGGCATGCCCGCTAGGGCATCGGTGCCTGGCTCGCCTGCGGCGGCGTAGCCCGACATGACGCGGTAAGTCGTTGCGCCCATCAGGACGGTGTAGTCCGTTTCGGGCTGCTCTCCCAGCCATGCGAGGTACTCGGGTCCTTCCAGCCCCCACCAGCCCGGCCAGCCGTCGGCGGCCGCGTAGCCATCGAGCGAAGTGATGAAATCGATAAGGAGTTCTGGCATCGTCGTGTCCTTGTCCTCGATCTCAGGGAACGGCTCCCGGCTTCGCTGCCGCGAAGGTAGCAACGACAGTTAGACGTGCGGTGAGGCGAGGACTCATCGCCAGGCGCGCCCGATTCGGCGTCCGGCGTCCCGAGGCTACGGATCGACGCTGATCCGCTGGTCATCTCAGCTGCCGGAATATGCGGATCCGCGCATACGGATCCGCGCATACCTAGACAAGCCGCAACGTCCGCTATTCGGCAAGGTAGGCCTGAGGTAACCGGGACGACGCTGCTGCCGGGGAGTCTGGGCAGGAGGCTGACTTCGAGCCGGCTTTCGCCAAGGCGAGGGCCGGCTCGGTGTCCTGGTGTGGCATGCCAGTAGGGTCCGGGCCTCGCCGGACCCTGGGCGCCGTAGCCGTAGCGGTTTGCGGGAACGGTCCGGGCACGCGCGCCCGCACGGCAGCTGGGCCCGGCGCCGCACGCAGACAGGTCCCGGCGCTTGCCGGTGATTGAGCGCTGGCCCGGGTGATACTTGGTTCGCGCATGATCCCTGCCGCGGGCGGGGCGGCGAACCCGCGGCTGGATCGGGCGTCCGCCGGCGGCGAACCAGGAGGGCGGCCATGGGCGAGATTCAGATCCCAGCCCCGCGGCGGTTGCGCGGCTACCTGGCGGCACCCGCGAGCCCTGGGCCCTGGCCGGGTGTCGTGGTCATCCATGACGCCGTCGGCATGACGCCGGATCTGCGCGCGCAGGCGGAATGGCTGGCAGGTGCGGGGTATCTCGCGGTGGCACCGGATCTTTACTCCTGGGGCGGCAAGCTCCGCTGTGTCGTCTCTACCATCACCGACATCGCCCGGGGCCGGGGTCCTGCCTTCGATGACGTCGACGCCACCCGGTCCTGGCTCGCGGGCCAGCCCGGCTGCACCGGGCACATCGGGGTGATCGGTTTCTGCATGGGCGGCGGATTCGCTGTTGTCCTGGCGGCCGGGCATGGGTTCGAAGCCTCGAGTGTCAACTATGGGGCGCTGCCCGCAAACGCCGAGGACCTGCTCCAGAACGCCTGCCCGATAGTGGCCAGCTACGGTGCCCGTGACCGATCGGTGCGGGACGCGCCTGCCCGGCTGAAGCGGATCCTGGACGGCAACGGCATCGGCAATGACGTGAAGGTCTACCCGGGCGTCGGTCACTCCTTCATGAACAACCATCCCGGCAAGCTGGCCACGTTCGCAGGTGCGGCGGGTAAAGATGCGGCGCTGCCCCGGGTGTTCACGGTCGTCAGCCTGCTCAGCGGCCCGCTGATCGGGATGGGCTTCGACGAACAGGCGACGAGCGACGCCAGAGCCCGGATTGTCGCTTTCTTCGATACGCACCTGAGGCCACCGGCTCCCTGAGGTCCGCGCACCCCCCGGAACTCGGCACAAGCGCTTCGCGGTATGACAGGATGTCTGGTTGCTGGCGTGGCAGGTTATCGTTGCGCTACGAGCACACCCGCTGGAATGGCTCTGACTGGATGTAAGTACTCCATTCCTGGCGTGTCATCGGACAGGCCGGCGATGGGGCATACGGCTTCAAGCGGGTCATTGGGAAGGGCGGCGTCCCACAACTGAACGGGTGCGGGGAAGTCCACTGTGGCAAGGGTTCTGCCGTCGGGGCTGAATGCCGTAAAGTCGCCACCGGCCGGGGGGACGCTGAGAGACGGGCCGATAGTCAGTGGCGCACCGATCGCTGCGTGAGTTGTGACGTCCCACAGGCGGATCATTCCGTCGAGGGTCGCCGTGGCGAGGATCTTTCCGTCTGCGCTGAATACAGCCGTTTACACCTCACTGGTGCCGAAGGCTAGGGCTGTGCCAGTCCGGGCACGGGTCGCTGCGTTCCACAAACCGACAGGGCCGGGATTGCCCCAGGCGGCAAGGATCTTGCCGTTGGGGCTGAATGCGACTCCGGCCATGCTATTGCTGTCGTCTGCGCTGCTTAGCGTGCCGATCTCGGCGTGGGTGGCCACATCCCACAGCTGTATTGTTCTCCCATCGGCGGTCGCGAGGGTATGGCCGTCAGGGCTGAAAGCCAGAGCGTTGTTTGTGCTCGGGCCGATCTCGGCATCGGCGGCCGGGAGCCGCGCAATAAGCGCATGGCTGGATGCGTTCCACAACCGGAACATACCCTGGCTTGCCGTGGCGAGGGTCTTGCCCCGACTTTTATCAAACTAGTGCGCACCCGTCTGACGTTGCCGGCTGCCGCCCATGCCTGCAGGTTCGCCTCCTGGCCTTCGGGGCTGAGGATCGCCTCAAGACTGAGCACGCCCGGCTCAGAGGTCGGCCGAGCCGTCGATGACCTCGCGGATCAGGCCGGCGTGCCCGTTGTGCCGTGCGTACTCCTCCACGACACGCTGCTGGGAGTCGCTGAGCAGTTGAACACCGCAATCGGGCAGCGTGGGGCCACACGGCCAAGAGCATCAAGCCGGGCAGCCATAACTACAGCGCGCCAAAGATATGACAGGTCAGCGTGAGGAACCCGGCGCCGGATGCCCGCCCGGGCCACGGGGCCGGACGGCCGTCTGCCCGGCTGATGGCTGCATCCGCTAGGTGGTCAACTGTGTGCCGCCGGACTGCCACACGCTTGCGGTGCTGGCCTGCACCTCCACTATTCAGCCTTGCTAAGTACCAGTAGCTAGTGTTACTGTATACCTGTAGTCAGTATGACTGAGTAGCTGTGGGAGGAGGTGTTCCATGGCCAGGCTGGTGACGGAGATGCTCAAGGGGACGCTGGAGGGCATCGTTCTGGCGATCTTGTCCGGTCGGTCCGCGTACGGCTACGAGATCACGGCGTGGCTGCGGGAGCAGGGCTTCTCCGACATCGCCGAAGGGACCGTCTACGCCCTGCTCATCAGGGTCGAGCAGCGCGGCCTCGTTGACGTGGAGAAGGTCCCCTCCGAGAAGGGGCCGCCGCGCAAGGTCTACTCCCTCAACGCCCACGGACGCGAATATCTCGACGAGTTCTGGAGGACCTGGAGCTTCCTCACGCAGCGACTGGAACAGCTCCGGGAAGGAGACAAGTGATGGCACCGAAGTGGATCGAGCTGGTCACCGGGTCGCTCGAGCAGAAGAAGCAGTACAAGCAGTACAAGGCCCGCATCGAAGCTCTGCCCGAGCCGTACGGCACCGTCGCGAAGGCGCTGCAGCGGTACTTCATGTACTACGGCGGCGTCACGGACGGCGAGACCGCCGTCAAGATGTTCGGCGACTTCGCCGACCTCTGGGAGCGTGCCGCGGCCGACGGCACGCCTGTGCGCGCGATCGTCGGCGACGACCCGGTCGAGTTCGCCGATACATTCGCGGAGGCCTACACCGGAAAGAGATGGATCGACAAGGAACGCGCCCGACTGACCAAGGCGATCGAGGACGCAGAGCGAGGGGAACAGGAATGACCACCGACGCAGCCATCCACGTTCGGGGTCTGGAGAAGTCGTACAAGGAGTTGCGTGTGCTGCGCGGTGTGGACTTCGACGTGGCGCGGGGCAGCATCTTCGCCCTGCTGGGCTCGAACGGCGCGGGCAAGACCACGACCGTGAATATCCTGTCCACGCTGCTCAAGGCCGACGAGGGGACGGCCAGCGTCAACGGCTTCGACGTCGCCGCGCAGGCTGCGGACGTGCGGGAGTCCATCAGCTTGACCGGGCAGTTCGCGGCGGTGGATGAGATCCTCACCGGGCGGGAGAACCTGGTGCTGGTGGCCCGGTTGCGGCACCTGAATCACGCCAGCCAGATCGCGGATGACCTGCTGGCCCGCTTCCAGCTCACCGGCGCGGCGGGGCGAAGGGTGTCGACGTATTCCGGAGGCATGCGCCGCCGCCTGGACATCGCGATGAGCCTGATCGGGAATCCGCCGGTGATCTTCCTGGACGAACCGACCACCGGGCTCGACCCTCAGTCTCGCGCCGAAGTGTGGAAAAGCGTCAAAGAGCTCGCCGGGCGGGGCACGACGGTGCTGCTTACCACGCAGTATCTGGACGAGGCCGAGCAGCTCGCCGACCGGATCGCGATCCTCCACGAGGGACGGATCATCGCGAACGGCACCCTGGCCGAACTGAAGCAGCTCCTCCCGCCCGCCCAAGTCGAGTACGTCGAGAAACAGCCGACCCTGGAGGACATCTTCCTCGCCATCACCGGCAACGACGGCAACGCGGGGACGGCCAGCGCCACCGACACGGACAACTAAGGAATAACGATGACCACCACGTACTTCTTCGGCGACACCACCGTCTTGCTGGGCCGGTCCATGCGCCACATCACGCGCAGCCTGGACACCATCATCACGGTCACGATCATGCCGATCGCCCTCATGCTGCTGTTCGTCTATGTGTTCGGCGGCGCGATCCACACCGGGCCGGGTCACTATGTGAACTACCTGCTGCCCGGAATCCTGCTCATCACGATCGCGATGGGCATCTCCTACGCGGCAGTCCGGCTCTTTGCTGATATGCAAAGCGGAATCTTCGAGCGGTTCCAGTCCATGCCGATCGCACGCTCGAGCGTGCTGTGGGCGCACGTGCTGACCTCAGTGGTCTCCAATATGATCTCGCTCGCGCTCGTCGTGCTCGTCGCCGTCGGCATGGGATTCCGCTCAGGCGCGGGAGTGCTGGCATGGCTTGCCGTCGCCGGCATCCTCGTCCTGTTCACCCTGGCACTGACCTGGATCGCCGTCATCGCCGGCCTGTCCGCGAAGACCGTGGACGGCGCGGGCGCCTTCGCCTACCCGATCATCTTCCTGCCCTTCATCAGCTCGGCATTCGTGCCCACCGGCACCATGCCCGGCCCGGTGCGCGCCTTCGCCGAGAACCAGCCCGTGACGTCCATCGTCAACACGATCCGCGACCTGTTCGCCCAGCATCCGGTCAGCACCGGCATCTGGACCGCCCTCGCCTGGTGCCTCGGCGTCCTCATCGTCGCCTACGCCCTCGCCATGGCCACCTACCACCGCAAGACCGCCTAAGGACGTGCCTCCTAGACCAATCAGTCATCAATGCCAGCACGTCGCCGCCGAGGAGGCCGGATGTCACGCCGGCCCTCCTCCAGCACCCGGGCGCTACCAGCCTTACTGACCGACTCAATGATCCGCGCCAGCACCAGCTGCTCGCCGGTCGGTGAGCAGCACATACCTCACCGTTGGCAGCAGGCCCGTCACCATGGCGTTGACCGCCCGCTCCGGTCCGGTGTCCAGGCACCGGATGTCCCTGACTTTGACCTTGTGCTCGCCAGCGAGCCGGAGCAGCCGCTGCCGCAGGCCTGGGTCGACCTGTTTCGACGGCAGGATGGCGCGCATCAGTCCCGGCGCGAACACCACCACCGCGACCATGAACACGATCCACACCGGCAACACCGCGACCTCGGCGGCCCCATGGAGCGCATGGACGGCCACCCACGCCGTGACCCACAGCAGCTGGGGCGCCAGGAATGCGATCAGCAGCCGGGCCTGGCGCCTGCCCGCCCGGCCTGGCTGGGCAGCCCCCGGATCCGGGCCGCCGACGCTGGCGGTGCACGGGACCGCGGGCGGGTTCGGCCAGATAGGCGCTATCGGTGACCAAGGGCCCTAGTGACACGCGGCGGCCGACCCAAAACTGGTAGATGTGATCCGGCGAAGGCTTCTTCCTGCCGGGCTGCTGTTGGCAGGGCTGATGGCTGGGTGCGGCACGGCGCCACCCAATGTGCCGTTTACGCTTGGCACTGCCCACCGAAATCTGACTTACTGTAATTCGCAAAGTCTGGATCTGTATATCCCGCGCGGCGCTGTCACTCGCCCTCTTCCCGTCGCAATGTACATCCACGGGGGAGGTATGACCGCAGGCGACAAGGCGGACCTCAACCCGGTTTTCCTTGACGCACTGGCTTCGGCCGGTTATGCAGTCGCCAGCGTGAACTACCGGCTTGCTCCTGGGTCCCGGTTTCCCGCCCAGATCGAGGACGTAAAGTGCGCAATCC
Source organism: uncultured Actinomycetes bacterium (assembly GCA_963767385.1). Lineage (GTDB taxonomy): Bacteria > Actinomycetota > Actinomycetes > Streptosporangiales > Streptosporangiaceae > RYN-230. Next base: position 97,192 of record CAVYEA010000012.1, on the reverse strand, counting down.
GGTATCTGCGGGCCAAAGCACCTAGGTACGGCCTGAACGCAAGTGAGATATTCGCGTTCGGCACCAGTGTCGGCGGGCAGCTTGTCACGCTCGCTGCCCTCACCGGTCGGCACTCGGCCTGGGACGTCGGACCGTATCCGGCGGAACCGAGCAACCTGCGTGCCGTAGCAGACATGTTTGGCCCCGCGAACCTCACTGAGCGAGCATCGGGATTCTCTCCCTCCGGCATTCAGCAAGTCTTCGGCAAAAGTGATCGCCGGGATCTGGTTCTTGCTAGCCCCACGCATTTCGTTGTCGCGAACTCGCCGCCTATTCTCATTGTGCAGGGTGTCAACGACACAAAAGTCCTTGAGTCGCAGTCGATTGAACTCTACAGGGACCTCAAAGCCGCGGGTGATCAAACGCAACTTGTCTTGGTCCGGAGCATGGGGCACATGTTCGCGCAAGCCGGCTCGAAGCCGATTGACCCTAGCCTCCGGCAGCTTGCGCAAGACGTGGTGAGGTTCTTCGACAAATACAGGCAAGGTGTGCGGCCCAGCGATCCGCCTGCGGGTTGACCCGCCCTGGATTGCACCAGGAGGGGCTGAACCGCAGCGACCACCGGCGCAGATCACGAGGAGCTAAGCCTCTACCGGTGATGCAGGAGGTAATCAGGCTGGTTCGATGAGCAGAGGGGAAGATTCCACCGGCGGGAGCCCTCTGCGGCTCCTGGCTTCCTGGGGGCTGCCATGGTCATCATTTGCAAGGGCATCAGAAGAGAACTCACAGCGCACCGCAGGCGTTTGTCTGCGGTATTCATTGCCGTTGCCCTCACCGTTGGGGCACTTGCGGGCTGCTCCTCGCCATCGCCGGTGAACACGGAGGGGGCGCGGATCGTGCATCTGATGATTGCCAGCCGGTTCGTGCACGGCACGATGCCGTTGACCCTCGTGACGCCCGCGGGTGGCGGTGCTCACCGCCCGCTGCTGGTATTCCTGCACGGCTTGTACTACGACAACAATTCCCAGCTCACAGACCAGATGTTCGCGGCGCTGCACGCGCTTGGCCCGCGCGCCCCGGACGTTGCTTTCCCCTACGGCGACCAGTCCTGGTGGGTCAACAGCGCCGACGGCGCATGGGCCTCCTACGTGCTCGATGAGGTGATCCCGAAGGCGCTGACCGTTCTGCATGCCGATCCGCGCCGGGTGGCGATCGGCGGTATCTCGATGGGCGGCTTTGGCGCCTACGCGATAGCCCGCCTCGACCCGGGCCGGTTCTGCGCCGTCGGCGGCCACTCCGCCGCCATCTACCCGGGGACGGGGGACCCCGTTGACCTGATCGCCGCCGCCACGGCGAATCCGAAGCTGTACGGCCACGCGCAGCTGTGGCTGGACGTCGGCGCGCAGGATCCTTCCTTCACCGCTACCGACGAGCAGCTCGCTAACGCCCTGCACATCCACCTGCACATGTGGCCGGGTGGCCACGACTTCGGTTACTGGAACGCGCACTGGAGCGCCTACCTGGGCTTCTACGCGCACGCGCTCGCGGCCTGCAGGTAGCGTCAGCTCCTGTCGCATTCACGTCGCTGGTGCTAGCTCCGGGGCTGAAGTGCCCGGATGCCGGGCCTGCCGCCGGTCAGCTCGGCCAGCCGCGCGGCCAGGATCGCCGCGTTCGGGCAGTCCGGCACCTGCAGGATTTCCAGTCGCATCGCGCCTCCGGGCCGCCAGTCTCCCCTTGGTAGCATGAGCCCTGTACCGCACTGGTAGCGGCCTCCGTCTTTTCTCGCTGCATGGCCGGGGAGGCTGCTGATGTCGACTATTGAGGTACGCCCGTTCCGCCGCGGTGACCGGGAACAGCTCACCACGCTCGTGAACGCCCACGCCGGGGCAGTCGTGCCTGGCATGAGCGCATCCGCCAGCACGGTCCTGTCCGCGCTGGAACGCGCGCCAGGGGAGTTCATCGAAGATCCCTGGGTCAGCGAGCGGATAACCCTCGTCGCCGTGCAGGATGACCGGATCGCTGCCGCCGCGCACCTGCTCCGGTACCTCCCCGACGACCGGGCAGGATCTGCCGCGCGAGATGCCGGGGAGATCCACTGGCTCGTGTTCTGGCCCGAGGTGCCAGCCGGGAATTCCTGCTGGCCCGATGCGACCGGGGCCGGGGAGGCGCTGATCACCGCCTGTGTCCGCCGGTTGGAGCAGTGGGGCGTGACCCGCCAGCACGCGGGCGGGGAGCTGCCCGTCCCCGGGGTCTACGGAGTTCCTGAGCAGTGGCCGCACGTCAGCGACCTGTACGAGCGGGCCGGGTTCCGGCACACCGGGCACACTGAGATCGTCTACCTGGCCCAGGTCAGTGACCTGCCGTCCCTCACCCAGGTGCCTGTCGCGGGCCTTTCTGTGCGCCGCTCGGTCGGGATCAACGGAACCCGTCTGTCCGCGATGCGCGGCCCGGACGTGATCGGCTTCATCGAGGTCGAGGCGTTTGAGGACGGTGAGCGCCGGTCGCGGCACGGCGGATGGGCGGACGTCGGCAACCTTCAGGTGGCGGAGCCCTACCGCCGCCAGGGCGTAGCGACGTGGCTGCTCGGGCAGGCCGCCGACTGGCTCCGCCTGGCCCGGGTTGACCGCCTCCTGGACTACGCCTGGCTCCAGGGCACCGACCCCGGCGGCGTGGACTACGCGAGCTGCCGGGCCTTTCTCCCGGCCATGGGTTTCCGGGAGATCACCCGCACCCGGCGCGGATGGAGCCGGGCAGCATCTGGAACAGGCCACCACTAACGCGATCCGGGAACGTCGCTGCCGCACCAAAGTTAGTGCGCTCCGACGGGGTGGGGCGCTTCCTGCTGGTAGCGCTCAACGCGAACCAGGAACTCGTGCTGTGCGTCAGGGTGCTTCAAGCGGCTGAGCCGGCTCTTCCCCCTCTAATCGTCATCGCCTCCCGCGGGCGGTCCTGGGTGCTCCGCGGACGCGTACCTTGACGCGGGAGCTAGGTAGGTAGCTATAGTGCTAGGAACCTAGATGAATAGAGGGCATGGTGATCGAGTTCCACCTGGACGGCCGGTCCGGTGTCGCGCCGTACCTGCAGCTGATCCACCAGGTGCGCCAGGCGCTGCGGCTGGGCCTGCTGCACGAGGGCGACCAGCTGCCCACGGTCAAGGACGTGGTGGCCGGGCTGGCGATCAACCCGAACACCGTGCTCAAGGCCTACCGGGAGCTGGAATACGAGGGCCTGGTCGCGGCCCGGCCCGGGGATCGGCACGTTCGTGACCGGGACGCTCGGCGGCGCCTCGCTGGCCGCGCACGGGCCGCTGCGCCGCGACCTGCAGCGGTGGCTGGCCAAGGCGCGCCGCGCCGGGCTGGACGACGAGAGCATCGAGGCCCTGTTCATCAGCACCTTTCGGGCCGCCACTGAGGAGGACATAGCATGACCGCCGTGCTGGAGGCCCGCGGGCTGGGCAAGCGGTACCGGCGGCTGTGGGCGCTGACCGACTGCACGCTGAGCATCCCGGCCGGGCACGTCGTGGGCCTGGTCGGCCCGAACGGGGCCGGGAAGACGACCCTGCTGAACCTGGCCGTCGGGCTGCTGGCCCCGACCACGGGCACGATCGAGGTGCTCGGGGGCCGCCCCGCGGCCAGTCCCGCGCAGCTGGCCAGGGTGGGGTTCCTGGCCCAGGACGCGCCGGTCTACGCCGCGCTGTCGGTCGCCGATCACCTCGCCTTGGGCGCGCACCTCAACCCGCGCTGGGACGACGAGCTGGCCCGCGGCCGGATCGAGCGGCTCGACCTGGATCCCGGCCAGAAGGCGGGCAAGCTGTCCGGCGGGCAGCGCGCCCAGCTCGCGCTGACCCTGGCCATCGCCAAGCGGCCCGAGCTGCTGATCCTGGACGAGCCAGTCGCCAGCCTGGACCCGCTGGCCCGGCGGGAGTTCCTGCAGGACCTGATGGAGGCCGTCGCCGAGCAGGACCTGTCAGTGGTGCTGTCCTCGCACCTGATCGCCGACCTGGAACGGGTCTGCGACTACCTGATCGTGCTGGTCGGCTCGCGGGTGCGGGTCGCCGGGCCGGTCGAGGAGCTGCTGGCCACCCACCACCTGCTCACCGGCCCGCGCCGGGACCCGGCCGCCCTGCCGGACGGGCAGGCAGGTCATCTCCGCCAGCCACACCGACGGGCAGACCACGCTGCTGGTGCGCACCAGCGGGCCGGTCCTCGACCCCGCCTGGACGGTCTCCGAGGTCGGCCTGGAAGACCTGGTCCTGGCCTACATGAGCCAGGCGACCAGACGCGGCCGCCGCGACCACCTGGAGGTACAGAAATGATCTGGCTGACCTGGCGCCAGTTCCGGGCCCAGGCCATCACCGCACTCGCGGCGCTGGCTGCGTTCGCGGCCCTGCTGGCGGTCACCGGACCGCACCTGGCCAGCCTGTATGCCGCCAGCGGGATCACCGGCTGCCAGAGCGGCAGTTGCGGGCAGCTCGCCAGCAACTTCCTCAGCCAGGTGGGCGCCACCGCCTCTACCCGGTCGTGTACATGCTCGGCATCGCGGGCGTCGTGCTCGCGCCCGCCGTCATCGGCATCTTCTGGGGAGCCCCGCTGATCGCCCGCGAGTTCGAGGCCGGGACGTTCCGGCTGGCCTGGACCCAGAGCGTCACCCGCACCCGGTGGCTGGCCATCAAGCTCGCGTTGACCGGCCTGGCCGCCATGGCCGTCACCGAGGCGCTCAGCCTCATCCAGGCCTGGTGGGCAGCACCCATCAGCCAGGCCGCCCGCCTCGCGACCCGGCAGCGACATTCCCGCTCGGCATGGGCCCCCTTCAGCCCGCTGGCCTTCGACGCCCACGGCATCACCCCGCTCGGCTACGCCGCGTTCGCCTTCACCCTCGGCGTCACCGCCGGAGTCCTCATCCGCCGCACCATCCCCGCCATGGCCCTCACCCTGGCCATCTTCGCCGTCATCCAGGTCGCCATGCCGCTGTGGATCCGCCCGCACCTGTTCCCGCCCGACCACACGACCGCCGCGCTCAGCTCCTTCACCGCGCTACAGACTCAGATAGGGCTCAACGGCACCTTCGCGTTTGGCCGCCAGTTCCTGCCCAGCCAGCCCGGCGCCTGGATCCTCTCCAGCCGGAGCCGTCAACGCTGCCGGGCAGCCGGTCAGCACCAACCCGGCTGCCTGCAAGTCCTCGGCACTTTCCGGCAGTCCCGCCTGGACGCAGTGCCTGACCAGCCACGGCATCCGGATCGGCCGTCACCTACCAGCCCGCCAGCCGCTACTGGGCCATCCAGTGGCACCGAGACCGCGATCTACCTCGCCCTGGCCCTGGCCCTGGCCGGGTACTGCTTCTGGCAGCTCAGCCGTCGCCGCTCATGACCGACGGATGAGGCACGAAGGGCGGTTCACCCGAGCCCGGCACGGCCCGGCGCGGCCGGCTGGCCGGCCATAGGTCGACGGGCACGAGCCCTGTGGCCGTGCCCATGCGGGGTGGGTGTGATCGGCGATCCGCCCGGCGAGGTGGGCGCCCATCTAGTTGGAGCTTCTCGGCTTCCGCGAGCGCCGTCCGCGCCCCGGAGACCACAGCCGCCTCAAGCTCGTCCTCGCCTGCCGCCGCGCAGGTGCGCAACGACGCCCCAAGGTGCGCGGCAGGGCTCCTCACCGGCCGTGTTGCCGTCCGGTGACTGAGCCGGCGTACGGTGGTCATGTCAGCGGGAAGGTGAAATTCGATGGCCGATGATCAGGAGCGCGCGCCCGGCGAGATTCCCGTTTTGATGCAGGAGTTCATCGCTCAGCTCCGCGGTGTCTACGAGAGCCTGGCGGCCCTGGCCCGCCCCGGTGAGCCCCGCCCGCCGCTGCCGGGCCTGCCGCCGCTGCCCGGCCTGCCGAGCCTTTCGGCCTGGCCGGCGCCTGGCGCCCTCTCGGCGGCGCAGCTGGAGTCGGTCGCCGCGAGCGTCTCTGCGCAGCGGCGCAGCATCGAGGCACTCAAATCCCAGCTGACGGCGTTCGACGAGCAGCTCGCGGTGCTGGAGCGGATCCTCGAGCCGCTCGCGGAGTGGAGCAGGACCTGGGCCGATCTTGAGGGGTGGCTGATGCACATGCCTCGTGGGCCGGCGGCTGGGGAGCAGGGCGGCGGTTCCTGACCGGCCGCACGCCAGGCCGGGGCAGCACGGTGGGTCACACGCGGGAGCTGATCTGGCTGGACCGCATGCCCGGCTCCTTACCCGGGTGCGCCATGCGGCGCTGCCGGGCCGCGCTCGCCCTCAGCCCTGCTTGTGAAGAACTTCACGAGTTTGATGCCCAGCTCACCGCGGCCCCGGATGATTGCGCGGTGGTCGCCGTCGTGTGTCCCGGTGCCGTGTCGCGGGCAGTGCCGGACATGGCGGGGGTGGGTCCTTCTTGACGGCCGCGTCGGCCAGCAGGAACGAGGTCACCACGTCGGCGAAGCCGTCGGGGTCCTCCCAGAAGAGCAGATGGCCCAGCCCGGGGAAGGTCACGAGCCGGGCGCCCGGAATCCGGCCGGCGAGCAGCTTTCCGTTGCGCGGGTTGACCACGGTGTCGGCGGTGCCGTGCAGGACCAGCGTGCGCGCCAGGATGCGCGCTTGCCTGAGGCCGCCCGCGTACAGCGCGCCCGCGGCTGCCTGGGCCGGCAGCGCTCCCGGGCCCGCCGTCCGGGATCCCTGCAGGTTGACGAGGCGGGCGACGAGTTCTGGGTGGTGCTGGACGGTGCGCGCAGACAGGGCATTCTCCGCGTGGCGGCGCCGCGCCACCCCGGCGGCCATGCCGGCGGTTCAACGCGATCAGCCGCACGGAGGCCCTTGGCATGGGGTAGGCGAAGGGCCAGCCTGGCGTCGTGCAGGCAAGAACGAGGCCGTTGACTCGCTCTGGGTGGGTGACCGCCAGTTCCTGGGCCACCATGCCGCCCAGGCTCGCCCCCAGCACGTGGGCTCTGCCGATGCCAGCGGCATCGAGCACGGCGACGATATCGCCGGCCATGTCGGCGACGGCAAACGAGCGGGCCGGCCGGTCGCTGAGTCCGCTTGCCCGGTTGTCCACCAGCACAAGCCGGAAGTGCCGTCGCAGCTTCCGCAGCACCGGCTCCCACCCGAAGCGGTCGAAACCCATCCCCTGGATCAGAACCAGCCATGGCCGCCACCGGTGGAGTGTCCCGCCCAGCTCATAGGCGATCCGCAGCTCGCCGTTGTTGGCGTACCGGGTCTTGCTCACGTTGACCCTTCGGCGCAGGCCAGCGAGCCTGGATTCCTGCCGGCGAAGGCGCCGAGGCGCTCACCGGCACGTCCCGGGCCAGTGACGGCGGCCACGGAACGGCCGGTGTATATGGTAAGCACTTGCTAAATATATCAAGCGCAGCCCGGCCAGGGTGATCAGCCCGGCCAGGGTGATCAGCCCGGCCAGGGTGATCAGCGGTCAACCACGGTTACCGCCGGAGCCTCTTTAGTCGGCTGCGGCCCGCAAGACGGGTCGTAGCGCATCGAGGGCGGCCGGGTCGTCGATAGTGGAGGGCACGGGCTCGTCATTGTTGCCGTCGGCGATACCGCGCATGGTCTTGCGGAGAATCTTGCCCGAACGAGTCTTCGGCAGCCCCGGGACGATGTTGACCCGGCGCAGCGCGGCGACGGCGCCAATCCGGGCGCGGACCAGGCCGACGAGCTCGGCGCTCAGCACGTCGGGGTCGGTCTGGATGCCGGCTTTGAGCACGACGAACCCGCGCGGGATCTGGCCCTTGAGCGGGTCATTGACGCCGATGACCGCGCATTCGGCGACGGCGGGATGGCTGGCGAGTATCTCCTCCATCTCCCCGGTGGAAAGCCGGTGCCCAGCGACGTTGATGACGTCGTCGGTGCGGCCCATCACGTAGACGTAGCCGTCCTCGTCGCGGAATCCGCCGTCCCCGGTGATGTAGAAGCCGGGGTGCTGCACCAGGTAGGACTCGATGAACCGCTGGTCGTCGCCCCACAGGGTGGTCAGGCACCCCGGTGGCAGCGGCAGCCGCAGCACGATCTCCCCGGTGGCGCCGGGCGGGACGTCGGTGCCGGTGACCGGGTTGACGACGTGCAGGTCGTAGCCGGGTACCGGCACGCTCGGCGAGCCCGGCTTAGTGGGCAGCGGGTCAAGGCCCATCAGGTCCGCCGCGATCGGCCAGCCGGTCTCGGTCTGCCACCAGTGGTCGATCACCGGGACGCCGAGCAGTTCGCCAGCCCACCGGTACGTTTCCGGATCGAGCCGCTCACCGGCCAGGAACAGGTACTTGAAGTGCGACAGGTCATACTTTCTGGTGAAGTCCCCGGCCGGGTCTTCCTTCTTGATGGCGCGGAACGCGGTGGGCGCGGTGAACATCGCCTTGACGTTGTGCTCGGCGATCACCCGCCAGAATGCCCCGGGGTCCGGGGTGCCGACTGGCTTGCCCTCATAGAGCACCGTGGTGCAGCCCGCCAGCAGTGGTGCGTAGACGATGTAGGAATGTCCGACCACCCAGCCAATGTCGGACGCGGCCCAGAACACCTCGCCGGGCCTGACGTCGTAAATGCTGTCCATGCTCCAGCGCAGCACGACGGCGTGGCCCCCGTTGTCGCGGACAACACCCTTCGGCTTCGCAGTAGTACCGGACGTATAGAGGATGTAAAGCGGGTCGGTCGCCGCGACCGGGACGCAGGCGGCGGGTTCTGCGGCCGCCATCGCCTCCTCCCAGTCCAGGTCACGGCCCTCGGTCAGCGTCGCCGCGGCCTGCGGGCGCTGCAGGATGACGCACCGGCTCGGCTTGGCCGCCGATAGCTCGATCGCCTTGTCCAGGATCGGCTTGTACTCCAGCACCCGGCTGCCCTCTATGCCGCAGGAAGCCGACACGACGACCTTAGGCGCCGCGTCGTCGATGCGGGCGGCCAGTTCGGGCGCGGCGAAGCCGCCGAACACGACCGAGTGCACGGCGCCGATCCGGGCGCAGGCGAGCATCGCGATCACCGCTTCGGGGATCATCGGCATGTAGATCACGACGCGGTCGCCGGTGCCCGTGCCGAGGCCGCGCAGAACGCCAGCAAACCGCCCCACCTGATCCAGCAGGTCCTGGTAGGTGAGCGTCCGGCTCGTACCAGTCACCGGGCTGTCGTAGATCAGCGCCGCCTGGTCGCCGCGGCCGTCCCGGACGTGGCGGTCCACCGCGTTGAAGCAGGTGTTCATCGTGCCGTCGGCGAACCAGTGGTAAAACGGCGGGTTGGTCCTGTCCAGCACAACTGTCGGCTTGTGGTACCAGTCGATCCCGTCGGCGGCCGCACCCCAGAAGCGCTCCGGGTCGGTGAGGCTCTGCTGGAATGCGTCTGCGTAACGGCCCATGGCTGTTTCTCCTTCTTGGCGCGGAGGGCTCTGGCGCGACCGAGTGCCCGGTGCTTACTTCTTGGCGAGCGAGCCGAGCGGCAGGATCGCGCGGCCATAGCTTGCCTCGCACACCTCGGCGAGTGCCAGGTAGAACGCGCCTGCCGCCACCGCCAGGCCGATCCACCCGCCGGTCCTGATCAGCGCGGATGCCGCCGGGGTGGGCACGGCCGCCGTGTAATTGCCGGCGCCCAGCACGAAGAAGGTGGCGCCCAGCAACAAGAGCGTCGTGACTACCGCGATGCTGGTGCGCAGCGATGCGGCCAGCATGATGACGGTGAAGATGCCGAAGGCGTACAGGAACAGGCCGAGCGCGTGGCCAACCTGGGTTACCGGTACGGACTTGAGGAAGAGGTCAGCGATGGCGAACAGGGACAGCCAGAACGCGCCGTACCCGGTGAACAGCATGCCGCCGAAGGTGTTGCCCATTCGCAGCTGGATGACCCCGGCGATCAGCTGGGCCAGCCCGCCGAATGCGAACGCGACACCGAAAACCACCGGTAGCGTGCCGTAGTTGACCAGGTTGGCGTTGATCATGCTGAGCATGAAGGTGGTAGTCGCGAAGCCGGCCAGGGCGAGCGGCGCGGAGTTCCCCCACGCAACCCCGCTGGGTGCTGCAGGCCCCCGGGCTGCTGGCGTACTGGCTGCTGGCGGCTGGCGGTCATGGTCGATGGAAGCCATGTCATTCCCCCCATAAGTATGGGCTGATTGCGGTGAGCATGCGCTTGCGGCGCACACCACGCCCAGATGCCATTAGTCCTGAACAGCCCCTGCCGGAAGTAAGTCCCGCTCCCGCGAGCCCGGGCAGATGGTGCCGGGCTGCCACCCGCGGCACGGCATCAGGCGGGCTCGTCGCGGGCCGGCGCGGAGGCTCAGTAGCGGACGTCTCTCTGCACCAGTGGCGGGTACACGGTGGATGTTTCACTGTCGACGGTGGTTCCCGCGAACTGCAGCATCGCCCGCAGCGACCCGTGCATCGGTGCCGGGTAGCTCAAGGTCGGGGCGGAGACCTCGTCCAGTGCCTGGAGGTGCCCGGGGGTGAGGGTCACCTCCAGGGCGGCCAGGTTGTTCTCGAGGTGCTCCACGCGCCTGGCGGCGAGGATGGGCACGACAGTGCCCGCGCGGGCGCGCAGCCAGGCCAGTGACACTGCCGCGGAGGTGGGTCCGAGCCCGCTGGCGACCGCGTCGATGACCACGAACTCGTCCTCGCTGGGGCCGCCGACGAAGGCCGTGCGGGCGGAGTCGGTGACCTGGCGGTGGCGCCGGTATTTACCCGGCAGGAAGCCGTTCTTCAGCGGGCTCCAGGGCACCAGCGCCATGCCCTGGTCGAGCGCGAGCGGCGCGAGTTCGCCCTCGATGGTGCGTGCCAGCAGCGAGTACCCGACCTGCAGCGCGATCAGCGGGGTCCAGCTCCTCAGCAGCGCCGTGGTCTGGGCCTGGGCGGTGACTCAGGCCGGGGTGTTGGAGAAGCCGGTGTAGCGGATCTTGCCCGCCCGGACCAGGTCGTCGAGGGTGCGCAGCGTTTCCTCGACAGGGGTGTGGCCATCCCAGTTGTGCAGCCAGTACAGGTCGAGGTAGTCGGTCTGGAGACGGCGCAGGGTCGGAGTTCCCGAGTCATCGAGTGGCATGAATGTGCTCCAGGGCGTGTCGGAACGGTCATCCCCATCGAAGCGCGGGCCGTCTCGCCCGCGGTAAGCCAATCCGCGCCAGGTCTTGCACGATCCTCCCGGCTGCGCCTCGATCAGGCTTGCCTGGCGGCAGCACGGATGCTTCCGTGAAAGTGTGCTCGCCACCCACGACCTCCTGGGCGAGATCCGCGGCATCATCGCGGCCCATGCCCGGCCGGACCTGCGGACGCCGGTCGCCGGGCTGTTGCTGTCCAAGGTGGAGACCGCGGAGCCGGACCATTCGCTGGCCGAGCCGCTGCTGGTCGTCATGGCTCAGGGTGGCAAACGGCTCCTGCTCGGCGACCAGGTGTTCGAGTACCGGGCGGGGCAGTGCCTCGTGGTCACCGCCGCCCTGCCCGTCACCGGAAACTTCCTCGACGCCAGCCCACAGGCCCCGGCGCTGGCCATGGGGCTGGCGCTGCGCCCGGCCGTCATCGCCCCGCTGCTGCTGGAGGCCCCAGCGGGACGGTGGTCCCGGACCACGGCCGGCCAGCACGCGGTCGCGACCGGCGAGGCCAGCCCCAGCCTGATCGACGCCGTGGCCCGGATGCTGCGGCTGCTCGACCACCCCGCGGACGCCCGGGTGCTCGCCCCGCTGATCGAGCGGGAGATCCTCTGGCGCCTTCTCACCAGCCCGCTGGGCGGCATGATCCGCCAGATCGGCCTGGCGGGCAGCGGCCTGTCCCATGTCAGCCCGGCCATCCGGTGGATCCGCGACAACTACGCCGAACCGATGCGGGTCGAGGACCTCGCCCGGTTGGCCGGGATGAGCCCGTCGGCGTTCCACCGGCACTTCCGCGCCGTCACGGCCATGAGCCCCCTGCAATTCCAGAAACGGATCCGTCTCCAGGAAGCCCGCTCGCTGCTGGTCGCCCGCGCCGGCGATGTCGCCGGCGCCGGACATCTCGTCGGGTACGACAGCCCGTCGCAGTTCAGCCGCGAATACCGCCGCCTGTTCGGTGCCCCGCCCGGCCTCGACGCCGCGCGGCTACGCGCGGCCGCCGGCCCGCACGGCCTCCGGTACCTGCCCTGACCCGCGCCCGCTCCTACGCGTCTGGGTGATCGATGTCCACCGGCGGCAGGTCCTGCACCTCCTGCTTGGTGATGCTGAGCTGGATGCCGTCGTTGACCCCGGTGACGGCGCTGACCGGGATAGCCACTTCCTTGCGGCCCCACAAGTGCCCTTCCTGCAGGAGCACGTGGGTTACGTGGTGGCTGCGGGGGTCGATGACGAGCCCTTCGACCTGCCCGATCTCGCCGTCGGTGGCATGGACGCGCTCGCCGCGGCGCACCTCCACCTCGCCCGCGGGGATGGTGTCGTAGGTGACGGTCTCCGAAACGCCGCTCACCGTGTCACCGGCCACGCCCGCGCTCCCGCCCAGGCTGGAATACGGCCAGGACAGCACCTGCTCCGGGCCGAAGGACGCGTAGCCCCTGGTCCCCGGCACGAACTGCGTCTCCTCGGCCGGGTCAAGGGCCTCAAACTCCGCCACGGTGCAGCGGAGCCGGATCCCGCCCTCCGTGGCGTCGACAAGGTCGAGGGGGACAAGCCGGCCGAGCCCCTGGCGTCCCTTCGGCTCGACCACCAGATGGGTAACCGCACGGGCGACCGGGTCGACTACTACGCGGCTCACCGCGCCGCAGGCCCCATCACTGCAGCTGGCGTTGGACCCGATCGTGAACGGCGTTGTGTCTGCCATAGCCACCCTCCTCGCCTCATCTGACACTAGCGCCAGCCCGGCCCCACCCTCCGCGCCGGGCAACCTGGCCGCGGCAGCCGTCCAGCCTGGGCAGCCGGAAAGGACCCAGGCCGGCAGCACCCGGCCGTTCAGGCTGAGCGGCGGAGGCGGAAACCCCAGTTCAGCATCCGCCCGGCATCCTGCGCGCCGGCCGCCGGGCCGGTGGCGGGGCTGTCCAGCACGGCCCCGATCAGCGCCCGGCCGTTCCGGATCGCCTCGAACAGCAGGCAGTGCCCGGCGTCGTCGGTGTATCCGGTCTTTATCCCGACGGCACCCTGATAGGAGCTGATCAGCTCGTCGGTGTTGTCCCACCAGTACTGGTGATGCCCGCGCCCCTTCGGCAGGTGGTAGAACCGCAGGTCCACGATGGACCGGAAGGCCGGGTACCGCATGGCCGCGAGGCCCAGCGTGAGCAGGTCGGACGGCGTGGAGTAGGTCGAGGTCTCGGTGGGGTAGGGCAGCCCGTCCGGTGAGGTGAAATGGGTGTGCCTCATGCCCATCCGGCCCGCGGTCGCGTTCATCCGCGCGACGAAGGCATGCAGGCCGGGCCCGTAGGCGCTCGCGAGGGTATACGCCGCATCCGCCCCTGAGGGCAGTAGCAGCGCCGCCAGCAGTTCCCGCGTCGTGAGCACGTCCCCCGGGCGCAGCGCCGCGGTTTCGCCGCCGAACTTCCAGGCGTAGCTGACCGCCGCCTTCGGCACCCGGATCTTCCGGCTGAGGCGGCCGCTTTCCAGCACCAGCAGGGCGGTCATCACCTTGGTCACGCTCGCCATCGGCCGTTCAGTGCCCACCTCGCGGCCCCACAGCACCTGGCCGGTGGCGGCGTCGGCCAGCACCGCGCCCTTGGCCTTCACCCCGCTGGGCGCGCCGGTCACCTCGATCACCTGGCCGGCCGCCGGGCGGCTGGGGGATGGCGTGGCGGGTGCCCGCGTCCGGGCCGCCGCCGCGGCAGCCGCCGGACCGGGCACGGGCTGCTGGCCCGACCCCGCGACCGTGGGCGCGCAAGCCGCGACGCCGCAGGCCATGGCGGCAACCACAGCCAACAGCACGATCCATACCCTCAGCCGCATGACGCCCGCCTTCGCCCCTTCGCAGCACCAGCATCGACCAGTGAGGCCATCATGGCCAACGTCCCCCCGGCGGCGGTGGTTGCCCCGCCGCGCACACCAGGCGCGCCGGGTTGCCGGGCGGGCAGCTGCCAGGCGTCCGAGGTGCCATGACGGCCAGCGCTCCGGCCTCCACCCCGGGGACGCTGCCCCGGACGCCAGTGCTCCGGCCTCCACCCCGGCGACGCTGCCCCCGGACGCCAGTGCCCGGGGTCCGGCCGGTCCTCTCCTCGGGGGATGAACCCGCTGGCCTTCCGCCTGCGGCTCGTGGTCGCCGGCTCGCTCGCCGGCTGCCTGCACCGTGCGTAGTCTGCCCAGGTCATAGACCCCGCGGATATAGTGGCTGGCGTCTCTTACGTCCCTCAGCCTCTCCCCGGGGTAGGCGCGAGGCCGCCCGAAGGCTGATCTCATGAGCAATCCGGCCACGGTGTGATGCACGCCGACGAGCTTCGCGCTATCAGCCTGTTCGACGGGCTGGCTGACGGCCAGCTCGCGGAGCTGGCCAGGGGTGGTACCGAGGTTCTCATTGAGCCTGGCGTCAATGTCTTCGCCGAGGGTGAGCCCGCGGATTTCTGGTGGGTGCTCATCGACGGTGCCATCGACCTCCTGCGTCATATCGGTGCTGAGGACACCGTGGTGGGGAGGATGGATGTACCGGGCCGCTGGGCCGGGGGGTTCCGCGCGTGGGATGAGCGCGGCGTCTACCTCGCAACCGGCCGGGGAGCGGCCGCCGGGCGGGTGCTCCGGGTACCCGCAGAGGTGCTGCGCGAGAGGATCGACGCCTGGTTCCCGTTCGGCAAGCACCTTATCCAGGGGCTGTACCGTACCGCGCGGTCCATCGAGGCGACCGCCCGGCAGCGCGAGTCCCTGGTCACGCTGGGCACGCTCGCTGCTGGTTTCGCCCACGAGGTCAACAACCCGGCGGCTGCCGCCTCACGGGCGGTCGACGCGCTCGAGGACGCCTGCCAGACGCTGCTGTCCTCCCTGGGACGGCTGGCAGCTGACGAGATCTCAGCCCAGCAGTTCACCGCCCTCGATACGCTGCGCGGCGAGATCGAGCCGCAGGCGGTAGCCCAGAGCCCGCTGGCCGTGGCCGACCGCGAGGATGCCCTGTCCATGTGGCTGACCCGCCACGGTGTCGCTCGCGAGTGGGCTATCGCCCCGCCGCTCGCCGCCGCGGGAGCCGATCTCGGCTGGTGCGAGCGGGCAGCGGCCGCGCTGGCCGGGCCGGCGCTGGAACCGGGCCTGGAGTGGGTGGCGAGCACATTGTCCGCCGCTGCCCTGCTGTCGGAGGTCAAGGAATCCACCCGGCGCATCTCCGAGCTTGTGGCCGCGATCAAGTCCTACTCGCAGATGGACCGCGCCTCGATGCAGCAGATCGACGTGACCGATGGCATCGAGAGCGCCTTGGTGATGCTCGGGCACAAGCTCCCTGACGGTGTTGCCGTCGTCCGTGACTACAGCGCCAGCGTTCCCCGGATCGGGGCCTATCCCGGCGAGCTCAACCAGGTGTGGACCAATCTCATCGACAACGCGCTCGACGCGATGAACGGCGCAGGGACGCTCCGGCTGGCCACCCGGACCGAGCAGGACGACATCGTCGTCGAGGTCGGCGACACCGGCCCCGGCATGTCACCGCAGGTGGCATCCCGCGCGTTCGACGCCTTCTACACGACCAAGGAAGCGGGCAAAGGCACCGGTCTCGGCCTCGACATCGCGCGGCGCACAGTCGTGGAGCGCCACGGCGGCATCATCACCATCGACTCCCGGCCCGGGAACACGGTGCTGCGCGTCCGCCTCCCCGCCCGGCCGCCCGGCCGCACCGGGGAAGCTGCCCGCTGAGCCCTCCCCTGCGGCTGGCACAGAATCTGCTCCGCGCCCAGCTCTTCTTGCCGGGCCCGCGCCCAGCTCTTCTTGCCGGCCGATGGCCCTCTCGGCTTCTGGCCGGCCGAGGGCCATCCCGGGATCTACGGACACCCCGGCGGGGTAGCGCACCGACGGGCCAGGAATGCGCGGTTGGCGCGCACCGAAGCCGCAAGATCGGGGTAGGCGGCCATGGCATATTCGGCGGCTTCCCGGTCAGCGGCGAAATTGTCCTTCCCGCCCGGCCAGTAGTTCTGGATCCGGGAGATATGCGCCACGCCGGTGTCGAGCCCGGGCTGTTCATCCCGGCGGGGAGTAACAGGGTCATCCTGGCGGGGAGTAACAGGGCGGAACCAGCCATCTACCATGGCCGGCACCTCCCGCTGCTCGCAGAGCATGCCGTACCCCAGCCAGCCCAGCGCCCGCACCGCCGCGAACCCGGCCGGCTCAGATGATCATGCCCAGCGGGTCCTGGATCCGGGTCGTGAAGGCCGCGAGCCAGCGGGCCGCGAGGGCCCCGTCGATCGCGCGATGGTCGACGGAGAGGGTGCAGCGCATGACGGTCGCCACGGTCACGGCCCCGTCCAGCACGACCGGCTGCGGCTTAGCCGCGCCCACCGCGAGGATGCCCGATTGTGGCGGGTTGATGATCGCGGAGAACTCCAGCGTCCCGTACATGCCGAGGTTCGAGACTGAGAAGACGCCGCCTTCCAGCTCGTGCTGCAGCAGTCGCCGGTCTCGCGCGCGCTGGGCGAGGGACCGCGCCTCCGCGGCGATCACCGACAGGCGCTTGGCCTCGACGCCGCGCAGCACGGGCGTGACCAGGCCGCCGTCGGTCGCCACGGCAATCGACACGTCAACGGATGCGTGCGCCACCAGCCCCTCGTCGCTCCACGTGACGTTCGCCTCCGGCACGTCACCGAAGGCCGCGGCCACCGCCATGATGACGAAGTCGTTGACCGAGATCTTGACCGGTGCGGTCTCGTTGATCCGCTCGCGCAGCGCGAGCAGTTCGCCGACGACGCACTCCGCAGTCATGTAGAAGTGCGGCGTCGTCGCCTTGCTCTCGCTGAGCCGGCGCGCGATGGCGCGCCGGATAGGCGTGTGCGGGATGAGCGTGCCGGCCGCGGACGCCGGGGCAGCGGCCGGCTGCGGCGCCCCGTGGGCGGCAGGCTGTGCTGCCGCCTGGGCAGCGGCCGGCTGCGCCGCGGGCTGCGTCCCATACCGGGCTCGGCTCTCAGCCTGGACGCGCTGGCCGGCGAGCCGCTCAAGGTCGCGGCGGACGATCCGGCCGTTCGGGCCCGACCCCGCGATCGTGGCGAGGTCGATGCCCTGCTGGCGGGCGATCTTGCGGACGATCGGGCTGGCGAACAGGCGGGCCGGGGCGGCGGCCTGAATCGGCAGGCTCTCATACGGCCGGTGCACGGCCGAAACAGGCGGCCCTGCGGGGCCGGAGGGAACTGTGCGGCCGGAGGGGCCAGAGCCGGACACGGCCGCCGGGGCGGAGGGGGAGACCGCGTCAGGGACGGACGGGGCGGCCGGGTCAGGCGCGGAGCCGCCCGCAGGCGTGGCCAGCGCCGGGCCCGCGGCGGGTGCCGGGGCAGGCGAAGAGGCCGGGGCAGGCGCTTCGCCGCCGAGGGCGGCGTCGATGTCGGCGTCCGTCTCGCCGTCCTTCACCAGCACCGCGATGGGCGCGCCGATCTCGCCGGCCTCGCCCGCAGCGAGCACGATCCGGCCGACGACCCCCGCGTCCTCCGCGCTGTACTCGACGATGGCCTTCTCGGTCTCGATCTCGGCGAGCGGGTCCCCGACGGAGACCTTGTCGCCGGGGGCGACGAGCCAGCTGGCGATGGCCGCCTCGGTCGCGCCGGCGAGCACGCTCGGCATCCGCACGACCGACGCCATCAGCCGGCCCTCCCGAAGCCGGCCCGCACCCGTTCGAGGCCGGCGGCGACTTCCTCGGTGCGGGCGATCGCCGCGCGCTCGAGCACCTTGGAGATGCTCGGGCTCGCCTCGGAGCCGGTGACGCGCTGCACGGGCTGGTCGAGCCAGTCGAAGAAGCGGCGCTGGACCTCGTCGGCGAGCCAGCCGCCGTAGGAGGTGCCCTGCGCGCCCTGCTCGACGATGAGCACCGCGTTCGTCTTCTTGATGCTGTCGCCGACGGTCTGCCAGTCCAGGCTGGCCCGGTCGAGGAAGCGCAGGTCGATGAGCTCGGCGTCGATCCCGGTCTGCTCGATCGCCTGCCGGGCGTGCTCGACCATCGAGAGATACGTGAGCACCGTGACGTCCTGGCCCTCGCGCCGCACGGCGGCCTGGCCGAAGGGGATCTGGTAGTCGAGGTCGTCGACCGGGATCTCGCCCTCGGAGCCGTACAGGTCAACATGCTCGAGCATGAGCACCGGGTCCTGGATGGCGAGCGCCGCGTTCATCAGGCCCACGTAGTCGTACGGCGTCGAGGCGGCCATGATCCGCCAGCCGGGGCTCGTCGCGAAGATGCCCGCGGGGTCCATCAGGTGCTGGGAACCGTAGCCGGAACCCATGGCGACCTTCGTGCGCAGCACGAGCGGCACCGGGTTGAGGCCGCCGAACATGTGCCGGGCCTTGCCGATCTGGTTGAACACCTGGTCGGCCGCGACCCAGAGGAAGTCCGGGTACATGAACTCGACGACCGGGCGGAACCGGCCGTCGAGGGCAAGCCCGCCGCCGAGCCCGGCGAAGGCGTTCTCGCTGATCGGCGTGCCGAGCACGCGGCCCGGATACTTCTTGGCCAGGCCCTTGGTGGCGCCGTTCGTGCCACCGTTGAGCCGGTGCACGTCCTCGCCGAGCACAATGATGCGCGGGTCCTCGGCCATCCGCCGGTCCATGACCCTGGATACGGCGTCGATGAGCTTGCCGGGCTTCATCTCGCCGGTGAAGTCCCGCTGCTCGGCCGTGCGCGCATCGGCGACTTCGGAGAGGTCGCCGCGGATGCCGACGTCAACGAAGGCGGGATCCGGCCACAGCTCGGGGCGGATGCGGCGGACGCCGGGCTTGGCGTCCGGGTCCGGCTCGACGAGCGCGCCAGCGGCCAGCCTCATGGCCTGCTGCGCCTGCTCGCGCACCGACGCGACTCCCGCCTCGTCGATCAGGCCCAGCTTGATCATCTCTCCCGCGACGCGGCCGAGCGGGTCGCGGGCACGCCACTGCGCCTCTTCCTCCTTGGTCCGGTAACCGAAGGCACTGCCGGGGAAAGGGCCGTTCTGATGGAAAAAGCGGTAGACGAGCGCCTCGACGACGACGGGGCCCTCGCCCGCGCGCAACCGCTGCTGCGCCCGCTGCATCGCGAGGTGCACAGCGAGCGGGTCCATGCCGTCGACCCGCCAGGCGGGGATGCCGAAGCCCAGCGCGCGGGCTGACAGCCGCGGCTCCCCGGTGGCCTCCTCGACGGTGGTCGAGACGGCGTAGAGGTTATTCTCGATGAAGAAGCAGAGCGGCAGATCCCACGCGGACGTCAGGTTGAGGCTCTCCAGCACCGAGCCGATGTTGACCGCGCCGTCGCCGAAGTAGCTGACCGTGAGGTCGTCGGTGCCCGAGTGCTGCTGCGCCCAGGCGTTGCCCGCCGCCATCGGCACGCCGCCGCCGACGATGGCGTTGGTGCCCAGCGCCCCGGCCTCGAACCACTGCAGGTGCATGGAGCCGCCGCGCCCGCGGCAGTAACCCTGGGCCAGCCCGAGGATCTCGGCCAGCGTGCGCTGCAGCACGGTCGCCACCTCCGGCGTCACCAGGTCCGCCGGGTCGAGCACGCCCTTGGTCACGTGCGTGATGGCCTTGGCCAGGAACTGGTGGTGGCCGCGATGGGAGCCGTTGACGGCGTCGGTGGACCGCAGCGAGACGATGGAGCCGACCGCGCCGCCCTCCTGGCCGATGCTGGAGTGCGCCGGGCCGTGGACGAGGCCCTCGCCGGCCAGCTCGAGGACCGTCTCCTCGAAGGCCCGGATGAGGTGCAACTGCCCGAGCATGGTCGCGAGCAGCCCCGGGTCGGCAGCCTTCCAGTCCGCCGCGGTCGTGGTCAGCTCGACCCACTCCGCCGCGGGGTGAAGGCGCTTCTCGCGTGGCATCCGCATCTCCCTCGATGTGCTGATGGCCTGACAGGAGGCTACTGCGCAAATGTATCCATATCAACGGCTAATCTGCCGGATCTCTTGGCAACCACCCTAGGATTCGGCGATATTGGATACATACCTGGTCGAGGAGGACCCATGGAAACCGGCATCCCGGGGCTGCGCGGCGGCGACCATGTCGGGATCACCGTCCCCGACATGGAGCAGGCGCACGCCTTCTTCACCGGCGTTCTGGGCTTCGACCACGTCTACTCGCTGCCCGAGATGCGGCACGACGACGACTGGATGCTCGATCACCTCAACGTCGATCCGCGGGCGGTGGTGCGGGAAATCCGGTTCTACCGGTGCGGCTTCGGCCTCAACTTCGAGGTGTTCGAGTACGAGCCCCGGCCGGGCCGGCGCCGCAGCCGCGCAACAGCGACGTCGGCGGCCACCATGTCGCGTTCTACGTCGACGACATGGATGAGGCCGTCGCCTACCTGCGCGCGAAGGGCGTCCGGCTGCTCGCCGGGCCGGTCGCGAGCCGCAACGCCTCGGCCGGGCAGCGCTGGCAGTACTTCCTCAGCCCGTGGGGGATGCAGTTCGAGCTCGTGAGCTTCCCGGAGGGCAAGGCGTACGAGAAGGAATCGGCCGTCAAGCTCTGGCATCCGGGGTATCCGGCGCAGTGACCACGAGCCACGACCCCGGCTACCGGGAGGCCGGCTACCGGGAGAACGTCGCGAGCCACCGGATCGCGGACAGCCTCCGCGCCGCGATCCTGGGGGAAGCTACCTGCCCGGTGCGCGCATCAGGCAGGAGGACGTCGCGGCGCGCTCCGGCGCGAGCCGCATCCCGGTGCGCGAGGCACTGCGGATGCTCGACTCCGAGGGGCTCGTCACCCTGGTCGCCAACTCGGGCGCCTGGGTCACCAGGCTGACCCTCGCCGAGTGCGCCGAGACCTACCTCATCCGCGAACGGCTGGAACCCCTCCTGCTCCGCACCAGCATGCCGAACCTCGGCGCCGCCGCTGTCGGCCGTCTCGGCCAGCTCGCGGACGAGATGGAGGCGGGGTCCGGGCTCGATGCCTTCATGCGCGCCGACCGGGAGTTCCACCTGTCCAGCTACGCGGGCGCGGCCTCCGGCGAGATGTGGCAGATCATCCACCGCATGTGGAACACGACCCAGCACTACCGGCGCGAGTACACCAGGCTCGCGGCCAAGGACGGCCTGACCGCCACGCACCTGGAGCACCGCTTGCTGGTCAACTGCCTCCGCAGGCAGGACCCGGACGACGCCGAGCGGGTGCTGATCATGCATATCCGCCGCACGCGGCTGGAACTGGAGAAGCATCCGGAGATCTTTGCTTAACGGCCCGTTGCCCCTCCTGACGCCAGCGGTCCCGGCTGGACCGAGTCCCTGGCCAGGCCCGGCTGGCCCGGCATGGCAGACTGAACGGCAGGGCGGATCGTGCCGCGGGTCACAATCGATTGCGCCCCTTCTCGAAGGAGGACGGATTGGCTACTGGCGCAGGGGGCTTCGTGGCCCCACCGGAGCGCCCGGCGGGCGTGCGGCCCCTCGGTGCCCCCGGCCAGATGGGGGTCGACTACGAGGAGCGCGTCGACTTCGCCCGGCTCCGCGGGTACCGCATGGCGCGGGCCAGGGCAGCGCTGGAGGCGAGCGAGTGCGGCGCCTTCCTGCTCTTCGACTTCTACAACATCCGCTACACGACGCAGACCTGGATTGGCGGCGCGCTCGGCGACAAGATGATCCGCTACGCCCTGGTGTTCCGGGACCGGGACACGATCCTGTGGGACTTCGGCTCGGCGGTGCGGCACCACAAGCTGTACTCGAAGTGGCTGCCGGACGAGAACTGGAGGCCCGGGTTCCTCGGCTTCCGCGGTGCGGTCGCCCCCGAGGCCGGCCTCATGCGGGACGCGGTGACCGAGATCAAGTCGCTGCTCACCGAGGCCGGGGTCGCTGACGCCCCGCTCGGCCTCGACATCGTCGAGCCCCCGTTCCTGTTCGAGCTGCAGCGCCAGGGCATCACGGTGCGGGACGCCCAGCAGTCCATGCTCGACGCCCGCGTCATCAAGTCGCCAGACGAGATCATGCTGCTCAACCAGGCGGCGGCCATGGTCGATGGCGTCTACCAGGACATCGTCGACGTGCTCAAGCCGGGCATACGAGAGAACGAGATCGTCGCGCTCGCGAACAAGCGGCTGTACGAGCTGGGCAGCGACCAGGTGGAGGCGGTCAACTCGATCTCGGGCGAGCGGTGCAACCCGCATCCGCACAACTTCACCGACCGCATCATCCGGCCCGGCGACCAGGCCTTCTTCGACATCATCCACTCCTTCAACGGCTACCGGACCTGCTACTACCGCACCTTCGGCGTCGGCAGCGCCACCGGGAGCCAGCACGACGCCTATCGTCAGGCGCGGGAGTGGATGGACTCGGCGATCGCCGCCATCAAGCCCGGCGTCTCGACCGATGTCGTCGCCCGCGTCCTGCCCAGGGCGGTGGACTTCGGTTTCGAGAACGAACTGGCCGCCTTCGGCCTGCAGTTCGCGCACGGCCTCGGCCTCGGCCTGCACGAGCGGCCGATCATCTCGCGGCTCAACTCGCTGGAGAACCCGATCGAGCTCCAGGCGGGCATGGTCTTCGCGATGGAGACCTACTGCCCGGCCTCCGACGGCATCTCCGCGGCGCGCATCGAGGAGGAGGTCGTCGTCACCGACTACGGCACCGAGATCCTCACGAAGTTCCCGGCCCAGACGCTGTTCGTCGCGAACCAGTACTAAGGCAGCGTGACGGCACGGATCCTGCTTCGCGGGGGCATGGTCGCCGACGGTGTGGGTGCCACCATCCGGCGGGCTGACGTCCTGATCGGCGGGGGGATTATCGCGGCAGTCGGGGGAGCGGGCGGCCGCGGGGGCGTGGCGGCCGCCGGCGGTGCGGACGGGCCGGCGCGGGACTGCGAGGTGATCGGCCTGGCGGCGGGCAGCGTGATCTGCCCGGGGTTCATCGACGCGCATGCGCACGCCGAGGGGCCGTTGCTGGAGAGCGGCGTTGTCCGGGGAGCGCTTGCTCAGGGGGTCACGACGCTCGTCGTGGGGCAGGACGGGGAATCGTGGATCGGCGCCAATGAGGCGACCGCCCGGTACTTGAACGTGTATTTCGCGCCGGTCAACGGTGCCTTGTCCCCGGCGCGGTCACTGAGCGTGCGGGAGTACCGGGAGGCGGTATCGGGGCGGCTGGTGCAGAACGTGGCCGTGCTGGCGTCGCAGGGGACGATCCGGCATAACGTCGCCGGGCTGCCGGCGGCGCCGCTGGGCCGTTCCGGGCGGGCGGCGGCCCGGCGGGAAGTCGAGACGGCCCTGTCGGACGGGGCCGTTGGGCTGTCCAGCGGGCTGGATTACCTGCCGAGCCGGTTTGGCGCGGTGGACGAGGTCGCCGACATCGCCCGGCCACTCGCATCCGCGGGACGGCCGTATGTCTCGCACCTTCGCGGCTATGGGGCGGGCGTGACCGCGGGCCTGGGGGAATTGGCCGCGGTGGGCCAGAGGGCTGGCGTGCGGGTGCACGCGAGCCATCTGTGGGGGGCGCCGGCCGTGATCGAGGCGGCGTTCAGGGCCGCCGGGGACGCCGGTGTCGCGATCACCTATGACACCTACCCGTACCGGAAGTCCAGCACGATCCTGGCCGTGCTGCTGCCCCCCGCGCTGCAGGCCGACGGGCCCGGGCGGACGCTGGCCGCGCTGGCGGACCCTGCGCAGCGGGCGGCGCTGCTGGCGGATGAGAAGTTCACCGAGGGCTACCTGGCGAACCTGTACCTGGGCGGCCTGCCCGGGTCGTTCGCGCGGTTCGCCGGGAAATCCGTGGCCGCGGCGGCCGGGGACGATGGGGCCCAGTCGGCGGGGGAGTGGGTGCTGGACCTGCTGCTGCGTACTGAGCTGAACGTGGGGGCGCATCTGGACCGGCTGGCGCTGGCCGATGAGCAGCTGGGCTGGCTGGCCCGGGATGAGCGGCAGTGCGCGGGGTCGGACGGGATCTACCAGGGGCAGCACCCGCACCCGCGTGGCTATGGGGCGTTCGCGCGGCTCGCTGGGTATTACCTGGCGGACGGTGCGGACGCTGGATGGCAGCGGCTAGCGCGGCACCTGGCCGCGAATGCCGCGGATGTGTACGGGCTGCGGGATCGCGGGCGGGTAGCGGCGGGGATGGCCGCGGACATCTGCGTGATCGGCCCGCAGGGGATCGGCGACCGGGCCACCTACGATTCGCCGCGCCTGGAAGCGACCGGCGTCGATCTTGTGATGGTGAACGGGTCCGTCGTCTGGCGGGACGGCGAGCAGGTGCCCGGTACGAGCCCCGGGCTGGTTGTCAGCTGACGCCGCCCCGCCCCAGCCGGCCGAGGAACTCATCGTCGGGCGCTACTGGCGGCGCCACAGCCGGTGATGTGCTGGTGCCGGGGTGGACATCAGGGTTTTCGGCCGACGCCGCCGTATACGGAGACGGCGGCATCATCTGGCTGGCCGATGTCGCTGGGGTCGGGACGCCATCTGGGGAGTGACACCACACCGGGGTCCAGGATGTCCAGGCCAGCGAAGAACCGTTCGACGGCCGCGAGCGGACGGACTTGCATGGTTACCCCGCTGCGCCGGTATACCGCGGCCACTCCTTCCCACGCGGCCGGGTCGAAGTCCCCGGTGAGATGCGACAGCGCCAGGTAGCTGCCAGAGGGCAGTTCCGCGAGCAGCCGGGCAGCCAGGTCCCAGGGGTCATCCTCGTCGGCGACGAAGTGCATGACCGCCATCAGCAGCAGCCCGACGGGCTGGTTCAGGTCCAGGGTCTGCTGCAGGTCAGCGGAGCCGAGGATCTTGCCGACGTCGCGCACGTCGGCGTCAATGTAGGCGGTCTTGCCCACGGGGCCGGAGGTCAGCAGCGCCCGGGCGTGCGCGAGCACGATGGGATCGTTGTCCACGTACACGACCCGGGCCTGCGGATCTGCGTCCTGCGCGATCTCGTGCACGTTGGGGGAGGTCGGGATGCCCGTGCCAATGTCCAGGAACTGGCTGATGCCCGCGTCACGGGCGAGGTAACGCACCACGCGGCGCAGGAACGCGCGATTCTCCCTCGGCGGGATCCGTGAATTGGGATTGGCTTCCAGCCCTGCCTGGGCGGCGGCGCGGTCGGCGGCGAAATTATCCTTCCCGCCGAGCAGGTAATCGTAGACCCGGGCCGGGTGCGGGCGATCCAATTGCAGGTCAACCTGCGGTCCCCCAGCGTCGGCGGGATCCCCGTTCATCCAGCCGTCTTCCGCCATTCTGGATTCCCCTGCCTATGGCCACTGACCACGCGCTCGATCGTGACCAACGATATCCCGCCCTGGCCCGGGGCCGCTCGTCAACGGCCGGCCGGGCAAGGCGCACGGGAGGTCAGTGGAGGAGGAGCCGGATCCGCTGCAGTCTGGGGATCAGTTCGCTGAGCGCTGCCTGGGAGCGTCCCGGCTCGCCCTGGCTCATCAGCCGGCGGAGCCCGGCGTCGCCAGCAGCGGCAGCGAGCGGGATCCAGTCCAGCATCATCTGGATCCGGCGGGGAACGGCATCTGCGAGGTGGGCCGGATGGATGCCGCCATAGGCCGAGCAGATACGCCGGATGCGCTCCGCGGAGACCTCTTCCCCCATGTCGCGCCACAGCGGCACACAGTTCCATGCGATGAAGGCGAGCTCCATGAGCGGCGTCGTCGGCCCGGCGAGATCCCAGTCGAACACCCCGGCCAGCTGATCACCGTCGAAGCAGATGTTGTACGGGGCGATGTCGTTGTGCCCGATGAGCGAGGCCCGCGGCACGCGCGGGTACCGCCACGGGCCCGGATGGCTGAACCCGGCCACCGCCTCGTGGAAACTGCGTGTCCACGACACGAGCGAGTCGATCTGGCCTGGCGTCAGCAGCTCGGTGTCAATATCGATGACCCGCCCGGGCAGGAAGGTGAGCACCTCGCGGCCCTGCTCGTCGAACCCCAGCACCCGCGGGGTGTGCCCGGCACGCGGGGCAAGGAAATCGAGCAGGGCATGAACCGCTGGCGTCCACGGACCCGCCGTCCGGTGCACCGTGTCACCGATCCGCCACGCGCCACCGACATTGCCAGCCAGCCACACCGGCTGCTCCGTCCCGCCACCGCTGGCATCACCCACGCGAGCAGTATCGGACACCAGCGTTCCCGGCGTTGGCAGGCCGGCCCCGAAGCTGGCCAGACCGCGGGCGGGCTCCCGCTTCAGGTAGAAGGTGTTGGGACGGACCGTCCTGGGGCCGCAGGGACACGTCATAGGCAAAGGCAGGTGAGGGTGAGCACTCATCCGGGCACGGCCCCCGTACCTCAGCCGGCGGGGCTGCGGCTGCATCGCTGGAACGACCGGGCCGTGGTCGGTGTGGCCGTCGCCGCCTTCGCCTCGGGGTTCGGGCAGTTCGGCGTCGTGGCCGCCCTCGGTGACGTGGCCCGGGGCTTCGGCCAGGTGAACCACGGCGCGACCTTCGCCGACCAGGCGGGGTTGTCGGGCACCGACCTGGGGGTCGGGCTGGCCATTATGCGCCTGGCGTCGCTGGGCGCGCTTCCCATCACGGGCCTGGCCGACGACTTCGGCCGCCGGAGGATGCTGCTCGTCACGGTCGGGGCGGGGCTGTTCATGACCGTGCTGGCCGCGGCCAGCCCCAGCTACTGGTGGTTCGTGGCCATCTTCGCCTGCGGGCGCCCTCTGCTCAGCGCCACGAACGGGCTGGCGCAGGTCACCGCAGCGGAGCAGACCGCCTCGGCTGACCGGGCCAAGGCAGTGGCACTCATCGCCGCCGGGTACGGCACCGGCGCCGGCGTCATCGCCATCGTGCACAGTCTGGCGTCGCGCAGTCTCGGGTTCCGTGGCGTGTTCCTTGTGGCGCTGGTCCCCTTGGCCCTGCTGCCTCTTCTCTGGCGCTGGATCGAGGAGCCTGACCGGTTCACGGTGGCCGCGGCCGGATCCGCGCATCCGGTCCCGGTGCTCGATGCCGTGGCCCGGCCGTTCCGCCGCCGCCTGGCGGTGATCGCGCTGCTGGCTTTTGCCGTCTCAGTCATTACCGGGCCGGCCAACAGTTTCGTCTTCCTGTTCGCGCAGAACTTCCTCCACCAGCGGGGCATCGTGACGGCGGGCATGGTGGCAGGGGCCGGTATCGCCGGGCTGGCCGGGCTCCTGGCCGGACGGTGGCTGGCGGACCGGGTAGGCCGCCGCCTGACCGGCGCACTGGCCATGGTGGCGGTGGCCCTGTTCGCCACCCTGACCTATACCGGTTCCGCCCCGGCGCTGCTGGCCGGCTACATCCTCGGCGTGTTCGCCGCCTCGGTCTTCGCCCCGGCGGCCGGGGCATTGCTCAACGAGCTGTTTCCCACCTCGGTCCGGGCCTCAGTGGCGGGCTGGTCGGTCGCGGCAGGCGTGCTGGGGGCGGTGTCCGGCCTGGTCGCCTTCGGGGCGGTGGCCGAAGCCGACCACCAGTTCGGAGTGGCCGCGCTGGTCACCTTCTCGCCTGCGGCATTGGTCATGGCGGCGTTCTGGCTGCTCCCCGAGACCCGCGGGCGTGAGCCGGAGGATCTCTGGCCCGATTCGTGAACCGGCCTCCCGCCAGACCAGTGCTGAGCCGTATCCAGCAGGTCCGCCCGACGCTGTGGATAGCACGACGATGGTGAGGTGGCGCGGTGGCGCGTTTACATATCGCGTCCCATGGCGGCTGCGGCGGCCAGGATGTTGGCGTAGTCGCGCAGGCGGGCGATCTGCCCGTTGCGCACGGTGAGCACAACGATGTTGGGAAGCGCGAACTCGCCGGTGGATGCGCTGGTCCCGAGGGCTTCCTGCTCGACGATGATCGTTTCCGGATCGTTGGTGTCGTAGATGGCAAGAGTGCGGTAACGCTCATACCTCAGCGGGCAGGCCTTCCACCCGGCGGCTATCCAGTTCACGATTTCGTCCCGGCCGTCAAGCCGGGACGGCACGCCCGGGCGCGTGAACGGGAACTCATGGACCGCGTTGACTGCGTACACACGGCTCATGTCATCAGCGGACTGGCTGATGGCGGCTTGGCGAAGACGCTCCAGAACCTCACGCGGACCACCTTCTTGCCCGCCGAGTGCCGCTCGCCTGGCCGTCACCTTGCGGTAGCTGATCTTCCAGCCGCCGGGTTGGCGCGTGACGATGTCGTCGTAGGCGACGCTGCCGGCCGTTCCGTCGGCCTTGATGCCGATTCCCTTGGATTGGACCCGCGCCGAGCGATCGTCGATCCGAGTGATCACGATGTTGGTGACGTGATGACCGACCGGGTTGGCTTCGCCCAATGCGAGCGCGGCCTCACGCATGACCGCGGTCCCGTGCAACGAGCCGAGGCCGAAGTCGTCCAGGTCATAGATGGCATCTGGGGTGAATAGCTCACCCGCTTGGTCCAGCTCGCCGGCGTCCGTGAGGTGGCCGTGGAGATTGATCAGGTCGTTGATGTCGATCCGGTCTTGTTCCGACAGCGCCATTGGGGCGGCCCTCCATGCCCTGGGTGAGTCATGCCAGTAAAGTGAGGCACAGTCCGGTTAGGTGGACACGGTAGCGGACTGTGTCCCCGGTTAGCAAGGGTGTGGTGATTGTCCTGGCAGGTCACGGTGCGCGGTCGCCAGCCGGGCGCCCGAGGCGTGCAGACGCCCGACGCAACTACGGGCGGCTGGTCGAGCAGGCGCGCATGGCGTTCGCCGAGTTCGGCGTGGACGCCTCCTTGGACGAGATCGCCCGGCGGGCAGGGGTGGCCAGCGGGACGCTGTACCGGCATTTCCCCACTCGGCTGGATCTCATAGAGGCAGTGCTCGCCGGGCAGATAAGCGAGTTGGTCGGCCTTGGCCGCGGGCTGCTGACGGCCGAGGACGAATTCGACGCTTTGTCCACCTGGCTGCGTGCTGCGCTCACGCATGCCCTGACCTATCGAGGTCTGTCGGCCGCGGTGATGAACTCGGCGCTCGACCGCGAGAATGGCCTGGTATCGACCTGGCATGCGGAACTGTTCGAGGTGGGGGCTGCGCTGCTGGCGCGGGCGCGGCAATCAGGCGCGGTCGTCGCCGATGCGGACGACGCGGATGTGCTGAGGATGGTCGGCGCTATCGCCTGGGCCGCGCAGGGCACGCCGGACAGCTCAGCTCAAGCCGGCCGCCTGCTCGCCCTCCTCATGAACGGACTACGTCACCGCGGCGTCCGGCGATGACCAGGCGGTGCGTCAATCCATCCGGGCGGATACGTCAAGAGTGAGGCATCGCCTGGATGTGTCAGGCCCAGTCTGGATCCCCCTTGACGGACGGCGACCGGGAAGCAGATACCGGCCTCGGGTCTGCCGCCGCCTCGTGCTACCCGTGCCCAGTGGCCGGCCGACTCCCGCCCGCAGGGTAAGCGGCGACGAAGATGGCCGCCTCGCGTGAGTCGCGTGGCCACCGGTAGGCACGGCAGCGCACACCAGCGGGCAGGACAAGCACCTCTCCCACACTCAGCACACGGTCCGGCTGTCCAGACGACTCGAACTCGAATTTCAGCTGCCCCTGAACGACAAGGATGAGGTCAACTTCCGCGGAGGAGAACCAGCTCTCATCGATGGGCTCGGCCAGCTTGCTCACCCAGACCATTTCCAGGCCCGGCCCGGAGAACACGATCCCGACGTCCCCGAAAGGCGTGGACCGGACCTGGCTGGCCTCCCCGCGCAGGATGTTAAATACTTGCGGGCCAGGCTCCCCGCCGTCGCCGGTCATCACGGGAACCGAGTGTAAGCCGCCCCTGCTGATCGCAGAGTTCGCGCGGCGGCATATCGCCGTGAGGCGGGCTGGGGCCGGATCATCGGGCTCACCTCCGGCGGGGAGATGGGCTTCCCCGAGGAGGTCTCCTACGGCGCCGCCAAGGCCGCCGCCCTGAACACAGCCAACGTCATCACGCTCCGCTGAGGGCCCGTTCCTGGTGGCCTTCTAGCGCCGGAGGTGCTCTTGGGTGCCTACGCGGTAGGCGTCGGCTAGCCATGCCACGAACTCCGGGTCTACGTCGGCGGGCGAGGTGAGCCGGAAGGCGTGCACCACGTTCCGTTCCGACAGGGCCTGGACCCGGAGGAAACGGGGACTGTCGATGCGCCGGGCAAGGACAAGGTGCCCGTTGGGCCAGTGGCGGCGCGGCATGAAGGCCGCGAAGCTCATCCGGACATGCAGGGCAATGCGGGTCTTCTCGCACAGCACGTCAACCGGGCCGGACGACGCCACCGCCGCGAGAACGCAGTCAAAGACGGCCCGTACCACCGGATCCGCATGAGCGAAGTGCCGGTCCAGATCGCCGAGCGGAGCGCAGGTATGAGTCTGGTTCCGGTTCGCAAAGGTCCGCCCGCACCTGGGACACTCCCACATCGCCGCCGCTGGCACAGGTCCATGATCGCCCTCAGGCCAAGTCCGTGGGACCTGCCGGTGGCCTGCCCGTGGAGTCCTCCGGCCAGACTTCCAGGGCACGGTACGGGCAGCCGTCCTGCAGGAAGCCCGGCCGCTCAAAAGTGAAACGCACGCGCTGAGCCTCCTGAAGCTGCCGGAAGCCAGCCATTTCGATGTTGGCGAAGTGGACGAAACAGCCGCCTGGCACCTCCGCGGCGTCGATCACGCCCCAGCCTTCGTCAACGTCGAACCACTTGACTACTCCCGCTACCGCCTGTGCCTGCCCGGAGGGCTGCTTCGTCATGGGCTGATTGTGCCATCAGATGATCAGCTAGCAGGCCGTTCGCCGGGGGCGCCGTGGTGCCGGCGACCAGATGGCACTGGATCTTTGCATCAGCCTCCCCGTCGGCCTGGCGCTGATCCCGATCGCGCTGCTAGAAGCTGAATCCGATCGCGCGCAGCTGCTCGCGGCCGCTGCCGCTGATGTCAGCCGGCCGCCAGGGCGGCAGCCATTCCCAGTCCACCCGGAAGCCGTCGATCCCGGGCAGCTCCGCCAGCCCGGTCCGGATCTGGTCTTCCATGATGCTGGTGAGCGGGCAGGCCGCCGAGGTGAGGGTCATCGTGATAACGGCGGCGCGACCCTGCACGTCAACCCGGCGGACAAAACCGAGATCCACGATATTAACGCCCAGATCGGGGTCGATCACTTCGAGCAGCGCCGCGCGGACGGCGGCGGCTGCGGCACCCACTGGCCCGGCATCCGCCTGGCCCAGCGTCAGGTGGCGCGGTGTCAGGTGGCGCGGTGTCAGGTGGCGCGGCGTCGCGGCGCGCGGCCGGCTCCGGTGCGAGGGCTTCGGTGCCGCGCGGCGGGGCGGGGCCGTCGCCGCCCGCTGCGGCGGGAGCTGCCGGGCTGGTCTGCGCGGCGGCATACAGCCCAGCCGGCTGCAGGGTGATCAGCACCCGGGACGTGGGGCTGGCGATCCAGTCCGCCTTGCCGTGTGCCTTGCGCCGGACCCGGACGATGTCCTCCGCGGCCTGGATGCTGCCGGACGCCAGGATCAGCCGCTCGGGGCGCAGGCCCGCGTTCTCCGCCTGCACGATGACCTGGTCGAGAAGCCGGGCCAGCGGCTCGCAGGTGCGCCCCGGGCCGAACCGCAGCCGGGCCCGGGCGCGCACCGCATCCTGGCCCAGGACGACCTGCAATGCCGCACGGCCATCGGTGTCGGCCAGCCGTACCTGCGGCTCATCGATCCTCAGCTCGGCGGCAGTCGTCGCGACCATCTGGTGTCCTTTACTGTGCGGTGCCTGCCCGGGCGGGCTGGGTGAGGCGCTTGAGCGGGAACGACTCATCGCGCAGCTGTGCGGCGGTGACGCTGTGCTCCCGGGCTAGCAGGCGGCGCGTGTCCAGCACGTCCCGGGGCCGGTTCAGTGAGATCACCGACCGGATGCGGCCGCCGTCGAGGCGGAAGGCGGAGAAGCTGCGCCCGGCCAGGGAGCCCCGGATGACCAGCGGCCCGGGGCCGCCGGGGATGCCCGCGCTCTGCAGGCTGTGCTCGTACTGGTCGGACCAGAACCAGTGCACGTCGGTGAAGGCCTGGTCCGCGCCGAGCATGTTGCGGGCGGCGGCGGCGCCCTGCCGGATCGCGGTGTCGTGGTGCTCGACGCGGACCCGGCCGCCATGGGAGGGCAGGTACTGGTTGATGACGTCGCCGACGGCATACACGCCCGGCGCGGCCGTGGCGCAGTGCTCGTCGGCCTCGATCCCGTTGCGGGCCGGCAGGCCAGCGTCCAGGGCGAGCTCGGCGTTCGGCACCGTGCCGGCGCCGACGACGAGTACGTCGCACTCGACGGTGCCGTCGCCGGTGCGCACCGTCACCCCGCGGGGATGGCAGCGCACCCCGGTGACCTGCTGGCCGGTGCGCACGTTGACGCCCTCCCCCCGGTGGATGTCTGCGATCAGCCCGCCGAGGGCGGGGTCCAGGGCACGGTGCAGCAGGGTGGGCAGCGCTTCGAGGATGGTGACCCGCTTGCCCAGGCGGATGGCCGCGGCCGCGACCTCGCAGCCGATGAAACCGCCGCCGAGCACAGCCACGTGCCCGGCGGCGAGAATCCGCTCACGCAGTTCGCTGGCCTCATCGCGGGTCCGCAGGTAGCAGACGCCATCCCCGGCGATGCCGGGCAGGATGCGCGGCCGGACCCCGGTCGCCAGGAGCAGCCGGTCGTAGCGGGCCGTTCCGCCGTCGGACAGGGTGACCGTCTGGCTGGCCGGGTCCAGCCGGGTGACCCGGACGCCGAGCAGC
Organism: uncultured Actinomycetes bacterium; assembly: GCA_963767385.1. GTDB lineage: Bacteria > Actinomycetota > Actinomycetes > Streptosporangiales > Streptosporangiaceae > RYN-230. The sequence continues at coordinate 64,638 of CAVYEA010000012.1, read as the reverse complement.
AGCTCGACCGCGTGGTCGGCGTACCAGGCCGGATCCGGCACGGCGCCGCCGTCCCCGGCCTCGCCGGTCAGCAGGAATTCCTTGGACAGGGGCGGCCGCTCGTAGGGCATCGCGCGTTCCGCGCAGGCCATCGTGATAGCGCCGTCGAAACCGGCCCGGCGCAGCCCGGCCGCGGCGGCCGCGGCGCCCACGCCACCCCCGGCGACGACTATCCGCCGCACGCTCATCGCCCGATGTCCACCCAGATCGCACCGTCGTCGTTGACCTTGCAGCCGAATGCCTTGAGCTGCGCGTTGGCCGGGTTGATGCCGCAGCCGGTGCCGGCGTCGAACTCCCACAGGTGGCGCAGGCAGGTCAGCGTCTGCCCGTCGAAGTCACCGTCAGCGAGCGGGCCATCCTGGTGCGGGCACAGGTTGGTGTACGCGCGGACCTGGCCCGCCACATTGATCAGCAGCACGTCGTCACCCTCGATCGTCACCGAGGTCATGTCACCCTCCCAGAGGTCATCCAGGGTGACCCCCGTGTCCCGCCAGCGCCCCGCCGCCGCTGGTGCCGGGTCATGCTGCGCGGCCTGGGAGGCGGCGATCCTGGCTCCCTCCACGCTCAGCCCGGTTCCGCCGTCGCGGCGTCTCCGGCAGGCTCCAGCACCGGCGCGAGGAATTCCTCGCGGGCGGCCCGGGCGTGCGCCGCGACCTGGTCAGCCGGCACTCCGCTGCCGGGCAGCGTTTCCAGGAACTGGCCGAGCCCGTACGCCGCGTCATCGGCCAGCGCAGCCCAGCGCCCGGCCCACTTGGCCAGCACGGCACGGTTTTCCGCCCGCTGGGCCACGGCATACTCGGCCAGCCCGCGGCCCCACCGGCCGCGCCGCTGTGAGTCGGCGGCCAGGAAGGAGCCGAGCAGCCAGGTGAGGTCGTCCCCGTTCGCCTTGGCCACCTGGCCCAGCTGGGTGAGCAGGACATCGTCCAGCGTCGGGCCGAGCACCAGGTTCAGCGCGGTGAAGGCTTCCCCCAGTCGTAGCTGACCAGCGCGTACTCCACGGCCTTGCGCGCGGGCTGCCAGCTGGCGTGCCCCTCCCACAGTGAGCGCTCCGCGGAGCCGATGCCAGATTCGGGCCGGGCCAGCTGCAGCTCCCTGGTGCGGTACGCGATCGTGGTGACCCGGCGCAGGAAATCAGCGGCCGCGAACCCCGCAGCGTTCGTTATGTAGGAACTGGGCGCCATGTAGCCGACGTACGCCTCAACCTGCTGGAAGCCGTGGCACAGGTAGCGCGACGGGGTGAGCAGGTGGCCCAGCAGGGCCACCGATCCCTCGGCCAGCGCGGCGTCCGAGCCGGCCCCGGCATGCGCTTCCAGCACGCCGTGCACCTTGGCCTCGGCGTCGGCCTGCAGCCCGACGTAGGCCCGGTAGGTCAGCGCGTCGGGGTCGCGGAAGCCATCCCAGTCCTTGGCCTGCAGCGGCGAATTGTCCCGGTAGGTCAGGAACCACAGGTTCGGCGCGGAGGACGGGTTCTGCTCGAACGCCGCGGCCCGGTTCTGGCGCAGCGTCCAGTTCTGCTTGTGCGTGACGATCTCGTACTCGCTGGGCATCTTGCGCACGTCGCCGAACGCGCTGAACGTGCGGCGCGGCCGGGGCTTGCGCGCGGGGGTCTCGGTCATGCCGGCACCTCCTTCTTCTCGCTCCGGCGCGCTCCAAAGCTCTCCCAGGTGATGGCGTCGCTCGTGGTGATCGCCCGGCCGCTGAAGGCGGACATCATCGAGCCGAAGGATGCGATCTCGAAGTCGGCGCCCAGATATCGGCGCAGCGTCTGCTCGGTCACCGTGATCCGGTTCTCGCCCTGCACCCGGACGTAGGCGCCACGGTCGATGACCTCGATGTCGGTGCCGGGGTTGTCGTCCTCGATGGCGGCGATGACCTGCTCGACCTCGTCGCCCATCCGCAGGATGGGGCCGACCGGGTTCCTCATGACCCCTCCGGGATGTCGTACTCGACCGCGACGTGGTCGAGCGGCTGGATGCCCGCGGCGGCCACGGTGATGTCGGGCGGCAGCCGCCTGCCGTTGTGGATCACGACCTTCTCGTAGGGCAGCGCGCGCACCCGGCGGCCCTCGACGTGGTGGGCCACCGCCGCGGCCACCTCGCGCATGGTGTTGGCCGTGGTCACCGGGACCAGGATCTGCACGAAGTCGGTCGCGAAGATGGCGTTCAGCGGGACCAGCTGCGGGGGCTGGTCCTCGACGCCGAGTTCGGCAGTCATGACTGGGCTCCCAGCGCGATGCCCTCGGCCGGGCGCCCGACATAGTCCCTGGTCCACGCCTCGTAGTCGGGGTCATCGCCCATCGCGTCCGGCGTCATGCCCATGTAGCCGAGGATCCCGCCGACGTCCATCGGCTGGATCTGCCCGGCCAGGAACCGGTCAACCAGCGTCTCGTGGTTGACGTTGTCGCGGTCCTTCCAGAAGATCTGCCGGCAGGCGTTCGTGCAGAAGTGATAGGTCTTCCCGTCGTAGCGCAGCGACCAGTCGCGCACCCGCCAGGTGCCGTCCCGTGACTGGGTGGCGTTGCAGCAGGGCAGGTGGCAGGTGATGCACAGCCAGGGCAGCGTCTCCGGCAGCGTCGCTTCCAGGTTGTTGGCGTTGACGTTGTCGATCAGCACGTCCCACTTGTCGCCGTAGACCTTTTCCCAGTTCGGGTACTTCTCCGCCAGCCAGGCGCGCTCGTCCTTGCTGACCCCGGCCTTGGGCCGCCACCACAGCGTGGGCCGCCAGTACCACAGGCCCATCTGCAGCCCGTGGTGCCAGGTGTCCAGGCCGCGCATGAACTCGTCCCAGAACCACGGCTTCTTCAGCCCGTAGTCCTCGATGGTGCGGACGAACTGGTCGATGACCCACTCCTCCATGAACTCCCGGTAGGACTGCTTGCGGTGCTCCAGCGGGGTGTAGTAGTCCATGGCCGGCCCGGTGAGGGCGGCGAAGGCGCGCGCCGAGCCCCAGAAGCTCTTGTCCACCACCCACTGCGCCCGCACCGGGTCGTGCTCGACCAGGATCTCCAGCGTCGGGCCGCCCTGCTGGGAGTGCCGCGCCTCATCCGTCTGGATGGACGAGATCATGTTGGCGAAGTTGACGTCCCCGGATTCCAGCGCGTCCGCGGCCAGGGCCACGAATTGCAGGTTGGTGAACCCGGTCTCGAAGGTGAACGGCAGCTCGATGGCCATGTCCACCACGTTCGAGGCGATCATCATGTTGTCGAACAGGTTGCGCAGGGAGATCAGCACCCAGTCGTTGGTGTGGAACGCCTTCTGCGTCCAGTCGTACTGCGGGTCCCTGCCGACGAACTCGTGGCCGAAGAACGTGGTGATGGCCGCGTGCCGCAGCTCGTCGAGCTGGCCGAAGGTGGCCATGTTCCGCCAGGCCCCGTTGAGCCCGAACCGCGCCATCTTCAGCTCGGCCAGCACCGCGGCGTACTCCACCAGGGCAACCCCGCCGAAGTGCATCTTCGTCGCCGACTTCCAGCCCTCGTCCAGGTGCTCGAAGGTGAACGAGCGCTGCAGCGCCGCCTTGACCGCGTAGGCCGAGGCCTCCTTGTCCCGCTGCATCGCCACGTACTCGGGGTAGCTGACCTTGTAATCCTCTTCCCACGCCGACCAGGCCGCACGGGGCACCTTGCCGGTGCCGCTGTGCCACTCGGGGAAGACGGCTTCATCGTCTACGTAGCTGTACGTCCAGTCCACGTCGCGGACGAAGCCCTGCCACTCTTCGCGCTTGAGCAGTGCCATCTCTGCGGGCCCCTTCGTCAGTCAACTTCCTCGTGACCGAGCTGCTGGCTGATGCCGGCGTCGTTCCAGTACGCCGTGATGCTGTCGATGAGCAGGTCCTCGCCGACGTGGAAGATGAACAGGTGCGGCTCGCTGTAGTGCTGGCCGGCGGCCGGATCAGGCCCCAGGCCAGCTGCTGGGTGCCGCCGATGTCAACCTCGGCGACCACGTCGCCGTCGTCGTTGGCGACCACGGTGCGCACCGTGTTGGACAGGTTCGGGAAGGCGTTGATCAGCCCGGTCCACAGCGGCTTGCCGATCGTGCCGACCTTGCCATCGCCGCGCAGCACCCGCTGCTTGCCCCACATCTCGATCGGCACATAGGAGAAGTCGGCGTTGATGCCGCACAGCTCGGCCATGCCGTTGACATCGTGGGCCCGGTACCGGCCGAAGAACTCTGTGACGACCGCGGCCGCCGACTCGGCGGTGCGGGCCGGCGCCTGCACTGTTGTCATCGGGTCCCCCTCCTCAGGCGATCGCGATCGCGTCGAAGCGCTTGACCGCGAGCCGCCGGTACAGCTGCTGCTGGCACCAGTAGGCGGTCACCCCGGTGACCGTGCCGCCGCGGACGGTGAACCGCCACGCCTGATCGATGTCCAGGTGCTTTTCCTGGTTGATCGCGCCCGCGTAGTCGGCGGCCTGGGTGCCCTCCACCTTGATCAGCGCGGTCACCACGTCCCCGGTGGTGATCACGCGGCCGGTGGTCACCAGCAGGTCGGGGAACGCCCGGACCAGGTCGGCGAGCACCCCGCGCAGCGCATCGCTCCCGGCGGCGTGGATGCCGAGCGGGTGGACGGTGACCGACACCCGCGGGTCAACGACGTCGAGGGCCGCCGCGACGTCGCGGCGGGCGAAGGCATCCAGGAAGGCCTGCACCGTTTCCGTCGCGGTCCTGGTGCCTGGGATCGTGCTGGTCATCAGCGGGCACTCCTTGCCATCGTGGGCGAAGCCCGGCGGCTCAGGCCGCGGCCCGGGCCGGGGCGCGGAGGATCTTGATGACCGCGTCGGCGGTCGCCTCCGTGGATCCCGGGTTCTGCCCGGTGATCAGGTTGCGGTCCACCACAACGTGCGAGACCCAGGCCGAGGGGCCGTCGTCGAAGACGGCACCGGCGTTCTTCAGCGCGGTGTCCAGGAACCAGCCCATGCCCAGCCGGCCCGCCTCGGTCTGGAGTTCCTCCTCGTCGGTGAAGCAGGTCAGCCGGTATCCGTCGAACAGCCACTGCCCATCGGGGCGCTCCGGTGCGGAGAGCAGCAGGGCCGGCCCGTGGCACAGCGCGGCGATCGGCGCGCCCTTGCCGTGCAGCACGGTCAGCAGCCGGGCGACATCCGGGTTGTCGGACAGGTCAACCATCGGGCCGTGCCCGCCTGGCGTGAAGACCGCGTCGAACTCGGCCAGGTCCGCCTCGCTCAGCCCGGACAGCGCGACCGGGTGCTGGAAGCCCGGGATCGCCTCCAGCGCCGCCAGCCGCCCGGCGGCCAGGTGCTCGCTGTCGGCTCGCTGGGCGTCGATCTCCTCCTGGATCTGCCCGCGGGTGAGCCCGAGCGAGCTGTCCTCGGCGAGCACGTCCGCGAGCTGCCGGTCCTGCCGCCAGGCCTGCTTCGCGGCCGCGGCGACGATGCGGTGCGCCTCCGCGGCGGAGCGGCCGCCGGCTTGCAGCCGCGCGGCGATGCGACGGGCGGCGGCCAGGCCGAGCTCGGTGTTCTGGTGCAGGGTGATGCGGATGTCATCGACGTCGTGAGCGAAGGTACGGACCACGGAGGCCAGGTAGTCCTTGTCCTCCTCCGGATAGTGGAAGAACCAGGACAGGCCGTACGGGTCGGCGTAGGGCGTCTCGCCGTCCGGCGTGATCACCGTGACGTCGAAGCCGGCGGCGCTGAGCCGCTGGTACGGCTTCAGGCTTCCTCGGCGAAGTAGCCCGTCGGGTGCGGTGTCCCGTCCGCGAGAGTGATCTCCCGTGCACTGGTCACGAGGTACGCAATCCGGGTCATCGGCTTCCTCCACGGCGAGGGCGCTGTCCTGGGCGAGTGTCGGTGTGGCTTAGGTCACGTTCTGGTGACTCTGCCATCGCTGCGCCGAGACAGCTATGCCCTGGCATAGCGATTTTCTGCTGATCTCTTGCCCATTCCGCCAGGCAGCCCCCCGTAGAGCATGCTGGTGTCAAGCGGGCAAGGAGGCATCGCGATGAGTTCTGGGCAGCTTGAACGGCCGGTCACTTCGGGCGACCTGATCGCCGAGCTCGCCGCGCGGGCCCCGGAGGCGGGGCCCAACGCCGGGGCGTGGCCCGGCCTGACGATCTACCGGTTCACCGCGCCGGCCGGGCCCAGCTGGGAGGAAATCCAGTCGCTGTCGCTGTGCATCGTGGCCCAGGGGCGCAAGGCGGTCACCGTCAACGGCGAGACCTACCTGTACGACCCGTTTCATTACCTGGTGCTGAGCAGCCACCTGCACTTCCAGGCCGAGATCCTGGAAGCGTCGCCGAGCCGTCCCTTCCTGTCCCTCGTGCTGCAGATCGAGCCGGCCCTGGTCCGCCGGGTGTCCAGCGACATGCTGGAGCGGCGTACCACCGCGTTCCGGTCCCGGAACGGCGAGGCGAACGCGCCGGACCAGCCGGCCCTGGTATCGGCGCTTGATCAGGAGCTGCTCGGTGCGGTGCTGCGCTTCCTGCGCGCGGTGGGCACGGACACCGACCGGCGGGTGCTGGCCCCGCTGTACCTGCAGGAGACCGTGTACCGGGTGCTGCAGCGTGAGCAGTTCGCCCGGCTGCTGGCGATCGCCGCGGCGGAGGCGGCCACCAACCCGGTGTCCGCGGTCCTTGACTACGTGCGGGCTCACCTGTCTGAGCCGCTGACCGTCGCCGACATGGCCGAGCAGGTCAGCCTGAGCCCGTCAGCGTTCGCGCACCTGTTCCGCGACGTCACCGGCCGTGCGCCGTATCAGTTCCTGAAGGAGATGCGCCTGGACCGGGCCCGCGAGCTGCTCGTGGACGGGAACCTGGCCGTGGCCCGGGTCTCCAAGGAAGTGGGCTACGCCAGCGTCTCGCACTTCATCAGCGAGTTCCGGGGCCGGTTTGGCGTCACCCCCCGCGCGTACTGCGACATGCACGTCATGCACGCGGAACTCGGCAGCCAGCGACTCCGGGAAAGCGGCACGCCGACGTGAGCGGGCCCGGCCGGGGCCGCCATCCCGGCCCCGCCGGGGCCGGCTGACTGGCTCGCCACCCGCGGGTGAGCCGGGCGGCGTGTTTTGCCTCGGCGTGACGATGCTGGCGGACGGCCGCCACAGAATGCTGATCGCATGCGGATCGCGATGGGAGTCGGCGGTGAGGTGGTCGGGACGCCGATGGCCCCGCACGACATCGTGCGTGACGTGGTGGCCGCTGAGACGGACGGGTTCCGTTCAGCCTGGTCCGTGCATTTCTCGCGCGGAGTGGATGCGCTTGACGTCCTGGCCGTGGCGGGCACCCGGACCGGCCGGGTCGACCTGGGCGTGGGGATCGTGCCGACGTATCCGCGGCACCCGCTGGCGCTCGCCCAGCAAGCGGCGACCACCCAGGCGTTCTGCGGCGGCCGGCTGACGCTCGGGGTGGGCGTGTCGCACCGCCCGGTCATCGAGGATCTGCACGGGATCCGCTATGAGCGGCCCGCCGCGCACATGCGCGAGTACCTCTCGGTGCTCGTACCGTTGCTGCGCGAGGGCCACGTCCGTCACCGCGGCGATTTCTACCGGGTAGACGGGGGCTTTACCGTGCCGGGAACCAGCCCCGTGCCCGTGCTGGTCGGGGCGCTCTCGCCGTTGATGGTGCGGGTCGCCGGGGAACTCGCCGACGGCGTGGTGACCTGGCTGGCGGGCCCGCGCACCCTGGGTGAGCACATCGTCCCGCAGTTGCGGGCGGCGGCCGCAGCCGGCCAGCGCCACGGGTCGTGGCCGCGCTGCCGGTGGCGGTCTGCGACGAGCCCGGCGCCGCCCTTCGCGCCGCCGACGAGGTGTTCGCCCGGTACGCCGGGCTGGAGAACTACCAGCGGCTGCTTCAGCGCGAGAGGGTGGCATCACCGGGTGCCCTGGCCATCACCGGGACCGGAGCCCAGATCGAGAAACAGCTGGAGCGGCTGGCCGGCCTGGGCGTCACTGAGTTCTGGCCCATCGTCTTCCCGGTCGGGGATGATCCCGGCCAGAGCAGGCACGAGACCAGGGCGCTGCTAGCAAGACTCGCGGCCGCCAACTGAGAAACGACCGCCTCTGCCGGTCATGACCCGGCAGAGGCGGCCTTGGGCGTCCGGCCGTGGCACCCCTACTCGTAGACGGAGTCCAGCCAGCTCTTGAGCGCCGCCTCGGCGGCCGCCGCATCCACGTCGTCGCGGAACACGTGCGCGCTCATCCCGACCACGCTGCCAAAGTGGTTGCGGCCGAAGAAGCGGTAGAGGCTGTCCTGCGTGCGCACACCGATGAACTCCGGCGTCACGTAGTCGATGACGCCGTCGAGCGGGCCCGCGTCGCCGAGGCTGGCGTGGACGGCGTCGCCGACTGCGGCGTCGTCACCGATGCCGAGCGCCGCGCGCAGCGTGGCCATGGCGTCCGGCGCTGCCGCCGCCTTCGGGCCCTCGATCCCCGCCGACGGCTGGCCGACGTAGGTGACCCGGCGGCCGTTGAAGTGCCCCAGGTACTGGCCGAGCGTGTGCAGGTAGAAGTCCGTGTGGCCGCCGATGGCGTCGTACTGGTCCTCCCACCCGTCGGCGAGGATGCCGCTGTGCACGTAGCGCAGGTGCGCGGTCCCGCCGCCGCGGGCCTCGATCGCGTAATCCAGCGCGTTGAAGGTCCCGTCGGGGGACTCCATGCGGATCACGAGCCGGTGCGGCGGGTCCCATGTCTGGACGGGCGCCCCCTCGGGCGGCGTGGCCCCGGCGGGGATCTCCATCCCGGTCGGGAACTGCCAGGCGGCGGTGTCGGCGGTGATCGCCGTCCAGACGTCTTCGGGGGCAGCGGGCAGGTCGATCTCGCGGCTGATCTCGAATTGGCGTGTCATGACTAGGGCTCCTTAGTGATCTTGGGATGGAGTGCGACGACGAACCGGTGCTCGCGGCCGCCGGGTGCGTTCTCGTCGTGGTACCGGGCGACCAGCCCGTTCACGGCCTCGGCCAGCTCGAGCGGCGAACGCCGCGCGGTCCTGGGCGGACGCGAAGCGCACCTCGCTGTCGATACCGAGGGTCGCCACCGGCTGGCCGGCGGCGCTCGACCGGGTGATCAGCTCGCCGACCTCCCGGACCAGCCGGCCGGCCACCGCGAGCAGCCAGCGCGCTGACCGCTGGTCTGGCCCCCGGGACGGATCCGGCGCGACCGCGGACAGAGCGGCGGGCGAGATCACGTAGGACGCGGCCGTGGCCTGGAGCACGCGCTCGGTGCAGTTGCCCTTGCGCCGCTCCTCGACCAGCTCCACCAGGCCATGACGCTCAAGCGCACGCAGGTGGTAGTTGGCCTTCTGGCGGGTGAGCCCGACGCGCGTCGCGAGGGTGCTGGCCGACCCCGGCTCCGCCAGCTCTGCGAGCAGGCGGGCGCGGATGGGATCCAGCGAGGCCTCGGCGGCGGCGGGGTCGTCGATCACGGTCACGTCGTGCATGGCTGTACTGTTTCACCGACAATTTAATTTGTCAAGCATGCTTATCTTGTCGGTGCGGGGTGCGGGGTGCGGGGTGCGGGGTGCGGGGTGCGGGGTGCGGGGTGCGGGGTGCGGGGTGCGGGGTGCGGGGTGCGGGGTGCGGGGTGCGGGGTGCGGGGTGCGGGGTGCGGGGTGCGGGGTGCGGGGTGCGGGGTGCGGGGGACGGGTTCCGCCCGGGCGCGCCGGAGCGCGCCGGAGCGCGCCAGGGGAGGATGAGCGTGCCCCTGGCTGCGGTATGACCGCTGATCCGCGCGGGCTAATCCCAAAGCGCCCGGTGCAGTACTAAATATGAGCTAAGAATTTTCCGATATGCGCCCGAATCACCCATGCTGGCGCGGATTGTGCGGACCTTACCGCCTGCCGGAGGGGCCTGGCCGGTATAAAACAGAAGCACGCGGGTGTAGGGTCAGCGGCGCCAGGCTACAACTGCTGGCCACACGAAACCAGGGGGGACCATGCCTACCGTAATCGCTCATCACAATGTGAAGGACAAGAATCACTGGCTTTCCTCGCCGAAGCGCGAAGAGGTATTCGGGCCACTCGGGGTGACCAACATCCGCACGTTCGTCGACCCGCAGAATCCGTCCCAGGTTGCGGTGCTCATGGACGTGGCCGATATGGATGCCGTCATGGCGGCGATGCAGACGGAGAAGATGGCCGAGGCGATGGCGTACGACGGCGTGCTGCCCGAAACCCTGGTAATCCTCGTCGAGGAATAGTTTCTCCTTTCAGCGCAGCGGGCTGACGTCCCTCATCACCACTGGCCTGGCTGGCCGGCGGTCCGGTCCGCACGTGCCATCGAGCGCGCACGCGCAGTCCGGGACCGCCTGCCGCCCGCCTCCGGGGCCCACGTTCCCCGGGGGCGGCGCCGGCTCACATCGCGGCAGACGCGGTGCGGCCCCGCTGGCGAGTTCGCTGGCAGGCCTGGTGTATATGGATCCGGGCCGGGTTACCTTTGGCGGGTGAAAACCCAGGGCGAGCGGGACGCGGCGGCCGATGATGGGGAAGTCCGGATCTGCGGACCGCGGCTCCTGCTCCGGGCTTTCCGGCCGGATGAGATCGATGAGGAATGGCGGATCAGGGTGACCGCCGATCCCATGGCCACCCCCGAGCTTCCCGACGAGGCTCGCTTCAGGGCCCGGCTGGAGCGGTCGGGGCATCTGGACGCAGGCCGGCTCGACCTGGCCATCGATTCAGGCGGCGTCCCGGTCGGGCGCATCCAGACATACGTGCCGCCTGGGCGCCCGCTGCCGCCAGGAACATTTGAGGTCGGGATCAGCCTGCAGGAAAACGCCCGGGGCAAGGGCTACGGGCGCGAAGCGCTCGCGCTGCTCACGGACTGGCTGTTCGAGCAGGCATCGGCTGAGGCTGTCGAGGCCGCCACCGATCCAGTCAACGCGGCGATGCGATCGGTCTTCGAGCGAGTCGGCTGGATGCCGGCCGGGTCCGTGGCCGACTTCGGCCGCGAGTGGGTCATGTACAGAATTACCCGACGGGAATGGGAGGCTGGTTCCCGGTAGGTCCGGCAGTCGCCGGGCTTCGCCCACATAAGCACCGGTAACTCAGAGTGCGAGTTTCATCCCTTCGTGTGAGGCGGCAAACCCCAGTCGTTCGTAAAAGCGGTGCGCGGTGGTGCGGGACTTGTCGGTAGTCAGCTGCACCAGGGCGCACTGCCGTCGCCGGGATTCGCTGATCGCCCAGGTGATCATGGCGGCGCCGAGGCCACGGTTGCGGTAAGCCTCCTGGACCCGCACGGCCTCGATCTGGGCTCGCAGGGCGCCACGGCGCGCCAGGCCGGGGAGGAAGGAGAGCTGCATCGTGCCCACGAGGTCAGGGCCCGATTGCGCGACTATCAGCAGGTGCGCCGGATCGCGGTCGATGGCCGCAAAGGCGGCCTGGTAGGCGGCCAGGTCCCCGGCTGTCTGCACACCGTCTCGGGTGGCGCCAAGCTGGTCGGCGGCGATCAGGTCAACGACCGCGGGAAGATCACTGGCCTGGGCCCTGCGGAGAATGACAGGCGATGAGCCCAGGTCAAGTGTTTCCAGAGTCTCCATATCCCCAGTCTGCCTGGTCACCGGAAGCAGTAGCCCGGCAGCCGGCGCGGACCGGCGTGTTTCCGCCGCCGCGTGAGTGCCTAGACGTCTTCCAGCTCGAAAACCATGCTGTGCACTCCGTCACCGGCCAGCTTCGGCACATCCTCTGCGGTGGCCTGGCCCTCGGGTGACTGAAACGCCTGCCGCATAGCGGCCATGTCATCCCAGTCCAGCTCCGCAACGAGGTAGTACGCCTCGCCGCCCCGGACCGGGACCACGTTGCGGCTGATCGTGTAGCGGCGAAGACCCGGGAGCTTCTTGGCCAGCGGGATATGGACATCACGGTAGTGGCGCTCGAAGGCTTCGGGGTCGCGAGGGCTGTCGTAGAGCACGAGGAAGCGGACCATGCGCGCGATTGTAGGCGCCAGGTGATCCGCACTCCGGCACAGGAGGCTCTTGAGGCAATGCCGCTAAGTTAAGCCGCTGCCGGGAGGCCTTCGAGTTTGATCGTTGGCGGGCTGGTGTGGGTGACGCTCACGTCGCCGGGGCGTTTGACCCGGTAGGAGTTGTGGCGTGCGCGTTTGGTGACGCGGGGGCAGGTGCGCATCCGGCGCTGCGGGTTGAGCCGCTCCAGCATTTCGGCGAAGGCCGCTGCGGTGATGGCGGGCAGGTGGTCAGGGGGGAAAGGCCGCCGGATCGTCGATCTGGCGGCGGACGATGCGGACAGCGCGGATGAAGCTGACCCGGTCGGGGTCGTGCCCGGCCTCATCGGCGGCCCGGCACATCAGTTCCCGGATCGCGTAATGAGCCAGCAAGATCCCCCACATCTCCTGCTCGACCAGGTCAGGGGACTGGGAGCGGAGGATTCCGCCGGCCGCGCGCAGGTGGGTCTTGATCTCGTCCAGCCCGGACTCGTGCTCCCACCGCTGGTGGTAAGCGAACGCCATCTCGGCCGCCGTCAGCCCGGCCGGGTCCAGGACGGTAGTGATCACGCAGATCAGCTCGCCATCCTCGCCGCCGCGATCCGGGACGGTGTATTCCGCCGCCCGCACGATGCGGGCCCGGTCCTCATCGATCTGCTCCCCGGCGCGCGCGGCGGCCAGCAGGGCGGCCTTGCGCGTGGCGGTGACGCCCGGCGCGAAGATCAGCGCAAGGTAGGAGCCGTCCGCCAGGCGGCGGACCAGCGGCAATGCCACGGCCGCGCCCACCCGCCAGCACAGCGCCGCCCCGGTCGCGGCGTAAAGGTCCCATAGCTGCCAGGAGTAAAACCCTGAGTCCGCGGTGATCAGCATGTCCGCATCCACCGGGCCGGCAAGCCGGGCGGCCAGCTCGCGCTCACCGGCGCGGCACGATCCCATCGCGGCGGCGACCTGGGCATGCGTGCCGCACTCCGACAGGGACACGACCTGCAGTTTCGGGAATGCTGACTGTTTGGGGCCGCTGCCCAGCTTGCCGAACGCGGCCATGTTCGCGCTGGTGTCGGGCACGTCAAAGCTGGTCCCGTCGATAGCCATCAGCCTCCGCCCGCGCAGCCACGCGCCCGTGGTGCCCAGGCCCGCGACCGGCACCGCCGCCCGGTGGAACAGCTCCCTGAGCGGACCCGCTCCCAGCCGCTGCCGGGCCTGGGTAATCGCCGAGGTGGACGGCACCTTCCAGTCCTGATCCCAGGAGCCCAGGCTCTGCAGCGTGCCGGTCAACTGCCGCATGACCTCCTCATACGCCTGCCCGAAGAACAGCCCCAGGCCGGTCACATACCGGACCATCACGTGAGCGGGCAGCAGCCGGGACCGTTTCTCCCGCTTCCCAGTCACGTCGAGGACCTCCTCGATCAGATCCCGGGGAAACGCCGCCGACAGCACGCCCAGCGCGATGTGATCAGTCAGACGGCCGCCCAGCGGCTCCTGCGCTCCAGCCACGGCCGCAACATACCGGCCCCCCGCCCATCGGCCCCGGCACCCCAGCCTGACCTGCACAAGATCGTTAACTTAGCGGCATTGGCTCTTGAGGTGCGTCTAACCGGGTCTTAACCCCCGTTGCGGTGTGGTGGGTTCAAACGCGGGAAGGCACTGGCCATCAAGGCACCGGAGCGAGGTCCGAGGCGGAGGCCGTGACGCAGCGAGACCGTGAGCTCGGCGAGTTCATCCGCTGCTCTCTGCATGCTGCGGCTGAGTCGGTCGTGATCGGTCACGATGGCCTGGCCCGGATCCACGCCCGGCTGGCGGGCATGCGGCTGGCTGATTCTGGCCACCCGGGGGAGCATGGCGGGACAGTCCTGGTGTGCCGGGGGGGAGCCGATCCAGACCGCCGGTAAGCGGCTGGTTTTCAGCGCCTCAGGGCCAGGCGCCTCGATGACCATCAAATCCGCTGGGGCGCGCAAGTCCGCTCTGCCGGGGCCGCCGGAACCGGGCCGAACAGGTTGATCTGTCTCCGCGCATCGAGGTGGCTGGTCAGTGGATCGGCCGGTGGATCCCCTGGTGCGAATCAGCGGTTGACGTGCGAGGCTCACTCCTGTAACGCCACGCAGGGAGGCCGCAATGAGCACGACGGAAGTCCACGGCAACGTAACCGGCGAGTTCGCGAGCGCCGGGAACGTCGACATGAAGCTGGAGGTGCTCGTCATCCCCGTCTCGGATGTCGACCGCGCGAAGGAGTTCTACGGAAGCCTCGGCTGGAGGCTCGACGCCGACGTCGCCGCCGGTGACGACTTCCGCCTGATCCAGTTCACCCCGCCGGGCTCCGGGTGCTCGGTCCAATTTGGCACGAACCTCACGTCGGCCGCGCCCGGTTCGGCCCAGGGCCTGTACCTGGTCGTCTCCGACATCGAGGCTGCGCGGGACAAGCTGGTGGCGCGCGGCGTGAAAGTGAGCGAGGTGTTCCATGAGGGGACGCGAGGCGCTCGATTCCACGACGCCGGCCGGGTAGCCGGGCCCTCGCCCGATCGCAGCAGCTACGGCTCGTTCGCCTCATTCAGCGATCCGGACGGCAACGGCTGGCTGGTGCAGGAGGTCACGACGCGGCTGCCCGGCCGTATCGACCCGGCTGACGACGTCCTTCGCGTCGGCGAGCGATCTGGCGGCCGCGCTCCGCCGTGCGTCGGCCGCCCACGGCGAGCACGAGAAGCGCACGGGCGAGGCAGACCCGAACTGGCCCGACTGGTACGCCGAGTACATGGTGCGCGAGCAGGCTGGCGACGAACTGCCGACGTGAGCGACCGCGACCTCGGCTCCGCCTGGTTCCCGATCCACGCCGCCTGACCTCCCCGGCCCGGATCTCTCCCGGGAACCTGGCCCCAATGCCAAACGCCCGACAGATTGTCCCGCGTGCTTGGTGAGCCTTGCGTCTTATCCGGCACTGCCCGTGGCGATGGGGAGCTGGAGCTCGGTGACGCCCTGATCGGCTTCGGCGGGGTGGTAGTCGAGGTAGATCTCCCGGTGGTAGCCGGTGAGGCGGTACTCATGGTCTTCGATCCAGCTTGCCATGGTCCCCAGGCTGGGGGTCACGTCGTCCATCGGGCCGCGGTGCACGATGGCCGCGGCGCACCCCACGGGGGGCAGGTCGGCGATCGCGAAGTCGTAACCATTGGCCAGTCCCCGCCGATCATCCGAAGCTTCGCCCCGACGCTGGCCAGGCGGTCCGTGTCCGCTTCGATCTGGGCTCGCAGCTGTGCCTGCCGCAGCCGCAGCATCCCCTCTAGCTGAGCCATGTTCACCTGGTCATCGAGGATCGTCCGCAGCTGCTCCAGGGTGATGCCGAGGTCTTTCAGGACGAGGATCCCGTTGAGCCCGGCTGAGCTGATCAGCGCGGTAGAACCGGTAGCCAGTGGCTGGGTCGACAGCGACAGGCCGGAGCAGCCCGATCGCGTCGTAGTGCCGGAGCATCCGGGGTGACACCCGGCCGAGCTTTGCGAAGTCTCCGATGCTGAACATGACAAGTCCCAGGGTGTGCCCTCACACCGTGTCAGGGTCAAGGGGCCGCGGGGAGTGTTGTGTGAGCTGATCCCTGGCGGGTGCCCGGGAGATCGTCGCGGGCCGTGCCGCCTGTCCCGGGGATCGGCCAGTGGTCGGCCGGGGCGGGCTTGCCGGTTATTTCCAGGCGAATACCGGCTGCTCGAAGTGGGCCACCCTGGTCGTGGTGGCGTGCAGGGCGGCCTGGCAGAACTGGTAGATGATCGCTGCTGTGGGCGCGTGCAGGTACCCGCCGAGCAGCGGCAGCTGGATGACCGGCGCGGTGGACTCCGGGATGCGCACCAGCCGGGGCGGGACGTCGAAGTCGGCCACCGGGATCACATGGATCCCGGCCACCTCCGATTGCGGGCCGCGCATCCCGGGCTCGGCCGGGCCGCCCCACACCACCACGGGAGTGATCAGGTAGCCCGACCGTGTGACGTAGTCATCGAGCAGCCCGAGGACGTCCCCGGCCCCGGCCGCCACCCCTGTCTCCTCGCGCAGTTCCCGGCGCGCCGCGTCTTCGGGCGACTCGCCCGGATCCCGCCGCCCGCCCGGCAGGGCCCACTGCCCGGCGTGGCTGCGCAGGGTGGCGGCGCGCCGCGTGATCAGCAGGGCGGGTGCGCCGTGCTGGACCACGACGCACACGGCCACCGCGGCCGGCTTGAGCCCGGCCGGGCTGGCCGCGACGCGCGGGAAGCCGGCCAGGTTCCCGGTGATGGCCTCTCGCCACATGCGGTGATCCTCAGGCCTGAGGTTGGCTCCTGTCCACCTGGCCCACCACGAGCCCAGCCGGGCCAGCCCGGGGTCCCGGGCCAGCAGGCAGCGGACTCCATCCCTGCCCGCGGGCAGCGACGACCCGGCCGCCATGGCCATAGGCGCGCACCTTGCGGCGGGTTTCGTGGCCCGGAGAGCGGCTGCGGACCGGGATTCGCCTTACGCCAGCCGTCCGGGCCAGCGCCGCTGGTGGGCGTGCAGGATGGCGGCGCAGTCCTCGTCGTCGCGGGGGAGCATGGAGAGGATGAGGTCTGCTTCTTCCGCGAGGCGGCAATGGCCGGAGGTGAGCAGCGGGCAGGTGCGTCCCGTGCGCCGTGCCGGGCCCTGGCAGTGGCGGATGTCGTTCCCGGCGGTCCGCAGGCCGGCCAGCGGTGCGGTGTCGAACCATCCCTGCTGTTCCACCAGGACCCGCCGGCCCGTGGCGGCCGCCGGCCAGCCGGGCATCCCGCCCGCCGTGGAGATCTCCAGGCAGGCCACGGAGTAGCCCTCCACGGGCTCGGTCAGCGCCCACCCGTAGGGTGCCAGCAGGTGCAGCATCCGGGAGTTGCTGAGGTTGAGGACCGCGCGCAGCCGCCCGATCCCGGACGCGGCCGCGCGTTCCGCGAGTGCGCTCAGCAGGAGGCGGCCCAGCCCAGCGCCCTGGTAGCTGTCCAGGACGGTCAGCGCCAGCTCAGCCGCCCCGTCCCCGATGGGCACGTACCGGGCTTCCGCGGCCAGCCGCCCCGGCCCGGCCGCTGGCCCGGCGGCCGTGGCGGCGATGATGCACACCGTCCCCGGCACGTCAATGCGGGCCAGCCTGGACACCAGGCCGGGTGCAGGCTGGCCGGCCAGGAACCGGCTGCGGAAGGCGTCCCCCGACAGCTCGGTGAACAGCCGCGCGATGGCGGGGACGTCTGCTGGCCCGGCCTCGCGCAGCCAGACGGCCCGCCCGTCCGCCAGGTCCCTGCGGCCACTCACCACCATGAACGCACCGTACGGGCGCCCCGGCCTGCGGCGACAGGGACCAACGGCCCGGCGATCGGCATAGAGCGCCGGGCCGCCCGGCACCAGAGCGATAGCAGGTGCGAATGCTCCGGAAGCGGCCAATGAGTTCGCGCCAGGGAGGGCGGTGTGCGGGCGCGTAAGCTTGTGGGGCAGTGGGGAAGGTGCCTGTGGCCCGTCGTGCAACCGTCGTTTTCGCGGCTATCGCGGCTGCTGACGTGCTTCTCGCTGCGACGGGGCATGACCGGCAGCGCTGGCTGACCAAGCCCCTGCTGATGCCTGCGCTGATGGCCGGCCGCGACCGCCAGACGCAACGGGCCCTCGCTCTCGGCGGTGCAGGCGACGTGGCCTTGCTCGGCAGCAGTGACGCCGCATTCACGGCGGGGCTGGTGAGTTTCCTCGCCGGCCACATTGCCTGGATCATCGCCCTGGGCCAGCGCCCCGGCCGCGGGCGCCTGCGCGCCGGGCCGGCCCTGGCGGCACCCTACCTGGCGGCGTACGCCGCGTTGAACGCCTACCTCTGGCAGCGCACCGGAAAGGACCGCGTCCCAGTCATCGTCTACAGCACCGCGCTGCTCGCGATGTCCCTGGCCGCGCTGGACTCCCGATCGCCGAAGACGGCCCTCGGCGGTGCGCTCTTCCTGATATCCGATGCCCTGCTGGCGGTGGGCAAGTTCGGTGAGGTGCACCTGCCCGCGCACGAGGGCTTCGTAATGGCGGCCTACACCGGCGCTCAGGCACTGCTGGCCGGGTAGCAGCCAGCGCAGGACCGCTGTCCACGCGGCCGCTGCCGGAAGCTGGCGCCGTCCCCAGTGCCACCCAAACATCGGACGATTAGATGCCAAAGGCTTGTTCCGGTGCCAGCTGCCGGCCTAGCCTGTCCCTTGGCCCACTGGCCCGCCAGGCCTGGGCACAGGTCAGGGCCGGCATCGGGAGATATGTGCTGCGTTCGCCGCTTATTCATCCGCCACTGCTCGCCGCGCTGGGCGCGGCCGGGCACGGCGCGCGGGTGCTGATCGCCGACGCCAACTACTCGCACAGCACCAAGGTGTATCCCGGGGCGGCCCTGATCCATCTCAACGTCCGGCCGGCTGCCGCTGCAGCCACTGCGCCGGCTGGACTTCTATGCCACCTGCCGGGAGGCTGACCTCGCCGTGTGCGTGGCGACCGGCGACGACCGCCTCTACGCGGACGTGCTGCTGACGGCCGGCTACATCAGACCTGCGTGACGCGGTGCGACCGGGTGACAGGCGTGCAGCGCGCGGGCGGGGAGGTGCGGTGGGGAGTCGGAGCGGTCTCGGCGTTCCGGCGGGCGACCCGGGCCGGATGGTGCCGCAGTGCCTGGCCGCCCCGTCCTTCCCGGCCGGCGCGGCCTGGCTGAGTACCGGGGGGCTGGCCTGACATGCGCGAGGTGCCGTTGGGAAGAACGGGCCTGCGCGTGTCGCAGATGGTCTTTGGCGGGGCGCCAATCGGCGGCCTGTACGCGCCGGTCAGCGGGGAGGCGGCGGCGGGCACGCTGGAGGCGGCGTGGGCGGCGGGCATCCGGGCCTTCGATACCGCGCCGCATTACGGCGTAGGCCTGTCCGAGCAGCGCATCGGCGCCTTCCTGGCCGGGCGCCCGCGCGCGGAGTTCGTGCTGTCCACCAAGGTCGGCAGGCGGCTGGTGGCGGCGCCGGGTGACGTCCAGGGCGCAGACGGCTTCTACGGCACGCCGCAGCTGACCCGGGTCCGCGACTACAGCCGGGACGGCGTGCTCGCCGCGCTGGAGGACAGCCTGCGCCGGCTTCGCACCGATCGCATCGACATCGTGCTGATCCACGACCCTGACGACCACGCGGAACAGGCCCTGGACGGCGCCTACGCCGCGCTCGACCAGCTCCCCACGGAGGGAGTGATCCGGGCGGTCGGCGTCGGCATGAACCAGGCCGGGCTGCTGCAGTGGTTCGTCGAGCGGGCCGACCTGGACTGCGTGCTGGTGGCGGGCCGGTACTCACTGCTGGACACCTCCGCCGCGGCCGGGCTGCTGCCCGCCTGCCAGCAGCGGGGTGTCGCGGTCCTCGCCGCCGGCATCTTCAACAGCGGCATTCTCGCCGACCCCCGCCCCGGCGCGACCTACGACTATGCGCCCGCGCCGGGCAGCATGGTGGAGCGGGCGCAGCGGATCCGCGCCGTGTGCGCCCGACATGGCGTGCCGATCGGCGCCGCCGCCCTGCACTTCGTGCTGCGGCACCCCGCCGTGACCGCCGTTGTCGCCGGGGCACGCAGCGCCACCGAGATCACCGAGGACGCGCGGTGGCTGACGGCGGCGGTGCCGGATGGGCTGTTTCCCGAGCTGGCCGGAGACGGGCTGATACCGGCTGCGAGCGTGCGGTGAGCCCCGGCGCTGGGCGGGTGCTGGCCGGCGCCGCCCAGCCGGTCACGGCACGGACGCGAGCCACTGCTCGACGCCGGCGATATGCACGGTGGCCCAGGAACGGGCCACCTCAGGGTCGTGCGAGGCCAGGGCATCCAGGATCGCCCGGTGCTCGGCCAGGGTCCGTTCCTTGGTCCCCGCCTGGGTCAGGCCACGCCAGATCCGGGCGCGAGTCGTCGGCCCGGACAGCGTCTCCAGCAGTGAGCACAGGTATCCATCCGTCGTTATCGTTCATGGCATCCGATGTCTTGGCGAGTTACATCGGATGACTTTGGGAGTGTGTCGTGTCCCAGCACCAGGAGCACAACGGCCGCAACGAACGCCTGCAGTGGATGCGCGAGGCTCGTTTCGGCTTGTTCGTTCACTGGGGGCTATATTCCGTCGCAGCCCGTCACGAGTGGGTGAAGCAGCGCGAGTGTTTGCCGGACGCTGCCTATCAGCGTTACTTCGAGCACTTCGATCCCGACCTGTACGATCCGCGCCGTTGGGCCCGGCTGGCCAGGCAGGCGGGCATGCGCTACGCGGTCCTGACCACCAAGCATCACGAAGGCTTCTGCCTCTGGGAATCGGCGCTGACCGATTACCAGGCGGCCAACACCCCGGCCGGGCGGGATCTGGTACGGCCGTGGGTCGAGGCGTTCCGGGCCGAGGGCATGAAGATCGGTTTCTACTACTCATTGCTGGACTGGCACCACCCTGATTTCCCGATCGACGGCCTGCACCCGCAGCGTGACGATGAGCAGGCCAAGGCGGCTGCCAAGGACCGTGACATTAGCCGCTATGCGGATTACCTGCACGGCCAGGTGCGCGAGTTGCTGACCGGCTACGGGCCGGTGGACTACCTGTTCTTCGACTTCTCCTATCCCGGCCGGACCTGGGGCGGGAAAGGCCGGGATGACTGGCGTTCGGCGGAACTGCTGGCCCTGGTCCGGTCCCTGCAGCCGGATGTGGTGGTGAATGACCGCCTCGACCTTGAGCTCGAGGGTGACGTGCTGACCCCCGAGCAGTACCAGCCGGCCAGCGCGCTGTCTGGTGACGGGCGGCTGTGGGAAGCCTGCCAGACCCTCAACGGCAGCTGGGGCTATGACCGCGACAACCTCGACTGGAAGACCCCGGACCAGCTGATCCGGATGCTGGTGGACGGGGTGTCGAAGGACGGCAACCTGCTGCTCAACGTGGGCCCGACCGGGCGCGGGGAATTCGGGCCGCGGGCGGTGGGCGCGCTGCAGGCCATCGGCGCCTGGATGGGCCGGCACGCCCGGTCGGTTTACGGAGCGGGGCCGGCCCGGTATGCCCCGCCCCCCGACGCCCGCTACACCCAGCGCGGCGACCGCTTGTACCTGCACCTGTTCGCCTGGCCCTTCCGGCACGTCCACCTGCCCGGCCTGGCGGGACGAGTCCGGTTCGCGCAGTTCCTCCATGACGGATCCGAAATCCCCGCCGAGGTCGTCGATCCGGACCGGCAGGCGCAGAACACCACGATGAGCGGGCTGGGCACCGACGTGCTCACCCTCACCCTGCCGGTGCGCCAGCCCGATGTCGCCGTTCCCGTCATCGAGCTGTTCCTGGAGCCGGAACGGTGAAGAGCCACCCGGGCATCGCGACGCCTCCTAAGGAGAGGGCTGTATGAGCCGGGTCGTCCGCTTCGACACCTACGACGTCCGCTTCCCGACATCGATGCGGCTGGACGGGTCCGACGCGATGAATCCCAGCCCGGACTACTCCGCCGCCTACCTCGTCATCAGGACCGGCGAGCCGGATCCCGGCAGCGCCAGCGGGGAGCCGCTGGCCGGCGGCGTCGGGCTGTGTGAACTCCGTCAACTGGGAAGCCGCACGCTGACCCGGGCGCTCGTGAGCTGGGGCGGCCGGGGGCGCCGGGCCGCCCAGGGCACCGGTGTGCGGCCGGCTCCGGAGCGGGCCCGGTCCCGGGCAAGCACCCTGGCGCCTGCCCGGGCGATGGCGTAGCGTCCCCGCTGGAGCTGGCGGCCGCGGTCCGGGAATCGACGGGCCGGTCCCCAGGGCGTCAGGGAGGCACTGGCATGAGGCGCACGTTGCTGGCAGGGGGCATTCCGGCGGCCGGGCTGGCGGCGGCAGGGCTCCTGATCGGGCTGGTCTCCGCGGCGGCCGCGGCCACCCGGCCCGCGCCGGGGCCTGCCATCAGCCCGATCACTCAGGTGAGCCGGGGATGCGCGGGCCAGAACGCTGAGGTCGAGCAGGCCATCGATCCCGCGAACGGGTACGTGTACGAGGAGTGGATGGGCTGCCACAACAGCATTGGGTTCGCCCGGTCCACGGACGGGGGATTGCGGTTCAGCAAGCCGGTCGTGCTCGCGCGGTCAGCAGGTGCCTGGGATCCGGCCGTCACCGTCGCGCCGGACGGCACCGTGTATGCCGCCTTCATGAATTCCACCAAGGACCACGCGTTCCCGGTGGTGGAGGCCTCCTTCGATGACGGGCAGACCTTCCCCCAGGTGACTTCCCTCGTACCCCGGAAGAAGAATAACTGGGGGGACCGCGACTTCATCGCGGTCGGCCCGGACGGGTCTGTCTACCTCACCTGGGACTACGGGCCGAGCGCCAAGGCCGTCACCTATATCTGCACTAAGGGCGGCAGCTGCGCGTTCGCCACCGGGGACCTCAACGTCGTGATCCAGAAGTCGTCCGACGGCGGGAAGACCTGGTGGCCGATCGTTCATGTCAGCCCCGGCTTCCCGGCCAGCGGGGGTGACAGCGCGCCGCTCGTGGTCGAGCCCAGCGGCCGGATTGACGTGCTTTACCAGGGCTACCACATCACCAGCAAGACGAAGTACACGATGACCCCGGCGCACAGCTATTTCACGTCCTCACCGGATGGCGGGAAGACCTGGTCCACGCCGGTGCGGCTCGGGCCGGCCAGGCTGACGATGTCGCTGGCGGAGTGGTGGATCGACGGCGCTATCGGGATGGACGCGGCGGGCAACCTCTACGCCACCTGGGACACGCAGGGACCCGGGCGGGACATCGGCTGGCTGTCCTATTCCACCGACCACGGCCGGACCTGGTCCGGCCTGCGCCGGGTGACTCCCGACGCCGGCAATGCCACGCACATCGTGCAGGTAGCCGGCGGCCAGCCCGGCATGGCCTACGTCGGCTGGCTGGCCGACAATTCAGCCCGGGGCTACGCGCAGTACTTCCGGGCGTTCTCGATCAGGCGGGGCTGGCTGTCTGCGCCGGTCCGGGTCTCGGCCCGGTTCGGGAACCGGAAGGTCTGGCCCGGGGACACGTTCGGCATCTCAACCTTCCCCCCCGACCCGGGCGCGCGCCTGGGCGGAGGGACTGGCGGCGGCCAGCGGGTCATGCTGAGCTGGGGAAGCGCGGTCGGCAAGGGGAAGAACCCGGACTCGGAGATCTTCGCCGCAGTGCTGGCGCCTTAGCGTCGCGCGCTGATCCCGGGTCAGCGGCCTCACCTCGCCGCCTTATGAGGCATCCCGAACAGCGGCACCTTGAGCAGCCCGGATGGCGCATCAAGGACGCCGTCCGCGGACTGCGCCCGGCGCACGGTGGCGCGCAGGAGATGGTATGCCACGGCGAAAAGCAGCCCAGCCAGGGGCAGCTCAAGAACCAGGGCCGACGCGATCGCGGTGATGGTGTCGGCGCGCCCTGACGCGGTCGTGATGTCAAACCACGCATCGCAGGTCAGTAGCGTCCCGGTCGTGATAGCCGCGATGATGACCGCCTGCCGGCGGCGCCACGCCAGCCACGCCGTCAGGGAAAGGCCGCTCAGCAGCACGATGTCGAAGCCGACCCAGGTCAGCGTCCAATGGCCCGCGACATAGCGGTGCGGCAGGGTGAACGCCAGCAGCACGATCCACGGAACCAGGCCGACCGAGGCGACAGTCAGCACGACCACGAATCGCCTGCGCCGCTCGGCTCCCGCGCTCAGCGACGGGAGATCGCTGTCGATCGCGGCCAGGCGACGGCACAGGGCGGCCCGCTCTTCCCGCGTCATCTGGCGCAACGTGTCGTCACTAACACTCATGGCCGTACATCCCCGCGCGAAAGGCAACCCGGCGTCGCCTGCCGCTGACGACGATAACTCCGGCCGCGGCCCTGCGGCTGGCGGCAGTCCATGAAGTCTCCTACGCTGGGGGCCGTACCGGAGAGTTCTCCGGTGCGAGGGCCGTCAGCGGGCAAGCCCGCTGACGGATGTGATTCGCGAGGAGGGCCGTGGCCGAGCACCAGGCCGTTGCCATGCGCGCCGACGCGCTGCGCAACCGCGAGCGGATCCTGTCGGTCGCTTACGCGGCGTTCGCCGATGACCCGGCGGTCTCGCTCAACGTGATCGCCAAGCGCGCCAGCGTGGGCGCGGGCACGCTCTACCGCCATTTCCCGACGCGGGAGGACCTCCTCCTGGCCGTGTACCGGCAGGAAGTCCAGTCACTGGTGGAAGCAGTCCGCGGCAACCTGGACGAGTACCCGCCGCTGGAAGCGCTCCGCGCATGGTTCCTGCGGCTGGCTGACTTGGTGCGGGTCAAGCACGGCCTTGGCGAGGCGCTCCAGACGGCCGCGGCGCAAGACGTGATCAGCGAGACCTACGCGCCGGTCACCGCGGCCATCGGCGTCCTGCTCCGGGCCTGCGAGAGAACCGGTGACGTCCGCCCCGGGCTTGAGCCCGCCGATGTCCTGCTCCTGATGGGCTTCCTGTGGAGGGCCGGGCCGGGCGAGGCTGGCGACCAGCGAGCGCGGCGGGTGCTGGACCTGGCGATCCGCGGACTCCGGTAAGGGCTGATCGTGGCGGCTGCGCCTCCGCAGCCGGGGGCGGCACGCCTTCCGCTACTCTCCGGTCTCGCCGCCGGCGAGCTCGCTGACGATGTCGAGATGGCCGACGTGCCGGGCGTATTCCTGGAGCAGGTGGAACAAGATCCGCTCGAGCGGTGGCGGATCGGCTCCGTCCCACCGCTCGCCGGGCTGGCCGAGGTCGGCCAGGTCATGCGACTCGACGATGGCCCTGGTTCGTGCGGCCTGCACGTGCAGCGCCGCGACCAGCTCACCGGGCGTCTCGTCCGCCGCGACGTGCCAGCGGCCATCCTGGCGGTCGCCCCAGGGGTCGGCGACAGTGCGGCCTTCGAACCCCCACTCCAGCCAGCGCATTTCCACGAACGTCAGGTGCTTGAGCAACTCGGCCGGCGTCCAGCCTGACGGCAGCCGGCTGCGGCGCGACTCACCGCCCGGCAGGGCTTCCAGCTTGCTCACCAGCCGGGAGCGGAAGTAGTCGAGGTACCCGAGGAAGACCTCGGCGCGCGTTGACACCGGAGTTGTCGGCGCAGGGAACGGCACACTCATGAGGCAAGCCTGCCGCACCACCGCGCCCGCGCAGGAACCGCCCTCCTGCCCGGTGCGCCGGCCCGCCCTTGGCCTGGGCTCCGGCGTTCCACTGCCGGCATGCTGACCAGGTTCGATGCCGGTAACGGCCGGGTCCTGTCGTAGGCGAGGCAGGGGCCAGGCCCGCGTCAGTCCCAGCGTTGCGCGTTGCTGTCGTTGAGCGAGCCACGCGGCTCGGGGATGACGCAGAACAGCAGCCCGGCCGGGTCACGCATCACCTGCCAGGAGTGTGCCTGCTGTACCCGCCGGGCACCGAGCCCCTCCAGCCGGGCCACCTCGGCCGCCAGGTCGTCGGTGTGAATGTCGATATGCACCCGGCCGTGCCCCGCTTCCAGCCGCTGGACAAGCAGCCAGAACTCCTGGCCGTGCAACTGGGCTCCGTGATACTCGGGGTGGCGCTCGAACTGGGCCAGCGGCTGCCCGGTGGCCGCGCTCCAGAACGCTAGCTCACGGTCATGATCGGCGGGCGGGACGTCAATCACGATCTTGGACAGCCGGGTGTAGTGCGCCATGCCGCTACCATACGGAGCTTGCCGGGTTCAGCCCGGAGATCTTCGGGGCGGGGCTGCTGCTGCGACGATGGTGCCATGGCGGTGACTTCAGCGGGCGCCAGGATCTCTGTCGTGCCCGCGAACGAGGTCCAGGCGGACTGCCGCCCGGCACGTACACGATTGCGTTCCAGCTCACCGACGCGGGCGGGCTGACGTCCTCCTACGGCTACCCGACCTCGCCGCCGGTTCCTGGCGGACCACTCCAGTTCACCATCACCCCCTCGATGACCAGTGCCTGAGCCTCCCGTTCGGGCATTCTGCTGGAATGCGGAAATCACTGTCACGGACGTCAGCGCGGTGAGCCTGACGTTGTGCGTCCTGCTGTGGGCACGGCCCGGGGCCGAGGATGACCTGATCGCTTACGAGGATGAGGTCCTGGGCTTCGTTCCCGGCCACGGTGGCCAGGTCCTGCAGCGGGCCAGGGGCGCCGGCGCGGGCGGGCAGCCACTGGAGATCCAGCTTCTGGAGTTCCCCTCGGCGCAGGCGCTGGATGCCTACATGACCGATGAGCGCCGGCTGGCGCTCGGCGGCGAGCGGGAGAGGGTGATCGCGCAGACGGAGGTAATCGAAGTCCAGCTGGTCCGCGCAGCGCCCACGCGCTGACCGGCCGGGTGCCATGCCATGCCGATCTCCGGCCGGGCCCGGCCACATCGGTCAGTTCTGGAGCTTGCGGAGAATGCGGGCCAGGTGGGCGCGGTCGGCCTGGCTGAGCCGGCCGAAGAACCGCTCCGCCTCGGTTCCGCGCGCCGCGCCGATCGCGTCGAGGATGTCATGGCCGTGCCGGGTCAGCCCGACCAGGGTGGCCCGCCGGTCGGCGGGATCGGTGCGGCGCTCGACCAGGCCCCGGGATTCGAGGGCGTCGACGACCTCGGTGGCCGAGCGTGGCGCGATATGCAGGCGCTCTGACAGGTCAGACAGGCGCATGGCCTCGTGATGGTGCAGCACCCGCAGCGCCCGGAAGTGGGACGGGGTGATGTCCCAGGGGGCCAGGGTCTCCTGGGATGTCTCGCGCAGCCGGCGTGCGACGGACCGGAAGGCGTCCGCCAGCGTCTCGTCACCGCCGGCCTCGGCACGGCCAGCCGTCTCGCTTCCCCTGGTCACCGGAATAGCGTATCAGCGATTACTGTTGTAGCCTCATATTGAGGTAACCTCAGTAAGTCCGTGCCTCAGTAACCATCCAGTCCCGGGCTCCGCCTGGCGCGTGAGCCTCCCCCGGCAGAATCGAGCAAGCACTTGGCGGCACCAGACACGAACCGACAGGCAGATACGAACCGGCAGACGGACACGAATCCGCAGATCGGTCACACGGGCCGGCCCCGCGGCACGAGAACGGCCACGGCCGCGGAGAAAGCGCAGGCACGTGAGGTGTCGCTGCGCCGCATCGGGCGGCTGTTCGCCCCTTACACCTGGCAGATGGTGATCGTCACCGCCATCATCGTCGCCTCCTCCATCGTCGGAGTGGCCTCGCCGTTCCTGCTCCGCGCCGTGATCGACACCGCCCTCCCGGACCGGAACCTGCGGCTGCTGATCCTGCTGGTCGCCGGGATGATCGGCATCGCGGCCGTCACCGCCGCCTTCGGGGTGATCCAGACCTGGATCAGCACCAAGGTCGGCCAGCAGGTCATGCACGGGCTGCGCACCAGCGTCTTCGGCCATCTGCAGCGGCAGTCGGTCGCCTTCTTCACCCGGACCCGCACCGGCGAGGTGCAGTCCCGCATCACCAACGACATCGGCGGCATGGAATCGGTGGTGACCTCGACTGCGACCTCCATCGCGGCCAACCTCACGACCGCGGTCGCCACCGCGGTGGCCATGGTCGCCCTGTCCTGGAAGCTCTCCCTGATCTCGCTGGTCGTCATGCCGCCCGCGGTCTACCTGAGCCGCAAGGTCGCCCGGATGCGCCGGGCCATCACCACCCAGCAGCAGCGTGAACTGGCCGACCTCAACGTCACCATCGAGGAAGGCCTGTCGATCAACGGCGTCCAGCTGGCCAAGACGATGGGCACCGGGCCGTCCCTGGTCGGGCGGTTCACGGCCTCCTCGGCCCGGCTGATCGACCTGGAGCTGCGCTCCCAGCTGGCCGGGCGCTGGCGGATGGCCTCGATGAGCATCATCTTCGCCGCGATCCCGGCGGTCATCTACCTCGCCGCCGGCCTGCCGGTCACCGCGGGCGCGATGACCATCGGCACCCTGGTCGCCTTCACCACCCTGCAGAACAGCCTGTTCCGGCCGCTGACCGGCCTGCTCAACACCGGCGTCTCCGTGATCAGCTCGCTGGCCCTGTTCGCGCGGATCTTCGAATACCTCGACCTGCCCGTCGAGGTGGACGACCCCGCCCGCCCGGTCGAGATCGACCCGGCCCGGATGGCAGGGCACGTCCGGCTCGAGGATGTCGGCTTCACCTACCCTGGCGCGGACCGGCCCGCCCTGGCCGGCGTCAACCTGGACGTTCCGGCCGGCACCACGCTGGCCCTGGTCGGCGAGACCGGCTCGGGCAAGAGCACCCTGGCCGCGCTGATCGCCCGGCTGTATGACCCCGGCCGCGGCACCGTGAGCATCGACGGCATCGACATCCGCGACATGAGGCTCACCGACCTCGCCGCCATCGTCGGCGTGGTGAGCCAGGAGACCTACCTCCTGCACACCACGGTGCGGGAGAACCTGCGCTACGCCAAGCCCGGCGCCACCGATGCCGAGATCGAGGACGCCGCCCGGGCCGCGCAGATCCACGACCTGATCGCCGGGCTGCCCGAGGGGTACGACACCATGGTCGGCTCCCGCGGGCACCGTTTCTCCGGCGGCGAGAAGCAGCGCATCGCCATCGCCCGGACCCTGCTGCGCGATCCCCGCGTGCTCGTGCTGGACGAGGCCACCAGCGCCCTGGACACCGAGACCGAGCGTGCCGTCCAGCACGCGTTCGACCACCTGGCCGCGGGCCGGACCACCATCACCATCGCGCACCGGCTGTCAACCGTGCGCAACGCCGACCAGATCGCCGTCCTCGGCCACGGCCACATCATCGAATCCGGCACGCACACCACCCTCCTGGCCGGCCGCGGCCGCTACGCCGGCCTGGCCGCCTAAGCCCCCTACCTGGGCTCCCGGTCGGTGGGCTGACGGGGGTGCGTCTTGAGCAGGGTGAGGGCGGCGATCAGGGTGAAGGTGACCAGGTTGGCGGCGACCACCGCGAGCTGCCCGGCCAGCAGCCCATAGGCCAGCCAGCCCAGCACCCCCGCCGCGAAGACGGTCAGGTAGGAGTAGGAGATGTCGTCGGCGCGGCCGCGGCGCCAGGTCCGCAGCAGCTGCGGCAGCCAGGCGCCGGTCGTGAGCAGGCCGGACAGCAGCCCCAGGGTGATGATCACGGCCGCTCCGGCGGGGGAGCGGTGCTGGCCCGGACGACCAGCCGGGTCGGGTGCAGCAGCCTGGTCGCCGTGCCGGGGGCGATCAGCCGGCGGGCGCAGTCCTGTCCCTGCTGGTACAGGGGCTGGTGCACGGTGGTCAGCGGGGGGAGCGCCCGCCCGGCCTCCTCGATGTCATCGAAGCCGGTCACCGACAGGTCGCGGGGGACGTCCAGGTCCCGTTCGCGGGCGGCCTGCAGCACGCCCAGCGCCAGCACGTCCGTGCTGGCCAGTACCGCGGTGGGACGTTCACCGCCGGGCAGGCCGAGCAGTGCGTGTCCCGCGGCGCGGCCGTCGGCCACGCTGTGGCCCGGCTGTTCCCACACTCGCACGGCCCCGGCGGGCAATCCGGCCGCGGCCGCGGCGCGCTGGTAGCCCCGCAGCCGCAGGCGGAACACCTCGTAGCGGGCGCTGTCCCGCCTGCCCGGGCTGACCCACCCGGCATACCCGTCGGGGTGCAGCCGCCAGGTCACGATGCCGAGCCGGCGGTGGCCGAGTTCGATGAGGTGGCGGGCGGCGCTCCCGGCGGCCGTCTCGTTGCCGATGGTGACGCAGTCCGCCCCCGCCCCGGCGGGCCCGCCGGACACCACTGTGGGCAGCCTGCGGCGCAGGGCCACCGCCAGTGCCGGGTCATCGTCGGCCGGCGAATGGGCGATCAGCCCGTCCACCGCGGCGTCGCGGACCAGCCGCTCTGCCGTCTCCGCGGCCGCGGGGATGAGCTGCAGCGCCAGGCCGGCCGCGGCCGTCGCGGCGGTCACCCCGTGCAGGAACGAGACCGTGCCCGGATCCCCGAATGCGTACGGCAGGGCCTCGGTGAGCAGCACCCCGAGGACGTCATTGCGGCCCCGCTTCAGCGCCCGCCCGGCCGCGCTCGGGCCCCCGTAGCCGAGCTGCTCCGCCGCGGCCAGCACGCGCTGGCGCAGCTCCGCGGACAGCTGATCCGGGCGGTTGTACGCGTTGGACACGGTCATCCGGCTCACCCCGCAGCTGGCCGCCACCTCAGCCAGCGTCACCCGCGCCCGGACATCGCTACTTCCCACGCCCACTACTTTACCGATACAGAGCGCGCGGATGAAGACCATGGCCGCCGGGTCCCGGCGAGAACTGCGGGGGCCGCGTACCCGGGCATCCGGCCCGGCGGGGTGCCAGGCCCGGGCCCCCCCGGGCCGGTTGCGCGGGGATGAGGCGGGAACGGTGCGGAGGGGTACCCGGGAACACAGCCGCCCCCGGCGAGGTTCGGGCAGTCCGGGACATTCATCCGGGCCGCCGGGCATCCGGCCGGGCCGCCGGGCATCCGGCCGGGCCGCCGGGCATCCGGCAGAAGGGAAGCAGGCGATGGCGCAGCTCCGCGATCAGCTAGGACGCTGGGGAGTCTGGCGAGGCGCTTACCAGGTCACGCCGCAACTGGCCGCCGAGGTGGAACGGGCCGGCTTCGGCGCGCTGTGGCTGGGCGGGTCACCCGGCGGTGATCTGGCCCAGGTAGAAGAACTCCTCGCCGCGACCCAGGCCCTCACGGTCGGCACCAGCATCGTGAACATGTGGAAGGACGGCGCGCACGAGGTGGCCCGCTCCTTCGCCCGGGTGCAGGAACGCTACCCGGGCCGGTTCGTGCTCGGTGTCGGCGCGGGCCACCGTGAGGCGACCCAGCAGTACGAGCGCCCGTATGACACCCTCGCGGCGTACGTGGACACCCTGCTCGGCGACGGCGTCCCGCGGGACGCGCTCGTGCTGGCCGCGCTCGGCCCGAAGGTGCTCCGGCTGGCCCGCGACCGCGCCGCGGGGGCGATCCCCTACCTCGTGCCTCCCGAGCACACCCGCCTGGCCCGGGACATCCTGGGGCCGGGCCCGGTGCTCGCCCCCGAGCACAAGGTGGTCCTGGACACCGACACGGAGCGTGCCCGGGCCCTCGGCCGCACCCGGGTCCAGAACCCCTACCTCGGCCTGGTCAACTACACCAGCAACCTGCGCCGGCTCGGCTGGTCCGACGCGGACCTGAGCGGGAGCGGGAGCGACGCGCTGATCGACGCGCTGGTCGCGCACGGTTCCGCGGAGCAGGTCGCGGCGCAGCTCAGCAGGCACCTGGAGGCCGGCGCGGACCACGTGGTCGTCCAGCTGCTCACCGAGCCGGACGCCGACCCGGTGCCGGGCTACCGTGAGCTGGCCGCGGCGCTGAAGCCCTGACCAGGGCACTCCGCTCCTTAACGAGACGCGTCGTGGTCCGGCCCGCCCCCTCGCGGCGGAGCCGCTGAACCGCGGGACCGGTCACGCCCGGCCGCTGCGGCCCGCGGCGGCGGGGGAGCGGGCGGCCGCCCAGTTATGATCATCAGGTGCGCAGCCACCGCCGGGACCGGCGCGCGGGCGTGCCGGAGGGAAGGCGCAGGTGACACCGACATCGGCGGCACTGCTGCGGCGGGGGGCCCAGGCCGTGGCGGCCGGGCGCGTCGCCCTCGGCCTCACCGCCCTGGCCTGCCCCTCGGTACCGGCCCGCCCCTGGGTCGGCGCGTCCGCCGATGACCTGGCCGCCCAGGTCTTCGGGCGCGCCCTGGGTGCCCGTGACCTGGCCCTGGGGCTGGGCGCGCTGCAGGCACTCCGCCCGGCCGCCGAGCCCGGGGCGGCCGCCGCCTGGCTCGCCGCCGGGGCCCTGTCCGACGCCCTCGACGTGGCCGCCAGCCTGGCCTCGTGGCGCGCGCTGCCCAGCCCCGGCCGGTGGCTGGTCGCCGCGTCCGCGGGCGGCGCGGCCCTGGCCGGCGCGGCCGGCGCGCTGGCCGTGCGGCGCGCCCCCGGCCGCCTGCCCGGCTGAGTCACCGGGCCCGGGCCGTGCGGCCGCCAGTGGACCGGGCCACCCCGGCCGACCTGATGCAGCTGGCCACCGACGTGGGCCCCGTCCCCATGCACGTGGGTGCGGTGCTGGTGCTGGGGGCCAGTGCCGGGTTCAGCGTCACGGAGGCCCAGCGGCTGCTGGCCGGGCGGATCCGCGCCGTGCCCCGGCTGCGGCAGCGGCTGCGCCGGGCGCCGCCCGGCTGCGGGCGGCCGTTCTGGGCCGACGATCCCGCGTTCGACCTCGGGCAGCACATCGGGTCGCGGCCCTGCCCGCCGCCCGGCGACGAACGGGCCCTGCTCGACGTGGCCGCCGCCCTGGTCCGCGCGCCGCTGCCCTGGTCCCGGCCGCTGTGGTCGGCCACGTTCGTCACCGGCCTGGCGGACGGCGGCACGGGGCTGGTCGTCGTCATGCACCACGTGCTGGCCGATGGCATCGGCGGGCTGGCCGTCCTGGCCGGGCTGGTGGACGGGCCCCCCGGACCGCCGCCCGCACCGCCGCGCCCGGCCGCCTTCCCGGCTCCCGCCCCCGGCCCGCGCACGCTGGCCGCGGATGCCTGGGCGGGCCGGCTACGCGGCCTGGCCCACCTGGCGGGCGGCGCGCGCACGGCCGGGCAGGGCCTCGCCGAACTGGGCGGTGCCCGGCCGCCCCGCCGGTTCCCGGCTACCTCGCTGAACCGGCCCACCGGGCCCGCGCGGCGCCTCGATGTCGTCACCGCCGATCTCGCCGCGGTCCGCGACCTGGGCCATGCCTGCGGCGGGACGGTCAACGACGTCGTGCTGGCCGCCATCGCCGGCGCGCTGCGCGCCCTGCTGGCCAGCCGGGGCGAGGAGCTGGGCCTGGTCAGCGTCTCGGTCCCGGTGTCCGCCCGCCGGGAGGCCACGGCCGGCCAGCTCGGCAACCAGGTCGGGGTGATGCCGGTGACGGTCCCGGCCGGCGGCCACCTGGCCGGCCGGGTCAGCCAGGTGGCCGGGATCACCCGCGGGCGGAAGACGGCCGCCCGCGGGACATCGTCCGTGCTGCTCGGGCCCCCGTTCCGGCTGCTGGCCCGCACCGGCCTGCTGCGGGCGTTCTTCAACCGCCAGCGGCTGATTCACACCTTCGCCACGAACCTCCGCGGCCCGGCGCAGCCGCTCACGTTCGGCGGTGCCCCGGTGCGGGCGGTGATCCCCGTCCCCAGCACCACCGGCAACGTGACCGTCACCTTCGGCGCGCTCTCGTACACCGGGGTGCTGCGGATCACCGTCCTGTCCGACCCCGGCCGGATGCCCGACGTGGACGTGCTGACCGCGGCCCTGCGCCGCGAACTGGGCGGCGCGGGCCGTCCGGAGTCCGCCGGGTAGCGGACATCCGTGGTCAGCCGGCTAGTGGACGTCCGTGCACAACAGCGGGCGGAAGAAGATGGTGGGCTGGCCGTTGTTCAGGATCGTCGCGCTGCTGCCCTGGTGGATGTTGACGTACCAGCCGCTCGCCGGGACCGGCGAGGTCACGTTGCGGATCAAAGCGACGGCGCGGGTGATCCGGCCGTGGCGGTTCGCGACCAGGTCACCCAGCATGTACTTGACCGGGCCCTGGCTCATGCAGCTGCCCAGGTGGATGTGGGCGGCGTGCGACCCCGGCGTCAGCCCGGCCGCCGTGACCGTGACCGTCAGCGTGTGGTGGGAGGGGCTGTAGGCGATGCTGGTCCGGCCCCGCAGCGGGCCCTGGCCGCCGGCTTCGACGGCGATGAGAGGGTGCGGGCGGCGGCCCGGGCCGGCCAGCCGCCTGGTCACCGCGATCGGCTCGGCGGCCACACCATGGCGCCCCGTGCCCATCCGGATCACCAGCCGGCTCCCGGCCAGCAGGCGGCCGGAGTAGCTGCTGCGCAGGGTCGCGGCGGCCTGGCCCACGCTGTTCGCGGTGAGCGGGCCGAACGGGACGACCCGGAACCGCCCGGGCAGCAGCAGGCTGACCCCGTGTGAGGAGCCCGGGGTCAGGCCGAACAGCACCGCGCGGACGGTGAGGCGGCCGTGCCGCCGGCCGAAGCTGACCAGCCCGGCCGGCATCGGCCGCAGCTTGAGTACCTGGAGAGAGTAACCGCCCCGCCGGGCGGCGGCAGTGCCCGTGCCCAGCCGGCCGGCGGTGCTCACGTGGCCGGCGGCGCTCAGGTCGGCCGCGCCCCTGGTGCTGGCACCGGCCGGCCCGGGCAGCGCCAGCATGACCGCGGCGGCCAGCGCCCCGGACGCGACGGCGCCGCGGCGGAACCGCTGGCGCCGGGACATCGCCCCCGGGCGGCCGGGCCGGGTGGTGGCGGCCCCGGCCTCGTGGGGGGCGTTGGGAATGAAGGTCACGGGACGGGGCCTTTCTGCTCGCTGCTCCCGGCGGGCGGCGCCCATGCGGCCGGTCTTTGCCGTGAAAAAAATGGGAAACCCGCAGTAGCCGGTCAAATAAATAGGGCCATATTCCTGAGGCCGAGCTTAACCATCTGGGGGCCGCCCGTCGTGCCTGCCGCAGCCGCCGATGGTAAATTCCGGGGCCGGAAAAAGGGCGTTCAGGAAAGGCGGGGAGGAGTGCCGTAAGACGGGCCTGGCGCGCTGGCGGCCGGTCCCGCACGGGGCCGCGGCCAGGCCCGCGGTTACGGCGTGAGGCCCGCGACGAACTCCCGCAGCAGCCGGGCCACGTCCTCGGCGCCCGCCTGCCGGATGGTCTTGTCCATCGCGAGGGCGTCCGCGCCGACCACGATCCGGGCCGGCGGCTCGGCCGCCCGGATGCAGTCCTCGATGGCCTCGGCCACCTCGTCCGGGTCACCCGCCCGCTGCAGCGCGGCGAGGGTCCGGTCCCGCAGGGCCGCGAACTCCGCGGCGTAGGGGGAGTCCGCGGCGACCCCGAACGAGGGGAGCGCCTGCGACATCGCGGTGCGGTAAAGGCCGGGCGCCACCACCGTCACCGCGACCCCGGCCCCGCGCACCTCGGCGTCGAGCACCGT
The DNA here is from genome assembly GCA_963767385.1 of uncultured Actinomycetes bacterium. GTDB lineage: Bacteria > Actinomycetota > Actinomycetes > Streptosporangiales > Streptosporangiaceae > RYN-230. The sequence goes on along the minus strand of CAVYEA010000012.1, from coordinate 29,938 downwards.
GCTCAGGCTGGCCAGCGCGGCCTTGGATGCCGAGTACCAGCCGCCGAACGGCGCCGGGGCGGTGTCATTCTCCGACGTCACGTTGATGATCCGGCCGCCGCCCTGGGCCCGCATGACCGGCAGCGCCGCGCGGGCCAGCCGCATCGGGCCGAACACGTTGACCTCGAAGATCCGGTGCGCCTCGGCGTCGTCCGCCTCCTCGAGCGGGGCGAGGCTGCCGGTGCCCGCGTTGCTGACCAGGACATCCAGCAGGCCGGCCGCCGCGGCCACGGAACCCACCGCGGCGCGGGCGGCCTCCGGGTCGGCGACATCCATGGCCAGCGGCGTCACCCCCGGGGGAAGCGGGACCCGGTACGGGTCACGTGACCCGCAGAACACCTGGTCACCCGCGGCCGCCAGCCGCCGCACCGTAGCCAGGCCGATACCGCTGCTGCCCCCCGTGACCAGGACCACCGCCATGCCGTGACGCTAACAGGCCGCCGGGCCCGCGCGCGCCCCGCGATGGCTGGCCGGCCCCGGGGCGGCGTGTTCCCGGAGCCGGCCAGCGGCCGGCTACCGGGCCGGGACGGTGGCGAGATAGGTGTGCGGGGCCGGGGAACTGGTGGGGATGTACAGCCCCATCACCCGGTTCCGCCACACCGTGTTCCCGGTGGTCACGCTGCACGGGCACAGTCCGCTCGCGCCGACGTTGACCGGGTACCACTGCGCCCGGCCGAACCGGCCGTGCCTGAGCACCGGGACGAAGGCCATCGACGGGCCCTGGCCCGTGCTCAGCGCCACGAGATGGAACCCGCCCGGGACCCCGGTGATCCCCTCGAAGTGGGTGTCCTTCGCCGGGCGATTGCCGAAGCTGAGGAAGTCGGGCCGGCCGAAGGCGCCGGTCCGCTCGTCGTAGTTGATCAGGAATCCCTGCTTGCCCCGGCCGGCCGCGGAGCCGCCGGCCAGGGTGTAACGCGGGCTCCCCGGGCCCCCGTCCTGCCAGATGCCGTAGAACGTGCTCTGCGTGGACAGGCTGCCGTGCAGCCGGAGCAGGGTCCACCGGTGCCGGGTGATGTTGTAGATGAACGCGTTCCCGGAGGCCACGCCGCCGCGCACCGTGGGGTTGAGGTCGTAGTTGCCGACCACCAGGTTGCCCATGGTGCTGTGCGGGATGGTGTCCATCACCCGGCACCGGCGCTGCCACCGCGGGCAGGCCCGGATGTGCCCGGTCACGTGCGCGCCGTTGGCGGGCACGTCGATGGACGTCCACGATCCGCCCCGGCCGCTGAGCGGCCCCAGGTAGATCATCCCCTGGTCGTGCACGCCGCGCGGCCCCGCCGACGACACGTAACTCCCGACCGCCCGGACCTGCCCGGCCCGGATGGCCCGGGGATTGAACAGGTGCGTGTCCGGGCCGTAGAAGGTGGCGGAGGTCACCCCGCGGAAGGCCGGGTGCAGCACGGACACCGCCGCCCCGGGTGCCCGGGCCAGCAGCCCATGCCAGAGGGAGGCCTCGGCTGTGCCGCCGGTGACCACCGACCCGGTCAGCACCACGGTGCCGTGGCCCGCGCCGCGGACGCCGGTCACGATGTTCCCGGTCCGGAGGATGGACGTGATGGTGCCGGCGCCCAGGCCCCGCGCATGGCCGGCCTGCGCCTGGCTGGCCATGGCCGGCGCGGCCGTCATCATCGCGAGCGCGACGGTTCCGCCCGATAGGACTGAAATAGCTCGCGCCATCTTCATATGCGCCCCCTGTGAAGTTTATGAACAGCAGGAAAAGACCTGCTGAGGGGTCAACGTAGCCGACCAATTCGCCGCTGGTAAGAGCGGTGTCATTTTTCTGCCCGGCGCTCGTTACGGGGGCCGTGTTAATAGGCGGGTAAGGGCGGTTAATGGCTGGTGTTTAGGTAGATGGCGGGGCGGGATGGCCTGGCCCGGGGGCGGGCGGCGGGTTCGCCCCCGCAGGGCGTCCTGGTCCGGCCGTCCTGGTCCGGCCGTCCTGGTCCGGCCGTTCCGGGCCGCCGGCCGGCCGGCCGGCTGGTCCCGCCCCGGTTGCCCGCCCCGGCTTCCGGGTTATTCGATTATGTGTTCTAATAGCGTCGTGAGGCAGCGCAGGTGGCCCTGGGCGGCGGTGTCCGAAGAACGCTCCCCGGGGCCCGGACCAGGGGAATGACATGCTCGCAACGGTCGTAGCCGGGGCCGGTCACCCGGCGGTGGCCGCCCTCCTCGGGGTCGGTTCCGCCGGTCTGGCGGCTGGCGTGGTCGCGATGGCCTGGAGCGTGCACGCGGCGCAGATCCGGCTGGCCGAGCAGCTGGCCCGCCGCCAGTTCATCGTGACCGGTGAGGACCACGTGACCGCCCAGGCCGCGCAGAACGGCCACGGCACGCTGGAAGCGGCCGGGCCGGAGGACGAGGAGGCCCCGGGCCGGCCCGGCCCCGCCGGTGATCATCGAAGGGCCGGACACGGTGCTGGCCGGGGAGCAGGCCCGGTACCGGGTCCGGCCGTCCGGCAGCCGGAAGGTGGTGTCATGGGCGGCCGGAGGCGGCGCGGTGGCGCAGTACCCCGACCCCGCGCACCCCGATGAGCTGCTGCTCATCGCGGACCAGCCGGGCACCCTGGCCCTCACCGCGCGGGTCAGGGACGGCCTGATGGAGCGCCGCGGCACCAAGTCGGTGACCGCGGTCGAGGACGTGACCGACGTGCCGCCGCCGTTCACCCTGCGGCTGTTCCTGCACGGCTGGGGGCTGATCGTCGTGGGCGTGCTGGCCGTGGGGTTCGCCGGCGCCCTGGTCGCGCTGGGCAGCCTCAGCGCGTCGGGCTTCATCGCGCTGGTCGCCCCGATGGCCGCGCTGCTCGCCGTGGTCGCCGTCGCGTGGGGACCTCCTCAGCCGGCTGGCCGCCCCGATCCGGGCCGCCGCCATCCGGCCGGCCAGAACGGCGTGGCCCGGGCCCCCGCCCGGCCCCGGTCCTGACCGTCCTGCCCCTGGTGGCCGCGCCCGTCCCGCAAGGCCGCGCCGCTCAGGCGGCGGGGGACGCCTCCTCCCAGGCGGCGCTGAGCAGGTCGGCGTACAGCTCGGCCGGCTGGCAGCCGGGCACGGCGAGCAGGCCCGCCGCTACCGCGTACGGGACCCCGGTGATGCCAAGCTGGCGGGCGCGCTGCTCGTCGGCCCGGACCGCGTCGGTGTAGGCGTCACCGGACAGCACCGTGTCCACCTCGCCGGGGTCGAGCCCGGCGGCGGCCGTCACGGCGGCCAGCGGGCCGGCCTCGAAGATGGACTGCTCCCCGCTGAAATGCGCCCGGTACAGGGCGTCGAGCACCGCATCCTGGGCGTCGCGGTCAGCGGCCAGGTGGGACAGCCGGTGCGCGTCGAGCGTGTTGCCGTGCCCGCGGTCCGCGCTGAACGGGAGCCCCTCCGCGGCGGCCAGGCCGGCCACCCGCTGCTCGGCCGCCTGGGCCTGCGCGGGGCTCATCCCGTACTTGCTGCTGAGCATGTCAAGGGTCTTGACCTGCTGGCCGGGCGGGAAGTCCGGGTCGAGCTCGAACGACCGGTACACCACCTCGACCTGGTCGCGGTGCGGGAAACTGGCCAGGGCCCGGCGGAACCGGGCACGGCCCAGGTAACACCACGGGCAGACCAGGTCGCCCCACATCTCCACCTGCATGACATGCCCTCCTTGGTTCCCGCTGCTCCCTGCTGCCGCTGCCTTCCAGTAACAGCGCGCAGGCCGGCCGGTAATCCATGATCCGGGGCCTACGGTGGGACCGGGAGGTTACCGGTGCCAGCTGATTACCAGAAGATCCGCGACGAGAACATTGCCCGCTACGGCTGGGACACGGCCGTGCTGGACCTGCTCGGCCGGCTGTACAGCGAGCGCACCCACTTCATCTTCGAGCTGATCCAGAACGCGGAGGACGCCGGGGCGACCGAGATGGCGTTCGAGTTGTTCGCGGACCGGCTGGAGGTGCGGCACGACGGCCGGCCGTTCACCGAGGCCGACGTCCGGGGCGTCTGCGGGGTCGGCGCGAGCACCAAGGCGGCCGACCTCACCGCGATCGGCCAGTTCGGCATCGGGTTCAAGTCCGTGTACGCGTACACCCGGAGCCCGCGGATCTGCAGCGGCGGGGAGCGCTTCCGGATCGACCACTACGTCCGCCCGGCGCCCCTCGGCCCGGGTGAGCCCGCCGCCGGAACCGTCTTCGTCTTCCCGTTCGACCACGGCGAGGTGCCGCCGGAGACCGCGGCGGCGGAGATAGCCACGGCCCTGAGCCAGTTCGAGCCGCGCACCCTGCTCTTCCTGCGCAGCATCCAGCGCATCAGGGTGGGCGGCGCAGGTGTCGCGGGGGCGCTCGCCGAGCGCTCCGTGGCCGCCGGGGCCGGCCCGCGCCGTCAGGTCACCGTGTCCCGCCAGCCCGCGGGCGACCAGGAAACGTGGCTGGCCTGGCACCGGGACCTGGACGCCGCCGGGCATCCGGGACAGCGCGTGGAGGTCGCCTTCCGGGCCAGTGACGCCGCGGGCGGCGAGCGCCTGGCCAGCTGCGAGGGCATCCCGCTCGTGGTGTTCTTCCCGACGGAGAAGGAGACCTTCCTCGGCTTCGCCGTGCAGGGCCCGTACCGGACCACGCCCGCCCGCGACAACGTCCCCGAGCATGACCCGGCCAACATGCTGCTGGCCCGCGAGACCGCCGCGCTGCTCGGCGGGGTACTGCGCGAACTGCGCGCGGACGGGCTGCTCACCGCTGAGGTGCTGCAGGCCATGCCGCTGGAGGCCGCGCGCTTCCCGCCCGGCTCGCTGCTGCGGCCGCTGTTCGACACGGTGCGCGCCGCGCTGGCCGCCGAGGAGCTGATCCCGGCCGCGGACGGGGGCCACGCCGCCGCGGCGAGCCTGAAGCTGGCCGGGGACCCGGGCCTGCGCGGCCTGCTGCGCCCCGCTCAGCTCGGGTCGCTGTACTCCCGCCCGGGACCGCTCCATTTCACCGCCGAGACCATCACGCCCAACGAGACACCTCAGCTGTACCGGTACCTCCGTGACGAGCTGGGCATCGGGGAAGTGACCGGGGCGGACCTGGCCGCGCGGCTCAGTGTGGAGTTCCTGGCCGCCCAGCCGGACGAGTGGATCGCCGCGTTGTACGCCTACCTGGACGCCCGCCCCAGCCTGTGGCGGGAGGCCGGCCCGGCGGGGGAGCAGCCGGGCCCGGCGCGGCAGCAGCCGATCCTCCGGCTGGAGGACGGCCGCCATGTGGTCCCGGGTGACTCCGCGCAGTGGCCGGGGGCGTACCTGCCGGGGGCGCTCGTGCCCGGGAGCGCCGTGCCGGGGAGCGGGGCAGGTGCGAGCGCGGCGGGCCGGGGCCGTGACGGCGGCGGCGGGACCGGGGGCGGGAGCGTGGCCGGGCTGCCCGTGGCCCGGCGGGCCGTCGCGGATGTGCCCGCGGCCCGGCGGTTCCTGGAGGCCCTCGGCCTCACCGAGCCCGACCTGGTCGCGCAGGTCCTGGACGGCATCCTGCCCCGGTACGAGGGGCTGGACGTCGCCGCCCTCGACCCGGTCCAGCACGACGCGGACCTCGACGTCATCATGCGCGCGGTCGGCGAGGCCCCGGCCGGGCGGCGCGATGAGCTGCTGCGGCGGCTGCGGGAGACCGCGTTCCTGGCCGGCGAGAACGCGGCCACGGGGGAGCGGCGCCTGTTCCCGCCGCCGCGGCTGTACCAGCGGTCCAGGGACCTGGAGCTGTACTTCGACGGGAATCCCGGGGCCTGGTTCGCCGCCGATGAGTACGGGCCGTGGCTGTCCCAGTTGCGCGGCATGGGCGTCCGGGACACGGTCGTGGTCACGGCCCGCCCGCCCGGCGCGCTCGGGCACGTCCTGCTGGTCGACGGCTTCGCCCGGCACGAGCGCGGCCTGGCCGGGTTCGATCCGGAGGCGCAGGTCGACGGGCTGGAGTTCGCGCTGGCCCATCCCGGGCCGGCCCGGTCGGAGTTCGTCTGGAATGTGCTGCTGGCTCCGCGCCGGCACCTGGTCGCGGGCATCATCGAGTCGTCGGTGCGCGACGGTTTCGCCGATTCCACCCAGCAGCCGGCCCGGTCCGCGTTCGGGGAGGCGGCCGCGCGGGAAGCCTGGCTGCCCGGGCCGGACGGCCGGTTCCACCGTCCGTCCGTGCTGTCCCTCGATGACCTGCCGCCGACCTTCCAGCGGGACGAGGGCCTGGCCGCCGCGCTCGGGATGAGCCAGCCGGTGGTGGCGCAGGCCGGCCGTCAGCTGGGCATCCCGCCCGAGGTCCTGTGGGGCCTGTCCGCCTACCCGGACCTGGTCACCATGGTCGGGCGGGAGATCGAGTCCCGCCGCCGCGGAGGCCAGCCGGAGGGGAAGTAGGCCGGCTGCATTTCAGCAGCGGCCCGGCGGGGCCGGGTCCTGAGCGGGCCGGAGTCCGGCGGGGGGCCGGGGTCCTGAGCGGGCCGGAGTCCGGCGGGGACTTGACAGGCGCGAGCCGCGCAGCCACTCTATAATCAAGTAGTTTTAAAAGAGATTGGTTATGGATGACGACTGACCGGCTCGGCCTTGTCTTCGGGGCGCTCGCCGATCCGACCCGGCGGGCGATCCTGACCCGGCTGGCCGACGGCGAGGCGACCGTCGCCGAGCTCGCCGAGCCGTTCGACATGTCCCAGCCGGCCATCTCCCGGCACCTCAAGGTGCTGGAGAAGGCCGGCCTGATCTCCCGCACCCGGCGGGCGACGGCCCGGCTCAGCCGCCTGCAGGCCGGCCCGCTCCGCGATGTCACCACCTGGCTCGCCCGCTACCAGCAGTTCTGGGACGAGAGTCACGAGCGGCTCGATGACCTGCTCGCGGCCCTGCAAGCCGGCCATGACGACGGCCCCGGCCGCGACGAGGCGGCCCCGGCGGAAGGAAACGACGATGAGTAAGACAGTGATCACCGCCGAGCCCGGCGTGCCGCAGGTCATCATCACCAGGGACTTCGACGCCCCGCGCGACCTGGTGTTCCGGGCACACACCGACCCGCGCCTGCTGGTGCAGTGGCTGGGCCCGCGCGACCTGACGATGACCATCGACTGCTATGACGTGCGCAACGGCGGCACGTGGCGGTACATCCACCAGGACGCGCAGGGCCACGAGTACGGCTTCCACGGCGTCTTCCACGGAACCCCGTCTCCCGACGCCATCGTGGCGACCTTCGAGTTCGAAGGCGCTCCCGGGCACGTCAAGCTCGACACCACCACCTTCGAGCAGCGCGGCGGCACGACGGTGATGCGCACCGTCTCCAGCTTCCAGTCCGTCCAGGACCGCGACGCCATGGTCGCCTCCGGCATGGAGCATGGCGTCCGTGACTCCGCCGACCGCCTGGAAGAACTGCTCGCCAGCCTGCGAGCGGGAGCCCATGACCAGAAGGGCCGGGACCATGACAAGCGCCGGTGACCCGCCAGATCAGAACCCGGACAGCCACCCCGGCAGCCCCGGCGACATCCCCGGCGGGCGCCCCGCTTCGCTCGGCCGCCTGGATCTCCTGACCGGCCAGTGGGAGATGGAGGCTTCCTTCGAGGCCGGCTACTTCGGCCCCGGGAGCCCCGCCATGACCCGCCGCGGCGGCCGGACTACCTTCGAATGGCTGGACGGCAGGTTCTTCCTCATCCAGCGGTTCGCCGCCGACGACCCCGCCGCCCCGAGCGGCATCGCGATCATCGGCGCGGGCGGGGAGCCGGGAACCTTCTCGCAGCACTACTACGACTCACGCGGAGTCGCCCGGGTGTACGGGATGAGCCTGGACGGCAGGACCTGGAAGCTGTGGCGCGAGGCCGCCGGGTTCTGGCAGCGCTACACCGGGGTGATCTCCGGCGACGGCGCCACGATCACGGGCGCCTGGGAAATGTCCGAGGACGGGCGGGACTGGAAACACGACTTCGGCCTCAGCTATATCCGGCCCGGCGCGGGGACCGCTGGCTAGCTGCGCCCTGTCCCGGCGAAGCGCTCCTGCCCGAGGACGGCGAGCAGTTGCAGCTTCTCGTAGCCCTCGGTGCGCGGGGGAGCGGTGAGCACCAGCAGCGCCTGGGACTGGTCCTCGGTGAACAGCACCTGGCAGTCCAGCTCGATCGGGCCGAGCTCGGGGTGGATGAGCGTCTTGTGGTCCTCGAAGCGCCTGCCGACCTCGTGCCGTTCCCACAGCGCGGCGAACTCCGGGCTGGCCTTCTGCAGCGCCCGCACGAGCTCGCCGGCCCGCGACCGCGGGCCCATCGACCCGTAGGCGGCGCGCAGGTTCGCGACCTGGGCGCGGCTCTGCCGGTCGCGGTCGTGCCTCGGGGTAGCGCAGCCGCTCGGCCGGATCGGTGAACCAGCGGTAGATCTCGCTGCGGGCCAGGCCCGTGTAGCCGGACTTGTCGCCGAACAGCGCGGCCGCCATCCGGTTCTGCACCAGCGTCTCGCCGAGGTTGGACAAGATGAGCGCCGGGGTGTCGCTCAGGCGGTCGAGCACCCGCAGCAGCGCCGGGGCGACGTGCGTCGGCGGCCGCTGCCGGCATCGGCGGGTTGTGCCCCGCGACCTGGAACAGGTAGTCGCGCTCGTCGCCCGTCAGCCGCAGCGCCCGGGCGAGCGACGCGAGCATCTGCTCGCTCGGCTGCGGGCCGCGCTGCTGCTCGAGCCGCGTGTAGTAGTCGGCCGACATCGCGGCGAGCGCCGCGACCTCCTCACGCCGCAGGCCGCGGGTCCGGCGCCGCGCGCCCGCGGGCAGCCCGACGTCCTGCGGCTGCAGCGCCTCACGGCGGCGGCGCAGGAAGTCGGCCAGCGCTGCGCGGTCCATGCACCCATTATCCGGCCGGCGCCGCGGGCGTGCCGCCAGCCAGGGATCGCCGATCCCCCGATAACCGCTCTCTGCACCCGCCGCGCCCGACTCGGCAAGGCTGGAGGCATGAACATCTCAGGGAACACCGTCTTCATCCCCGGCTCCACCAGCGGCATCGGCCTCGCCCTGGCGCTGGAGCTGCAGGCCAGGGGGCAACACGGTCATCGTCGGCGGCCGGCGCGCCGACCTGCTCGAGCAGATCGCGGCCGCGCACCCCGGCATCGACACCGTGCAGATCGACACCGCGATCCCGGCCAGCATCGACTCCGCCGCGAAGGAAGTGCTGGCCAGGCACCCGGACCTCAACGTCCTGGTGGCGATGGCCGGCATCATGCGGATCGAGGACTGGCGCAAGCCCGAGTCGTTCCTCGCCTCGGCCGAGTCGGTCATCACGACCAACGTGCTCGGCCCGATCCGGCTCATCGCCGCGTTCATCGAGCACCTGCAGGCGCAGCCGGACGCCACCATCGTGACCGTCTCCTCGGGCCTGGCGTTCACGCCGCTGGCGGTGACGCCGAGCTACAACGCGTCCAAGGCCGCGATCCACATGCTCAGCGAGTCGATCCGGCTGCAGTTCGCCGACACCACCGTACAGGTCATCGAGCTCGTGCCGCCGTCCGTCCGCACCTCGCTGCTGCCCGGACAGGAGGAGCAGCGAGGTCGCGATGCCGCTCGACGAGTTCATGGCCGAGGCCATCGCGCTGCTCGAGGCGCAGCCTGACGCCAAGGAAATCCAGGTCGAGCGGGTGAAGTTCCTCCGCTACGGCGAGGCCCGCGGCGACTACGACCAGGTCGTCGCGACGCTCAACGCGTCCGACCCGCACGGGAACTAGCCGGGCGCGCACGCCAGCGCTGAGCTCTCATTCAGTGACTGGTGCTGACGGCGCCAGGGCATTTCTCTTGCCGCCGTGCTCGGGCTGGCTTTAGCATTGCGCCTCGCTAGAGGAGGTCCTCGTGGACAACGCCCTGGCCGAAGCGCTCACCCCCGTGCTCCGCGACCTGGAGAACTCCGGCTCGGTCACCCCTGATGTCCGGGACGAGCAGTGGTCCACCGTCGGTGGCGAGCTGACGGCCATGCTGTACAGCCCGGGCGGCTGGGGTCAGGGCGTTTTCGCGATAACCGGCGAGCCGCTCCCGGTACGGATCGCCTCGGTAGCCGACCAGGTCCAGGAATGGGCGGTTGAAGAGCTGTGCAGCATCGGCCAGCCAACCAACTGGCCGCAATGCCCGCACCACCCGCACTCCCATCCACTGTCCGCGGTCGAGCGGGACGGCCTGGCCGTGTGGACCTGCCCGAAGACGGGGCACACCGTGTGCGAAATTGGGCAGCTAGCCCATCCCTAGCGGCAGCGCCCCGCGAGCACCCGATCGCGCGAAGCGGGGCCGGCGTTCACCGGCCGCCAGTCCTTCCTGGCAGGTGGCGATGACCGTATAGTGACGCCATGTCAGCCGGGGGGGCCGCGCATGCGCCAGTGACGTCGGTCGCTGGCGCCATCGCCCGCATGGAGGCCATTGCTGCCTCTGTTCCGGCCGGGGATGGGCTGGGCTGCTTCAACCAGATGTACCTCGAGGTCACCAAGCAGGTGAACAGCGGCCTGAGTGCCGGGTTCTTCGCTGATCCCGCCTTCATGACCAAGCTCGACATCACCTTCGCCAACTTGTACTTCGAGGCGGTGGATGCGGCGGATACCCCGCCGGCGGTGCCGCTGGCCTGGCGGCCGCTCATCGAGCAGCGCGCGCAGCCTGGCATCGAGCCGGTTCAGTTCGCCCTCGCTGGCATGAACGCGCACATCAATCATGATCTGCCTCTCGCGGTCACGGGCACCTGCACCGCGCTGGCCACCTCGCCGTCCGCGGGCACGCATCTGGCCGACTACCAGAAGGTGGACCGGCTGCTGGATGCCGCGGAGCAGTCCGTCCGGCAATCCCTGGAATCGGCGCCCGAGCTCGCCGCCGACCGTCACCTGCAGGCCGTCTGCAACCTCATCTCCTCGTGGTCGATCAACTCGGCCCGGGACCTGGCCTGGAACAACAGTCTCCTGCTGTGGGAAGTCCGCAGCGATCCGGTCGTCCGCGGGCTGCTGTGCGACAGCCTGGCCGCCACCACGGCGATGGCCAGCCGCATGCTGCTCATCGCCGTGTAGGCCGTTCCCGCCGGCGGCCGCAGCGCGGTGATGCCGGTGATGCGTCCAGACCTCAACGGAAGAGGGCGCTGTAGGCGTTGAGGGCAGGCTGGCCGCCGAGGTGGGCATACAGGACGTTGGAGTCAGGGCTGACCTGGCCGCCGCGGACGAGGTCGATCAGCCCGGCCATGGACTTGCCCTCGTAGACGGGATCGATGATCATGCCCTCGAGGCGGCCGCTGAGCCGGATCGCATCGAGCGTGGACCGCACCGGGATGCCGTAGTAGTCCCCGGCCCAGCCGGGCAGCACGGTGATCTCGTCCTCGCGCAGGTCGCGGCCGAGGCCGATCAGCCCGGCGGTGGCGCGCGCGATCTTCGCTACCTGGGCACGGGTTTCGCCCAGCTTCGCGGACGCGTCGATGCCGATCACCCGTCGCGGGCGGTCCTGCCCGGCGAACCCCGCGATCATCCCAGCCTGCGTCGACCCGGTGACGCTGCACACGATGATGGTGTCGAAGAAGATCCCCAGGTCGCCTTCCTGCTGCTGGACTTCGTACGCCCAGTTCGCGAAGCCCAGGCCGCCCAGCCGGTGGTCCGAGGCCCCGGCCGGGATGGGGTACGGAATCCCGCCGGCCGCCCGGACCTCATCCAGGGCCCGCTCCCAGCTGGATTTGACGCCGATCCCGAACTCCGCGTCGACCAGCCGGACGTCGGCGCCCATGATCCGCGACAGCAGGATGTTGCCGACCCGGTCGTTGAGCGGGTCCGGCCAGTCGACCCAGCTTTCCTGTACCAGCACGGCCTTGAGGCCGACCCGGGCCGCGACCGCCGCCACCTGCCGGGTGTGGTTGGACTGCACCCCGCCGATCGACACCAGCGTGTCCGCTCCCTGCGCCAGCGCGTCTGGCACCAGGTACTCCAGCTTGCGGACCTTGTTGCCGCCAAAGGCGAGCCCGGAGTTGCAGTCCTCCCGCTTCGCCCAGATCCTGGCTCCGCCCAGATGCTCCGACAGCCGGCCCAGCGGATGCACCGGGCTCGGGCCGAACATCAGCGGATAACGCGGGAAATCACTCAGCGCCATCCGGGCCTCCTCACGCCGCGGGCGCCCCCCCGGCCATGCCGGATGACCGGGCCCGCAGGCTAGCATCACGGTAGCGCTGCCTGGGATCCGGCGCCGCGGCGCGCGGCATGACCGGCCCGCCCGTTGGCGTTGAGGGGCGTCTTGCACTGCTGGTGCGAGCCGGTGCCGCAGGTTCATGCTGGCCGGGACATGAACCGCGCAGGAGGGGTAGCCATGGAGATCCATCAGGGCCGTTTCACGGCAGACATCGATGGTGACTTCGTCGTCTTCCTGATCGGCATGCGGTTCAATCATCCGCTGCGCATCCGCTGGCAGGCACCTGCCTGCGGCCGGAAGGCCAACACCGCGGCGGCCCGCATCGGCGCCAGCACCACGGACGAGCCGGCCGTCGCGCCCTACTGAATCCGCCCCGCAGTACGCCATGGGCGCCCGCGACTCGCCTGGGCGCACGCTCCCGCCTGATTCCGCGGGCCCGACTGGCGCCCGGAACTACTGCCCGGCGACCACGAGGCGGTGGCCGCAGTCGAGTTCCGCGAGTTCGCGCAGGTGACCGTGCCGGGCATCCCAGGCCCCGGATCGCAGGTCGGCGGCCAGACGGCGCAGGCCGTGCAGGTGCACTGAGGGCGTAACGACCACGATCGTGCCGGCGCGGCTGGTCGCTGTCCAGCCTCTCCCTTCGCAGTCAGGTGGGCTGCTGAGGCTGGGTAGTGCCGCCGGTCCGGATCGGTGACCGCAGGCATCAGCCGCACAGCTCCGGTCGCTGCGGCTACCGCGCCGCCGATCACCAGGGTCAGCCGCAATGCGCGGCCGAGCAGGCTAGGCGGTACTTCCTGCGAATGACGGGCCGTGTGAGGCGGGCATGACGCTGCCCGGCGGCCCTGTTCAGGGTCAGCCGGGCAGCGGGCGGCCGGGCAACGCGGCTACTGGTGGGAGCGGCGCGGGCGGAACTTGATCCAGGCCAGGATGCCGATGACCGCCAGCAGCAGCAAAGGGGAGAACAGGATGTGCACGGCCAGGCTGAGGACGGTCAGCGCCACGATGGCGATGAGGGCAAGGGCGATGATCCCGGGCATAGTGATCGGTCTCCATTCAGGTGGAACTAGGGTGCAGGCAGGGCTAGAGGGATCGGTTGTGGCGGCCGGCGATCCAGGCCGCGGCGAGCGGCTGGTCTTCGCCGTCCTCGGGGATGAGCAGCCAGGCAGCGAGGTAGAGGGCCAGGCCGGCACCGGTGAGCAGGGCTAGCGCGGCGATGATGACGCGGACCAGCGTGACGTCGGCGCCCAGGTAACGGGCTATGCCGCCGGCCACGCTGGCGAGCATCCTGTCCTCGGCGGACCGGCGCAACTGGCGGGCGGCGGGCTGGTCAGTAATGGTGCCGGACCCGGTGCCTGCAGTGCTTGTGTTCATGTTTCAAGACTGCCCCCGGCCAGGATCCCCGTCGATCGGGATCAGCCCCGGTTCGCACCCTGACCTGCATCCCCGAAGGCATCAGGGACAACCCCGACCATGCTCAGGGTTGCCAGCGCAGCCGCCCCACGAACCTGACGCGGCGCGGGCTCCAGCTGCGCCCTATCGAAACCCGGCAACGGCCAGGGTAACGGCCAGGGATGTCACGGGCGCGACGCGCCCGTTCGCTGCGCGATCGTGAGGCGATACCAGCTGTGCCGCTGGCGCAGGAGGAAGGCCGTTCTTCCGCCATGTCAGCCCATCCGGGGAGAGGGAGCAGATCCCATGTCCAGCGAAACTGAAATCCGTCCCTTCCGCGTCGACGTTCCGGAGGAGGAGGTCGCCGAGCTGCGCCGGCGGATCGCGGCGACGCGGTGGCCCGAGCGCGAGACGGTTACCGACGATTCGCAGGGCGTGCGGCTCGCGCTGATGCAGGAGCTCGCGGGCTACTGGGGGACGGACTACGACTGGCGCAAGTGCGAGGCGAGGCTGAACGCCCTGCCGAACTTCATGACCGAGATCGACGGGCTGGACATTCATTTCATCCACGTCCGCTCCCAGCACCAGGACGCGCTGCCGCTGATCGTCACCCACGGGTGGCCTGGCTCGATCATCGAGCAACTGAAGATCATCGAACCGCTCACCAATCCCACGGCGCACGGCGCGAGCGCGGCGGACGCGTTCCATCTGGTGATTCCCTCCCTGCCGGGTTACGGGTTCTCCGCCAAGCCAGCCAGCACCGGCTGGGATCCCGTCCGCACCGCCCGTGCCTGGGTCGTGCTGATGAAGCGCCTCGGATACACCCGGTTCGTGGCGCAGGGCGGCGACTGGGGTGCGGCCGTCACGCAGACGATGGGTATCCAGGCAGCTCCGGAGTTGCTCGGCATTCACTCCAACATGCCGGGGACCGCCCCAGCCGACATCAACAAGGCGGTCCAGCGCGGCGACCCGGCGCCACCGGATCTGTCCGCCGAGGAGAAAAGCGCGTACGAGCAACTGAGCACCTTCTACGCCAAGCACGTGGCCTACGCACAGATCATGACCACGCGGCCGCAAACGCTGTACGGACTGGCGGACTCCCCCGCCGATCTCGCCGCGTTCATGCTGGACCACGGCGACGGTACCGGCCAGCCCGGGCTCGTCGAACCGGCCCTGCAGGGACACCCGGCGGGCGACCTGACCCGAGACGACCTCCTCGACAACATCACGCTGTACTGGCTGACGAACACCGGGGTTTCCTCGGGCCGCCTGTACTGGGAGAACAAGGCGGACTTCTTCGACGCCAAGAACATCACGATCCCGTTTGCCATCAGCGTCTTCCCCGACGAGCTCTATCAAGCCCCCCGGAGCTGGGCGGAGCACGCGTATCCCCACAACCTCATCTACTACAACAAGCTCGACCGAGGCGGCCACTTCGCCGCCTGGGAACAGCCGGACCTCTTCTCCGCCGAGATGCGGGCAGCGTTCCGGTCGCTTCGCTGAACCCAGGCAAAGAAGGACAGTGCGCACAACCTGCGTGCCGCCCACCTGAACACGGGACGACGCCGGCCGGGCCCCAGCGGCCCGGCCGACGGTCGCGGGCCCGGCCGGGGCACCAAGATCGTCCTCGTCACGCCGCCACCCGGCACCTGACCGCCAGGCGTCTCACCGGTTCCCGATGCCCGGGGGAACGCCCGGCCTTGCCGGATAGGGGACGTCGCACAGGCGCATGCTTATGCGCTTAACCGCATGGTCTCCTCACAGTCCTGCAGCGATCACCAGGGCGGGCGGCGATTGGCCTCCGCTATTCAGCGCTAATGGTCAGCTGAGTGGCTCGGCGGCTTTCATGTGTCTGTGAGCTGGAGTTTCGCGTCGCGTCGCGCCTGGGTTCGCGTGCACCTTTTGGGTGCGGGGTGATCGGCGGAGGCAGGGGAATCGCGGTTGGGGTGCGGAGCGGCTGTCCGTTGCTGGTTTAACCTGACTTAGGCCACGATTTGGCCTTGACCTGTTCTTCAACGCGCTGACCTGCGGGTTGGCTGTTCGCGCTCGCCGAAGTTGCGCACTAATCCAGTCGGCAGGCAAGGCGTCTTCACATCCCATGATGATGACGCAAAAGAGCTCCGACGGATGGCCACGTGCTGGTCACGACCGCGGCGTATGCTCCGCGCCATGACTGTTGAGGTGACCGTGAAGACCGTCGAGCCGACGCCGACAGCGGTGGTAGCGGCGGCGACGACGTGGGCGGAGTTCCCGAAGATGTGGGGGCCGATGCTGGACAAGGTATGGAGCTTTCTTCGGGGCGAGGCTCCGGAGGGGCTCTACAAGCAGGGCCACAACATCATGCTCTACAAGGACGATGTCCCCAACGTTGAAGTCGGCGTTCAGGTAAGCGGCTCATTCGAGCCGGTCGGTCATGTTGTCGCGTCAACGCTTCCGGGCGGGCTCGTCGCCACCGCGACCCACACCGGCCCGATCGCCAAGATCGGCGACACTCATCGGGCGGTGTGCGAGTGGAGCAAAGCGAACGGGTACCGGCTGGCCGGCCCTCGCTGGGAGATCTACGGCGATCCCGACCCGTCGACCGGCGACTTCGATGTAGACGTGTTCTGGTCGCTGGTGGCGCCGTAATCCCGGACAAGCCACTGCCGTGACCGCCCCTACCCGGCGACCTGCGCGATGCCCTCGACCGCATGCACAGCCGTTCAGGTGCGCACTAACTTGGCCCAACTCGGGTTTAAGGGCGAAGAGCGCCCTGGTTCTGGGAGATTACGGGTTACCACACCATGTAATTCCAGGAACTGGAGCGCTCTTCGCCATGCAGCATAACGGCTGGGACCATGCCCTCAAGGTCACCGCAGACGGGGCGGGCCTGGTCGGCCACGCTGGGGCGGTCCTGCTGCGGAAGGCCGCTGACCAGGCCGGACTGACTACCTGGCTGAGCGGCGCGTTGCGGAAGGCGGGGCAGTCGCCCGTTCTCGACCGGGGCGTCGTGCTGGTCTCGATGGCGGCGGCTATCGCGCTCGGGGCCACCAGCATGAGCGACATCGCGGTGCTGGCGCACCTGGCCCCGGTGCTGGGGGACGCGCCGAGCGGGCCGACGGTGCGGCGGGCCCTGGACCTGGCCGGGATGGCGGCCTCGCTGGAGCGGATCGCCCGCGCCCGGGCGAAGGCCCGGGCGCACGTGTGGCAGCTGATCGAGGGGACTCCGGCCGGGTTCCCGTGGCTGGCCATCGCCGGGAAGACCCTGACGGGCTGGCTGGTGATCGACATGGACGCCACCTTGGTCACTGCCAGCTCGGACAAGGAGGGCGCGGCTCCGACCTGGAAGAAGGGCTACGGCCTGTTCCACCCGCTGGGCGCCTGGCTCGCGAACACGCGCGAGTGCCTGGCCATGCTGCTGCGCCCGGGCAACGCCGGGTCGAACACGTTCACCAATCACCGGGACGTCCTGGCTGCGGCCATCCGCCAGGTTCCGGCCCGGTTCCGGGCCAGGGTCCTGGTCCGCGTGGACGGGGCCGGGGGCGAGCCACGAACTGGTAAAGCACCTGCTGTCCCTGTCCTCCCCGCGGCGGATCGTGCTGTTCACTTGCGGATGGATGATCACCGTCATCCGAGGAGGATGCCATCCGCCAGGTCCCCGCGGACGCGTGGAAGCCCGGCACCGGCCAGGACGGCAGCGCCGAGGACGACAAGGACGTCGCGGAGATCACGGAGCTGATGAGCTGCGCGGGAACTGGCCCGGCGGCCTGCGGTGGATCGCCCGGCGGGTGAAGCCGTCCCGCCGCCACCTGAGGAACCTGACGGACTATGAGAAGAGGACCGGCTGGAAGTACTCCATAACCTGCACGAACATCCCCGACACCGGGATAAAGGGCGTCCCGGGCAGCCACCACTCCCAGTACATCGACGTGGTGCACCGCGAGCACGCCGTCGTCGAGACCGGCGGCGTCCGGACCGCCAAGGCCATGGGTCTGCGGAACCTCCCGTCAAAGACCTGGCAGGTCAATTGCGGCTGGGTCATCGCGGCGAACATCGCCGCCGACCTCGCCGCCTGGACTCGCCTCCTCGGCCACTGCGACGATGAGGACTTGCGGGAAGCCGACCCGGACACGCTCCGCTACCGGATCTGGCACATCCCCGCCCGGCTCGCCCATCACGCCCGTCAGTGCGTCCTGAAGATCAGCCCGGACTGGCCATGGAAAGAGGCGTTCCTCGCCTGCTGGCAGCGGCTCTGCGCCCTGCCCGCACCTGCCTGACCAGCACGGATCACCCTAGCGACACGAGAGGAGGCACAGCCCGGCGCGGTCGGAGCCGGTGCGCACCCGGGCACACCGGGCGCCAGCGCGCGACCGCTGTCACCGCCAAACAGACACCACACCAGAAACCAGGCACCAGCACAATCAGTAACCGGACCTCAGGAACGCTGAACGATTGAGGTATTGGCTCCCCTGGCCTTGTTATCGACCGGCACGACACAACCTAGATGATCCAGAAGCTAACTTTTTTCTCGTGCTGGATAACCGGGGGATATTTCACGTGCCCCCGGAGGCGGGCGGCAATAATCCGCGGCGCCCGGCCGCTAATACCAGTATCGTAATCGCCGTGCACAGGACACCGGCCATCCGGGACATTCGCGGTATAGTACCGAAATCGCATCGGAAGCTCCCGGTGCTTCTCCTGGCGGCACTGCTCACAGGAACGCCACTTTATGGCTCGGGGACGGCGCTCGCGGGGCCCGCCCCGACGGTGGCCCTGCGGGTCGTCGTCCAGAGCCTGCGTCCCGGTACGGGCAATGCCGTCACGGTCACCGACCTGAACAACGACATGCTGGGGACCTGCCAGGTGGCTGCGAACCACACGGCCAGAATGACCTCCTGTGTCATCCAAGTCCCCACCGACCTGAGCATCCTGGTAACCGCCCAGCCCGCCGCCGGGCAGGCCTGGCA
Source organism: uncultured Actinomycetes bacterium (assembly GCA_963767385.1). Taxonomy (GTDB): domain Bacteria; phylum Actinomycetota; class Actinomycetes; order Streptosporangiales; family Streptosporangiaceae; genus RYN-230. Next base: position 11,540 of record CAVYEA010000012.1, on the reverse strand, counting down.
TTCATTCCTCGGGAGTAAATGCCAGTCGGCACCAGGCCCGGTCTGCCACATCGCCATCACCCTTACCGGGAAGTCTGTTTTCGTGAACTTCGGCCCGGCCTGGCCGGGGCCGAGCGTGACAGCGGAAAACCCCCTTACTTACGGGCATTCCCCGACCATGTCTTTCGGGGATAACACCGTCACAGTGAACGGCACAGGCTTCCCGCCGGATCACGCAGCGAGCCTGACCGACGACGGAACGGTTGTTGCCAGTGGCACGACAGGCGCGAATGGTGACGTAACGCTCAGCTATAACTCCAGCAGCGAACCCGGCATCTACCGTGAGCTAGCCGTCCAGGCTGGCAACCAGACCGCCCATACCGATATCTACAACACCCTCGTATGGACCTGGGGTGAGGGTAACCAGGGCACAGGCGCGATCTTCTTCGTGATCAACGAAACCGACATGGACGCCAACCTCATCAAGAACTACGTCCAGTTCGACAGCAATCCGCCCCGCCCAATCGACTTCACCGCCGGCAGCGCCACCCAGGGCTACGCCCAGATACAAACCCCTCCCTACCCCTGCTCCCCAGGTGCACCAGGCACACTCAGGATCTACGGCACCCGGGGTGCCGGCCAGCAGCGCTACGCCTACAACTTCTCGATCCCCATCACCTGCTAGCGCGTGCAGGCCGTTGGCCCGAAGCCCGGCCTGGCACTGGCGTTGCCCGCACTTGGCCTGATCGCCGATGGCGTGCCGCCTCGCTTACGGGCATCCGGAGTAGGGAACCTGGCCCAGGTCCGGGAAGCCCGGCAGCCGGATTGCCGCCGGCCGGCCCTGCTGGTCATAGTCGAGCGTGAACTGGACCGGCAGCGGCTGCGGGCACTTGACCAGCACCTGGAAGGTGACCGTGAACCAGGAGCTGGCCCCCCGTCCGAGGGTAGGGGGGAGAAGGCTGCCCGGCGCTTCACCGGTGGCCGGCAGCTCACCGCAGGGTCCCCAGGCTTGCGAGGTCACCCTGAGCCCGCCCAGCGGAAGCACGACCTCGACCCGGCGGAGCCTGACCGCTGCCGACGACAGGTTCGTGATCTGCAGGCCCACTTGCAGCTCGCGGCCGACCTGCACGGAGCACTGCGGACCGGACTGGCTCAGCGGGAAGCCGCCCGCCGAGAACGGCGCGGCTGGCGCGGCGGCGCCGGACGGCGAGGGCGAGGGGGAGGGCGGCGCGGCATGGTCTCCGGCGTGCCGGGCGCCGGCGGCGTAGCCAACGGCCAGGCCGCCCAGCAGCGCCGCGACCCCGAGGACGAGAGCGGCCGACGGCGGCCACCACCTGAGGAACGGCCTTCGCCGGCCGCCCAGTTCCAGGACATCATCACCAGCGCCAGACCCGTCACCGTCCGGAACGGTCATCCATCGAACCTTTTCCATCCGTCGATCTCCGCTCAGAGTACGCGGGGAGTCATAGAAAGCTGAAAAGGCTCATTCCTCTGCCGCATCTGGCTCGCCGGACCTGGCGTAGCGTCGGCGCATGGACGAGGAGTTCGGCTCCAGTGATCTGCGGCCCGCCCTTGATGAGGTGCGCTCCGCTGACGGCACGACCATCGGGTACCAGCGGGCCGGAACCGGTCCTGCGGTCGTCCTCCTGCATGGAGCGGGACAGTCGTCGGGGAATCTGACGCGACTTGCCCGTGCCCTTTCCGGGGCGTTCACGGTCTACGTGCCCGACCGGCGTGGTCGTGGCAGGAGCGGACCGTATGGTGAGTTCCATGGGCTGGGCACCGAGATCGAAGACCTGAGCGCCCTTCTCGACGTTTCCGGCGCTAGCCGTCTGTTCGGGCTCAGCTCAGGAGCGGTCATCGCGATTGAGGCGGCTCGAGTCCGCCCGGATATCACCAGGCTCGCGCTCTACGAGCCTCCGCTTAGCTTCGACGGTGTCGTTCACGGTGACTGGGCTCCCCGCTACGAGCGACAGCTCAATGCCGACAAGCCCGGGGCCGCACTCGTCACGGTGCTCAAGGCCACCGCAGACCGGACCTCCTTGATTCGCTGGATCCCGCGGCACCCCCTGGCTGCCGTGCTGGACTTCGCCATCAAGCGGACGGCCAACCGGCCCGTACCCGCCGGGCTCATGTCCCCCCGCGAACTGGTCCCGACCCTGTGCTACGACGCTCAGACGGTCAACGGTGCGGCGGGAGCGCTGGAGCGATTCGGGGTGCTCTCCTGTGAGGTTCTCTTGCTCGGCGGCTCCAGGAGCGCCCGCAACCTCACTGCCTCGCTCGACGGCCTGTGCAGCGTTCTCCCTGGGGCAAGACGAGTGGTGATACGCGGTGCAGGCCACACCGCCCCGGACAACAGTCGCCAGCCCGATCGCGTAGCGGCAGTACTGCGCGATTTCTTCGGCAGCTAGGAGAATAGCCAGACCTGTGGCTTGGCGTGCCACGATGAGGTGGCAAGATCAGTTTGCAGGCAAGGAGGCGAAGTTGCCGGGGCGATCAGGAACCCCCGCTGACGATCCGTTCCGTGGTCGGCACCCGACCAGTCACGAACGGCTGACGGGGCTGCCCTGGGATGCGTCGTACCACGACGGCCCAGCGCCCTGGGATATTGGCCAGCCGCAGCCAGCAATAGTGCGTGTCGCATCCGAAGGCGGTTTCACCGGAGCGGTGCTCGATGCGGGCTGCGGGACCGGCGAGAACGCTCTACACGTCGCCTCGCTGGGATTGTCGGTTCTGGGCGTTGACGTGGCTGAGACGGCACTGGCGATCGCCCGGGCGAAGGCCGGCGACCGCGGGATCGAGGTTGAGTTCGCTGCGGCTGACGCTTTCCGGCTGGAGCGTTTGGGGCGCAGGTTCGAGACGGTGCTGGACTGCGGACTGTTCCACACCTTCAACGGCGGCGAGCGACCAGGATACGTGGCGAGCCTGGCGTCGGTGACCGAGCGCGATGGAACCCTGTACGTGTTGTGCTTCAGTGACGATGGTCCCGGTACTGGCCCGCACCCCGTCAGTCAGGAAGAGCTGAGAGCGGCGTTCAGCCCCAGCAATGGATGGAATGTCGCCGCCATCGAACCGGACCGGGTTCAGACGAGATACCACGACGACGGCGCACCGGCCTGGTTCGTGACCATCAAACGGATCTAGACTGCGGGACCGGCCGGCCCGGTGAGCGATCCCGTGCCGTCACTCATGACTTCGGCTTGACGCCCGGCATTGCGGAATACGGGATGCTGGAGCCCGTGCCCCCCGAATCCCGCCGCCAGGTCAGCGAACGTCGGTGGAGTGCGGTCACGCGGCGGCTATGTCCAAAGTGATGACAGGTGGCCTGTCTTACGGAAGGGGATCGGGCCGATACTGTGGCCATGGCAGCGTGGAAGGACGTGGAGCAGGCGGAGCCCGAGTTCGCGGCGCGGGTGCGCCGGCTCTTTGACGCGGGCAGGCACAAGACGATCGCGACGTTGCGGGCCGGCGGCTCGCCGCGGATCTCGGGCGTCGAGTGCGAGTTCGCTGACGGTGAGCTCAGGTTCGGGTCGATGCCGGGGGCGCGCAAGGGTGCGGATCTGCGGCGGGATCCGAGGTTTGCCCTGCATGGTCCGACGTTTCACCCAGCGGAGGGCAAGGAGGCCGAGTGGCCGGGCGAGGCGAAGATCGCCGGGCGGGCGGTTCTCGCCGGATCGATCGGCGACGGGCCTGCTGGCGATCTGTTTCTTGCCGACATTTCCGAGGTCGTCATCACCCGGCTGAACCCGGAGGCGACGTTGCTGGTCATCGAGTCGTGGACGCCCCAAAGGGGGCTTCGCGTGGTGGAACGCGAATGACGCGGGCACTGAGGCGGGGAGATCATTGGCTTGCGCAAGGATGCCTTCACTGGGATCTGGGGTGCTGAAAGCGGCAGGGGGTTGCTGCCGGCTACCCGGCAGGGGGCTGGGCTGGCACGGGCACCTTGCCGATGACCCAGCCGAACTCTGAGACGATCCGCACCCCGAGGCCTTCTCTGTGGAGCGGGCGTAGCGCCTCGCGCATCACCTCGGCGAACCGGTCCGGGCCGGCATGGTGCAGGGCTGGCCAGGAAGGCCCCGCCGCAGCGAGCGCCCGGACGGCCAGGCCGAGGTCGGGCAGCTCGTTGATGACCTGAGCCGCGCCCCGGCTGATGAACTGCAGCCCAGCGTCAGCGAGCATCTGCTCGGCCACGCCGGGCCGCCCGGTATCAGCCTGGGTGATGGTGGCTTCGGCGTGGCTGGGCGGCGACAGCTCCATCAAGGCCGCGAAGTAGGGAAGCAGGCCCAGGCGCTTGGGAGAGCCCCAGAAGGTGAACCCGATCAGGCCGCCGGCTCGTACCACCCGGCGCCCCTCGGCGAGCGCTCGCTCGCATCCCTTCCAGATCCCGTTGAAGCTCGTCGCCACGTCGAAGCTGTCATCCTCGAACGGCAGCGCAAACATGTCCCCGGCCCGGAAATCACCCTCTGGGGTGCGCGCCCGCGCGATCGTGATCAGCGCTTCGGAGGCATCCAGCCCAGACACCACGGCCCCCCGCCCGGCGGCGACGTTCGCCGCGTAGCCAGAGCCGCAGGCGATGTCCAGCAAACGCGTTCCCTCGGCGACGCCGAGCTGGTCGAACAGTGCCTCGTTCACCCGCCGCGCGTACGGCTCGACCAGGTATGCCCAGTCGGTCGCGCGTTCGCCCCAGGCCTCGCCAGATTCGACCCACCCCATGCGCCTCCCCCCCACGCTCCGCCTGCGTGGCCGCCGCGCCCCGCTGACGAGCACCCGGGCCAGCCCCGCCCGCACCACTCATCTTCGGCCAGGCTCCTACCGGCACCGTAGCGCCTACGAGCGCTGAACACCGAGCGTGATCCAGGCCCGGTTACTCACAGGGCGCCCGCGGTGCCGGCCCGCTCATCGGCCAGACGATCGGCGGGCCGCCCATTCGTGGTCGAGGATGGACATCAGCACCTCGTCGTACCAGCGCCCGTCGTGCAGCACCGACTCGCGAAGGCGGCCCTCCTCGGTGAACCCCGCCTTCTCATAGGCGCGGATCCCGGCGGGGTTGAACGGGGCCACGCCGAGCTGAATCCGGTGCAGGCCCATCTCGCGGAACCCGTATCCGACGATGACGCGCATCGCGTCCGTGCCGTAGCCACGACCGATGTACTCACGGCCGAGGGCGATCCCGAGCGTCGCACACCGGTCCTTCGGGCGCGCACCCCACAAGTGAATGTTGCCGGCCAGCACCGGCGGATCGTCCAGCGTCTCGATGGCGAAGCCGAGGTCGTCCTTGCCGTTCGCGCTCCACTTCGCGATGCGCTCCTTCGCCGCGGCCTCCGACGGCGGGGCCACCCAGCTCGACAGCGTGGCCATGCGCCCGGGATCCATCTCCCACTTCGCGAGCGCAGGCAGGTCGTCGTCCCGCACGCCGCGCAGCCGCACCCGCTCGCCGACGAGGATCGAATCGCCGTAGCCGAATGCGCCTGAAACATCGGTGAGTTCGGTCATGTGGCTGATACTGCCGCATGCCGCTCCCGCTTCGGTCACCTGACTGCCCGGCTGGCTGCGCCGGACCGCACCACGCAGCCGGCCGGGTCGCGGCGCCCGCCGCTCAGCGAGGTCAGGCCGTTCCGGGCCGCCCGGGCCCTTACAGCAGGCTCGCCACAAGCAGCAGGACGGCCGAGCCGGCCAGCAGGACTGGGCAGATCTTGAACCAGACCACCGGGGTTCGCGCGCCGGTCAGCGCGGTCAGCACGGCCAGGGCAGCCAGCAGCCCGGCGGCGGCCCGGTAGACCCATACGCGGGCACCGGCAGCCTCCCCGCCGGCCGCGGTCACGACGATCACTATCGCCGCCAGCCCCCACATGGTGAACGCTTCAGCCAGCCACTCCTGCAGGACGATGCGGCGGTTGTCAGTAGTGATCGGCTGAAAGCCGGCCAGGACCTGGCGGGTAGGGACGGCGTGCGCCACCCCCCACACAGCGACAACCGCCCCGGCAATATAGGCGAGAATCCCGGCCACGAACCTGATGGTCATCGCCATCCCGCCCCGCGGGCCAGGGCCATTGGTCACCCGCGCAGTTCGGCGAACAGCTCGCACTGCCCGGGGTCCGTCACTCCGGCTGGCCGGCGAGTGCCTGCCTGGCCCGCCGGGCCAGGTCGGCCTGGTCCGCGCCGGCCAGGGCCAGAGCCCGGGGCACTGTCCCCGCCTGCGCGCCGAGCACGCCAAGCAGCAGGTGCCCGGGTCGCATCCGGCGCTGCCCGGCAGCAGCCCTCAGGGCGCGCTGGAGCGCCAGCTTGCTGGAGGCGCCCAGCCGCGCCTTGCGGGCCGGATCGCGGCTGGGCCGCGGCAGGCCGCCGGGCGGCAGGGCGACCCCGGCCACGGCCAGGCTCTGCCGCATCTCCCCGTCCAGGGCGGCGCTGACCGCGTCATGGCCCAGGCCGGCCGCGGTCAGCACGTCGTACGCCTCCGTGCCCGGCGCGGACGCCAGGGCCAGCAGCAGGTGCTCCGCCTCGATCACCGGCGAGCCCGCCACCTCAGCCTCTTTCTCCGCTTGCCTGACGACCGCACGTGTGTGCTCGGCGAAATGCGTCACCATCACCGTCTCCTCAGCGTGACACCCGCGGCAATGAGCCGTCGGGCGTGCTTCTTGTGAACTGCCTGCCGGGTGACCCCCAGCGCCTCGGCGACCTGCGGCCAGCCCCAGCCATCCCGCATCGCCCGCTCGACGGCCACGTCCTCCAGCTGGTCCGCCAGGCGCCGCAACGCCGCGACCGCGGCCAGCTCATCGCCGGGATCGCCCTCCGCCGGAATCTCCATCACCTGCATGTGAGCAACCTTAGTTGACAAGGCTTCCGCTAGTCAACCAAAGTTGCTCCAGTAGCGGGCCGCCGGTGGCGGCGTATCGCCATGGAACTGTCGGCTGGGACCGGTACCGTGAGCGGCATGACCGCACAGCCTGCCGGGGCCGCCGGCGCCGGCCCGCACGAGGTGATCCACCTGGGCGGGGAGGCCGCGGTCGTGGTTCCGGTGGCCGAGTACCGGCGGATGCGCGCGCTGGAACGGCTGGCGTCCCCCCGGGAGCGCGAGGATGCCGAAACCGCGGCCGCCCTGGAGGATTACCGCGAGTGGTCGGCGGCCGGGCGGCCCGGGGCCATCCCGCACGAGCAGGCGCGCCGGCTGCTGCTCAGCCGAGAAGGGTGAGCCTCGAGTGGTCGCCGAGAGCGGTCACCACGGCCTCCCGGTTCCTGGACGACACCGGAGGCATGAAGGCCGTCGTGGCAGCGCTTGATGCCCTGGCCGCCGATCCATGCCCGGCGGGGTCCTTCCGCTGGGGGGAGATGCTCAGGCTGCGGGCCGGCAGCTACCGGATCCTCTATGTCGTCGAGGGCGATCTGATCACGATCGAACGGGTAGACCGGCTTCTACCGAGCGGGGTACAGGGGGAAGCGGATGCCTGATCATGTTCTGCTACCGGACGGCCGTCGCCTCGACATGCGGGTCAGCGGGCCCGCCGGCGGCCTTCCGCTGGTGTTTCACCACGGGACCCCGGGTGCGGCCATCCCGGTGCGGGCGCTCGAACGGGCCGCGCACGCGCGCGGGCTCCGCCTGGTCACGACGTCACGGCCCGGGTACGGGGACTCCAGCCGCCAGCCGGGCCGCAGCGTCGTGGATGTGGCGGGCGACACCGCCGCCGTCCTGGCCGCGGTCGGAGCCGGACGCTGCCTGGTAGCGGGCTGGTCCGGCGGCGGCCCGCATGCCCTGGCCTGCGGCGCCCGGCTCGGCGCGGCGGCCGCGGTGCTGGTGATCGCCGGTGTCGCCCCGTACGGGGCAGCGGGCCTGGACTGGATGTCGGGCATGGGGGAGGAGAACGTCACCGAGTTCTCCGCGGCGCTCCAGGGCGAAGACGAGCTGCGGGCGTACCTCCTCCGGGAAAGCGAGCCGCTCAGGAACGTCACCGCCGCGGACGTAGTCTCCTCGCTCGACACGCTGCTTCCCGACGTTGACCGGGCCGTGCTGACCGGCGAGTTCGGCGAGGACATAGCGGCCAGCTTCCGGGAGGCGGTCCGCGTCGGCGTGGATGGCTGGCTCGATGACGACCTGGCCTTCGCCCGCCCGTGGGGCTTCAGCCTGGAGGAGATCTCCGTCCCGGTCATGATCTGGCAGGGCAGCGCCGATCTCATGGTGCCTTTCGCTCACGGGCAATGGCTGGCCTCCCAGCTTCCCGGCGCTTCGGTGCATCTCGAAGAAGGGGAAGGTCATCTGTCGGTCGGGCTCGGCGCACTCGACCGCATGCTCGACGAACTCGTGGACACGGCAGCCGGGTAGCCTGGATCAGGGGCCCGGCTGGATCAGAGGCCCGGCTGGGCGGTGGTCTCGCCGGCCGGCGGCCGGGTGATCTTCACGGGCTGGTTGAGCGCGGTGATGTCCAGCGTGGTGGTGACCGTCTCGCCGCTGATCTTTTCCGTCTCGACCATTTTCCGCGTGTGATGCTGCCTGTCAACCCACGCGCGGAAGCTGAGGGTGCTGTGGCCCAGGGCCGCTAGCTCCGGGGACAGGACCTTCCGCACGCCGGCGGGCAGCGCCCTGAGCGCGCTGGCGGCCTGCAGCGAGCCTGCGTACTCGGTCGTGGGCACTCCCTGGATCGCCTGCAGGCCGGCCACGCGCGCATTCCTGGCCACGCTGAGCAGCCGGGCCTGCTCGGTGAAGGTGTTGGTCTGCAGGGTGCGGAACATCTGGGTGAACAGGGCCCCGGCGGATCCCTGCCGGGCGGACGGGTTGATCTTCACCCAGGGCTTGCCGAACTGCCGGGCCAGCGAGGAGATGTGGAAATACAGGGTGCCGCCGGCGAGCACCTCCCTGATCCGGGTGCGCTTCCCGCCCTGGATGAGGCTGAGATCCGCGCTCATCCGCACGGCCGGGTGGAGCTGGGCCAGGATGAGCCCGGTCGTGGTCTCGCTCTGGGTGCCGCTCACCATGATGGTGAGGGTCTCGGTGGCCGACCTCAGCCGTCCGGTCTGGGCCGCGGCCGTGAGCAGCGCCCGGTGCGCGGCCGGCGAGCCGCCGGGCGTCCCGCTGCCGGCGGGCAGTCCGCCCAGCCGGCCCGGCGCCAGCCGGGCTGCGGCCAGCCGTGCCCCCGCCGCCCGGGGAGCAGGCGGCGACGAGGATCAGCGCGGCGGCCGCCAGGCCGCCCCGCACGGCGCGCCCGGGGCATGACGGGCGCCACCGGGCCGGGGGCGCGGGCCGTGGAAGGCCGGATGCCTGGAGCATGACGGAAAGGTAGCCCGGCCGGGCCCATTCCGCACCGTCCATCCGGGACGCCGCGGAACGCCCGGCGCGGCGCTGCCGGGCGGGACGGCGAGCCCCGGGGCCCGTGACTACCGGGAGGGCTGGACCGCGCTGAACAGGTCGGGCGGCGGGGCCGGTGACGGCACGCTGCCCGCGTCGGTGATGGGCGCCGCCCCGGCGGCCAGCCGGTCCAGGCCGGCTCCGTCGAGCACCCGCCCCGGGAAGGGGTCGGCGGCCGCCCGCCGGGCCAGCGCCGTCACCGGCAGCTCATGCTGGGCGGCGGCGAGCACCAGGTTGCCGAACCGGCGGCCGCGCAGCACGGCCGGGTCCGCAACGAGGCAGGCGTGCCGCAGCACCGACCGGACCGTGGCGACCCGGGCACGCAGGTGGGCCAGCGGCGGCCCGTCGCCGATGTTGACCGCGTAGACCCCGCCCGGGCCCAGCGCCCGGGCCGCGAGGGCGTCGAACTCGGCCGAGGTCAGGTGGGCCGGGGTCCGCGCGCCGCGGAACAGGTCGGCCACCACCAGATCGAAGGAACCGGCCCGGACGCTGGCCAGCACCTCCCGGGCGTCACCCACCCGGATGCGCAGCCGCCCGGCCGCCCGCCCGGTGCGCGGCAGCGGCAGCCGCTGGCGGACGAACCCGGCCAGCGCCGCGTCCGACTCCACCGCCAGCTGGCCTGACCCGGGCCGGGTCGCCGCGATGTAGCGGGCCAGGGTGAGGCCGCCCGCCCCGAGGTGCAGCACGCGCAGCGGCTCCCCGTCCGGGGCGGCCAGGTCGGCCAGGTGGCCGAGCCGCCGCATGTACTCGAAGTCCAGGTATGCCGGGTCATCCAGGTCCACGTGGGACTGGGGCGTGCCGTCCACCAGCAGGGTCCAGGAACCGGGCCGGTGCGGGTCGCCGACCAGCTCCGCGGTCCCCGACTCGACGTCCTCCCGGATGGCCAGGCCCGCGCGGTCCTGCCGGTGTGCCATACCGCCAGTATCACCGCAAGCCGGGATAGCCCGCCCCGGGCCGTCCCCGTTACAGTGTGGCCGTGCCCGACGGCGAGATCATGGTCCACGACCCGCGCGCCGCGGACGTCCGGGCCCTGCTGCAGCGGCACCTGGAGTTCGCCTACGCGACCACGCCCGCCGAGCACGTGCACGCCCTGGACCTCGACGGGCTGCTCGACCCCGCGGTCACGTTCTACGGGTACCGGCGGTCCGGGCGGCTGCTCGCCGTCGGCGCGCTCCGGCACCTGGACCGGCAGCACGGCGAGCTCAAGTCAATGCATACCGCGGCGGAGGCGCGCGGCCAGGGCATCGGCGGGGCGATGCTGGCCTACCTCATCGGCGTGGCCCGGGACCGGGGGCTGCGCCGGCTCAGCCTGGAGACCGGCTCCTGGCGGCGTTCGCCCCGGCCCGGGCGCTGTACGCCCGGGCCGGGTTCACCGAGAGCGGGCCGTTCGGCGACTACCCGCCCAGCGTCACCAGCACGTTCATGACCCTGCTGCTGGACCCCCCGGCCTAGATCGTTGACCGGTAATTCGGCGCAGGCTCAGCTGGGCCGGGGACACGCCGTCGAGTGATCCGTGAGCGGCAGGCGAAGAGTGTCCAAGATCGGCGTGTCTACACACGTCTGACCCTTGGGAAGCCATCGTGATCGCCGATCTGGACACTCTTCTGACCGCACTCTACGTGGAGCTGACCGACCACATCATCCCCTCGCTGGGACTGGCCCGGTCCGGGCCGGGCTTGCCGCCGGAGGTGACCGATGCCGAGCTGGCCTGCCTGGCCGTGGCGCAGGTGCTGCTGCGCTATGACGACGAGCGGCACTGGCTGCCCCACGCAGCCTCCCGCATCGGGCACCTGTTCCCCCGGCTGCTGGCCCAAAGCAAGTACGACCAGCGGCTCAAGAGCACGGCGCCGCTGATGGAGGCCGCGCTGCGGTGGCTGGCTGAGGCGACGCCGGCCACCGCGGAGATGCTGCGGCTGATGGACGCCACGCCCGTCCCGTGCGGGCAGTCGGTCATCACCGCGAAACGCTCTGACCTGTATGGCTGGGCAGGCTACGGGTACTGCCCCAGCCATTCGCGCTGGTACTGGGGTGCCAAGCTGCTGCTGATCTGCACCTGCGACGGGACCGTGACCGGGTTCGCCCTGGCTAACCCCAAACTGGCCGGCGAACGCGAGCAGGCCCGTCACCATGCTGGAACACCAGCCCGCCAACCGCCCCCGCGCCGGGCACCGCCATCGTCACCGACAAGGGCCTGTCCGGCGAGGACACTACGAAGCGTTCTTCGCAC
>CAVYEA010000011.1:0-130350 GCA_963767385.1 uncultured Actinomycetes bacterium | reverse complement strand
CGGCCGGTACGTGTCCAGCGAGCAGACCGCGGTCGCCGCGTTCCTGGGCGGCGGCCCCGGGAAGCCCGCGTTCACCCCGCCCCGGCTGGACGAGCGCGGCCTGCGCGGCCGCCCCACGCTGGAGAACAACGTGGAGACGCTGGCCCACCTGGCGCTGATCGCCCGGTACGGTGACGGCTGGTTCCGCAGCATCGGGCTGCCCTCGGCCACCGGGTCGGCGCTGGTCACGGTGGGCGGCGCGGTCGGCCGGCCCGGCATCTACGAGATCGAGCTGGGCACCCGCATCGGGGATGTCCTGATGCTGGCCGGCGGTCCCACCGAGCGGCCGCAGGCCGTCCTGGTCGGCGGCTACTTCGGTGGCTGGATGCCGGCGGAGCACGCCTGGGGGCTGCCGCTGAGCCAGCCCCCTGCGGGCGGCCGGCGGCGCCATCGGCGCCGGCATCCTGATCGTCCTGCCGGTGACCTCGTGCGGCCTGGCCGAGACGGCCCGGGTGGTCCGCTATCTCGCGGAGGAGACCGCCGGCCAGTGCGGGCCCTGCGTCTTCGGCCTGCCCGCCCTGGCCGACGCGCTGGCCGACCTGGGGTACCACGGTGGCCGCGGCCGGGCGCTGGACCAGATCGGGCGGCTCCTCCCGGTCATCGAGGGCCGTGGCGCCTGCCGCCACCCGGATGGGGCCACCCAGCTGGTGCGCAGCGCGCTGCGGGCGTTCGCCGAGGATGCCCGGCGGCATGACCTCAGCGGTGCCTGTTACGGGCTGCGCCGGGAGCCGCTGCTGCCGGTGCCCGGCGACGACGAGCGGGACTGGGACTGGACATGAGCATCAGGCTGCGGGTCAACCCGATCACCTGCGCCGCCCACGGGATGTGCGCCGAGCTGCTGCCCGAGGTGATCACGCTGGACCAGTGGGGTTACCCGATCCTGGCCTCCGGCCCGGTGCCCCGCCCGCTGGCCGCGCTGGCCAAGCGGGCGGCGGCCAGCTGCCCGACGCTGGCCCTGCTGATCGAGGAGACCGGGCACCGGCAGCGCTGAGGGTCAGTCGTCGCCCGGCTCCCCGCCGTCGTCGCCAGCCCAGCCGGTCGAGGCCACCGGCACGCCGGCCTGGCAGGTGACCAGCATCCGCTCCCCGTGCTGCCCGGCGGTGAAGAACACCCGGGCCACCGGGGCGGGCCCCCGGACCACGTCCTCGGCCTGGTAGCCCTGCTGCGGGCTCCACGAGATGAGGTAGGCCCCGGCCGCCGTGCAGCTGGCCAGCACCGTCCCGCCCGCGGAGCTGAGCAGCGTCCCGGCCGGCGCGGCGGTGGCCCGTGGCGAGGACCGGGCCGCCGCCGCACCACGGCGGTCTGCGGTGCGGGTGGGAGTGGGGGACGCCGCAGGCGATGGCTCGGTGTCGCGGTCGCCGCCGGCCAGGGCACGGTTGACGGCGGACACGGTCAGTTGCTGGGTCGGGGTGCCCGCGATGCTCTGGCCGATGAGCGAGACCGCGGCGAGGCTGCCGCCGGTCGCCGCGCCCACGCCGACCAGCCAGGCTCCGATACCGAGCAGGACGCGGGTGGGCACGGGGATCATCGTCACGGGCAGTGGCCTAAGGAGGGGTTAAGCCAGTGCTAACAGCCTGGCCGGGGGGCTTCCCATGGTGTCCGTGACTGGCTGCGTCAGGTGCCGTTTTCCGGATAACGTCCTGCTCGTGGTGCAGCTGCTGCTGGTGGAGGACGATGTCTCGATCCGTGGCGCGCTGATCCGGGCGCTCACCGAGCGCGGCCACGTGGTGACGAGCACCTCGAGCGCGATGGCCGCGCTGCAGCAGATCCATCAGGCGCCGCCGGACCTCGTCCTGCTCGACCTGGGCCTGCCCGACCTCGGCGGCTACGAGGCGCTGCGGATGCTCCGCGCGATCAGCAAGGTCCCCGTGGTCGTGATCACCGCCCGCGATGACGAGGCCACGATCATCCGGGTGCTCGACGCGGGGGCGGACGATTATGTGGTCAAGCCCTTCGGCGGCGGCCAGATCGAGGCCCGGATCCGGGCCGTGCTGCGCCGCGCCGACGCGGGGCGGCCGGAGGCCCCGGGCGCGCTCACCGTGGGGTCGCTGCGGCTGGACGCCGACGCGCACGAGGCCACCCTGGACGGGATCCCGCTGGACCTGAGCCGGCGCGAGTTCGAGCTGCTGCACTACCTGGTGGCGCACGCCGGCCAGGTGGTGACCAAGCGGGACCTGCTCACCCATGTCTGGCAGCTGCCCTACGGCGGCGCCGACAAGACCGTCGACGTGCACGTGTCGTGGCTGCGGCGCAAGCTCGGCGAGACCGCCCAGCAGCCCCGCTACCTGCACACCGTGCGCGGTGTGGGGATCAAGCTCACGGCGCCCTCATGATGGCGCGGACGGCCGGCCCGGGCCCGCGATGAGACTGCGGATCATCCTCCTGGTCGTCGCGGTCAGCTCGATGGTGCTGATCTCCTTCCTCGTGCCGCTCGCCCTGGTGCTGCGGTCGTCGGCGGCCGACCGCGCGGTCAGCGCGGCCACAGTCCGGGCTCAGTGGATGGCCCCGCTGGTCGCCACGCTGTCCGGCGCCAGCCTGAGGCTGGCGGTGGACCGGGTCAATGCCGCCGACCGGGACCAGCCGGTGACCGTGTTCCTGCCCGGCGGGGCGATCCTGGGCCAGCCCGCGTCCCGGTCGGCCGGGGTGCGGCTGGCCGCCACCGGGCGCAGCTTCGCCACCCCGTCCCACGGCGGGGTCGAGGTGCTCGTCGCGGTGCAGGGGCTGCCCCAGGGCACCGCGGTGATCCGGGCGTTCATCAGCGGCACCCAGCTGCGGGCCGGCGTGACCCGGGCCTGGCTGATCCTGGGCGGGGTGGGGCTCGGCCTGCTGCTGCTCAGCGTGGCCGTCGCCGACCAGCTGGCCAGGTCCCAGGTGCGCACGCTGCGCGCCCTGGCGCACGCCTCCGACCAGCTGGCCGCCGGGAACCTGGCCACCCGGGCCGCGGTGGCCGGGCCGCCCGAAATGCGGCAGGTCAGCAGCGGCCTCAACCGCCTGGCCGCGCGCATCGGCGAGTTGCTGGCCCACGAGCGGGAGACCGCCGCTGATCTCTCGCACCGGCTGCGCACCCCGCTCACCGCGCTGCGGATCGACGCCGAGTCACTGCACGACGGCACCGAGCGGGCCCAGCTGACCAGCGACGTGGACGGGCTGCAGCGGACCGTCAACGAGATCATCCGGGAAGCACGCCGGCCGGGCGGGACCGTGATCCAGCCGCGCTGCGACGCCAGCGAGGTGATCGCCGAGCGCGCCGCGTTCTGGCGCCCGCTCGCCGATGACCAGGAACGGCAGATGACGGTGGAGATGACCGCCGGTCCCGCCGAAGTCGCGGTCTCCCGGGAGGACCTCGCCGCCTGCGCCGACATCCTGCTGGAGAACGTGTTCGCGCACACCCCGGAGGGCGCGGCCTGCACGGTCCGGGTCAGCCGCCGGGCGCGCGGCGGGGCCTGGCTGGTGGTGTCCGACGCCGGGGCGGGCTTCGGTGACCCGGACGCGGCCCAGCGGGGCCGGTCCAGCGCCGGGTCAACCGGCCTGGGCCTGGACATTGCCCGCCGCATCGCCGAGGCGTCCGGCGGGTCGCTGACCGTGGGCAAGTCCGCGGCGGGCGGCGGCTGCGTCACCGCGGGCTTCGGGCCGCGGCCGGCGCGGACGGGCCGGGCCGGCGGCACCGGCGGGGCCGGCCGCGGCCGGCCTGGCGCCGGGCAGGCCCGGAGGCCGGCGGCTGGCCGGAAGATCCGCCGCCGTGGGCCACGCTGCGGGACGCTCCCGGCTGGCCCGCCGGAGCGCCGGCCCGCCCGGACCGGTGACCGGCCCGGACGTGACGGCCATCCCGGCCAGGGTCACCGGGGTCCTTGCGGGGACGCATCCGCCCGGCGCGGCGCCGCCGGCTGGGCACCGGTGACGACCTCGGGCGGGCGGCCACCACGCAGCAGCGACGCGGCGCCGGCCAGGGCGGCCAGCGCGGCCGCGACCGCGAAGACCACGACCAGGCCCTGGTGAAACGGCCCGGAGATAAGGTCGGGGAAGAACGCCCGGCCGGTGATGACCTGCCGGCGCGGCCGGCAGCGCGGTCAGCGCGCCGTAGGCGGCCAGCAGGTGCTGCAGCGGGTTGACCCCGAGAACCGCCGCGAACAGCGACGCCACCGGCGGCAGCGCGCCGATGTGGGCGGCGGCCGCGTGCGGGACGCCGTGCCGGGCCAGGCCGCTCGTCAGGGTCCGCGGCAGGGTGCTGGCCAGTCCGGCGATCATGAGGGAGAAGACGATGCCGATCGACAGGGCCGTGCCGGAGTTCTGGAACGTGGAGCGCATGCCCGACGCCGCCCCGCGGTGCCGGGCCGGCACGCTGCCCATGATCGAGGAGGAGTTCGGCGCCGCGAACATGCCGCCGCCGATCCCGTTCGCGGCGATGAGCAGGGCGAAGGCCCAGTACGGGAAGTTGACCGGCAGCAGCATCAGGCCGACGAAGCTCCCGCCGAACACGGCCATCCCGGCGGTGGCGATGCCGCGCGAGCCGAACCGGTCGGACAGGGTCCCCGAGACGGGCCCTGAGATGAGGAAGCCGGCCGTCAGCGGCAGCAGGAAGATGCCGGCCCACAGCGGGGTCTCGCTGTAGTCGTAGCCGTGCAGCGGCAGCCAGATGCCCTGCAGCCAGATGATGAGCACGAACTGCAGGCCACCGCGGGCGATGGCCACCACCAGGCCGGCCACGCTGCCGGCCGTGAAGGCCCGGATGCGGAACAGGCTGAGCTGGAACATCGGCTCGGCGATCCTGGCCTCGATCACGGCGAACGCCGCGAGCAGCGCCGCGCCGCCGGACAGCAGGCCGATGACCCCAGGGTTGGCCCAGCCCATGCTGTGCTGCCCGTAGGGCTGGATGCCCACGGTGATGCCGATCAGGACGGCGCCCAGGCCGACCGCGAAGGTGATGTTGCCCCACCAGTCGATCTTGCCCGGGTGCCGCTCGCCGTTGTCCCGGAGCTTGCGGTAGGCCCACAGCGTGCCGAACACGCCCACGGGCACGTTAACCCAGAACACCGCCCGCCAGTCGATCGCGGCCAGCAGGCCGCCGGCCACCAGGCCGACGAACTGGCCGGCCAGCCCGGCCACCTGGTTGGTGCCCAGCGCGAAGCCCCGCCGGTCGGGCGGGAACGCGTCGGTCAGGATCGCGGCCGAATTCGCCATGAGCATGGACCCGCCGATGGCCTGGAGCACCCGCCAGCCGATCAGCCACAGCGCGCCGTGGCCGCCCTGGAAGGGATCGAAGGAGAGCAGGATGGAGGCCGCGGTGAACACCGCGAATCCCGCGTTGTAGATCTTGACCCGGCCGAACATGTCGCCGAGGCGGCCCAGGGTGACCACCAGCACCGCCTGGACCAGCCGGTATCCCATGATCATCCAGAGCAGGTAGCTGATGTTGCCCGGCGCCAGCGGGTCCAGGTGAATACCGCGGAAGATGGCCGGCAGCGCGATGATGACGATGGAGCCGTCCAGCGTGGCCATGAACATCGCCGCGGTCGTGTTGGTCAGGGCCACCCACCTGTACCGGTCCCCCGGGTCCCGGGCACCGCGCCGGGCCATCAGCCGCCCGATCATCGGATCATCATCTGCCGCCTCGTGGCCGTCGTCATCAGATGCTTTGCGCCAGCCGTTCAAGCAGTGGCGCGGCCGCCCTCAGCTGGGCGAGCTCGGCGGGCGTGAAACCGGCCGAGAGTGCCTGCGCCAGCTGCTCGGTCCGGGCACTGCGCTTGTCCCGGAGCACCTGCTGGCCGGCCGCGGTGACCGACAGGACGACCCGCCGGCCGTCGTCCGGGTCAGGGCTGCGCGCGACCAGGCCGCGTGCCTCCAGGCCCGCCAGCGTGGCGCCCATCGACTGCGGGCTGATCTGCTCCACCCGGGCGAGCGCGCTGGCCGTGGCCGGGCCGCCCCGGTCCAGCCGGGCCAGGGCCGAGATTTCCGGCAGCGTGAGCTCACCCTCCGGCCGCACCTGGCGCAGTCGCCGCCGGAGCAGCCCGATGCTCATCTGGAGCGCCGCGGCGACCTCGCGGACGTCGGGTTCCTCGGTCATATCGTCAGTCTAAACTGATAAGGCTAGCCTTAGCAAATTGGCTGGGCGGAGCCCGGTGCACGGCTGGCCCCGCATGGCTTAGCCCGGCACCCGGCTTAGGCCCGGCACCCGGCTTAGCCCAGCACCCGGCTTAGCCCGGCACCCGGCTTAGGCCCGGCACCCGGCTTAGGCGCCGCCCATGCCACCGGGATAGGGCATCCGGCCGATGCGGGCCTGGCCGCCTTACCGGCAACCTCGATGGTGTGCGGCCGGACCGCGGCCGCGCACCGACCCAGGAGGCGGTCATGTATCCAGCAATCCAGGCGGCCATCGCGGCCGAGCACGTCCGGGACATGCTCGGCCGGGCCGCGCAGGACGGCGCGGCCCGGCAGGCCCGGCACGCCCGCCGGGCCCGCCGGGACCGCGCGGCCAGCCGGGCCCGGCTGGCCGCGCAGGCTCAGTTCGTCGGCGCTGCCGGGCCCGCCCGGCCGGCCACGCCGGGCCGGGCGGGCCCGGCCCAGGACGCCAGCCCCGTCACCAGTCGCGGGGAAGGCGCGGCGGCCCCGGCCTGCCCGGCGGCGTGAGCACCGGGAACCTCCCCGGTACTCACGCCGGCCAGCAGGCCACTGGCGCTAATAGAACGCATATTCGATGAATTTGCTATCGTGGGCGGATGGCAGCGTACCTTCCGCCAGGATGGCCGCCCGGGGTGCACCCGCCCGGCAGCGCGGACTTCGAGACGTCCGCCGTGGCCTGGCTGCTCGACGTGGTGCCGCCCGATTACCGGCTGTACGGGGTCCTGCGGCGGCATCCGGTTGCCCTCGCGACCATGGCCAGGCACCACGTGGCGGCCTGCGTGCAGGGGGCACGCGAGGGCTACCGCGCTACCCGCACCGAACTCGGCGGGGCGCTGCCCGCCACCGGGGTGGATGCGGTGCTGGCGGCCTACCGCACCGAGGGCCGCCGGCTGGTGGACACCGCGCGGGCCGTGGACCTGGTGGGCCGGGCGCTCCGCGGCGAGGTCTTCACGCCGCGGCTGCGCGCCGAATAAGGGCCGATTCAGGACCGCCCCAGGGCCGGCGGCCAGGCAGCCATCTGCGCGGTCAGGTTCCGGCTCTGGATATTGAGCCTGAGTGAACCACGGCGTGGCCGCCGGCTGGGGGGCTGCCGGGCTCGTCCAGGATCTGGACCCGGTCACCGACCCGGATGGTGCCGGGGGCGTCCGGGATCACGTTCTGGCCGAACACCAGTTGCTGGCCGAACCGGCGGCGCCGGCCGAGCACGTCGAGCGGCTGCCGGCCGCGCTCCCCGGTCACCTGGTCGATGGTGGTGACCAGGCAGCGCCCGCAGGGCTTAGCGACCCGGAACGTCACAGTCCCGATCCGGATGCGGCGCCAGCCGTCCTCGGCCCAGGCCGGTGCCCCGGCCACGACCACGTTGGGCCGGAACCGGTTCATCGGGACCGGCGGGTGACCTTCCTCGATCAGCCAGCGGCCGAGCGCGTCCAGGGAGCCGGCCGTGGTGAGCAGCAGCGGATAGCCATCGGCGAAGCTCACCCGGTCCCCCGGGGCACCGAACTCGGGATCCACCCCACGGCGGGTCGGGTCGTCCAGGTGCACCAGGCGCACCGCGCGGCCGAGAAAGCGGGACAGCCACTCATCAGCGCGGTACCCGGCCGCAGCCGCGCGGACCCGCGACCTCCACACCGTGACCCACAGCATCTCCGCGCCTCGCCCCTGCGCCGGGGCGGGCACGGTCAGCACCGGGTGACCCGGAGCGGACAAGGTGAGCGCCCCCGCCGGGAGCGGCCCGGATGCCCCCTCGCCGGCGGCCTGGCCCGGCGGCACATGACCGGCGGTGACCAGGGCTAGCGCTGGTTCCGCGCGCTGGGTGATGAACCGCCCGGTGCCGTCGACGACGAGCCAGCGCCGATCACCGGCCAGCCCGCACGGCTCAACCCGCGAGCCGGGGAGGTCGACGGCCCGCCCGGACTTCAGCGGGTAGATGTGTATCGACGCCAGGTGCGGAGACGATCCCAGGCTCATGGCGGGCTCCTCGTCGCGGTGGCCATGCGGGCGCCGCCTTCCAGGCGGGCCGGCGTGCGTCACCGGATCCACGGCGATCCGGACCCGCCTTCGGCAGACCACGGCGTCGCGAAGCCGTCTCGGCTTCGTGCGGGAACGGGTGCTGCCAGGCTACTCAGGTCGCCGCCCGGAGCACCAGGACGGCCATGCCGTCGGCGGCTGGCCGGCCACCGAAGCACCGGACCTCGTGGTGCACCTTGTCCGCCACCACGTCGGCGGTCAGCCCGGCACAGGCGGACAGCAGCCTGGCCAGGCCGTCATCGTCGTCGAGCAGCCGGTCGCCGTCACGCCGCCTGGTCACCCCGTCGGTGACGGACAGCAGGAGGTCACCGGGGCCGAGGACGACCGGCTGGGCGGCGAAGCCGAGCCCGTCGATCACCCCGAGGACCGGCTGCGGGACGGCCGCGGCCTGCGGGATCACCCCGCCCTGCGGAGGCGCCCCGGCCTGCGGCACCGCCCCGGCCTGCGGCACCGCCGGGGCGGCGGCCGGCGGGTCCCCGGGCTCCGCACGGGTCAGCGAATCCCGCGGCGCGCGCAGCACCAGCGGCAGCGGCTGCCCCGCGCAGGCGAGGAACACCGGAGCCGGCGACCCTGGCCGGATCTCCCCGTGAATCAGCGTCAGGAAGGCCCCGGGGACTCGCTCATCCAGGATGAGCTGGTTCAGCCGGCTGAGCGTGTCCGGGATGTTGCGTCCCTGACCGCCGAGGATGCGCAGTGTGGTGCGGGCCAGCGAGGCGACGGCCAGGGTGGCCGCCCCGGCGCCGCACACCTCGCCGATGGCGAACCGCCACCGTCCGTCCGCGACCGGGAACACGTCACAGAAGTCGCCACCGGCCACCGCGCCCGCGCAGGGCAGGTCGTGCGCCGTGGCCAGCTCGAATCCCGGTACCCGGGGCAGCTCGGCGGGGACCAGGGCCGTCCGCAGCGCCTGCTGCTCCGCCTGCTGCTGGTCCGCCAGCCGGCAGTTCTCCAGGGCCAGCGCCATCCGGCCCGCGAGATCCTGGGCCAGGCTGAGCACTTCCCGGGACGGGCGCCCGGCGTGCGGGCCGCCGAGGACCAGCAGCCCGAGCGGGCCGGCCCGGCGGGCCAGCGGGAAACACCAGGCGCCCCGGGCGGCCAGTTCCGCCGCGCCGGGCGGCGCGCCGGCCGGGACGGGCCGGCTCAGCGGCCAGCGCCACGGATCGCCGGCCCGGCCTGCGGGCTGCGGGCGCGGCCACGGCACGCTGCCGCAGCCACGCTCCAGCAGCCAGGTGAGCGCGTCGGCGGACGCATCGACAGCGTGCCGGGCCGCCACGACCCGCAGGTCACCGTCGGGCCCGGCGATCAGCAGCGCGCACCACTCGGCCAGCCGGGGCACCACGACCCGCCCGGCGGCGGCCACGACCAGGCCGGGGTCCAGCGGGCCGGACAGCAGTTCGCTGGCCTCCGCGAGCACCGCGATGCGGGACCGGCGGGCCTGCTCGAGTTCCGCGAGCCGGGACCGTTCCAGGATGGGCGCCATGCTGTCGGCGAGTTGCTGCAGGCGCTGCACGTCACTGTCGCCGAACCGGCCAGGCAGCATGGCCGCGACCGCCAGCACCCCGGTGACCCGGCCATCGACCATGAACGGCACGGTGGTGACCGAGGGGGCGCTGCGCAGCAGCGCGGCCGGGCTGATCCCGGCGGAAGCACGGACGGTGAGGTTGCCGTCCTCATCGGCGACCAGCGCGTACCCGGCATCCGCCGCCACGATCACCCGGGCCGAGGCGACGCACTGCCGGAGCAGGTCGTCGTAGCCGGGCTCGGCCGCCGCCGCGGGCAGCGCGCGGACTCCCCATGTCGTGGCGGGCGTGACCGGGACCGCGCCCTGCGGCGCATCCGGGCTGGCGCCCGGCTCGGCAGGCCCGGCCTGCTCACCGCCGAGCCCCATCCGGAACCAGACGGCCTTGGTGTCAGTCCCGTAGCTCACTCCCCACGCGGAGGCCAACGCTGAGGGAAGTAGCAGCCCGCGCCCACCGGTGCGTTCAGCTGGAATCTGGTCATATTTGGCGGGGCCCGGGACCATGCGGGCCGGGTGGCTGTCCCGGACCACGACTTCCACGGCACTGCCCGCCAGCTTGCAGGTCACCTGGACATCGGTACCGGCGTGCACGACGGCGTTGGTGACCAGCTCACTGGTGAGCAGCACGGCGTCGTCCACCAGCCCGGTGTCCTCGGCCGGGCCTGGTCCCGGGTGCAGCCAGGACTGCAAGGTCTCGCGCACGAACTTGCGCGCCGCCGCCACGGCCGCAGGCTCCGGCCGGTACGCGGCGCTCGCGACGAGATCGTTGCGTCCCTTCACATGCCCTCTTGGCTATCCAGGGTCAGGCCACCCGGGGCGTGGGCCCGCCGCGTCCGGGCGACACGGAGGGGCGGCCTGCACTATCGAGTTCGGCTCCGCCGGTGGCGGCGTGCCCCCATCGTGACAGATGACGGGCCGCTTTCCAGGCGATCAGGAACGTTCGCCCATCATCGGCGATGGCCGTGACCAGCCATTACCCGCCACATACTCGCGCACGACCCGGGCCGGGACCCCGGCGATCACGCACCGGTCAGGCACCGGCCCGCGGACCACGGAGCCCGCGGCCACGACCACATTACGGCCGATGCAGGCGCCCGGCAGCACAATCACGCCGGCTCCCAGCCAGCTTCCGGCCCCGATGGAAACCGCCGTGTTCTGCGGCCACTGACGGCCGATCGGCATGTCCGGGTCGGCGTAACCGTGGTTCTGGTCGGTGATGTACACGTTCGGGCCGGTGAAAACATCATCCCCGATCACCAGGGAGTGGTGGGCCACCAGGTGGTTGCCCCGGCCGATCACGCACCGGCTGCCGATCCGGAGCACCGGCTCGGCACCAAGGTCCTGGCCGGGGAGCATGCCCGCGGACAGCGAGACCTGCTCGCCGATCAGCGTGCCGGACCCGATCTCGATCCACCCCTCGCCGTACAAGGCGCCGGTCGGGAAGGCGATGACCGATCCGGAGCCGAACCCGGCGAAGCCGCGGCCGGCTGGCGTCTCCGCGGTGATCGCGCCCGCGTGCTGCGCCGCCCGCCACGCCCGGTGCACCATCCGCCAGGCCAGCGCCCGGCTCCCGCGGGCCATACCCCGTCTTTGCGGCATGGAGGGCTACGGTACCCGGGCGCTGATCTGCAGCGCCGGGAGCTCCCCCGCCGGAGGGCGCCGCGCGGCGGGACCGGCCAGCTGGCCGCAGGCACCGTCGATCTGGCTGCCCCGGGTATCCCGGACGGTGACCGGCACGCCCCGCGCGGCCAGCCGGGCCTCGAAGTCCGCCATCGCCGCGGGGGTGGACGCGGTCCACCGCGAGCCCGGGGTCGGGTTCAGCGGGATCAGGTTGACGTGGGCCAGCCGCCCGGCCAGCAGCGCGGCGAGGGCATCAGCCCGCCACGGCTGGTCGTTGACGTCCCGGATCAGGGCGTACTCGATGGACACCCGGCGGCCGGTCGCGGCGGCGTAAGCCCAGGCCGCGTCGAGCACCTCGGCCACCTTCCAGCGGCGGTTGACCGGGACGAGCTCATCCCGCAGCTCATCGTCCGGGGCGTGCAGCGACACGGCCAGCCGGACGGCCAGGCCCTCGGCGGCCAGCCGGCCGATGGCCGGCACCAGCCCGACGGTGGACACGGTCACCCCGCGCTGGGAGATGCCGAGCCCGGCCGGGACGGGATCGGTGATCCGCCGCACCGCGCGCAGCACGCTGGCGTAATTGGCCAGCGGCTCCCCCATCCCCATGAACACGATGTTGGAGACCCGGCCCGGCCCGCCCGGGACGGTGCCCCGGGCCACGGCCCGGGCGCCCGCGACCACCTGGGCGACGATCTCCGCCGCCGACAGGTTCCGGGTCAGCCCGGCCTGCCCGGTCGCGCAGAAGGGGCAGGCCATCCCGCAGCCTGCCTGCGACGACACGCACATGGTGATCCGGTCCGGGTAGCGCATCAGCACCGACTCGATGAGCGCGCCGTCGAACGCCCGCCACAGCGTCTTGCGGGTCATCCCCGCGTCACAGGCCAGCTCCCGTTCCGCGGTGAGCAGCCGGGGCAGCAGCGCGCCCGCCAGCTCGTCCCGGGACCCGGCCGGCAGGTCGGTCATATCCGCCGGGTCATCGGTCAGCCGGCCGAAGTAATGCCGGGACAGCTGATCGGCCCGGAACGCTGGCCCGCCCAGCTCGGCGGCGGCCGCGCGCCGCTCAGCCGGGCCGAGGTCGGCCAGATGCCGGGGCGGCCGGGCGGGGGATCGGTTGGCAGGCACCTGCGCTCCGTTGGCTGGATATGGTGAATCGCTTAACAATATCGCGGGTGCGGCGGCGGTGACCTGCGGCGAATCAGTAGATTTCGTGCATGCCCACGTTGCGCAGAACCGGGAGAGACGGCAGTCCCGCAGCCCGGCCGGGGCGGCCTGAGATCCTGCTGAGCAGCGAGAGCCCGTACGGCAGCAGGCGGCTCGTGGTCGAGTACGACGGCGCCACGAGCACCGCCTACCTGTACGACCAGTCGGCTGTGATCGCGTCGGCCTGGATCGCCAACCATCTGCCGGCCCCGGCCGCCGCCGACCCGGCGCCGGCCGCCGCCGGGCAGGCCCCGGTGATGCCGGCCGGGCACACCAAGCATCCGGCCGGGCTGCCCGTGCTGGACCCCCGGGTGCTGCGCGCGCTGTGGTTCGAGGAGGGCGACGGTGTCGCGGTGATCGAGGGCGGCCGGCTCCTGGCGGTGATCCCCGGCTGGGCGGCCCTGGCCCGGGGGATGCCCGGGTACAGCCGGGAGGTGATCGGCCAGACCCCGTTCGCCTGGGCGCTGGATGACGCCATGGAGGGGCTCGGGCCCCGGGCCGACCGGGCCACGGCCTTCTGGCGGTGGCGGGCTGGCGAGGGCGCCTGGGCCGGATTCCAGAAGACCGTCCTCGGGCACCTGCTGCACCGGCTCGGGCCGGGCTCGAGGTACTGGGACGTCAGCGGCGGGAAGCAGCCGCTGGCCGGGGTGTCAGAACGGCCGCCCACCCGGGACCGCCCGTTCACCGTGCTGACCACGATCGGGATGAGCTGCCAGCGGATGCCGGTGGTGGAGCAGTACGCCGAGGATCCCACCGCGGCCGCCCGGATCGAGCTGGCCCTGGCCACCACGATGCCTAGCCCGGACGCGGCCCGGATCTTCCTGTGGCTGGCCCACTACCCGTGGCGGGCGGTGACCTGGTTCGGGGCGGGACACACTATCCGCTGGTATCACGAGCCATCCACCTTCCCGCTGGGCGGCGGGAACACGGGCGTGCTGCTCCTCGACGACCCGGCCCAGCTGCCCGGGCCTGAGGTACCGGACCTGTCCGGGTTCACCTTCGGCGGTGATCCGGTGCGCTGGCTGTGGGTGCTGCCCATCAGTGAGCGGGAGCGGCTGTTCGCCAAGGATCGCGGGTCGCCCAGCCTGGTCACCAACCTGGCCGCCCAGCGCCGCAGCTGGGTCGTCAGCCAGTAAGGCGGCCGCCCAGGACCCGGCCCGGCACCAAGGGCCGGGCCCGTCCCGGCCCACCCGGGACGACGCGGCGGTCCCGGCATTCCTGGAACCGCGCGGCGGTCCGGCAAGCCCCTGCACCACCCGGCGGTCCCGGCAATCCCGGGACCGCGCGGCGATCCCCCGCAAACCCCTGCACCACGCGGCGTGATCTTCGAGTTAGCTGTCGTTGCAACGACAGCTAACTCAAGATCACCCGGGCCGTCCCGTGGCTGTTTCCGCCCGGGAGGGCCGGATCGCGCGTGCGCTGCCGGCCACCCCCGTGGCCCAGACCTTCCGGAGGCAGGCTGGTCAGTGGATGTGCAGGCTAATCCCGAGCAGGGCCAGCCACCAGAGGAAGATGGCCAGCAGCGCGGATAGGACGGCTTTGAGCAGGCCGACGGTGATGTAGGCCTTCTCCCAGGCGACCACGATGCCGATGATGATGTAGAGCAGGAAAACGAGGCTGAACCGACGCCTTCTGGACATCGCTCAATGCTCCGAATCTCCCCCGAGTTGTACGTGCGGGCCAGCCCGCCAAGTATCCGGGGAAACGGACGCCAAACGTCAGCCGAGGAAAAGGAACAGCAGCAGCCAGACCACGGGCGCGGTGATCAGCAGGGAGTCGAGCCGGTCCAGGATCCCGCCGTGCCCGGGCAGCACCGTGCCCATGTCCTTGATCTCCAGGTCCCGCTTGATCATGGACTCGGCCAGGTCGCCGAGGGTCGCCGCGACGACGACGCGGCGCCGAGCAGCAGCGCCCTGCCACCAGGCCGTGCAGCAGCCAGGTCGACAGGATCGCGCCGCCCGCCAGGCAGGCCGCGAGCACCGAGCCGCCGAAGCCCTCCCAGGTCTTCTTCGGGCTGATCGTCCGGCGCCATCGGGTGCCGGCCGAACAGCACCCCGGCCGCGTAGCCGCCGACGTCGCTGCACACGGTCGAGGCGATGAACACGACGATGCGGTCGGCGCCCTACGGCTGGGCGCACATCAGCGCCGCGAACCCGCCGAGGCAGCGGCACGTAGGTAGCCGCGAACAAGCCGGCCGTGGTGTCCCGGACGGTGCCCGGACCGCCGCCGGCACCGCCAGAACACGACGACGAGCGCCGTCGCCGCGTACGCGACCGCGAGCCCGGCGCTGGCCGCCAGGTAGGCCAGCGCAGCATGACGACCATCGCGACGGTGCCGCCGAGCAGCGGCATGCCGCGGCGGCGCGACGCCCGGCAGCTCCATCAGCGCCGTGACCAGCTCGTGCAGACCAGCGAAGACGAACGCGCGACAGACGACGGCGACGAAGCCGCGCGGGAACCAGTAGATCGCCGCGAGGACCAGGGCCGCCCGAGCGCGGCGCCGACGGCCGTGGCGGCGGCGAGGTTGCGTCCGGCCCGGCCGGGCGCGCTGCGCGTCGGTCGCGGGCTCCGGGACCACCGGCTCCGGCGGCGGGCGCCGTCGTCCGCGGACCGGCTCGCCGGCTCGGCGGGTCGGTCCGCCGGCTCGGGGGCTGGTTCCGCGGGCACGTCGGCGGGCTGGCTCATGCGGGCCTCACGGCCGCGATCATCGGCTCGTCGGGTCCCAATGCTCAGACCTCGAGCAGCTCGGCTTCCTTGTGCTTGAGCAGGTCGTCGACCTGCGCGACGTACTTGTGCGTGAGCGTCGTCGAGCTCGCTTCTCCGCGCGGCGCACCTCGTCCTCGCCGGCGTCGCCGTCCTTGACGAGCTTCTCCAGCGCAGTCCTTGGCGTGCCGCCGGATGTTGCGGATCGCGACCCGGCGTCCTCGGCCTTGTGCCGGGCGACCTTGATGTACTCCTTGCGGCGCTCCTCGGTCAGCTGCGGGAAGACCACCCGGATGACGGTGCCGTCGTTGGTCGGGTTCACGCCGAGGTCGCTGTCGCGGATGGCCTTCTCGATCGCGGCCAGCGAGCCCTTGTCGTACGGCGTGATGACGACCATCCGCGGCTCGGGGATGTGGAACGACGCCAGCTGGTTCACCGGCGTCGGGGTGCCGTAGTAGTCCGCCGTGATCTTGTTGAACATCGCCGGGTGCGCGCGCCCGGTGCGGATGCCGGCGAAGTCCTCCCTGGCCACCACGACGGCCTTGTCCATCTTCTCCTCGGCCTCGAGGAGGGTGTCGTCGATCACGCGGCTCCTGTCGTCCTCGCTGGGCGCCGGTCGTCGCGCGGGCGCTCGTCGTTCCCACGGGCGGCGGCTCAGGACCGGCCGACCAGCGTGCCGATCTTCTCACCCCGCACGGCGCGGGCGATGTTGCCCTCGACCAGCAGGTTGAAGACGACGATCGGGCAGGTCGTTGTCCTGGCACAGGCTGAACGCGGTGGCGTCGGCGACCTTCAGCCCGCGGCGCGAGCACCTCGGCGTAGTCGAGCTGGTCGAACCGCACGGCGTCCGGGTGGGTCCGCGGGTCGGCGTCGTAGACGCCGTCCACCCCCTTGCCCATGAGCACCACCTCGGCGCCGATCTCCAGCGCGCGCTGGGCGGCGGACGTGTCGGTGGAGAAGAACGGCGCCCCGAGGCCCGGCGCCGAAGATGACGACCCGGCCCTTCTCCAGGTGCCGGATGGCGCGCCGCGGGATGTACGGCTCGGCGACCTGGCCCATCGTGATCGCGGTCTGCACCCGCGTCTCGACGCCCTGCTTCTCCAGGAAGTCCTGCAGGGCCAGGCAGTTCATGACCGTGCCGAGCATGCCCATGTAGTCGGCCCGGGCCGCGGTCCATGCCGCGCTCGGACAGCTGCGCGCCGCGGAAGTATGTTGCCGCCGCCGATGACCACGGCGACCTGCGACGCCCCCGCGGACCACCTCGGCGATCTGCCGGGCGACCGTGGCTGCACGACGTCCGGGTCGACGCCCGAGCGCGCTCGTCGCCGGCGAACGCCTCGCCGGACAGCTTGAGCAGGACCCGGCGGTAGCCGGCGGTGCGCCGGTCCGCCCGCGGCCCGGGTCGGTCACCGTGCCGCGCCCGGCGTCGGCGAGCCTGCCGTGCACGGTGGCGCCCGCGACCACGCGTGGTGCCTCCCGTGCCACAGCTGCCGGTGTCGCCTCCGCTCGGCGTCGGACGGGACCGCCGCCGTCATCCGGCCTGGCCGACCTCGAACCGGGCGAACCGCGTCACGGTGACGCCCGCGTCGGCCAGGATCTGCTTGACCGACTTCTTCGCTCCCGGACCGACGGCTGCTCGAGCAGGACGACGCTCCTTGAAGAAGGCGTTGACCCGGCCCTCGACGATCTTCGGCGATGCGCCTGCTCGGGCTTGCCCTCCTCCCGGGTGATCTGCCTCGGCGATCGCGCCGCTCGTTCTCGACGACGTCGGCCGGCACCTCGTCGCGGGTCAGGTACTGCGGGCGCATGGCCGCCACCTGCATGGCCGACGCCCCGGGCCGCCTCCGCGTCGACGCCCTCGTCAGCTGGACGAGCACGCCGACCTCGGCGGCAGCTGCCGGGTCGCTTGTGCAGGTACGTGGCCACGTGCCGCTCGAGCACGGCGTACCCGGCCCAGCTCGAGCTTCTCGCCGATGACCGCGGCGCAGGCCCCTCGATGGCTCTGCGCCGTGGTCTGCCCGGGCGGAGCTCCAGGCCCAGCACGGCGAGCCGGTCGGCCGGCCGGGCTGCAGCGGCCGCGCTGGCGATCTGCGCGGCCAGCTCCTGGAACTGGTCGTTCTTGGCGACGAAGTCGGTCTCGCAGTTCAGCTCGACCAGATCCCGGCCCGGGCCGTCGAGCACGGCGGTGACCAGGCCGTTGCCGGCGGTCCGGCTCGGCCCGCTTGCTCACGTCCTTGGCGCCCTTGATGCGCAGGATCTCGACGGCCGCGTCGAAGTCGCCGTCGGCCTCCGTCGAGTGCCTTCTTGCAGTCCATCATCCCGGCGGCGGTGTGCTCGCGGAGCCGCTTGACGTCCGCGGCGGTGAAGTTCGCCATGTCCTCATCTCTCGTCCTGTCGGTCGGTGTCGTTCGTGGTCTGCGGCTCGTGCCGAGCCGGGAGCCCGCGGGCCGTGCCGGAACCGGGCGTCAGGCCGGCCGTCGGCCGGGCTGGCACTGGCGCGTCGCCGGGCTCGGCCGTGACACGCCGCCGTCTCGCGGCCGGCTCGGCCTCGGCGGCTGGCCTCGGCGACTGGCCTCGGCGCGATCCGTGTCGCCTCAGCGACTGGCCTCGGCCGATGCCGTTCGGCTCATCGCTGGCCGGCGGCCGGCGCGGCGCCGCTGCGGTCGGCCGCGCTTGCCCTCGAGGAGCTCGCGCTCCCACTCGGCCAGCGGCTCCTCGGCGCCGAGCCGGCCGGCGCCGGCGGGCTTCCTCGTCCGCCGGCCGGCACCGGCCCGGGCCATCAGGCCGTCGGCCACCGCGTCGGCGATCACCCGGGTCAGCAGCGCGACGGCGCGGATCGCGTCGTCGTTGCCCGGGATCGGGTAGTCGACCTCGTCCGGGTCGCAGTTGGTGTCGAGGATCGCGATCGACCGGGATGCCCAGCTTGCGCGCCTCGCTGACGGCGATGTGCTCCTTCTTGGTGTCGACGATCCAGACCGCGCTGGGCACCCGGCCCATGTCCCGGATGCCGCCGAGCGTCCTCTCCAGCTTGTCCTTCTCGCGCGCGCAGCTGGAGCAGCTCCTTCTTGGTCATGCCGGAGCCGGCCACGTCGTCGAAGTCGATCTCCTCGAGCTCCTTGAGCCGCTGCAGCCGCTTGTGCACGGTGGAGAAGTTGGTGAGCATGCCGCCCAGCCAGCGCTGGTTGACGTACGGCATGCCGACGCGGGTGGCCTGCTCGGCGATCGCCTCCTGGGCCTGCTTCTTGGTGCCCGACGAACAGGATCGAGCCGCCGTGCGCGACGGTCTCCTTGATGAACTCGTAGGCGCGGTCGATGTAGTCGAGCGACTGCTGCAGGTCGATGATGTAGATGCCGTTGCGCTCGGTGAAGATGAATCGCTTCATCTTGGGGTTCCAGCGCCGGGTCTGGTGCCCGAAGTGCACGCCGCTCTCGAGCAGCTGGCGCATGGTGACGACCGGGCCATGCCCGCGGTCCCCTTCCTGATCACGCGCCGCGCCTGATCGCGCCGACGCTCTCGGTTGATGCCTGGCGCCCGGGCGCACCCCGCCGCGGCCGGGGAAGGCCGCGGACCGGTGGGCTGCGTCCCGCCGGGCACTCGCTCAAGCACCCTGACGGCTAGCGGACGCGCGAATTTGGCCGACATCGCCCGCGCCTGCGCGCTGGCTCTGCGACCTGTTGGAAAGTCTACCCGCAACCCTCAAGCGCGCGGATGCGCCTGCCGGAAGGCGGCCTGCAGCCGCTCGACGGACACGTGGGTGTAGATCTGCGTGCTGGACAGCGAGGCATGCCCCAGGATCTCCTGCACGCTGCGCAGGTCGGCGCCGCCTTCGAGCAGGTGGGTGGCGGCGGCGTGGCGCAGGCCGTGCGGGCCGCTGTCCGGGACACCGGGGACCGCGCCCAGCCGGGCATGCACCACCCGTCGCGCGGTACGCGGGTCCAGCCGCCGCCCCCGGGCGCCGAGGAACAGTGCGTGACCGCTGCCCGCGGCCAGCAGGACGGGACGGCCGTCCCGGATCCACCGGCGTACCGCCCGCTCCGCGGGCAGCCCCACCGGCACGACACGTTCCTTGCCGCCCTTGCCCATCACCCTGATAGTCCGCCGCTCGCGGTCCAGGTCATCCAGGTCAAGCCCGCACAGCTCGCTGACCCTGATACCGGACGCGTAGAGCAGCTCCATGATGGCCAGATCCCGCACAATAACGGCCCGTCCCCCAGGATCGGGGCCATCCGCTGCCGCCGCGGACGGCATCGCGGCTGCCCCGGTGGCTGCCCTCCCTTCTCCGGCGGGCAGCGTGGCGCGGTCCTCCGCGGCGGCCAGGACCGCGGCCATCTGGTCAGCCCGCGCGACCTCAGGCAGCCGGCGGCGGACCCGCGCGGTGCCGAGCAGCGGGCCAGGGTCGCTGGCCAGCCAGCCACGGCTGTGCGCGTAGGCGGTGAAGGTGCGGGCCGCGGCCGCCCGCCGCGCCAGCGTGGCGCGGGCCAGCCCGGCGTTGTGCTGAGCCGCCAGCCAGCCCCGCAAGATGCCGATGTCGAGGCCGCCCGGGCTGGTCATCCCGGCCTGGGCGGCGTGTTCCAGCAGCGCGCGGACGTCGCCCGTGTAGGCCCGGACCGTGTGCTCGGACGTCCCCCGCTCGGCGGCGAGATGCCGCCGGAAAGCATCCAGGGCCTGCCCGAGCCGTTCCGGCAGGGGCTCCTCCGCGCTCCCCGCCGACGGGCCGGCGGCGCCTGCCGGAGATCGCCGTGCCGCGGGACTCGCCACGGGCCTGGCGGTGGCCGGCCGCCTCGCGCCGGGCCGTTCCGTCCCGGTCGTCCGGGACCCGGTCCTCCCGGCCGTCCCGGGCCCGGCCGTCCCGGCCTGTGGTGCCCGGGATGCGTCAGCCATGCCCCCCAGTGTGCGGCACCGGGCGGCCCTCACTCCACCGTGACACTCTTGGCCAGGTTGCGCGGCTTGTCCACGTCGTTGCCGAGCGCGACGGCGCAGTGATAGGCGAGCATCTGCAGCGGAACCGACAGCAGGATGGGGTCCAGTTCCGGCTCGTTCTTGGGCACCTGGACCTGGTAGTCGGCGAGCCGGGCATCGAGCACGCTGTGCCCGACCGCGAGCACCGGGCCGCGCCGGGCGCGGATCTCACCGAGCGTGGAGACGTTCTTGTCCAGCAGGTCGTCGTCCGGCACGATGGCGACCGTCGGCAGCTCCGGGTTGACCAGGGCGAGCGGCCCGTGCTTGAGCTCACTGGCCGGGTAGGCCTCGGCGTGCAGGTAGGACACTTCCTTCAGCTTCTGCGCGCCCTCCCGGGCCACCGGCCAGCCGCGGACCCGCCCGATGAAGAACATGCCCCGGCTGCCGGCCAGCTCGGCCGCGATGCCGGCTGATCCGCTCCTCCCCGGCGAGCACCTCGTCGATCTGGGCCGGGAGGGCGCGCAGGCCGGCGATGATGCGCTTGCCGTCAGCCGGCGACAGGTCGTGGATGCGGCCCAGGTGCAGCGCCAGCAGCGCGAAGGCGACGGCGGTCGCGGTGAAGGTCTTGGTCGAGGTGACCGAGACCTCCGGCCCGGCGTGCAGGTAGATGCCGCCGCTCGCACTCGCGGGCGATGGCGCTGCCCACCGAGTTGACCACGCCCGAGCACCCGGCCGCCCTTGCGCTTGAGCTCCTGCACCGCGGCCAGCGTGTCGTAGGTCTCGCCCGACTGGCTGACGCCGATGTAGAGGGTGTCCCGCTCGATCACCGGGTTGCGGTAGCGGAACTCGGAGGCGGGCTCCGCGTCGGCCGGGATCCGCGCCAGGTCCTCGATGAGCTGCGCGCCCACCTCGCCCGCGTAGTAGGCGGAGCCGCAGCCGAGGACCTTGACCCGGCGGATCTCCCGCAGCTTGCGCGGGCGTCCATGTTCAGCCCGCCGAGGTGGGCGGTGTGGAACCGCTCGTCGAGCCGCCCGCGCAGCGCGCGCTGCACCGCCCGCGGCTGCTCGTGGATCTCCTTGAGCATGAAGTGGGCGTAACCGTCGGCGTCGTAGGAAGCGGCGTCCGTGTCGATGGTGGACGGCTCCTTGGTGGTCGTCCGGGCGTCCAGGGTGGCGGTGCGGAAGCCGTCCGCCCGCACCGTGGCCACCTCACCGTCGTCCAGGTGCACCACCTGGCGGGTGTACCGGACCAGCGCGGCGACGTCCGAGGCGACGAACATCTCCTTGTCGCCGATGCCGAGCACGACCGGGCTGCCGTTGCGCGCCGCGACCACCCGGTCCGGGTGACGGGCGTCCAGCACCACGATGCCGTAGGTGCCGACCACCGAGGTCAGCGCCTGGCGGACCGCCTCTTCCAGTCTCGGCCGCCGGGCTGGCCGCGATGAGGTGGGCCAGCACCTCGCTGTCGGTCTCGGAGGCGAACACGGCACCGTCCACGATCAGCTTCGCGCGCAGCTCGTCGGCGTTCTCGATGATGCCGTTGTGCACCACGGCGACCGGTCCCGAGACATGCGGGATGGGCGTTGATGTCGCTGGGCTCGCCGTGAGTCGCCCAGCGGGTGTGCCCGATTCCCGGGCTGCCCTTGAACCGCGCGCGGCAGCGAGGCGGCGAGGTCGGCCACCCGGCCCTGGGCCTTGTGCACCCGGATCTCCCCGCCGCGGCCCAGCACGGCCACGCCGGCCGAGTCGTAGCCGCGGTACTCCAGCCGGGCCAGCCCTTCCAGCAGGATCGGGACGCAGTCGCGCCCCCCGATGTGCGCGACGATTCCGCACATGCCATGCCCCCCGTCAGCCCGTAGATGATCCGGCGCAGCTGGCGCAGCGAGTACTGGGGCGGTGCCACCAGCCGTTGCTGCAACTCGGCCGCGATCTGATCGAACACCCGGTCGTTAGCCAGTCCCCGCGCCCTGAGCTCACAGTGGCGCCGGCGGACGAACACCTCCGCTGGCTCGGAGAAGTACCCGACCACCTCGGCGACCAACCGTGCCGCCTCTCCAGGGCTCAGCTCGCTGGTCCGGATCAGGTGGGCGACCAGGTCCTCGAAGGGCCGTTCCGCGCCGGCACAGCACCAGCATGGCTGCCTCGCGGCGCGGAATGCAACATTCTTGCCCGATTTCGGGCAGGAATGATGGTGCTTGTCTCCGAAATTGCGGCGATAACGGTCGGGGTGGGAGTGACTCGGGCTTTCAGGCCAGGACATCATGCTCACTCCCCGGGACGGCGCAGCCGCCAGCCGCGCTCGCACCGCTCGACGAACCCGCCGGCCGCGAGTTCACCGAGCCAGCGACAGCACCGTATCCAGGTCCACGCCGGCCGACGCCGCGATCCGGGCCGGCCCCAGCCGCCACGGGCCGGGATCGCCTCCAGGATGCCCCTGGTCCCCGGGTCCAGTGCGTCCCGGGGCAGCACCGTGCCGCCAGGCGGCCCAGGCACGTCATCCGGGCCGAAAGACAGCGCCGCAACCACGTCCGCGCGCCCCGGTCACGCATTCGGCACCCCACTCCCTGATGGCGAAGTGGCAGCCCGCGGAGGCCAGCGAGGTCACCGGCCCGGGCACGGCCATGAGGGGACGGCCCAGGTCGCGGGCGTGCCGCGCGGTGTTCAGCGCGCCGCTGCGCAGTGCCGCCTCGACCACGACTGTGCCGCGGCTGAGCGCGGCGATGACCCGGTTGCGCACCAGGAACCCCGGCCGGGTGGGGGTCCGGCCCGGGGGCCACTCGCTCACCAGCAGCGCCGTGCGCGGCCATGTCCTCGAACAGGTCGTGGTGCCCGCGCGGGTACGGGTCGTCCACCCCGGAGGGCAGCACGGCGATCGTGGTGCCGCCTGCGGCGAGCGCGCCGCGGTGCGCACGGCCGTCGATGCCGAGCGCACCGCCGGACACCACGGACCAGCCGCGCTCGGCCAGGCCTGCGGCCAGCGATCGCGGCGACATGCTCCCCGTACGGGGTGGCGGCCCGGGTTCCCACCACGGACACCGAGCGCAGGCAGGCGAACCGCAGATCGGCGGTGCCGCGAACCCAGAGCGCCCACGGCTGGGCATCCCCCAGCACGTCCAGCTGGCCGGGCCATCCGGGGTCGCCCGGGCACAGCAGCCGGATCCCGGCCCGCTGCCAGCGGAGCAGGCGTGCCCTCGGCAGGCACAGCACCCAGCCGGGCCGACCAGCGGCGCAGGGCACGATCCAGGCCAGGGATGCCATTCCCGGCACGGCACAGCAGGCCAGGGCCTCTGGCGCCGGCCTGGGACCATCGGCCTGGGCCAGCTGGCCTGGGACCCTGGCCTGGACCGCGCCGGGCTCCAGGCCTGGGCGAGGCCGTCCGCTGCCCAGCCCGCCAGGCTGGACGCCGCGGGCCGCCGGCCAGTGGCGGGACTGGCCGCGAGACCCGGCGCCACCGCGGTGAGCGCGGCCACGATCATGCCGGCGAGCAGCGCCGCAGCAGCGCGCCGAGCTGGGCATCGCCAGGCTCGGCGACCCAGGTCAGCACGGCCCGGGCCAGCCGGTCCTGGTCCGGGGCCGGGCCGGTAGGGCCCGGCTCGGGCCGGCCGGTGGCCACCGGGCGGGCCGGCCGGGCGGGCCGTCCGGGGCAGGTCCGGGCGGCCGGTCACCCGGGCACCCCCAGCCACAGCCCGAGTGCGTAACTGGTCTGGTCAGCGGTCGGCCGGGGCACCTCCGCCAGGTCGGCCAGCGTCCAGGCGACCCGGAGCACCCGGTGCACCCCGCGGGCGCTGATCTGGCCCAGGTCCATGGCCCGCTCCACCGGGGTGAGCGCGCCCGGGCGGGCGGGTAGCAGTGGCGCAGTTCACTGGCCGGGGATCTCGGCATTGAGCCGCCACGGGGTGTCCCGCAGCCGGTCCGCGGCGCGCTGCCGGGCGGCCGCGACCCGGGCCGCCACGGTCGCACTGGGCTCGGCGAAGGCCCGGTCGCTGAGCAACTCGGCTGCGGCTGACGGGCAGGAACTCCACCTTCACGTCGACCCGGTCGAGCAGCGGGCCGGACAGCCTGGCCAGGTACCGGCGGCGTACCGCGGGCGTGCACTCGCACGCGGCCCGGCGGCCGGGCCCCTTCGCGCACGGGCACGGGTTGGCCGCCAGGATCAGGGTGAAGCGGGCCGGGAACCGCGCCGTCAGGCCCGGCCCGCGCCACCACCACCTCGCCGGACTCCAGGGGCTGGCGGAGGGCGTCCAGCACGTCCCGGCCGAACTCGGGCGCCTCGTCCAGGAACAGGCAGCCGCGGTGGGCCAGGGACGCCGCGCCGGGGCGGATGACCCCGCTGCCCCCGCCGACGATCGCCGCCTTGCTGGCGGTGTGGTGCGGCGCGCAGAACGGCGGCGCGGTCAGCAGCGGGCTGCCGTCGGGCAGCACGCCGGCCACCGAATGGATCGCGGTGACCTCCAGCGCCGCCGCGGCGTCCAGGCGGGGCAGGACCGGTCGGGATGCCGCTCGGCCAGCATGGTCTTGCCCGCCCCCGGCGGCCCGAGCAGGCACAGGTGGTGGCCCCCGGCCGCGCAGATCTCGGCGGCCCGGCGGGCCGCCGGGCTGGCCGAGCACGTCGGCCAGGTCGGGCGCCCGGCCCGGCCGTGCCGCCGCCTGGCGGGCCGGCGCGCCGCCGGGTCGGCGCCGCCCGTCGATCACTTCCACCCTGGCCCGCCGGCGCCGCCGGCCGCTGGCCCGCCGCGCAGCCAGCCGAGCAAGCCGCGTAGCGTCGCCGCGCTGAGCCACCCGGACGCCGGGCACCAGGGCGGCCTCGGCGGCGTTGGCCGCGGGCACGGCCACCCGGCGGAATCCGCCGGCCCGCGGCCGCGGCCACCGCGGGCAGCACGCCGCGGACCGGGCGGAGCTGGCCGTCCAGGCCCGAGCTCACCGAGGAACGCGACCCCGTCGATGGACGCCGCGGGCACCACGCCGGCTGCGCTCAGGATGGCCACCGCGATGCCGACATCGAAGCCGCTGCCGCGCTTGGGCAGGCTGGCCGGGGACAGGCCGACCGTGATCCGGCGCTGCGGCCACTGCTCCCGGCTGTTGATGACCGCCGCCCGGATCCGGTCCCTGGCCTCACGCAGCGCCGTGTCCGGCAGGCCGACCAGCAGCAGCCCGGGCAGGCCGTTCTGGATGTCGGCCTCGACTCTCCACCGGATGGCCCTCCACGCCGACCAGGGCGATCGAGTGGGTGCGCGCGACCGGCATTCAGGCCACCCCCCGCACATGCTCGATGGTGCATCGCGCCGGCCCGGTCCGCCGAGCAGCCCGATCACGTCGACGCGCACCTCGTCGAACAGCACGCCGTGGGCGACCACCCAGGCGATCGCCAGCCGCCGCAGCCGCATCTGCTTGGCCCGGCTGACGGCTTCCAGCGGGCTGCCGTACCAGGTGCCCGGACCTGGTCTTGACCTCGCAGGCGACCAGCGCGCCGGCGCTCCGCCGCGACGATGTCGAGCTCACCCGCGGCACACCGCCAGTTCCGGTCAAGATCCGCATCCCGGCCTGCTGCAGGTACTCGGCGGCCATCTGCTCGCCCCGCCGGCCCAGCACATCTTTGTCCCGCACGCGGCATCACCTCCGGTGCTGACGCTGCCGGGTGCGGGGACGGCTGCGGGAGTGGCGCTTGCCCGGCTGTGGACAACGCGGCGCCAGAAACGCGGTTCTGTGGACCCGGCGGGAGCGGCTTTGTCGCTGCCGTGTGCTTCAATCCATGCGGGTGCATCCTGCGGCCGGGATACCGCGGGCGCCAGCTGCGGCCGGCGCGACCAGGTGTCCGGGCGGCTCAGCGTGCGGGCCAGGTGCCGCAGTGGCCGGGCTACTTGGTGTCCGGCACCTCGAGCTCGGTGCGGGCCAGCTCCTCGACGTTGACGTCCTTGAAGGTGACCACCCGGACGTTCTTCACGAACCGGGCCGGGCGGTACATGTCCCAGACCCAGGCGTCCTGCATGGTGACCTCGAAGTACACCTCACCGTTCTCGGCCGTGCGCACGTTCAGCTCCACCTGGTTGGTCAGGTAGAACCGGCGCTCGGTCTCGACGACGTGGGTGAACAGGCCCACCACGTCCCGGTACTCGCGGTAGAGCTGCAGCTCCATCTCGGTCTCGTACTTCTCGAGATCCTCTGCGCTCATCTGCTCCCCTCCGATCAGCCTGCGTCGGGAGGTCCGGGCCGGATGGCATCAACCATAGGTCAATTCTCCTCCGAGCAATTCCCCGGTCCCCATCTCGTCGGCATCCACCCTGGGCGGCACGTCAGTCCGCCCGGACTCCGGTGCCCAGCCGCCCGGCGGCTCGGCGGTCACCCGGGCGAGTCCCATAACGTTGGCAAAGGAGGCACGGTGCTCCGGGCATGGCCCGTGCTCGGCGAGCGCCCGCATGTGCTGCCGCGTCGAGTAGCCCTTGTGCTGCTCGAAGCCGTACGCCGGGTAGTGTCCCGCCAGGCCGGTCATGATGCGGTCCCTGGTGACCTTCGCGACGATCGATGCCGCGGCCACGCAGGCCGCCACCTCGTCGCCCTTCCACATGGCCAGGGCGGGCACGCCCAGGCCGCGCACCGGGAATCCGTCGGTCAGCACGTACCCGGGGGTGCGCGGCCAGCCCGGCCAGCGCGCGCCGCATCCCGGCGATGTTGCAGACGTGCAGCCCGCAGGCGTCGATCTCGGCCGCCGGGATGATCACCCGGTGCCAGGCGAGCGCGACCCGCGTCACCTCCTCGTAGGCCGCCTCCCGGTCAGCCGGGGAGAGCGCCTTGGAATCGGCGATCCCGGCCAGCCGGGACAGCTTGGCCGGGTCCAGCATCACCGCGGCCACCACCAGCGGGCCGGCGCAGGCACCACGGCCGGCCTCATCGATCCCGGCGACCGGGGACGAGCCCGGCCCGGGCCAGGACGCGTTCGTACCCAGTCAGTCCTGCCGCACGCCGGGGGGTATAGCCGGGATGCCGCCACCATGGCACCGGCACGCGCTCACCTGCGTCCCGGCCAGCGCCGGCCGCCGGCGCAGCGGCGGCCAGCCAGCGGCCAGCCGCCGCCGGGCCCGGCGCTCGACCAAGGTCAGCGGCAGCGCGGCGGCCGCGGCTACTACAGCGGGCGCAGCCGGGGCGCCGAGTGCGTGGCTGGAGGCGTTCAGCGCGGTGAACGTCGCCGGGATCGGCAGCACCCGGAACCGGCTGGGCGGCCACAGGATCAGGAACGCCCGGCCGACCACCTGGCTCTCCGGGATCGTTCCGCCGCCGGGGTCGCCCACGTGCCCTCGCGAGTCGTAGGAGACGTTGCGGTGATCTCCCATCACCCACAGCCGGCCGGGGGGAACGGTGATGCTGAACCGGGTGACCGACGGGATGTTGCCCGGGTACAGGTAGGACTTCTCGCTCAGCGGGACGCCGTTGACGGTGACCCGGCCTTGCGCGTCACAGCAGGCGACATGGTCACCGGGCACGCCGATCACCCGCTTGATGTAGTCGTGCACCCCGGGCGAGATGCCGAACAGCCCCACCACCGCGTGACCGAACTGGCTGGCCAGCCGGACCACCGGGTCGCTGGAGCCGGGCGGGCTCGGCGGGTCCCAGGACCCTTCGCCGTTGAACACCACGATGTCGCCCGCGGTCGACCGAGCGGAAGTGGTAGATGAGCTTGTTGACCAGGACCTTGTCCCCGATGTCGAGCGTGTTCTCCATCGACGAGGACGGGATGTAGAACGCCTGCACCACGTAGGTCTTGATGACCAGCATGATGACCAGGGCGAGCGCGAACAGCGAGATGAGCTCAACCCACCAGTTGAGCCGCCGCCTGGTCGCGGCTCTGGCGGGCGGCGGCCGCTCCCGGCGGGCGTCCTGGGCGCCGGCCGCGCGGCGGGCGCTCCCGTCCGCGCCGCGGGCAGGCCCCGGCGCGGGCCGCCCTCGGCGCCGGCCGGCAGCGTTCCGGCTCCGTCGGCGGGCGAGCGGCGACGGGGGCGTCATCGTCCCGGTGCCGCCCGGCATCTCCCCGTCCGCGCTGGCCACGCTGTCGGCGTCACTGCCTGGATGGCCGAGGCCGCCAGAGCCGGTCACCGCCGGATCACCCATACTCCGGTCATCGTTCATTGGTTCCGAGCCTAACGCCGGGCGGGCGCAGGGCGCGCCCGCAGCCGGCGGCGCGCCCCGCCGGGAAGCCAGTATCCCGGTGAGCCCTGCCGCCGTCGGAAGGGAGGACCACTCGAGACGCCGCTGGCGCACCTCGTCGGTGGGCGAAGGACGGCCGGGCAGCACTGGCCGCGGCGGGCGGCCGTGGCCAGGCAAGCGCGGCTCGCTGCAGGCGCTACGGCGGTGCGGAGCCCGGGTGGGCAGCAGTAACTCTCACCCGGACCAGGGAGCGACCGCAGCTTGCCGGGCCGCCGGGAACGCAGCCCGGCCGCAGCCGGGGTGACGATCAGCCGCAGCGGCCCGGGCGCCGCCGCGTCGGCGGCCCCGCGGGCGCAGGTGGCCAGGGACATGCCGCCGGGGCCCGGGCTGGCGCACGGGCCCCGGAACACCGGCCACCGGAGGGCGGCCTGCTAGCGGACCGGCTCGCGGCGCTCCCGGATGCGCGCGGCCTTGCCGCGCAGGGAGCGGAGGTAGTAGAGCTTGGCGCGGCGGACCCGGCCCCGGGTGACCACCTCGATCTTGTCCAGCGACGGGCTGTGCACCGGGAAGGTGCGCTCCACCCCGACGCCGTAGCTGATCTTGCGCACCGTGAAGGTCTCCCGGGCGCCGCCGCCCTGGCGCCGGATCACGACGCCCTGGAAGACCTGGATCCGGGACCGGGTGCCTTCCTTGACCCGCACATGGACCTTCAACGTGTCCCCCGGGCGGAAGTCCGGGATGTCAGAGCGGATCTGGGC
This sequence comes from uncultured Actinomycetes bacterium, assembly GCA_963767385.1. Taxonomy (GTDB): domain Bacteria; phylum Actinomycetota; class Actinomycetes; order Streptosporangiales; family Streptosporangiaceae; genus RYN-230. The sequence continues at coordinate 101,332 of CAVYEA010000011.1, read as the reverse complement.
CTGCTCCAGCTCGGCGATCGCGGTGTGCATGGCTGTGGTTCCTCAGTTGTCCGCACGCGCGCACAGGCCAGCGAACGCGTGGCGTCGGTCGGTGTACTCCGGGTATCCCGGGCTGCGGGGGCACCAGGATGCGCACCCGCAGGGTCGGCCTACGTGGGTGGCGGGCTCCAGTGTGCCACATCCTCCGGCGTTGACCGGAAAGCCAGCGTCCAGAGAGCACCTGCCGGTCCCGCTCGTCGAGACCGCCCTCGGTCCCGCGCGAGCAGCCGCGTCACCAGGTCCGGCCGGACCGCGGCGGTCCGGCGCAGCGCCTCGTCCCGCCGCCACCGGGCGATCGCGGCGTGGTCCCCGGACAGCAGCACCGGCCGGGACCTCCCGGCCCCGCCAGGTGCGCGGCCTGGTGTAGGACGGCCCCTCGAGCAGGCCGGCCATGGGGCCCCCGCCGCCGCCGAACGAGTCATCCGCAGCCGATCCCGCGTTGCCCAGCACGCCCGGCAGCAGGCGGCCGATCGCGTCGATCATGACCAGCACGGCGGGCTCCCCGCCGGACAGCACGTAGTCGCCGACGGACACCTCGGCCACCGGCATGCGCTCCCGCGCGTCCGCCACGACCCGGGCGTCGATCCCCTCGTACCGGCCGCACGCGAACACCAGCCACCCGCACTGGGACAGCTCCGCCGCCATCGCCTGGGTGAACGGCCGGCCCGACGGGGTGGGCACGACGAGTCGCGGCGGGCCGGACCGGGCCGCCGGTCACCTCGTCCAGCGCCTCGCCCCATGGCACCGGGGACATCACCATCCCCGGGCCGCCGCCGAACGGCGCATCGTCCACCGTGCGGTGCAGGTCGTGCGCCCAGGACCGCAGGTCGTGCACCTGCAGGTCGATGGCGCCGCGCGCGGCCGCCTTGCCCAGCAGCGAGACGCTCAGCGGCGTGAAGTACTCGGGGAAGATCGTGATGATGTCGATGCGCACGCGGTCACCTCAGCCCCGGCCGGGCTCGGCGGCCCCCAGTTCGAGCAGCCCCGGCGGCGGGTCGATGACCAGCCGCCCGGCGGCCACATCGACCTCCGGCACGATCGCGGCCACGAACGGCACGAGCACGCCTCCCGGTTCGATCACCAGCAGGTCCTGCCCGTGGTGCTGGACGTCGCGCCACCCGGCCGACCGGCTCGCCGGAGACCGTGACCACGTCCAGCCCGATGAGCTCGTGGTCATTGAACTCGTCGGGGTCGTCTGGGCGAGCCGGCCTCGGCCGAGTCGAGGGTCAGCCAGGTACCGCGGAGCCCGTCGGCCCGGTCCCGGTCGCTGATCCCGGCGAACGTGATCAGCAGCCGCCCGGAATGCCAGCGGGCCGATTCCACGGCCAGCGGCCCGGCCTCCGCCGGGTCGGTGGCCAGCACCGTCCCGGCGGCGAACCGGAGGCCCGGCTCGTCGGTGCGGACTTCCACCGACACTTCGCCGCGGACCCCGTGCGGCCCGTGATCCGGCCCACGACGAGTTGCATGACCCGCTAACGGACCTCGTCCACGTCGAGCAGGTCGACCCGGACGTACTTGCCGCCGGCCAGCGAACCGATGACCGTCCGCAGTGCCTTGGCGGTGCGGCCGCCCCGCCCGATGACCTTACCGAGGTCATCGGGGTGCACCCGCACCTCCAGGACACGGCCCCTGCGCAATCCGTGGCTGTCCACCCGGACATCCTCCGGGTGCTCCACGATGCCCTTCACCAGGTGCTCAAGGGCCTCTTCCAGCATGTCAGGCTCCGTTGCCCTGCTCCGCGGCCTGCCGCGGCCTTGGCCTTGCCGTCCTCCGGCGCCTCGGACCTCGCGTCCTCAGCCGCGGCTGCCTCGGGTGCGGCTGCCTCGGGCGCGGCTGCCTCGGGCGCGTGCCTCGGCGCGTCAGCCGCCTCGGCAGTCCGCGGCCGTCTCGGCCTTGGCCGGCTCGGCCGTGGCCGGTCGGCCTTGGCCGGCTCGGCCGTCCGCAGCTGCTCGGCCTTGGCTCGTCCGCAGCCGTGTCGGCCTTGGCCGGCCTTGGCGTCTCAGCCTTGGCGCTCGGCCTTGGCCGTGTCCGCCTTGGCCGTGTCGCCTTGGCCGTGGTCTTGCCGCGGCCTGCGCCCCGCTCCTGGCCGGCTCGCGGGCTTCGCGGACTTGCCTCGGCCGTCCGCCTGGTCGTCGGCGCCCTTGCCGGCCGCGCTTGCGGCCCTTGCCCTTGGCGGCGTCGCCGAGGCCGTGCACCTCGGCGACCGCGGCCGCGTAGGCGTCCTTCTTGTCCGGCCTTGGGCGCCGCGGTCCTCAGCGTGCCCTCGGCGCCCGGCAGGCCCTTGAACTTCTGCCAGTCGCCGGTGATCTCGAGGATCTTGCGGACCGGGTCGGTCGGCTGCGCGCCCACCGACAGCCAGTGCTGGGCGCGCTCGGAGTCCACCTCGATGAACGAGGGCTCGTTCTTCGGGTGGTACTTGCCGATCTCCTCGATCGCGCGGCCGTCCCGCTTGGTGCGGGCGTCGGCCACGATGATCCGGTAAAACGGCGCGTGGATCTTGCCCATGCGCTTCAGCTTGATCTTGACAGCCACGGGTGTGGTCTCTCCCAGAAAGCTCGGATGCAGGCAACGCTCGCGCCGGGTGGGATCCACCGCGTCGGCCCGCTCGGTCCCGGGCCGGCGAGCGTGAGAGGGCGTCGCCGAGACCCGGAGTGACGGACACATTGTGCCAGAGACCGGGGGCCAGGGCGTAATCGCCGCCGAATCACCCGCTCCCGCCAGCCGGCCGCCAGCCGACCGTAGCCCCGGCGCCGCTGTCCGCGCCAGCGGCGTGCAGCGACCACCGCTGACGACATGACATTGGTGCGGCTCTTGTAGCCGCAAAGTCAGATCACGAGCTGGGACTGGGAGGTGCGCCTCCGGGTGCGCGGCGGGCTGGGCGGCCCGGGCTACTTGCCGTCCTTCTTGTGCCGTTGCGCCGGCCGAGCAGGCCGAAGCCCGCGCCGGCAGGCTGGCCGGGCCCGGCGTGCCGCCGGACAGCCCCTCCGGCGGGGGGATCTTGCCGGCGATCTTGCTCTGCGGCGCGGAGCGCGGCCGGGTTAGCGGTCAGCGCCTCCAGGCTGGCGGCCAGTTCCTCCTGGCGAGCCGGGCAGCCCGCCGGGCACCGCGCCACCCGGCGGGATGGCCGGGCCGGCGGCCCCGCTACCCGCGTGCCGGCCGGCGGCCGGCGGCGCGGCCCCGGGCTTGGCCGGCCCGGCTTGGCACCGCCCCTTGGCCCGCGGCCGGATTCCCGCCGGGACGGCCGCCCTTGGGCTTCTTCTTGCCCTTCTTGCCTTGGCGCTCTTGGCGCTGGCCCGGCGCATGCCCGGGATGGCAGGCATGCCGGGGATCCCGCCGCCGCCCATCATCTGGCGCATCATCTTGCGGCCCTCGAGGAACCGGTCGACGAGGCTGTTGACCTCGCCCACGGTGACCCCGGACCCGCTGGCGATCCGCGCCCGGCGGGAGCCGTTGAGGATCTTCGGGTTGCGCCGCTCCGCCGGGGTCATCGACTGGATGATCGCCGCCGCGCGGTCCAGGTCCTTGTCGTCGATCTGGCTCAGCATCTCGCGGTTCTGCGCCGCGCCGGGCAGCATCCCGAGCAGGTTGCCGATCGGCCCCAGCTTGCGGACCATGGCCATCTGCTCGAGGAAGTCCTCCAGGGTGAAGCCGTCGCCGGAGGCCAGCTTGCCGGCCATCTTGGCCGCCTGGTCCTCGTCGAAGGCCTTCTCGGCCTGCTCGATGAGGGTGAGCATGTCGCCCATGCCGAGGATGCGCGACGCCATCCGCTCGGGGTGGAAGACGTCGAAGTCCTCGAGCTTCTCGCCGGTGGACGCGAACATCACCGGCCTGCCGGTGAGCTGGGCGATGGACAGCGCGGCACCGCCGCGGGCGTCGCCGTCGAGCTTGGTGAGCACGACCCCGTCGAAGCCGACGCCGTCGAGGAAGGCCTGGGCGGTGACCACCGCGTCCTGGCCGATCATCGCGTCGACCACGAACAGGATCTCGTCCGGGTCGGCCGCGTCCCGGATGTCGGCGGCCTGGCGCATCAGCTCGTCGTCGATGCCCAGCCGGCCCGCGGTGTCGACGATGACGACGTCGTGCTGGCGGCGCCGCGCCTCGTCGATGCGACTCGCGCGCCACCCGGACCGGGTCGCCGACGCCGTTGCCGGGCTCGGGCGCGTAGACCGGGACGCCGGCCCGCTCGCCGACGACCTGCAGCTGCTGCACCGCGTTGGGCCGCTGCAGGTCGGCCGCGACCAGCAGCGGCGTGTTGCCCTGGTCCTTGCAGCCACAGCGCCAGCTTGCCCGCCAGCGTGGTCTTGCCGGAGCCCTGCAGGCCCGCCAGCATGATCACGGTCGGCGGGGTCTTGGCGAAGCGGAGCCGGCGGGTCTCGCCGCCGAGGATCCCGATCGAGCTCCTCGTCGACGATCTTGATGACCTGCTGGGCCGGGTTGAGCGCGCCGGAGACCTCTCCGCCGACGCGCGCTCCTTGATCGCGCGCGACGAACTCGCGCACCACCGGCAGCGCGACGTCCGCCTCGAGCAGGGCGATGCGGATCTCGCGGGCGGTCGCGTCGATGTCGGCGTCGGACAGCCGCCCTTGCCCGCGCAGGTTCGAGAAGACCTGGGTCAGCCGGTCGGAGAGCGTCTCGAACACGCATCCCAGGCTATCCGGTCAGGGCGACCGGGTCAGTGTCACCGGACGGCCCGGCAGGCGATATCGGCGGGCCGCGCCGCGATCCAGGGTGCCCGGGCCCGGTCACGCGGTCCCGGGACTGTCGCGATCAGCCAGTCATCCGGTCAGCGCCGCGAGCACCTGCGCGGCGATCTTGCCCCGGATCCGCGAGCCGCCGACCGGCCCGCCGGAGGCGTCCACCACGTAGAACACGTCCACCGCCTCGGCGCCCGAGCGTCTCCACCCGGGCGGCCCGCACGTCGACGCCGCAGTCGCCGAGCGCCCGGCCGATCCGCCAGAGCAGGCCCGGGGCGTCGTGCGCGCGCACCTCCACGACGGTCGCGGTCCGCGACGCGTCGTCCAGCAGGGTCACCTTGGGCGGCGCGACCGGGACCGGGACCGGGGACTGCCGGTAGGCGCGCATCCGGCGCTCCAGCCGCTCCGCGACGTCCAGCCGGCCCTTCCAGGGCCCGGCGCAGGTCGCTGGTGACCAGGTCGGCGTCGGGCGGGTCGCCGTACTCCGGGGCGACGGTGAACGCCGCCACCGCCATGCTGCCGTGCGGAGGTGGCGTTGGCCGACCGCACCGCCAGGCGGTGCGAGGCCAGCACGCCGGCCGCCTGCCACAGCAGGCCGGGCCGGTCCGGGGCGACGACGGTCACCTCCGAGCCGCGCACCCGGGCGGCGGGCGACGCCCTCCTCGGCCAGCGCCGCCTGGTCCGGCCGGAGCGGCAGCGGCGCGGCCGGCGGACTCGCCGGCCAGCCGCGACTCCACCCGCCGCACCAGGTCTCCGACCAGGCCTTCCTTCCAGTCGTTCCAGGCCGCCGGGCCGGTCGCCAGGCCGTCCGCGATGGCCAGCGCGTGCAGCAGCTCCAGCAGCGGGCGGCCGCCCACCACGGCGGCGACCTGGGCCACGGTCACCGGGTCGTCAAGATCGCGCCGGGTGGCGGTCTGCGGCAGCAGCAGGTGGTGCCGGACCGCGCCGGCCACCAGTTCCGCGTCGGACGGCCCGAGGCCGACCCGCCGCGCCACGTCCCGCGCCACGACCTCCCCGGTGACCCGGTGGTCCCCCGGCCAGCCCTTGCCGATGTCGTGCAGCAGCGCGGAGAGGAGCAGCAGGTCCGGCCGGGCCACGTCCGCGGGTGAGCACGGCGGCCCGGGATGCCGCCTCGACCAGGTGGCGGTCCACGGTGTAGGTGTGCAGCGGGTTGCGCTGCGGGCGGTTGCGGACCCGGTCCCAGTCCGGGAGCAGGCTCGCCACCAGGCCTTCCTGGTCGAGCGCCTCCCACACCGGGACGGCGGCCGGGCCGGCGCCGAGCAGCGCCACCAGGGCGTCCCGCGCCTCCGACGGCCAGGGCACCGGCAGCGGCGGGCACTCGGCCAGCCGGGCGAGCGTGCGCGGCGCGAGGACCAGCCCGGCCTGGGCGGCGGCGGCGGCCGCGCGGAGCGGCAGCGCCGGATCGCTGGCCGGGTCGGCCGCCCGGGCCAGCACCACCTCGCCGTCCTGCTCGACCAGGCCGTCGGCCAGCGGGCGGCGCTGGGCCTTGCTCCGCCGCCGGCCGCCGCGGCTGCGCTGCGCCTGGCGGAACGCCTGGTCCACGGAGTAAGCCACGGCCCGGCCGGCCCCGGCCAGGTGGCGCATCAGCGCGTCCGCGTCCAGCAGGCCGAGCACCCGGGCGACCTCATCCTGCTCCTGGAGGACCAGCCGGTCGGTGGGCCGCCCGGTGATCTCGTGCAGGGCGTGCCGGGCATCCATGATGGACTCGTAGGCGGCCCGGACCCGCGGGCCCGGGCCGGGAGCCACCCAGGCGGCCGCGATCGCCTGGATGGCGTGCACGTCACGCAGCCCGCCCCGGGCCTCTTTCAGGTCCGGCTCGAGCAGGAAGGCGAGCTCGCCGCTGCGCTGCGCCCGCTCTACGTGCAGCGCCTGGAGCTCAGCGAGCCGGGTCCCGGCCGAGGCCCGCCAGTCCTCCAGGGCACCGAGCCGCAGCTTGCTGGTGAGGTCGGGGTCACCGGCCACGTGCCGGGCGTAAAGCAGCCCAAGGGCCACTTTCAGGTCCGATCTCGCTACCCGGCGCGCCTCCGCGATAGTGCGGACGGCATGGTCCAGCTGGGTCCCGGAATCCCAGATCGGGTACCAGATCCGGTCGGCCATGGCGGCGATGCCGTCCCGGCCGTCGTGCAGCAGCAGGACGTCGAGGTCGCTGCCGGGGAGCAGCTCACGGCGGCCGTAGCCGCCCACGGCCACGAGGGCCACGCCGGGCTCGGCGCCGAGCAGCGAAGCCAGCCAGCGGTCGGTCTCCGCACTGCGCCGGGTGCGATCGGAAGCGAAGGAGGTGAGCGGCGGTCCATCGGACTGTGGCCGGGCCGAGGGTGCGGACATCACGACTGACGACCCCCCCGGCCCGTCCCATGCACTCCGATCAGACCTCCGCCTCTACCGTGAGCCCACGCTACAGCGCACCTGAGCCGCGCTCGCCGGTGCGGACCCGCACCACCGTCTCAACCGGCACGCACCACACCTTGCCGTCGCCAATCCGGCCCGTCTGCGCCGCCTTCACAATCACGCCGATCAGGTCGTCGGTGTCCTCGTCGTCGCAGAGCACTTCCAGCCGTACCTTGGGCACCAGGTCCACCTGGTACTCCGCCCCCCGGTACACCTCCGTGTGTCCACGCTGGCGGCCGTAGCCGCTCGCCTCGCTCACGGTCATCCCGTGCACGCCAAACGCCTGCAACGCCGCCTTCACCTCGTCCAGCTTGAACGGCTTGATCACGGCAGTGATGAGCTTCATGCGACCACCTTCTCGGGGCACCCTGTCCTGTGCCGACCCTCTGCCTAGGGCGTTTCGCCCGGCATCACAGAGTGTTTCGGCGGAGTGAAAGACGTGGTTCACATGTTACGAGCAAGTTTCGGCGCTGGTCCTGACCCGAGCCGCGGCAAATCGCGGCGGTGACGCGCGTACATCGGCCGCAGCATCGCATCCTGGTAGTACCGGTGGAACACCTCGGTGGCCGCACCGGACATCGGCGGGACGATCCAGGTCCAGTCGGCCGGGCAGATTCGCCCGGCGCGCTCCTCCCGGGCCAGGTGGGTGAGGAAGCGGCGGGACTCGGTGTGGTGATCGGTGATGGTCACGCCGGCCGTGTCGTAGGAGTGCAGGACGGCCAGGTTGAGCTCGACCAGGGCCTGGTCGCGCCAGAGTGAGCGGTCCCGGGTGATGTCCAGGCCCATCCGCTCAGCGATCCGGGGCAGCTCGTTATACCGGTCGGAATCGGCGAGGTTACGCGCGCCGATCTCGGTGCCCATGTACCACCCGTTGAACGGGGCGGCCGGATAGCAGATGCCGCCGATCTCCAGGCACATGTCGCTGATCACCGGCACCGCGTACCAGCGCAGCCCCAGCTCGCCGAACCACGGGAACCGCGGGTGGACCAGGTACACCTCGACGACCGCGTCCCCGGGCACCGCGAAGAACCGCGGGCCGTCCCCGCCCACCGAGACGATCAGCGGGAGGACGTCGAACCTGCCCTGCCCGTCGCTGGGCCAGCCGAGGCCCAGCGCCAGGTCAGTCAAGTCGGCGCTGTTCGGCTCGCCGCGCACCGTCCCGTCCGGCTGCCGGTAGCCGGCGTAGCGGACGAGTTGCTCGTTCCAGATGCGCGGGCCGGGCCGCCCGGGCGCATCCGGGGCGAAGACCGTAATCGTGGGCCTGATCCGTCCGTTGTTCGTGGCGGCCCGGAGATGGGCCGCGCACTCGGTGGCCACCCCTTCCGCCGTGTCCACGCCGCGCCGGTCCCGCACCCGCAGGCTCTTCCAGTAGAGCCGCCCGATGCACCGGCTGCTGTTCCGCCAGGCGACCCGGGCACCGAACTCCAGTTCCTCGGGCGTGTGCTGGTACGTGCCGGTCATCCTGATCTCGCGGCGGACCTGCCGCAGGCGCGGCCCGGCTGGCCCGGCCCCCGGGTACTCGGCGTGGTGCAGCCGGATGAACTCGGCGGCCCGTTCCTCCAGGTCTCCCGGGCGTGCCCGCCAAGCCCTGGCCGGCCATGCCCAGGCCGGGCGGGACCGCGGCGCCCGGGCACGGCCCGGCTCCCCGCCGGGGCCGTCGCCCAGGCCCGGGCCAGTCCCGGGGCCAGTCGGCCCGGGGCCAGGGTCATCCCCCGAACCGGCAGCATCCCCGGAACCGGCAGCATCCCCGGAACCAGAAGCATCCGGGCAGCCGGCACCATCCCCGCAACCGGGAGCATCCGGGCAGCCTGAGGGTGCCGGCTCGCCTGGGCCGGGAGCGGTGCGGGGCGCGACCACGGCCGGCGGGGCCGCCGTCACCGCCGCCATCGTCACCGGCGCGCCCGTCACCGGCGCCACCACCAGCGGGGCCGCTCCCGGGCCGGGGGCGGATACCGCCACCGGGCATCCGGCAGTCAGGGCGCCGGGCATTCCGTGCAGGGCGGCCCCTCCCGGCGCCGCCCACGCCAGGTATTCCCGGCGTATCAGCGTTCTCCATGCTGACTTCATTGCCACGCCATCCCATTAGGTCTTCGTATTCCACGTGAAATGATCAGCACACCAGGCCGGCCGTCGCGCCCGGAAGGCAGCGACCGCCGCACGGGGCGCCCATTAACCCGGCAGATCGGCCGGGTCGGCGTGAATGCGCCACTGCATCAATTCCGGGCACTGGAGCACCCGCACGCTTTTATGCACCATCGCCGGCGGGCCACTCAGGTAGATGTCGGCTCCCCGTTCCGGCAGCTGGCGGGCGATGACCTCAGGGAGCATTCCCCGCTCCCCGGCGTACCCCCGGTCGCCGGACACCGCGGTGCAGATCTCCAGCCACGGATACCCGGCCTCAAGCCGCCACAGGTCGGGCAGGTCATAGAGATCAGCCTCGTGGCGGGCCCCGACCAGCAGGCGGATCATGCGCCGCCGGCCGTGCTCGCTGTCCGCGATCGCCTGCTCGATGAGCGCCTTGATCGGCGCCAGGCCCGACCCGCCCGCGACGCAGTACAGGCCGTCCCCCGATCCGGCGTCCAGCGTCATCGCGCCCTGCGGCGGGCCGAGGTTCACCCGGTCCCCCACCTTGGTGTGGTACACCAGCGCCGAGCTCACCCAGCCGCCGGGAACGGCCCGGACATGGAAGGTGAGCAGGCCGTCCGGGCGGGGCGCGTTGGCGACCGAGAAGGGCCGCCACACCCGGTGCCAGCGGACCGACTGGATGCTCACGTACTGGCCCGCCTGGTACGTGAACTGCTCGTCCGGCCGCACGGTGAGCACGGCCAGCGACGGCGTGCGCAGCTCGTGGCCGACCACTTCGGCCGACCACCAGGCGGGCGAATGCTGCGCGGCTTCCCGGGCGGCCGCGGTCATCAGCTGCGTCGCGTGCTCATAGGCGGCAGCCCAGGCCGCCTCGGCGCCGGGTGACCACTGCGGGCCCGCGAACTTGCCCGAGCGTGGCCAGCAGCGCCTGGCCGACCGCCGGGTAGTGCACCGCCTGCACGCCGTACTTGCGGTGATCGAGGCCGAGCTGGCACAGGTACGTCTCCATCGCGTCCGGCTTGCTGAGGCTGAGCACGATCCTGGTGAGCGCCCGGAACAGCCGGTCGCGCTGCGCGTCCATGGCGGCCGGGAACATCGCGCGCAGTTCCGGGTTGGCGGCAAACAGACGGCCATAGAAATAGGCCACCGCCTTGTCACCAGCGCCGGTCACCAAGGCGAATGTGCGGGATATTTCTTCCTCTGCCGACGGGGCCGCCCGGCGGCGCAGCCTCGGCGGCGGGACTATCTAGCTCCGGGTGCCCAGGATTCGGAAAGCCGACGCCGTTATCGCCTATCAGAATCGTCACGCAGGGGAGTTTGCCACATGCGCCCGGTGACCACAACTAAGTCTCACAAACAACTGACATGTTGTCCCAGCGCTAACTACTAATATATTTAGTGTTTTCGGATTGAATAATCCGGCTATAAATAGCAATTCGGTGCAGATAAGACTGCCCCATAAAGGAGAAATCGTGCGAATGCTGCAGGCGCCGCCCCGTGCCCACCGCCGCGCGGCGCGGCGCGGCGCGCGCCGCCCACCCGGACCGGCCGTAGCCCGGCGGGGAAAGCTGGCGGGAGGCGGTGGCCCTGGCCGCGCCGGTTCCTGGACGACCTGCCCGTGCGCTGGGACGGGCAGCGGGTCCTCGTCATCGGGCACGTGGCCACCCGGTGGGGCCTGGACCACCTGATAGGCGATGTGCCGCTGGAGCAGCTCGCCAGCGAGGACTTCGCCTGGCAGCCAGGCTGGGAATACCAGCTGGCCTAGCCGAGGATCGCGTCGACGAAGGCTTCCGGCTCGAACGGGGCCAGGTCGTCCGGGCCCTCGCCCAGGCCGACCAGCTTGACCGGGACTCCCAGCTCACGCTGGACGGCGATCACGATGCCGCCCTTGGCGGTGCCGTCCAGCTTGGTCAGCACGATCCCGGTGACGTCCACCGCCTCGGCGAACACCCGGGCCTGGCGCAGCCCGTTCTGCCCGGTGGTCGCGTCGAGGACGAGCAGGACCTCGTCCACCGTGGCGCGCTTCTCGATGACGCGCTTGATCTTGCCCAGCTCGTCCATCAGCCCGGTCTTGGTGTGCAGCCGCCCGGCCGTGTCCACGATGACGCAGCCCACCCGTGCTCGATGCCGGCCTGGACCGCCTCGAATGCCACGCTGGCCGGGTCGGCGCCTTCCCGGTCCGACCGGACGACCCGGGCCCCGACCCGGTTGCCCCAGGTCTCCAGCTGGTCCGCGGCCGCGGCGCGGAACGTGTCCGCCGCGCCGAGCAGGACGGTCTCGCCCTCGCCGATCAGCGCCCGGCCCAGCTTGCCGCAGACCGTCGTCTTGCCCGTGCCGTTGACGCCGACGATCAGCACCACCGAGGGCCGGTCACCGTGCGGGGCGGTGCGCAGGCTCCGGTCGGTGTCCAGCCCGATCTGCAGGATCAGCTCGGCGCGCAGCATCCCGCGCACCTCATCGGGGCTCCGGGTGCCGGCCACCTTCACCTGGGTCCGGAGTTCCTCCACGATCTGCCGCGACGGGCGACCCCCATGTCCGCGGTGATCAGGGTGTCCTCGATCTCGTCCCACGCCTGGTCATCCAGGACGTCCCGGGACAGCAGGTTGAGCAGCACCGAGCCGAACCCGCCCCGCGAGGCGGCCAGCCTGCCCCGGAGCCGGGTCAGCCGGCCCGCGCATCGGGGCAGTCGGGGCCTCCGCGGGCCTGGTCTCGGGTCCCGGCGTCAGCACGTCGGTGGCCGTGGCCGGGCCGCCTTCCTCCTGGGCAGGCGGAGCCGCGGCCTGACCGGTGACCGGGGGCACCGGCTGGCCCGGCGGCGGGGCGGCACGGCGGCGGCGGCCAGGACGGACCAGCAGCGTGGTTCCTGCCCCCGCCACGAGCACGATGAAGATCAGGCCAAGAATGATCGCAAGTTCCATAACGGCCCCAGTCTTGCAGACGCCCTCGCCAAGGTCGTCCCGCCGTCCGGGCCGGCGGCCAGCCCGCGCCCGCCCCCGCCATCCCTCCGCCGCCCAACCGTCCCCTCACCAACCCCAGCGACCACTCCACCCCCGCCAACGGAGGGCCCAGGCCGACATAGCACCCATCCGTCACGGACAAACAGGACAAAATGGGACACTGGCCGTGAATTTGGGGTGCGGAGTCGTGCTGGGCGGCCGACGGGAACGAGACAGGGTCAGGGTGGGGGTCAGGGTGGGGTGGGGTCAGGTTGGAGGTTGGGGGTGGGGCGGTGGAGGGGGACTGGGGTGGGGCGGGGGGGTCAGGCCGACTCGCGCTCGCGGAGCCGCTGGCTGACGACGGCGGACACGCCGTCCCCGCGCATGCTGATGCCGTACAGCGCGTCCGCGATCTCCATGGTCCGCTTCTGGTGGGTGATGATGAGCAGCTGGGAGACCGACCTCAGTTCCTCGAAGATGTGCAGCAGGCGCTGCATGTTCGTGTCATCGAGGGCGGCCTCGACCTCGTCCAGCACGTAGAACGGGGACGGCCGGGCCTTGAAGATGGCCAGCAGGAACGCGATCGCAGTCAGTGACCGCTCCCCGCCGGACAGCAGGGACATCCGCTTGACTTTCTTGCCCGGCGGCCTGGCCTCGAAGTCGATCCCGGTGGCGAGCATGTCGTCCGGCTCGGTGAGGATCAGCCGGCCCTCGCCGCCGGGGAACAGCCGGCCGAAGATGCCCTCGAACTCGCGGGCGGTGTCCTCGAAGGCGGACGCGAACACCTCCTGCACCCGGTCGTCCACTTCCTTGACCACGGTGAGCAGGTCGCGGCGGGTCTTCTTGAGGTCCTCCAGCTGGGTGGCGAGGAAAGCGTGCCGCTCCTCCAGCGCCGCGAACTCCTCCAGCGCCAGCGGGTTCACCTTGCCCAGCTGGTCGAGCTGGCGCTGGGCGACGGCGGCCCGGCGCTCCTGCTCGGCCCGGACGTAGGGGATGGTCAGCCCACCAGGACCGGGCTGCTCCTGGCCCGCGGCACCGGGGGGCGGGCTGGCCGGGGCCCGCTCTGGCTCAGCGCCGGGGCGGCCAGCTCGTCCGCACCGGGCCGGCGCCGATCCCTTCCGGTGCTGGCCCTTGCGGCCTGCGAGCCGGGACGCCATCCGGCCGTTAGCGGGCCTGCGGCGCCGTCAGCGGCAGCTGCGGCGCGTGCTGGCCGGGGCCTCCGGCGCGGTCAGCGGGACCGGCACCTCGGGGCCGTACTCGGCGACCAGCGCTGCCTGGGTCACCCCGAACTCTCGGCGGCCCGGGCGGCCAGCTGCTCCAGCCGCATCCGGTGCTCGGCCCGGGCCATCTCGGTCCCGTGCGCGGCGTCCACCACCCGGTCGAGCTCGGCCGCGAGGTCGCCGGACCGTGCGCCCGGACCTCCTTGAGCGCGACCGCCCGGCCCTTGCTGGCCTGCTCGGCCGCCTGCCGCTGCTGGCTGGCCATGGCCAGCGACTCGGTCGAGCCGGGCCAGCGCCCGCGCGGCGCCCTCGGCGACCGCCCGGGCCACCACCGCCTGCCGCTCCCGGCGGCACCCGCCGGGCCTGCGTCGCGCCTGCGCCGCCTGGCGCTCCGCGGCGGCGGTGGCGACCAGCGCGTCCGCCCGGCCGGCGATGGCGCGGAGCCGCTCCTCCGCGGTCCTGACTTCCAGCCGCGCGTCCATCTCGGCGTTCCGCGCGGTGGTGACCTGGGCGGCGAGCTCGTCCCGGCTGGGGCGGCCTGCCCGTGATCGGCGGGCTGCCCTGGGCCGCCGTCCGTGGCGTGCGGCGGGCCGGGCCGGGCCCCGCCCACCCTCGGCCGGCTCGGCCTCGGCCAGGGCCGGCTTCCAGGTCCTGTACCGACGCCTGGCCCGCTTCCTCGGCCCGGTGCGCGGCGTCGATGGCCGCCTCCAGGCGCTGGGCCTCCTCCCGGGCGGCCCGCGCGGCACCGGCCAGGCGGCCGAGCCGGCCGGAGATCTCGGCCGCGGCCGCGTCCGCCTGCTGGATGGCCGCCTGGCTGCGGCCACGGCCTCGCGGGCCTGCTCCTCCACGGCCGACGGCGGCCGTGAGCTCGCTCGGCGCCTGCTCGCAGCGGCGGCTCCGCGGCGTCGAGCCCGTCGGCGGCCTCATCGGCCACGCTGCGCAGGGTGAGGACGCTGGGCGGCCGGGCCGAGCCGCCAGATGCCCAGTGCGCGCCGAGCACCTCGCCCTGGCGGGTGACCGCCCGCAGCGCCGGATGCGCGCGGACCAGGTCCCGGGCCTGGACAAGATCAGCCGCCACCACCACGCCCGGACAGCAGGCTGACCAGCGCCGGGGCCAGCTCATCCGGGGCCTTGACCAGGTCCAGGGCGGGCTGGGCCCCGTCGGGCAGCTCGATGCCCGGCGGCAGGCCGCCCAGCGCATCCCCCGGCCCCGTCCCGCCAGCCGCGGACTCGTGCTGGGCCGCGATCAGCCAGGCCGGCGGTGCCGGATTCCGCCGACCTCAGCGCCTCCAGGATGGCCACCGCGGCGTCCAGGCCGTCCACCGCGACAGCGTCCGCGGCGTGGCCCAGCGCGGCGGCGATCGCCTCCTCAGCGCCGCCCTCCACGGTCACCAGGGCGGCCAGCGCACCGAGCACGCCGCTGAAGGTGCCGTCGCCGGCCAGCAGCGCGCCGGAGGCGTCCTTGCGGCTGTGCATGGCGTGCAGGCCCTCGCGCAGCGCCTGCACCCGCGCGCGCAACGCCGCCGCCTGGGCACTGGCCTCACGCTCGGCCGCACGCAGATCGCTGACCCGGGCAGCGGCCGCGCTGAGCTCGGTGGCGGCCTGCTCGTGCTCCCAGGTCAGCCCAGACCGGTCATCGTCGCGGCCGGCGCACTAGCTCCTGCAGCTCCTCGTACTCCCGCTCCGCCTGGCCGGCCCGGGCCCGGGCCTGCGTCGAAGGCGTCGGCCAGCCGCCCCGCTTCCTCCTGCGCCGCCGCGGCCTTGCTGCGGGCGGCACCGACCTGGGCGCGGAGCCGGGCCAGCCGCTCGGCCCGCTCGGCCGCGGCGCGGGCACCGGCGGCCAGCCGCCGCTCCTCCTCGGCCAGCGCGGCCTCGGCGGCAGCCCGCTGCTCGGCCGCCTCGGCCAGCAGTTCCCGGGCGGTCTCCAGCCGCTCGCCGAGCACGGCCTCCTGCTCGCGGAGCTCGGCGGCCTCCTGCTCCAGCTCGTCCGGATCCCGGCCCGGCCGCGGGGCGTCCGGGCCTGCGACCAGGTGACTGTGCCGCTCCTGGGCCAGGCTGGCGATGCCGCGGAGGCGTTCGGATAGCGCGGACAGTGCGAACCAGGCCTCCTGCGCCGCGGCCAGGCGGGGAGCGTGCTGCTGCTCGTCGCTGTCCAGCTCGGCCTCGCGCTGGCGCGCCTGGGCCAGCGTGCGCTCCAGCTCGGCGCGGCGGGCCTGCGCGGTGGCCTCGTCCGTCTGGTCCCGCTCCAGGGCCGCCGACGCGGTCACGTAGTCGTCGGCGAGCAGCCGCAGCCGGGCGTCCCGCAGGTCGGCCTGGATGACCGCGGCCTTGCGGGCGATAGCCGCCTGGCGGCCCAGCGGCTTGAGCCGGCGGCGCAGCTCCGCGGTCAGGTCCACCAGCCGGGTCAGGTTGGCCTGCATGGCCTCCAGCTTGCGGAGCGCCTTCTCCTTGCGGCGGCGGTGCTTGAGTACCCCGGCCGCCTCCTCGATCAGCGCCCGGCGCGCTTCCGGGCCGGCGTGCAGCACCTGGTCCAGCTGGCCCTGGCCGACGATCACGTGCATTTCCCGGCCCAGGCCCGAGTCGGACAGCAGTTCCTGGACGTCGAGCAGGCGGCAGTGGTCGCCGTTGATGGAGTACTCGCTCTGGCCGGACCGGAACAGCAGCCGGCTGATGGTGACCTCGGAGTACTCGATGGGCAGCGCGCCGTCGCTGTTGTCGATGGTCAGGGTGACCTCGGCCCGGCCCAGCGGGGGGCGGTTGGCGGTGCCGGCGAAGACGACGTCTTCCATCTTGCCGCCGCGCAGGGTCTTGACCCCCTGCTCGCCCATCACCCAGGAGAAGGCGTCCACCACGTTGGACTTGCCCGACCCGTTGGGGCCGACGATGCAGGTGATGCCGGGCTCGAAGCGCAGCGTGGTCGCCGAGGCGAACGACTTGAACCCGCGCAGGGTGAGAGTCTTCAGGTACACCTGCAGGCTCCCCTTCCCCCTGTGGCCCTGGCCATTCCAGGCTGGCGGCGTGCGCGGCCGCGAGCCGGCCCCGGGCTTGGCTGCGGCGGGCGCCGCAGCGCGCTCGCCTGCGCTCACCCCGGGACTGGATCCGGGCGCCCGCGAGACACCGACTGTCCGCACCTTACCGTGCGCCGCCGACGAGCCCGGGCATTCACGGTTTCTGGCACGTCGGGACCGCATTCACACCCTGTGGGCAGGCGGCATCGGTTAGGCTCCGGTCCCCTCCAGGGGAGCAAAGACTAACTAAAGATGGAGATACCGCCGGGCCGTGAACAGCAGCCGGGACGGCGAGGACGGCCAGGGGCAGGGTAGGCGAAATCGCCACAGCTGCCACATGGGCCGCTCAGGTACCGCGAACCGGGCGTATCAACGAATAGGGACGCCCACCGGGGCGTCCCTGGTTCGTGAAGCAGTCAGTACGGTGCGGGTCAAGTGAGCACGGGCTCGCGCTCCCGATCAGCAATGAGCAGTTCATGCCCGACTTCCGCAGCCAGCGCGTCGTTCTCGTCCTGGAGCCGGACAAGTTCCGCCTCCAGGTCGCGTACTCGCTGCTGAAGGCGGCGCATCTCTGAGACCATGCGGGGATCTGGCCCGCCGACGTGGCCGAGTAGAGCCTTCGCCATTGTAGTGGGTCCTCCACACTGAGTGACCAGAGTGGGCGCACACGCGAAGACTCGCATGAGTGCGCGCAGGTGACACCACTAGGGTCCCACCCCACGGGATTCCGGTCAAGTTGAGCGATCTCGCAGGTCACCATGGTACCGCGCCGAGCGGGGGCGCGGCTGGCAATGCGGGCAGCTGTAGGCGGATCTGTTCATGAACGCTTCGCGAACGATCGGAGTCCCGCACCGGGGGCACGGCTTGCCCGGCCTGACCGTATACGCAGAGTGACCGGCTGAAGTAGCCGCTCTCCCCGTTCACGTTCACGTAAAGGCTGTCGAACGAGGTCCCGCCGGACTGCAGCGCGGCCAGCAGCACCTCGCGGACCGCGTCCAGGACCCGGGCCGCCTCGGCCCGGGTCAGCGTGCCGGTGGCCCGGGCCCAGTGCAACCGGGCCCGCCACAGCGCCTCATCCGCGTAGATGTTGCCGATCCCGCTGACCAGCGCCTGGTCGAGCAGGGCCCGCTTGAGCCCGGTCCGGCGCTGGCGCAGCCGGGCGATGAGGGCGGCCTCGTCGAAGGCGTCCTCCAGGGGATCCGGGGCGATGTGCGCGATCAGTGGCGGCAGCTCCGCCCCGCCCGGCGACCACACCAGGTGCCCGAACGTGCGCTGGTCGCTGAAGCGGAGGTCGGGACCTCCGTCGGTGAACGTGAAGCGGGCCCGGACGTGCGGTGAGAGCGGCCGCTCCGGGTCGCCCACCAGCAGCTGCCCGCTCATCCCGAGATGGGCCAGCAGCGCGTCCTCGCCCACCGGCAGCCACAGGTACTTGCCCCGGCGGCGGGCGCCGCTGATGGTGCCGCCCCGCGCCACCGCGGCGAAATCGGCCTGGCCGGGCAGGTAGCGGCGGACCGCCCGGGGATGCAGCACCTCGGCCGTATCGATCGTCCGCCCGGCGACGTGAGTTTCCAGGCCCCTGCGGACGGTTTCGACCTCGGGGAGTTCCGGCACCGGTCAGTCCCGGCAGGCCCATCCCCGGCCGGCCATCCCCAGCCGCGGCGGGCGCCCCGGCCGCGGCGGCCGAGCCGGGCGCCCCGGCCGGGCGGCCGCCGGGCGCGGGGGCCCGGCCCCAGGGCGCGGCGGCAGCTCCGGGCGCGGCGTCAGGCGCGGGCGCGGCGGGCGCGGGCCCAGCGGGAACTCCAGGCGCAGGCCCAGCGGGAACTCCAGGCGCGCGCGCTGCCAGCGGCCGTACCGGCCGCACCCGCGTCATGACCGTTGCTGATCGCCTTCCAAGCCGCCTCGGCCGCCTGCTGCTCCGCCTCTTTCTTGGAGCGCCCGGCGCCGGTCCCGTAGTCGCGGCCGCCAACCCGGACCGTGGCGCGGAAGAACTTCTGGTGATCCGGGCCGCTCTCCTCGACGTGGTACTCGGGCACGCCGAGGAACCCGGACGCGGTGAGCTCCTGCAGCGAGGTCTTCCAGTCCAGGCCCGCGCCCGAGACCAGCGGAACGGCTGATCACCGGGTCGAACAGCCGGTGCACCAGGGTGTCGGCGGCGGCCAGCCCGCGCTCGAAGTACACCGCGCCGATCACCGCCTCCAGGGTGTCGGCCAGGATGGACGACTTGTCCCGCCCCCCGGTGCCCTCCTCGCCACGGCCCAGCCGGACGAAGGAACCCAGGTTCAGGGTCCGGGCCACCTCGGCGAGCGCGCGCATTTGGACCACCGCGGCCCGCAGCTTGGCCAGCTGGCCCTCGGGCAGGTCCGGGTAGCGGCGGAACAGGGTGTCGGTGACGATCAGGCCGAGCACCGCGTCCCCGAGGAACTCGAGCCGCTCGTTGGTGGGCAGCCCGCCGTTCTCGTACGCGTAGGAACGATGCGTGAGGGCACGGCCCAGCAACTCCGGGCCCAGCCCGGTGTCGAGCGCGCGCAGGAGCGCGGAAATATCCGGCCCGCCTGCTGCGCTGCCGTTTGACCCGCCTTTCACGCTGTGCCCCTTCAGCGCATCAGGTGGGAGTTATCACCTGACGGCGGTTGTACGTGCCGCAGGTCGGGCACGCCGTGTGCGGCAGCTTCGGGTCCCGGCACTGCGGGCAGCGCACCAGGCTGGCGGCGGAGGTCTTCCACTGCGACCGGCGTGCCCTGGTGTTGCTGCGCGACATCCGCCGCTTGGGAACAGCCACGTTAGCTCTCCTTCATCGTCATGCGCTCTGCTCGTCCGGTCCTGCTGCAGGGCCGCCAGGTCCCGCCGTCCCGGCCGCGGAGTGATCCGGCCGGCCGTTCCCGTCATGCTGCGCCCCGGGCTCGCCCGGGTCAGGCAGCGGGGCGGCGGCCTGCTGCAGCCCCGCCCACCGCGGATCGATGGCGGGACCATGCCCGTGTTCCGGGCCGGCTTCGGCCAGCGGCGCCCCGCACTCCACGCACAGGCCCGGGCAGTCCTCCCGGCACAGCGGGGCCAGCGGCAGCGCCAGCACCAGCGCGTCATGCAGGGCCGGCTCGAGGTCGAGCAGGTCCCCCTGCAGAGCGTACCCGTCACCGGGCTCCGCACCGTCGTCCGCGGAGTCGGGGTAGGCGAACAGCTCCTGCAGTTTCACGTCCACGGGCGCCGACACCGGCTCCAGGCAGCGGGCGCACTCGCCGGTCATCGGGGCCCGTGCCGTGGCGGTGACCAGCACGCCTTCCGACACCGACTCCAGCGTCACCTGCAACGGCACCTCGGCGCCCTCGGGCACGCCAGCCAGCCCGGCGTGCACTCGGGCGGCGCCGGGACGGTACGCGTCAGCGACTGCGCCGATCCCGCGCTACGGCCGAGATCGAGCGTGCTGAACACCAGCGGCTTACGGGGATCGAGGCGCGCCGGGGAGTGTTTACGTGACTGTGGCATGGCTGACTACGGTAGTGAGCTCGGTTGGATGGGCCAGCCTACCCGGCGGCCCGGCCTTTCCCCAACTCCAGCGTGACCGCGGCGCGCGAGGGTCAGCTGGACTCGCAGCCGTGCCCGCAGCCGCTCCAGCACCAGGCCGGGCACCAGCGACGTGACGTCCCCGCCGTACCGGGCGATCTCCTTGACCAGGCTGGAGCGCAGGAAGCTGTACACCGGGTTGGCCGTCATGAACAGCGTCTCGACCTCGGCGAGACGGTAGTTCATCTGGGCCATCTCCATCTCGAACTCGAAGTCGCTGACCGCCCGGAGCCCCTTCACGATGGCGGAGACCCCGTGGTCCCTGCAGTAGTCGACCAGCAGCCCGCGGAACGTGCCCACCTCGACGTTCTCGATGTCCGCTGTCACCTCGCGGAGCATCTCGACGCGCTCCTCGACGGTGAACAGGCCCTCCTTGGCCAGGTTCGCGCCGACCACCACGATCACCTCGTCGTGCAGCCGGGCCGCGCGCCCGATGATGTCGAGGTGGCCATTGGTCACCGGGTCGAACGAGCCCGGACAGGCGACACGGCGCACGTCTCACGCCCTTCCGTCGGCATCGACGCTGCCCAGCATGGCCGTCACGCCGGCTGGGCACCTGCGGCGAGACCGTACCAGAACGTCGTATCACCATAACGGCGGGACCGGTCCGGCGCGTACCCGGGTGGCCAGCCGACCGGGCCGGACCTCGTCGCCCGCTCGACGGCGACCACCGCTCCCGCGACCAGCCAGCCGCCCGACAGCAGCGCGGCCAGCACCCCGGCCACCTCCGGGTCCGCCATGGCGTACGGCGGGTCGGCCACCACCAGGCCGAACCCGCCCCGCCCGCCGGGACCCCGGGCCAGCAGGCGGTCCACCCGGTCGGTGACGAGCTCGGCCCCGGGCAGCCCGACGGCCTCGATGTTGGCCTGGATCACCCGGGCCGCGCGCGGATCCGCCTCCACGAACAGCACCCGCCGCGCACCGCGGGACAGCGCCTCCAGCCCGACCGCCCCCGACCCGGCGTACAGGTCCAGCACGGCCGCGCCTTCCACGAGCCGCCCGATACGACCCGAGCGTGCCGAACAGGCCTTCCCTGGCCCGGTCACTCGTGGGGCGGGTGGCCGGCCGGCCGGGAACGGCGAGGCGGCGCCCCCGCGCGGCGCCGGCGATGATCCGGGTCATCGCACCGCCCTACTGGTCATGCCTTCTCCAGGAATTCCGCCTGCTCGGCGTCGAGCAGCGCGTCGATGGCCCGGGCCAGCGCCGGGTGCCCCGCCAGCTCCGGGTCGGCGTCCACCAGGGCCGAGGCGGCCTCCCGGGCCTGCCCGATGAGGTCCTCGTCATCCAGCAGCGTGAGCATCTTGAGGCTGGACCTCCGGCCCGCCTGGGCCGCCCCCAGCACGTTGCCCTCGCGGCGCTGCTCCAGGTCGAGCCGGGACAGCTGGAAGCCGTCCAGGGTGCTGGCCACCGCGTCCAGCCGCTCCCGGGCCGGGCTGGCCGCCGGGGCTTCGGTGACCAGCAGGCACAGCCCCGCCTTGCCGCCCCGGCCGACCCGGCCGCGCAGCTGGTGCAGCTGGGACACGCCGAACCGCTCGGCGTCCAGGATGACCATGAGCGTGGCGTTCGGCACGTCCACCCCGACCTCGACCACGGTGGTGGCGACCAGGACGTCCACGCTGCCGTCGGCGAAACCGCGCATGACCGCGTCCTTCTCGTCGGCCGGCAGCCGGCCGTGCAGCACGCGCAGCCGCAGCCCGGCCAGCGGCCCCTCGGCTGAGCTCGGCGGCCACGTCCATGACCGCGCGTGGCGGCCGGGCGGCGTCGGCCTCGCCTTCGTCGTAGTCGCTGCCCGTCCCGTCGGAGTCGGGCGGGTCAGTGCGCGCGGGTCGGCCCGTCCGGCTGGAAGGGTCCTGGGGTTTCCGTCACCGCCGATGCGCGGGCACACGACGTAGGCCTGGCTGCCGGCGGCGACCTCCTCGCGCAGCCGTGCCCAGGTGCGCTCCAGGAAGCGCGGTCTTCTCCGCGGCCGGGCACCACGTGCGTGCTGATCGGGGTGCGGCCGGCGGGCAGTTCGCTGAGCGTGCACACGTCCAGGTCGCCGTAGACGGTCATGGCCACCGTGCGCGGGATTGGGGTGGCCGTCATGACCAGCACGTGCGGCCGGCTGCCCTGGGCCTTCTCGCGCAGCGCGTCGCGCTGCTCCACCCCGAACCGGTGCTGCTCGTCGATCACCACCAGGCCCAGGTCCTTGAACACCACCTGGTCGTCCAGCCGCACCCGGTGGTAAAGCAGGGTGTGCGTGCCGATCACGATGCCGGCCGCGCCGGAGGCGGTGTCATCCAGCGCGGCCGCCGGCGCCCGGGCGCCCTGCGAGCCGGTGAGCAGCGCTACCCGGGTGGCCTGCCCTGGATGGTCAAGCACGGCGCCGTCCAGCCTGCCGGCCGAGCGGGCCGAGCAGCGCGGTGATCGACCGGTAGTGCTGCTGGGCCAGCACCTCGGTGGGGGCGAGCAGCACGGCCTGGCCGCCGTCGTCCACCACCTGGAGCATGGCCCGGAGCGCGACCACCGTCTTGCCCGAGCCGACCTCGCCCTGCAGCAGCCGGTGCATCGGGTGCTCCCGGCACAGCGCGGTGGCGATGTCGGCGCCCGCCGCGCGCTGGCCCGCGGTGAGCGCGAACGGCAGCCGCTGGTCGAAGGCGTCGAGCAGGCCGCCGCGGCGCGGGATGCGGGGGTGGCGGGCAGCGCGTCGGCGGCGCGGCGGCGCTGGGCCAGCACCGTCTGCAGCACGAACGCCTCGTCCCACTTGAGCCGGATCCTGGCCCGGTGGATGTCGGTGTACTCCATGCGGGCGGTGGATGCCGCAGCAGGGCCTCGGCCTGGCGCTGCAGCCGGTGCCGGGCCCGGAGCTCGAGCGGGCAGCGGGTCCTCGTCCAGGTCCAGGGTGTCCAGCACGGTGCGGATCGCCTTGGCGATCTTCCACGACGGCAGCTGGCTGGCCGCCGGGTACACCGGGATGATCTCGGCCGCGTGCTCGGCGGCCAGTTCCGTGCCGGGATCGGCCTCGCCGAGCAGCTCGCAGTCGGGGTGGATGAGCTGGCGCTTCCGGCCGTAGCTGGACACCTGGCCGGCGAACAGGCCGTTCAGCCCCGGCTTCATCTCTTTCTCCCGCCACGGCTGGCCGAAGAACGCCAGGGTCAGGGAGCCGTGCCCGTCGGTGACGGTGACCTCGGTGAGCCTGCCGCGCCGGTTGCGCATGGGGCGGGTGGTCACCTTGGCGATCTGGGCCAGCACCGTCACGTGGTCGCCGTCCCGCAGCGAGGCCAGGTCAGTCAGCTCTCCCCGCCGCTCATAGCGGCGCGGGTAGTGCCGCAACAGGTCGCCGACGGTGCGCACGCCCAGGGCGGTGGCCAGCGCCTTGGCCGTGCGCGGATCGAACTCCCGGTCGAGCCGGTCGTCTAGCCTCGCCATGGACCCACAGGATAGGCCGGGGCTACGACGTCATTGGCCTGACTGGCCGGGCGCGCCGGTCCAGCCCGGCTCTCCCGCCGGAGCCGGCCTGCGGCCAGCCCGGGGCCGCAAGCCGGCCCGGCGGCCGCTCCCGGGGTCTCTGGCCGTCGTTCCAGGCGCCTCTGGCGGCTGATTCGCCTAACCGGCCGCTGGTCGGATATTGTGGCCAGGCTGCTCGCGGGCGCGGCGTGCGTCTATGCCCCGCGCCGGGCACATCGGCCAGTTCATCCGCCTTCATGCAAGGGAGCATCCCGTGGCTTCTGTCTGCGACGTATGCGGCAAGGGGCCGGGATTCGGCAACAACGTGTCGTTCTCCCACCGCCGGACCCCTCGTCGCTTTAACCCGAACATCCAGGTGGTGCGGACCACCGCGGGCGGGAACAGCAAGCGGCTGCGGGTCTGCACCTCGTGCATCAAGGCGGGCAAGGTCGCCCGCTAAAGCTCCTCCTGGCCCGCTGGCGGCGCGCCTCGCTGGCGGCACGCCCCGTCTGGGTGCTGGCCGCTGCGGCTGGTGAGGCCGGCCCGTTCGGCAGGCGAGACCCCGGTCCCGGCCCCGTTGCGGCTGGCCGTGCGCCCGCTTAGCGCGCCGCCGGCCATGCGCCCGCATAGTGCGCGGCGGCCCGCGGGCTCGCTCAGCGCGGCCCGGCGGCGCTGAACGCGCAGCGCTCGCCGTCGAAAGAGCAACCGGACGGCGCCATTGGCTGGCCGTCCACCGTGATCATGAACTGGGCGACGCCCGGCGACCCGGACGACGCGCCGCCGCCCTGCTGGTCACCACCCTGCTGGTCACCACCCTGCTGGTCACCACCCTGCTGGTCACCACCCCGCTGGTCACCGCCTTGCTGGTGGCCGCCCTGCTGGTCACCACCCTGGGCCGTCCCCTGCGCCACGCCAGAGTCCGCGGAGTGCCATAGCCAGTCGGCGCCCTGCACGCCCGCGATCCTGGCCCCGGGGAAGGCCACCGCGAGGCTCCAGAAGTCGCCCCGCCCGGCCAGCCCGCCGATCGTGATCTGGTCGGCGAAGCCGCCCGGCCACTGCTCGGTGACCTGGTAGGTGATCCACAGATGGCCGTGGCCGTGGCGCCAGCCTGCTCCGCCCCCGTCACCGGGCGAGCCAGCCCCCGCAGTGCTGCCGCCCTTCCGCTGCGCCGGGATCGGCACGCCGGGGCGGGCCGAGGCCAGCGTGCCGCCGTGGTTGGGCTGCACGTGGCAGTTCCCGACCGCGCACTGCCGTCCCGGCATTGGCGAGCTGAAATGCAGGACCGTCTTGGTCATGTTGGCGGCCAGGCTGGCCGCGACCACGACGCCGAGCCCGGCCGCGAACGTCGGGGTGACCATGAGCCGGCGCATCGCGCTGCCGAACCGGCGGCGCCCAGGCCGGTCCCGCCGCACCACCGGCCGGCCAGCCGGGCTCCCGGCCTGGCCGCTGATGCCCACCAGCGGGCCCGTGGCGTCCGCTGAGCCCTCGAAGCGGCCCTCTGGGTCGCTGACGCCCGCTGGCGGCCCGGCCAGGCCCCCTGGGCCGCTGACGCCCGCCGGGCGGCCCGGCCGCGCTCCACGGGGCACTGGCTCCCGCCGCGGGGCCCCCGGCGCTCCACGGGTCACTGACGCCCTGATCCGGTCCGGACGCGGCCGCGAACGGCACAGTGGCGTCGGCGGACCGGCCGCGCCAGTCCGGCTGGCTGGCCGCCGGCTGGCTGGCCGCCGCCGGGCTGGCACCGGCCGGGCGCAGCCACCGGGCCAGCGGGCCGAACCAGCGCAGCGCGGCACTCACCTGGCCGCGCGCGGGGCGGGCCCGGCGCGCGGCAGCACGACCGGACCGGCCGGAACGCGGCCCGCCCGGCTGGGCCGTCCCGGAACGGGACGCCTGAGCCTGGGCCGCGCCGGACGGCGCCCGGTGGCGGGGCGCTGCTCTCTTGCCCGGTGATCGCATTTGGGGGGTTTATACCTAAGGATTGATCAGGCTAACTATAGTGACATTGCTGTAATTTACCGAGCACAGTCAGTGAAGGGTGTCTGGCCCAAGAAAATGATCCCATCCGGACAACCCCTCAGAGCGCCGCGAATCGACCCTGACCCCTCGGCCCGCCCCCACCCGCCCCACGACCACCCAGCGTGCCGGGAGGGGGATCCCGGGCGGGAATGTTGCGGCCAGGGCATGATCCTCCCCGCCGGTGAGAATCCAGTCAAGCGGGTCGCGCTTACCGAGCGCATCTGCGGCAGCACACAGAGCACCGTCCTGGGGCAAACGCCCCGATTCCAGGTCAATGCGGACCCCGCTGCCGTCCGCCACGTGCCCTAGGTCCTGGACCAGCCCGTCACTGACGTCGATCATCGCGGTGGCGCCCAGCCGCGCGGCCTCGGGCCCGGCGGCGTAATCCGGCTGCGGCCGGCGGTGCGCGGCGAGCATGGCAGCCGGGCTCCGCCCGCCCGGCCTGCAGCAGGGCCAATCCCGCCGCCGAGTGACCGAGCACGCCGGCTACGGCCACGACATCTCCGGGCCGGGCGCCCGCCCGGGTCACCGGTGCCTTCCCGGCCAGGTTGCCCAGGGCGGTCACCGCCAGCATCACCAGCGGCGCTGCCGAGATATCACCGCCAGCCACGCTCGTCCCGCCCCGGCCGCACTCCTGCGCCAGGCCGGCGGCAAGTCCTCGGCCCAGGCGACCGGCAGGTCCGCGGGGCGGCCAGTCCGACCAGCAGCGCGGTGGGGAGCCCGCCCATGGCCGCGATGTCGGCCAGGTTCTGCGCCGCGGCCTTCACGCCGATATCCATGGCGGTGGACCAGTCGCGGCGGAAGTGGCGGCCCTCGATCAGCAGGTCCGTGCTGGCCAGTACCCGGCCGTCCGGGGCGGCGAGGAGCGCGGCATCGTCACCGATGCCCAGCAGGGTGCCCGGTGCCTGCGGCATCCGGGCCGCCAGCGCCGCAATGAGCCCGAACTCCCCGAGGTCTGCGACGGTAATGGACCCTCCCCGGCTGCCATCCTGGCTTTAGGGTAGCGTGACCATTCCGGCCGTCGGCGACGAAGCCCCCGGGGAGGACGCGTGGTGCAGGCATACATCCTCGTGCAGACCGAGGTGGGGAAGGCCGCCGACGTGGCCCGCCGCATCGGATCCATCACCGGGGTGACCCTGGCGGAGGACGTCACGGGACCGTACGACGTGATCGTGCGGGCGGAGGCGCCCAACGTGGACGACCTGGGCCGCCTCGTGGTCGCCCAGATCCAGGGGGTGGCAGGCATCACGAGGACCCTCACCTGCCCGATCGTGCACATCTGACGCACGGGCCCTGACGCCCCGGGCCCTGGCTCGGGGCTCTGACGCCCCGGGCCCTGGCTCAGCGGCGGCCCGGGTGCCTCGCTGGCCTCCGCGTCCCCGGCGCCGTCCGCGACCTGACGGCGGCCCAGGTGACGCGCTGCCCCTGCCCTGTCCCGGATGGACCCGTTTGCCACGGGTAAAGGCAGGACAGGCGACGAGGGAGGACAGTGATGTTCGAGGCGGGCGATATCCGGGAGTGGCGCGGCCACGACGTGGTGGACGACGCCGGGCACAAGATCGGCACGCTGGAAGCGATCTACGTGGACACCGGGACCGACGAGCCATCCTTCGCCACCGTCACCGTCGGACTGCCGACCCGGCACCGGCTCGTTTTCGTGCCCCTGGCCGCCGCCACCGTGGGCCCCGGCTACCTCAAGGTCGGCTACCCGCGGAACCTGGTCAAGGGCGCGCCCTCGATCGACACCGACGGCGAGCTGCCCGCGGCCGACGAGGCGGCCATCTTCAAGCACTACGAACTGGCCTACCAGCCGGGGGCCGGGGGCGAACGGCGCCTCGCCCGCCGCTGACGGCCGGACGGATCGGAGAGCGCGACATGGCGCTGTTTCTGCTGCTCATCATCGCGGCCATCGCCCTGGGCATCGTCGGGGTCGTGGTGAAGGGCCTGTTCTACCTGCTGCTGATCGGCGTGCTGGTGGTGATCATCGACCTCATCGTGATGGGCGTCCGGCTCAGCCGCCGCCGGCGGGTAACCCGGTAACGGCTCAGTGCAGCCGGGCGGCGAGCACCGCGGTCCGCGGCCCCAGCCCCAGGCCGGCCGCGCGGCTCAGGTCGTCGGGCGTGTCCACGTCCGAGCGCAGGCTGGGCACGTCGGCCAGCATCAGCTCGGCCGCTCCCCCGGCCCGGTACCGGGACGCCGATCCCGGGCCGAACCGGGGCCGGAATGGCGTGCCGGGCCGGGCGGTGTACAGGGTGGTGCCGGTGCCTGCCGCGTCGGCCACGAAGGCCTCCGGCCACTGGGCCGCGGCGCGCAG
Organism: uncultured Actinomycetes bacterium; assembly: GCA_963767385.1. Classification (GTDB taxonomy): domain Bacteria; phylum Actinomycetota; class Actinomycetes; order Streptosporangiales; family Streptosporangiaceae; genus RYN-230. The sequence continues at coordinate 73,630 of CAVYEA010000011.1, read as the reverse complement.
GGCCAGGGCCAGCTCGCCCGGCCGCAGCGCCGGCAGGTCCGCGGCCAGCCCGGCCGTGCCAGCCGCTGGCCACCGGGACGCGGCGGCCGCGGCGCCATGGGCCAGGGCCGGGTTGAGCCCGGCATCCGGCTCGTCGGCCACCACCACGGCGCCCAGTGCGCTGAGCGCTCCCCCCGCCGCCGCGTCGTCGGTGACCACGACCACCGCACCCACGGCCGGGCAGGCCGCCGCGGCGCTGACCGTGTCCGCCGCCATGGCCAGTGCCAGGGCCGAGCGGGCCGGGCCGGCCAGCCCGGCCAGGCGGGATTTGGCGCGGGCAAGTACCTTGACGGGGATCACCAGCGACCAGCTGAGCGGGCTCTCGGTCACACCGGCGACCATACTGCCCGCCACGGCGGGCAGGTGATCCGGCAGGCGGACGGCCTGGCCTCGACAGGGCCACGGGCAGAACGGGAGACTGAGCAGCACCATGAGCTGGCCGCAGCACAGGCGGGAGACCGCAGCGATGATCGGGCGATACCTATGAGCAGGCAGCAGGGCCAGCGCTACTCGCCGGGCTGGCGGGCCGGGACCAAGGTGTACCTGCCGCCGCTGATCAAGTCGCTGATGAAGCGGGACTGGCAGGGCTACCAGCACTTCCCGCGTGAGGGCGGCATGATCGTGGCCGCGAACCACCTGTCCTACGCCGACTGGCCGGCGATGGCGCTGTTCGTGCACGAGGCGGGGCGCTACCCCGCGTTCATGATCAAGTCCTCGGCCTTCGAGGTGAAACTGATCGGGCCGTACCTGCGCGTCCTCGGCCAGCTGCCGGTGCGCCGCGGTGAGGCCGACGCGGCGAATGTGCTCAAGGTGGCCGAGCAGGCCCTGGCCGAGGGGGAGTGCGTGGTCATCTACCCCGAGGGCACGGCCACCCGCGACCCGGACCAGTGGCCCATGCTGGCCAAGACCGGCGTGGCCCGGCTGGCGCTGGCCACCGGGGTGCCGGTGGTGCCGGTGGCCCAGTGGGGCGCGCAGGAGATCCTGCCCTACGGCACCACCCGGCCGCACGTGGTGCCGCGGAAGCTGGTGCGGATGCTGGCCGGGCCGCCGGTCGACTTGAGCGGCTACGAGGGCAAGCCGCCCACCCGCGACGTGCTGCGCGGGGCTACCAACGCCATCATGGCCGACATCACCACGCTGCTCGCGGAGCTGCGCGACGGGCAGCCGCCCGTCACCCCGTACCATCCGGCCGTGGCCCGCCGCGCCGCGCGCCAGGCCGCCCGGGAGCAGGGCGGGCAGGAACAGCCGGACGCGGGCCCAGCCACCGAATCCGCGGGCAACGGGGGGCGCACCGAAGGCGCGTCCCCCCGGGCCAGCGATGCGCCGCGGACTCCGGGGGGCCGTCCGCCCGGAACGGCACCGGAACCTGCCGCCAGCACTGACCCGCACGAGGCGACGCCGACGTGAGGGCGGCGGTGATGGGGGCCGGCATGTGGGGCACCACCTTCGCCCAGGTGCTCTGCGACGCCGGCACCCCGGCCATCCTGTGGGGGCGCCGGGCCGAGCTGGTCACGGCGATCAACACGCGGCACGAGAACCTGGACTACCTGCCCGGGGTGACGCTCAGCCCCAGGGTGACCGCGAGCGCCGACCCGGCCCAGGCGCTGGCCGGGGCGGATGTGATCGTGCTGGCCGTGCCCGCGCAGAGCCTGCGCGGCAACCTCACGTCCTGGCTGGGCCTGCTCCCCGCCGGCGCGGCCTTCGTCAGCCTGATGAAGGGGATCGAGCTGGGCACCGGGAACCGGATGAGCCAGGTCATCGCCGAGGTGACCGGGGCGGGGCCGGACCGGATCGCGGTCATCTCCGGGCCGAACCTGGCCCGGGAGATCGCCGAGCGGCAGCACGCGGCCACCGTGGTGGCCAGTGAGGACGACACGCTGGCCAAGCGGCTGCAGCAGGCCTGCCACACCGGCTACTTCCGCCCGTACACCAACCCGGATGTCGTCGGCTGCGAGCTGGGCGGGGCGGTGAAGAACGTCATCGCGCTCGGCGTCGGCATCGCCGTCGGCATGGGATGCGGGGACAACACCCGGGCCACCCTGATCACCCGCGGCCTGGCGGAGATCACCCGGCTGGGCGCCGCGCTCGGTGCCGACGCGCACACGTTCGCCGGCCTGGCCGGGATGGGCGACCTGGTGGCCACCTGCAGCTCGCCGCTGTCGCGGAACCGGACGTTCGGCGAGATGATCGGCCGCGGCATGCCCGTCGCCGACGTGCGGGCCGTCACCACCCAGGTGGCCGAGGGCGCGAAGTCCGCGGGGCCGGTGCTGGACCTGGCCCGCCGGAACGGGGTGGAGATGCCGATCACCGAGGTGGTGGTCGGCGTCATGGACGGCCGGATCGACGTCAGCCAGGCCGCGGAGCTGCTGACGTCGCGGTCCGCCAAGCCCGAGCGCTATGGGATCTGACCCGGTGGGTTCTGGCCCGGCGAGGCCCGGCGCCGCGGCATCCGGGCCCGGCCAGGGCGAGCACACCCGGGCCGTGCACCTGCCGCCGTCGCCGGTGCCCGCGCAGCGCCCGCTCGGCGGGGCGGTCTACCGCAGCGCGACGTTCGCCTTCGACACGAGCGCGGAGTACGCGGCCGTGCTGAACGGCCAGCAGGACGGCTACACCTACAGCCGGATCGACAACCCGACCTCGGACGGGTTCGCGGCCGGCGTCGCCGCGCTCGAGGGCTACCAGGTGCCGGGGCCGGTCGAGGCGCAGGCCTTCGCCTCCGGCATGGCCGCGATCAGCACGGTGTTCTGGACCTTCGCCGAGGCCGGGCGCGCATGTGGTGGCCCCGGCCGCGGTCTACGGCGGAACCTACGGGTTCCTGCGCGCCGTGGCGGCCCGGTTCGGGGTGCGCACCGACTTCACCGACCTGGCCGACCTCAGCCAGGTCGAGTCGGCAGTGCGCCCGGACACCCGGATCGTCTACGCGGAGACGCTGGCCAACCCCACGACGGCCGTGGCCGACCTGCCCGCCCTGGCCGATATCGCGCACCGGGCCGGCGCGCTGCTCGTGGTGGACTCCACGCTGGCCTCGCCCGTGGTGTGCCGGCCACTGGAGCACGGAGCGGACCTGGTGCTGCACTCCGCCACCAAGTACCTCGGCGGCCACTCGGACGCCACCGGAGGGGTGGTCGGCCGGCCACCCGGACCTAGTGCGGCGGGTCCGCGCGGTGCGCATCGATACCGGCGGCTCACTGGCGCCCGATGAGGCCTTCCTGCTGCACCGCGGGATGGAGACGCTGCCGCTGCGGGTCGCCCGGCACTGCGCCACCGCGCTGATGTTCGCCACCGCGATGGCGAAGCACCCGGCAGTGCGCCGGGTGGACTACCCCGGGCTGCCCGGCCATCCTGGGCACGAGCTGGCCCGGAGGCTGTTCGACGCGGGCCCCGAGGGCACCCGGTTCGGCGCGATCGTGACCGTGACGCCGCATGGCGGCCGGGCGGGCGGGTACGCCTTCGCCGACCGGCTGCGGCTGGCCCGGGTGGCCGCCTCGCTGGGCGGCACGCACACGCTGGCCGGGCACGTGGCCTCCACCACGCACCGGCAGTTCGATGACGCGGCGCTGGCCGCCGCCGGGATCGACCCGGGCGCGGTCAGGTTCTCGATCGGCCTGGAGGACGGCGAGGACCTGATCGCCGACGCGTGGCAGGCGCTGGACGCACTGGGCTGAAGATGGCCCCCAGGGCCCGTGGCCAGGGCAGGCTGAGCGGGTGGAGCGGCCGGGTCCGGACGGGACCAGGAAGGGGAGAGCGTGAACGACGGCAAGATCCGGGTGGCGGTCGTCTTCGGCGGCCGGGGACCCGAGCACGCCATCTCGTGCGCGAGTGGCGGCACCGTGCTGGCCACCCTGGACCGGGACCGGTACGAGGTCATCCCGGTCGGCATCCTGCCCGACGGGCGGTGGGTGCTCACCTCCGATGACCCGCAGCGGCTGGCCATCACCGGTGGCCAGCTGCCGTCGGTCGAGGCGGTGGCCGAGCCCGGCGGCCAGGTGCTCCCGTGGGCCGCGGAGCCAGGCGCCGGGACGGTGAGCACGGCGGAGCCGGGGGCCATCCCCCGCGTGCTGGGCGCGGTCGACGTGGTGCTGCCGATGCTGCACGGCCCGTTCGGCGAGGACGGCACCCTGCAGGGCCTGCTGGAGATGGCGGGCGTCCGGTACGTCGGGGCCGGGGTGCTGGCCAGCGCGGTCAGCATGGACAAGGAGTACATGAAGCTGATCTTCGAGGCCCGCGGGCTGCCGGTCGGCCCCTTCGTGGTCGTCCGCGACCAGGACTGGCAGCCGCCCGCGGCGGACAGCGCGGCGCTGCCGGTGTCCGGCGAGCGCAAGCGGGTCCTGGACGCGATCGGCGAGCTCGGCTGGCCGGTCTTCGTCAAGCCGGCCCGGGGTGGCTCCAGCATCGGCACGTCGAAAGCGTCCGACCTGGCCGGGCTGCACGAGGCCGATCGAGACGGCGCGGCGCTATGACCGGAAGGTGCTGGTGGAGAAGGCCATCACCGGGCGCGAGATCGAGGTGCCGTGCTGGAAGGGGTGGACGGCGCGCCGCCGGACACCAGCCTGCCCGGGCAGCTCATGGTGGACGGCGGGGAGGAGTTCTTCGACTTCGAGGCCAAGTACCTGGACAGCGCGAACGGGATGCGCATCCCGGCGCCGATCCCGGCCGAGCACCTGGACGAGGTGCGCCGCCTGGCCGCCGCCGCGTTCGAGGCGGTGTCCGGCGAGGGCCTGGCCCGGGTGGACTTCTTCTACACCCCGGACGGGCAGATCCTGCTCAACGAGATCAACACGATGCCGGGCATGACCGCCGCCTCCTACTTCCCGAAGATGTGGGCCGCGAGCGGGCTTACGCTGGGCGACCTGCTGGACCGGCTGATCACCACCGCCCTGGGCAAGCAGCCGGGCCTGCGCTGACGGCCCGGCGCCCACCCGGGTGCACGGCTCGTGCGGCCGACAGGGCTCACGGGGATGTCACCCGGCGGCGCGGGCCGGGGAGCAGCCAACCGGACACGGGAGGGGTGAGCGGCCGGTGCAGGCCACGGTGCGCAGCTACGACGAGACGGCCCGGTCGGGCAGCGTGTTCACCGACGACGGGACCGTCATGCCGTTCAGCGCGGACTCGCTGGCCGGATCGGGGCTGCGCCTGCTGCGCCCCGGCCAGCGGGTCCGGCTCCGCCTGGGCGAGGACGGCTCGGTCGCTGCCCTCACCCTGGCCACCTTCCCCCTCCCCCCAGACCCAGCCCCAGCCACCGGCTCCGGCCCGGCTGAGTCAACCCCGGCCCCCGGCCCTGCCGGCCCGGGCCGGCCCCGGCCCCGGCTGAACCCGACCCCGCAGCCCCGGCCAGCGCACCTCCGAACTGCGCACCCCCGGACCGCATAAATGACAAAAATCCATGGGATTGGCGCCGCAGTGCGGCGCCAATCCCATGATCATGACTGCTATCCGCCCGGCCTGCGGGCGGGGCGGGTTACCGCTTCTTCGCGGCAGCCACCTTCTTCTCGCCGTTCACGACCGCCTTGAATTCGGCGCCGGGCGCGGAACTTGGGCACCGACGACTTGGGGACCTTGATGGTGGCGCCGGTGGCCGGGTTACGGGCCGTGCGGGCAGGCCGCGACGGCCTTCTCGAAGACGCCGAATCCGGTGATCGCGACCTTGTCTCCCTTGGCCACGGTCTCTGAATCGTGTCGAGCACCGCATTCACGGCCTCGGTCGCGGTCTTCTTGTCCCCCAGCCGACCCGAGATCGCGTCGATCAGGTCACGCTTGTTCACGAGATCACTCCTGCGGTTCCCCCACGGGAGGTCGCGCGGACAGGGCACCGGAACTCGCGACCTCTGACCTGCCAGAAATTAGGCGATCCAGCGCGCGGACACAATCACCTCAGCGTGTAAAACACCGGCGTGTCGCGCGCTGGACAGCCAGATTTCCTGCCCTGGCAAGGTTTCCGGCGCCACCGGGTCGGCGCGTCGGCAGCCAGTCTCCCGGCTGTTCGCTCGAACTCGGCGATCTCATCCGGCATGCCGCAGCGTCAGCGAAATGTCGTCCAGTCCCTCCATCAGCCGCCACCGGGTGTAGTCGTCGATCTCGAACGGCGCCGTCAGCACGGCCGCGCCGCTGCCCGGCACGGCCCGCACCTCCCGCGCGACCAGGTCCACGGTCACCTCGGTGTCCGGTCAGCTCTCGACAGGTCCAGCAGGGCCTCCGCGATATTCGCGGTCACCCGGACCGGGAGCAGTCCTCCCTTTGTGGCGTTATTCCGGAAGATATCCCCGAAGCGGGCGAGATCACGGCCCGGAATCCGTAGTCGGCAGCGCCCAGACGGCGTGCTCGCGGGATGACCCGATACCGAAATCCGGCCCGGCCACGAGTATCGTCGCGCCGGCCGCGGCGGCTGATTGAGGATGAATTCGGGGTCGGCCCGCCAGGCCGCGAACAGGCCGTCCGCGAAACCCGACGCGGGCTGACCCGCTTGAGGTATTCGGCGGGGATGATCTGGTCGGTGTCCACGTTGGCTGCGGCGCAACGGCACGGCCCGGCCGGTGTGCGTGGTGAAAGGCTCCATGGCTCTCTGCTCCTTCACGGGTTACAGGTCGGCGGGGGCGGTGAGGCGGCCGGTCACCGCGGTGGCCGCGGCGACCTGCGGCGACACCAGGTGGGTGCGCGCAGCCCTTGCCCTGGCGGCCTTCGAAGTTCCGGTTGGACGTGGACGCGCTGCGCTCGCCGGGGCGCCATCGTGTCCGGGTTCATGCCCAGGCACATCGAGCACCCGCCGGACCGCCACTGCGCGCCGGCGGCGGTGAACACCTCGTCCAGGCCCTCACGCTCGGCGGCCGCCTTCACCTCCATCGAGCCGGGCACGACGAGCATCCGGACCCCGTCGGCCACCTTCCGGCCGCGCAGCACCTCGGCGGCGGCGCGCAGGTCCTCCAGGCGGCCGTTCGTGCAGGAGCCGACGAACACCGTGTCCACGCTGATGTCGGTGAGCGGCGTGCCCGGCTTGAGGCCCATGTAGGCCAGCGCGCGCTGGGCCGTGGCCCGCTCGCCCGGGTCGTCCATCGCGTCGGGATCGGGCACGCGCCGAGGTCAGCGGGGCCGCCTGGCCCGGGTTGGTCCCCCAGGTGACGAACGGGGTCAGCGCGGCCGCGTCCAGCGTGACCTCCTTGTCGAACGTGGCGTCCGCGTCGGTCGGCAGCGAGCGCCAGTAGTCCAGGGCCGCCTCCCACTCCGCGCCCCGCGGCGCGCGCGGGCGGCCCTCCAGGTAGCTGAACGTGGTGTCGTCCGGCGCGATCAGCCCGGCCCGGGCCCCGGCCTCGATGGACATGTTGCAGACGGTCAGCCGCCCGGCCATGGACAGGCCGCGGACCGCGTCGCCGCGGTACTCGATGATGTGGCCCACTCCGCCGCCGGTGCCGATCTTGGCGATGATCGCGAGGATCAGGTCCTTGGCGGTCACCCCGTAGGGCAGGTCGCCGGTCACGTTGACCGCCATCTGCGCGGGCGGTGCTGCGGCAGCGTCTGGGTGGCCAGCACATGCTCGACCTCGCTGGTACCGATGCCGAACGCCAGCGCCCCCAGCGCACCGTGCGTGCTGGTGTGCGAGTCACCGCAGACGATGGTCATGCCGGGCTGGGTCAGCCCCTGCTGCGGGCTGATCACGTGCACGATGCCCTGCCCGGCGTCGCCCATCGGGTAGAGGCTGATGCCGAAGTCCGCGCAGTTCTTGCGCAGCGCCTCGACCTGGACCCGGGACACCGGGTCGGTGACCGGGCTGCCCGGGCCGGCCAGCGGCAGCCCGGGACCGGTCACGCCCAGCGTGGGCACGTTGTGGTCCTCGGTGGCGACGGTCAGGTCGGGACGGCGGACCGGCCGCCCGGCCAGCCGCAGCCCGTCGAACGCCTGCGGGCTGGTCACCTCGTGCACCAGGTGCAGGTCGATGTAGAGCAGATCGGGCTCACCGTCGGCCCGGTGCACGACATGTGAGTCCCAGATCTTCTGCGCGAGCGTACGTCCCATCCGTGCAACCCCTTTCAGCGGGCGCCTCGTCGCGAACCGCCACCTGGTCCCGGCGCCTTCCGGCGGGTCTGGCAGCGGGCTTGCGTCTCGCATTGCGAGACGGCAATATCGAGCTATGGACAACTCTAGCGGAGTGGGCGTGCTGGACAAGACAGTGGCCGTGCTGAGCGCCCTGGAGTCGGGCCCGGCCTCACTGGCCCAGCTGGTCAGCGCGACCGGCCTGGCCAGGCCCACCGCCCACCGCCTCGCGGTGGCCCTGGAACGGCACCGGCTGGTGGCCCGGGACGGCCAGGGCCGGTTCATCCTGGGACCGAGGATCGGCGAGCTGGCCACCGCGGCGGGCGAGGACCGGCTGCTCGCCGTGGCCCAGCCGGTCCTGGTCGCCCTGCGCGACCTGACCGGGGAAAGCGCCCAGCTGTACCGGCGCCAGGCAGACAGCCGGATCTGCGTGGCCGCGGCGGAGCGGGCCACCGGGCTGCGGGATACCGTCCCGGTCGGCACGGCGCTGCCGATGAGCGCCGGGTCGGCCGCGCAGATCCTGCTGGCCTGGGAGGAGCCCGAGCGGCTGCACCGCGGGCTGCGCGGGGCCAAGTTCACCGCGGCCGCGCTGGCCCAGGTGCGCAGGCGGGGCTGGGCGGCCAGCGTGGGCGAGCGGGAGGCCGGGGTGGCGTCCGTGTCCGCGCCGGTCCGGGGCCAGGGCAACAAGGTGATCGCGGCGGTCTCGGTATCCGGTCCTATCGAGCGGCTCACCCGCTCACCGGGCCGGCTGCACGCCAACGCCGTCGTCACCGCGGGCGACCGGATCAGCGCCGCCCTCCGCCGCGCCAGTTGAGCTCCCGGCGGCTGGCCAGCGTGACTGGTGGGTTCGATGGAGCACATGAGACCAAGCCGGATGGGGCAGGCGGGGCGGGTGGGACCGGCCCGGATGGGGCACGCGGGGCGGGTGGGACTGGCCCGATGGGACAGGCGGGGCGGGTGGGACCGGCCCGGGGGCGGGCGCGGGGCCGCGGGGCGGACGGCCCGGCCTTACCTCCGGGTTTCCCCCGGAGGGGTGAGTTACGGGGGTGACCCTGCGGGCGATACTAGGAGACGATCGGTGATCTTGTGCGATCATGCCCGAAGGTCCCCCGTGCGGCGGGACGGTGGCCTCTGACCGCCTCGTCGCATGTGGATGAGGCTACTGAAGGCCACCCCCTGACATCGTGAGGTCGCGCCCATGAAAGTAGCCGTCGTCAAGGAAAGCGTGCCCGGCGAGAGCCGGGTGGCCCTGGTCCCCGAGATGGTCGCGCGGTTGCGCGGCGCCGGGCTCGACGTACTGGTCGAGTCGGGCGCGGGCGACGGGGCCTGGCTCGCCGACAGCGTCTACGCGGAAGCCGGGGCCACCGTGGTGAACCGCGCGGAACTGCTCGCGGAGGCCGGCCTGATCATGATGGTCGGCAAGCCGGACGGGCAGGTCCAGGCCGGGCTCCGCCCGGGCCAGGCCATCCTCGGCATGCTCAACCCGCTCGCCGATCCGGCCCTGGCGGAAACGCTGGCGGCCCGGGGCGTGACCGCCATCAGCCTGGACGGGCTGCCCCGGACGCTGTCCCGGGCCCAGGGCATGGACGCGCTGAGCTCCCAGGCCAACGTCGCGGGCTACAAGGCGGTGCTGGTGGGGGCGGCGGCGTTCGGCCGGTTCTTCCCCATGCTGACCACCGCGGCGGGCACCGCCCGGCCGGCCAAGGTGCTGATCCTGGGCACCGGGGTGGCCGGCTTGCAGGCCATCGGGACCGCCCGGCGGCTCGGCGCCGTGGTCTCCGCCTACGACGTGCGGCCGCAGACCAAGACCGAGGTGGAGTCGCTCGGCGGCACCTTCATCGAGCTCACGTCGGTGGGGAACGCGGCCGGGGAGGGCGGTTACGCGCGGGCCCTCACCGACGAGGAACGGCAGGCCCAGCAGGCCGAGCTGGCCGGGCACATCGCCCGGCACGACGTGGTCATCACCACGGCCCAGGTGCCGGGGCGCAAGCCGCCGCTGCTGGTCACCGAGGACACGCTGAAGGCCATGACCGCGGGCGCGGTCATCGTGGACATGGCCGCGGGCCCGCTCGGCGGCAACGTCGCGGGATCCGTGCCGGGCGAGACCATCGTCACCGGGAACGGGGTCACCATCATCGGCGCCGGGAACCTGGCGGCCAGCGTGCCCGGCGCCGCCTCGGCCTTCCTGTCCCGGAACATCGCCACGCTGCTGCTGCACCTGGTGAAGGACGGCGCGCTGGCCATCGACCCCGCCGACGAGATCCAGGCCGGCGTCGTGATCACCCACGAGGGGGCCGTTATTCACCCTGCTACCGCTGCCCTGCTCGCCGAATCCACGCCCGGTGCCGGCTCGCCGAAAGGTGCGACCTCGTGACCACGTCACTGCTCACTGACATAACGATCTTCGTGCTCGCCATCCTGGTCGGTTTCGAGGTGATCAGCAAGGTGCCGGCCACGCTGCACACGCCGCTGATGTCGGCGGCCAACTCGATCCACGGGATCGTGCTGGCCGGCGCGATGCTCATCGCGGTGACCGCGAACGACCCGCTCGGCTACATCCTCGCCTTCGTCGCCTCCGCGTTCGCGGCGATGAACGTGGTCGGCGGGTACGTTGTCACCGGGCGGATGCTCAAGATGTTCAAACGCACGCGCACCCCGGTGCCCGCCGCCCCGGCCACGGCCGCGGTCGGCACCAACGGCCAGGCTCCGGCCATCAGCAAGCAGGGCAGCCAGGCATGAGCGCCTTCGACTGGATCACCCAGCTGCTCTACGTGGCCGCCGCGACCTGCTTCGTGCTCGGCCTGCACCTGATGAACTCCCCGGCCAGCGCCCGGCGCGGCAACCAGGTGTCCACGGGCGGCATGGTCCTGGCCATCGCCACCACGCTGGCCCTGGTCGCGCACGCGGGCACGGTCAGCACCACCGGCTGGATCGTGATGATCGCCGGCACGCTCCTCGGCAGCGGGGCTGGCTTGTACGCGGCCCGTACGGTCGAGATGACCGCCATGCCGCAGCTGGTCAGCATCTTCAACGCGGTCGGCGGTGGCGCGGCCGCCCTCGTCGGGATCAACGACTACGTCCGGCTCGCCTCGGGGGGCATCGCCGAGTTGACCACGATCTTCACCATCCTGGACGTGCTGATCGGCGCGGTCACCTTCTCCGGCTCGATCATCGCGGCCGGGAAGCTGCAGGGCCTGATCGACGGGTCGCCGATCACGTTCCCCGGCTCGCGTGCCGTCAACATCGCGGCCGCGGTCATCGCGGTCGGCGGCGGGATCTACATGATCGCCACCCCGAGCGTGCCTGTCCTGATCGTCATCATCCTGGCCGCGCTGCTGTTCGGCGTGACGATGGTGCTGCCGATCGGCGGCGCCGACATGCCGGTCGTCATCTCGCTGCTGAACGCGTTCACCGGCACCGCGGTCGCCATGGCCGGCTTCGTCATCGGCAACTGGGCGCTGATCATCGCGGGTGCGCTGGTCGGTGCGTCCGGTGGCATCCTGACCAAGCTGATGGCCGACGCCATGAACCGGTCGATCCGCAACATCATCGTGGGCGGGTTCGGCACCGGCGACAACGGCCCGGCGGTCGAGGGCCCCGGCGGGGACGTGCGGTCCATCCAGGCCGACGACGCCGCCATCCAGCTCGCCTACGCGCAGAAGGTCATCATCGTGCCCGGCTACGGGCTGGCCGCGGCGCAGGCCCAGCACCAGGTGGCCGAGCTGGCCGCGCTGCTGGAGGAGCGGGGCGTCGAGGTCAGCTACGCCATCCACCCGGTGGCCGGGCGGATGCCCGGGCACATGAACGTGCTGCTGGCCGAGGCCAACGTGCCCTACCCGCAGCTCAAGGAGATGGACGAGATCAACCCGGAGTTCCCGCGGACCGACGTGGCCCTGGTCATCGGGGCCAACGACGTCACCAACCCGGCCGCGCGCCTGCCCGGGAACCCGGTCTCCGGCATGCCGATCCTGGACGTGGACCACGCCAAGAGCATCATCGTGATCAAGCGGTCGATGGGGCACGGCTACGCCGGCATCGACAACGAGCTGTATGTGGACCCGAAGACGAGCATGTTCTTCTCTGACGCGAAGTCCGCCCTGACCGAGCTGACCAGCGCCGTCAAGACGCTGGTCGCCTGAACACCCGCACTTCCAGCCGAACGCCCCGTCCCCCGGACCGCCACCCCACGGTCCCGGGGCGTCAGCCCTGCCCGGCCAGGACGGCATGCAGGCGGGTCAGCTCGGCCTGCAGCTCGGGCCAGGGGAAGGCCGGCGACTCACCGGCCACCGCCGGAAGCCGGTCCGGGTCGAAGATCAGCCGGATGCCCCAGTCCCGGAGGTCGGCCACGCTGCGCCGGAAGGCCGGGTGCCGGGCCAGCGCGGTGTTCGGCCAGGGCACCGCGAGGATCGGCAGGCCGAGCCCGACCGCCTCGTTGAGCAGGCCGAGGGCCAGCGTGTCGCTGATGCCGCAGGCCAGCTTGTTGATCGTGTTGAAGGTGGCCGGGGCCACCACGAAGGCGTCGGCGGGCGGCAGCACGTCCGGGTCACCGGGATCCTTGTAGCGGACCCGTACCGGGTGACCGGTCAGCTCGGCCAGTTCCCCGGTGTCGAGGAACTTGGCCCCGTCCGGCGTGGTGATCACGCAGACGTCCCAGCCCTGCCGCTGGGCGAAGCCGGTGAACGTGGCGAGGTGCGCGGCGGGCGGACCGCCGCCCGCGATGACGTAGAGCACGGGCTGCGGCTGCTCCGTCATGACATCCTCCAGCACCCTCGGATGAGCCTGGTCCAGAGCCACCCTATTGAGGCGCCCCGGCGCCGCGGCGGCCCGAGCCCCCCAGCCCCCCGGACCCCCCGGACCCCCCGGACCCCCCGGCGGCTCGGACGGCTCGTGATCATGACTTGGGTGTCGTAGCCACGACACCCAAGTCATGATCACGAGCGTGAGCGGGGCGGGGAGCCCGGAACATCTGCCCCATCCGCAGCGGTGGCCACATACGTCACGGCGGAGGGCAGGCGGTCGGCACAATGGGGTCAGTCGGCACAATGGGGTCATGAGCACGGTCGAGGCGAACCCGGAGGGCCAGGCGGATCCGGGGACCGCGTCCACGGCACCCGCCGCCCCGGCCGCCGCCGGGCCCGGCGGGGAGCCCGAGCTCACCCAGGCCCGGGTGGCCCGGGTCGGGGACATGGAGGTGCGGCGGCTGATGCCGCTGCGCCGCCGCCGCAGCGTCGGGGCGTGGTGCTTCGTGGACCACTACGGGCCGATGTCGGTGGACGGCGTGGCCGGCATGCAGGTGCCGCCGCATCCGCACATCGGGCTGCAGACCGTGACCTGGCTGCTGGACGGGAACGTGCTGCACCGGGACAGCCTGGGCAGCGAGCAGATGATCCGGCCCGGTCAGCTGAACCTGATGACGTCCGGCCGGGGCATCGCGCATTCCGAGGAGTCGCCGGCGGACCACGACCCGCGGCTGCACGGGGTCCAGCTCTGGCTGGCACTGCCGGAGGACAGCCACCTGGCCGGGCCCGGGTTCGAGCACCACGCGGAACTGCCGCCGGCCGGCCTGGCCGGGTTCGAGGTCACCGTCATCGCCGGGGAACTGGCCGGGCTGCGCTCGCCGGCCACGGTGTTCTCCCCGGTGGTGGGCGCGCAACTGCGGGCGGCCCGGGACACCCAGGGGCGGCTGGCGCTGCGCCCGGAGCACGAGCACATGATCTTCGCGGTGACCGGGCCCGCCCGGGCCGGCGGCACCGAGCTCACCCCGGGCCGCCTGCTGTACCTGAGCCCCGGGCGGGACCGGCTGGACCTGGCCGCCCCGGCGGGCAGCACGGCACTGCTGCTCGGCGGTGAGCCGCTCACCGAGCCGCTGATCATGTGGTGGAATTTCGTCGCCCGCAAGCCGGAGGACATCATCGCGGCGGCCCGGGACTGGACCGCGGGCACGCGGTTCGGGCCGGTCCGTGGCTACCACGGGGCCCCGCTCCCCGCGCCGCCGCTGGACGCGGTCCGGCTGGGCCGCCCCGCCCGCGGCTGAGCCACGCCCGGGTCCGCGGGTCAGAAGCCGGTGAGGTCCGGCACCTGGGCGACCGCCTCGTCCCGGGCGCGGCCGGGGGCGGCCGCGCCATCGCCCGCCGCGGTGTCATCCGCGGCGTAGGCGAGGTAGCTGACCACGTTGACCACCCCGTCGATGGACCGGCACATCGCCACCGCCAGCGGGATCATGCTCTTCGCCGCCACGGAGCCGCTCAGCGTCACCACGCCGTCCTGGACACCGACCTGCACCAGGGACGGATCGGTCCCCAGGTGCCGGACGAACACGTCGCGGACGATCTCGTGGACCAGATCGGAGTCCGGGCGCAGGAAGACGTGGCCCAGGTCGGCCCAGCTGACGATGCCGACGAGATGACCGCAGGAGTCGGCCACCGGCAGGTCGCTGAGCTGGTTCCGGCTCATCGACCGGGCCGCCTCGGCCAGCGGCGCCTCAGGTGACGTGGTCACCGCGGGGAACCGCATGACATCCCCGGCGGCCATGGCCCCGGCACCGGCCGCCGGCGGCCGGTGGTGCCGGACACGGCCGAGGACCCGCCGGGCCGCGCGGTGCCCCCGCGGCGCGGGCTGCGGGTGCAGGTCGGCCGCGGCGACCATCCCGGCGACCTGGCCGGCGGTACCCAGCACGGGCACGGTCCGGAAGCCGGTCGCGGCCATGATGGCCGCCAGCTCGCTCACCGGGGTGTCCACGGCGACGGCCAGCACCTCGGTGGTCATGACCTCACGCACCTTGCGACGGGACATCGACGCTCCTCTGCCAGCCCCCGGCATTCAGCTGACCGCAGGAAGCCGCGGCCAGCCCAGGGCCGGAGTGCCCGCCATCAGGGAAGAAAGTCCCTACCCGCCGCTCCCCGCCCGGCCCCGGGCACCCCGGGCGGGTGATGTTCCACGGTGCCGTCCGGGAGTGGGTGAGAGGAGCCGGCTTTGGGTATTTGTACCTCCGGCAAGCAGGACGCGGTGGGTGATCGCGCTGGACGCCAGGCCTCCCGGCCGGACCTGCGAAGGGGGTGCCCGAACTGAAGCACGATCCAGCACTGTCGCGCATCGTGGTTGGGGTAGACGGCTCCGTAGCCTCACTGGCCGCGCTGCGCTGGGCAGTCCGAGAAGCGGGATTGCGTGAAACGGCCTTGCACGTGGTGCGGGCCTGGGAAGACGCCGCCAAGCGAGTTGCTCCGTACGCGCACGCGGCACCGGACCACCCGGCGGAGGATGACCTCACCGCGCGGGACCGGCTCCAGGCGGATGTGGCGGGCGCGGTCGGGCCGTCGCCTCTGGTCCCGGTCCACGTGACCGTGACCGAGGGGCTCGCGGCCCGGGTGCTGCTGGACCACGCCGCCGAGGCGGACCTGCTGGTCCTGGGCAGCGCCATCCACCGTGCACCGGACGGCATCGGCCCGGTGGCCCGGGCGTGCCTGCGGCACGCGCCGTGCCCGGTCGTGGTGGTCAGCGGGGCGATGACGGACGTCCCCGTCCCGGCCTGATCCGCCGGCCCGGCCTGCCAGTCAGGCCGCCCGGCGGCCGGCCCGGCGCCGGCCAGGGTCAGCGGCGGCTGCTCCACCGCGGTTCGGTGGCCTGCCAGTCAGCATCCCAGGCGGTCAGGCGCCTGCGGTCCAGGGCCTGGATGGTCAGTGACGCGGCGCAGAGCAGGAGCGCGCCCAGCGCTAGCGGGGCGGTGACGGCGGCCAGGAACGCCTGGCCGCTCGCCTGGTCGTGCCGCAGCGGCGGCCCGGTCTGCTCTCCGGTGCTGTCCACCCAGATCCGCACCGTGCTGCCGGCCCGGGACCCGGGCACGGCCGGCACCTCGCCGGTGCGCACCTGCCCGTCGGGCGCGGTCCACCGGGCCTTCACCTCGGCGGTGCTCACGCCGCCGTAGCCAGCGCCGAAAGCCGAGCCCGCGTTGGCCAGCAGCACCGCGGGCACCTGGCGCCACGAAGCCTGCTGGGCCCGTTCGACCCGGAGGGCGGCCGCCCCGGCCCAGTGGCCGGCGGCGAGCGCCAGCAATGGGCCGCCGATCAGGAACATGAGCAGTGCCGCCGCGACCACGGCGGCCTCGACCCGGTCGCTGGCCCGCCGGAGCGGATTACGGTCCGGCCAGAGGCCGCGCAGCCACAGAGCCCGCCGCTCGCGGGGTTCTGCCACTCGCCTCTTCATGATTGCCTCCTGCCTCCACGATGCGGTGGATGGGCAGGCCGGGCCTAGGGGCCATCCGCCCGCTCGCGCGGGACTTTCGCCCACTCTGGCCGGATGACAGGGCTCAGCCCTTCACGGCGCCGGTGAGGCCGCCCACCAGGTAGCGCTGCGCATACAGGAAGCAGGCCAGCGCGGGCAGCATCGACAGCCCGGTGAAGGCCAGGATGCTCGCCGTGTCCTGGGCGTACTGCGTCTGGAAGTTGGCCACCGCCAGCGGCAGCGTGAATTTGCCGTTGCTGGTGAACACCAGCAACGGCAGCAGGTAGGTATTCCAGCTCTGCACGAACGCGAGCACGGCCACGGTGACCAGCGCGGGCCGGGACAGCGGCAGCAGGATGCGCCAGAAGAACCGGAACCTGGTCGCCCCGTCCACGACGGCGGCGTCCTCTAGCTCGCCCGGGATAGCGCGCATGAACGGGCGCAGGATCACGATCGTGATCGGCAGCCCGAAGGCAGCCTCGGGGATGGCCACGCCGAGCAGGTTGTCCAGCAGGCCGATCTTGTCGAGCAGCAGGTAAAGCGGCAGCGCGGCGGCGTTAATGGGAAACAGCAGCCCGACCGCGAACAGCAGGAACAGGGCCTCCCGGCCGCGGAACTCGTATCTGGACAGCGCGAACCCGGCCATCGAGCCGAGGACGAGTACCAGGCCGGTCGCCACCAGCGCGACGATGGCGCTGTTTGCCAGCGGCTGCCAGAACGCGGAAGAGCCGAGGACCCGGCTGTAGTTATGCCAGACCCACGGATGCGGCAGGCCGGTGGCCGACGCGTTGATCTGCGCGTTGCTCTTGAAACCGTCCACGTACACGAACAGCAGCGGGACCACGGTGACGCCGATGAGGACCAACGCCATCAGGTAGGTGGTCACGGTGACCGCCGAGATGGCGCGGCGCCGCGGGGGCCCGGCCACGCCCGTCCGGGCCGGGCCGGCTTGCACGGTTGCGGACACGGTCGTCACCCCACGGCACGGGTCAGGGCGCCGGCCATGTCCCGGCGCAGCACGAAGCGCTGGTAGACCAGCGCGAAGACGAAGCAGATACCGAACATGATCACGGCCACCGCGCTCCCGTAGCCGAAGTTGTAGCTCTGGAAACCGCGCTGCACCAGGTAAGTGGCCATGGTGGCGGACGCATTGGCCGGCCCGCCGCCGGTCATCACCCAGACCTGGTCGAACACCTGCAGCGAGCCGACGATTGACAGGAACATCCAGATCCTGATGGTCGGGCCGAGCAGCGGGATGGTGATCCGCCAGGTGGTCCGCCACGCCGACGCCCCATCCAGCGCGGCCGCCTCGCGCAGTTCGGCCGGGATGCCCTGCAGCCCGGCCAACATCAAGATCATCGAAAAGCCGAAGTACTGCCAGGTCAGGACAACCAGCATGGTCCAGATCACCAGGTGCAGGTTGGCCAGCCACAGCTGGATCAGGCCGCCGAGGCCGACCGCGTGCATGACCTGATCCAGGAAGCCGCCCGGCTGCAGCAGCAAGAGCCACATCACGGCCGTCGCCGTGTACGGCAGCACGAACGGCGCGAAGGCCAGCGTGCGCAGGAACGCCCGGCCGCGGATCTTCCGGTTCAGCAGCAGGGCCACCCCGAGGCCGAGCGGCAACTGGATGAGGATCGACGCGAACACGATGATCAGGTTGTGCTCGAAAGCCTGGCGGAACGTGGGGTCGGACAGCACCAGCTTGTAGTTGTAGAGCCCAGCGAACTTGCCGAGGGGGCCGAACCCGCTCCAGTGATACATGCCGTCGTAAGCGGCCAGCACGATCGGCAGCAGCACGAAGCCGACGAACAGCACGAGGGGCGGCCCCAGCAGCAGGGTGAGTTCCAGCGCCCGGCGCTGCCCGCGGCTGAGCCGGCGCAGGGGCGGCCGCCCGCCGCGGGGGCCACCGGCCCCGGCGGGATGTCGATGTCCGTGTCGCCTGCGACGGCCATCAGGTCCTCCTCACGTTCCGAGCGTCATGCGACGGTGCATGACCCGTCCGTGACCCGGCCAGTCTCGTGCGATCACCGGGCAGGCCGCGTGGCCGGCGCCACGGCTACCCCGGCTGGGGCCGGGGTAGCCGTGGCGCTGCTGGGGCATCGGTTACGAGCTCGCCTTGGCCTGGCTCACCGCCGTGATGATGGACTGGGCGTCACCCTGGCCGGCGAAGTAGTTCGCGATGGCCGTGTCCAGCGCCTGCCCGACGCTGGTCGGGAAGGCGATGTCGAAGTAGGTCTGGATGTAGGGCGCCGCGTGGTTGGCGCTGACCACCGTCTGCATGGCGGGCAGGGTCAGCGCGGACGCCGCGGATGAGTTGGCCGGGCAGCCCGACGTTCGCCCCCACGACCTGCTTCTGGATCGGGGTGCTGTCCAGGTACTTGAGGAAGTCGGCGCAGGCCGCTCGGGTGCCGAGGTGGTGCAGGAGAAGCCGTCCCCGCCGCCGAGCACCGTGGTCGGGTCACCGGCGCCGCCCGGGATGGACGGGAACGAGAACCAGCCCAGCTCAGAGTTCAGGCTCTTGTCTGAGGTCAGCGGCGACATCACGCCTGGGTCCCAGTCGCCCTGCAGTTCCATGGCGGCCTTCCCGTTGGCGACCATGCCGGCCGAGCTTCCCGCACCCACCTGCGCGGGGGTGCCCAGGAAGCCGGTCTGGAACGGGTTGCTCTTCATGAACGACTTGAGCTCGTTGCTGGCCTGCGTGAAGCACGGAGCAGACAGGTTAACCGCCTTCATCGCCGCCTTCAGGGTGGCCAGCGAGCACTGCCGGACCGCGAAGTACTCCCACCAGAAGGCGTCTGGCCACCGGTCCTTGCTGCCCACCGCGATCGGCACGATCCCCTTCTGCTTGAGCTTGGTGATGTCGGCGCTCAGCTCGGCCAGGGTGGTCGGCGGGCTGGTGATGCCGGCCTTCGCGAACAGGTCCTTGCGGTACCAGAAGCCGACCGTGTGCAGGTCGTAGGGGACCCCGTACTGCTTGCCGCCGACCTGCCAGCCCGCCGCCGCCGAACCGACCTGGCCGATCCAGCTGGACACGTACGGGCTGAGGTTGGTGACCTTGCCCGACGGGATCTGGCTGGCCTCCTGGCCGCCACCCCACTGCTGGTAGATGTCCGGCGGGTTGCTCGACGCCAGGGCGGCCGGGACCTTCGTGGTGAAGGCCTCGTTCTGGATCGGGTCGACCTGGATGGTCACGTTCGGGTTGGCCTTGTGGAACGCCGTGGCCGCCTGCGCCCACACGGACTTCAGGGTGCCGGACGTCGCGTTGGTCCACCAGGTCATCGTGACGTGCGAGCCGTTCGAGCTGCTTCCACCGCCGCCGCTGCTGCCGCCACAGGCGGCGAGGGCGAGCGCCGCGGCCGCCACCATGGCGATCGGGGCGCACTTCCGGATGCTGCGCATAGGGGGTCATCTCCTGACGACGTTGGCTGAAGGAGGCCATGCCTGGCCAGGCCGGGCTTGCCGCAGAGTTTTGCGCGTCACATCTGCGATGTCAATCGTTGTCGATAACGTTTTATAGCGCTATTCTCCGCCAGGTGACGGCAGTGGCCCTGGCCCAGGCAGGCCCGGCGGCGGCGCAGCCGCGGCTGGCCCGCAACCCGGTACTGCCGGGCTCGCACCCCGATCCCAGCGTCTGCCGCATCGGCAGCGACTACTTCCTGATCACCTCGACCTTCGAGTACTTTCCTGGCCTGCCCGTGTACCAGAGCCGGGACCTGGTGCACTGGCGGCTGGCCGGGCACGTGCTGGACCGCCCCGGCCAGCTTCCGCTGGACGGGGTCCGGCCATCCGGCGGGCTCTACGCGGGCACCCTGCGCCAGCACGGCGGGGTGTGCTACGTGGTGGGCACGCTGGTGGACGGGGCCCGCGAGACGGGCTGCTTCGTGGTGACCGCGGCCCACCCGGCCGGACCCTGGTCGGATCCGGCCTGGCTGCCGGAGGTGCCCGGCTTCGACCCGTCGCTGTTCTTCGACGCTGACGGGCGCGCCTGGCTCACCGGCACGCGGCCCGTGCCCGGCGCCCGGCAGCCCGGCCGGACGGAGGTATGGCTGCGCGAGTTCGACCCGGCCCGGCTCCGGGTGACCGGGCCGGAGCATGTGCTGTTCCGCGGGGCACTGGTGGACGCGGCCTGGGCGGAAGGGCCGCACCTGGTGCGCCAGGGGCGGCACTACTACCTGGTGCTCGCGGAGGGCGGCTCGGAGTATCACCACGCTGTCACCGTGGCACGCAGCGAGCGGGTTACCGGCCCATACCGGAACAATCCCGGCAATCCGGTGCTCACTCACCGGCATCTCGGCCGGGCGGAGCCGGTCATCGGGCCGGGGCACGCGGACCTCGTGCAGGCACCGGACGGCAGCTGGCATGCCGTCCTGCTGGCCATGCGGACCTGCGGCGGCGCGGTGTCCAACCTCGGGCGTGAGACCTTCCTCGCCCGGGTGACCTGGGAGGACGACTGGCCGATCATCAACCCGGGGGCTGGGCGGCTGCTGGCCGAGTTCCCGGCCCCGCTGCCCGCGAGCCCGTGGCCGGCCGAGCCGCCGATCGACGATTTCGACGCCGCGGCCCTGGGACCGGCCTGGAGCATGCTCCGCACGCCGCGGGATGAGATTTTCAGCCTCGCCGCACGCCCGGGGCACCTGCGGCTCCGGCTGCGGCCTGAGGTGATCACGCAGGCGTGCCACCCCAGCTTCGTCGGCCGGCGGCTGCAGCACCTGAGCTTCACCGTCCGGACCGCCGTGGACTTCTCGCCGGCCGCGGCCGGCGAGTACGCCGGCCTGGTCCTGATCCGCGGCACCGAGCACCAGATCCGGCTGGTCATCACGGCCTCGGGCCCGCCGTCCGGCCGGACGGTCCAGGCGGTCGTCCGGCGCGGCGGGGCCGACCGGGTCCTCGCCCAGGCCGCGATCTCCCCCGGCCGGACCTACCTGGCGGCCGAGGCCAGCGGCACCGGCTATGCACTGCGCTGGACACAGCAGCCCGATCAGTGGCGCACCCTGGCCACGGCCGACGGGCGGGTGCTGAGCCCGTCGGCGGTCGGCGACTTCACCGGCGCCTACGCCGGGCTGTACGCCAGCTCGCAGGGGCGCCCCTCGGCCTCGGTGGCCGACTTCGACTGGTTCAGCTACGCGGGCCGGGACTGACCGCCGGACGCCCGCAGAGGCCTGGCTTGCGCCTGGGACGCGCCTGCCCTGCGCCCCGGAAGGGGGGTGCGGGGCGCAGGGCAGGGTCATGCGAGGGGCCGTCAGGTGCAGGCCGCCCCGTTCAGGGTGAAGCTGGCCGGCGCGGTGTCACTGCTGGCCCAGGTGCCCTGGAAGCCCAGCGAAGTGGAGCCGGAGGCCGGGATGGTGCCGTTGTAGCTCGCGTTGGTGATCGACACGCTCTCGCCGCTCTGGCTGGCCACGCCGTTCCAGGCCGTGGTGATCTTCTGGTCGCCAGGGAAGGTGAACGCCAGCGTCCAGCCGCTGATCGCGGACGATCCCGTGTTGCTGATCGTCACGCTGGCCACGAAGCCGCCCGCCCACTGGCTCTGGGTGCTGTACGTCACCCGGCAGCTGGAGCCACCACCTCCCCCGCCGCCGCTGGGGGAGATCGTCCAGGTGAACGTGGCCGACCCGGAGGCGCCG
Organism: uncultured Actinomycetes bacterium; assembly: GCA_963767385.1. Taxonomy (GTDB): domain Bacteria; phylum Actinomycetota; class Actinomycetes; order Streptosporangiales; family Streptosporangiaceae; genus RYN-230. Next base: position 51,728 of record CAVYEA010000011.1, on the reverse strand, counting down.
GTGCCGTCCGTGGCGGTGACGGTCACGCTGGAGGTCCCGGCCGCGGTGGGGGTCCCGGAGATCAGCCCGGTGGCGGAGCTGATGGACAGGCCCGCGGGCAGCCCGGTGGCGCCGTAGCTGAGGGTCTGGCCGGACCCCGAGTCGGCCGCGTGGATCTGCACGCTCTCGGCCGTCCCGGCGGTCCCGGTCTGGTTGCCGGGGCTGGTCACGGTGACGGTGTTGCCGCCACCGCCGCCGCCCGAGCCGGTGCTGCCCACCACGTAGGTGACCAGGGACCGGGCCGGGATCGTGGCGCTGAACGAGCCGCCGCTCACCGAGGTGGCCGCCTGCGCCGCCACGTTGTTGCTGCCGTTGGTCAGGTACGGGGTGACGGTGGCGCCGTTCGGCGTGCCGGTCCCGGACAGCGAGTAGGTGATGGGGTCGGCGGCCGAGCCCGTGTTCAGCGCGACGACCGCCACCGTGCCGTCGGTGTTCTTGAACGCGGCCAGGTCCACCGCGCTGTTTGAGCTGGTGGCGGCCACGCGGACCGCGCCCGGGTGGATGTACCGGCTGTAGTTGGCGAACGCCCACAGCCGCCCGGAGGGGGTGACCGTGGAGCCGTTGATGAGGATCAGGCCCTCGTTGTCGCCGTTCTCCGACGGCGTGGTCGAGCCCCACCAGTACAGGAACGCGCTGAGATTGGCCCCGGTCAGGCCCTGGTAGATGTGCTGGGCCCAGGTCAGCCCCGAGGCGTCAGTGCTGTCATCCCAGGCCGGGTCCCAGGTGTCGAAGGTGGACCACTCGGTCTGCCAGGCCGGCTTGGACCAGCCGGACAGTGGCGAGGTCGGCGCCGCGGTGTACCCGTGGCTGGTGAATACCGCGGTGTCGGCGCTGGCTGTGGGGTCGGCCTCGATGGCGCTGGCGTACTGGGCGGCATAGTCCCAGCCCTCGGTGGCGCAGCACTCCATCTTGGTGGACAGCCCCGAGGAAGCCAGGGCCGGGCCGAGCACGTCGAGGAAGTTAGCGGTCTGCGACCGGGCTCAGCTGCATGCTGTCGTAGCTGGTGGACAGGTTGGCCTCGTTCTCCGGGCCGAGGTAGGTCAGCGGCACCCCGGCGGCGGAGTAGTCCTTGGCGTACTGGACCAGGTAGTTCGCGTAGGCCTGGCGCCAGTCGCCGCTGGAGCAGGTGGCCCCGGGCGTGCCGCACACCGCGCCGCCACCGCGAGGTCGAGTTGTTCGTCTTCATGAACGCCGGCGCGCTCCATGCGTCGGCGAACACGTTGGTGACCCCGTACAGTCGACTTGATCTGCTGGGCGAACCACAGCTGGCCCGCGTCCTGGCCGGTGGAGGACATCGGCAGGTAGGTGGGCGCGGCCGTCGGGCTGCCCGGCGTTGTTCGGCTCGATGGTGCTGCCCGAGTCGGCACTGATCCAGTTGCGCAGCATCGTCAGCCCGGCGCCGGACGACGGGCTGTAGAGCAGGCTCAGCGCCTGCTGCTGGACCGCCGAGGAGGCGTTCATCACCGTGCTGGCCTCACCGAACGCCTCAGAGGCGCCGAACCCGGTCATGGTCTGGTAGGTGGTGGCACCGTTGATGGTCGCGGTGTCCGCGGCCAGCGCCGGAGCGGCCGGGGCGGCCAGGCTGAGCGCGGTGACTGTCAGTAACGTGGTGGAGGCGGCTAATATCGCGCCGACGGCGCGCCGGGTCGGATTCGGCACTGAAATTTTCCTCTCGTGGATGGGCGGCGGCTGGGGGGCACGGGCCGCCACCTGGGGGACTGATGGCGTCCTCCTTCCTGACCTGCGGACGGCTGCGAGCCGGCGGCTGGGGGCGTAGCGTCGGCATCACGGCGCCGGTGCTCCGGCGCGGCGCAGAGTCTGACCCGGTTAACAACCAGATGTCAATCGTTGTCGATAACGTTTTATAGCGCTATCCTCCCCGCGTGGACTCAACCCCGCGCGTCACTATCCGCGACGTCGCCGCCCAGGCCGGCGTTTCCGTCGCCACCGTCTCCAAGGTGATCAACGGCCGTTACGGCGTGGCGGCCGACACCACCGCGCGGGTGCAGGCGGTCATCGATGATCTGGGGTACGAGGCCAGCCTGGTCGCCCAGAGCCTGCGCAACCACCGCACCAACGTGATCGGCATCCTGGTCGCGGACCTGGAGCCGTTCAGCGCCGAGCTGCTCAAGGGGGCCGCGGACGCGATCCGCGGACTCCGGCTTCGAGATGGTCGTCTACTCGGCGGGCGGTCATGCCAGCGACCGGCCCGGCTGGGAGCGCCGTTACCTGTCCCGGCTGTCCGGCACCCTCATCGACGGCGCGGTCCTCGTCACGCCCACCGTGGTGGACGTGAACTACGGCGCCCCGATCGTGGCCATCGACCCGCACACCGGCTCGTCCGGGCTGCCCACCATCGACTCCGACAACCTGCGCGGCGCCCAGCTCGCCACCGCGCACCTGATCGAGCTCGGCCACCGGCGGATCGCCATGCTCACCGGCCGCCCGGACCTGCAGTCGCTCGCAGCTCCGCGAGGAGGGCTACCGGCAGGCGCTGGCGGCCGCGGGCATCGTGGCCAGCGAGGAACTGGTCCGGGTCGGCGGCTATGACGCCGCCCTGTCCGCCGAGGAGCCGCCCGCCACCTGCTCGCCCTGCCCGACCCGCCGACGGCGCTGTTCGGCGCCAACGACGTGTCGGCCATCGCGGCCATCGCCGCCGCCACCGAACTCGGCCTGCGGGTGCCGGACGACCTGTCCGTGGTCGGCTTCGACAACATCCCCGAGTCCGCCCTGTGCACCCCGCCGCTGACCACCGTCAACCAGCCCATCCGGCAGATGGGCGAGCAGTCCATCCAGCTGCTGCTCGCAGCTGATCCGGGGGCAGACCCCCGCGGAGACCCACATCACCCTCGCCACCAGCCTCGTCACCCGCCAGTCAGCGCAACCGCGCTGACTCCCCCCGGACGTACGGACGGACCCCCACGTGACCATTGAGCGCAGCCTTTCCGCCGACACCTGGCGCGACCCCGACGCCAGCCCAGCCGAGCGGGTACGCGACCTGCTTGCCCAGATGACCGTCCGGGAGAAGATCGCGCAGCTGTACGGCGTCTGGGTCGGCGTCGACGCCACGAGGGGCCCCGTCGCGCCGCACCAGCACGACGCGGCGCCGCCGGAAGTCGGCTGGGAGGCGCTGATCGGCGACGGGATCGGGCAGCTCACCCGGCCGTACGGCACCGCCCCGATCAGCCCGGCGGACGGCGCCCGGGCGGTGGCCGCCGTGCAGCGGCAGATCGTGGCGGCGCGGCCGGCACGGGATCCCGGCCATGGTGCACGAGGAGTGCCTGACCGGGCTGGCGGCCTGGCAGGCGACGGTGTACCCGTCGCCGCTGTGCTGGGGCGCCAGCTTCGACCCGGACCTGATCGAGCGGATGGGCGCGCAGATCGGCCGGGTCATGCGCCGCCTCGGCGTGCACCAGGGCCTGGCGCCGGTCCTGGACGTGATCCGGGACCTGCGCTGGGGGCGCGTCGAGGAGACCATCGGGGAGGATCCCGTACCTGGTCGGCATGATCGGCAGCGCGTACGTGCGGGGCCTGGAGTCCGCCGGCGTGGTCGCCACGCTCAAGCATTTCGCCGGCTACTCCGCGTCCCGCGGGGGCCGGAACCTGGCGCCGGTGTCGGCCGGCCCGCGGGAACTGGCCGATGTGCTGCTGCCCCCGTTCGAGATGGCGCTGCGGGCCGGGGCGCGCTCCGTGATGAACTCCTACTGCGACATCGACGGGGTGCCGGTGGCGGCCGACCCCAGCCTGCTGACCGGCCGCCTGCGGGGTGACTACGGGTTCACCGGCACGGTCGTGTCCGACTACTTCTCGGTGGGTTTCCTGCACAGCCAGCACGCGGTGGCCGGCACCCGGGCCGATGCGGCCGAACTGGCGCTGCGGGCCGGCATCGACGTGGAACTGCCCGCCGTGGACTGCTTCGGCGAGCCACTGCGCGAGGCGGTCGAGGCCGGGCTGGTCGAGGAGGCACTGGTGGACCGGGCCGCCGGGCGGGTGCTCCGCCAGAAGTGCGAGCTGGGACTGCTCGACGAGGGCTGGGCACCCGGCCCGGAGCCAGCCGGCGCGGAGGGCCTCGACCTCGACGACGAGCCGTCCCGCGCGCTGGCCCGGGAGGTGGCGCGCCGCTCGATCGTCCTGCTGCAGCAACGACGGCACGCTGCCGCTGCCCGCCGGGGCGCGGATCGCGGTGGTCGGGCCCCGGGCCGACGAGGCCAGCGCGATGCTCGGGCTGCTACTCGTTCCCGCAGCATGTCGGCGCGCAGCATCCGGAGACCGCGATGGGCATCGAGATGCCGACCGTGCTGGCCGCGCTGCGGGACGACCCGGCCGGCGTACGACATCAGCTACGCGCAGGGCTGCCCGGTGCTCGGCGGGGACGACGCCGGCCTGGCCGAGGCCGCGGCCGCCGCGGCCGCGAGGCGGACGTCTGCGTGGCCGTGCTCGGCGACCTGGCCGGCCTGTTCGGCCGGGGCACCTCCGGCGAGGGCTGCGACGCGCCCAGCCTGCGGCTGCCCGGCCGCCAGCCGGAACTGCTGGAGGCGCTGCTGGGCACCGGCACGCCGGTGGTCCTCGTGCTGCTGGTGGGGCGCCCGTACGAGCTGAGCCGATCAGGCCGACCGGCTGGCCGCCGCGCTGTGCGGGTTCTTCCCCGGCGAGGAGGGCGGCGACCGCGCTGGCCGACGTGCTCAGCGGCCGGGCCAACCCGTCCGGGCGGCTGCCGGTGAGCTTCCCGGCGCGGGCGCGACCCAGCCCTCCACCTACCTCGCCGCCCGCCTGGGCCAGCGCAGCGAGGTCAGCACCGTCGACCCGACGCCGGCTCTACCCGTTCGGCCACGGCCTAGTCTACACCCCGGCCCGCTGGCTGGACATCGCGCTGCGGTCCGGGCCGGAGTGGCCGACGGACGGCCGCTGCCAGCTGTCGGTCACGCTGCACAACGAAGCGGACCGCGCGGCCAGCGAGGTGGTCCAGGTGTACCTGCACGACCCGGTGGCCGATGTGGCCCGCCCGGTGCAGCAGCCTGATCGCGGCGGCCCGGGTGGACCTGGCCCCCGGCGAGACCCGGGTGGCGCAGATCGGGCTGCACGCCGATCTCACCTGCTACACCGGGCGGACGGGGCGGCGCCAGGTGGACCCGGGCGAGGTGGAGCTGCGGGTGGGCGCGTCGAGCGCCGACATCCGGGGCACGCTGCGCGCCGTGCTCACCGGGCCGCGCCGGGAGGCCGGCCCCGGCCGCGTGCTGAACCCGGAGATTAGGCTGCTGCCAGCCGACTGAGCCGCCTGGCGCGGCCCACCCGCGACGCCGTGAGGACGCCATGCTCCGCGACCTTTCCCTGGATGAGCTGCGCGGTTACGCGCCAGACGTGGCCGAGCCCGCCGACTTCGCCGAGTTCTGGGCGGCCGAGCTGGCCGCCGCGGCCACCCGCGAGGCCGAGCCGGTGCTGCGCCCGGCGGACACCCGGGCGCGGCACGCCGCAGGTGTTCGACGTGACGTTCCCCGGCTACGACGGCGACCCGGTCAAAGCGTGGCTGCTGCTACCGCACGAGAGCGTCCCGGGCAGCGCGTTCATCGTCGAGTACATCGGGTACGGCGGCGGGCGCGGCGACCCGTTCGACTGGCTGGCCTGGAGCTGCGCGGGCCACCCGCACCTGGTCATGGACACCCGCGGCCAGGGCGGCGGGTGGCGCAGCGCGGACACGCCCGACCCCAGCGACAACGGCGCGCCGAGCACCCGGGGCTTCCTGACCCGCGGGCATCGCCGACCCGCGCGACCTACTACTACACCCGGCTGTTCATCGACGCGGCCCGGGCCGTCGACGGCCGCCCAGCGCCATCCGGCCTGCGCGGGCCGTCCGGTCGTCACCACGGGCGGCAGCCAGGGCGGCGGCCTGGCCATCGCCGCCGCGCACCTGGCCGGCGGAGTCGCCGCGGCCCTGCCCGACGTGCCGTTCCTGGCCCACCCGCGGCGCGCGGTGGAGATCACCGACAGCCACCCGTACGTCGAGCTCACCGAGTACTGCGGCGTGCACCACGGCGCGATGGACCAGGTGTTCCGGACGCTGTCCTACATCGACGTGGTCAACCACGCCAAGCGGGTCACCGTCCCCGGCCCTGTTCTCGGTGGGGCTGATCGACGACATCACCCCGCCGTCCACCGTCTTCGCCGCCTTCAACCACTACGCGGGCCCGAAGGAGATCGAGGTCTACCCGTTCAACGGCCACGAGGGCGGCGGCACCACCCAGTTCCTGGCCAAACTGGCGTTCCTGGCCAAGCACGCCTGGCCCGGCCTGAGCGGAGAACGGAGCCATCCTCCGCTCTCGCTGGCCGCCCCGGCCTGCCAGGCGCGCCGCAGCGTCCGCTCGTGCCGGGCGATCAGCGTGAGCCCAGCCGCGAAAGCGGGCGCCGGCGGCGTGCGGGGATCAGGGGATTAGTGGACCGGGGGCGGGGTGAACTCCGCGCTGGCGGCCAGGCGGGGATCCCACGAGCACATCGCGCAGGCCTGGCGGAACGCGGACCGGGCGAACCCCAGCGCCGCCGACCGCGGATCCGCGGCGGCCCGGACGTCGTCCCAGTCCAGTACGTACTCCCCCAGCGCGCCGTCCCACCGTGCGGCGGACGGGGACAGCTTCATTCCCTCGAAGCCTTCGGGCGCGGGATGCGCATAGGCGTAGAACGCGGCCTTCGGGTACCGCCCATCGCCAGGCCACCAGCCGATGGCCACCTCCTGGGCGTCCATCGCGTTGCGCATGATGAAGTCGCCGGACGGCGGATCGGCGCTGGCCCCGGAGAACAGGTTGACCGACAGGTCGAAGGAGCCCCACCAGGCGTTGACCGGGGTGGACCGGCCGCGGTACGGGGCACGGAAGGCGGCCAGCACCAGGGCCGCCTGGGTCGCCGCGGCGAAGTAGTCGGCCACCTGGCCCGGGTCATAGGTCGCGTGCTCGGTGTCCTGCGTCCAGCCGGACCGTCCAGGGCACCTCCTGCGGGTTGGTCTTGATCTCCACCGGGCCGCCGAGGCGGCGCACCGCGGCCAGCACCTCGCGGGTCACCTCGCCGACCGGGCGGTCCAGCGCGAGCGGCACCCGCTCGGACTGGCCATCGGTGTGCTCCACCACGGCCTCGTGCCGCCGCAGGTCGAGCGCGGCGACCAGGGCACCGCTGCCGTCCGGGGCGGGCAGCGGCGCGGTCTCCCAGCCGCGCGCGGTCAGCCGCAGCGCCGCGTGCTGCAGTTGCGGCTCCGGGGGCGCCAGCGCGACGGCCAGCTTCCCCAGCACCTGGGTGTGCGCGTGCAGCGTGTCACAGGTCGCCCGCCATCCGTCATAGGAGCACGCGGGCCAGATAGCTGGCATGAAAGCAGGCTAGCCCGGCCGTCCCGGCCCCGCGCAGCCGGCGCGTCCCGTCCGCCCGGCGGCTGGCGGGCCGCCAGCCACACAGCAGGCAGGACCGCCTGCCAGGCCGCCCCGTACCGCGCGAAGCCGGCCGGTAACCGGCCTACGGCGCCGGCCAGGCCGAGCCGGGCCGCCTCCGCGGCGGCCGCGTTGCGCGTCGGCGTGCCCAGCTTGGCCAGCACCGCGGACACGTGATGATCCACCGTCTTGGCCGAGATGAACAGCCGGTCCGCGATCTCCGCATTCGTGCAGCCCGCACAGATCAGGTCCAGCACCTCACGCTCCCGCCGGGTCAGCCCCAGCGGATGCTCCCGGGTCGCCGTGCGCGGCCCCGCCGGGATCGACCGGATGCCGAGCGAGCGCATCTTCCTCCGCGCGACCCGGATGACGGCGGCGGCGCGCAGGCCGGTGAGGATCCGCAGCGCCTCACGCAGGGCGTCCTCCTCCGTGCTGTCCAGCAGGGCCATCGCGGCCTCGTAGGGGCAGCCCATGTCCTGCCAGAGGCGCGCCGCACCGGCCCAGTCGCCGTCGAGCTGTCGCCGGTAGGGCCCGGCGAGGTCGCGGGGCAGTTCCCGGCTTGAGCCAGTGCGCGTCAGCCAGACGGCGAGCGCGCCACGCCCCCACTGGTCACAGCCGGCGCCTGAGTCGTGGGCCAGTTCGGCCTCGCGGAGCGCGGCGGCGGAGTCGCCTTCGAGCCAGCGGGCCTCGGCCCGCTCCAGCCGGACGGGCACGATGTTCTGGGCCTCCCCGGCGCCGTCGGCGTACCCGACGGCTTCATCCAGGCACTCCCAGGCCCCCGGCTCACCCCGGCGGGCCCGGATCGTGCCGAGCCGGTTCAGCGGGCACAGCCGGATGCCTGGCGACGGGCCACCCCGGAGCAGGAGTTCCCCGGCTATGGCCACGGCCTCGTCCCAGCGCCCGGTCTTCTCCAGCATGTTGGTCCGCTGGCTGCGCAGGAAGATCGAGTAGGACGTGAGGTCATGCTCATCGCAGTAGGCCACGCCGTCGGTGTAGTAGGCCTCCGCGCTGGCGAAGGCCTTCTCGTTGACGTACATGGCGTAGGTATTGACGTACGCCCGGCCCACCTGAGCTTCATGCCCGCCGCTCACCGCGACGTCCAGGGCCCGGCGCACCACGGTGGCCCAGTCACCGCCGATCCCCTGAAGGGAACAGGCCTCGGTGTTGAGCGAGTCGCTGACTATGTCGGTGCGGCCCAGCGGCCCGGCGATGGCCACGGCCCGGTGGGCCAGCTCGATCGCCTCAGCGTGCTCGTAGTTGACCATCCGCAGCGAGGCGAGGCTGGAATAGGCCGAGGCCAGCTCCGGGCTTGGTCCCAGCGGCTCGAGCAGCGCTATCGCGGCCGCGGCCGCGACGTGGCCCTCGCTGCCCCGGCTGGCCGCGTTCAGCGCGCACGCCAGCCAGCGCAGCGTGTCGCCCTCGCGCAGCTGGTCACCCTCCTGGCGCCACAGGGCGAGGGCGCGCTCGCGGGCGTCGACCGCGTCCTGCCAGCGGTCCAGCAGCGAGGCCTCGTGGCCGAACGCGTCGTACAGGCGGGCGGCCGAGGCGGCATCGGCACCCGCCGCGAACCGCAGGGCCCGCTCGTACTGCGCGGCCGCCTCGCGGTGCGAACCCAGCTCCGCGGCCCGGCGCGCGGCCGCGGGCGCGTAACGCAGCACCGCGGCCCCGTCCCCGGCACCTTCGGCGTGGAAGGCCATCCGCGCGTCGTCGTCCCCGCCGGACTGGCGGATGAAATCGAGGATCCTGGCGTGGATCAGCCCGCGGCGGTGCGCGGGGATGGCTTCGGCCACCGCCAGCCGGGCGATCTCGTGCCGGAACTTCAGCGCCGCGCCGTCCCCGGTGAGCAGCCCGGCCGCGAGCAGCTCGTCGGCCGCGGACGGCGGGCCGCCGGTGACCGACTCCAGCACCGGGAAGCTTGCCCGGGAGCCGATCAGCGCGGCCACGTCCAGCACGTCGCGGGCCGGGCCGGACAGCCGGGCGGCGCGGGCCAGCACGGCGTCCCGGGCGGACGGCGGCACCTCACCCATCCCGGCCTGCACGACCTCGTTGACGTAGAACGGGTTGCCGCCGGTCAGCTCGTGCAGCGCGGCGGCCGCCAGCCCGCTGCCCGCCGCCAGCCGCGCCGTGGCCGCCACCGAGAGCGGCGCGAGGTCAATGCGCCGGACGGTGCGTTGGGAAGCTAGATCGCCGAGAGCAAGCCGGAGGGGATCTGCTGCGCGCACCCCATCGTCCCGGTAGGTCGCGATCAGCAGCACCGGGGCGTCGCGCAGCCGCCGGCCGAGGAACCGGAGCAGGTCGATGGTGGCCTCGTCAGCCCAGTGGATGTCCTCCACGACCAGGACCCGCAGCGCGCCCGGCCCGCTCACCTGCCGCAGCAGCGCGCCGAACAGCTCCTCCCGCGCCGCGTCGGCCCGGCACAGCTCCTCCAGTTCGCCGCCCAGCTTGGCGGCGATGTCGAACAGCGGCCCCAGTGGACGGGGGGTGAACAGCCCGTCGCACGCCCCCCAGAACCAGGCGGCCTCGGGCAGGTCATGCTGCAACTGCTCGACCAGCGCGGACTTGCCCACGCCGGCCTCGCCGGCCACGAGCACCAGCCGGCCATCCCCGCCCCGGGCCTCGCCCGCGTATTCGGTCAGCGACGCGAGCTGCGCCTCCCGCTCCAACAGCTGCACGCCTCCCAGTGTCCATGATCACCAGCCCGAGCACCACCAGCCATAACGTCCCAATCGGCGTACTGACCCAAGATGGGCCGGCCGCCTGGGAAATCTGGGGAGGGCCCGGCCGGAAACTGGGGAACCGCTCCCGATCCGGCCGCCGGGCCGCGCGGCCTACGGTCGCCAGGTACCAAGCGATCGAGACCGAGGAGACCCTGATGCCGCTCTACATGGACGTGCACACCATCGACGGCGGCGTGAGCGCCGACGACGTGGCCAAGGCACACACCGCCGACCTGCAGGTGCAGGGCCGCCGTGACGTGCGTTACCTGCGCTACTGGGTGGACGAGCAGCAGGGCAAGGTGTTCTGCCTGGCCGAGGCCCCGTCCGCGGAGGCCGCCGCGACGGTGCACCGCGAGGCGCACGGCCTGGTCGCCGACGCCGTCTACCAGGTCCAGGAAGGTTCCTGAAGCCGCCGCGGCAGCTAGCCCGGCATCCCGGAGAGGACTCACCATGAACACCACCCATCGCTTCCTGCGTACTACCGCGGCGCGGATCGCCGCCCGGCTGGCCGCCGTGGCGGCCGCGGCGGGGGCCGTCCTGGCCACCGCGCTGGCCGTGGCGCCCGCGGCCTTCGCCACCGAGGTCCCGGCACCGCCGGCCGACGGGGGAGCCGCCGCGCCGGCCGGGCCGGCCCCGGTGCACACCGTCGTGATCGGCGGCACCCCCGGATGGCAGATCGCCCTGCTGGCCGTGGGCGCCGCCGTGCTCGCCGCGGCGGCCGCGGTGCTGCTGGACCGGGCGCTGCGGGCGCGCCGGGCCGCGCCCCAGCTGGGCCGGGGCACGGCCAGCTGACCGTCACCTGGGCCGGCGCCGCGACCGGAGGCCGCGCGGCGCCGGCCCACTCGTCCCGCCTGGAGCCGGTTTAGCCCCGATGACCTGCGGAAATACCTAATACTGAGGGGGGCTCGGTGCTGCCTGGGTTGATGCCGCCAGCCGGCGCCCGGGACGATCAGGGAGAGCCGATCGGGGGATGGGCGATGGCCAAGGCTGGGCTGCCCCCGCCGGGGCAGCGGGAAGGTGAGGACGTCCGCGAACTCAGGCGGACCTGCATGAGCAACCTGCTGGCCAGCACCGGCGAACGGGTGTACTTCAAGGACCGGATGAGCCGGTTCCTGTTCGTCAGCGCGGGCTGGATCGCCGCGTGCGCGCCGGGCCGGACCGCGGACGAGCTGGCCGGCAAGACCGACTTCGATGTCTTCAGCGCCGAGCACGCCTCGGCCGCCTTCGCCGACGAGCAGCGGATCATCCAGACGGGTGAGCCGATCGTCGGGCAGGTGGAGCTGGAGACCTACAGCGGCCGGCCGGACGTCTGGGTGTCGACCACCAAGATGCCGCTCCGTGACGAGCGCGGCCAGATCATCGGCACCTTCGGCATCTCCCGGGATGTCACCGCCCAGATCCTGGCCGAGCACGCGCTGGCCGAGCAGGCCCAGGAGCTGTCCCGGCAGAACGAGCGGCTGCGGGAACTAGATGCGCTCAAGGACGAGTTCATCGCCCTGGTCTCCCACGAGCTGCGGACCCCGCTGACCTCGATCATCGGCTACGTGAAGCTGCTGCGGGACGATCGCGCCAGCGGGCTGGACACGGAGCACTTCGCCGAGGTGATCGAGCGGAACGCCGAGCGCCTGCTGCGCCTCGTCGGGGACCTGCTGTTCCTGTCCCAGGTCCAGTCGGGCAAGCTGGCCGTGGAGTTCCGCGCGGCGGATCTCGCGGACGTCGCGTTCCAGGCGGTCCAGGAGATCCGGCCGGAAGCCGAGCGCAAGCGGATCGACCTGGTGCTCACCGCGACCGTGGTGCGGTGCGAGGCGGTCGACCCGCTGCGCATCGCCCAGTTGCTCGGGAACCTGCTGTCCAACGCGGTCAAGTTCACCCCGCCAGGCGGCCACGTCGGGGTCCGGGTGGACCGGGACGGCGACGAGGCGGTGCTGACCGTCAGCGACACCGGGCTGGGCATCCCGGCCGCGGACCGGGAGCGCATCTTCGAGCGGTTCTTCCGTACCGCAAGCGCGACCGAGCACGTCATCCCCGGCACCGGGCTGGGGCTGACCATTTCCAAGGCCATCGTGGAAGCGCACGGCGGCAGCATCGCGGTGGACAGCGATGAGGGCCGGGGCGCCACCTTCACGGTCCGGCTGCCCGCGGCGGGACCGCGTACTGCAGGGCCGTGATGCCCGCCGCCCGGACGATCTCGTCCTGGCAGGCCCGCACCACCGGTTCCAGTTGCTTGACCACGTATAGATTGACAGGAATCCTGTTGGACAGCAGGATGCGAACGGCCGTCAGGGCCGTGATACCGGTCGCGGCCACGGCCATGACCGAGACCCCGGAGCCACCGAAGTGAGCATCGACCTGGACGCGGTCACCGCCATCGACGCCCACGTGCACGTCGAGGCCGACCGGCACGGCTGCTTCTCCCTGGACGGCGAGCTCATGGCCGCCTCGGCCCAGTACTTCCAGCACCGGCGCCGACCGGGCGCCGACCATCGACCGCATCGCCGGGTACTACCGGGCCCGGAACATGGCCGCGGTGGTGTTCACCGTGGACGCGCACACCGCCACCGGGCACCCGGCCCTGTCCAGCCTGGAGATCATCGAGCAGGCGGCCCAGTTCGGCGACGTGCTCATCCCCTTCGCCTCGGTGGACCCGCACGACGGCGACGAGGCGGTTTCCGCGCTGCGCGCGCTGGTCGCCGCCGGGGCCCGGGGACTCAAGCTGCACCCCTCGCTGCAAGGCTTCGCACCCAACGAGGAGCGCTGGTACCCGCTGTACGAGGCCGCCGCGCAGCTGGGCGTCCCGGTGGTGTTCCACACCGGGCAGACCGGCATCGGGGCCGGCCTGCCGGGTGGCCGGGGCATCAAGCTCCGGTACTCCGACCCGATGCTGCTGGATGACGTGGCCGCTGACCATCCGCAGCTCACCATGGTGCTGGCGCACCCGTCCGTGCCGTGGCAGGACGCGGCCATCTCGATCGCCACGCACAAGGCCAACGTCTACATCGACCTGTCCGGCTGGTCGCCGAAGTACTTCCCCCCGCAGCTGGTCCGGGCGGCGAACGGGCTGCTCAGGCACAAGGTGCTGTTCGGCTCGGACTACCCGGTGCTGACGCCGGACCGGTGGATGCGCGATTTCGCCGCCCTGGAGATCAAGCCCGAGGTCAAGCCGCTGATCTTCAAGGAGAACGCGGCCCGGATGCTGGGGCTGGCGAGCCGGGCGTGACCGCCTTCCCGGCCGGGCCCACGATGCCGCAGATGATGTGCGATCACCCGGGATCCGGCGGCCTGCCCCGTACCAGCACCAGGAAGGTCATCAGGGCCGTGCTCCGGGAACTGGCGGCCGGGGACGTGGCCGCCGGGAAGCCGCCACGGCTGAACTACCGCGCTCGCCCGGCCGTGAACAAGGGTGGATCCGCCGCATGCGGGTCACGCTCGAGACCAGTGCGCCGCCGGGCCACCCGGCACGCCCGCGGCCGCCGGTGCCACCGCTCGCCGAGGAGAGGTTTGCCCCATGTCGATTGCCGCGCTCACCGTCTGGCTGATGACCGCCGGGGGCGGCCTGTACTTACTGACCATCTGGCTGATCGAGTTCGACCACGAGTTCCAGTCGGCGGCGGCCACCCGGCTGCCGGTGCCGGTGATCAGCGCGCATGCCGTGCTGGCCATCACCGGGCTGGCCGTCTGGGCGGCCTACCTGATCACCGATAGGCCCGGTCTGGCCTGGACGGCCGCCCTGCTGCTGGCCTTCGTCGCCGGGCTGGGCATCACCCTGGCGGCGCGCTGGATCGGCGTGTACCGGGGCACCGCCATCCCGCAGGCCGCGACCGCCCCGGGGGCCGCCGTGGGCGGGGGCCGCGTGGCGACGGCCGGGGTGCCCGTGCGGCTCGCCGCCCCGCCGGAACGCCATTTCCCGCTGCCCGTCGTCATCGGGCACGGCATCCTCGCCCTGGCCACGATCATTCTCGTCCTGCTGACCGCCCTGGGCGTCGGCGGGTCATGATGGCGGCGTGCCGTTCGGTACCCGGAGGGAAGCCGGGTGCGGTGACGCCTGCGGGCTACTGGAAGCGGGCGGCGCGGGGAGCGTGCGAGTGCGGGCCGGGGATGCGCTCGCGGAGGTAACCGAGGGCATGGGCGAGGAGGCGGGAGACGTGCATCTGGGAGATGCCCAGGTCCTCCTCGCCCAGCGTGTCCGCCAGTGCCGGGGTGCCGGGGTCCTCGGCCAGCGGGGCATCCAGCGACGCCGGGCGCATCACCCAGGCGCAAATATTGCGCATTGCCATTGGATTCCGGGCCCGCGAGCGGCCGGATCAGGCGGAAACGGCCAGGCCGGCCCCCCGGTGACGCAAAGGCGGGCCAGCTTCGGCAAGATGGCCATTACCCCGAAAGCCAGCCGGGACCAGGCTGACTCCGCCGCACGCTGTTGACGTGCCCCAAGCCGATTGTCCAGCCCGTGACTGCAGATGGGTGAACAAGTGCCAGGTGCTGGCCCCAGCCAGCCACGGACCACAGTGGTCACGCTGCCCGCCGAGGTCGACTACAGCAACGGCCAGGAAGTGCAGGAGCAATTGCTGGCCGCCTTCCGCCCAGGCATAGAAACCGTGGTCGTGGACATGGTGTCCACGACTTTCTGCGACTCGGCCGGGCTGGCCAGGATCGTCCTCGCCCATCGGGTGGCCGTCGCGCGCCACGTCACCTTGCGGGTGGCGGTGCCCTCCGGGATCGTGACCAAGATCTTCGAGGTCACCGGGCTCGACACGATCGTGCCGCTGTATCCCAGCCTCGCCGCGGCCCTGGCCGCGGACGGTGATCAGGCGGTGCCGTAGCGCAGGCCGGGGTTGCTGGCGGCGATCTCGATCAGGCGGTTGTACTTGGCCACCCGCTCGCCACGGGCTGGTGCCCCGGTCTTGAGCTGCCCGCTGCCGGTGCCGACGGCCAGGTCGGCGATGAAGTGGTCTTCGGTCTCCCCGGAGCGGTGCGAGACGAACTGGCGGTAGGAGGCGCGGCGGCACACCGCCATCGCCTCCAGGGTCTCGGTGACCGTGCCGATCTGGTTGAGCTTGATCAGCGACGCATTGCCGATGCCCCGCCCGATGGCACGGGTGATGATGGCCGGGTTGGTGCAGAAGATGTCGTCCCCCACCAGCTCGGTCCGCTCCCCCAGCCGGGCCGTGAGCCCGATCCAGCCGGTCTCGTCGTCCTCGCCCAGGCCGTCTTCGATCAGGTGCACGGGGAAGTCCTCGGTGATCCGGGCCAGCCGGTCGATCATGTCGGCGCTGGTCAGGGAGACCCCGGAGACGAGGTACCGGCCGTCGGCCTGGCGGAACTCCGACGCCGCCAGGTCCAGCGCGATGCTGACGCCCTCCGGGCCAGGCCGGTACCCGGCGTCGGTGATGGCGGCGACCAGGAGCCGCAGCACCTCCTCGGGCTCGCTGATCTCCGGCGCGAACCCGCCCTCGTCGCCGAGCCCGGTGGACAGCTTCCGGTCGGTCAGTTCACGGCGCAGCGCCGCGTACACCTCAGCGCCGGCCCGCACCGCCTCGGCCATCGACGGGGCGCCGAGCGGCGCGACCATGAACTCCTGGAAGTCGAGCTCGTTGGGCGCGTGCACGCCACCGTTGAGCACATTGAAGTGCGGCACCGGCAGGCACGGCGAGACCCCGTCCGGAATCAGCCACCGCCACAGCGGCACTCCGGCCGACGCGGCCAGCGCCCGGGCCAGGGCCATCGAGGCGCCGACGGTCGCGTTGGCCCCCAGCCTGGCCTTGTTCGGGGTGCCGTCGAGGTCGATCATGGCCTGGTCCGCCTCGGCCAGCCCGGCCCAGGACCGGCCGCGCAGCAGCCCGGCCAGGTCGTCGTTGACCGCGCCGACCGCGCCGAGCACGCCCTTGCCGCCATACCGGGCCGGGTCCCCGTCACGCCGCTCGACGGCCTCCCGGGTGCCGGTCGACGCGCCCGACGGCACCCCGGCGCGGGCCGTCGTCCCGTCGCCGAGCCGGACGGTGACCGCCAGCGTGGGCCGCCCGCGCGAGTCCAGGATCTCCAGTGCCGACAGCTCCGCGACATCAAACCCAGCCATGTCCTTCTCCCCTGTCCCGTCACATGCGCATGACCAGGCCGCAGCGGCGGCCCGGTACCTCCACCCTGCTGCGCCGCACCGGGGCGGGGTCAGGGCCAAACGGCCCCCGGACCACCGCTGACCGGCCCCGCCGGGCCGGCCCCGGGCGGAATTTCGGCGCGCTCCGCGATGCTCTAGCGAACACACCCTCTCGGGTCTCCATCCGGAGGCAGGCATGCATACCCGTCCCGCCGGCGCCGCTCAGGCCGGCCAGCACCTCAGTTTCCGCACCACCTGCGGGCGGGAGATCCGCATCGGGGTCCTCGTCCTGCGGGGCATCCAGCCGCCGCCCGAACGGGTGAGCCTGAACATCAGCCCGGTATCAGCGTCGGCCGAGGAAACCTGGGTGGGCTTCACCGCGGCCGAGGCGCGGCACCTGGCCGCCGCCCTGCTCGCGCAGGCGGCCGCCGCCGAGCATGTCGAGCCCGCCGCCGGCCCGGCGGCGGATGGCTCATTCAGGATTTGACCAGGCGGGCGATGGCATCCGAGGCCTCGCGGACCTTATCGGTAGCAGTGTCGCCGCCCTCCGCGACGGCGCCGGCCACGCAGTGCCCGAGGTGCTCTTCGAGCAGGCCCAGCGCCACGGACTGCAGTGCCTTCGTCGCCGCCGCCACCTGGGTGAGGATGTCGATGCAGTACTTGTCCTCATTGACCATGCGCTGCAGGCCCCGGATCTGCCCCTCGATACGGCGCAGCCGCTTGAGGTAAGCGTCCTTGTTCTCCGTGTACCCGTGCCTGCTGTGCTCCGGCCCCGGCGTCATCCTGACGAGCCGAACGGGACGGGAACCTTGATGACCTGGCCGGTGGTCCACCGCCCAGAGCCGGGTGCGGCCTGCCAGACGGTGAGCGTGGTGCGGTGAACGGCGAGCGCGGCCCAGCCGGCAGCCGGTCCCGATGCCAGTACGGTAGTGCCGGCGGGCAGCCGGGGCAGCGCCTGCCATGAGCGCCGCGGGCCGGCGATGACCGCCGCCCGGCCGCCGCTGAGTACGACCGCCATGGCGTTCCCTGGCCCGGACGATGCGGAAGCGAGGGTGGCCCCGTCCAGCCGGAAGGGCGCGGAGAGCACCCAGTGCGCGCCGCCGTCGGCCGACCAGGCCGCCAGCAGGGCGGCCGTCCGCCCAGTACCCGCTGCGAGCAGTGCGGTGGTGATGCCGCCGGCGGTGCCGAGCCGCAGCACAGTGCTGGGCTGGCGTGAGTAGGCGGCCGGCAGGGCCGGCCCGGCCTGCCGCCAGGTCCCGCCGGCATAGCGGTAGACCCCGGCCATCGGCGAGTGCGCACAGCTGGCCCCCAGCATGGCCGCGCCTGTCTTGCTGAACGTCACACTCGTGAGGCTGACCAGCCCGCACCGGGCACCCGCGGCCGAGCTGGCGAGGGCCTGGCGGGTGGCCAGCCGAGCCCATCCGGTGCCGCCCGGCGCGGACATGTCGATGGCGCCGCTGGTGAGCAGCGCCAGCCGGCGGCCGCTGGCCGGGTCGGCGGCCAGGGCGCCGGGGACGTCGGCCAGCCCGGCATCGAGCAGGCCAGGCGACCAGGACTGGCCGTTGTCACTGGTGACGGCGAGCGGGGAGTAGGACAGCCGCTGGCTGGGCCGGAAGCCGGCCAGCAGCGACCCGGACGCCGCGCCGGCCAGGACGAAGCCGCCGTTGCTGGCCACCCCGGGCGGGGTGGCCAGCCGCCACGTGCTGGCCCCGGCGGGGCGGACGAACAGCTGCCAGAAGTTGTTGTGGCTGGCCGCCGTGCCGCCCATCACGGCGGCCGCCCAGGTGCCGGTCACGGTGACCAGTGAGGTGGCCAGCGACGGCGGGGTGACCTGGCTGGCCGGGGCGGCGCCCGGCGAGGACTGACTGCCGCAGCCAGCCGCCAGGACCGCTGCGGCGAGGAGCAGGGAGGCCCGGGTGGCACGCCGGTTCATGAGGCACCCAGTGCTTGCCGGGCGGCCCCCGCGAGCAGGACCGCGAACGATGACTTGGTGGCGATCGTACCTGGGCCCGGGTCGGTGTTCAGTTCCTCGCGGACCCGCCCGGCCCGGTCGATCACGTAGGCGATATCGGGATGGCCGATCATGGACCCGGCGGGCAGGATCTGGGCGTAGACGCCGTAATCCTTCCACACCTTCTGGAGCTGCGGCACGCTCCCGGTCAGGTACAGCCAGTTGCGCACCCCGGTCAGGTTCTCCTGGCGGTCGAATGCCTGGATGTAGGCGATCTGGTGGTAGACGGGGTTGGCGACGACCGCCACGAGTTCCACGTTCCGGCCGCTGGCGCCGAGAAGCTGGCCCGCGGCGCGGAACTCCTGGGCGATGAGCGGGCAGTCGCTGGTGCACACCGGGTCCAGGAAGGTCATCAGCACCACCTTGCCGCGCAGGCCGGCCAGGCTCACGGCCTGGCCTCGCTGGTCGGTGAGCTGGAAGCTCTTGGCCGGGAAGTTCAGCGGGGCGGCCGAGCCGGCAATGGCCTCGGCCAGGATCGGGTCGGCGTTCGGGCTGGCCTGGGCGGCGGCCATCGGCGCGGCGCCGAGGATGATGAGCGCGAGCGCGCCGGCGATGGCGACGGACCGGATGCTCGCCGTGGCCACGGCCTGGCGCACCGAGGCCGGCCAGGCCCAGTCCCGCCAGGCACCTGGCCGGGCCCACCGCGGCCCGGCCGCCCGGGACGGGGCTACGGCTGGCTCAGCCGTAGTCACCGGCCCGGGCGTGAGCGCGAGATAGCCGCTCACGGCGAGAAGCGCGAACGGGATCATGCTGTTGGGATCGGTGCCCAGGCCGCCGAAGAAGCCGAAGTCCTCGATCAGCACCCAGTCCGCCAGGCACAGCAGCGTGAACGCGATGACCGCGGGACGCACGAACCGCCGCCGCCCGGTCAGGAACGCGGCACCGGTGACGGCGAGCGCCACCACCACGAACAGGTTGACCGCGAACCCGTGCGCCTCATCGAAGATGGTGAACGCGTTGACCCAGGCGGACAGGAACCCCGGCTGCGGGGTCTGCGCCATCCCCTGGGTCATCCCGGCCAGGGTGCCCGGCTGCCCGTGGCTCAGTCCCGTCCAGAACCCGCGCCCAGGCCAGGCCTGCAGCGCCGCCATGCCGATCAGGAACAGGCCGAGGCCGCCCAGGATGACCCGGCCGAGCCGGGCGCTGCGCCACATCCGTTCCGGCAGGGCGATCAGCCCGCCCGCGACGGCGTAGATCAGGACTGCGCCGGGGGCACCGAACAGCCAGGTCAGGCCGGGAGCGAAAATCCCCCCGAGCGACTCGCCGAAGACCCAGACCAGCAGGCCCCAGGCGGCGCTGGCCAGCCCGGCAAGCCGGGACGCCGCGCCGCGCGGGGCGGCCAGCAGCCACAGGCCGATCCCGGCCTGGATCCACACCGCGGACGCCCCGGCCTGCATCGGGTGGTAGGACCAGGCGGTCCCCGCCCAGTTCACGACGTGCTGCACCCAGGGCGGTGAACTCGCCGCGGCCGGCTGGATGACCTGCGACGGCAGGCCGATCGCCATCTTGGGCTGGGCCTGCAGGATCCCGTCGAACACCCACAGCAGGCCGAACCCGATCCGCAGCAGCTGGCGCCAGCCGGGCTCCGGGGTCATGGCGGCAGCGGGTTCCTCCTCCGCTCCGGCCTGCGCCGGGGGCAGCCAGGCGCGCAGCGTGATCCAGGCAAGTCCCAGCAGGGCGAAGATCACCAGCGCGATGATCCCCTGATGCAGCAGCGCGGCCTTGAACGCCGCGATCACGGTGGGATCGTTGACGTTGATCCCTGAGTTCATCCCAGACATCAGGACCTCTGCTCCCTTGATGTGCCGAAGCGGCGGAGCCGGACGCTGTTGCCGACCACGAAAGCGGACGACAGGGCCATCGCCGCCCCCGCGATCAGCGGGTTGAGGAATCCGGCGGCGGCGAGCGGAATCGCGGCGATGTTGTAGCCGAAGGCCCAGGCGAGGTTGCCGCGGATCACCGCCAGCGTGCCGCGGGACAGCTGGATCGCATCCGGCACGGCACCAAGGTCATCGCGCAGCACGAGCAGGTCCGCGGCGCTGATCGCCACATCGGTTCCGGAGCCCAGGGCGATGCCGAGATCGGCGGCGGCCAGCGCCGGGCCGTCGTTGATGCCATCCCCCACCATGGCCACCCGGTGCCCCTGGGCCTGCAGGTCCCGGATCAGCGCGACTTTGCGGTCGGGGAGCGCCCCGGCGATCACCTCATCGGTCCCGGCCCGCGCGGCGACGGCCTGTGCGGTGGCGTGGCTGTCCCCGGTCAGCAGCACGGTGCGCAGGCCCAGCCCGCGCAGCTGCGCGACCGCCGCGGCTGCGGACGGCTTGACGGTATCGGCGACGGCGATAGCGCCGCGGGCCTGCCCGTCCCACGCGGCCAGGACCACCGTGCAGCCCGGCCTCCTCCCAGCTACGGCACTGGCTGGCCAGCCCGGCGGGGACAGCAATGTGCAGGTGCGCGAGGAGGCCCTCACGGCCGATGATCACCTCCTGGCCATCCACGGAGCCGCGTGCTCCCAGGCCGGGCATGGCCAGGAACCTGGCCGCCGGGGGCAGCGAGCCCAGTTCCGCCTGCGCCGCCTCGCTGATGGCCGCGGCCACCGGATGCTCGGACGCCTGCTCCACCGCCCCGGCGTACCTGAGCAGCGCGTCCCGGCTGGTGCCGTCCGCGGCCAGGATCCCGGTGACGGTCATCACCCCGGTGGTCACCGTCCCGGTCTTGTCCAGCACCACGGTGTCGATCGCCCGGGAGGATTCCAGCGCCTGGTAGCGGGTGATGAAGATGCCCAGCTGCGCACCCCGCCCGCAGGCCACCATCAGCGCGGCCGGAGTGGCCAGGCCCAGCGCGCACGGGCAAGCGATGATCAGCACCGCGAGCGCGGCGCTGAACGCCTGCCCGGCCGGACGGGCGGCCAGCAGCCACCCGGCCAGCGTCAGCCCGGACGCCACCAGTACCGCGGGCACGAACACGCCGCTGATCCGGTCGGCCAGCCGCTGGATGGCCGCCTTCTGCGACTGCGCCTGCTCCACCAGGGCCACCAGGCGGGCCAGCTGGGTGTCGCTGCCCACCTTGACCGCACGGACGACCAGCCGCCCGGTCAGCACCACCGTGCCCGCGGCCACCAGGTCACCCACGGCGGCGTCGGCCGGGACGGACTCCCCGGTCATCATGCTCCGGTCCACCGCGGACTCGCCGAACTCCACCTCGCCGTCCGCGGCGATCCGCTCTCCCGGCCGGGCCACGAACCGGTCGCCGGCCCGCAGCTGCCCGACCGGGATCCGGCGCTCGGTCCCGTCGGCCGCGAGGACGCAGGCCTCCCGGGCCCCCGCCGCGGCCAGCTCCCGCATCGCA
This sequence comes from uncultured Actinomycetes bacterium, assembly GCA_963767385.1. GTDB lineage: Bacteria > Actinomycetota > Actinomycetes > Streptosporangiales > Streptosporangiaceae > RYN-230. Next base: position 30,122 of record CAVYEA010000011.1, on the reverse strand, counting down.
TCCCCGGCGTCCCGGCGGGCCCGGGCCTCGTACCACCGCCCGGCGAGCAGGAACGTCGTCACGGACGCGGCGACCTCCAGGTAGATGCCACCGCCCGAGGCATGCCACAGCATCTGGCCCACGCTCATCCGCGCCTGGCCGCGGTCCAGCACGAACATCGCGTACACCGACCAGCCGCACGCCGCCGTGATGCCCAGCGACACCAGCGTGTCCATCGACGCCGAGCCGTGCCGGGCGTTCCGCAGCGCCGCCGCGTGGAATGGCCAGGCCGACCAGAGCACCACCGGTGCTGCCGTCAGCACCAGGACCCACTGCCAGCCGGGGAAACGGGACCACGGGAACAGGGACAGCAGGACGGACAGATCGCTCAGCGGGACGAAGAACACCAGCGCCACGATCAGCCGGTTCCGCAGGTCGGTCACCCGCGCCGCGTCCGGCCCAGCCCCGGCTGGCTCAGCCGGCTCGTCGGAAGCGGTCTCCTGACCGGGCAGGGCGGCCTGGTAACCGGCCGCTGTGACCGCCTCGGCCAGGCGCCGCACCGGAACCGATTCAGGCGCCGTGACCAAGGCCTGCCCGGTCGCGAAATTAACGGTGGCCGAAACGTTATCGATGGCGTTGAGCTTCTTCTCCACCCGGGCCGCGCATGCCGCGCAGGTCATTCCCTGGACGGCGAACCCGACCTGCCGGGGCGCGGATGACGCGTCGCTCGTAACCGCTGCAGATGACACCTAATCCTGCCCCTCCAGCAAAGAATCCGGCCAGCCATCCGCTGGGCGCCCGCAGCCCATTCCGGATAACGCATAAGCGGCCGGACCTGCTGCTGGAACCGGCACGGCACGACCATGTGCCGCCGCAGGAGGAATGTACCCACGGCCGAACGCCCTTCGCAACATGGGACGCTGAACTGACCGATATTTGCTAACCGAAATACCCAGCCCGGGTTCTTCAAATACGGGCAGGGGGTTCACCAGATACCCCGCCCCGGTTTACCCGATACCCCGGCCGGGTTTACTGAAGGCTGTCATGCAAGCCCGGTGAATACCCTCGCTTGTGCCCGCCGCCGATACCCCATTACTATCAGGCCATCATGCGCCGATGTTCTATTCCATCCGCAAAAGGTGGCCCGAGGAGCCCCGGCCCGCGGATAGCCAGCACCGGGGACCCCGCGCCGCGAGGAGGTACCTGACGTGGCCGGGCCGTCCTGGCTCGCGGATGCGTTCGCGGCCATCATGATCGTCACCGCGGTCTACTCCGCCGGCCGGCTGGCCGTTTCCCGGCGGCGGGGGCTGACTACCGAGGCCGACGCCGACGGGCTGCATGCTCTCATGGGCACCGCCATGGCCGGGATGCTCGTGCCGCGACTCGCCCTACTGCCCGCCAGCGTCTGGGCGGTGGTATTCGGCGTCGCAGGCTCGTGGTTCGCCGCGTGCGCCATCCGCGCCCAGGGGGTGAGGCCAGCGCGCAGCGCCCGGTGCCGCTTCCCGGTCCCGCACATGATCGAATGCATCGCCATGCTCTACATGCTGCTGGCCACCCGGGGCGCGCAGAGCGCGGCGGGGGCAGCCATGCCCGGCATGGGCACATCCCCGGCTTCCCTGGGAGGCTCCCCGGCGCTGGCCGTGGTCCTGGCCATGTTCATGATCGGCTACGTCATGTGGACCACGGACCGGCTGGCCGCCCTGGCCCGCGCCAGGACCGCCCCGGCAGGCGACGGCCCGGTGCTCGCCCCCAAACTCGCCGCCTGCGGCAAGCTCGCCATGGGCATCACCATGGGCTACATGCTCCTTGTGATGATCTAGGTAATCAGCCCGGGGTGAGGCGGATAAGGCAGGCGGCAGGCGCGCCGGGAAGCGTCACGATCAGCTCACCGCGGGCCGGCTCCCACCGGGATTGCGCCCGCGCACGGCCGGGGAAGAGCACCTCGGCGGTAGCCGCCGCCCTGCCCAGGTGCGGGACCGGCAGGCTGGCCTCGGCCGGGTCACCGGGCACGCCCCGGCCGGGCGGGCAGCTCGCCGCCGGCGGCCCGGCTGGCCGGTGCCGCCCGCGGCGCCAGACCAGGAGGTAATTCCGGTCCCCGGTGCGCAGGCCGAGCGCGACCCAGGAGTCTGCCCACCTGGGCAGCCCGAGCGGCCAGAACGGCACCGCCCCGGCCAGGTCGGCGCGGATCGCCTTGTACACGCCGACCGCTTCCGCCACGAGCGCCTGCTGTCCTGGCGTCATCTGGTCGATATGCCCGGACAGGTGGATGCGGCCCAGCAGGGCCCCGCACAGGGTGAAGGCGTTCTGCTCCGGGCCCAGTCCCGGCTGCGGGTAAGCCCAGATGCCCGCCTGCTCCGGGGTCACCGCGGCCACGGCCGCCGCGGTGATCACGGGGTACCGGAGAAGGTCCGTCTCAACCCCGGCCGGCACGGGCCAGACCGTGTACGCCCGCAATACCTACAGCTGGGACCAGTCCGACACCATCGAAGTCACCGTCCGGCTGAACGCCGGGTCCAACACCATCACCATCGGCAACCCGTCGGCCTACGCGCCGAACATCGACAAGATCACCGTGGCCCCGGCCTCCCTCCCGTAACTCACCCGGCGTGTGCCCCCGGCCGACCCGGCACCGGGGGCACGCGCACGGGTCAAAGACGGCCACTCCGATTGACTGTGCCGGGTCTCGGCGTCAGGCTGGGACCGCCTGGTGGCGCCGGGCCGGTGCCCGGCCCGCCGGGACGACTGAATGCGACAGGGCCGGCAGGCCCATGGGAGGACCGGTGTCTGCGTGGTACCGCCAGGCGGGCCGCTGGGCCAGATCGTCGTGGCTGGACATCATCTGGGTCGTGTTCGTCGGGCTCAACCTGGCGGCGATGCGGCTGCTGCCGGCCTGGCAGACGGTGCCGTTCCTGGCCATCTGGGTCAGCCTGACCGTCATCTACGGCTTCCGGCTCTGGCGGCTGCAGCCCACCATCCTGACCCTCGCGGCGGTCACCGTGGCCACCGGCGGCATCATCGTCGTGCAGGTGCTGAAGGGACAGCAAGACGCCGATTACCTCGCTGAAGTCCCGCTGATCGCGCTGATGTTCCTGGTCATGGTGTGGCACGGCCGGCGGCGGCTGGCCGCGATGGAGGAACGGCTGGCCGCGATGGAAGAGGTGCAGCGTGTCTCCCAGGAGAACCTGCGCCTGCTGCAGCAGCAGCACCGTTTCCTGCAGGACGCCTCGCACGAGCTCGGCACGCCGGTCACGGTGGCCCTCGGGCACGCTGAGCTGATGGAACGGGCGGCCAGCGGCACGGACCTGGCCCGCGACGCCCGGGTGGTCGCCGAGGAACTGAGGCGGCTGGGGCGGGTGGCCTCCCGGATGCTGCTACTGGCCTCGGCCGGCAGCCCCGGCTTCCTGCACACCGAACCGGTCACGGTCGAGTCCATCGTGGGCGACGCGCTGGAACGCTGGGGGTACACCAACCGCCGGTGGCGGCTCGGCGAGGTCGCCGACGCGACGGTCGAGGCCGACCGGGACCGCCTCGGGCTGGCGCTCGACGCGCTGCTCGAGAACGCCATCGCCCACACGGTGGCGGGCGACGAGATCGCGATCAGCGCCCGCGTCGAGGACGGGCAGGTCCTGCTGGCGGTCTCGGACACCGGATGCGGCATCGCGCCCGCGGACCTGCAACGGATCTTCCACCGGTTCTCCCGGGCCGGCACCCACCGCAGGCGCGAGGCCGGAGGCTTCGGCCTCGGACTGGCTATCGTGCAGGCTATTTCCGAAGCCCACCACGGCACGGTGCATGTGCAGAGCGCCCACGGCAGTGGCTCAACCTTCCAGATCGCGCTGCCACTCGCCCCCGCTGCCGCGGACCTGGCCCCCGGGGTGCCAGCGCGGACCGGCTAGTCCCAGCGGCCGCTCAGTCAGCCGCACGGTTGTGCGGCCAGCTCACCGTCGGGGCCGGCTTCACCCGGCCCGTCTCCTGAGCCGCGACTGGCCAGGTCACCCCGGCATGGTCACCAACTCCGGTCCTTGACAACACCCCGAGGATAGCTAATACTTAGGTAAGTGCCTAAGTATTCAGCCTTCGACCGGATATTTCATGCACTCGCCGACGGCAGCCGGCGGGCCATGGTCGAGCGGCTGGCCCGCGGACCCGCATCAGTGAGCGAGCTGGCCAAGCCGTTTGAGATGGCACTCCCGACGGTCGTCCAGCACCTGGGCGTCCTGGCCGAGGCCGGCCTGGTCACCTCGGTAAAGGTCGGCCGGGTCCGCACTTACCAGCTAGTCCCGGGCGCACTGGCACCCGCTGGGGACTGGATCAGCCGGCAGCGGCTGCCCGCCGAACGCCGCCTGGACCGCCTCGGCGGCTTCCTGAACCCGCCCGGAACCGCGACCAAGGAGTTACCGGCATGAGTGACATCACCGAGCACAGCCAGACGCACGCGACCTTCGTCATCGAGCGCACCTACCCGGTGCCCGCCAAGGCGGTCTGGCACGCCCTGTCAGACAACGACGCCCGTGATCAGTGGTTCAGCGGAGGCCCGGCGTTCGAGGTCCGCGAGAAGTCGCACGAATTCCGTGTTGGCGGCCACGGCACGGAGGAGGGCCAATGGCACGGCGGACCGCAATCGGCGTTCCACTCCACCTACACCGACATCGTGGAAATGCGCCGGATCGTGTTCACCTACGACATGTGGGTCGATGGGCGGCACCTGTCCACGTCCCTGACCACCATCGCGCTGGAGAACGACGGTGATCAGACCCTGCTGACCTACACCGAGCAGGGGGTGCATTTCGACGGGCTGGACAGCGTCGAGGGCCGGGAAGAGGGCACCCGGGGAATACTCGACCAGCTCGGCTCTTACCTGGCCGCAGGCCATTAACGCCGGCTACCACGTCAGGCTTCGGCGAGAGGCAGGACTCATCAAAGGAACCCGCCACCACCTGAAACCGATCCGGAGCCGGGGATAGCCGGGCAGACTCAAGTCAACATTGTGTTGACAACATAGTGTTGAGAGTCCAGGGTGGCGGGCATGACCGAAGCGGATCCGGGCCAGGGACAGGCCGCCCGCGAGGCGGGTGCGCGCGCCCAGTTGCTCGCCGCGGGTGCCGCCGCACTCCCCCGCGCGCCCTGGCTGCACGGCAGCCAGCCCCCGCCGGCGGCCGACCTGATCCGGTTCGCGCTCTGGCGCGCCGGCACTGGCGATCCCGGTGACCAGGAGTTCCTGGCGGCCTTGACCCTGCTGCCCGCGGCCCGGGCCGAGATGGATCAGGCCGAGGCGGCGTTGCTGTTCACGGCCCGCGCTCACGGGCTTTCCTGGCCGCAGATCTCGCGGGCGATGGGACTGGGATCCGCGCAGGCGGCGCAGCAGCGGTTCGGCCGGGTCGCCGGCCGGGCCGGCCAGCGGGGAAGCTCCTGACATGCCGTACGTATCCGAGGCTGAGGACCTGGCCCTGCATGGCGCGCGGGTACTGGGCTTCGCGAGGGCGTCCCGCATCGCGGGCCGCTACGGCCTCGACCCCGGCATCGTCCAGGAACTGCTGCTGGATCACGAGGCGAGAGGATGGGCTCGCCAGATGAGCTTCGCCGGAAGCTCCGGCTGGTCACTGACCGACGCCGGCCGCAGCGAGAACGAGCGGCGCCTCGCCGCCGAACTCTCCCAGGCGGGCGGCCGGGACACCGTGGCGGACGCTCACCGGCGCCTGTGCGCCCCGCTCTCCGGGCGCCTGGCCCGTTTTGACGGCTACGCCGGCCTGTACTCCTCAGCGCTCGGCAGGGCGCAGACCGGGCAGCGCTCCTGGGTTGACGCGCCCGACCGCGACTCCTGCCACATCGTGTGGATCCAGTTCCACGAAGACCTGCTGGCCACCCTGGGCATCCCCCGCAGCTCAGACAACTGACGTGGCCAGGATCGCGGGCTGGGCTGCCGGGCTGGGCCGCCGGGCTGGGCCTGGCGTGACGGCAACCGGGCGTTTATCCGTACCGCCTCCGGTTGACGTGACGATACCGTGCATCTAGCATAGTGATATCAATTTAAGGACGCGACGACCGTCGGCGCAGTGGAGGCGAGCAGAGCCCCCGGACGGTGGCGCCCGGACAGTGAGGCGGTCATGGATGGACCGGGAAGCTGCCGACCCGCGGTTATCGGCGCATCCCTGGTGGTCGCAGCAAGCCTCGCCGCCGGAGGCTGCGGGAGCAGCAACTCGAGTACGCCGAGCTGCTTCACCAAGGCCTCAGCTGCGGGCAGCTCATCCGCGCCGGCGGCCGCGGGTACGCCGAGCAGCCCGGCGGGCCGGGGGGCCGCGGCGGGCTGGACGCAGCCGGGCGGCAACCTGCAGAACACGCGCGACGTCGCGAGCGCCATCAACAGCTCGGACGTCTCGACGCTGGGCGTGGCGTGGACCGTCCCGATCAAGGCGAATGTCCCGGGCCATGACTACGCGACCACGCCGGTGGTGGTGAACGGCGTGATCTACACCCAGGACCTGGAATCGAACGTGATGGCGATCGAGCTGGCCACCGGCAGGGTCTTGTGGACGCACACCTACAACTCGCTCAACGGCGGACCGGACGGCGTCAACGTGGCGGGCGGGACTGTGTACGCGGCGACGAACCACGCCGCGGTCGCCCTGTCGGCGGCCACCGGCCGGCAGCTGTGGAGCCGGACGCTGACCGGCAACGACCACGAGGGCATCGACATGACCCCCGGGTACAACAAGGGCACCGTCTACGTGTTGACCGTGCCGGTCAACCCGGCCGTAGGCGAGTACCTCGGCCACGCCAAGGCGACCCTGTGGGCGCTGAACGCCCGGACGGGCGCGCCCGAGTGGTCCTGGGACGAGGTGCAGAACCTGTGGGGGAAGCCGGGCATCAACTCCGGCGGCGGCCAGTGGTACCCGCCGTCATTCGACAGCCAGGGCAACATCTACATCGGAGTGGCCAACCCGGGCCCGATAGGCCTGGGCGGGTGGCCCCGCGGCTATCCGTGGGGGACCAGCCGGCCGGGCCCGGACCTGTACACCGACTCGGTGGTGAAGCTGAGCCCGCAGGGCAGGCTGCTGTGGTACTACCAGCTCACCCCGCACGATATCTACGACTGGGACCTGCAGGACCCGCCGCTGCTCAGCACCGCGAACGGCAGGCGGGTGGTGATCGATGGCGGCAAGGCCGGCATCCTGATCGAGCTCAGCGCGCAGACCGGCAAGCTGATCTGGAAACTCCCGGTGGGCGTGCACAGCGGGCATGACAACGACGGGCTGCTCACCGAGTACGCCAAGCCTGGCTCGCACATCCCGCTGCCGGCGAGGTTCTGCCTCGAACCCAGCGTGTTCGGCGGGATCGAGTCCCAGCTGGCCACTAACGGCTCGACCACCTTCGCCGCCGTCAATAACCTCCCGGTGCCGATGTCCCGGAACGGCGTGGCGGAGAGCTCTGCGGCATTCATCGCGGCCATCAGCAAGGCCACCGGCGAGATGGTCGCGGTCAACCAGGACACCGGAACGATCGAATGGGACGACAAGCTCCCCTCATCGCCGTATGGCGCCGCCACCGTCACCGACAACGTGGTCTTCACCACGACGTACGCCGGAGACCTGTACGCGTTCAACGCGGCCACCGGAGCCATCCTGCTGAGAACGCCGCTGTCCGCAGGCTCGAACGCACCGGTCACCGTCAACGGTGACTACGTCATCGCCGGAGCAGGCGTCGCATCATCGGGCACTCAGCGGCCGCTGATCATCGCGTACAAACTCGGCGCCACGGGCAAGCTCCCCGACACCGTGGGCTCGTAGGAGGCAGACATGAGTGAGCCAGCCATCGCGGTGCGCGGGCTGCGCAAGAGTTTCGGGGCGAAGGAGGCGGTGGCCGGGATTGACCTGGAGGTCGCGGCGGGCTCGCTGGCCGGGCTGGTCGGCCCGAACGGGGCGGGGAAGACCACGTCGCTGTCGATGATGACCGGCCTGCTGCGGCCCGATATGGGCCGGGTCCTGGTCGGCGGGCTGGATGTGTGGGCCGACCCGCCCGCGGCCAAGGCGGTCATCGGGGTCGTGCCCGACCAGGCCCGGCTGTTCGAGCGGCTGTCCGGGGAGGAACTGCTGGAATACGCGGGGCGGCTGCGCGGCCTGCCCGCCGCCGGGGCCCGCTCCCGGGCCGCCCAGCTGCTGGACGTGCTCGACCTGGCCGCTGATGCGAAACGGCTGGTCGCGGACTACTCCACCGGGATGCGCAAGAAGGCCGCCCTGGGCTGCGCCCTGATCGGCAACCCGGCGGTGCTGTTCCTGGACGAGCCGCTCGAGGGCGTGGACCCGGTCTCCGCCGACGTGATCCGCCGCCTGCTGACCCGCTTCACCGCCTCCGGCTCCACCGTGCTGTTCTCCAGCCACGTGATGGAACTGGTCGAGCAGGTCTGCGACCACGTCTCGGTCATCGACAAAGGCCGGATCGTGGCCACCGGCACCACAGCGCAGGTCCGCGGGGGCAAGACCCTGCAGCAGGCGTTCATCGACCTGGTCGGATCCCGGGCCGGCGACGAGGGAGGACTGTCATGGCTCGGCTCCTCGTCCAGCTGAAGCTGCGCCTGCTGCGCAACGCGCTGCACTCGTCCACGGCCGCGAAGGCCTCCTTCATCACCAGCACGGCCTTCGCCGTGCTGGTCGCGGTCGGCACCTTCACCGTCCTGGCCCTGCTCCGCGGCCAGGGCACGGCGGTGGATGTGACCACGGTCGTCTTCACCATGTTCGCGTTCGGCTGGCTGATCCTGCCGATTTTCGTGTTCGGCCTGGACAGCACGCTCGACCCGGCCACGCTGGCGCTCTACCCGCTGCGTACCCGCCCGCTGGCCATGGGACTGCTGGCCGCCTCGGCATCGGGGGCCTGGCCGCTGGCCAACCTGGCCGGGCTGCTCGGGGTCACCGTCGGCCTGGCGCACGGCGCGCCCGGCGTGCTGATCGCGCTGGTGGCGGTGCTGCTGCAGGTGCTGTTCTGCATCGTCCTGGCCCGGTTCGTAACCACCGGCATGGCCGGGCTGCTGCGCTCCCGCCGTGGCAAGGACCTCGCGGCGTTCCTGGTCATCCCGATTTTCGCCTTGTACGAGTTCTTCACCCAGGTGGTACCCAAGGTGGCCGCCGAGGGCAAGCTCTCCGCGTCCAGCTTCACGGGCGTCGATTCGTGGCTCCGCTGGCTGCCGCCGGGCCTGGCCGCCCACGCTATCGGAGACGCGTCGGACGGGCACCCCGGCGCCGCCGTGGCGCGCCTGGCGCTGCTGGCCGCGGTCATCGCCGTGCTCGGCTGGCTCTGGGTCCGGTCGCTGGGCCGCGCCCTGGTCACTGCCGACGCATCGACGCAGTCCTCGCGGGTCCGCGGCGCGGCATTGCCGCTGGCCCGGTTCGGCCTGGGCGGCACCGTGGCCGCGCGCACCTGGATCTACCAGCGCCGCGATCCCCAGTCGCTCGTCTACTGGGTTCTGACCGCGGTCATCATGATCGCGGTGTCCATCAGTACCATCCTCGGCCGCCAGGAGCATCCCGCCGTCGTGCTCGCCAGTGCCATCTTCGGCGCTGGGTTCGTCGGGGCGTTCCACGCCAACCCGGTCGGGCTCACCGGGCCGCCGTTCCTCTTCGAGGCGCTGGCGCTGCCCGGCCGCCGCGAGCTGCGTTCCTACTTCTCCGGCCAGGACATCGTGTACGGCGTGATCGCCGTGCCACTGCTCACCGCTGTCTCGTTCGGCCTAGCGGCCGCGGCCAGGAGCCCGGCCGAGGGTTTCGTGGCCATGGCGGTGGGCCTGGCCGGGCTCGGTGCGGCGCTGGCGATGGCCAACATCTTCGCCGTCGTGCTGGCCTATCCGATGGCCAAGCGACCCGGCAGTCCCATGCCCCAGGCCGCCCAGGGTTATGGGTTGTACGGGCTCGGGAGCGTCTTCGGCACCCTGGTGTGCACCGCGGTGGCGGCGGCCCCGGTGATCGTCGCTGCGGTCCTCACCAGCGCTGATCCGGCCGAGATCCGGGTGCCGGTGCTCGTGCTGGGCGCCGCGGCGTACGGCCTCGCGCTGGCCTGGGCCGGCGTGCTGCTCGCCGCCCGCGCGGCCGAGGGAAGGCTGCCGGAACTCTGCCAGGTTGCCATCCGCAGCCAGCTCTAGCCAGAAGACGGCGGGCTCGTCAGCCATGAGCCCTGACGTTAACGCCTGATTCCGGTGACCGCGGTTTGGAGAATGTTCTCTTTGAGTAGGTATCAGGCGGTACGCCGGATGTGTCAGCCTTGTGGTCCTGCTTGGTCTACGTTCCGGGGCCATGATCCGGACCCGGAATGGTGAAGTTTCCCGCGCCGACGATGGAGGGGCCCAGCCAGATGCGGCGCACGAGAGCACGGGACTCCGGACGCGTCCTGACCAGGCTGTGGGGCCTGGGCCCGCTGGCGGCCGTGGCCGTGGTCGCCGGGCTGTTAACCGCGCCGGCTGCCCCGCCGTGTCCGCGGGCACGGCTGCATCCGCGTCCGGGGATAAGGCCGCCTCCGTGTCCGCGGCCGCGATCCCGCACGGGATTACCCTCTCGGGACTTGAGAGCTGGTTACCGGCCAAGGCGGCACTATCGCCCGATGTCGCCCTGCCCGCTGACGCCCTCGCCACCATGAAGGCGCAGATCTACGCCGCGCAGCGCAACTGGCACGCCAACGTCGTCCGCTTCCAGATCATCCAGGACAAGCTCGTCGGCGCCAACGGCCGGGTCTTCTCAGCGGCATACATGCAGGACATCCGGACGGTGACCGACTACGCGCTGAGCCTGGGCTTGTCGGTGGTCTTGAACGCGCAGACCGAAATTACCCCCGGGTTCACCCACGACGAGTCGCTGCCCACGCCCGCGACGTGGTCCTTCTGGCGGCACCTCATGGTCTTCTACGCCAATAACCCCGCTGTGATCTTCGACCTGTTCAACGAGCCCCGGTACTGCTCGTGGGCCCGGTGGCACCGGGCGATGCAGGGGCTGGCCAACGACGTGCGGCAGGCGGGGGCGCGCAACACGCTGTGGGTCGAGGGCCGCTGGTGGGGCAGCACCCTGGCCGGCGTTCCCCTGTTGCGCGGTTATGGGATCGTCTATAGCTTCCATCACCCCGGCAGCCCGTGGGAGGACCAGGCGCCGGTTACGGTGGCCACCTGGAACCGGGCCTTCGGGAATCTGGCCAGCCGGGGGATTCCCGTGGTGGACGGTGAGTTCACCAACTTCGCCAGCGGATACCACTTCAATCACCCCCGCGCACTGGTCCGCCAGTACCTGCGGTATCTCACGGCTCACCACATCGGGATGACCGCCTGGACGCTGCTGCCCGGCGTGATGAACTCCACCAATGGCTACGCGTCCGCCACGACCGAGCCCGCCGGTGATGGCTGGCTGGTGAAGCAATGGTTCGCCGGAATGAGCTGAGCTGCGGCCGCCTGCATCGCACCGCACCGGCCTCAAGCACATCCACCACCCCGTTGCCGGGAATGATCAAGCAGGTCCGGCGGCCGAGGGGGTAAGGGACGGGTCGGGGAACCGGCACCCGGCGGTGATACTTTCGGGCGGTCACCTTGGACAAGCCCGGGTGGAGGCAGCTGAATGGGACGCCTGGACGTTCGGATCCCCGCGCCGGACGGACACTGCAACGGGACGCTGCACGTCCCGGATGTGAACGGCGCGTGGCCGGGGCACGGCTGTCCGGCCTCACGAGTGTGCTCACCAATGACGGATCATCGCCGATTCTGGCGCCTATTCGGATTTCCTCCTGGCGCGGCCGGAAGTGACGGGGCCGGCGATCGGCACCACCGGATACTGCCTGGGCGGACGCATGTCACCGATCGCCGCGGGCGGACTCGGCCGCAAGATCGCCGCGGCGGCGCCGTTCCACGGCGGCAGGCTGGCGGTCGCCGGTGACCCGTCAAGCCCTCACCTTTCCGCGGATCGCACCACCGCCGCGGTCTACGTGGCCGGCGCGAAGGACGACAGCTCGTTCACCGCCGGGCAGGCCGAGCTACTGGATAGCGCGCTCACTGACGCTGGAGTTGACCTCACTCTCGAGTCCTACGCCGCCCACCATGGATTCGCCGTGCCCGACATCCCGACCTACGACAGCGCGGCGGACTCCCGGCACTGGGCCGCACTCCGCGACCTCTACCGGGCTCACCTCCAAGGCTCCTAAGGCACGCGTAACGTCGTCTTGTGCGCTCGACGGCCGCCGTACCACCCTTCGCTCACGGACTCTTGCTGGGCACCGCCGTCATCTGGGTCGTGCTGGAACTGCGGCAGAGCGTCAACCACCGACGCGAGGGAGTGAAGGCCAGCTGGGGCAGCGAGATCGTCTTCCGGATTGCCGTAGCGGCCGGCGCCCTCATGGCGATCGTGCTCTCGCGGGTGGCACCGGCAGCGGCGATCCGGCTCGCCGCCGTCGCTGCCTGGATCGGGCTCGGCCTGCTCTGGTGTGGGATCGCCCTGCGGTTGTGGAGCTTTCGGACACTGGGCCGGTACTTCACCTTCATCGTCCAGACGAGCGGTGACCAGCCGGTGATCACCGGCGGGCCCTACCGGGTGATCCGGCACCCGAGCTATGCCGGGATCCTGCTGGCGGTCATGGGGCTGGGCCTGTTCATCGGGAACTGGTTGTCGCTGGCCACCCTCACCATCGCCGTGGCGTGCGGTCTCGTGTTCCGGATCCGGGTGGAGGAGCGGGCTCTGCTGCAGAACCTCGGGGACGGCTACCGCAGCTACGCGGCCACCCACAAGCGGCTGGTCCCATTCCTCTGGTGACGACCCGGTGAATCAGGAGACGCAGTCAGTGATCACCGTCAGGGCGAGGGCGGGCACGGCGAGGGCCACGGCCGGTGCGGCCACCAGGGTCAGGACGAGGCCGGCCGCCCGGCGGGCCCGGCTGGCGGGGCGCGGGGCGTCGATGAGACGGCGTATGCGCTGTGCGCCGGCTGTCTCGCCCGGGCCGAGGGCGGCACCGAGGGCGGCGGCGGGCACCCGCACCTCAGCCAGTGCCAGCAGCGCAGCGGCGAGCGTCAGCCGGTGCGCCCGCCGGGCCGCGGCATCATCGGCGGCCATTTCCACCAGGCAGCCGATCTGGCTGGCCGCCACGGCCAGGAACCGGATGCCCGGGAAGGCGACCCGGCAAGACACGGGCCAGCATGATCACCAGGTGATGCCGTCCGGCCAGGTGCGCCCGTTCATGGGCCAGGACGGCCTGGATCTGCTGGCGGTCGAGGCGATCAAGCGCCCCGGTGGTGAAGACGACGCGCCGGCGGCCGGGCAGGCAGTAAACGGCTGGGCGCTCATCATCGAGCAGCACCATGCCTGGGAGCGGCCCCCGGCGCCCGACCAGCGCCAGAGCCTCGTCATGGCGAGCACGGCGACGCCTCGCGATGGCCAGCGCCGACGCCGTGGCAAAGATCAGGCGGCCCAGCGCGGCCAGCGTGAGCACGGCCGCGATGATACTTGCCGCGACCCTGCCCGCTGAGTCGTAGTGATTCCGCAGCTCCGCCACGGCAGCCCAGCTCACGCCAGGCAGGCATGGGACGGCGATGATCAGGCCAGCCACGAGCGCTGAGGCGACAAAGGTCACGGTGAGCACCTGCCAGACGGCTATACCCAGCCGGGGCATGCGCAGAGGCCAGGACGCGCGGGCCAGCCACCGGGTGCCCATGGCCGCCACAGTGACCGCGTACGCGACGAGCAGCAAAGGCGCCACGATCGTCACCGCGGTGCCCCTCCTTCCGCGCCGCGGCGTCCAGCGCTGCCCGCAGGTGCGCAACCTCCGCGGGGTCCATGTCCTCCACGAGGCGCACCAGGGTGGCCGCGGGGTCCCGGGCGGCCGCGAGCGCCTCGCCCAGCAGGCCAGCCACGTAGTCCTCCCGGGACCGCACCGTGACGTACCAGTACGCCCGGCCATTCTTGTGGCGGCTCAGCCAGCCCTTGCGGAACAGGTTCTCCATCACCGTCTGCACAGTGTTGAAGGCCAGCGGCCGGTCGCCGTTGAGTTCGCGGGCCACCTCGCGCACCGGCAGCGGCCCGTCGGCCGCCCACATCACGTCCATGATCGCGGCTTCCAGGTCACCGAACCGGGACATCCCGCCTCCCCGCTGGATAGTAGCCCCGCGTCTTATCCGCCGCCCCGGGGCTGAGCACAGTGTGGCATACTGCGTGATCTGTCACCTATCCACCTTAGGTGTATAGGTGACAGATGCCCGATACCACTGGCCGGTGACCGGCAGGCTATCCGCTCCCGGCCGGGGCCGGGCCGTCTCGGCAGAGCAGGAGCAGGGGGGAGCCGTTGACCACCAGCCACGACGAACGGGCAGCCCGCGCGGACCTGGAGCGGATCCGCTCCCTCCGCGACCGCTCCCAGTCGATCCGCAGGGTGACCGGGCTGCGCAGCATGGCGGTGATGGGCCGGCTGGTGGTCGAGGAGGTGTTCCGGGGCAGGCTGGACCAGCCCGCGGCCGGCACAGCGATGCGGGTCCGCGTCAGGGAACTGGACGGCCGGGCGGTCTGGCTGCGCCCCCGCTCCCATGACCGCACCGCCCTGGAGTTCTTGTCCTACGGCTACCACCTGCCGCCGGCGGACCTGCCCGGCCCCGTCGGGCACATCGCGGTGTTCGGCGCGAACATCGGCCTGCTGCTGGCCGACCTGGCCGGGCGCTACCCGCATGCCCGCCTGCTCGGCGCCGAGCCCGACCGGGACAACGCCGCGCTGGCCCGGCGCAACCTGGCCCACCTTGGCGTCCGGTGCGTCCTCACGGAGGCGGCGGTCTGGCACCGCGACGAGGCACTCACGCTCAGCTGGCAGCCCGACGCCTGGGGACAGGCTCTGACCGAGCCGCAGCGTGGCGGCAGCGCCAGCGCGACGCGGCAGGTCGGCGCCGTCGGCGCCGGGAAGCTGCTCGGCGAGTTCAGCGGCCAGGCCCCGGTCGACTACCTGCTCGTCAACATCGAATCCGCCTGGTACGAGATGCTCAAACACGGAGAGTGGACCCACAACGTCCGCTGCATCAAGATCGAGATCCAGGACCACTACGACGAGGTGGTCCCACTGCTCGAGGCACTGGGCTACCAGGCCTGGCTGCAGTGGCTCAACTGGGGCGCCTTCGCCATCGGGATCCGGCGCTAGATCGCGTCCGATGTGCGCGCTCCCGCTTAGCCCAAGCGTCGGTTCCCCATTGTGTTTCGCATGCGCCAGCCTTGTCATCTGTCTCAGCCGTGCGGCCCGGGTGGTATTCGCGTCCCGGGTCATCACCGCGGATAAGCAAGAGGTCATATGCTGATCCCCGCCAGGACCTTCCGCCTGCACTGGCTAGCCAGCCCGATACCAAGGAGCCCTGCAGGCGCGTTGAGCCCGCCCACCTGTCACCACCGGGCCATCAGGTGCGCCCGGCCGCTGACGCGCCATCAGCCCGCCACCCTCAGATGACGAAGATCAAGGCCAGATTCGCTATGCGCACGCTCTTCACCGCCGGCCGGTCCATGCGCCTCCCCGGTCAGGTTGCCGATCCCGCACCACTGGAGCTGTCTTGAGGCGCCGCGCCATCCTCACCGCAGCGGCCGGGCTAGGGGCGGCTGGACTGGGCGCGATGGGCCTGGGCATCGCGGATATCGTGTCGGGCGGCCCCAGGTACATGTTCGCCGACGATTTTGACGGGCCAGCGGGGAGCGCCCCGGACCCGTCGAAATGGGCGTATGACCTGGGTGGCGGCGGCTGGGGCAACAACGAGCTGGAAATATACACGTCATCCCGGGAGAACAGTTTCCTGGACGGGAACGGGAACCTGGTGATCCGCGCGACCAGGACCACCGGGCAGGGGACCACCACATACCGCAGCGCCCGGCTCAAGACACTCGGGAAATTCAGCCAGTACCACGGCACCTTCGAGGCCCGCATCAAGCTTGACCCGCAGCAAGGTACCTGGCCGGCCTGGTGGATGATGGGCGCCAACATCGGCACGGTCGGCTGGCCGAAGTGCGGCGAGGTTGACATCCTGGAAAACTTCGGGGACTCCGCCGACGTGCTGACCTCGGTACACACACTCGACAGCACGGGCAGCGGCACGTATACGAAGCGCGGAGCCACCGCCGTGGACAACGCATGGCACACGTGGGGCGTTCACTGGGCCCCGGCGGGCTTCACCTTCTTCAAAGACGGCACGCGGTACCTGGACGTGGGGCCCAGCCATATCCCCAACTGGCCCTTTAGCAGCGGGGTGCCGATGTTCATGCTCCTCAACCTCGCGATCGGCGGAGGAGCCGGTTCACCAGCCAGCACCAGGTTCCCCGTCGACATGCTCGTGGACTACGTCCGCGTCTGGTAGTTCGCTGCGAGTGCCGGCCGCACGCCAAGAACATCCGCGAGTGGCGGATGGCGGACCTGGCTGACCAGTCGAACTGCTTGTCTCCGCGATCAGCACCAACGCTGCGCGCGCCTCCGCGGGCCAAGCTCACTGGCAGCAGACTGCTGGGCAGGCAATCAGCGTGCCGATAGTGAGGTTCTTGCTCACGTCAGACCGCCACCGTGTCCTGATCCGGATCTGGGCGAGCGGGCCGGGTAAGCCCGCTGGCCGGAAGTCGGCCGGATCTGCCGGGAAGCGGATGCTCTGGGATTCTTGCTGGCTGGGTTCGTTTATCAGGACATGTGCGACGGCGTCCAGGATCTGCTGTTCGTTGGCGCCTAACATGGCGGCCTGCTGGACGAAGGCTCTGGCGTGCGTGTGCATGCTGCCGCAGGGCGTCGTCTGCCGCGACCGCGCCCGGGTCTGCGCCAGTGCGTGGCCGGCGGGCCACGGCGCGCAGGGCGGCACCCGCAGCGATCAGGCCGGTGGCCACCAAAGCTGCGAGCGGCACACTGTAGAACGACCCTGGCCAGGGACCATGGCCCGGCTGCACGCCGGGGCCACAGCGGAGCAGCAGGATCCTGCCCGGCCTGCCCAGGTCGTCAGGCGCCCCCGTCGCCGTGGTCATGGTGAGCAGGCCCAGCAACACCGCTGTCGCAGCGATCACCGCCTTCGCGAGGCCCCGCGGCAGGTAATCGCGCACCCAGGCCGACCGCATACCTGGTCACCTCACCGGGGTTGACGGTGCTGTAGCGGCGGCGCACCAGCACCCCGGCCCGGGCCAGCCGTGTGAAGAACTCGGCTTCCGTGCGTGCCCCGGCGGCTGAGGTGCCCACCTCCCGCCGCAACCTGGCCCGCGGCGGCTCCTCCCAGCCGCGCCGGGTCACCTGCTCCGTCTCGGCCCGGGTGGCCCGCCGGGCCGCGGTGCGATCCGCGGGAGGGGTGGGCCGGAGCCCGAACCAGCGTTCGGCGTCGCGGCAGGCGTCGCGGACCTGAAAGTAGTCGTTCCACACTTTCGGCCGGATCCGGTCCTGGCGGGCCAGCGTGGCGACCAGGTGGATGTGATCCGGGGCATGCCGGACCGCGACCCACCGCACCCCCAGGTCATCCCCCCGGGCGCCAGCCCGGTCCGGTCCATGATGTGTGCGGCGACCCGCGCCCACTCCGCATCCGACAGCAAGCGGTCTTCTGGTGCGGCGCGCACCGCGCAGTGCCACACCGGCTGCCGGTAGTTGGATCCGTTGACAGCGGCCAAGGGCTGGGCGAGCAGCCCGGCCAGCGGCCGGAAGTCCCGGGCCCGGCCGGGGCGGTGCGCCGGTTCGAGTTCGGCTGGATCGGCGAATCCGGCGACGAGGTGCGGGTCGGTGTGCTCGTTCGCCTTTCCCGGCCCGTACAGGTAATACAGCAGCCGCTGGGCGTCAGTGCCCCGGATCACTTTCCCGATCACCCGGGGCGCTCCGCCGTATTCACGGAATGCTCCGGCGCACCTGCTCCGCCGTCTCATCTAGGCGCTGGACGACTCGGGAGCAAAACTGTGCTGATGGCAGCAGATCCTCGCCTCGCTGCCCGGTCGCATTCAGCTTCGCAACGGCCTGATTGAAATTGGCACCAATCCGGCGGACCAGTCCTGCCGCCGCCATCAGCTCGCCCAGCACCTCACGCAGCGGCGACCCGATCCGGCCCGGGATGCCGCAGGCCGCCGCTAACGTCACATCCGCGGCGTAGGCCCCGCGCGCCATCCCAGCCCGCTCTGCGGCCCGGCCGACCTCATCAAACTCTTCCAGAGTCAGCGTGAACTGAACCAGTTTGGGCCGCGGAACAACCTGCCGTGACCGCCGCCGCACACCCTCGCCAGACACGAAGACCACCCCGATCCTCAGACCACGACGTTGCCCCTATTGGGACCGCGCCCGGTCCCATCCGCCATCGCCGCCAGGCCCAGACGGGTCAGCGGACATGGCGGCGCTGATTCCATTTTCAAGTCTGGACTGCGCTCAGTCCAGACTTATCCATGAAATAAGAATAACTTGCTGCTGCGGTTTTCTCCGAAGATCTAAACACTCAGGACAATCCGGCTCCGTGCGATATTAGAGAATTGTATCTGGCATTTAACGACACCCGCCGGCTCTACGAGGGATTGTTTACAAGCGAACGGCTCTCATCCACAATTAGCGCACGAAATGGTCCTGCCTGCAGGTACTGAGCTGCAGGAGATCTCGACTGTCCCGTGGTTGCCGCTGATGGCAGACTTGGCAACGTGGACAGCGGGGATGTGAGGGCGTTCTTCGAGCGGGTGTCGGCCCAGTGGGACGACATGCGTTCCAGTTTCTACAACGCGGACGTGATCGATGCCCTCGCCAAGCATGGCCGGGTCACCGCGAAGTCACGGGTGGCCGATGTGGGAACGGGCACCGGCTTCGTGGCTGCGGGCCTGGCGGGGCAGGCAGCCACGGTGACCGGGATCGATAATTCCCCGGCGATGCTTGCTGTTGCCGCCGACAACCTGGCGGCGCTTGACGTGGACAACGTCCAGCTTGCTGAAGGTGAGCTGGACAACTTGCCTCTCCTGGATGACAGCGTGGATGTCGCGGTCGCCAATATGGTGCTGCACCATGCGCCGGACCCCGCCAGGATGCTGGCCGAGATGGCCCGGATCGTCCGGCCGGGCGGAACGATCGCGATCACTGACGAGGTCGAGCATCCCTATGAGTGGATGCGCACCGAGCAAGCCGACATCTGGCTTGGGTTCACCCCCGAGCAGGTAAAGGGTTACTTCCAGCAGAATCGTCTGGCCGAGTACGGGTATTCGTCACTGGGCATGCGATGAAACATCGTCTCTAAGACCTCGGTCGGGGTCACGGCCAGCATCGGAATCTTCGTCGCCTGGGCAAGAGTGCCTGATGGCAGGTGAGCCAGGTACCGCGTCGCACTGGGACGACGCGTACGCCCAGGGGGAGACGACACGGAGCTGGTTCGAGCAGCAGCCGGACATGTCGCTGGGGATGCTCGGCTCGGCAGGGGTCTCGGCTGCCGATGCTGTGATCGACGTGGGCGGTGGCGCATCGCCCCTGGCCCAGGCGCTGCAGAATCGCGGGTTCGGTGACATCACCGTGCTTGACTTCTCGGTGACCGGGATGCAGTACGCGCAGCGCCGCCTCGGGCCGCGTGCTGAGCAGGTGCGGTGGCTGACCGCCGATGTCCTGACCTGGCAGCCCGAGCGCCGGTACCAGGCCTGGCACGACCGGGCGGTCTTCCATTTTCTGACCACCTCCCGGCAGCGCCGGGAGTACACGCATACCCTCAACGCTGCTACCGATACCGGCGCGGTCGCCGTGATCGGCTGCTTTGCCCCGGACGGACCGGAACAGTGTTCGGGCCTGCTGGTGGCCCGCTACAGTCCGGCTCAGCTCGCTGATGAACTGGGCGATAAGTGGCGGCTGATTGGCCAGGACCGGCAGGAGCACATCACGCCGGCGGGGCTCATTCAGCCCTTCACCTGGGTGACGCTGCGCAAGCAGGCATGATCACCGTCCGCAGCACCTGCCGACACGGAGCGCTGGCGCAACTTGGGCAGTCCGTGACCGCCTTGGGCCGTACTAGCTCGTTTCGATCAGCCGCTTGAGCGCTGCCATGTTGTCCGGCATCTCCTTGCGTGCCTCCCGGCGGACCATGAGCGGCACCAGGACTTTGCCGATGCCGTGACCGGTGAAGTTGACGCTGATGGTCAGCCGGGAGCGGGAGTCGGTAACAGGCTCGACCAGGACATCCACAGTGGTGCGGATCGGGCCATCTATGCCCCGCACCCCCCAGGTCCTGGGCGGGTCGATATGCGCGAGCTCGGACGTCACCGGGCGGCTGGCGCCGCCAATGCGCCGCGTTGTCACGCACAGTGCACCAGGGCGCGGCAGCCCTGAGGCGTCGGCCGGGCCGTCCAGGTGCCCGTCCACTACGCCCTTCTGCCACTGGCTGAACCGGGCTGGGTCGGTGGCGCAGGCGAAGACCTCAGCGGCCGGGCGCTCGATCTCGGCGCTGGTCACGATCGGCGGCATGTCAGCTGCCCTCCTTCAGGAGCGCGGCGTAGCGGTCAAGGTACAGCGGCCAGCCCTGCGCCCCGTTGACGCCGTCAGTGATCGCTTCCCACCCGGGGCCGTGCCGGTCGATGTGCCGGTGCTCCAGTTCCACCCGCGTGCTGGTCGGCGACTCGGCGTAGAACCGCACCTCGACCTCGCTGGTCTGGGCTGGGTCGGCCTCGATCGTCCACCGGGGGCTGATATCCCAGCTGAACACCACCCGGTCCGGCGGGTCGTAGGCCAGGATCCGCGCCCACCGGCACTCGCTTCCGTCTGCGGCCCGGTCCACGATGCTGCCGCCGACCCGCGGCTCGAACACAGTCGCGGCGATGGGCGCCCCGAGCAGGTTGTGCTCGGGCGGCTTGAAGTCGCCGAACCGGTCAGTGAACACCGTGAAAGCATGCTCGATCGGCGCGTCAACCACGATCTGCTTGCGGACCGTCGCGGCCTCGGCCTGGGACATCACTCCTCCTCCTCGTCGGCTGGCGCTTCCGCGGCCTCGGCATACCCGGCCAGCGCCCGCTGCCAATATGTGTCGAGCTGATCCCGCAACGCCGCCAGCGCGACCGGGTTGAGCCGGTAGATCCGGCGCGTCCCCGCAGCCACGTCCTCCACCAGGCCGGCATCCTTCAGGATCTTCAGATGCTGAGACACCGCCGACCGGCTCACCGGCAGCCCCGCCGCCAGCTGCCCCACCGCCTGCGGCCCCTCGGCCAGGCAGGCCACGATGGCGCGGCGCGTGCCGTCGGCCAGCCCCTCCCACGGGTCTCCACCTCGGTCAGTCATCACTAACCGTTAGTGTTGACTAACCAACCGATCTTGTCAAGAGCCAGGTCAAGCGTCCGTTGAGATGAGGCTCCGTTCAGCGGCGGCTGTCGCTGGGTTATGAGCTACGACGCCCGACTCAGCGTTTGCGCTGCAGCTCATAGAAACACCCCAGCGCTGAGGTAACTCTGGCGCCGTGCAGGTCAGAGGCGCGATCGTCAGCCGGTCGGAGTTGCCATCGCACTCACCGTCAGCTCAGCACTGCACTAGGAGAGGGCAGCGCGGCGTCATTCCTGCTCTGCCGATCGCTCTTGTAGGTTGCCCGACGCAATTAGCCCAGCATCACTCGATTGCCTGGTCAGGGGCCGGTTAACGTGGCCGGATGCTTGGGCCTGGCTGGATTGAGGTCGTCGCGCTGGCGGCAGCGTTCGTGATCGCGGTACTGGCAACTCCAGCCGGGATTTCCGGTGCTGTGCTGCTACTGCCCTTTCAGGTCAGCGTCCTGGGGACGCCGAGCCCGGCGGTCACCCCGACGAACCTGCTGTACAACGTGGTGGCGACTCCGGGAGCGCTCTACCGGTACTGGCGGCAGGGCCAGACCGGCGGCAGGCTCGCCCTGGTGCTCGTGGCCGGGACGCTGCCCGGCGTCATTGCCGGATCGGTTATCCGCGTGGAGCTGCTGCCCAGCGCGCACCTGTTTGACTTCGTGGTCGCGGCGGTGCTGCTGCCGCTTGGCGTGTGGCTTGCGCTGACCAGGCCGGCCCGTGCAGGTGGAGAGGCGCGGCCGGTCCGGACGGTTCCGCTGCCCGTGCTGATCCTTCTTGCCATGGTGGTGGGCTGTGTGGGGGGGATCTACGGCATCGGCGGCGGCTCGATCCTGGCTCCGATCCTGATCGGGACCGGGCGGCCCGCGAAAGAGGTCGCTCCCGCCGCGCTGGCGTCCACGTTCGTGACATCGGTGGCGGGCGTGGTGACCTTCCTGATCTTGTCGGCCCATCACGATGGGTCCGTCGCGCCCGACTGGCCGACGGGAATCGCGCTGGGCGCCGGCGGCCTGGCGGGTGCGTATACCGGTGCCCGGCTGCAGCGGCGCCTGCCGGACGTGCTGATCCGGCGCGTGATGGGCATCCTGGTCGTGGCTATCGGCGCCCGTTACCTGTGGTCGGGCCTGGGCTGAGGGCGGGACAATGGGGCATGGCAGAGCAGGGTGACCCGGCGGCGCGGTGGGACGACGCCTATGCCCTGGGCGATACCAGCCGGAGCTGGTTCCAGCGGGAACCGGCCCTATCGTTGCGGATGCTCGACGCGGCCGGTGTCTCGGCGGCCGATGGCCTGATCGACGTCGGCGGCGGGCATCCACGCTGGCCGATGCCCTGCTTGCCCGCGGGTTCAGTGACGTGACCGTCCTGGATGTCTCCGCGACCGGCATGCAGTACGATCGGCGGCGCCTCGGCGCCTCGGCGCCTCGGCGCAGCGGCCCAGCTGGTCGCCTGGGTCGTGGCCGACGTGCTGACGTGGCGGCCGGGACGCCGCTACCAGGTCTGGCATGACCGGGCGGTCTTCCACTTCCTGACCACCAACCGGGCCCGGCAGCAGTACATGCGCACCCTGGACCAGGCGACCGGCGCCAGCGCCGTTGCGGTGTTCGGCTGCTTTGCCCCGGACGGACCCGAGTACTGCTCCGGTCTCCCGGTCGCCCGCTACGACCCGCCCGGCCTCGCCAGCCAGCTCGGCGGCAACTGGGCGCTGACCGCAGCGGACACAGAAGAACACGTGACGCCGACGGGAGCAGTGCAACCGTTCACCTGGGCGGCCTTCCGGCGACACACCGACTGACAGCAAATCGTGGCCACGCCAGCCGTCATGGCGGCAGCCGCTGTCTAGCAGCAGCCCGCGCCTCGCCACGACTGGATGCCTTCCCAGACCGACCAGGCGGCAATACCGAGCGCGACGAGTGGGTTGACCGGCCAGCCACCCGGCCACGCGGCGACCACGACCAGGCCGACCAGGACGGCGGCGGCCTGCGCCGCGCACATCAGGTTCTGGGTGCCCTCACCGGCCGTGGCGCCCGAGCCCAGGCGCTGGCCCAGGCGCCGCTTCGCTGTCCCCAGCACCGGCATGATGACCACGCTCGCTGCGGTGATCACGATCCCGAGCGTCGACGCAGCGGCCGGATGGTGGCCACTCAGGTCACGGATGGCCTGCACGACGATGTACGGGGCCAGGAGCCAGAAACTGACCGCCACGGCCCGCTGCGCCCGCCGCTCGGCGGTCTCCGACACAGTCCGCGACCCAGTGAACCGCCAGATCACGATCACGCTGGCCAGCGCCTCGATAGCGCTGCCCAGCGACCAGCCCACCAGGGCGACAGAGCCTGCAACGACACCAGCGACCAGCCCAGCCACACCTTCGGCCGTCATCCACGCCAGAGAGGCCCAGGCCAGCCACCGCGCATACCGGGCCGCCTGCTGCCAGCGCTCATCATGGCTCACGGTCGGCCGGGCTGCACATTCCTGGCAGCAGGTGGTGACCGCAGGCGCGGCCAGCGCCTCACTCCGCGCTGTCTCCGGGCGGCCAGACATCAGGCGGGCGCTTCCGCCATCTCCCTGAGACCGGACTGATCTGCTTCGTCCTGGCGTCAAGGTCACAGACCGATGGTAACTGCCCTGACCAGAGCGGCCCCATGCCCTGACGCTATCCCTGGTCCCCTCCCCGTCTTCCTTGTAGCTACCGGTCCCTGGCGCGCCCCGTACTCGCCTCCGCCGGGGTACCGATGGCCGTCATCGTGGGCCACCGGCTGCCGCCCGATGACGGCAGAACTCGATGGCAAACCAGTGACAAATGATCAAGGCCCGGCTCCCCTGGAACGGGAACCGGGCCTTTGATCTGCTACTCGATGAGTAGCCCCGAGCGGATTCGAACCGCCGCTACCGCCTTGAGAGGGCGGCGTCCTGGGCCACTAGACGACGGGGCCAGCCACTGCATCGTAGGGTACGGGGGCCGGTGGCGCCAAACTGGACATCGCCGCACCGCCCGCCGGCCCGGTAGCCCGCCGGGCGCCGGTCACCTGGGAGGACGATGGCCGGCGAGGCCGCCCGGCCAGCCTCGCCAGGCGGGTAAAGCCAGCACCAAGATCCCGGCAATATCCAGGAATCTGGAAGCGGTGCAGACGCCGCATGGCGGCCCGGCTCACGGGTACATGGCAGGACATGTTGGCATTCATCATCATCCTGCTCATCGTGGGACTGATCGCCGGCGCCATCGCCCGGCTGCTGGTCCCGGGCCGGGACCCGATCGGGTTCTTCGGCACCATAGCCCTCGGCGTGGTGGGCTCCTTCCTCGGCGGGTTCATCCTGAACCTGATCGAGTACCACACCCTCGCGGTGCACCAGTTGCACGCGACGGGCATCCTCGGCTCCGTCCTGGGCGCCATCGTCCTGCTCATCCTGCTCCGGCTGACCGGGCTGGAGCCGGGGCGCGGGCGCTCCCGCAGGCGGCGCTGGAGCTGACCCCTGGCGCTCTGACCAGCACATAAGCCAGCGGACGGGGCCGCCACCCGTCCGCTGCACCAGGCCCGGCCCGGGCAGTATCCCCCACTGCCCGGGCCTGCATGCCCAGGCAGGGTCAGGCGCGCCGGGCGCACTGCCCCGCGCGGCCCCCGGGCGGCCCCGGGCCGGCGTGGTATCACCGGCGCCGGACGGGGCGTTCAGGGGATATGGACGTGACCACGGCGGTAGGGCGCTGGCGGCTGGAACCACATCCGGAGGGCGGCTTCTACCGGGAGACCTACCGGTCCGGGCTGCGCACGGTGCCACCGGGCTGGCCGGGGGAACGGGCCCTGGCCACCGCGATCCTGTACCTGCTGCCCGCGGGCCAGCGGTCCGCGTGGCACCGGGTGCGCGGGGACGAACTGTGGCTGTGGCAGGGCGGGGCGCCGATGACCCTGCGCATCGGCGATGAGGCCCGGCAGGTCGGCCCGGACCCGGCCGCGGGCCAGGAACTCCAGGTGCTGGTCCCGGCGGGGGCCTGGCAGTCGGCCAACCCGGGCCGCCCGGCCGGCCCCGGCGCCGCCGAGCCATGGTCCCTGGTGGCCTGCCTGGTCGCGCCGGGCTTCGACTTCGCCGACTTCGAGCTGCGCGGCGACTCCTGAGACACAGAAACGGCAGGACCGCCGCCTGGCGGCTGTCCTGCCGTTACCGGTACTGCTGGGGTACCAGGACTCGAACCTAGACTAACGGGGCCAGAACCCGTCGGGCTGCCAATTACCCCATACCCCACTGCGGCGAAGCACGAGCCTAACGAAGCTCGCCCGCGCCAGTGCAGTCTAGCCGAAACTGGGCCGTGCCCGTGAAAGCGAATCCGGGATCGGCCCGGCTCCTCCCTCCGGTGCGTAGAGCCAGCACAGCGCGCGGTGCCCGGGCGCGGCCGGCACGTCGGGCGGGCTGGTCTCGCACACCGGCATCGCGTGCGGGCACCGGGTGCGGAACCGGCAGCCGGTGCCGAGGGCCGCTTCCCGCATCTCGGCCGTCCGCGCCGCCCGGGCCACCTGCCGCTGCCGCCGGGCCGCGGCCAGCCCCGGGCGGGAGGCGGCCGGATCGGGGGCCGCGCCGGCCAGGACCTGGGTGTACGGGTGCGCCGGGCTGAGGATCACCGCGTCGCTCGGGCCATGCTCCACGATCTTCCCCCGGTACATCACCATGATCTCGGAAGAGAAGTGCCGGGCGGTGGCCAGGTCGTGCGTGACGTACAGCATGGCCAGGTTGCGGTCCCGCTTGAGCCGGTCCAGCAGGTTGAGGATCTCCAGCCGGATCGACACGTCCAGCATGGACACCGGCTCGTCCGCGAGCAGCACGTCGGGATCGGTGGCCAGGGCCCGGGCGATGGCCACCCGCTGCCGCTGCCCGCCGGACAGCTCGTGCGGGTGCTTGCCGGCCACCTCCTCCGGCGGGGTGAGGTTCACCGACCGGAGCAGGTCATGCACCGCCTGATCGAGGGCCGCGCCGCGCAGGCGCCCGTCCCGCAGCCGCAGCGGCCGGGCCAGGTGGTGCTGGATCGTGTGCATCGGGTTCAGCGAGGCGAACGGGTCCTGGAAGATCAGCTGCACCTGGTGCCGGTAGCCGCGCAGCGCCCGGCCGCGCCGGCGTGCTGGCATGCCGTCCAGCCGGATGTCCCCGGCGCTGCGCCTGACCAGCTGGGCCAGCGCCCGGACCACGGTGGACTTGCCGCTGCCGCTCTCCCCGACCAGGGCCAGCGTCTGGCCCGCCCGCAGCGTGCACGACAGGCCGTCCACGGCCTTCAGCTTCTCCCCGCCCCGCTGGCCGAACTCGACGGCGAGGTTGCTCACCTCTAGCACGCTCACGCCTCCCCTCCGATGCTGTCCGCGCCGACGGCACTGTCCGCACCGACCGGGCTGTCCAGGCCGGCCGGGCCCGCCCCGGCGCCCGGTGCGCCCGGTGCGTCCGGGGCGGCGACAGGGACGCCGTCCAGCCCGGGCGGCGGCCCGCTGGCCCGCAGGCTGGGATCGTGCAGGTGGCAGGCCACCTGCCAGCCGCCCGCCGCAGCGCCACCCGCCCCGACGCCACCCGCCGCGGTGAGGGACTGCCCCCGCCCGGCCGGCGGGCGGAGCAGCGGGTGCACGCTCGCGCAGGGATCGAAGCGGAACTCGCAGCGCGGGCCGAACGGGCAGCCGGGGAAATCCTGGCGCAGGTCCGGGGGGTTGCCCGGCACGCCGCGCAGTTCCCGCCGGGCGCTGCGCATGTCCGGGAACGACCGCAGCAGGCCCAGCGTGTAGGGATGCGCGGGGGCGGCCCCGACCGCTCCGCCGGGGCCTGTTCCACCACCTCGCCGCGTACATGACCGCGAGCCGGTCGCTGATCTCCAGCAGCAGGGACAGGTCGTGGGTGATGAAGATGACACCGAACCCGGCTCCTCGCAGAGCCGCTGATCTCGTCCAGGATCTCGCGCTGCACGACCACGTCCAGCGCGGTCGTCGGCTCGTCCATGATGACGATCTCGGGCTCCAGCGCGAGCGCCATGGCGATGATGACCCGCTGGCGCATGCCGCCGGAGAGCTCGTGCGGGAAGCCGCCGAGCCGGGCCGGGTCATGCCCACCATGTCCAGCAGCTCGCGGGCCCGGGCCAGCCGCGCGGCCCGGTCCATCGACGGCCGGTGCGCGGCGAAGATGTCGTCGAACTGCCGGGCCAGGCTGATCACCGGGTTGAGCGCGTTCATCGCGCTCTGGAACACCATCGCGATCTCGTTCCAGCGGAACTTGCGCAGCTCCTCACCTTCCAGCGCGAGCACGTCGACCGGCGCGTCGCCGGCCGGGTAGACTGATGGACGCCGCCGGTCGCCCAGGCCGGCGGCGAGCATCCGGGTCAGCGCGTAGGCCAGCGTCGACTTGCCGCAGCCGGTCTCGCCGGCGATGCCGAGCACCTCGCCGCGGCGCAGCTCGACCGTGACGTCCCGGACCGCCCGGATGGGCCGCGCGCCCGCTGTAGTCCACGCTGAGTGCTCGGCCCGGAGCACCACGTCCGCGCTCACCGCGCCACCTCCGGCTGGGCTCCGCCGGCGGCGGGGTCGCCCGGGCTGGCGGGGCTCCCCGGCGGCGGGCCGCACGGTCGACCCGCAGCCGCGGGTTGAGCATCTCGTCGAGGCCGAAGTTGATCAGCGCGAGGCCCATGCCGACCAGCGCGATGCACAACCCGGGCGGGATGAACCACCACCAGGCGCCGCGGCAGCGCCGGGTCGTTGTCGCGAGTAGAGCATGTTCCCCCAGGTCAGCCGCGTCGGGTCGCCCAGCCCGAGGAACGCCAGGCCAGCCTGGGTCAGGATGGCGAAGATCACGCCGAAGATGAACTGGACACGATGATCGGCAGCTCGTTGGGCACGATCTCGACGAACAGATCCGCCAGGCGCGCTCGCCGGTGGCCCGGGCGGCCAGCACGTACTCCCGGTTGCGCACCGACAGCGTCTGCGCGCGCAGCACCCGCGCGGCCCAGCCCAGCCGGTGACGCGATGACCACGATCAGCGGCGAGCCCGTTCGACTTGCACGTCGGCGATGATGACGATGGCCAGCGGCAGCGCCGGGATCACCAGGAAGACGTTGGTCAGCAGGTACAGCGCCTGTCCACGATCCCGCCGACGTACCCGCCGCTGACGCCGACCACGATCGAGACCACGGTGGCCAGCAGGCCCGCGCCGACCCCGATCAGCAGCGACGCCCGGGCGCTCGACCACGAGCTGGGCGAAGCACGTCCTGGCCGATCTGGGTGGTGCCGAGCAGGTGGCTCAGCGACGGCGGCTCCAGCTCGGCGTGGCTGAGCGGCTCGGGTTGGCGACGAAGAACGGGCCGATGATGCGCGAGCAGCACGAAGAACCCGACGATGACAGCCCCGCGACCAGCCGGGGCGAGCGGAACGCGGCGCGCGGCGCCGGCCAGCCGCCGCGGCCTCCGGGGCGCCGCGTCGGCGGCGACCGTGCGCGACGACGTTGGTGGCGGTCATCGGGAAGCCTCGTCCGCGGGTCGAGCAACCCGTAGACCAGGTCCACCACGAGTTGGCGGCCAGCACGGCGAGCGTGATCACCAGGAAGATGCCCTGCATCAGCGGGTAGTCCTCGTTGCGGACCGCCTGCACCAGCAAATAGCCTAGGCCGGGGTAGGAGAACACGGCTCCATGGCAATGGCCCCGCTGACCACGAAGCCGAGCGAGATGGCGAATCCGGTACGCTGGGCAGCACCGCGTTGCGGGCTGCGTAGCCCATCATTATCCGGGACGGCGCAGCCCTTCGCCTCGGCCGCGAGACGTAGTCGTCGGACAGGATCGTGATCATCATGTTGCGCATGCCGAGCAGCCAGCCGCCGATCGAGCGAGCACGATCGTAGCGCGGGCAGGATCGCGTGCTGCACGGCGGCGGCCAGGAACGGGAGGTTAAGCCCGGGCTCAGCTCGGAGTTGGTGTCGTACCCGACCGCGGCAGCACCAGCCAGACGGGAGCCGAAGAGTAGAGCGCGACAGCGCCAGCCAGAATAGGGCAGCGCGGTGAGGAGGCGTGGTGGCCGGGATCAGCCGTCCACCCGCGAGCCGCGCCGCCAGCCGCCAGCGCGCCGAGCGCGTGCCGATCGCGAAGCTGATCACCGTGGCGCTGCCGACCAGGAACAGCGTCCACTCCAGGCCGGGCCGATACGTGGCGACCGGGGCCGGGAAGTAGGCGACCGAGAGGCCGAACTGCCGTGCAGCGGGCCTCCAGGTACTGCAGTACTGCTCGACAGCGGCGCCGCCCGAGGCCGAACGGCTCGCGCAGCGCCTGCTCGCCCCGGGCGCCGCCCGCCGCTCAGCCGGGCGAACAGCGCCTTCACCGGGTTACCCGGCATGAGCCGCGGCAGCAGGAAGTTGATGGTGAGCGCGACCCAGGCCGCCACCAGGTAGAACCCGAGCTTGCGGGCTACGTACCGCAACCCCGCCCTCCTTTCTCCGGCGCTCCGGTCCCGGCGGCGGACTGGCGGCCGCGCCGGCCGGGCAGGCCGCGCAGGCCGCCGGGCTGGCGGGCCCTCACCACGAGGGCCCGCGGCGGCGGACGGGTTACTTACTGGCCGGTACCAGCCGGGCCGAGACCCAGCCGATGTCAGGCTGGAGCCAGACTGGCGGCGCGCCGTAGGGGTTGGCGGCGGTGGGGACGTTGCTCACATGGTGCCCGTTGAACTCGATCTCGTCCTGGGCTTCCCACAGCGGGATGAGCGGCATGTCCTGGGTGAAGATCTGCTCGACCTTGTAGAAGGCCGGCTTCTGCACGGACAGGTCGGTGGTCCCGGCGATCTGGCTGAGCAGCGAGTCCACCTGCGGGTTCTTGTAGCGCTCGAAGTTGCCCGCCGTATCCACCGTGCCAATGGGCTTGGTGATCGCGCTGTCCAGGGTCGAGTAGTAGTAGGACCACGGGTCCGGGGTGAAGCCGAAGCTGTCGATCAGCAGCT
>CAVYEA010000010.1:0-42938 GCA_963767385.1 uncultured Actinomycetes bacterium | reverse complement strand
GCACCCGCTGTTGCCCCGGCCCGGTACCGGCGGGCCCAGTCGCGGCTGCCCAGGTGCAGCTGGACCGGGCGGGGACGGCATCCGCCGGGGGACCCGGAACCCGTGGCCGACCCGCCGGGCATGGCGCCGCCCCCGCCGAGGTGCAGCCGCACCGGGCGGGACGGCGGGCGGTGCGGCGTCCGGCTGCCGGTGCCCGGCCCGCCGGGCCCGGTCCCGCCCCGCAGCGCCCGGGCCCTGAGCCGGGGCGTGCCGCCGGTCCCGCTGTCCCGGACCACCCCGCCGGACGGGCGCGATCAGGCCCGCCGCCGCGGCCAGGGCGGACGCCGGTCAGCGGCGGGTTCAGCGCGCTGGCCCGCAGCGCGGCCAGGCCCTCGGTGGCGATCAGCCGGCCGCGGGTCACCGCGTACAGCACGAACGGGCTGAGCAGCACGTCGAGGCGACCGAGGCGGGCAGCAGATGCCGGACCGCGGTCCAGGCGATGTCGGCGTCGCCGAACAGGATGCCGGTGAGCGCGTAGAGCAGTTCGCCCGGCCGCCGATCCGAGCGCCACGACGCCGATCGGCGCCCAGGCCAGCTCGTCCAGGTGCCGCGGTCAGCCGCCCGCACGCGTAGCCCACCACGCAGAACACCAGGGCGTACTGCCCGACCAGGTGGGTGGCGGGCGGCGCGACGTCCAGCGCCAGGCCGGCCCAGAACCCGCCCAGCGCGCCTTCCAGCGGGCCGCCGGTCAGCGCCAGCGCGCACCACGGTGACGAGCACCAGGTTGGGGGCGGCACCGAACGGGAGCCGGATGTTGTCCAGCACCGTGAGCTGGAGCACGATCGCCACCAGCAGCAGGGCGGCCGACATCGCGGCACGCCGCATGTCAGCCCCCCGGCCTGGTCGCGCCCGGGCTGGGCGTCGCGGTCGCCCCGGGGCTGGCCGTGGCGCTCGCGCCGGGCGACGCCGTGGCGCTGGGCGTCGCGGACGGGGTGGGCACCGGCGGCAGCAGGGAGAACCGCGGGCTGGTCCGCGGCGCGACGACCACGACGCCGACCACGCCGAGCGCGGCTGTCGTCCGCGTACGGGCGGACCAGGGCCATCTTGGTCAGCGACCCGGAGGTGCCTTCCACCCGGGTGATGACGCCGACCGGCACCCCGGGCACGTACGGCCGCCCGCCGACCGACCCGAAGGTGACCAGCTGCTCGCCCGGGTGCAGGATCGCGTTGACGTCGAAGACCTGGAGCCGGAGCATTCCGCCGCCCGCCATCGACTTGCCGGTGCCGCTCACCACGCCGAGCTCGCCGCTGCCAGCCAGCCGCACCCCGACGGTGACACTGGCGTCGGTGCTGAGCAGGACGGTGGACGTGGTCGCGGCAACCGAGGTGACCGTGCCGACCAGGCCCTGGCCGTTGAGCACGGTCTCGTCCAGCTTGATGCCGTCGGCGCGGCCGGCGTCGATGGTGACCGAGTCGTCGTACGCTCCCCCGGCCGCGATCACGCTGGCCGTGACGATCCGGTACCGGCCCCGGCCGGCGAGCGGCAGCAGCTGGCTGAGCTGCCGCGTGGCCGCCCGGTCCCAGCCGCTGCTGGCTGAGCTGGGCCCGCAGCCCGACGACCTGCCGTTGCAGCGCGGCGACCTGGGCCTGCGAGCCCGCCGCCGCCGGTCAGCCCGTCAGCGAACGCGCTGAACGGCCGGGAGACGACGCTGGCCGCGCTCTCCCACCGTGCCGAACACCGCGCCGCCCACGCTGCGCAGCCCGCGCACCGGGGACGCGGCGCCGCCCCGGTAGTCAATCGTGATCAGTGCCAGCGCGGCGGCCAGCAGCACCCCGAGAACGAGGCGGGTCCGCCGGGTGTCGTGCACCAGGTCTCCTCACCAGCCAGCCGGCCATCCCCGCGGAGCGGCCGCCACCGCAGCCGGCTCGTCCTGCCCGATCGGGCGCGTCACCGCCTGGATTCGGGAACCAGCACCTGACGCAGGGTATCGAAGTCCTCGACGCACTTGCCGGTGCCCAGCACCACGGAGTCGAGCGGGTTGTCGGCGACGTGTACCGGCATGCCGGTCTCCTCCCGGATCCGGTCGGACAGGCCGCGCAGCAGCGCGCCGCCGCCGGTCAGCACGATGCCCCGGTCCATGACGTCGCCGGCCAGCTCCGGCGGGCACTTGTCCAGGGTGGTCTTGACCGTGTCCACGATCAGCGCGACCGGCTCATCGATCGCGCGGCGGATTTCCTCGGCCGAGATCACGATGGTCTTCGGCAGGCCGCTGACCAGGTCGCGGCCGCGGATCTCGGCGTGCGGCTCGTCCGCCGGCCGGGTACGCCGAGCCCAGCGCCATCTTGATCTCCT
Source organism: uncultured Actinomycetes bacterium (assembly GCA_963767385.1). Lineage (GTDB taxonomy): Bacteria > Actinomycetota > Actinomycetes > Streptosporangiales > Streptosporangiaceae > RYN-230. Next base: position 40,606 of record CAVYEA010000010.1, on the reverse strand, counting down.
CGGCGGTACGCTCGCCGAGCATCAGCGAGTACTCCTTCTTGCCGAAGGTGATGATCGCCTGGTCGAGCTCGTCGCCGCCGACCCGGATCGACTGGGAGGTCACGATGCCGCCCAGCGAGATGACGGCGACCTCGGTGGTGCCCCCGCCGATGTCCACCACCATGTTCCCGGTCGGCTCGTTGACCGGCAGCCCGGCCCCGATCGCCGCGGCCATCGGCTCCTCGATGATGTAGACCCGGCGGGCGCCCGCCTGGTGGCCGGCCTCCTTGACCGCGCTCTGCTCGACGCCGGTGATGCCGCTGGGCACGGCGACCACGACCCGGGGCTTGGCCAGGTGGCGGCGGCGGTGCACCTTCTGGATGAAGTAGCGCAGCATCCGCTCGGTCACGTCGAAGTCGGCGATGACGCCGTCCTTGAGCGGGCGGACCGCGACGATGTTGCCGGGCGTCCGCCCGATCATCCGTTTAGCCTCGACCCCGACCGCCACGATCGCGCCCGTGTTGGTGTTCAGCGCCACCACGGACGGCTCGTTGAGCACGATGCCGCGCCCCCGGACATAGACCAGGGTGTTCGCCGTACCCAGGTCGACCGCCATGTCTCGGCCAAGAAACGCCAGCGCGTTGCTCATCAGGAACGAGAACCTTCCGAAAAGGGCCTGCTGGATGATCTGTGCTCTTATCGCCGCAGCTCAGGCGCCTGCCGCGCTGACCGCTCTGTTCCTTCATATTCCAGTGCCGGCCTGCCTAAACGGAGTCGGCACATAAGATCTTGCTAACCCCGCATGACGGGTCCGGTGAGTCGGATCCGTGTGTGATGTCCTGCCCTCGGGGCAACGACTGAGCGCCGCCGATAGTGCCCCGGGCAGCACTGAAATCCTATCGGTGCCCGGCTGGCGCGCTCGGCGTCAGGAGGACTCGGCGCGCCGCCCCATGCGGATGGCCAGCACCCAGAATCCGGCGAAGATCACGCCAAGCACGTACATCACCGGGACCACCACGCCGGCCGCGATGACCAGCACCTGGAGGACGCTCCCGGCCACCAGCACACCGCGGGTCGCGGCCCGGCCGACCAGGGCGGCCAGGATGACCGCGGCGACCGCCAGGCAGCCGCCGGCGATGCCCGCGGCCCGGGCCGGGTTGTGGCCGATGCTGATCGCCACCGGGATGGCCAGGCCGATGATGATGGCCTCCATCACCAGCACGGTGGCGCACAGCCGCCTCATCGCCCGCCCCTCATTCCGGGGCTTCCTCCCCGTATCCCGGGCTTCCTGCCCGTAGTCCGGGCCAGCCTCCCCGTCCGGCGCAGCCAGCAGCAGCCGGGCGTCCCCGGCCGTGATCACCGAGCCGGTGACCAGGACCGCGGTCCGGGTCAGCCCCTCATCCCCGGACGCCGCGTCGGCCAGGCCCACCGCCAGTTCCAGCGCGTCGTCGATCCGGCCCGCGACCTGCACCCGTTCCGCACCGAACACCGACGCGGCCAGTTCGGCCAGCTTGACCGGGTCCATCGAGCGGTCCGAGGAGTTCCGGGTCACCACCAGCTCGGAGATCACCGGTTCCAGCTGGTCGAGGATCCCGGCGACGTCCTTGTCCTCGCTCACCGCCAGCACCCCGATGACCGCCGCGAACGTGAACGCCTCGGTCAGCGCCTCCATCGACGCGGCCATCCCGGCCGGGTTGTGCGCCGCGTCCACGATCACCACCGGACTGCGCCGCACCACCTCCAGCCGCCCCGGCGACCTCACGCTGGCAAAGCCCGCCCGCACCAGGTCCGGGGTCGAGGACGGCGTGGACCGTCCGGGGCCGAGGGGGACCGCTCGGCCCGTCGTCGCCGACCGGCTCGGCCGGCGCCGGCGAAGGCCTCGACGGCGGCGAGGGCGGTGGCGGCGTTACCGGCCTGGTAGGCGCCGAACAGGGGGAGGGCGATGTCGTAGTAGTCAGCGCGGAGGCCGCGGAGGTCGAGCGCTGGCCGCCGACGGCCAGGTCGCGGCTGAGCACGCCGAACTCCAGGCCCTCGCGGACGACGCTGGCGCCGACGGTGACGGCGCGGCGGAGCAGTTCCTCGGCGGCGGGGAGGGGCTGCTGGGCGAGGACCGCGACGGAGCCGGGCTTGATGATGCCGGCCTTGTCGGCGGCGATCTCCTCGACGGTGTCGCCGAGCCAGGCGGTGTGGTCCAGGGAGATGGGGGTGACCACGGCGACGGCGCCGTCGGCGACGTTGGTGGCGTCCCAGGTGCCGCCCAGGCCGACCTCGATGACGGCGACGTCCACGGGGACGTCGGCGAAGATGGCGAACGCCATGCCGGTGAGGACCTCGAAGAACGAGAGCGGGACCGGCTGGCGGCCGTCCACGAAGGCGACGTAGGGGGCGAGTCTCGTCGTAGGCGGCGACGAACTGCTCCGCGGTGACGGGCTGCCGTCGATCACGATGCGCTCGGTGATGGAGGTCAGGTGCGGGCTGGTGAACAGGCCGGTGCGCAGGCCGCGGGCACGCAGCAGGGCCTCGATCATGCGCGCGGTGGACGTCTTGCCGTTGGTGCCGGTGACGTGGATGACCGGATAGGAGCGCTGCGGGTCGCCGAGCAGGGCGGTCAGGTCCGCGATCGCGGCCCAGGGTGGGCTCGATGGCGTGCTCCGGCCGGCGGGTCAGGATCTCCCGCTCCGCCTCCCGGAACTCCTCCTCGGTGCCGGGCGCATCCCCCGGAGTGCTCAACCCGTCGCCCTCGCGCGGAGGGCCGCCAGCCGGCCGGTGATCCGGTCGATGTCGGCGTGCGCGGCGGCCAGCCGGTCCCGGGTCTTGGCCACGACGTCGGCCGGCGCCTTGGCCAGGAACGAGTCGTTGGCCAGCTTGCGCTCGGTCTGCTCGGCCTCCCTGCGCGCGGCGGCCAGGTCCTTCTCCAGCCGGCGCCGCTCGGCGGCCACGTCGATGCCCGCCGCGGTGTCCAGTTCCACGGTGACCCGCTCGGCGACCAGGGTGGCGGTCGGCGCGAATCCCCCGGCGGGCTCGGTGAGCCGGAGCAGCGCGCGGATGCTGGGCTCATGGGGGGCGAGGACCGTGCCGCCGATGCCGCCCAGGTTCGCGGGGACCGGCTGGGCGGGCCGCAATCCCTGATCAGAACGGAACCTGCGCACCTCGGTGACCAGCCGCATCAGTGAGGTGATCTCGGCCTCGGCGGCCGGGTCGTGGTAGGCCGGCCGGTGGCGCCGGAAGCGGCGGGGCGCTGGCCGGGCCAGGGGGCGATCATGACGGAGTCCCCGCCGGTCAGCGCGGTCCAGAGTTCCTCGGTGACGAACGGCATCACCGGGTGCAGCAGCTTGAGCAGCCGGTCCAGCACGTAGCCGAGCACCTCGCGGGTCGCCTGCGCGGCGGCCTCATCGGCTCCGGACAGCTGCGGCTTGGCCAGCTCCAGGTACCAGTCGCAGACCTCGTCCCAGGCGAAGTGGTAGAGGGTGTCGCAGACCTTGCCGAACTCGTACCGCTCGAACAGGTCGTCGGTCTCGGCGGTCACCGCGGCCAGCCGGGACAGGATCCACCGGGCGGCCGCGGGCAGGCCCGCCGGGTCCGGGGCCTGCGCGGGGACCTGGGCGCCGTTCAGCAGGGCGAAGCGGGTGGCGTTCCACAGTTTGTTGCAGAAGTTCCGTGAGCCGGTGACCCACTCCTCGCTGACCGGGACGTCACTGCCCGGGCTGGCCCCGCGGGCCAGGGTGAACCGGGTGGCGTCGGCGCCGAACCGGCCGATCCAGTCCAGCGGGTCCACCGTGTTGCCCAGCGACTTGGACATCTTCTTGCCGTGCGAGTCCCGGACCAGCCCGTGCAGTGCCACATGGCGGAACGGGACCGCCTGGCCGGCTCACGGTGCGACATGGCGTACAGCCCGAACATCATCATCCGGGCCACCCAGAAGAACAGGATGTCGTACCCGGTGACCAGGACCGTGGTCGGGTAGAACACCCGCAGGTCCTGGGTGTCGTCCGGCCAGCCCAGCGTGGAGCAGGGCCACAGCGCGGAGGAGAACCAGGTGTCCAGCACGTCCGGGTCCTGGCGCCAGCCCTCGCCCGGCGGCGGCTGCTCCCCCGGGCCCAGGCAGACGACCTCGCCGTCCGGGCCGTACCAGACCGGGATGCGGTGCCCCCACCACAGCTGGCGGCTGATGCACCAGTCGTGCATGTCGTCCACCCAGCCGAAGTAGCGGGCCGCCATGTCGTTCGGGTGGATCTCGACCCGGCCGTCCCGGACCGCGTCGCCGGCCGCCTTGGCCAGCGGGCCGACCTTGACGAACCACTGCAGCGACAGCCGCGGCTCCACCACGGTGCCGCAGCGCATGCAGTGCCCGACGGCGTGCACGTAGGGGCGGACCTCGGCGACGATCCGGCCGTCCGCGCGCAGCGCGGCGACCACCGCGGGCCGGGCCTCGAACCGGTCCAGGCCCTCGAACGGGCCCTTGGCGGTGATCCGGCCGCGCTCGTCCAGGACCGTGATGCTGGGCAGCTCGTGGCGGCGGCCGATCTCGAAGTCGTCCGGGTCGTGCGCCGGGGTGACCTTCACCGCGCCGGTGCCGAACTCCGGGTCCACGTGCTCGTCGGCGACCACCGGGATGCGCCGGCTGGACAGCGGCAGCTCCACCTCCCGGCCGACCAGGTGCGCGTAGCGGGGGTCGTCGGGGTGCACCGCCACCGCGGTGTCGCCCAGCATGGTCTCGGCCCGGGTGGTGGCGACCACCACTGAGTCGTCGCCGTCCCCGTAGCGGATGGAGACCAGTTCGCCGTCCTCGTCGCTGTGATCGACTTCAATGTCGGACAGCGCGGTGAGGCAACGTGGGCACCAGTTGATGATCCGTTCGGCCCGGTAGATCAGGCCGTCGTCGAAGAGGCGCTTGAAGATGGTCTGCACCGCGCGGGACAGGCCCTCGTCCATGGTGAACCGCTCACGGCTCCAGTCCACGCTGTCGCCGAGGCGGCGCATCTGGCCGAGGATCTTCCCGCCGGACTCGGCCTTCCACTGCCACACCCGGTCGACGAAGGCCTCCCGGCCGAGGTCGTGGCGGCTCAGGCCTTCCTTGGCGAGTTCCCGCTCCACCACGTTCTGGGTGGCGATGCCGGCGTGGTCCATCCCGGGCAGCCAGAGCGTGGTGTAGCCCTGCATCCGGCGCCGCCGGACCAGCGCGTCGATCAGCGTGTGGTCGAGCGCATGGCCGATGTGCAGCGAGCCGGTCACGTTCGGCGGCGGGATCACGATGCAGAACGGCGGCGCGTCCGGCGGGCCGCGTCCGCGTCCGCGTGCATCAGCCCGCGCTTCTCCCACGACTCGTACAGCCGGTCCTCGACGTCACCCGGCATGTACTGCGGCGGAAGCTCGGTCCGTGGCTGGCTCAGGTCTGCACTCACGTCAGCCGAGTCTAGTGCTGCGGGAGACGGGGGCTGGCCCGGCCCGAAAGCAGGAGCCGTTAAGTTCCGGCCCCCTCAGGGGGGTCAGGACTTAACGGCTCTCCGGACCCTGGGCTAGGCGGACTTCTCGCGGGGGGCGCGGCGGGACGAGGAGCTGGCGCCGCGCGGGACGAGGGTGGGGTTCACGTGCTCCAGGACGACCGGGCCGGTGATCACGACCCGCTCGACGTCCTTGCGGCTGGGCACCTCGTACATCACCGAGAGGAGCACCTCTTCGAGGATGGCGCGCAGCCCGCGGGCCCCGGTGCCGCGCAGGATGGCCTGGTCGGCGACGGCCTCCAGGGCGTCCTCGGTGAACTCCAGGTCCACGCCGTCCAGCTCGAACAGCCGCCGGTACTGCTTCACCAGCGCGTTGCGCGGCTCGGTGAGGATCTGGATGAGCGCTTCGCGGTCCAGGTTGTGCACGCTGGTGATGACCGGGAGCCGGCCCGACGAACTCGGGGATCATGCCGAACTTGAGCAGGTCCTCCGGCATCACGTCGGCGAACTGGTCGCCGTGGGTGCGGTCGTTCTTCACCCGGAGCACCGCGCCGAAGCCCATCCCGGACTTGCCCACCCGCTGCTCGATGATCTTCTCCAGCCCGGAGAACGAGCCACCGCAGATGAACAGCACGTTGGTGGTGTCGATCTGGATGAACTCCTGGTGCGGGTGCTTGCGGCCGCCCTGCGGCGGGACCGAGGCGGTGGTGCCCTCCAGGATCTTCAGCAGGGCCTGCTGCACGCCCTCCCCGGACACGTCCCGGGTGATCGACGGGTTCTCGCTCTTGCGGGCGATCTTGTCGATCTCGTCGATGTAGATGATCCCGGTCTCGGCCTTCTTCACGTCGTACTCGGCCGCCTGGATCAGCTTGAGCAGGATGTTCTCCACGTCCTCGCCGACGTAGCCCGCCTCGGTGAGCGCGGTGGCGTCCGCGATGGCGAAGGGGACGTTCAGCAGGCGGGCGAGCGTCTGGGCCAGCAGCGTCTTGCCGGAGCCGGTCGGGCCGAGCAGCAGGATGTTCGACTTGGCCAGCTCGACGCCGTCCTCGCCGGGCCGGGTGTCCCCGCCGGACTGGACCCGCTTGTAGTGGTTGTAGACCGCGACGGACAGCGCCTTCTTGGCCTTCTCCTGGCCGATCACGTACGCGTCGAGGAACTCGTAGATCTCGCGCGGCTTGGGCAGGCTGTCCCACTTGAGCTCGGACGGCTCAGCCAGTTCCTCTTCGATGATCTCGTTGCACAGGTCGATGCACTCATCGCAGATGTACACCCCTGGCCCGGCGATGAGCTTCTTGACCTGCTTCTGGCTCTTCCCGCAGAAAGAGCATTTCAGCAGGTCACCACCATCGCCGATGCGAGCCACCCAGCTACTCCTTTACCTGGGGCCGCCGGCCTCCCCACGGGCCGGCGGGTGGCGGGAGTCCCGCCCGGGCCATCCATGCTCTACGTCCGACGGTACCGCCTCTGGGCCCCCTGCCGCGAGAGGCAGGACCCGGGTCGGCCGGCGGGGAGGGTGAATCCTCCTGGTTACGACGACACTACCTCGGCCTTGCGCTTCAGGCTCGTCAGAACTTCATCGACGAGACCGTATTCCTTGGCCTCGGCCGCGGTGAAGAACTTGTCCCGCTCGATGTCGTGGCGGACCTGCTCCTCGGTGCGGCCGGTGTGGAAGGCGACGATCCGCTCCATGGCGGACCGCATCCGGAGGATCTCCTGGGCCTGGATCTCCAGGTCGCTCGACTGGCCGTAGCCGCCCTCGGTGGCCGGCTGGTGCAGCAGGATCCGGGCGTTGGGCAGCGCCAGCCGCTTGCCCTGGGCGCCCGCCGCGAGCAGCACCGCGGCCGCGGAGGCGGCCTGGCCGATGCAGATGGTCTGGATCTCCGGCTGGATGTACTGCATCGTGTCGTAGATCGCCATCATCGAGGTCACCGACCCGCCGGGCGAGTTGATGTAGATGAGGATGTCCCGGTCCGGGTCGATCGACTCCAGCGTGATCAGCTGGGCCATCACGTCGTTGGCCGACGCGTCGTCGATCTGCACCCCGAGGAAGATGATCCGCTCCTCGAAGAGCTTGTTGTACGGGTTCATCTCCTTGACCCCGTACGAGGTGCGCTCCACGAAGGACGGCAGGACGTAGCGGGACTCCGCTGGCCGGAGCCTGGATGTGGTCACGTGCGGCTCCTCCGCTCTGATGTCGGGCGATCCGGGATTGCGGTTCATGACAGTGGCCCCTCGGAGTCCACCTCGAGGGCGCTGCGGATCACGTGGTCCACGAAGCCGTACTCCTTGGCCTCTTCCGCGGTGAACCAGCGGTCCCGGTCGGCGTCCTTCTCGATCTGCTCGACGGTCTGCCCGGTGTGGAAGGCGGTGCGCTCGGCCAGCTTCCGCTTGATGTACAGCATCTGCTCGGCCTGGATCCGGATGTCCGAGGCGGTGCCGCCGATGCCGCCGGACGGCTGGTGCATCAGGATGCTGGCGTGCGGCAGCGCGTAGCGCTTCCCGGTCGTCCCCGCGGCCAGCAGGAACTGGCCCATGGACGCGGCCATGCCCATCGCGTAGGTGGCGATCTCGTTCGGCACGTACTGCATCACGTCGTAGATGGCCAGCCCGGCGTACACCGAGCCGCCCGGTGAGTTGATGTAGATGCTGATGTCGCGCCGGGCGTCCTCGGCCGCGAGCAGCACCAGCTCGGCACAGATCCGGTTGGCGATGTCCTCGTCAACCTGCTGGCCCAGGAAGATGATCCGGTGCCGGAGCAGCCGGTTGAATATCTGTTCGGTGATCAGCGGCGGCGCCGCTTCCGCGGTGCGCGCCAGGATCCGGGTCGGGTCCCCGATGGCCGGAGGCGTGGTCACTCTGCTCTCCTAGGTCGATGTTCCTGCCGTCTAGACAGTGACGATAACTCCCAGCCAGGGCCGGAACGTCCGTGCCAGCGGCCTGTTCGCTTTCGGCGCAGGCTGCCGGGCGGCGGGTGGCTGCCTACTTGCCGTCCTGCGGGACGGACTCCGGCTCCGCGTCCTCCGTCTCGGCGGACTCTGCCCCGGCGGGTGCCGCCTCAGCTTCATCCTCCGCCTGGGCCTGGGGCGCCGCCTCAGCGGCCTCCGCAGTGGCCTCTGCGGCCTGCGCCGCACTGGCCTCCGGCGCCGCCCCGGCGTCCCCGGCCTCGTCCCCCGCGCCCGCCTCCGGCGCACCTTCAGGCGCAGTTCCGCGGTGACGTCCACCGGCTGCCCGGCCTCGTCGGTCACCGTGGCCCGCTCGGTGATCAGGGTGAGCGCCTTGCCCCGGAGCACCTCGGTGACGACGCTGCCGATCTGCCCGCGGTCGGCGAGTTCCTTGGCCAGCCGGTCCGGCTGCACGCCCATCCGGTAGGCCTGCTCGATCACGAACGAGTTCAGCTCGTCCTGCTCGATGCCGATCTCTTCCTGCATGGCCAGCTGGTCCAGCACGAACCCGGCCTTCACCGAGCGCCGGGCGCCGTCGATGACGTCCTTCTCGAACTGCTCCGCGTCCAGGCTGGCGGACTGCAGGTAGTCGTCCATGGTGGTGCCGGCCCGCTCCAGCTGCTCGTCGAGCGACTCCCGGCGCATCGCGGCCTCGCTGCTGACCAGGCTGTCGGGCAGCGGGATGTCGATCTTGCCGAGCAGCGCGTCCAGGGTCCGCTCCCGGGCCTGGCCGGCCTGCTGCATCCGCTTCATCGCCTCCAGCTGGCGGCGGGTGCCGGCCCGCATCTCGCCCAGCGTGTCGAACTCGCTGGCCGACTGGGCGAATTCATCATCCAGCTCGGGAAGTTCCTTCACCTTGACGCTGTGCACGGTGACGGTCACGTCGGCCTGCTCGCCGCCGTGCTCACCCCCGGCCAGCTCGGCGGTGAACGTCTTGGACTCGCCCGCGGACATGCCGATCAGCGCCTCGTCCAGCCCGTCCAGCAGCGAGCCGCTGCCGACTTCGTAGGACAGGCCGCTGGCCTGGGCGTCCTCGACCGGCTCACCGTTCACCGAGGCGGACAGGTTGACCGAGGTGTAGTCGCCCTCGGCGACCGCCCGGTCGGCGTTCTTCAGCGAGGCGAACCGCTCCCGCAGCCCGCCGATGTACTCCTCGACCTCATCCGGGGTGACCACGGCCGTCTCCACCGTGACCGCCAGGTCGGTGAGGTCGGGGATCTCGAACTTGGGCCGGACGTCCACCTCGGCGGTGAAGGCGAGCTCCTTGCCATCGTCCAGCCTGGTGATCTCCAGGTCCGGCTGGCCGAGCGCGAACACCTCGTTCTCCTGCAGCGCCTGGCCGTACAGCTGCGGGACGGCGTCGTTGACCGCCTGCTCCAGCACCACCCCGCGGCCGAACCGCTGGTCGATGATGCGCGGCGGGACCCGGCCGGGCCGGAATCCCGGCACCCGGACCTGCTTGGCGACCTCCCGGTACGCCTTGTCGAGGCTCGACTTCAGCTCCTCGAACGGGACCTCGATGGTCAGCTTCACCCTGGTCGGGCTCAGCTCCTCGACGTCGGTCTTCACGTCGCCGTCACTCCCTGATGCCTGCGCTCATGCTGCGCTGCCGTTAGTTACCCGCTTGGTGTCCTGCTCCGGTCCGCCGCACAGCACGCCTCGAACGCGGCTGCCCGCGACCCCAGCGCAGCCACTGACGGCTACGGCCGCCAGTCTAGTGGCCTGTGCGAGGGCTCCCTGGTCCGAACCGGATCCCCGCGCCCGGATGATGCCGGTTGCGCCCCATCACCCGCCGCGGGTGGCGCTGCCCGCCGCGGCCCCGCCGACCATGAGCCTAGGAGGGCGCGGCGGGCCGCCGCGCCGCGGTCAAGGAGGCACACAATGGCAGCCCAGCATGCCGGACGGGCGGGACGGGCCGGTCGAGCGCCAGCGGGCGGCCCGGAGATGAACGGGGCCTCCCCTTACGGGCCGGCCGATCCGGGGCCGGCCGCCTGGGCGCAGGCCTGGCAGGTGCTCATGGTGGCCGCGGTGGCCACCTTCGCGATCGGGCTGATCCTGCTGATCTGGCCCAAGGCCACCGTGGTGGTGGTGGCCGCGCTGATCGGCGCGGCGCTGCTGGTCACGGGCATCATCCGGCTGATCCACGGCTTCACCGAGTCGGGGGCGAGTGGCGGCACCCGGGCCGCCTACATCATCATCGGCCTGCTGGCCGCGCTGGCCGGGCTGTACTGCCTGCGGCACATCTCGGTCACCGTGGTGCTGCTGGCCTTCATCGTCGGCGTCTTCTGGACGCTGCACGGGCTGGTTGACCTGATCGTGGCGGCCACGTCCGGCCCGGGGACCGGCCGCGGGCTGCGCGCGGTCACCGGCGTACTCAGCCTGGCCGCCGGGCTGATCGTGATGTTCTGGCCGACGATCTCACTGACCGTCCTGGTCTTCGTGATCGGCATCTGGCTGGTCATGTACGGGCTGATCATGGCCGTGATGGCCTGGCAGGTCCGCCGGGCCGCCCACGCCCTGGCGGCCTGATCCGGCAGGCCGCGCAGCATCGCGGCCGTCACCCCCCGGGGTGACGGCCGCGGTGTTTCCGGCGCCGCGGGCATCAGATAACAGCAGGCCCAGGCGGCGGCCCCGGGCGATGGCCTCCCGGCGCGAGCTGACCCCCAGCTTCCGGTACGCCGACCGCAGGTGGGTCTTCACCGTGTTGATCGACAGGAACAGGGCCTGGGAGATCTCCTCGTTGGTCATGTGCGACGGCAGGAAGCACAGGACCGCGCGCTCGCTGTCGGTGAGCGGCACGCTGATCCGCTCCACCGCGGGGCCGCCCCGGGGAGCCTGGGCGTCGAACCGCTCCAGGATCCGGCCGGCGAAGCCCGCGTGCCGGCTGGTCGGCGGGATCAGCACGGTCATCGCGGAGCGGACCGCGGCTCCCCCGTCCAGGAACGCCCGGTAGGCACCGTCCGGCTCGGCCAGCGCCAGCGCCTGCTCGAGCAGGGCGGCGGCTTCGTCGGCGCTGCCCAGGCGGCGGTGCGCGACGGCCGCGATGAGCAGCCCGCAGATCCGCTCATGCAGGGTCACCTGGCCCGGGTCCCCGTCCAGGCCGGGCGCCACCGACTCCAGGGCGGCCTTGAAATCACCATCGGCGTTCAGCAGCCCGCCACGGAGCAGCCAGGCGTCGGCCCGGTCGAAATGCTCCCCCTCCTCGACGAGCAGCAGCACGGCGCGGGCCCGGCCGGTGTTGCCGACCCGCAGCGCGGCCTCCCCCTCGGACACGGTGATCACGTCGGACAGCGCCGGGCAGGTCGGTCCCCACGTCTCGCGGAGCCGGGACAGCACCGCCGCGGCCGCGGTGGCGTCACCGTCGGCCAGCAGCACCCGGGCCCGGATCAGCGCGGCCACCGCGCTGACCGACGGCTCGCCGGGGAACTGGCCGGCGGCCTCCTGGCTGACGATCTCGATCAGCCGCTGCGCGGCGGACAGGTCGTCGCGGCGCAGGCTCACCAGGGCGCGGGCCAGCACGGCCACCTCGGCCGCCTGCCCGGCCGCGGCCAGCCCCGCTCCCGCCAGCCCGCCCGCCAGCCCCGCGCCCGTCAGCCCGGCACCCGCCAGCCCCACGCCGGCGCAGCCCGCGGCCCGCCAGCCCGTCGGCCGCGCGGGCGGCCCGCGGCGCCCCGGCCCCCGTGCGCGCCCCCGGGAACCCGGCGCCTGGCCGGCGCTGGCATTCCGGGCGGGCCGGTCCCGGCCGCCCGGCTCCCCAGCCCCGGCAGGCCGGGCCGGTCCCCGGCGCGGGCGCCCGCGCCCTTGACCGGGCCGCCCGGGATGGGGCCGCCCGGGAGCGCGGAGCCGTTGGCCAGCACGTCCCGGGACCTGGATCCGGGAGCCGCCCCGGCCGGGGCGCGGCCGCCGGCCGGCAGGCCAGCCGGCACGCCCGGCACGTCGCTGGCCGACCGGCGGGCCGCCGTGAGGTCGCCGTAGCCGGCCTCGGCCAGCGCCCGCCAGGCGCGGGCCCGGGCCTGCAGGGCGGCCAGGCTGCCCGCGGCCAGCTGCCGGTCCGCGTGCCGCAGCGAGTGCCGGGCCTGCTGGATCTCCCAGCGGCGCAGCCGGGCCACGCCGACGGCGAACCAGGCCAGCCCGGCGGCCCGGTGCTCCGGCTGGGTACTGGCCGCGGCCTCGGCCCGGGCCGCGATCTCCGCCACCTCGGTGAGCAGGCCCGGGTCGGGGTCGGTCCGGCAGCCGGCCAGCATGACCCGCAGCGCGGCCAGCGCCGGCTCCATCATGCGGCGCATCGCCGGGGCGGCCCGGTTCAGCGCCCGCTCGCCGCTCTCCAGGTACCCGGCCGCGCCCTCCTCGTCTCCGTCCCACAGCCGGGCGGCGGCCCAGGCCGCCGCCACCGCGGGGTCGTCCGCGGAGCGGTCGGCCGGGAACAGGCCCAGCACGCTCTCCAGCTCCGCGGTTGACCCGGGGGTGGCCAGCCCGGCCCCGGCCTCGGCGAGGATCTGCGCGGCGTAGTCCCAGTCCTGCGCCTCGGCCGCGCTGCGCACCGAGGCGATCGGCTGGTCGTTGGCCGCGTACCAGCGGGCCGCGCGGCGCAGCAGCACCGGGATCTCGTGCGGGATCTCCCGGTGCAGCCCGGCGGCGAGCACCTCCCGGAGCAGCGGGTGGTAGACGTACCCGCCGCGCTCGCGGTCGGTGACCTCGACGAAGCTGTTCTCCCGGCTGAGCCGCTCCAGCGTCCGGGCGCTGCCGGACTGGCCGGTCAGCGCGTCGGCCAGTTCGCCGGTCACCTCGCTGGTGATGCTGGTCCGGAGCAGGAACATGCGGGTGGCCGGCGGCTGCTTGCCCAGCACCTCGTCCCACAGGTAGTCGGTCACGATGGGCTCGTCACCGGCCAGGTCGGTGATGGCCGCGCCCGGCTGCGGGTCGGCGTCGGCCCGCAGGGCCGCCAGCCGCAGCCCCGCCATCCAGCCCTGCGTGCGCCGGAGCAGCTGGTCCCGGGCCGTGGTGTCCACGTCGAGGCCGAGCATGGCGAAGTAGGCGTCGGCCTCCTCGGCGGTGCAGGCGAGATCCTGGCTGCCGATGTCGGCGAGGTCACCGGAGACGCGCAGCCGGGCCAGCTGCAGCGCGGGCGGCTGGCGGGCCAGCAGGACCAGCCGGAGCGTGCCCGGAGCATGCCTGGTCAGCACGTCGAGGCCACTCAGCACGGCCTGGTCGGTGAGCTCATGAACGTCGTCGAGGACCAGGGTCACCGGCTCGGTGAACGCCTGGGCCGCTTCGACGAGGCGCAGCGGGAACCGGTCCGGCGAGCTGTTCTCCAGCGAGCGGAGCAGCTCGGGCGGGATCGCGCGCAGCCGGCGCAGCCCGGCGCAGACATAGGACCAGAACCAGCCCTGCTGGTCGTCGGGGTCCGCGGTCAGCCAGACCAGCCGCCGGGCCTGCGTGCTGGCCCCGGCCCAGCTGGCACAGGCCACCGTCTTCCCCGCGCCGGCCTGCCCGCTGATCAGCGTCACCCGGTTGCGCGTGGCCTGGTCGATCAGGCTGGTAACGCGGCGCCGCCGCAGCACCGGGAAGTGCGGCTCCGGGATGTTCAGCTTGCCTTCCAGGAATTGCGGCCGTGCGGGCGGCATGGCGATGCCCCCGTCTCTCCCCCCGCCGACTCGGATTCGTTGATGGTGGTCGTCATAAATCCCCCCCGAGAGCCCTGACCTGCCGGCATTCAGCTGGCCGTCTCATCCCATAGGGGTGAATGCGCAGGTCAAATGGCTTTGCCGGTCATACCCCTGGTCCGCGGGTATCAACCGCATGACGTTCTGGGACGCTCATACGCCCATCATTAGGACGGCGTGGCGCGGCAGCCTCACCCGCTGCGGGTGAGGCGGCCGGGTGAGCGGCCCCGATCCGGGGCCTGGCCGGGCGGGGGTCAGCCCTCCGGGATGCGCCGGGCCCGGGCCAGCAGCGGCCCGACGTCACCCGGGCCGTGATCGAGCTGGTAGTCCAGGTTGATCGCCGCGTTGATCAGCGACAGGTGGCTGAACGCCTGGGGGAAGTTGCCCAGCTGCTCGCCGGTCAGCCCGATCTCCTCGGAGTACAGCCCGAGGTGGTTGGCGTAGGTGTGCATCTTCTGGAACACCAGGGAGGCCTCGTCCATCCGGCCGGACCGGGCCAGCGCGTCCACGTACCAGAAGGTGCACAGCGAGAACGTGCCCTCGCTGCCGCGCAGGCCGTCCGGAGAGGCGGACGGGTCGTACCGGTACACCAGGCTGTCGGAGACCAGCTTCTTGTCCATCGCCTGCAGCGTGTCCAGCCACATCGGGTCGAACGGGGACACGAAGCCCATCAGCGGCATCAGCAGCAGCGACGAGTCCAGCACGTCAGTGCCGTAGTGCTGGGTGAAGGCACGCTCCTTGGGGTTCCAGCCACGCTCCATGACCTGCCGGTAGATGCGGTCCCGCTCGGACCGCCAGCGCGTGATGTCCGCGGCCGGCCGCGGTGCTCGGCCAGCCGGATCGCCCGGTCCAGCGCCACCCAGCACTGGAACCGCCCGTAGGTGAAGTCCTTCCGGCCGCCCCGGGTCTCCCAGATGCCCTCTTCCGGCTGGTCCCAGTGCTCGCACAGCCAGTCCATCATGTTCACGATCGCGGTCCAGCCCACGTGGGCCGCCTGCATGCCCTGCTGGTCGGCGTGCCCGAACGCGTCCATCGCCTCACCGAAGATGTCCAGCTGGAGCTGGCCGGAGGCGCCGTTGCCGATGCGGACCGGGCGCGAGCCGCGCCAGCCCTCCCAGTGGTCCAGGGTCTCCTCGGTGAGATCGGACGACCCGTCCACCCGGTACATGATCCGCAGCGGGCAGTCGCCGTTGCTGCCCTTGTGCTCGATCAGCCGGTCGCGGACCCAGACGCCGAACGCGGCGGCCTCCTCCGCGTAGCCCAGGCCGAGCAGGGCGTAGACCGAGAACGAGGCGTCCCGGATCCAGGTGTAGCGGTAGTCCCAGTTGCGTTCCCCGCCGACCTGCTCGGGCAGCCCGGCGGTGGGCGCGGCCACCAGTGCCCCGGTCGGCGCGTAGGTCATCAGCTTGAGCGTCATCGCCGAGCGGGTGACCATCTCCCGCCACCGGCCGGTGTAGGTGGACTTGCGCAGCCAGCCGCGCCAGAAATCGGCGGTCTCGGCGGCCAGGGTCTCCGGGGTGCCTTCCGGCAGCCGCCGTGGCCGGCCGCCCATGGACTCCAGCACCACCCCGGGCTCTCGCCCTCGCCTCAGGGTCCGGTGCATGCGCAGGTCCTCGCCGACCCGCTCCAGCTCGTCGCCCAGGTCGGCCGTGCGGTGCCCCGGCTGCCCACCGTGTGCACGGTCAGCTCCATCTGGTCGGTATGGAACAGGGCGCCCTCGTCGGTGATCTCCAGCTTGTGCGGCCGGCGGCCGTAGTCGAAGCGCGGCTTGATGTCGGCCACGAACCGCATCGTGCCGCGCACCACCCGGACCAGCCGGACCAGCCGGTGGTGGCTGGTGGCCCGGGACCCGGCCACCGGCATGAAGTCGGTCACCTCGCCGACCCCGTCCGGGGTCATGAACCGGGTGATCAGGATGGCGGTGTCCGGGAAGTACAGCTGCCGGGAGACGTAGTCGGCCCGGTCCGGCGCGATCCGGAAGTAACCGCCCTTGTCCGCGTCCAGCAGCGACCCGAAGACGCTGGGCGAGTCGAACCGCGGGCAGCAGAACCAGTCCACCGTCCCGTCCGTGGTGACCAGGGCGGCCGTCTGCAGGTCACCGATCAGCCCGTGATCACTGATGTTCGGGTAGCGCGCCATGCTCGTTTCTCCTCGGATGGACACGGCCGGGCCCCGGGCTCATGCGGAGGGGGCGGCCGAGGCGGACGGGCAGCGGATGCTGGCGGTACGCAGCAGCTCGCTGGCCGCGGTGGTCACGCGGGCCAGGTCGGCGGACACGGCCTTCGCCGCCGCGGCCGGGCTGGGCTGGCTGCCCAGGCTGGCCAGCGTCTTCTGCAGGCTGGCCAGGGCCTCGATTCAAGTCGCTGATCTGCGTTTCCCATTGGGTGCCGGCCGCGGTGCGGAGCGAGGCCAGGCTTTCCTTGATATCCGTCACATCGGTCTTCAGCTTGGCCAGCGCGTCCGGGCTGGCGGCGACGTGCCCCAGCTTGCTCACCGACGCCCGTACCGCCGCGACGTCGGCGCAGATGGCCGCCGACGCGGTCGCCGACGCGGCCGGTGACGCACTACTGGCGGAACCGCCCCCCGACGACGAACATCCCGCGGCCATCACGGCGGCCACGGCCAGAGCGGCACCCACTCGCCCAGCCTTCATGCCGCCCACGCTGCCGCCGGACGTCCGGCCCGTCGTCACCCCCCGCGGGCTATTACCCCAGCCTCTGGGCCAGGTGCTCGCCGACGCGGATGGCGTTGGCCATCGCGGTCAGCGCCGGGTTCACCGCGCCGATGCTCGGGAAGAAGCTGGTGTCCACCACGTACAGGTTGTCCACGTCGTGCGCCTTGCAGTTCACGTCGAGCACGGAGCTGGCCGGGTCGGTGCCGAACCGGCAGGTCCCGGCCTGGTGGGCCACGCCGGCGATGGGCACGTCCATCTTCATGTAGTAGTTGCGGTCCAGCACGTGGTGCGCGGCCATGCCGACGTGGTTCAGCATGGTCCGGACCTCCTTGTAGAGGTCGCCCAGCTCGGACCGGTTGGTCGGCGTATAGGACAGGTGCACCGCGCCGCCGGCATCCACCGTCACCCGGTTCTCCGGCTTCGGCAGGTCCTCGGTGGTCAGCCAGAGGTCCACCGCGTGCGCCGCCACCTCTTCCAGGCTCCAGTGCGGGGCCAGCTTGGTCAGCTTGGGCTCCTCGCCCTTCATCGCCTCGGCGTTCGACTTGCCCAGCATCTGGATGTTGCCGAGCGGGTACTCCCGGCCGTCGCCGGCGGCGTAGAAGTCGTTGACCGACAGCGTCTTCTGGTAGACGGTGTCGTTGCGCTCCTTGCCCAGCGCCACCATGGCCAGGCTGTTGTGGAACATGTAGTTCCGCCCCACCTGGCCGGAGGAGTTGGCCAGGCCACCGGGGTGCTCGTCACCGGCCGAGCGGAGCAGGATCTTGGCGCTGTTGCTGGCGCCGGCCGACAGCGCGACGATGTCGCCCTGGTAGACCTCGCGCTGGCCGCCCCGGGACACCACCACGCCGGTGACCACCCGGCCGCCGGAGCCCGTCTCCAGGCTGAGAACCTCGGCGCCGGTCAGCAGCGTCACGTTGGGCAGGTCCATGACCGGGCGGACCGCGATGACCTCGGCGTCGGACTTGGCGTGCACGAGGCACGGGTACCCGTCGCACCAGGCGCACCGGATGCAGTCGCTGGCCGGGCGGCGCGCCTCGTCGAGCAGGATGCCGCACGGCGCGTGGAACGGGTGGTAGCCGCCGGACTGCAGGTCGTTGGCGAGCTGCTGGATCCGCGGCTCGTGCGACACGGCCGGCCACGGGTACTGCTTCGACCAGTGCCCCTCGGTGGGGTCCTCGCCGTGCGCGCCGTGCACCTGGTAGAGCCACTCGGCCCGGGTGTACCAGGGCTCGAACTCGTCGTAGCTGAGCGGCCAGGCCGGGGAGACGCCGTCCACGTGCTTGATCTCGCCGAAGTCGGCCGGGCGCAGCCGGTACAGCGCGGCCCCGTACATCTTGGTGGCCCCGCCGACGTAGTAGTGCACCTGCGGCTGGAATGGCGTGCCGCCTGAGTCGTACCAGGTGTCCTTGCTGATGTAGCGGCCGTCCACGAATACCGGGCCGGGCTGCCAGTTGTCTGTCTCACGGGGCAGGAAGTCGCCGCGCTCCAGCAGCAGGATGCGCTTCCCGGTGCCCGCCAGCGTGTGCGCGAGGGTGCCGCCGCCCGCACCGGTGCCAATAATGATTACGTCATAGCGTTCGGTCACGCCCCCACTATGCCCGCCCCCGGCGCGCGGGTACCGCCGCGCCGGGCTCAGCGGGGCCGTTAAGAAGCCAATCACCCCGCGAGGATGATGCCACCCGCGGCGGCCGAGGCGATGGTGACGCCATGATGACCAGCAACGCGGCCGCTGAGGCCAGTAGCGGGCAGCCGGACGCGTCGTTCCGGCTGAACACCAGGCCGCTCCTCGTGGGCGGCGCGCTGATGGGGCTGGGCGGCCTGCTCGGCCTGGCCGGCGTCGTGGTCAGCGGATCCGCGCTGGCCATGGCGCTGCGCGAATGGTCGGCCAGGCAGGAGGTGCCGCCCAGCGAAATGGCCCGGCACCACTGGGAGCGGGCCAAGTCGGCCACCATGGCCGGGGCGACCGCGTGGCGCAACGGCCAGCGGGAGCACGTGTCGCCCTCCTGACCGCGCCCGACCTCGCGTGAGCTGGACCGGGGGAATCCATGAGCACGGTGGACCTGGCACGCTGGCAGTTCGGGTTCGTTACCGTCAACCACTTCTTCTTCGTCCCGGTGACGATCGGGCTGGCCTTTCTCACCGCGTTGCTGCAGACCGCCTGGTACCGCAACAAGCAGCCCGAATATCTGCAGCTGACGAGATTTTTCGGCACCCTTCTCGTGATCAATATCGCGGTTGGCGTGGTGACCGGCATAGTCCAGGAGTTCCAGTTCGGGATGAACTGGTCGGACTACTCGCGGCTGGTCGGCAACATCTTCGGCGCGCCGCTGGCCATGGAGGGCCTGCTCGCCTTCTTCCTGGAATCCACCTTCCTCGGGCTCTGGCTGTTCGGCTGGGACAAGCTGTCTCGGCGGGTGCACCTGCTGACCATCTGGCTGGTCTCGCTGGGCACGGTGCTGTCCGCGGCGTTCATCATGGCCGCCAATTCCTGGATGCAGCACCCGGTCGGCTACGTCATGGTGCACGGCAAGCCACAGCTGAACGACATCTGGGCGGTGCTGACCAATCCGGTATTCCTCTGGGGTTACGCGCATGTGCTGCTGGCCTCGCTGGTCACCGGGACCTTGATCATGCTCGCGGTGTCGGCCTGGCAGCTCCGCCACGGCCGCCACCCTGAGACGTTCACCCGGTCGGCCGGGCTGTCCCTGGCCGTGCTGGTCCCGGCGATCATCCTGGCCATGTTCATCGGCAGCGAGCTCGGCGTGGTGGAATCCACCTACCAGCCGATGAAGATCGCCGCAGCCGAGGCGCAGTGGACCACCTGCCAGCCGTGCTCGTTCTCGCTGTTCCAGATCGGCGGCGGCAACGACGACCACACCCCGACGCAGATCATCCAGATCCCGCACCTGCTGTCGCTGCTGGCCACTAACTCGTGGAACGGCAAGGTGGTCGGCCTCACCCCGCTCCAGCAGCAGTACAGCCAGCGGTACGGGCCGGGTAATTACGTGCCGAACGTGTTCATCCAGTACTGGTCGATGCGGGTGATGGCCTATATCGCGGGCCTGGTCTTCCTGCTCGGGCTGTGGGGGCTGTGGCTGGTCCGCCGCAAGACGCTGGCCACCGCGAAATGGTTCCTGGTGATCGCCACCTGGGCGGCGATCACCCCATTCCTGATGAACACCGCGGGCTGGTTCCTGACCGAGAGCGGGCGGCAGCCGTGGATCGTGCAGGGCCTGATGCTCACCAAGAACGGGGTGTCCCCGTCGGTCGGTTTCTCCAGCATCGTCATCAGCCTGGTCATCTTCGTCCTGCTGTATCTGGCCCTCGCCGTCGTGGACCTGGTGCTGATGGTGCGCTACGCGCGCCGGGACCTGGAGTCCGTACCCGCCCCGGCGGATGGCGCGGACGCGGCGGACGTGCCGGTGCCCGCGGTGCGGTACTAGGAGAGCGGCGATGTCACTGACCCAGTTCTGGTTCATCGTCATCGCGGTGCTGTGGACCGGCTTCTTCGTGCTCGAGGGCTTCGACTTCGGCGTCGGCATGCTGCACGGGATCCTCGGCCGGGACGAGGCCGGGCGTCGGGCCACGGTGAACACGATCGGGCCGCTATGGGACGGCAACGAGGTGTGGCTGATCGTGGCCGGCGCGGCCATGTTCGCCGCCTTCCCTGGCTGGTACGCGACCATGTTCTCGGCGTTCTACCTGGCCCTGGTGGTGCTGCTGCTGGCGCTCATCGTCCGTGGCATCTCCTTCGAGTACCGCGGCAAGGTGGCCAGCGCACGGTGGCGGCGCAGCTGGGACGGCCTGATGACCGGGGGCAGCCTGGTCGCGCCGCTGCTGATCGGGGTGGCGCTCGGCGACCTGCTGCACGGGCTGCCGATTGACAAGTCCCAGGAGTACACCGGGAGTTTCTGGGACCTGCTCCAGCCGTACGGGCTGTACACCGGGGTCACCCTGGTCGCGCTGTGCGTGCTGCACGGCAGCACGTTCCTGGGCCTCAAGACGGAGGGCGGTCTCCGGGACCGGGCCACCACGCTGGCCCGCCGGGCCGCCCCGGTGACCGGGCTGCTGGTGCTCGGCTTCGCCATCTGGACGCATGTCAACTCGGGCAAGGGCGTGCTGCCCAACCCGGTGGAGATCGCCGCCGTGCTGGCCGTGTTCGCGGCGGCCTGGCTGGCCACCGAGCGCTCGGTGGGCTGGGCGTTCGCGGCGACCACCGTCGCCATGGCCCTCACCGTGCTGTCCCTGTTCACCGAGCTGTATCCCAGGGTGATGGTGTCCAGCACGAACCCGGCCTACAGCCTGACCATCAGCAACACCGCGTCCGGCTCGTACACGCTGAAGGTGATGACGATCGTGGTGGTCATCTTCCTGCCGGTGGTGCTGCTCTACCAGGCCTGGACGTACTACGTGTTCCGGCAGCGGATCAGCCCGGGCGACTTCCAGCCGCCCCGGCTGCTCGGCAGCGGGCCGAAGGAGCCGGCGCCGGGCCAGGCGCCGGGGCCTGGTCAGCCGGCCCCGGATGGCGGGAAAACCGTGCAGTAGGGTGACCGCGGTCCGCAATCACCCGCGTGAGGCGATGACCGCGGAGCGGGCCTGCGCTCAGATGGCCGGACCGGAGCTAAAGGAGCTCAGATGGCAGCAGACCAGGTTGACGCACTGGTGATTTTCGGCGCCACAGGGGACCTCGCCAAGCTGGAAACCTTCCCGGCCCTGGTCGGGCTGGTGGACCGCGGGGTGCTCGACGTGCCGGTGATCGGGGTGGCCAAGAACGGCTGGGGGCTCGATCAGTTCCGCGACTACGCGGTCGCCTCGCTCAAGCTGAACAACATGGACCCGGGCAGCCCGGCCGCGGCCAAGATGCTCGGCCTGCTCCGCTACGTGGACGGCGACCTCGGCGAGGACGCCACGTACCACGCCATGTCGGACGCGGTCGGCGACGGCCGGAATATCCTGTTCTACCTCGAGGTGCCGCCGGTCCTGTTCGGCCGGATCGCCCAGGGCATCGCCACGGCGGGCCGGGCCAAGGGCAACCGGATCATGGTGGAGAAGCCGTTCGGCACCGACCTGGACAGCGCGGTCAAGCTCGACGCGCTCATGCACCAGTTCTTCCCGGAGGACGCGATCTACCGGGTGGACCACTGGCTCGGCCTGGACCCGGTGGAGAACCTGCTGTTCGTCCGGTTCGCCAACTCGGTCATCGAGCCGCTGCTGAACCGCAACTATGTGGAGAGCGTCCAGATCACCATGGCGGAGGCGTTCGACGTCTCCGACCGGGGCCGGTTCTACGACCGGACCGGGGCGATCCGGGACGTGCTGCAGAACCACATGCTGCAGGTGCTGGCCACCGTGATGGCCGACCCGCCCGACGGCAACGGGCTCGGGTCCTGGCGCGACTCCAAGTCCCGGCTGATCGCGGCGATCAAGCCCCTGGAGCCGGAGGACGTGGTCCGCGGCCAGTACGAGGGCTACCACGACGTGGACGGGGTGGACCCGCACTCGGACGTGGAGACGTTCGTGGCGGTGCGGCTGGCCATCGAGTCGTGGCGCTGGTCCGGGGTGCCCGTGCTGATCCGGGCGGGCAAGTGCCTGCCGGTCACCGCGACCGAGGTCACCGTCCGGTTCCAGCGGGCGCCCTACGACATCTTCGGCCTGAACCCGCTGCCGGACAACAACACGCTGCGGTTCCGGGTGTGGCCGGAGACCGCGGTCGGGGTCTCGCTGGCGGGCAAGAAGCCCGGCGCGGGCTGGGAGCCGGAAACCGAGGAGCTGATGTTCGCGCAGCGGCCCGGCGAGGACATGCGGCCCTACGACCGGCTGATCGGGGCGGCCCTGGACGGGGACCGCTGGCTGTTCGCCCGGCAGGACACGGTGGAGGCGGCCTGGCGGGTGGTGGACCCGGTGCTCGGCGATGTCGTCCCGGTGCACCCCTACGCCAAGGCGACCTGGGGGCCGAAGGAGGCGGACCGGCTGCTGCCCAGCCGGGACGTGTGGCTGGACCCGGCCGGGTGAGACCGGCCGGCCATCGGCCCGCGCGGGCGGCCCCGCGGCCGGCCGGAGTGAGTCACGGGGGAACCATGGAGCAGCGGGCACAGGGGCAGGCACGGCGCCGTGTGGTGATCGTCGGGGGCGGGTTCGCCGGGCTGTTCGCCGCCCGGGCCCTGCGCCGGGCCCCGGTTCAGGTCACCCTCATCGACCGGGCCGAGCACCATCTGTTCCAGCCGCTGCTCTACCAGTGCGCCACCGGCATCCTGTCCGAGGGGAAGATCGCCGCCCCGCTGCGCGAGGTGCTGAAGCGGCACCACAACGTGGAGTGCGTGCTGGCCGAGGTGACCGGCATCGACCCGGCGGCGCGGCGGGTGCAGGCGCGGCGGCCGCTCGGCGGGCCGATGGAGTTCGGCTATGACTACCTGATCGTGGCGGCCGGGGTGCGCCAGTCCTACTTCGGCCACGACGAGTTCGCCCTGGTCGCCCCCGGGATGAAGACGATCGCGGACGCGCTGACCATCCGGCGCCGGGTGTTCGGCGCGTTCGAGATGGCGGAGACCGCGCCGACCCACGAGGAGCGGGCCCGCTGGCTCACCTTCGCCCTGGTCGGGGCGGGGCCGACCGGGGTGGAACTGGCCGGCCAGATCCGCGAGCTGGCCACCAAGACGCTGCGCGCCGAGTACCGGCACATCACCCCGGCGGACGCCCGGGTGCTGCTGCTGGACGGGGGCAGCGCGCCGCTGGCCTCGTTCGGCCCGGAGCTGTCGGGCAAGGCGGCCGCGGCGCTGCGCCGGCTCGGCGTCGAGCAGCACATGCACTCCATCGTGACCAAGGTGGACCTGGACGGGGTGGAGGTGCGCGGCGCGGACGGCACGGTGACCCGGCATACGGTGGGTACCGTGCTGTGGACGGCCGGCGTGGAGGCCGCGCCGGTGTGCGAGGCGGTCGCCGCGGCCACCGGGGCGAGCCGGGACCGGGCCGGGCGGATCCTGGTCGGCCCGGACCTGTCCATCCCGGACCATCCGGAGATCATGGTGGCCGGGGATGCGATGAGCCTGGACGGGCTGCCCGGCGTGGCCGAGGTGGCCATGCAGACCGGGCTGTACGCGGCCCGCCGGATCCGCCATGAGGCGGCCGGCGCCCCGCGGCGCGGCGTTCCGGTACCGGGACCTCGGTTCCGCGGCCTACATCTCCCGCGGCTCGGCGGTGGTGTCCGCCGGGCGGCTGAAGCTGGGCGGCTTCGCCGGGTGGTGGGTGTGGCTGTTCATCCACATCGGGTTCATGACCGGATTCCGCAACCGGTTCGGCGCGCTGCTGTCCTGGTGGTTCGCGTTCACCCGGGACCTGCGCCGGGAGCGGACGTTCACCACGCACGAGATCGGCGCGGTGCGTGACGTGTACGCCGTGGGCGGGGGCCCGGCGGGCGCCGGGCCCGGCGCGGCGGGGAGCGGCCGGGCGGGGATGCGGCGCCGGCCGGTCAGCGGAGGCCGGCGTAATCGGCCCGGCGGGCGATCCCGGACACGTGCTCGCCGCGCAGGAAGCGGCCGGTGTTCTCCGCGGCGCGGCGGGCCGCCACGGCCATGATCCCGGGCACGTTGCCGCTGTTGTGCGGCGAGCCCAGCAAGTTGGGCAGCTTGAAGAACGGGTAGCCGGTCCGGAACCGGGCGCGGCCCCGCGGCTCGGCCCACCATGCGTCGATGGCCGCGGAGAACCCGGCGTTGGCCCGGAGGTGCCGGTAAAGGGCCCGCTCGTCCACGATCGCGCCGCGGGCCACGTTCACCAGGGTGGCCGACGGCTTCATCAGGCCCAGTTCCCGCGGGCCGATCAGGCCGCGGGTGGCCGCGGTCAGCGGGATGGCGATGACCAGCACGTCCGTCACGGCCAGGAGCTCGTCCAGCTGGCCCAGCGTGCCGACCCAGTCGACCGGCTCGCTGGTGCGGCCGGAGGTGTTCACCGCGTGGATCCGCGCGCCGAACGCGCGCATCAGCTGGGCGACCGCCTGGCCGATCCCGCCGAACCCGAGGATGCCGCAGACCGCCCCGCGCAGCATGGCCGACGTGGCCTGCCGGTCGAACTCGCCGTGGGCCAGCTTGGCGTGCTGCACCCCCAGGTGCTTGGCCAGGCTCAGCGTCATGGCCAGCACGTGCTCGGCGATCGGCTCCGCGTAGGCGCCGACGTTCCCGGCGACCAGCACCTCCGGCGGGATGGCATGCTGAAGTCCAACCCGTCCAGCCCGGCCGACAGCATCTGGATCAGGCCCAGCCGGGGGGCCTGGGCCAGCGCCCCGCCGGGCACCTCGCCGGCCAGGTGCAGGCTGATCAGCGCGTCCGACTCGCCGAGCGCCGCGCGCCGCCCGGACTTGTCCAGGCCGTCCAGGACGCGGACGTCGGCGGTGTCGCGGAGCACGTCGTTGATGATCGCGGTGATTTCGCCATCTGCCGGGTAGCTGACCGCTACCAGCCGCTGCTGAGCCATCGAGTCTCATCCTAGGGGAGTCGTGATGCAGTCAAGGTCTACCGCGGTCATGACCGACGCCAGCTTCCGGGAGCTGTATGACCAGCTGCGCGGCAGCGTCGCGTGGCCGCCGCACGACCGGCGCGGCGCGCTGAACTACCTCGGCCCGGACCAGGTCCGCGCGGCCGCCGCCGGGGTCACGCTGGGCCGCACCGTGAGCCTGGCCGCACCCGTGGAGTCGCAGCACACCGCGGACAACCCGCACCCGGCCCGGCACCCGATGACCGGGACCGCCGACCAGGCACCCGCGGCCGGGCTGTCCTTCGCCACGGACCGGGTGGAAATGAACGTGCACGGCAACGTGGACAGCCACCTGGACGCGCTGTGCCACGTCATGTACGACGGCCACCTGTACAACGGGGTGCCCGCCGGCTCGGTCACGCCGCAGGGCGCCGTGGAGCTGTCCATCGACACCGTCGCCGCCGGCATCGCCGGGCGCGGCGTGCTGCTGGACATCCCGCGGCTGCGCGGGGTGCCCTGGCTGGAGCCGGGAGAGCACGTGAGCGCCGACGACCTGGTCGCGGCCGAGCAGGCCCAGGGCGTCCGGGTGGGCCGCGGCGACCTGCTGTTCGTCCGGGTCGGGCACCGGCGGCGCCGCGAGGAGCTGGGCCCGTGGGACGCGGCCAGCGCCCGGGCCGGGCTGCACCCGGCCGCCATGCAGTTCGTCGCGGACCGGCAGGTCGCCGTGCTGGGCAGCGACAGCAACAGCGATACCGCGGGCAGCGACACCGTCGAGACGGAGTTCCCGGTGCATGTGCTGGCCATCAATGCCCTCGGCGTGCACCTGCTGGACTACCTGCAGTTCGAGGACCTGGTCCCGGTGTGCGAGCAGGAGAGCCGCTGGTCGTTCCTGTGCGTCATCGCGCCGCTGCGGCTGGCCGCCGGGACCGGCTCCCCGGTCAACCCGATCGCGATCCTCTACGGGGCCGGGGCCGGGGGCCTGGCCTCCGGTTACTGCCCCAGGCCGGGGCGGGGGGCATGGCCCGCCGCCTGGCCGGCCGTCAGGCCGCCGTCCGGGCCGGCCAGGCGGCGCCAGATGGCCCGCTGCAGGCTCAGCCCGGCCGCGCCCACCGCGATCAGCAGCACCACGTTCAGCACCAGCTGGAGCAGCGAGCCGGCCGCGTCATGCCAGCTGGCGAAGGCGACTGACAGCCCGGCCGACGCCGCGGCCGGGATCGTGGTGATCGAGATGAACACGCCGATCAGCGCGTTCGCCCGGGACTCGGTGAGCGAGACCACCCCGACGATGCCGGCCAGCACGGCCACGATGACGGAGAAGATGTTCGGCGAGTTGATCAGCTCGGCGACCGGGCGCACCCCGTGCCGGAACGCGGCCGGCACCTCCCCGGCCGCCCGCACCGCCAGGCCGAAGCAGAACGTCACCACGATGGCCACGCCGAACCCGGCCAGCAGCGCGCGCAGCGCCACCCGGACGCTGGTCCAGTCGCGGCTACGGCCGCCCGCCTGGGACAGCCCGAGCGCCGCGGCGATGATGGCGAAGTACTCCGGGCCGACCACCATGGCCCCGACCACCAGGATCTGCGAGTTGGTCAGGATGCCCACGGCGCCGATCAGCGCGGCGGCGACCAGCAGGACGTAGAAGCTCGGCGGGTAGCTGGCATTGGCCCGGATGGTGCCCTCCACCACCGCCCACACGGGTACCCGCTCCCGGCGTGCCCGCCGGCGCTCGGCCACCGGCGTGGCCGGGCCATCCAGGGCAACACTGCCCTCCTCCACCGTGACCGAGCCGCGGCCGCCCTCCGGCAGCCCGCGCAGCTGGCGGAGCACCGGGTTGGCCGAACGGTTCTGCACGTCGAACTGCACGGCGTCACCCGTGGGGTGCTGGGCTGCCCCCCGCAGCAGCAGCAGGTTGTGCACACCGGGATCCGCGGCCAGGGCGGCCATCACGCGGGCGGTCTCCTCCGGCGGGACGACCGCCCGGACGTGCAGCACCCCAGGTCAGACGCCGCGTTCGGCGTGCAGCCGGTCCGAGGCGATGGCCGAGGTGAAGGCGTTGTAGTCCCGCTCGTTCTGGTCCGCGTAGGCGGCGGCGAAGTCGGCGATGGCCTGGTCGAACACGTCGGAGCCGCCGAGGTAGGCGGCGATGGCGATCTCGTCGCCCGACCGGGCGTGCGCCCGGGCCAGGGTGAACCCGCACAGCTCGCCGTACAGCCGCAGGCCGCGCGGGATCATGCTGGCGATGTCAATCGAGAACTTCCAGTCCCGCAACTGCCGGACGTAGAAGTCACGGCTCACGCCGTCTATCCCGCTGGCCCGCTGCCAGCCGAGGAAGATGTCGCTGGACGCCTGCATCAGCCGCTGCCCGTTCACCACCCGCTCGCCCTGGTTGCCGTACTTGCTGGTGCCCGCGTACGCACACAGCACCGACTCCTCCGCCTCCTTGACCTGGAGGAACAGCGGGTCGCTGTCGTCCCGGCCGAGCATCAGGATGATCCAGCAGCGGGTCCCGACGCTGCCCACCCCGACCACCTTGCGGGCCATGTCGGTGAACTCGAACTGCTCCAGCAGCACCCGCCGGTCCGGCTGCAGCGTGCGCCGGTACTTGCCGACCAGCTCGCGCAGCTGGGCCTCGAAGTCGATCCCGTCGAACTGGCCGCCGAGCAGGTCCCGGACCGGGATGATGACCGGCGGGTCGGGGACGATGTGCGGGCGGCCGTCCTCCATCCGGGTCAGCTTGCGCAGTTCCTGCATGCTGTCCCGGGTGCGCGCCTTGGCCACGCCCTTGTCGACCGCCTTGCGCTGGCGTGCCTGCAGCCGCCCGGCGGCCTGCTGGCGCAGTGCCTCGATGTCCACCTGGGTGTACCAGACGTCCAGGTTGCCCAGCTTGGCGAAGGCGCGCATGGCCATCCGGTACCGGGCCACCGTGGCCAGCACGATCTTCCGGCGGTCCTTCTCGATGAAGCCGTTCTCCCGCGCGGCCACCTCCAGGCTGGCCGCGAGGCGTTTCACGTCCCACTCCCACGGCCCGGGCAGGGTCTCGTCGAAGTCGTTGACGTCGAAGACCAGATTGCGCTCCGGGGAGGCGAACAGCCCGAAGTTGGACAGGTGGGCGTCCCCGCAGGCCTGGACGATAAGCCCGCAGGACGGCGTGGTGGCCAGGTCGCTGGCCATCGGAAGCGCCGCGCCGCGGTAGTAGGTGAACGGGGATTCCATCATCCGGCCGTACCGGACCGGCACCAGGTCCGGCAGGCGGGAGGCGGCCTGGGACTCCAGCAGCGCCACCGGGTCGGGCCGGGCCGGCTCGCTGCCAGCCCCCGTGACTCTCCCGCGGCACTTCGGCCCGGGCGGCCTTGCCGCGCACCTGCCGCTCGGCCGGGGTCAGCCTGGTGTGGCTGCTCTCCAGGCCGGTGGCCGCGCTGCGCGGGAGCAGCACCGTGCGGCGCAGCGCGTCCGGCGCACCGGCGGGCAGCCGGGTGTCCAGCACGGCGCCATTCGCCGCGGAGCCGTTCCCGGTACCGCCGCCCCGGGTACCGCCCGCGGCCCGGGTGCTGCCTGCCGCCCGGGTGGTGCCGGCGGTACGGGTGCTGGGGCGTTTCGCCGCGCTGGCGGAGGCCGCCGTGCTAGGGCGTTTCGCCGCGCTGCTCCGGGCCGCCGCGCTGCTGGCGGGTTTCGCCGCACTGCTGCGGGCCGCCGCGCTGGCGCTCGCCTGCTGGCGGGCTTCGCCGTGCTGGCGGGCTTCGCCGTGCTGGCGGGCTTCGCCGTGCTGGCGGGCTTCGCCGTGCTGGCCTGCTTCGCCGTGCTGGTACGTGCCGCCGCGGTCCGCGCGGCCGTGCCGGCGCGGGCTGCGGTAGTGCCCCGTTTGGCCGTGCTGCTGGCCGCGCTGCCCGGCTTCGCGGCGGCGGTGCTCGCGGCGGGCGCTTTGGTGCTGGCCGATGACCTGGTCCGTGGCTGCGTCATCGGATCACTGTGAGCCGCTGCGCGGCCCAGGGCATCACCCAGCGGGGATGACGACGAACTGTATCCTGCCCGGCAGCCTTGGCCAGAGCCCCCGTCCCGTATCCCCCCACGGGCAGCGGAGGGCTGGGTATGTCCCGACCGATCGAGGAGTACGCCCTCATCGGGGACCTGCATTCGGCCGCCCTGGTGAGCCGCGCCGGTTCCATCGACTGGCTCTGCCTGCCCCGGTTCGACTCGGAGGCCTGCTTCGCCGCGCTGCTCGGGGACGAGCGCCACGGGCACTGGCAGATCGCCCCGGATGGCCAGGTCAGCCAGGTGCGGCGGCGCTACCGGCCGGACACCCTGGTGCTGGAAACCGAGTTCAGCACAGCCACCGGCACGGTCCGGCTGACCGACTGCATGCCGCCCCGCCGCGGTGACCCAGTGCTGCTCCGGCTGGTCCAGGGCCTGAGCGGCCGGGTGGACATGCGGATGACGCTCGCGCCCCGGTTCGAGTACGGGCAGACCGTGCCCCGGGTGCGGGCGCAGGGCGTCCCGAGCCTGACCGCGGGCGCCCACGCACTCTGGGTGTTCAGCCCGCTCGAGCTGCGGGCTGGTGAGGGCAGCCTGTCCGCGTGCTTCCCGGTGGCGGCCGGTGACCAGGTGCCGGTGGCCCTGGTCTGGCGCCGGCCCAACCAGCCGCCGCCACCGCCGCCGGCCACGGCCGCGCTGACCGGGCAGGCGGCCGGCTGGTGGCGGGACTGGGCGGCCGGGCTGGATTGTGACGGAGAGTGGCGGGACGCGGTGGCCCGGTCGCTGATCACCCTCAAGGCGCTCAGCTACGCGCCCACCGGCGGCCTGCTCGCCGCGCCGACGATGTCGCTGCCCCAGCAGCCGTCGGGCGTCCGCAACTGGGACTACCGGTACTGCTGGGTCCGCGATGGCGCCGCGGCCCTGGAGGCGTTCGCCGCCGCCGGGGCGCGCCCGGAGGCGGCCCAGCTCGCGGACTGGCTGGACCGCGTCGCGGCCGGCCCGGTCACGCAGGTGCAGCCGGTGTACCGGGTGGCCGGCGAGCGGCGGATCCCTGAGCTGGATGCGGACTGGCTGCCGGGCTATGACGGCGCCCAGCCGGTGCGGATCGGCAACGCCTCGGCGGGCCTGGTCCTGCCCGCTACCTCCGGCTACCTGCTGCGGGCCCGGCTGGCGGCCCGCCGGGCAGGCCTGCCGGTCCCCGAGCTGCCACCCGGCCCGGACGCTGTCCTGGGTTTCCTGCAGGACCGCTGGGCGCAACCGGACCCGGGCATCTGGGAGATGCGCGGGCCGCACCGGCAGTTCGTGCACACCAAGGTGCTCATCTGGGCGGCCGCCGACGCGGCCGTCACGCTGGCCAGGCAGTACGGGGAACGGCGGCCGGTCAAGGGCTGGCACCGGCTCCGCGCCGCGGTGCGCGCCGACGTGCTGGCCCGCGGTTACGACCGGGGGCGCAACACGTTCACCCAGCGCTACGGCTGCCCGCTGACCGACGCCAGCCTGCTCCGGCTGCCGCTGCTCGGCTTCCTGCCCGCCGCCGACCCCCGGGTGGCCGGCACCGCCGAGGCGGTCTGCCGCGACCTCGACGACAGTGGCGTGCTGCTCCGCTACCGGACCGACCGGGCCGCCGACGCCGACGGCCTCCCGACCGGGGAGGCCGGGTACCTGCCCGCCACTTTCTGGCTGGCCGAGATGCTCGCGGCGGCCGGCGAGGCGGCCCGGGCCCGGGCCGTGTTCACCCGTCTGCTGGAGCTGCGCAACGACGTCGGGCTGCTGGCCGAGGGGTACGACCCGCTGCGGCGGCGCTTCGCGGGTAACTACCCGCTGGCCGCCGCGCACCTGGGCCTGATCGCCGCGGCCCGGGCGCTGAGCCGGTCCGGCCGGTCGCGGGAGCCCGGCCGCCTGGCGGCCCGCTAGCTGCACTGGCAGCCAGTCCAGGCCAGTTCGGGCCGGTTCGCCCGGTCCGGGTGATGCGCCCCCGCCGCGCAGCGATGACGCTATTCCCCGGCTACCCCGAGCCCGCCCGGCGACCCCGGGCAGGCGGCCGCCGCTGCTAGTCACGCCGGTCGGGGAGGCCCGCTGTCATGAGCCGTCCGCATTTCATGCCGTTGCTGGCGCCCGAGTCGGCCGCCCGCAGCCTGGGACTACGCTCAGCCCGCTCGGCCCGTTCGGCGGCCCCGGCCGCCGAGGTGGGCCGCCCCGCGGGACGGTCGCCGGGACCGGTCACCTGCCTGGGCGTCACCAGCTCACCGGAGCGCCTCCAGGACGGCGGCGTGGCGGACGCGATCTTGCGCCGGGTGCTGAGCTGCGGCTGCCCGGTCGGCACGGTGGTGCTGGACCTGGGCGCGGCCACCGCCATCGAACCGCGGGCCTGCGTGGCGATCCTGACCCTGCACGAGCGGCTGGCCGCCCTGGGCACCCGGCTGCGGCTGGCGGCCAGCGCCCGCGCCGCGGCGGTGTGCCTGGCCGACGAGGGCGTCACCCAGCACATCGGCCGGGACGCCGTGCACCCCAGCTTCCGCAGCGCCGTGCTGGCCACCTACGCGGCCCTGCCCGGCCCCGGCCTGGTCATGGGCCGGGTCAAGGCCGCCCTGGAGACCGAGGCTGAGGTCATCGCGCCTTTAGCCCGGGAGGCGGCCCGCCGGAGCCCTCCGGCCAGCGCCTCTTCACCCGCCAAGGGTGGGGCGGCCCGGCCGGGCCCGGCGGTGGACTGTGACCGGCCAGAACCACCGCAAAGGGAAGGACACCATGTCTGACTTGATCGCCATTGGCTACCCGGACGAGCAGACGGCCGAGCTCGCCGCCGCTGAGGCGCACCGGCTCGCCAAGGACCTCATCATCGAGCCCGACGCGATCGCGGCCATCGTCCGTGACAAAGAGGGCAAGTTCCATGTGCACACCAGCCACAGCCCGGTAGGCGCCGGGGCGACCTGGGGCATGTTCTGGGGCCTGCTGTTCGGCCTGCTGTTCTTCATCCCGTTCTTCGGGCTGGCCATCGGGGCGGGCATGGGCGCCCTGATGGGCAAGATCACCAAGTCGGGCATCGACCGGGAGTTCCAGGACCAGGTCCGCGGGATGCTCAAGCCGGGCACCTCCGCGCTGTTCCTGATGGTGGAGAAGGTGACCCCGGACAAGGCCGTGGAGGCGCTCAGCCAGTACGGCGGCACGGTGCTGAAGTCTTCGCTCTCCAAGCAGGGCGAGACCGAGCTGCAGGACGCCCTGCACGGCAAGCAGGCAGCCGCCAGCTGACCGACGGCCCAGCCCGATCCGTTAGCGCCGTGCTTTTACCCCGATTAAGGAGGTAAAAAAGCACGGCGCTAACGGAATGGCAGCGGGGTTACGTGGTGCCGGCCGGGGCGCTGGCGTCTGGAGCCCCGGCGGCCGGGGCGGGGCGGCCCGCCCCGGAGGCCGCGGGAGCCGCGGGCGGTGCGCCCAGCCGGTCAGACGGCAGCCGGCGGGTCAGCCAGAAGCTGCCCAGCGCGATCGCGCAGCAGACCAGGATCCCCGCCTTGAGCCCGGCCAGCTCGGCCTCGGTGTAGGCGGTCACCACGGCGTCGGCCTCGGCCGCGGGGACTCCCGCCTTGTCCAGCCCCGCGCGCACCTGGCTGGCCGGGACGAACTCGACCCCGGACTCCAGCTGGGTGCCGACCTGCGTGCTCACCGCCGAGGACACCTTCGGGTTGTCCGCGATCTTGGTGGTGAACGAGGCCGCCAGCGCGCCGATCAGGATGGACCCGATCAGCGCGGTGCCCAGCGAGGAGCCGAGTTGCTGCGCGGTATTCTGCAGGCCGCCCACCTCGCTGCGGTCGGCGTCGCCCACGCTCGACTGCACCACGTTGCCCAGCTGCGAGGCGAGTAGCCCCATGCCCAGCCCGAGCAGGGCCATGGCCAGCGCGAAGGACAGGTCATCGAGGACCGGCTTGATGGCCAGCAGCAGCCACACGCTGGCCACCACCAGCACCGCGAGGCCGATCCGCACGATCGTCCGGGGGCTGGCGTGCCGGCCGAGCAGCGGGCCGCTCAGCGCGGACACCAGCATGGTCACCGAGACGGGCAGCAGCCGCAGGCCGGTCTGGAACGCATCCAGGCCCTGCACGATCTGCAGGTAGAGCGGGATGGTGAAGAACAGCCCGAGCAGGATCATGTTCTGCACGGCCAGCACGGACAGCCCCGAGCGCAGCGGTGGTATCCGGAACAGCCGCGGCGGGATCAGCGGATCGCGCCCGGATGCTTCCCGGTGCCGCTCCCAGCTGGCCAGCACCCCGAGCAGCAGGAGGCCCGCGCCGATCACGTAGAGGGTGAGCGAGAACCCGGCGATGGTGAAGGGCGAGTTGCGCGGCTGCACCCAGCCCCAGTTGCTGCTCTGCAGCACGCCCAGCACGACCAGGGCCAGCCCGGACACGGACAGCACGGCGCCCAGGTAGTCCAGCTTCGGCCGGGCGCCCTCCGCCCGGGCCTCGCGGATCCACCGGGAGGTGGCCAGGATGGCGAGCACCAGGACCACCTCCCCGGCGAACACCAGCCGCCAGCTGAGGTAGGTGGTGACCCACCCGCCCAGCAGCGGCCCCACCGCGATGCCCGCCCCGGCCAGCCCGCCGATCATGCCGTAGGCGACCGCGCGGTCGCGCCCGGTGTAGTTCCCGGCCACCAGCGCGGCCAGGGCGGGCAGCACCAGCGCGGCGCCCAGTCCCTCGATGACCGACCAGCCCAGGATGAGCACCCACAGCTCCGGCGCGACCGCGGTGAGCGCCGAGCCGCAGCCGTACACGATCAGGCCCACGGTGAAGGCGCGCCGCCGGCCGGTCAGGTCGCCTATCTTCCCGCCGGTCAGCATGAAGGCCGCCATCACCAGGGTGTACAGGGTGATGGCACCCTGGATCGCGGTGACGTCGGTGTGGAAGTCGTGCACTAGCTGGCTGATGGACACGTTCATCACGGAGGTGTCCAGCACCATGAGGAACTGGGTCGCTCCGAGGACGATCAGTGCCCGCCAGTGGTGCACGGGGACCACCCTTCCCGGCTAGATGCCGAGCAGTTGCCGCTTGGCGGCCGCGAACTCCGAGTCGCTCAGCGCACCGCTCTCGTGCAGCTCGTTGAGCTGCTTGAGCTGGTCCGACAGGGACGCCCCGGCCGCCGTGCCCGGGTCCGGAGCCGAGTCCGCGGCCGGCGCCGCGGCCTGCTGCCCGCCCTGCTGATCCTCCAGGTTGCTTATCCGCTCGTCCTGGCTGGCCTCCTGCTGGGCCTTATCGGCTGAGTTCTGGGCCACCTTCTTGCCCGCCACGTACGCGCCACCGCCGACCACGGCTGCGCGGAGCAGCGGACGCCGCCTCCTGAACATGTCTGCCTCCCGATCCGCGCCGCAGCGCTCAGAAATCCCCGCCCGGCGGCAGCGCCAGGCCGAGGGCGACCATGATTTCCGGCGCGGCCGAGACCACCTTGGGCCCGCCGACCTGTGGGGCGATGGACCGCAGCACGCCGAGGATCTCTTCCGGGGTGCAGCCCGCGTCGATGGCGTTGGACACCTGCCAGAGGTAGGAGGCCGGCGGCGCGTCGAGGGCGACCAGGGCGGCGATCTTCACCAGGCTGAAGGCGCGGGGGTCCAGGCCCGAGTTCCGCTGCGCGCTGTCCCGCAGTTCCAGTGCCTCACCGAGCACTTCCATGTCGCCCAGGGCCAGGCCGGACAGCGCGTCCTGGGTGGCCTGGTTAACCTCGGCATTGACCGGCACGCTCATCGTTTCGCTCCCTCGTCGGTGGATCCTGGCGGCCGTCCGCGCAGGCGTGTCCGGTATGACGGTCCCGCGCCTCGCGCCGCGGCGCGCCACCCCCCGCGGGTGAGGCGGAAGCAGATCCGCACGCCTCTAGGCTGTCGGGATGACGACCGAGGCGGCTCCGCGTTCCGCGCCGGGCCGCCCCGGCCAGCCGGGCGATCCGCCGGCCGGGGCGGGCATCGATCGCCGGCCAGCGCTGTTCGGCCGCCTGCTGATCCTGCTGGTCTTCACCTACCTGCTGTCCGCGTTCACCGACCGGGTGGTCGTCAACGCGATCCAGGTGGTGCTGTTCCTGGGCGTGGTGCTGCTGTCGCTGCGCACCGGCCGGCTGCGCCGGCGCACCGTGCGGGTCGTCGCCATGGGGCTGCTCGTCGGGACAGTCGCCGCCACGGCCCTGGAGTTGGCTGACAAGAATGGCCCCGGCGGGGGCGTTGCGAATATGTGGACCGCGCTGGTGCTGCTCCTCTCCGCGGTCTTGATCATCCGGCGGGTGCTGTCCCGGCCGGAGGTCACCTTGCAGAGCATCTACGGTGCGATCAGTGCCTACATGATCCTCGGCCTGATGTTCGCCGCGGTGTACGCGGGGATGTCCCACTTCGGCGGAGCCGCGCATCCGTTCTTCGCGCACGGGGAGCTGCCCAACACCCAGCATTTCCAGTACTTCAGCTTCACCACGCTGACCACGCTGGGCTACGGCGACTACACGGCTGCCCAGAGCCCTGGGCAGGCGCTCGCCGTGATCGAGGCAATGGCCGGCCAGATCTTCCTGGCCACCCTGGTGGCCAGGCTGGTGGCGGGGTTCCGCGGCGCGTCTAGGGCGGTCGCCCTGAGCCCGGCCCTGCAGGAGCAGAGCGAGCCCGCCGCTGACCGGCGGGCCCGCTCGCGGCGGGCCGGCGCTCCCGGGCTGACCCGGCTCCGGCCGCCCGGGGCCATCCGGCGCCGGGCGGCCCCGCCGGTCAGACCGCCTTCATCTCCCGGCCGTGCATCGCGAGAGCGTAGATGACCACGATGTCCAGCGCGATGAGGATGACGCCCCAGACCGGGTAGGCGGCCAGGAACGCCAGGTTGATGATGGCGCTGAGCACCGCGAGGGCGATGCCGACCACCCGCGCCCACGTCATCCCGGCCAGCACCCCGAAGCCGGTCAGGATGAAGATGGCGCCGATGGCCAGGTGCACCCAGCCCCACGCGGCGTAGTTCACGTGGATCACCAGGTGGCTGCTGGTCACCAGGTAGTAGCCCTTCTCGAACAGGGCGACCAGGCCGTCGATGATGTGGAACGCGCCGAGCGTGATCATGACGACGCCGGCGAAGATGACCCAGCCCACCCAGCCGGTCGGCTCGGCCGCGGCGCGCCGGGCGGCCCGGTAGCCGCCGCTGGAGTCAGTGCCCGGCGTGGGTCCTGCGTGTGTGTCGCTCATGTCGTTGTGCACTCCCTCGCATGTATGGGGGGCAACGGACGACGGTCCTGACCATGCCGGTGAACGGGAAAAGCGCCTCCCTCGACATTCGTGGCTGACTACCACGTTGTCCGCGGCCGCCGGCGCCCGGCATCACCCCGGCTGGGTGAAACGCCCAGCTTGGCGCCCGGGGGCCGGGCTGGCACCGCGCCGGGTCAGCCGGCCGCGGGCGGCTTGTCCCGGGCCAGGAAGCGGAGCCGGGCCGACCGCGCGTCCCAGGCGTAGACCACCGCGGTGCCGGCGATCAGGTCGTGCAGCGCGCGGCGGTCCCGCTGCACCAGGATGCCGAGGAAACCCAGCCCGAAAATCAGGAAGCTCAACGGAAGCGCCAGCGTCCTGATCACCGCCTGGCGCGGGATGGCGTCGGCACCGTCGGCCGAGACGACTTTCACCCCCAGGGCCGCCATCCCCAGGGTCTTTCCGCTGGCACCCCAGGAGTAGGCGAAATACAGGAACATCCAGGCGAAGTAGAGGATCTCGACGACGATGTTGGCGCGGTTCCACGACACCGAGTGGCTGGTGATGACGCTGACCACGAACCCGGCACCCGCCACGGCCAGGGTGTAGACGGCGGTGCCGACGGCCACGTCGGTCACGTAGGCGAGGAACCGGCTGACCGCGCCGGCGAAATGTCCCTGGAAGCCGAGCCGGGCGGCGGGCGGGACCGGCACGGCCTGGGCCGGCTGGGCGGCCGGCGGGGCCGCGACCACCGGGCCGGGCTCGGCGGCCGGCGGGACGGTCATGGCCGGGCCGGGCTCGGCGGCGGGCGGGACGGTCATGGCCGGGCCGGGCTCGGCGGCGGGCGAGACGGTCACTGGCCGGGACCCGTCAGCGGCAGGGGGAACGGTCATGACCCGACCGCCCTCACCGGCGGGCCACCGGGCAGCGGCGGGGCCACCGCGGGGGCACTCGCCGCACCGGCCTCGTCCGGCGCGCGGAGCTGGCTGGGCGGCCCGGGCGGCCCGGAGTAGCGGCGCCGCCGGACCCGCCCCGTCCAGCGGGCGACGAACTCGTCCAGCCCGACGGCCTGGCTGCGGGCCACGTCCAGGGCGGAAGCCGCCACGCCGCCGGAGGACCGAGCGATCACCGCGCCGAGATCAGTCTGCTCGGCCAGCGCGTCGATGTCGATCCGCCCGGCTATCGCGTTGACGTCCACCTGGTCCATCACCGCATTCACGTCCACCCGGGCCAGCAGGGCGTTGATGTCCACCCGGTCCATGACGGCGTCCACGTCCACCCGGGCCAGCAGCTTGTCTACGTCCACCCGGCTCAGCAGCTTGTTCACGTCGACTCCGTCCAGCAGCTTGTCGACGTCCACCCGGGCCACCACGCCGTTGACGTTAACCCGTCCCAGCAGGGCATTCACGTTAACCTGCTGCAGCAGGGCATTGATGTCGAGGCTGCTGACGACCAGGTTGACGACGCGCTCGGCGATTCGCTGTGCCCGCAACTCAAGCGGGGGGGCCATGCGCCGGCCTGCGGAGCGCAGCCCATCCAACGGGTCCACTCGCTCACCCCTTCTGGATCAGCCCGGTCAGCCCGTTGATGGCAATGATGATCCCTGCTGCCAACAGTACGGCGGAGAAGATGGTGCGGCCATTCCGGCGCAGCCAGGCGTTGAACGCGATCAGCCGCCGGGTGGTCAGGTCCGGGGCGACCAGGTAGGCCAGCAGCGGCAGCCAGACCAGCGAGACATTGATGGCGACGATGATGGCCAGCCCTACGACGGTGAGCTCGACAGTGGCCTGGGCGGTGGCGACGACCTGCACCGCCGCGATGAATGTCACTCCTGGCGCGAAGATCAGGATGCCGGTCAGGAAGGCGGACGACGGGCTGGGCGTGGCGATCAGCCGGGACAGCAGGCCGCTCTGCGGGCGGGTGGGATCGGGCGGTTTCGGCGTGCGCCGCAGCAGCACCAGCCCCGCCAGGGCGATCAGGATCCCTAGCCCGAGGCGCAGCCCGTAACGGTCCGTTCGGTGTTTGGGCAGGCTGAAGCCGCCCGCGCGGAGCAGCACCAGCACGACGACCCCCATCACCACGCTCATGATCAGCGCGCCGATCAGGTAGAGCACCAGGGTCTCCCGGGGCCGGGAGGACCCCAGGAAGACGGCAGCGACCAGGAGGGCAGTCGGGGAAATCGCGGCGAGGACGGCCAGCGGCCGGCAGCTTGAACGAGCACGCCGCTCAGCCGCCGGCATGACCAGCGGCCTGTGGCGGGGCCACGGCCGGCGCCGGGGGACGCCCGAGCAGCTCGATGAGCCCGAGCAGCAGCAGCAGCACGATGGTCAGGACGATCGCGACCGCCGCGGTCGGCCGCCCCCAGAACACGAAGATCAGCGCGATGAGCGCCACCGAGCCGATCCGCAGCGCGGTCCGGTACTGGTAGGTCCACCGGCCGACCGGGCCGGTGCGCAGCCCGGCGTGTTCCCCGGTGCCCCGCAGCCAGCCCAGCCCGCTGGCCAGCGCGTGCCGGGTGCGGACGGCGGTGACCGAGGGCCCGGTGAAGAAGGCGGCTATCGCCACGATGAGGCCGACCACCAGCAGGGTCCGCAGCCCTTCCTTGATGAACCGGACCAGGGTGTCGAACAGGACCGCGGCCGCGTTGGCGGGCAGCACGCTGGACGGCACGCTGTTCAGGTAGATGCTGCGGCCGATGGCCAGCGCGATGCCGAGCACCACCATGGACGCGGCGAAGCCGAGCCCGGCCCCGATGAGCGCCCGGCGGTGGCTGCGCGCGATGTAGATCCCGGCGCCGAGCAGGATCAGGGTGAGGATCGGCAGCACGATCTTGAGGTCGTTGAGCAGCCGGTACCCGCTCTGCGCTTTGACCAGGTACTTGGCCGAGAACAGGCCGATCGTCGGGTTGATCGCCGGGATGTTGTTCACCAGCGAGAACCCCTTGGCGGCCAGGTCCTTCTTGACCAGGTTGATGAACGGGCCGAGGTTCAGCACGACCTGGCCGTTGCTGATCGTGACGGCCCCGTTGCCCTGGCCGGACAGCGCCTTGACCAGTTCCGCGTGCACGGTCTGGTTGACCTGGACCCACAGGTTGGCCACCCGCGGGCTGGCGACGATCTTGGCCACCTGGGTGTGGATGAACCCGCCGACCGCGCTGGCCAGCGAACCGGAGAACGTGTGCAGCAGGGTGCCCACCCGGGTCAGGCCCTTGCTGGACAGCAAATCAGCGGCCTGGTTGGTGAGCGCCTGGACGTGGATCTGCGCGTTGATCTCGTTACTGATCTTGTCGGTCAGCGCGGCCTGGACGGCCGGGTCGTGGATGAGCGGCGTCACGTTCTCCACGTAGCGGCTGGTGTCGGAGACCTGGTTCGCGGTCCACACGGCCAGCACGGATATCGGGGCCAGGATGCAGCCGATCACGATGAGGGCGGTCGCGACCGGGGCCCGCCAGCCGCCCTTGCGCCGCCGGGGCGCGGACGGGCGGCTGCGGAGTTCGGCTACCTCGGCGCGGAGCCGGGCGAGTTCGGCCTGTTCGTCCCCGGTCATGCCAGCCTCCGGCGGCGCCGTGCCAGCCGGCGGTGCCGCGGCCGCGGCCGTCGCGGCCGGCGGCCCGGCGGCGGCCGCGGCCGTCGCGCCCGGCGACGTGGCGCCGTCGGCTGGCTGGGCCGCGTCGGGCGTCCCCGCGGCGTCGGCCGGCGATGACGTGGCCTCCGGCGGCCCGGTGCCGTCCTGCTCCCCGGCATCGTCGGGCGGGGCCGGCGGCTCCTGCTGGGTGGTCCGGTCACTCCGCCTGGAGCCGTTGTGCGGCCCGCTGTCGGCCGGGGTCGATCCGGCCGCTGCGTTGTCGCCCACGTCGGACACGGTGACCTCCTGCTGCAGGGAGCTTCGAAGCCTGCCGCCGCGGGCACCTGAGCCCCCCGGTTGCGGGTGCCCCTCGGCGGCAGGCCAGTTCACCGTGGCCGAGACGGCCAGCGCACGCCTCGCCCTGACCGGGTGAAAGCCGGCCACGATGAGCTGCCCGGCCTGCGGATCCGCCCGCTGGCCCCGGGGCGGGGGACGCGATCTCCCGCTATCAGGGCAGGCGGGCACGGCCTTGATCGCGTGCGGCCAGGTAAAGACCAGGCCCGGTAGGCGGCCGCGCGGCCGGATCAGGCAGGGAAACCGGATGACGCCCGGGCGGGCCGGACGGGTCACCCGCTGCGGGTGAGGCAGCAACGGGCAAGCGCGGACATAGTCCGTGCAGGCGGTTATGCCACGGCCAAGGTGCCGCGGTGCCCGGAGGGTGAACTGAG
>CAVYEA010000009.1:0-80621 GCA_963767385.1 uncultured Actinomycetes bacterium | reverse complement strand
TCCCCGGGGGAGAGCCGCCCGTAGCGTGACGTTGCACAGGCGCGACACGTAGCCGGTTTTGCGGCGTGTCTCCGTGAGTGTGGTGCTCGTTGCTGGTAGTTGTCGTTCAGGAAGCCCAGTTGTGCGATCGGGGGGTCGGGGATGCGGGCGTTTCCTGTGAGGCTGCCGTCCGGGGACAGGTACTGGACGGTGCTGGATGAGGACCTGGCCGTCGTCGCCGTCGCGGATAGCTTTCTGCGGCAGGTCCGGTTCGGACGTGACGGCGCGGAGGCGACGACGAAGAGCTACGCGTATTCGATCGCGTTGTTCTTGCGCTGGTGCGGGCGGACGGGCCGGACCTGGCAGGCGGGGGTGGAGCATCTGGGGTTGTTCATGACCTGGCTCCGGCACGCCGGACCGCAGGTCAGCGGGGTGGACATGGACGGCGGGACGGGTCAGGTGCTGACTGGTCCTGGCGCCGATCCGGCGCGGGGCGCGCGGCGCGTCAACGCGGTGCTGGCTGCGGTGCGCGGGATGGTGGCGCATGCGGTTGCGGCCGGGCAGGCACCGGCGCATCTGGTGCCGATGCTGTATGAGGTTGCCGATGACCGGGATCTTCCTGGTCAGGCTCGCGGGGAAGACGGCCGGATGACCTGGGCTGCGGGCCCGGCACCGGCTGCGGGAGACGAGCGGCCGGTGGACCGGGCCAGCGACGAGGAGATCATCGCGCTGCTTCAGGCGTGCCGGTCGGCCCGGGACGGGCTGATCGTGCTGCTGATGGCCCGGGCCGGGCTGCGCCGGGCGAGGTGTGCGGGTTGCGCCGCTGCGACGTTCACCTGCTGCCCGACTCGCGGGCGCTGGGATGTGAGACGGCCCGCGCGCACCTGCACGTGGTCCGGCGCGCCAATCCCAACGGGGCGTGGGCCAAGTCACGGCGGCAGCGTGTGGTGCCGCTGGACTTCATGACGGTGCAGGCTTTCGACGCCTACGAGTTCGAACGGCTCGCGGTGCCGGGAGCGGCCGCCTCGGACTTCGTGCTGGTCAACTTGTTCCGGAAGCCGGTCGGCGCGCCGATGCCGCCGGATGCGGTCAACGCCCTGGTCGCCGCCGCCGGCCGCCGCGCCGGGCTGGCCCGCCCGGTGACCCCGCACCAGCTCAGGCACGCCTTCGGGAGCAATGTCGCTGACGCGGGAGGCACGCCTGATGAGATCCAGGATCTGATGGGTCATGCCTCGCTGGAGTCGACGCAGGTCTACCTGCATCCTGATCCGGCGCGGCTGCGGGCGGCGGTGGATCGCGTGCCCAGCCCGCGGCTGGCCGCCGGGGAGGCGTGATGCGCGCGGCGCTGGCGGTGCGGCCGGACGCGCAGGGTGCCGCCCGCGTGCTTGGCTCGTGGCAGCGCGTCGATGCGGCCACGGCCCGGCTGGCCTGCCTGATCGACCCTTCCTTCCTGGCCGAGGCCGGATGGGATCCCCGGGCGCGGGTGCTGTCGCTGCCGCATGAGCATCCGCTGCTGGGCTGGCGGGCATGCCCGGCGCCCGGGTGTGGCAACCCGCTGTATGGTGACGCCCGCGAATGCGGCTCCTGCAGGCGCGCCGACGTAGCGAGGCGCCACCAGGCACGACCAGCGGTCAGGGGAGCGTCGCGGTGGAGCCCGGTCCGTCCCGGTGGCCGCTGGCGAGCTGTGCCGGGTGCGGGCATGCGAGCGGGGGCGGGGAAACCGGCGGTACTGCCGCGCCCATTACGAACGCGTCCTGAAGCTTCGCCGGGCCGACCCGTCATTCGACGAGAAGGCCTGGCAGGCGGCCGAGGAGGCGATCAGGCTCCCCGTCGGGGGACCCAGCCAGGTCAGCCTGCATGGCGTTGCCGCGCGGGCGGTCGTGGAAATGCTCTACGGGCTGCAGCAGCGCACCCGCACCGGGGCGGCCACCGACCTGGGGCGGCTGCGGCAGATCGCCTCCGGGCTCCGCGGCACCGGGGCGTCCTGCCTGGCGGACCTGGACGCCGATGGCCGCACCCAGCACAAGCTCACCCGCTGTTTCCCCCGGCATGCCGCCAGGGCGTTCCTGGATCCCGAGACCGAGACCCGCAAGGACGTGTGGGACCTGGCGGTGTTCGGGCAGCCCGGCCGGGCTCACCTTCACCAAGATCAGCCAGCGCTGGCTGCGGGAAGCCGCCAGGCGGTGGGCCGCCGATGACCTGCCGCGCCGCCGCGGCAAGGTCGCCGCCGCCCCGGTGCGCCACTACCTGACGAGCCTGGCCGTCTTGTCCGGAAGCCTGCACGGCGCCCGCCCTGATCACGGGGAAGATCCCGCGCTGCTCGGCCGGGCCGACATCGAGGGGTTCTTGCACCGGCTGACCTTCCTGGCCAGCCAGGGACGGCTGTCCGCTGATGCCCGTACCCGGATCTGCCGTGAGATCCGGCACCTGCTGGGCCGGTTCCGGGCGCTGGGGCTGACCCGGCCAGGCTGCCCGGCCGCCGGACTCGGCGATGACTTCACCGTCCGCACGGCGATATCCCGCTCAGGCCAGACGACCCCGAGGGCGGCCGTGACCTGCCGCCGGAGATCATGCGGCAGCTGTGCCAGCAGCTGCCCGCCCTGGAGGACGTGTCGTGCCGGGAGATCCGGGTCGCCGCCGAGCTGATCATCGACACCGGCCGCCGCCCGGATGAAAT
Source organism: uncultured Actinomycetes bacterium (assembly GCA_963767385.1). Classification (GTDB taxonomy): domain Bacteria; phylum Actinomycetota; class Actinomycetes; order Streptosporangiales; family Streptosporangiaceae; genus RYN-230. Next base: position 77,965 of record CAVYEA010000009.1, on the reverse strand, counting down.
CTGCGCGCTGCCCTGGGACTGCCTGGAATACGACGAGCCCGGCCACCTTCCGGTTCTGGTCTACTGCAACCACAAGGCCGCCCGCCAGGGACGGCGGCTCCCGTCGCCCACGCCACCGCCGGCCTGATCATCGCCCAGAAGACCCGGGTGCGCGAGCGGTTCCCCGGCACCCCGCTGGGCCAGCTGAAGCTCCTTCCTGCCGCCTACGCCAACCCGCATGGACGACGGGCGGTCACCGAAAGCCACTTTGGCGCGCGGCACCGCGCGTGGACCGAGACCCTGCCGCCGCTGCTGCTGCGTTCGATGGCACCGAGTTCGACAAGACGCGCGTCATCCCCTACGCCTACCGGCACACTTATGCGCAGCGGCACGCCGATGCCGGGGTTCCGGTCGACGTGCTCGCCGCCTTGATGGACCATCGCAGCCTCGACACCACCCGCGGCTACTATTCCGTCGGGGAATCCCGCCGCCGCCAGGCCGTCGACAAGGTCACCGCGCTGCAGTTCGACCGGCACGGCAACCGCATCTGGCGGGACGCCAAGGCGCTGCTGGATTCCGAACATGCCCGCCGGGCGATCGGCGAGGTCGCCGTGCCGTTCGGCACCTGCTCCGAGCCGTCGAATGTGCAAGCGGGAGGCAACGCCTGCCCCTACCGGTTCCGCTGCGCGGGCCGCGACCACTTCCGCACCGACGTCTCCTACCTGCCCGACCTGCACGCCTACCTCGACGATCTGCTGCGCAACCGGGAGCGAGTGCTCGCAGCCGCCGAGATCGACCAGTGGGCGCGCGCCGAAGCGGCCCCGTCCCAGGAGGAGATCTCCCGGATCCGGCGGCTCATCGGCCGGATCGAGAACGGGCTGGGCGACCTGACCGCCGCAGAACGCGAGCAGACCGGCCAGGCCGTCGCCATCGTCCGCCGCCACCGCACCGTCACCCTCGGCATGCCGCGCCTACGCCGGGCACTGCCCGACATCCGCCCGGAGCGCCCCGCATGACCGGGCCGCCGCACGGACCGCAGCCGCACTGCGAGGACGCCAGGCCGATTCCGCCCGGCGGCGCGACCGCGTCTCAACGCCATCGCGCCGCAGCCACCGCCGGCCAGGAGATCAGCGCCAGCAGCATCGCCCGCGCCGCCGGAGTCCACCGGACGTTCCTCTACCGGCACCGCGACCTGATCGAGCAGGTCCACGCCACCCAGGCCCAATGCCGGCTGCCGCGGGAACCGGGCCCGCTGTCAGCCACGCGTCCTTGCAGGCCGACCTGCTCAACGCCCAGCAGCGAGCCGCCCGCCTCGCCGCCCGCGTCCAGCAACTCGAACGCCGGCTCTCCGATCTGCTCGGCGAGCATGCCTGGCGGGAGTCCGGGCTCGGCGCTCCTGCCGACATCGACACGCTCAAGCAGCCAACCTCACCCTCAAGCGGCACATCATCGACCTGCGGCTCCAGCTCCAAGAGCGCGATCAGGACCTCGCTGCCGCCCGCACCGCCAACCGCGAGCTGATGGCCCAGCTCAACGCGACCACACGCCGCAGATGACCCAGCAGAAGGGCAAGCACCACACCTGTTGCGCTGGTAGCCCGGGCATCTCAGCGACCTGACCTGCAGAAACTGGCAAGACAGGCGCTATGCCCGTTTTGCACCCCCAGAGAATGCGCGGCACCGTGGATGCCTATGGGGCGGCGGATTTCCGGCATTGTGTGCGCCGATGATGTTGGCTGCTTGTCCCCGGGGCGTGTGAGTTCGTTGGCGGCGGCACCTTGCCGATGGGGGCATGCGTAGGCCCTCCCGGTGTCTCTTGGTTCCGAGTGCGCCCGGGAGGGCCGTGTAGCGCGCGGAGGCGCTGGTGCTCACGGTAGGGGCTGTCGCGGCTGAGGTCGAGGGGGAGCTGTGTGGGCGCTCACCTAATTCCCCAGGGGTTGTGCTCAGGTAATTCCCCAGGTCCTGGCCCTGTTCTGATTTTAGCTGGTGCTCGTGTTCCCGGTGGGGATGACGCGCCCGGGTCGTTTGTTGGGGCGGTAGCTGGGGCTGATCTGCCCCGAGCTTTCCGGACAGCGGTTTTGTGGTTAATTCACGCTGCGGACTGCTGTTCCAGATACTCGTTGTGGACTTGCTGCGGGGTCCGGTACTGAAGTCCGGAGTGCCGGCGCTTTGAATTGTACCAGAATTCGATGTACCTCACGACGTCCTGGCGCGCGTGCTCACGGGTCGGATATTGGGTCCGGTGGACACGCTCATTCTTCAGCGCAGCGAAGAACGATTCGGCCATCGCATTATCGTAGCAGATCCCGGTGCGGCCGACAGACTGCCGGAGGTTATGCTTCTTCAGCGTCTGGGCGAATTGCTGCGATGTGTAGTTGCTGCCACGGTCGGAATGAAAAATAGCATTCTCAGTAAGAGAGTAGCTACGGGCGGCCATCTCGATCGCCTGCTCGATGAGCGGGGTCTTGTAGTTATCGCCAGCCGCCCAGCCGATAACGGCTTTCGTGTGGCAGTCGATGACCGTGGCCAGGTAAAGCCAGCCCTGCCAGGTCGGAATATAGGTGATGTCGCCGACCATCTTCTCGCCGGGCGCGGCAGCGGTGAAATCGCGGTGCACGAGGTCGGGGATGCCGTGCTCCTGGCCGTCGCCCTCGGTGAGGCTAAACCGCCACGGACGCGGCTGGCAAGGCTCCAGCCCCAGCTCACGCATCAGCGACCGCACCAGCTCAGGCCCGGCCGGCACGCCCCAGTCCGCGAGGTCCGCCCAGACCCGCCGGTACCCGTACGTCCCATCAGAATCATCGAAGGACTTCGTCACATACAGCGCGAGTATCCCGCGCCTTTTCACGGTCGCTGATTCCGGGGCATTCCGCCAGTCATAGAACCCGGAGCGGGACACTTCCATCCACCGGCACATTTTCACGATTGACGGCACGTGCTCATCGCCTGATTCCTGGTAAGCCGCATACTCCGCGTCGATGAACTCAAACTTACCGGTCACCGATGGTCGCGGGCGAAGTATGCTGCGGCTTTTTTCAGGAACTCGTTTTCCATCTTCAGTTCCCGGGTTTCCCGCTCGAGCTCGCGCAGCCTCGCGCGCTCGCTCACGGTCAGCGGCGGTTCTTCGCCGGCATGTTCACGGCGATAGACGTTCACCCAGTTGCCGAGAGTGCCCTCGTTGATACCGAGCTCCTTCGCCACTCTGGCGATCGGGCGCGACGTCTCGATCACCATCTTCACGGCTTCGTCCCTGAATTCCGGTGAGAAGCTCTTCTTCGGTCGGGGCACAACATTCACCTTTCCAGACGTCCATCCTAATGGATGGACTGTCCGGAAAGCTCAGGGCACCTCAGGCCGTTCATGAAGACCTGGTGGCTGGTGTTGATCAGCCGGTCCAGGAGTGATTCGGCGACGACGGGGTTGGGGAACAGGGGATACCAGTCGGCCGGGGCCCGGTTGCTGGTCGGATCATGGATTTCCCGGCCCGTTCGGTGATCAGCTCGTAGAGGTCGTCGGCTTGGGCGGCGGTGAACTCGCGCATGGCGAAGTCGTCCAGGACCAGGACGTCGGGGCGGGTCAGCTCGCGGAGCCGCTTGTCCCAGGTGCGGTCGGCGTGCCCGCCGGCCAGGTGCGCCAGCGCGCGGCTGGTCTTGAGGAACCGGGCGTCGGCGCCGGACGGATGGCCAGGTGCCCGAGGGCCTGGGCGACGTGGCTCTTCCCGACGCCGACCGGGCCGTAGAGAATGACCGACTCCCCGCCGGCGAGCCAGCGCAGGGCGGCGAGGTCGCGGATCTGGGCGGCGGGCAGTTTCGGGGAGGCGGCGAAGTCGAACCCCTCGAGGGTGGCCTGGTCTCGAACCGGGCGTGGCGGATCCGGCGGGCCAGGGAGGTAGCTTCCCGGCGGGTGATCTCGTCCTGGCACAGCACCTGCAGGAACTCGAGGTGGCCGAGTTCCCCGGCGCGGGCCTGGGCGAGGCGGGCGTCCAGGGTGCCGAGCATGCCGGACAGCTTCAGGTCGCGCAGCGCGGCGCCAGTGCGCTGCGTCGATGATGATGGCGGCGGTCACGACGTGCCTCCTGGCGTGCTGCCCGGGTGCCGGCGTCGCTGGTGACCGCGCCGGGCATGGGGATGACGTTGGCGAACAGGCCGGGCCGTGCAGGAACGCCGCGGCGCCGCCGTCCCCGGCTGTGCGGGCCGGGCGTCGCGTTCGGTGCCGGCGGCGAGGATCCCTTTGATGGTGCGGTAGGACGGGTCCCCGGCGGTGATCGCCTTGGCGCAGGCGGCTTCCAGCCGGCCGGGGCGGTGCTTGTCGGCCAGGCCGATCACGCCCTGGGCGGCGCGGAGCCGGAAGAGCGCGTTGTCGGCGAGCAGCCCGGCGATCACCGCTCACACGCGGGGCCGATGGCGGCGGCCTGGCGGCGGCACCAGGCCGGGGTGCGCATGTGGAACGCGATCTTCTCCGGCGGATAGTCACCGAAGTCGGTCTGCTTCCCGCGGACCTTGCGCGGGTGGGTCTTGATCAGCTGCCCGCCGATGAAGAACTGCACCATCGTGGCGGTCAGCCGGACGTCAGCGGTCTTGCCGATGTGCTGCCACGGCACCGAGTACAGCACCCGGCCGACCTTGACGTGAATATCCGGGCCGATCTTCGCCGTCGCCCAGGCGGCCAGCACGAACGGCCCCGCCGGCAACGGCCGCAGCGCGTCCTTTTCCACGGCCTCGAACACTGCGACCGGGGCCGCGCCCTCCAGCGGCCGGCACGCCCGGCGCCCGGCGACCTCCGCGGACCAGCGTTCCGCCTCAGCCTGCATCTGCTCCAGGGAGGCGAACTCCCGGCCGCGCCAGAACGAATCCCGGACATACGGCATCGGGCGTTCGACCCTCGGCTTGTCCTTGGGTTTGATCGCGCGGGCCGGGTCGACCAGCACCGGTAATGCGCGGCCAGCTCGGCATAGGAGCGGTTGATCTTCGGGTCATACAGGTCTGGCTTGTCCACCCCGGTCTTGAGGTTGTCCGGCACCAGCCGGGCCGGGACGCCGCCGAAGAACTCAAACGCCGCGACGTGGCCTCGGTCCAGGCGCGCTGGTCCATCCTCAGCACCGGCCGGACGAACATGTGCCGCGAGCACGCCAGCACCATCACGAACGCCCAGACCGTCCGCAGCTTCCCGGTGACCGGGTCCAGCCACCTGCCGAGCTGCCCGTAATCGATCTGCGCCTGCTCCCCGGCCTCCGCCGGGCGCGGGTTCCAGACCCGGACCTGCGCCCGGCGGGTCTCCTCCGGCACGTTCGCCGTCACATACCGGCGGAAACTCTGGACGCTGACGGCCAGGCCATGCTCATCACGCAGCCGCTGATGAATCGTCGACATCCGCACCCCCGCCTTCAGCTGGGCGGTGATGTAGTCGTGATGCACCTCGATCACCGGCCAGGTCACCTGCCGCAGCCGCGTATCCGCAAGCTCCGGGAACCAGCCCCGCACCAGCTCCGCCCACTCCTCCTCACTCTTCGCCGGCCCGCCCGGGGCGATGCCCGCAGCCTCCGCCGGGGCGATGTACTTCCGCAGCGTCTTACGGTCCACACCCAGGCTCGCGGCCAGCTCGTTCTTCGACCGGCCCGCATGCCAGTGCACCAAAATCTCGGTGACGTCGATCACCTCGAACGTCCTCCTCGCCATCGGCCCCCGCCCCCTTGCCGGACGGGAGGGAAGGTTGCTCCTCCTCGATGGCCAGGTCCACCACGACACGCACCCCATCCCCATAGGGAATTACGTGATCGAGGTGGGGAATTACCTGAGCGCTAACCCCTCAGACCTGGGGAATGGGTCTGTCAACTTAACGGTGTAACTTGATCTTGGTTGTTACTTCCTGCCCGCGCTGAGGCGGCCGTCGAAGGTGATGTCGAACGCGTTCAAGGCGGCCTTCCACCGGTTGGTCCACCGCTTGCGGCCCTTCCCGGTCGGGTCCAGGCTCATGATCGCCATGTACAGGCACTTGAGGGCGGCCTGCTCGGTCGGGAAGTGGCCGCGGGCGTTCACCGCCCGCCGCAGCCGGGCGTTGATCGACTCGATCGCGTTTGTCGTGCAGATCACTGTCCTTATTTCCCGGTCGAACGCCAGGAATGGCACGAATTCCGCCCACGCGTTCTCCCACAGCCGTATAATAGCCGGGTAGCGTTTCTCCCACTTGCCGGAGAACTCGGCGAACTGGTCGAGCGCCTCGGCTTCCGAGGCGGCGGTGTAGACCGGCTTGAGGTCTTTCGCGATGACGCCCCAGTCTTTCTTGGAGGCGTATTTGAAGGAATTCCGCAGGAGATGAACAATGCAGGTTTGCACTATTGTCTTCTCCCAGACCGCGCTCACTGCATCGGGCAGGCCTTTCAGCCCGTCGCAGACCAGCATGCACACGTCCCGCACGCCGCGGTTCTTGATTTCAGACAAGATCCGCAGCCAGAACTTGGCTCCTTCCCCGTCGCCGTGCTCCCCGGCCCACAGGCCCAGCACGTCACGCTCGCCGTCCACGGTGACGCCCAGGGCGAGGTAGACAGGCCGGTTGGCGACCTGGCCCTCCCGGATCTTCACGTTAATGGCATCGATGAACAGGACGGCATAAACGGGGTCGAGTGGCCGGCTCTGCCATTCCGCCATTCCCTCCATCACCCGGTCGGTGATCGCAGTAATAGTCTGCTTGGAGACCTCCGCGCCGTAGACCTCGGCCAGGTGAGCGCTGATCTCCCCGTGTGTCAGCCCTTTCGCCGACAGGGAGATCACCATCTCGTCGATCCCGGTCAGCCGCCGCTGCCTTTTGGTAATGATTTTCGGCTCGAAACTCGAATCCCGGTCCCGCGGCACCGCGAGCTCCACTGGCCCGGTATCGGTAAGCACGGTCTTGGCCCGGTGCCCATTGCGGGAATTGCCGCCATTGCGGCCCGCCGGGTCATGCTTGCCATAGCCGAGATGGTCATCCAGCTCGCCTTCCAGGGCACCCTCGACCACCATCTTGGTCAGCCTGCCCAGCAGCCCGCCCTCACCTGTCAGCTTCAGCCCGCCGGTGCGGGCCCGCTCGGTAAGCTCGCGCAGCAGCTGCTCATCAGCCGCCGACAGCTCCGCTCCGTCCTCGTCATGACTGGTCGTCACGTCTGTCACTGGTGTCTCCTCCGTCTCGGGAGTTACACCGTTGAAATTACAGTCCCTCGGGAATTACGTGAGCGCCGACAAGCTGGCGGGCGGGGAGCTTGAGTGCCCGTCATGCGGCGGGGTGCTGGCCGGGTGGGGGTGGGCCCGGTCGCGGGTCCTGCGGGGTGGACGCGGGCCGGTGAGGCTGCGGCCCCGGCGGGCCCGGTGTGGGGGGTGCGGGGTGACGCATGTGCTTTTGCCGGTGTTCGCGCTGGCCAGGCGGGTGGATCTGGTGGAGGTGATCGGGGCGGCGCTGGCGGCGAAGGCAGCCGGGGCTGGCGCCCGGTCGATCGCGGCGGCGTGGGGCCGTCCGGTGGACACGGTCCGGGGCTGGCTGCGGCGGTTTGGATCGCGGGCCGGGCTGGTGCGGGCGTTCTTCACCGGACTGCTGGTGGAGGTCGGGGTTGATCCGGTGCCGCCCGCGGCGGCGGCCTCTGGGTTCGCGGATGCGGTTGCGGCGGTGGCCGGGGCGGCGGTGGCGGCCGCCTCACGCTGACCCGGTATCGGCGAGGTGCCGCCTTGGTGGCTGGCGGTGGCGGCCAGCGGAGGGCGGCTGCTGGCGCCGGGCTGGCCCTAGAAGTTGATCAACACGAGTTCCCTCTGACGCCCAAGATCACCCGTTTGGGGCCTTCGCGGGCCGCGCACGGCGGCTCGCGAAAGGGGTTGTGTTGAGCAGGAAAGACGATGACCAGGCCTGGCGCCTGGAGAGGGCCCGGGCGATCGGGCTGTTCCGTTACATGCTGATCAGGGAGGCGGCCGACTCATCGCTGACAGGACGGCAGCGAGGTGCGCTGGTGCGGGCGATCGCGGCGGTCCCGCACACCGATCCGGACGGGCGGACGGTCCGGATCACCCGGTGGACGCTGGACCGGTGGATTCTGGACTGGCGCAAGGGCGGGTTCGACGCGCTGGTGCCCAGCCCGCGCCAGTCGGTGCCGCGAACCCCGCCGGAGGTGTTCGAGCTGGCCACCGCGCTGAAGAAGGAGAACCCGGACCGGACCGCCGCGCAGATCAAGCGGATCCTGGAAGCCCAGTACGGCTGGGCTCCTGATGAGCGGACCCTGCAGCGGATGTTTGTGCGCACCGGGCTGACCGCGCTGCGCCAGCCGGCTGAGCAGGCGGTGTTCGGCCGGTTCGAGGCCGAGCGGCCCAACGCCCTGTGGACCGGCGACGCCTTGCACGGGCCGGTGATCGGGGGCCGTAAAACGTATCTTTTCGCCTTCATCGATGACCACAGCCGGGCGGTCGTCGGGCACCGGTGGGGGTTCGCCGAGGACACCGTCCGCCTCGCCGCCGCGCTGCGCCCGGCGCTGGCCGCCCGCGGCGTTCCCGGATACGTCTACGTCGATAACGGCAGCGCGTTCGTGGACTCCTGGCTGATGCGGGCATGCGCCAAGCTGGGCATCAAGCTGGTGCATTCCACCCCTGGCCGCACATGATCATGCGGAGGTCGTGCTCACGCACCGCGACACGCCGGGCACACCTGGCAGAAGTCACGCCAAACGCCCAGGTCACAGCCGCGGAGGTTAAAGAACAAGCTTAGATCAAGACGAGTTCCGATGAAGGGTCAGGCCTGGAAGCAGCCGTTGCTTCATGGACATTAGAATGGGAAGCATAGCTTCCACGAAGACAAGCCTGACGGTGAACCTTGCTATGTAGATGTATGGGTTCCCGATCTGAAAATTCTCGCGTATGAACTCCTCGTGCTTCCCCAGGAAACGCCAGTTGTTACGTATAACCCATTTCATCCGCTTGCTAGGGGATATGCCGCGGACTCCACCGCCGTCATTCTCGATCATGATATTCATGCTGACCGCATGACGGCACAAGACGAGCCTGTAGCCCTGCTCTTGAGCTGATAGTTGGAAGTCCGATTCCTCGCGCCAGAAATTGACCCGGTAACCCTCGTCATATCGAATCTTCCGAAAGATAGCTGTACTACCCAGCATTGGCGCTGGAAGCATGAGCTGGGGCTCATCACTAGCAACTGCAATACCCCAGTTGGCAACAAGCGTAGTCTTGTTGACGGGTTCACCTTTGAAGGCGTCACTGCGCTGGACGGCTTCGTCGGTAGTCTCCCTTTCGAATCTAAAAATATTCCTCCCAGAGATGATATCCGCATTTGATTGCTTCATGTGAGCTACTAGCGTTGCAAAGAAGCCCGGCTCAATCTCGAGGTCGTCTTCTGCGGTGAAGACCAGATCACACCGGGCCACGTCGATCCCTGCGTTTCGTGAATATGGCAGCCCTTTGTTGATCACGTTGTCAACGAACCGGATGCGGTCGTCCAGCGAACTGGCATGCTTTACATATTTCAGTGTCCCGTCCGAGCAGCCATCTACAACGACGATGACTTCCTTTACCTCTTCGTGGTCCAGGAACATTGGTATGGCCCGCTGCAAGAAACGTAGCCGATCTTTGGTTGGAATCACCACTGATATCTCTGTCATGGCTAGCTCCTTGAATTTGCTGGCCGATGGAGCCTAGGCGAGTAGTGTAAATATTGAACCTTGGGTTGCGCTGTCGGCTTGGGAATCCGCCGCTATGCGACTATACCAGAACACAACTGCCCACGTCGGAGCTCCACGTGGTACCAGCCAACCGTCATTGCCGCGGCCATCGATGGTGCGGGTGTGCCTCGTTCGGGGACTTTCCCGGCGGGAGGCTATATCCCTCAGGGGATTCCCCCGGCGCCGCAGCCGTGCCTATGGTATCGACAGGTTTACGATACTTACTGAGATAATCCGCAGGATACTCCTCTGGTCGAACCACCGGAATGTATCCAGAATCGTATGCTCGTTCGGCCGATGTCTGGAGCTTCGCTATGCTGAGTAGCATGTCGAGCGCTTCCTGCTGCGAAGCGACTGTCTCCACATGCGGCTCATTCCCAAGTGCGACTGGTTCGTCTTGGCCGCCTCCGAGATCCTCCCAGCGTCCGCGAACTTGTCGGAGGGACCGGAAAGCGAAGAAGGCGAACAGTACAGTATTCGGGATCTCGCCGATAAACCAGCAGATCGCTACGTCTCGCGTGCTCTGGGCCCACGTCGTAGCCAGCCCTATCACAATCGCCGCATCAACGAAGTTGATGAATGTGATTACCAAGGTCTTCTTGGCGTAGATATATGATCGTCCCGGTTAGGTAGTTCACTCCTGACACGATGCCGGCAAGGATAAGCCAGCGGAGTGTAGAGAGGCTTCCTGCGAGGTAACTCTGACCGAATAGGAGCAGCACCAGAGGCGCAGCCAGGTAAGCTGCTGCGAACACGGGAAGCGTGATAACAGACATTACTAGGGCTGCGCGGCGCATAAGGGCGCGGCGCTGATTCCGCTGATGGGCGACCTCAACCAATAGGATGCGAGCTACAGATCCCGGTATCTGGTATAGCAGTGCGGCGATAGCCATAGAGGTATACCAGTAGGCTGTCTGTGTCGAGCCGAAACGGGAGAGAATCACGACCGGAATTATCCATTGAGGAAGGCTTGCGAGCATATTCCCGAAGTATGATCCAGCCGAGAACCGGCGCAGATCTCGCGTGGCGGTTATGCTCAGGGCGGGTCTGAAGCGATGACCTCGACGCCAATACATGACAGCCAGCACAAGGAAGCCAACTACGCCGTAAATCGCCCGGGAGACGTATGCGCCAGACAGCCCTAGAAACAAGAACATGGCAGGCGCTGCGAGTTTTACAATATTCGCCACAAGGCTGGCGCTGCTGAGTTTATTAACCAGCCGGTCAGTAACGGTAACGACTTCGAGGTTTGTCTCCCCTGCGTCCAGTGTTGTGCATATGAGAAAGAGGACGGCAAAGAGCCATCCGCCCAGTGCATATAGCTTGTTCGCGATAGGGAGGGCTAGATATATGACGGCGCCAATCAGTGCCGCGACCATCGTCGCGGTCAGCACAGTATTAATGAGGTCCGTGCGGTGCGGGCTCGACGGAAGAAATCTTGGAAGAGAGTAGTTCAGGCCGAACTGTGTGACAAGGCCGATCAAACCACCGGCGGAGATTGCGGCTGCAGACAGGCCCACTGCTTGCACAGAGTACAAGCGAGTAAGAAAGCTGACTGAGCCGAACCCGCACAGCGCGGTAACCCCGAGGTTTGCTATGAGGAAAGCTGAGTTACGCACCAGGCTATCAGTCACAAGCCGACGAAAGCTGTTGTACAAGAACGGAGCTTTGCGGCGGTGTCTGCCCCTCGGGAGATTAGCCGTCAAGATTCGTTACCCAAGCTCATGGCTGTTCACCCACGATGAATTCTGGTGTATCGACTGCTTCCCCGCCCCTCCGAGATAAGCCAAAGGGAGTGGGATTGCGTCAGCGGCGCCTGCTTGCTGGTCGGTAGGACACAGCTGTATGGCCAATTCCTGAGTACCTCTTGTTTACTTGCCGTAGCCGCTAGCTGGTGTAAAGCTCGAGCGGTTCCCCGTGACTGGGCCTGCCAGTAGGCCTTCCGCGGGAACGTGCCAGGCGGTCCTGTACGGGCGCGGAACTTCTCATCCAAGCCTCCCCCCAGCGACTTCCTGTCGCTGCACCGGCCGCTCATGACGGGATGCTTACCCGCCAGGTACTTCCAAGCATCACAGTGGTTAGACGGTGTCGGCGCCCCCCAGGGTGACAGCCTCGGCCACGACAGTCTGAATGTTATGGTTTGCCCAGGTCAAATCACCCAAGACTAGGTCTGTAGCAGCATAGATCCTGACCGTAATGCTTCACCAGGCTTGGGTGGGATGGGTCAGAACAGTAGCGACGACGGACGAGCTCACGCCTCGCAGCCGGTACGAGCGAGTGGAGAGACTTCTAACATGCTCTCGGTAGATCGTGAACTGACGGAACACCGCAGGCCACCGACGGCTCATGGATCACGTCGACTCGACGAGTGTGGCTTGCTGCGAGGCCGAATACGTAATTTTCAGGCATGGGTCAGTGCTTTCCCGTGATCGCCTTTGCGACGTCTTGGTAAGCGAGCTTCGGAGAATTGTCCGCCGTCAGCAGCCCGAACCAGTCCTGGTTATTCTTTGGGTCACTTCCGTCGTCACGCCAAGTGTAGAGATAGAGCGCGCCCACCCAGCTAGTCTTCTTGGCGTACCGAATTGCCTGCCCGAGCTCCGAGCCCTGTCCAGCCTGCCCGATCCCATAAGGTCCCCCCGACGGTGCGCCAAATTCTGTGATCCAAATCTGCTTATGGCCGTCCCCGTGTTGTATCATCACTTTTCGGAGAGAAGGATCGGTCTCCGCCATCTGAGACCAGCCTGATGAAGGATTGTAGGTATCCGGCGCCACGGGATAACTGTAAGGATGATCGCCGACTGCATCGAAGCTTCCCTTGGCGCCGTTACCGTACATTGCCCTAAGAAAGTCTACCGGGCTGTAGTCAACACCATGCGTCGGTTCAGTGGCTAGCCCGCCGGAAACAACGAAGGCGGACGGGTCGACTGCCTTTATGGCCTTGTAGGAAGCAATAAGGTCGGCCGTATAGGCAGCAGGATTTGGCGCAGGCTGCCAGAAGAGTCTTATATTTGGTTCGTTCCAGATTTCAAAGATTTTTACCCCCATTGGGGCGTAGCGTTTGGCGACGTCGGACGCCCACGAAGCGAATTCACTGGCTGAAGCGGGCTGCGGCCACTGGTTCCGGGCTGTAGTCCCGGGTACAGCAGCCCACCTCGGGCATCCGTCGATGATCAAGTCTACGGAAAGACCGACTCGGCGCGTCAACCGTACAGCGCGGTCAAGGAGGGTCCACTGGAAATTTCGTCGCCCTTGAGGCTGCACGAAGGACCAGTTGGCGTCCATGCGCACGGAGGTGACGCCAATAGACTTCATGTGCCTTAGGGCTGATATTTCCATCTTTGGTGGTTCCCACATCAGATCTGGGTCGGCAATGCCGACAGTGACTGAATGTTGGGCTGGGGGGTGGGACCGGCTCAGGTGGGTGCCGGGAGCGCTCGTGTTCTGTGCTCGTACGGTCTGATGAACCACAACAACGGCAAGTAGACACGCCACAATCACGGTAGCAGCCGTAAATAGTGTGGTTCGTCTCTGCATCAGGTAAATTCCTTAGCCGTGTCTTCAAAGGCCTGCATCGAATTAATCGGACAAGTGACCTTCACTGCGACATAAGCGGTTCACGGGTGACATCTCCGCGGTGTATGAGAGGGCTCGGGGTGCACGGGTAGGTGATGGTAGCGCTCGAGTCTTGGGCCAAGCCATTCGGCTCTCCGACACTACATCGTGGACGGCGGCATTCGTGTCGATCTCCCAAGTTTCATCCTGCCTAGGCACGAGGGCCTGCGTGCGATCGCTTCCGATGGGCGTGAGAAGCGGAAACTCGAGGAGGATTAGTGTTACCCGCCGCGGTGGCAGAAGCTGACGCTCACTACGGTGGCGTCCATCCACCGGTACGACACCTGGCTGCACTCCTACGCCACCGCGGTCCGCGGGTACCGGCGTCCGGTGATCATCGGGTTCGGGCATGAGATGTACGGCCCCTGGTACTCCTGGGGTTACCGGCGCACCCCCGCGGCCACCTGGGTCGCGGCGTGGCGGCAACATCGTGGACGTGTTCCGGGCCCAGGGGTGGGCAACGTCACCTCGCTGTGGACGATCAACCACACCAATCCGGGTGTCACCGGCCCCCTGCGGGACTGGTGGCCCGGGGCCAGCTACGTCACCTGGGGTCGGGATCAACGGCTACTACTTCCGGCCCAGCGACTCGTTCCGGACGCCGTGTTCGCGCCGACGATCCGGCAGATATGCCGCTTCACCACCAAGCCGATCCTGCTGTCCGAGGTGGGCGTCGGCCAGGTCGCTGGGCAGGCCTAGCGATCCTTTGAGGCGACGACTTCGACAGTTGAGCTGAGTTTTCAGGCTGCTGTGGGCAGCCTGGCGTGGCGAGCCGGGTGTCGATGTGCTGCTCGATGGTGTGGAGGGCGGCGCGGAGCTGGGGCGGGGCCTGGGGCTGGCCGGCGGCGAACAGCGGGGTGAGGACGCGGTCGTGGACCTTGGTGTAGAAGATGGCGAACGTCAGGCCGTCGCGGGTCAGGTCGTAGGTGTTGGCGTGCGGGCGGCGGGTGATTAACCCGTTGCGGCGCAGCCGGGCCAGGTCGTAGGAGGCCTGGGTCATGGTGTAGGGGGCGCCGAGCAGTCCGGTCATCAGGGCGCGCAGGCTCCTGTTGGTGATGCCGGTGACGGCGCACAGGGTGACGCACAAGGCGCCGGCCAGGGCCTGGACCCGAGGGTCGCCGAAGCGCATGGCTGTAGCCCTCCGCCCCTCCGCATCGACGGTGGGGTGCGCGATCCGCTCGAAGACTGGATTCGCAAGGACGCAGCCCTGGCCAGCACGTTCAGTGTCCAGCAGCCGGGTGTTGATCGCACGTGCGGCGTCCTGGAGTTCGCCGAGGCAGGCGATGCGGCGGCCGATCCGCAGGTCGGTGGGTGAGTTGATGACGGTCTCGATGCGCAGGGCCCGGCCGTCCTTGAGGTACTGCTTGATCCGGGAGTGGCGGTAGAAGGCGTTGATGGTGACATCGGTGCCCCTGGTGATGACCTTGGTCTTGAACGTCCCCCGGGTGGCGCGCTGGCGGCCGTTGATGATCCGGCGGCCGAAGATGATCTCGATGGTGTCGGGGCGGCCGAGGTCGAGGTTGTCGGTGACCAGCGCCTCGAAGAAGGCCCGGGCATAGCGGGGCTGGGTGAACACGATGGTGCGGGACACCTCGACCTGGGCCATCGACAGCTCCCACCAGTACCCGGCCCGCTGGTCGGCGGCGCCCAGCGGCAGCGGCAGGCGGGACAGCCAGCGCTGGAAGAACACGTTGATCGTGCCGGGCTGCAGCGCGTCGCAGATCTTCTGCAGCACAGCGGGGTCCTCGCAGGCGGCGAACCCGTTGGACAGCTCGGTGAAGCCGAGCCCGGCCTTGCGGCACTGCTGCTTGGCCCACTCATGGCCGTTGACCCAGATCTTCATCGGCCAGGGGCAGTAGGTGCAGATCTTGATGAACGCCGGGCCGAACCCGGCATCCCACAGGTAGAAGTAGTAGACCGTGACCCGGCGGTCCTTCTTGTCGAAGGAGAACTGCGGGCACTTGCCGGGATCGGTGGCCCGCTTGCGGGAGATGAACACCCGCTGCGTCTCCTGGGCCACCCCGATCGCCGCGACCTGCGAACGGCCGGTAGCCGCCGCCTGCTCCAGGTACGGACGCATCACCTCGATGTTGCGGTCGGCGGCTTTCAGCGGCACCACCGGGATGTGATTGGCCTCGGCGAAGGAGGCGACCCGGCGGCGGAACGCGTCCCCGATCTGCTGCAGGCACGCCGGGGACGGCACCGGGTACCCGCGGTGCTGCAGGAACTGGATCACCTGCCCGCCCACCTGCAACTGGCCGAGGTAGCCATGCAGGTAGAGCCGGTCCAGGCACTCCAGGTCGAGCGCACGTGACCGTCCAGCACATCGTTCACCGTGACCGGAACCGACCGCTTGATCCTGGACGCCATGGCAACCTCCGGGACGTGACCCTGTGAACGGAGGATGCGCTCACCTGCACGAACACGCCAGCCCAGCCCGCAGCCTCGGCGGTATTAGGCGGAGCCTTTCTGGATGAGTGATTTCATGTCGAGAAGCTCTGACCGGCTCCGCTCACCAGGTGAAGGGCCACGACAGGCGCGGCCCACGACACCAGGAGACCACCATGCCGAAGTACCTGCTCCTCAAGCACTACCGCGGCGGCCCGGAGCCGCACCGTCCCGTGCCCCCGATGGACCAGTGGGCCCCCGAGGACGTGGAGGCGCACATGGCCTTCCTCAAGCACGTCAGCGAGCTGCTCGAGGAGAACGGCGAGTACGTCGACGCGCAGGCGCTCACGCCGGCGCGCACCTGGGTGCGCTACGGCGGCCCGGACGCCGCGCCAGTCACCACCGACGGCCCGCTGCCCGAGACCAGCGATCTCGTGGCGGGCTGGTACATGATCGACGTCGAGTCGCACGAGCGCGCGGTCGAGCTCGCGGCCTACGTCTCCTCCGAGCCCGGCCCGGGCGGGGAGCCGCTGTACGAGTGGATCGACGTCCGGGAGGTCATGTCCGAGGCGCCCTCGGACGACTGACCCGGCGTGATCGACGAGCCGGCGCGACGGCTGGACGAGGGCGCGCTGCGCGCCCTCGTCCCTCGGGTGCTCGCGGGCCTGGTCCGGCGGGGCGAGGACTTCGATGCCGCCGAGGACGCGCTGCAGGAGGCGCTGCTGGAGGCGCTGCGGGTGTGGCCCGAGCACCCGCCGCGCGACCCGCGCGCGTGGCTGGCGACGGTCGCGACCCGGCGGCTCGTCGACGCCCGCCGCAGCGAGGCCGCCCGTCACCGCCGCGAGGAGGCGACGTACGCCGAGCCGCGGCCCGCCGCCACCGAGGAGGGCGACGACACCCTCTTCCTGCTCTTCTGCTGCTGCCACCCCGACCTCGCGCCCGCCTCCCAGGTGGCGCTGACCCTGCGCGCCGTCGGCGGCCTCACCACCCGGGAGATCGCCGACGCCTTCTACGTGCCGGAGGCGACGATGGCGCAGCGGATCAGCCGGGCCAAGCGCGCCCTGCAGGGGCGCCGCCTGGACCAGCCCGGCGACCTCGCCGTCGTGCTGCGCGTGCTCTACCTCGTCTACACGGCCGGCCACGCGGGCCGGGTGGACCTGGCCGGCGAGGCGATCCGGCTCGCCCGCCAACTCACCCTCGCCACCGAGGAACCGGAGGCGCGCGGGCTGCTCGCGCTGATGCTCCTCAACCACGCCCGCCTCCCGGCGCGACTCGACTCAGAGGGTCGCATCGTCACGCTCGACCGGCAGGACCGCGGCCTGTGGGACACCCGCGAGATCGCCGAGGGCGTGCGCGTCCTGCAGTCGGCGCTGGCCGTTGCAGCGCCCCGGCCGCTACCAGGTCGAGGCCGCCATCGCCGCCCTGCACGACGACGCGGCAAGCGCCGAGGAGACCGACTGGCCGCAGATCCTCGCCTGGTACGACGACCTCGTCGCCCTCACCGACGACCCGGTGCGCCAGGACCCCGCCGCGGTGCTCGGGCGCGCGGTCGCGGTCGGCCACGTCCTCGGCGCCGCCGCCGGGCTGCGCGAGACCGACCGGCTGCGCGAGGTGCTCGGCGAGCGGCACCGGTGGCACGCCGTCCGCGGCCACCTGCACGAGCTCGGCGGCGACCTCGCCTGCCGCCGCCGCGGCGTACGCGGATGCCGCCCGCCGGGCCACGGACGTCGCCGAGCGCGACCACCTGGTCCGTCAGGCCGCCCGCGCGCGGGCCGCCGGGCTACGCAGGAACAGTCGTCTCACTGAGCGTCCTCCATAGGCTCGCGTACCCAGCCATGACCGACTGAGCCGAGCAACTCATCGCTGGTCTCTTCAGACCAATGGGCGGCGCGTTCCCACCAGCCGATCGGCAACCGGGAGACGCTGTAGCTGGGCCGTCGTGGTCGGCGACCGTCGAGCGCATGACGATCCGGCGCATGGAGCACGCGGGCATCGTGGTCGACGTCCTCGCGGCCGCGACGGCGCATTCGTCAGCTGGACGATCATCGGGCGAGCGGCCGCTCGAGTTCGCGTCGTGGACCGCGTCGTCGCTACGCTTGCGAGCCCGCGGCGCGGAGCTCGTTGGCGAGGTGGAGCGCTACGAAGACAGCTATCGGCTCTGCTACGTCCGCGGCCCGGAGGGGATCATCGTCGAGCTGGCGGAGCAGATCGGCTGAGGGCTCCGGCGGCCGCCAACCGCCTCGCCAGCGTCAGTGGTCGTCCCCGGGCAGGATCGTCTACCGGAACGGCCAGGCGGCCATGACCATGATCCCTGGGCTCACCGGTGACCTGCCGGAGCGTTCGTTGTCGGCAGTGAGTCCGGGCCGGGCCAGCTCCCGGTGAGGGCGCCGGGGTGAGTCACCGGGGCCGCGCAAAATCCTGCGGGGCCGGGGTAAACGTTTCCGTCACTGGCCGGGTTATACCGGGTGTGAGCCACGACAACGCCCGGCTTCGCTTCTGCGCACGGCGCAAGGCGAAACCGGGTCCAGCTGCGGTAGGAGCCCGGCCTCATCGGCGTCTGGCCGGACCAGGCGGGCCGGACGCTGCGGACTGGGGCGCTGGCCGGTGCCGCTGCACCTGTCCCGGAGGCTCCTGCAACGGGGGGCGCCGTTACGTCGATACACCATGTCATTGCGGGTCCAGTCCGTGACGGTCACTGCCACTGGTTGGTGTTCAACACCACGATCAATGACGGTCAAACGATCTTGGAAGTCACCTCGGCAGCCGACATTAAGCCGCTGACCTGCACGTTTGGTCGGGATGGCGGGATTCGAACCCGCGGCCTCCTGCTCCCAAAGCAGGCGCGCTAACCAAGCTGCGCTACATCCCGTTGAGCCGACCGTAGCCTACCCGTCCAGCCAATTCGGCGGCGGCAGGCCAGCACCGGGGGCGTCGCCCGGCCCGCATAGCCGGTACGCTACGCGTGTCGGCCTGACCGGTAGCGGGCATTGTTCCGCCTCCCGGTTCGGCACGCGGGCGTAGCTCAATGGTAGAGCCCCAGCCTTCCAAGCTGGTCATGAGGGTTCGATTCCCTTCGCCCGCTCTTGCTGCTAAGTCCCAGGTCAGGGGCATGATCATTGTCTTCTAGGTGATCTTCAGGAAGCGCGTTCCCGGTCTGGTGCCCGTTGCGCGCCCGATGGCCGCCCCGTTGCCCGCTCCCCCGCCCGCCCAGGCCTTCCGCCCTCCCGCCGCAGCGGCTTGCCCATGCCCGCCGCGATGGCCTGCGGGGGCCCGGGGCCTGATCTGGCTTCTACCGGGCGTCCAGTGCCGGCTTGAGCACCTCTTCCGCCCACCGCCGGAAACTGGTGGGGGCCGTGTTCTCCGGGGTGCGCTCGAGCCCGTTATCCAGGCCGTGTTCCTTGGCGATGTCCATGTCGATCATGCTTTGCGCCATCGCGTCCGAGTAGCCGAAGCTGACGAAGTCCTGCTTGTCCTGCTCGCGGCTGCTCTCCTTGAACCGGATCGGCGTGCCGAGCACGCCGGTGAGGACAGCGGCCATGTCGTTGAGCGAGAGGTCCTCCGGCCCGAGGACACCGAGGCTGTCCTGCCCGGTCCACGTGTGGTCGAGCAGGAGCCGTGACGCGACGGCAGCGATGTCACGGGTGTCCACCAGCGGCGTCTTGAGATCGCCGGGGATCGTGCCGCGGATCAGACCGTCGTTCTTGATCGACTGGACCTGGTACAGCACGTTGTCCATGAACCAGGGCATCGTGAGCGCGCGGAGATGCACGCCGGTGCTGCGGAGCAAGTCGTCCATCGCCAGCGACGCCGACACGTGGCCCGCATACCGCTGCTGGCCACGTCCGAGCGCTGAGATGGTCACGACGCGCGAGACACCGTGGCGCACGATCGCATCGGCGGCCGGGATGCTGAAACTGACGTAGGCGTCGTAGGCACTGCGCGCTGTCCGGTCCGCCGGAACGAGCCAGAACACGGAATCCGCTCCCTCGAAGGCGCGATCGACCACATCACGGTCCCGGTGGGAGCCGGTGACGACCTCCGCCCGGTCCCGCGCCTCCGCCGGGAGGCGAGCCGGGTCGCGGACGATGACGCGGACGGCCTCATCGTGCTGCAGCAGGTCCGGCAGGACCTGGCTGCCGATGTGACCGGTCGGGGCGGTGACAACAATCATGGTTGAGTACTCCGAGTCGGGGTTCGAGCGCACCTCGATGGACGCCCTGGCCGCCCGCGCGGAGACCTCCAAGCGGTCGCTGTACGCCCACTTCCCGACCAAGGATGCGCTCTTCCTCGCGGTCATCGACCGGGTGCGTGAACTCTTCCGCGGCCGGATGCGGACCCCGGACCATTACGCGGACGACCCCGCCGAGGCGACCGCACTGTTCTGCGGGCGATTCCTGCAGATGCTCGGCTGGGCACCGGTCCTGCAGACCTGCCGGATGGGCATCACCGAGGCAGAACGCCTGCCGGAAGCCGCAGCCCAGCTCCACGAGGTCTTCTTCGGCACGACCACCGCCCGGCTCGCGGCGTACCTCTCCGGCCAGTACGGCCTGGACGCCGCGGAAGGGGCAACCCTCGCCGCCCAACTGCTCGGGATGACGGTCTACCCCACGTTCCCGCGGGCGCTGTTCGGCATCGGCGGACTCCGCGACAACGTTCCCGACGAGGCATCCATCGAAACCGACGTCAACATGACCGCCATCCGGCGGGCAACCGGGTCCGCGCTCTCGCACCGACGCGACAGGAACGTGGCCAGCTGACTCCCCAGCCGGTCAGTACGGCTCAGCTGCCGGTGCACTGCGGGCTGGCCTGCACCAGGCCGATCGCGACCCGCCATGATCGGCCGCTGGGCAGGGGGGTTGATCGCCACTCCGGCGCCGTCCGGGAGAGCCGAGGGGTTCGCAACTGCTCGGCGTGTCGTGAGTATCTGTGAGCGAACGTGTGTTTGCATGAGTTTGTGAAGCTGGCCGAGTGGGCGCGGGTGAGCGGTATTCATCCGCAGACGGCGTACCGGTGGTTCCGTGAGGACCGGATGCCGGTCCCGGCGCGGCGGCTGGCCTCGGGAACGATCTGGGTTGACGCCGCGATGGCCGGCGAGCCCGGCCGGGTGGTTGTGTACGCGCGGGTGTCCTCGCACGATCAGCGGGCCGATCTGGACCGGCAGGTGGCGAGGGTGACCGGGTGGGCCACGAGCAACGGTCACCAGGTGAGCGAGGTCGCGTGCGAGGTCGGCTCCGGGATGAACGGGAACCGGCCGAAGCTTCGCCGGATTTTGTCGGACCCGTCGGTGACGGTGATTGTCGTGGAGCACCGGGACCGGCTGGCCCGTTTCGGCGTGGAGCAGCTGGAGTCTGCGCTGGCCGCTGCGGGCAGGCGGGTACTTATTGCAGACCCTGGTGAGACGGCCGATGACCTGGTCCGGGACATGATCGAGGTGCTTACCTCGATGTGCGCCCGGCTGTATGGGCGGCGCGGCGCGAGGAACCGTGCCATGCGGGCGGTCACCGCGGCCAAACGCGGCGACGAGGCCGAGGCGGCCTGATTGTGTTGCACGCATACCGGTTCGCGCTGGATCCGACCGCTGCGCAGCAGCGGGCGCTGGCGTCGCATTGCGGCGCCGCGCGGAAGGCGTTCAACGAGGGCTTGGCGCAGGTGAAATGGTGCCTGGACCAGCGCGGCGCCGAACGCAGCTACGGCGTGCCGGACGCGCTGCTGACCGAGGTTCCGTGGTCGCTGCCGGCGCTGCGCCGCTGGTGGAACCAGGTCAAGGACGAGCGGGCGCCGTGGTGGCGGAGAACTCCAAAGAGGCTTACAACAGCGGCCTGGACGCGCTCGCCCGCGGGCTGAAGGCCTGGTCGGACTCCCGGTCCGGGAAGCGGCGCGGCCCGAAGATCGCATTCCCGAAGTTCAGGGGCCGGCACCGGGCGCGGCCGTCGTGCCGGTTCAGCACCGGCGCGATCCGCGTCCATGACCGGTCGCACGTGGTGCTGCCTCGCATCGGGCGGATCAAGACCCATGAGCCCGCCACCGCGCTGCTGGGCCAGGTCACCGCCGGGCAGGCACGGGTTCTGGCCGCCACCGTGTCCTTCGACGGGCGGCGCTGGTACTGCTCGTTCACCGTCGAGGCCGGGCGTGAGCTGCGCCCCCCGGCGCATGTGGGTCCTGGCCGCCTGCACCCGGTGGTCGGCGTCAACCTCGGAGTACGGGATCTGCTTGTGGCCGCCGCACCCGACGGCACCGAGGTCGCCCGGATACCGGCGCCGAAGCCCCTGGCCCGGGTGCAGGCCCGGCTGCGCGCGGTGCAGCGCAAGGCGGCCCGGCAGGCAGGCCCGGACCGGCGCAGCAGTCAGCGGCCCTCCATGCGGTGGACCAAGACCGCGGCGCGGATCGGGCGGGTCCACGCCCGGGCAGCGAACATCCGCCGGGACGCGCTGCACAAGGCCACCACGCAGCTGGCCCAGTGCCACCAGGTGATCGTGGTCGAGGATCTCGCAGTGGCGAACATGACCCGCCGCAAACCCGGCGCAGGCAAGGGCGGGCGCGGGCTCAACCGGGTGCTGGCCGACGCCGCCCCGGCCGAGCTGCGGCGCCAGCTCGGCTACAAGACCACCTGGTACGGCTCGGCCCTCTTTGTCGCAGACCGGTGGTATCCCAGCTCGAAGACCTGTTCGGCGTGCGGCGGGCGAAAGCCAAACCTGACCCTGGCCGAACGGACCTGGACGTGTGACGGCTGCGGCACTGCACATGACCGCGACCTCAACGCCGCGACCAACCTCGCCCGCCTGAGCGAGCACACGCCCCGTGTGGAAGGCAGGCCCGCCGGGAGTGGCCCGGTGGCAGGACGCGGAGCCGGCCGTAAGACCCGAGCCGCGGTAGCGGTAACGGCAGGCGGCTGTGAAACGTCAACCCCGCACAGCGGCCATCAGGCCGCCGGCCAGACGGGGACCGCCCCTCCGCAAGGAGAGGCTGCCTGAACGATGAGCACTCACATTCGCTCACCTGAAGGCAACGGTGAATGACCATGACGGGGAACCGTCCCTCATGCCGGCCGGTGAAGACCTTGTTCATCAGGGCTGCGTCCGCCGGGTACCGCCGGCACGAGCGGGTCATCTGGCCGAAGAATGTGACGTTGGCGGGGACGCCATCCGCGCGGAGCGTGCGCTGCAGCCCGGCTGGATCCCGCAGTTCGCGGATGGTGACCGAGACCGTGCCGTCAGTCTGCCTGGCTACCGTCCAGGCCGCTAGCTGGACGCCGGGCTGATGGCTGGCCTGGTGACTGGCCGGGAGCAGCGCGGTCACGGCCACAGCCGCCCCGGCGGCCACGGCCAGCGCGGCAGCCAGGCCGGGAATCCGCCGCCGGGTGCGTATCGCGCGGCTGCGGCTCACAATCTGCTCGGTGGAGGTGCGCATATGCACGCCGGTGACGGACTCCTTCACCGCTGTGATCAGCTGGTCGTCGTTCATCATGGGGTCTCCTGCTGTGGTTCCGGCGTCAGGTCGTGGCGCAGCGCAGCCATGGCACGGGCCATATGAGCCATGACCGTGTTCGGTGAGATGCCCAGCACCTCCGCGGTGTGTGCGGTATCCAGGTCAAGGACCAGCCGCAAGGCGACCACCTGCCGTTACCGGGCAGGAAGCCGCATCAGGGCCGCCAGGATCCGCGGATCGACGGGAGTGTCAGCGGTTCCCTCGCTCGCAGGCCGGTCGCCGACCATGCCGGGGTCAGGTACGGATACCTCCCGGCGATAGCGCCGCCACCGGGAGATGTTTGCGTTCAGCGCGGTGCGGACCACCCACGCCGCCGGGGCCGGGTGCCTGCTGACCTTGCGCCATGACGCACAGGCCCGGGCGAAGGACTCGGCCACGAGCTCCTGCGCCGCGTCCTGGTCGCCCACGCTGATCAGGACGGTGCGCAGGCACTCATCCCTGGACCTTCGGTAGAACTCCGCGAAGTCCAGTCGTTGGGTTCCCACACTCCCTCAACGCATAACCGGTGCCTGAGGGATTAGTCCTGGCGACGTCCCCCGGCTGATCCGTCACTCCGGCCTGCCCGCTGGTGTCGATCACGCAGAAGCGGTTGCCCTCGGGGTCCTCGAGCACGACGAAGTCGGAGTGCTCCGTATAGCCATCCCAGGCCCCGACCTCGCGCGCCCCCAGGCCGACGAGCCGCCTGACTTCGGCGGCCTGGTCGGCCGCGTACAGGTCGAGGTGCACGCGCGGGTGGTCCTGGGCCGGCGTCTCGCTCAGCATGAGGGACAGCCGGGCACCCGCGCCGTCGGGCGGGATCAGCACGGCAAAAGTGTCGTCGGGATCATCCCGCAGCACGTAGCCGAGCGCTGCGGTCCAGAACTCCCGCGCTCGCGCCATGTCTCCGGCGCCAAGCACGGTCGAGCCGATCGTCAGTGGCCGGTCCGGGTTACCCATGTGGCCAGCGTGGCATAGCGCCGGGCGGCCCGCGGGGAGCGCGCGGGGTTGCCGCCCGGTAATTGATCGCTTATCGTCGATTAACGATGAACAAGAGTGAGCCGCTCGACCGCGGGATCGCTGACACCTATGCGGCCTGGTTCAAGGCACTGGCCGACGGGACCCGGGTGCAGGTGATCTCGCTGCTGGCCCGCAGCGGTAAGCCGATGACCGTCAAGGAGATCGTCGCGGCCATGCCAGTGGGCCAGTCCACCGTGTCCGCGCACCTGCGGCAGCTGGCCGCGGTCGGGTTCGTCGCCGCCGAGGACCGCGGTGCCTCCCGCCTCTACCGGATCAATGAGGAGTGCGTGGAGTGCTTCCCCACCGCCGCGGACCTGGTGATGGGAAAACCCTTACCAGCCCCGCCCGCAGCCTCCGCCATCGCCCGCGCCACCCGGGCCTAGCCACCCGGATCGCAGCCACCGTCACGGCTGGCAGCTCACCAGCTTCAGGAGGTCTTGGCACCACATGCAGATCAAGCCCATGACCGAGGAGCACGCCGCCGCCGTGCTCGCGATCTACCAGGCCGGCATCGACGAGGGCGACGCCACCTTCGAGACGCGGGCCCCCGCATGGGATGAATTCACCGCGGCCAGGCTGCCTGAGCACCGCTACGTCGCGCAGGCCGGCGGGGACATCCTCGGATGGGTCGCGGTCTCCGCCGTGTCCAGCCGCTGTGCCTACGCCGGAGTGGTGGAGCACTCGGTCTACGTGCACCCGGGCGCCCGCGGGCAGGGCGCCGGCCGCCGGCTCCTGGACGCCCTGATCACGTCCACCGAGGCCGCCGGGATCTGGACCATCCAGTCCGGGATCTTCCCCGAGAACACGGCCAGCGCCGCACTCCACCAGGCCGCTGGCTTCCGCATCGTCGGCACCCGCGAGCGCATCGGCCAGCACCACGGCCGGTGGCGGGATGTCATCTTGCTCGAGCGCCGCAGCCCGGTCATCTGATCCAGCCGCGGGTCACCCCGGCGCAGCGATCATGGGCGCGCCGGGCTTTCGGCGCCCGCGGCGGCCTCCCGGTCCGCGCCGCCCGGGATGGCACCGGCACCGGCGGTGTCCTTCTGCCGGCCGCCTTGCAGCCCGAGGAGGCCGGCCACCGCGGCGACCGCCATGATGACGGCCATCGCGTAGAACACCGACTGTGAGGCGTGGGCGAAGTCGACCCGGATGAAGTGCGGGATGGCCGCGGCGGCACCCGAGCCGCCCCCCTGGAACTGGGAGATCCGCGCGGCTTCCTGGGCCGCCCGGGTGGCCGGGCACGCCCTGGGCGGTCAG
The DNA here is from genome assembly GCA_963767385.1 of uncultured Actinomycetes bacterium. Classification (GTDB taxonomy): domain Bacteria; phylum Actinomycetota; class Actinomycetes; order Streptosporangiales; family Streptosporangiaceae; genus RYN-230. The sequence continues at coordinate 52,567 of CAVYEA010000009.1, read as the reverse complement.
CGACGAGGTGACCTGCGAGCGCATCTCGGAGACCAGCAGGGTGCCGAGGATGGCCAGGCCCAGGGCGGCCGCGTAGTTCCGCACCGTCTGGGTGATGCCGGTCGCCTCCCCGTAGGAGAGCCGGGAAGCCCGGTTTACCGCGTCGGTGCTGGCCGGGCCGAGCATGAGGCCCATCCCGGCCCCGGCCATGATCACGTACCACTGCTGGGCGCCCAGGCTGAGATCGGTGACCTTCCCGGCCCACAGCCAGAATCCGGCCGCGGCCAGCGCACAGCCCAGCACCACCGGGCGCTTGGCCCCGATCTGGTCCAGCATCCGGCCTCCGACCTGCGCCGCGATGACGAACCCGATGAAGAAATACAACAGGTACAGGCCAGCCTCGGATGACGACTGGCCCAGGGCCACCTGGGCGTACAGGCTGGCGAAGAAGAAGACCGGGACGAAGGCCAGCATGGCCACGCCCAGCACGATGTTCTCCGCCGCGAATGCACGGATGCGGAAGATGCTCAGCTGCATCAGCGGCGAGGCCGTGCGCGTCTCCACGATGCCGAACGCGACCAGGAAGGCCACTCCCCCGGCGATGCACAGGGCCGTGGCCGGGTTGCCCCAGCCCCAGATCGAGGACTGCTGGAAGCCGAGCACGCTCAGCGCCACGCCCACCGCGATGAGCACCGCGCCGCGGTAGTCCATCCGGGCCGGCTTGTGCACCGTCACCGGCTTGGACCAGGCGATGAGGGCGAGCGCGATCAGCGCCACCGGCACGTTGACCCAGAAGATGGCCCGCCAGGTCCACTCGGTGAGGTAGCCGCCGAGCAGCGGCCCGACCGCGGTCAGGCCGCCGGCGATGCCGAAGAACGCGGCCAGCGCCTTGCCTCGTTCCCGGAGCGGGAAGGTCTGCACCACGATGGCCAGGGCGGCCGGGAACATGATCGCCCCGCCGGCACCCTGGATGACCCGGAACGTCACGATCCAGGCCTCGGCCAGGCTGCCCTTGGGAGTGAGCCCGCACATGGTGGAGGCCCCGGCGAACACGATCACGCCGATGGTCACCATCTTCCGGTGGCCGACCGTGTCGGCCAGCCGGCCGCCGAACGCGAACAGCGCGGCCAGGGCCAGCAGGTAGGCGTTGACCGCCCACTGCACGCCCGTGCTGGTCAGGCCGAGTTCCCGCTGGATCTCCGGGACGGCGATCGACACGATCGTCTGGTCGATGAAGGTCATCGAGACCGCGAAGATCATCGCGGTGAGGACCAGGTTCTTCGACCGGCCGCCCGTGGCCATGCCCTGTGTCATGCTCCCCCCGAATCCCGGCCGGCCCTGGACGGGCCGCGGAGCCGATTGAGCCGGTGATGTCACATCTGGCTACGTTCCGATTACTTTACGTTGAAGATGAGCGCCGTGAACAGTCACCCCCGGCCTGCCGCGGCTCCTGGCCGCCGCCCTCAGGGTGCGGGGCGGCGGCGGGGCAGTTCAGCGGAGAGGCCGTTGAGCGGCGGGGTTGCCGTGATGGAACCGCGGGCCCCGGGCCGGGCAGAATCAGGGCTGGAAAGCGGACTGGAACAGGTAGGCACTCGCCAGGCTGCGGTAGGGCCGCCAGGGTTCCGCGATGCGCAGCACTTCCTGCTGGGAGGGCAGCCCGTCGAGCCCGTAACAGCGCTGGATCGCCTTCCGGAGGGCCAGGTCGCCGGGGAGCACGACGTCGGGCCGGTTGAGCGCGATGATCAGGAAGCCGTGCACGGTCCAGGACCCGATCCCGGATATGGCCGTGAGCCGTGCCTCAATCTCCTCGTCGGACAGCCGGGCCAGGCCCGCGTCGCTGAGGCGGCCCGTGGCGAACTGCTCGGCCAGCGACCGCAGGGTCGCCACCTTGCGCCCGGACAGGCCGACCGCCCTCAGCCGGTCCGGCGGCAGGGCGAGGACCTCCTCCGGGCCCAGCAGCCAGCCGCCGGCCAGGTCCTCCAGCCGGGCCAGGATGCGGCGCGTGGCCTGGACGGACAGCTGCTGCCCGATGACCTGGAAGACGAGCGCGCTGAACGCATCGCACACCGGCAGCCCGGACAGCCACGCCCGGGGGTCGAAGTCCGGCTGGGCATCGATGAGCCGGGCCAGCACCGGGTCCGCGCGGCGCAACTGCGCCCGTGCCTGCTGATCGCCCGCCCCGCTGGCGTCCCCGCCGGCGGGATGCAGCGGGTCGCTGCCGGCTGCCGTCATCGCGATCTCCCCTTCCCCACCCTGCCGATCGTGACACACAGCCAGCGGGGCCCGCGGGTGGCGGGCACCAGGTCACTCAGAACCGGTAAAGACGCGTTCTTCCCCGGCTGGGGCGGGTACTTGACGGGCTCCGCCGCTGGCGGCCGCCACCGGGCGGCCGAGGAGGAGTCCAGATGCTGCTGTCCCCGCACACGCACCACCTCGTGGCGGCCCTCAATCCGCTCAGCTCGACATCCCTGCTGGCCAGCCTGGGCGCGCTCGGCGTCTTCCTGGTGCTGTTCGCCGAGACCGGGCTGCTCATCGGGTTCTTCCTGCCCGGCGACTCGCTGCTGTTCACCGCGGGGCTGCTGTGCACCGCGTCAGCGTCCCACGCGGTCCACCTGTCGCTGCCGCTGGTCATCCTGGCCGCGATCGGCGGGGCACTGCTCGGCGCCGAGACCGGGTTCCTGATCGGCCGGGCCGGCGGCCGTCCCCTGCTGCGGCGCACCAGCAACCGGTTCCTGCGCCACGGCGCGGAACGGGCCGACCACCTGCTCGGACGGTACGGCTACGGCAAGGCCATCGTGCTGGGCCGGTTCATCCCCGTGGTCCGCACGGTAGTCAACCCGATGGCCGGCGCGCTGGCCGTGCCCACCCGGACGTTCACCCTGTGGCAGGTCATCGGCGGGGTCATCTGGTCGGCCGGCGTCACCCTGGCCGGCTACGCACTGGGGTCCACGGTCCCGAGCATCGACACCTACCTGCTGCCGATCATCGCGGTCATCGTGGTGGTCTCGCTGATCCCCATCGGGCTGGAACTGCTGCGCACCCGCGCCGCGGGCCGCCGGGGTGAGGGCACCGCGACCACCGTCCCGCCCGCCACGGGACAGGAACCCGCGCGGCGCGGCGCGGCCGGAGCCCGCGCGCGGCGCGGCCGAGCCCGCGCGGCGCGCGGAGCGCTGACGCGCCGGGACCCGCCAGCCGGACCGCCCGCTCAGAGGTCCGGGATGCCGAGATCGAGGTTCGGCCGCTCGATGCCGCCGTCTACCTCGATGATCTTCCCGGTGATGTACCCGCCCGCGGGTGAGGCCAGGAACAGGACCGCGGCGGCGACGTCGGCCGGGTCGCCGATCCGGCCGAGCGGCGTCGCGCGTTCCATCTGGCCGCGCAACGCGTCGTCAGTAAGGACGATGTCCAGCGCCGAGGTGGCCACCGCGCCGACCGCGACCGCGTTGGCCCTGATCCTCGGGGCGAGATCGGCTGCGGCCAGCCGGGTGTAGTGCGCCAGGGCGGCCTTGGCGGTCCCGTAGGCGAGGTAGCCACGGCCGGCGGTGCGCCCGACGGCGGAGGTGATGTTGATCACGACGCCAGCCGCCCCGGGACCGTCCGCGGCGGCCGCCTCAGAGCCGTTTGCGGAGGCGTCCGCACCGGCAGGCCCGTGGCCCCCGCGCCGCCGGAGGAGAGCATGAGCGGTACCGCGGCCCGGGTGACGGCGTGGGCGGTGCCCAGGTTGAACTGGAACGCCTCGGCCAGGTGCCGGGGCTTGGTGGACAGGAACGGCCGCGGCAGCGCGCCGCCGACATTGTTGACGATGATGTCGAGCCGGCCGAACGCGGCCGCCGCGGCGGCCGGGAGACTGGCGGCGGCCTCGAGGTCAGCCAGGTCAGCCGGGAGGATGAGCGCCCGCCGCCCGGCCGCCTCGATCTCCCGGGCGACCTTGGCCAGATCGGCCTCGGTGCGGGCGGAGATCAGCACGTCCGCCCCGGCCTGGGCCAGGGCGACCGCGGTGGCCGCGCCGATTCCCCGGCCAGCACCGGTGACCAGGGCGGCCTGGCCGGGAATGCGGAATCGGTCCAGGATCATCGAGCTTGCCTCTCCGTAGGCTGAGGCAAGCTTACGGGAAAACTAGAACACGTTTCAATTATTCGCCGGGCCGCGGGCCGCCCGCCGGCCGGGCAATCTACCGGTACCGCCCGGTCAGCCGGCACTGCGGGCGGCGCGGCGCGGGGAATCCCTGACCGGCACCAGACAGCGTGCTGCCCGGGCCGGCCAGGCCAGGCCCGGGCAGCAGTGATGCGGTGTGATGCCGGTTAGCGCACCCAGATGCCGAAGGCATCGAACGGGCGCACCGTGCCGTTGGCGGCCAGGCCGTCCGACCACAGCTGGGTTGGCGACACCCGGGTCGTGCCCAGCGGCGGCAGCAGGCCGTTGCTGGTGGCGATGACCCGGGTGGTCTCCCACGGCCCGACGAACGAGCCGCGGGCACCGCTGTAGGTGGTCAGCGCACCCTGCAGGAACTGGTTGATCCGGAACGAGTGGATGAACGGCGGCAGCGCGATCGGCGTGCCCGTGCTGTCGGTGAAGTCATCCACGGCCGCGGCGTGATCGTAGAGCGGCCCGAAGGCGCGCGTCTTGTAGAACTGCTCCGGACCGGAGGTGGACGGCGGGGTGATCGTGAAGTGGAGCTCGTTGCCGCCCTGGTCGAAGTAGACGCTGAAGTTGACGCCGTCTCCCTGCGTCACTCCCGAGAGCTGGGAGTAGTGCGCGAAGTACGGGCCGCTCAGCGAGTTGTCGAACGCCTCCACGAACGACACCCAGGTCCCGGTCGTGCAGATGGCGCCGAACGACTGCGCCACCGTGCAGGACTCGATGCCGGCCCGCACGTACTGGTCACCCGTGACCGCTCCGCCGCTGCCATTCAGCGACCCGTTGGAGAGCTGGATGTACTCCTGCGGGTACAGCCCGGTCAGGAACGACGTGTCCGGCACCGTCAGCGTCGAGGAGATGTAGCGGAAGTCCCGCCCGCTCGCCTCATATCCGGCCGCGCTCGTGGTGGCCATCGTCGGCAACGTCGTCCCGTGTGCCCGGGCGGCGCGGCGGTGGCCGCACTCGCGGCGCCCGCGGCGGCAAAGCCTAGGGTCGTCGCGGTGGCACCCGCTGCAGCAGCTGCAGCGAGCCTGGTCATGATGCGGCTTCGCATCGGTAGTCCCCTCCTCTAACGACCGTGGACGCACACCGCGTTGGGTTTGACCTGGGCGGTCATATCAGGACCGATTTGCGGTATGCCCCGTTGGTCCGTTTTCTGGGTTGGCCCTGGTCCCCGCCCTCCCCTATCACTTCCCTACTCTACGTACTCTAATGATTACTCAATGAGATGGATTTCGGCTGGCCAAACAGGTGCTGCCCGGACCGCCGAAGCGGCCCGGGCAGCACCCGTTACTTACTTACCTATCCCGACGGAGGGCGCGAGCGCCCCGCGGCGAGACCGGCTTAGCGCGCCCAGACGCTGAACGCGTCCCACGGCCGCGCCGGGCCGTTGCTGGCCAGGCCGTCCGACCACAGGCTGGACGGCGACACCCGGACGGTGCCAGACGGCCAGGGCAGGCCGTTGCTGGTCGCCTCGACCGGGCTGGTGGTCCACGGGCCCACGAAGGAGCCGCGGGCACCGCTGTAGGTGGTCAGCGCACCCTGCAGGAAATAGTTGATCCGGAACTGGTGGATGAACGGCGGCAGCGCGATCGGCGTGCCCGTGCTGTCGGTGAAGTCATCCACGGCCGCGGCGTGATCGTAAAGCGGTCCGTACGCCTGCGTCTTGTAGAACTGCTCCGGACCGGAGGTGGACGGCGGGGTGATCGTGAAGTGGAGCTCGTTGCCGCCCTGGTCGAAGTAGATGCTGAAGTTGACGCCGTCTCCCTGCGTCACTCCCGAGAGCTGGGAGTAGTGCGCGAAGTACGGGCCGTTCAGCGAGTTGTCGAAGGCCTCCACGTACGACACCCAGGTCCCTGTCGTACAGACGGCACCGAACGACTGTGCCACCGTGCAGGACTCGATGCCCGCCCGCACGTACTGGTCGCCACTGTTGCCGTTGTTCAGCGACCCGTTGGAGAGCTGGATGTACTCCTGCGGGTACAGGCCGGTCAGGAACGCCGTGTCCGGCACCGTCAGTGTCGAGGAGATGTAGCGGAAGTCCCGCCCGCTCGCCTCGTAACCCGCCTGGCTCGTGGTGGCGATCATGCTGCCGATGGTGGTCGCGTGCCGCGCCTGTGACGTGGCTGCGCTCGCGGCACCGGCGGCGGCGAGGCCGAGGGTGCCCGCGGTGACGCCCGCCGCCGCTGCGGCGGCGAGCGTCCGGGTGATGCGTCTACGCATCGATTTCTTCCTTCCCTTTGATGATTGCCGGGCCGGAGGAGAATTACTACTGGCTGAGGCGGTGATGCTTTGACCGGTCCCGGACTTGCCTCCGTAGTGGTCTGCGCTTCACGCTGAATTCCGCCCCGCCGAGTCCAGCAGAGACCTTACCACGGGTAGTTCCCGACTTACCTTGTGCGACATGAAGCATGTCACAGGCTTGCTCGATCAGTGCCGAGAATCCATCTAAAGGATTCGGGAAAGCAATACGAAGAGCATGACAATCTGCACTCGATGCCTTTTTCGCCCGCCTCGCGGCTAGTCAGAATGATTTATGATGAATGAAATCGGGCTGGTTACGGGTGATTTAGCCCGCTCTGCCGGCGGCGGGCGGCGATGGTGCGCCCCTTCCATTCGCCGCCACGCCCGGCGTAGTGCCGCCGGGCAGAATCAGCGGTCATGGCGGCATATAGCACGGCGATGAGCGGCAGCACCGGGCCGCGCGCGCCGCTCAGCCCGTACAGCCGCAGCACCGGGCGGTAGCTCACGGCCATCAGCAGCCAGCCCGGCCGCGCCCGCGGCGGCGCACCAGCCCGCCGCCGCGCCGCCGCCCGCGGCGGCCAGGATGAGGCCGCACACCGCCGCCGCCGGGGGCAGCGCGTACAGCCACAGCAGCCCGGCCAGGGTCCCCGCGAGCAGGGCGGGCGAGTAACGCAGCTGGGTGTAGGCACTGCGGGCGACCATGTCCCAGAGCCCGGCCAGCCGCGGATAGGGCCGCTCGCTGCGGACCTGGGTGGTGAACCCGAGCCAGCACCGGGCCGAGGACGGCGGCCGCTTGAGCAGCCGGCCCAGCGCGACATCGTCGATCCGGGCGCCGTGGATCCGGGCCAGGCCGCCGGCCGCGGCGAGGACGTCCCGGCGGACCAGCATGCAGCCGCCCGCGGCCGCGGCGGTCCGCGCGCCCGGCCGGCTGACCCGGCGGAACGGGTACAGCTGGGCGAAGAAGTAGACGAAGGCCGGGACGATGAGGCGCTCCCAGCGGGTATCGGTGCGCAGCAGCGCCATCTGGGACAGCAGCGCGCGGTCATCGGCCCGGGCCGCGTGAACCAGGCTGGCCAGGGTACCGGGGGCGTAACTGATGTCCGCATCGGTGAACAGCAGGTAGTCGCACTCCCCGGCGGCCCGCACCCCGGTGGCCATCGCGTTGACCTTGCCCGCCCAGCCGTCCGGGAGCCCGTCGGTGCCGACGACGCGGGGCGCGCGGGGCGAGGCCGCCCCCAGGGACGCCGCCACGGCGGCGGTGCCGTCGGTGCTGGCGTCGTCCACGAGCACCACGGAGAACTCGCCCGGGTAGTCCTGGGCGAGCAGGCTGGGCAGGGTGGCCGGGAGGATGGCCGCCTCGTCCCGGGCCGGGATGACCGCCACCACACTCGGCCACCCGCGACGCTCCGCGCCCGGCCACCCGCGATGCTCCGCGCCCGGCCGGACCGGGCCGGCCGGGTCACCGGGCAGGCGCTGGCCGGTGCGCCAGAACCCGCCGTGGGCGGCGAGCAGGTAAGCCCAGGCGAGGGCGGCGAGCACGGCGGCGGCGGCCAAGATCGGCATCCGCCAAGCCTGGCATAGCCGGGGGTTCCGGCGGGTCGCCCCCCGGGCCAGCACCGCGGGGCGGGGCGCGCCCGCGGACAGAGCAGGAGCCCGGGGGACGCCGCTCCCCCGGGCTGGCACCCTCTAGTTCAGGCCGCCTAGTTCAGGCCGCGGCCGTCCGGCGGGGCGTCCGGCAGCCGGACCACTTCCGCAGACGCGGTGGCATCCGGCCCGGCGGCGAGATTCCGCTTGATCGAGTCGAGGATGGTCAGCCCCTGGCCGACCAGGCCTGCGGCGATCTCGCTGAGCCCGTCGGCGCCGTTCAGCACGTTGACGTTCGCCCCGGCCAGGCCGGTCGCCGCCTCCTTGACTATCTGCGGCAGCTGGTCGATGAGCATCCGGTCGAGCGCCACCCGGTCGTTCGAGGCCGCTGCCTCGGCCAGGATCCGCATCCGCTCCGCGTCGGCCCTGGCCAGGATGCGCACTTTCTCCGCTTCTGCCTCGGCGGGCTTGACCACTTCGGCCACCAGCTGGCGTTCGCGCAGCTCGGCCTGGCGCTGGGCCAGGTCGGCCTGGGCGTTGATAACGCCGATCTGTGCCTGCGCCTGCATCAGCGGGCCCGCCTGCGCCGCCTCGGCCTGGGCCTTGTCGATCTCAGCCTTGTACTGGGCCTGCACCACCGCCGTCTGCCGCGCGTACTCGGCCTGCTTACGCTGCGACTCCTGCTGCGCCTGGGCCGAGGCCTGGTTGGCCTGAGCCTGGGCGATCTGCGCCTGGCGCTGGATCGCCGCATTGTGCGGGGCGGCCATCGCGTCGATGTAGCCCGAGTTCATGTCGTCGATGGACTGGATCTGCAGCGAGTCCACGGTCAGGCCGATCTTGACCATTTCCGCCTTCGAGCCGTCGAGGACCTCACTGGCCAGCTTCTGGCGTTCGGTGACGATCTCCTCCACCGTCATGGACCCGATGATGGAGCGCAGGTGGCCGGCGAAGATCCGGCCGGTGAGGGTGGACATCTGGTCCTGGTCGGACAGGAAGCGCTGGCCGGCGTTGACGATGCTCTCCTCGTCGTTGCCGACCTTGAACGCGATCACCGAGCGGACGTTCAGCGTGATGCCCTGCTTGGTGACGCACTGCTCGGCGACCTCAGCCTCGCTCATGGCCAGCGACAGGTAGCGGGCCTTGCGGAAGAACGGGAGCACGAAAGCCCCATGCCCGGTGACCACCCGGAACGGCGCGCCGTTGCGGCCACTCCTCCCGCCGGAGATGAGCATGGCCTCGTCGGGTGCGGGGACACGGTATCCAAGCATGATCGGGCTCCTTCAGGCGATCCAGTCAGGTAAGGGTTCCGGGAAGGGATTGAGCGGGTCGGTCCACTCGCTGACATCCACCGTCCGCGTGCCACGCGATTCGATGACCAGCACGGTCCGGCCCCTGGGAATCGGCTCGGCGGACCAGGCGATGAAAGCCTCGGAGCCACCGCGCACCTTGAGCAGGACCTCGCCGGGCCCGGCCGGGCCGCGGGTGGCAACGCACAGGACGCCTATGCACCCGATCAAGGATGCGTCCCCAGGCACCGCGCAACTCCTCATTTCACCCCGGTTAGTCCACCTCACATTAGTCCCCGCAACCTTCCCGCGGGCTGGCCCGGCCGCCAGAACCACGTCGATCCGGTATCAGTTCCGCGCCGGGCCCCCGCCCCGGCCGGGGCCCGGCGGGCAAAGATTTCCGGGGCGACCGGAATAGCCGGGGTGGGGGCCGCGTTACCAACCATCGCTGGTGTGTTCGTGTCCCCCGGGCCGCAACTCATCTGCCTTCGCGGAATACCGTCCGGCTGGAGCCGCGTCGTGCCACTCGCCGAGAGGCGACCGCACACCAGCGCTTAGCGGCGAGGCCCGCGGAGTTCGCTCCGCGGGCCTCCTCGCGTATCCGGGCCCGTCACGGGCCCCGGACGCCGCCGTCCCGGCCCGGGGCGGCGGCGTCAGCCCAGCGGCCACCGCACCCCGGTGGCTGCCAGCACGTCCGCAGCCCTGGGCATGCCGTCCTGCGCGCCCGCCCGGGTGACCGCCGTGGCGCCGACCGCGCAGGCGAGCCGGACGGCCTCGGCCGGCGCCGCGCCGCCCGCCACCGCCGCGGCCAGCGCGGCCACGAACGCGTCCCCGGCCCCGACGCTGTCCACCGCCGTCACGCGGAACCCGGGCACGGCGCAGTCCCCGGCCGCCCCGCTGAGCACCGCCCCGTCCCGCCCCGCGGTGACCACCACGTGCCGGGCGCCCGCGGCGGCCAGCGCGGCCGCCGCGGACGCCGTGCCGGCTGGGCCGGCCACCGGCCGGCCCAGCAGCGCGGACGCCTCCGGCGCGTTGACGACCAGCCAGTCCACCCCGGGCGCCAGCAGCCGCGGTGCCTGTTCCGGGACCGGCGCGAGGTTGAGGATGGTGGTCACCCCGGCCGCCCGGGCCCGGGCCAGGGCCGCGGCCAGCACGGGCACCGGGATCTCGGCGGACAGCACCAGCGCCGCGGCGGGCGCCGCGAACGCCGCCGCCACCTCGGCCTCCCCGGCCAGGCCGTTGGCGCCCGGGGCGACCGTGATCGAGTTCTCGCCGGCCGCGTCCACCGTGATCAGGGCCAGCCCGGTCGTGGCCTCGCTGATCACCCTGACCCCGGCGACGTCCGCCCCGGCGGCCTGCAGCGCGGCGCGGCAGGCCACGCCGAACTCGTCGGACCCGCAGCAGCCGGCCATCCGCACCGAGGCGCCGAGCCGGGCGGCGGCCAGCGCCTGGTTGGCCCCCTTCCCGCCGGGCCGCAGCCGGGCCGCGCCCCCGAGCACGGTCTCCCCCGGGCCGGCCAGCCGCGGCACGCTGACCGAGATGTCCATGTTCAAGCTGCCCAGCACGGTCACCCGCGGCCGCTGCATCGTCCCGATCCCCTCCCGGTGAACGCCCACTGCCGTGATCATGGCCAGGATGCCAGGCCGGCCCGCCCGGCCAGCCACGATCATTCAGCCGGGGCGGGCGCGCAGCAGCGCGCGACGGCGGCCATGGCCGCCTGCTCGCGGGCCCGGGCATCGGGCTCGTCGGACGCCCAGGCCAGGTACCCGTCCGGGCGGACTAACGCGGCCGCGGGGAGCCGGCCTCCGTCGCTCCGGGCATAGCGGACGGCCCGGACGTGCCCGGGCAGGCCGCCACCGCCCGGACCGGCCTCGGGACCGCGCTCCCCCCGGGCCCCGGCCACCGCGGGCGGCCCGCCCGCACGGGACGCCCCGGCCGGGCCGGCCCCAGCGTCCCGGTCCAGCAGCACGAACCGGCCGTCGTGGAAGAACTCAGGCAGCCGCGTGCTGGCCCCGCCGGGCAGCAGCAGCCGCCCCGGCGGCAGCCGGGTCCCGGTCAGCGGGTGGCGGTCCGTCCCGCCCGGCGGGTACCGCACGGCCAGTCCCGTATAACTGCGGGCCAGCCGGTTCTGAACGAAGGGCAGCGGCACGATGACGCGCTCCGCGGTCCAGCGCAGAGCGCGGCGCGGCCGGGTGCGGGCGGTGTTCAGCCGGAACTGGCGGCCCGTGAGGGTAAGGACGGCAGTGCCGACTGGGTGCCGTTCGGAATGGTAGGTATCGAGCAGCCCGGCCGGCGCCCAGCCGGCCAGCGCGGCCCCCAGCTTCCAGCCCAGGTTGACCGCGTCCTGCAAGCCGGTGTTCATGCCCTGGGCGCCGGCCGGGGAATGGGTGTGCGCGGCGTCGCCGGCCAGGAAGACCCGGCCATTCCGGTAGGACACCGCCTGGCGGCTCTCACTGCGGTAACGGCCCGACCAGTAGACGTCCCGGGGACCGAAATCCCGGCCGGCCACCCGGGCCAGGCCGTCGGCGATCTCGGCCATCGTCACCGGCTCGGTGACCGGCACCCCGGCCCGGGCGAAGTCGTAGAGCACCAGCCGGCACGAGCCGTCGCGGAACGGGAAGACGAGCAGCATGCCCTGCTCGGACAGGTCGCCGTAGGCGTCCGTCATGGGCAGCCCGTCCAGGTACAGGTCGGCCAGGATCACCGAGCCGGGGTTGGGGGCGCCGGGGAACGGCAGGCCGGCCGCCTCCCGGGCGAAGCTGCGCACCCCGTCGCAGCCCACCACGTAGTCGGCGCTCTCCGTGCGGCCATCGTCCAGGGTGACGGTGACCCCGCCGGCGTCCTGGGCCAGGCCGGTCACCCGGGAGGACCAGCGGATATCCGCGCCGAGGTCGGCCGCCCGGCGGGCCAGCAGCCACTCGATCCGGCTCTGCGGGATGTCCAGCAGGTAGGGGAAGTCCGAATCGAGCCGGCTGAACCGGATGGCGGACCCGCGCAGCCCGAGCGGGAAGCTGGGCACGGCCAGGCCAGCGTCGGTGAACAGGCCGGCCTGGCCGCGCAGGTCGAGCAGTTCCAGGCTGCGTGCGTGCAGGCAGATGGCCCGCGACTCGGCGCGGGGCCGGCCCGCCGCTCCAGCAGCAGGCAGGCCACGCCGGCCAGCGCCAGTTCGGCGGCGAGCAGGAGCCCCGTAGGCCCGGCTCCGATCACGATTACCCGGCCCGGCCTGGGGTCTGCCACATGCCCCTCCTCGCCCCGCGGAGAAAGCCCGGCGCCGACTGCCGGCCAAAAGGTGGTCGGCACGGCTCCGATGGGGCATAACTTAAGCGAATACCGGATGGAACGGAACGACCACGCCAGCCAGGACACTCATCCCGATATCAGGTACGGTGGGGAAGATCACTGCGCTTCTGTCCAACATGTCCGTGCGGACGCTCATCCTCGGCATTGATGAGACCGGACGGATCATTCAGTATGACCGCAATTCGCCGGAGGTCCTGACCCTCGATGCGGCCGCTCTGGTCGGTGCGCACCTCAGTGACCTGCTGGCCGGGGATGCGGCGGGCGAGCCGGCCCTGGCCACCCTGCTGGATGCCGTCCGCGCGGGCCGGGAGGCGACCGCGGTGCTGGCCATCAAGACCCGGGAAGGGCGCCGGGTGGAGGCGGTGGCGAGCGTCCAGCCGATGCACGGGGAGAGCCCCGGCCTGGCCGCGCTGGCCGTGCTGCGGATGCCGCCGACCCGGGCCGAGCGGTTCGTCGACCCGGCCCTGATGCGGCACTCGCTGCTCGACGACACGTTCCGCCAGATCGGCGCCACGCTCGACCTGGACCAGGTGGCCCGCGGGCTGATCAACCTGCTGGTGCCGCACTTCTGCAACTCGGCCGGGCTGCTGGTGCTGGAGAGCGTGGCCGCCGGGGACGAGTTCCCGGTGAACCCGCCGGACGGATCCCAGCTGCTGCGCCGGCTGGCGGTGGCCACGGACGACGGGTCACCGGGCTGGGACGCGGCCTTCCCCACCGGCGAGGTGCTGCTGTACCCGCCGGACACGCCCTACGTCGAGTGCATGGAGACCGGCAAGCCGGTCCGGATCGTCAACCTGGACACCTCCGGCGCGATCAGCATCGCCGAGTCGTGGCTGCGCCGGCCCGTCGCCCGGCTGCTGTCCGACACGTCCATGCTGCTGCTCCCGCTGGCCACCAAGGACAGCATGCTGGGGTTCTTCGTGTGCAGCCGCAAGACGGGCTACCGGCCGTTCGACGACTACGACTCCGAGATCGGCATGGAGTTCGCCTCGCGCGCCGCCATCTTCATCGACAACGCGCGGCAGTACAACCGGGAGCGGACCACCGCGCTGACCCTGCAGCGCAGCCTGCTGCCGACCGGCCTGTCGGCGCCCTCCTCCGTCGAGGTGAAGCACCGCTACCTCCCCGGCAGCAAGCTGATCGAGGTGGGCGGGGACTGGTACGAGTCGATCGCGCTGCCCGGGGCCCGGGCCGCGCTGGTGGTGGGCGACGTCGCCGGGCACGGCGTCCGCGCGGCGGTGACCATGGGCCGGCTGCGCACCGCGATCCACACGCTGGCCCTGCTGGAGCTGCCGCCGGCTGAGTCGCTGCAGCAGCTCAACGAGCTGATGACCTCGCTGGGTGAACGCGAGCCGCACTTCGCCACCTGCGCTTACGCGATCTACGACGCGGTAACCGGGAGCTGCGAGATGGCCTCAGCCGGCCATCTCCCACCGCTGCTGGTGAAGCCGGACGGGACCAGCGAGTACCTGGACACCGCCCCCGCACCGCCGCTCGGGGTGGGCGAGATCCCGATCGAGAGCCGCACCTTCCAGATCGACGACGGCAGCCTGCTGGTGCTGTACACGGACGGGCTGGTGGAGGACCGGCAGCGGGACATCGATGAGGGCCTCGGCTTCCTGCGCGGCGTCTTCGACGCCGAGGCGACGAAGCGGTCACTGGATGACCTGTGCCGGGCCGCGCTGGCCGGCGTGTACGCCCACCAGCAGCGGGACGACATCGCCATCCTCATCGCCCGGCTCAGCCGGATCCCCGCCGACCATCACGTCACCTGGAAGCTGCCGGCCGAGCTGACCGCGGTGAAGAAGGCCCGCCACCTGATCCGCGAGCCGCTGAAGCGGTGGGACCTGGCCGAACTGGTGCCCACCACCGAGCTGCTGGTGTCCGAGCTGGTCACCAACGCGATCCGGTACGCGATCGGCGGGGTGACCCTGCGGCTGGTGCTGGAGGGCTCGCTGGTCTGCGAGGTGCTGGACAACTCGGCCGCGCTGCCCCGGCTGCGCCACGCGGGCCGGGACGAGGAGTGCGGCCGCGGCCTGGAAGTGGTCAGCCAGTTCGCGCAGCGCTGGGGTGCCCGCCGCACCCCCGGGGGCAAGGTCGTCTGGTGCGAGCAGCAGCTGCCCGGGGCGGGTGCCGCCGGGCTGGCCTCGCTGGCCTGGCCGCCGGCCAGCTGAGCCGGGGGCGGCCAGGCCGCCGCGGTCAGGTGGCGGCACGCCGGGTGTCCACCCGGATGTCGAGCCGGCCGTTCTTCATGATGCCGATCCGCTGGGCACGGCGGGCCACCGCACTGTCGTGAGTGACCAGGACCAGCGTGATGCCCGCCTGCCGCCACAGCTTTTCCAGCAGCGCCATGATGTCGTCCCTGGTGCCCTCGTCCAGGTTCCCGGTCGGCTCGTCGGCCAGCAGCACCTTGGGCTCCTTGACCAGGGCCCGGGCGATGGCCACCCGCTGCTGCTGGCCACCGGACAGCTCCGACGGCAGGTGCCGCAGCCGCTCCCCCAGCCCGAGGTTCTCCAGCGCGGTGGTGGCCCGGGCGGCCCGCTCGGCCCGCCCGATGCCCAGCGGGACCAGCGCCACCTCCACGTTCTCCCGCGCATTCAGCGTGGGGATGAGGTTGAAGGTCTGGAAGATGAACCCGATCGAGGTGGCCCGGACCCGGGTCACCTCGGCCTCGCGCAGGGCCGCCAGGTCCTGGCCGTCGAAGTCGACCACCCCCGAGGTGGGCCGGTCCAGCCCGCCCAGCATCTGGAGCAGGGTGGTCTTGCCGTGCCCGGTGGGGCCCTGGATGGCAAGCCACTCACCGTCTTCGATGACCAGGTCCACCCCGGCCAGCGCATCCACGGTGGCCCGGCCCTTCTGGTAGCGCTTGGTGACGCCCGTCAGCTTGTACATGTCGTCCTCTCCCTCGCGGCCCTGCGGCGCCGCTGCTCGTTGACCGGACCGGTCATGATGGCGGTCACTCAACCCGGGACAGCGCCGCGGCCGGGCGCAGCCGCGCTGCCCGCCAGCCGCCGAACGTGCCGGCGATCAGGCCGCCCGCGATGGCCAGCACCACCGCCAGCAGCACCGCACTGATGGTCACCGGAGCGGTCAGGTGCACGGCCACGGTGTGCGCGGCCGACGCGGCCGCCCGGCCGAGGCCCGCGCCCCCCGGGGCAGCGCCGCCCCCGGGCGGCCCGAAACCGCCGCCACCGAAGGTACGGGACCCTCCCGGGGTGGCCGACCCAGTGGTCTGGCCCACCGAGGCGGTCAGCGGCCCCGACAGCTTGGTTACCAGGACCGCGCCGGCGAAGCCGAGCGCCACCCCGACCACCCCGCCGACGATGCCGATCACGATGGATTCGCCCATCACCTGGCCGATGATCCGTCGGCTCGGCCAGCCCATCGCCTTGAGCGTGCCGAACTCCCGGACCCGGCGGGTCACTGCAGACATGGTCAGCAGGCTGGCCAGCAGGAACGCGGCCGCCAGGACCGCGATGGCCAGCCACTTGCCCAGGTTGTTGGCCAGGCTGGACGCGCTGGCCAGCGAGCCGGTGACCTCGCTGGCCAGGCTGGACGAGGTGGTCACGGTGGCCTTGGGCAGCAGCGCGGAGATCTCCTTGGACACCCCGTTGATGGTGGCCGCGCTGGTGGCGGCCACGTAGACGGTGTTCACCTTGCCGGTCAGGCCGGCCAGCTTCTGCGCCCGGGCCAGCGGGATGTAGACGTCAGGCGGGCTGCTACCTTGCGGGACGCTGACGATCCCGATCACCTTGAAGCTGGTGCCGGCCACCGAGACCGTCGAGCCGACCGACAGCTTCTGCTGGGCCGCGTAGTTGGCGTCCACCACGGCCACGTTGGCCGTGGAGGACGCGGTAGTGAAGGTGCTGCCCGACTTGATCTTGCCGGAGGACAGCGGGCCGACCTCGCCGTGGCCCAGGTCCACCCCGCTGACCGTGAACGAACTGGTGTTGAAGTTAGCGCGGAAGCTGCCACCACCACCGGAGGGGACGCCCCCGCCACCGCCGCCGGAGTTGTTGATCGCGGGGATCTTGCCGCTGATCTTGGTGTCGGTCAGGGTCAGGCTGCCGGCCGCGGCTGCCACGTGCGACAGCTTGGCGATCGAGGTGACCGAGGAGCTCGACAGGGTGCCCATGCCGAAACTGACCAGCCGGTTCACGTTGATTTTGGTGCCGCTCGCGGGACGTTGCCCGCTGCCGATCTGGCCGGTAGCCCCAAAGCCGAACCCACCGCCGCCGGAGCTGGCCGTGGGCGTCTGGGTGACGGTGATGTCGGTGCCCACGCCGTACAGCGCGTGCAGCACCTGGCCCTGCGCGTTCTTCACCCCGGAGGACGCGGCGGTGACCGTGATAACGAGCCCGATGCCCAGGGCCAGGCCCAGGGCTATGAAGATCGCTTGCCGCATCCGCCGGCGCAACTCGCGCCGGAGATAAGTCAGAAACATGCGCGGAACTCCTCTGGGAACGCCCGCCTCAGCCCAAAGGCAGACATGGACCGGTGTCGCAGGGCAGGGAATACTCGCCCGGCACGACGCTGATCCTGGCGGCCGATCCTGAGGGAGCGTTGTAAGGGCCCTGCAAGCTCGCCGCAACTTCACCCGGGAACGGGCCGGGAACGGGCACCCTATGCCCGGGAACGCCGGAAGCCACCGGCCGGGCGGCTCGGTGGCTTCCAGGTGGGCACCGGCCGGGGCTGGCCCGGCCGGCGGCCTCAGACGTTCCGCATGGCCCGCAGCGACTCGCGCAGCGACGACGTGGTGGCCAGCACCGCTGACGGCTCGTAACCACAGTGCGCCATGCAGTTGGCGCACCGCGGGTCCTTGCCCCGGCCGTAGGAGTCCCAGTCGGTGGTCTCGATCAGCTCCTTGTAGGTCTTCACGTACCCGTCGGACATCAGGTAGCAGGGCTTCTGCCAGCCGAGCAGCGAGTAGGACGGGATGCCCCACGCGGTGCAGCCGAAGTCGGCCTTGCCCTCCAGGAAGTCCAGGAACAGCGGGGTGTGGTTCAGCCGCCACCGCTTCCGGTTCCCGTCGGCGAACGCCTTGCGGAACAGTTCCCGGGTCTCGGTCACGCCGAGGAAGTGGTCCTGGTCCGGCGCCTTCTCGTAGGCGTAGGCCGGGGAGATCTGCATCTCGTCGATGCCCAGGTCGTCGTTGAGGTAGTTGAGCACGTCGATGACGGTCTGCGGGGTGTCGGTGTTGAACACCGTGGTGTTCGTGTTGACCTTGAACCCGCGCTCCTTGGCCATCTTGATCGCCGCGACGGCCTCGTCGAACACGCCTTCCTTGCACACCGACTCGTCGTGCCGCTCACGCAGCCCGTCGATGTGCACCACCCAGGCGAAGTAGGGCGACGGCTTGAACTTGTCGATCTTCTTCGGCAGGAGCAGCGCGTTGGTGCACAGGAAGACGAACTTCTTCCGCTTGATCAGCTCCGCGACCAGCACGTCGATCTGCGGGTGCATCAGCGGCTCGCCGCCGGCGATGGACACCATCGGGGCGCCGCACTCGTCGATGGCGGCCAGCGCCTGCTCAACCGGCATCCGCTGCTTGAGCACGGTGTGCGGCTGCTGGATCTTCCCGCAGCCGGCGCACTTCAGGTTGCAGGCGAACAGCGGCTCCAGTTCGACCAGCAGCGGGAACTTCTCCTTCCCGGCCAGCTTCTGGCGCATCAGGTAGGAGCCGATGCGCATGCTCTGCCGCAGGGAAACGCTCATGACTGCCTAACCTCCTTGGGCAGGCTGAATCGGATGTTCTCAGTGGTGACCACCCCCTCGCTGACCTCGACGGCGCCGAGGCCGCCCAGCGCGGTGACGATCTCGGCCGACCACGGCCGGCGGCGCGGACGCGCCCGCGGTCACGCCGATCGTCGACACCCCGGCCAGCCAGCCCAGCTCGATGTCCGACGGGCCGTCGACCAGGTGGGCAGGGGTGCCCGCCCGCTGCGCGGTCTCCACCAGCCGCACCGAGTTGGAGGAGTTCGCCGAGCCGACGACCAGCACCAGGTCGGAATCGGCGGCGACCGCGCGGACGGCGTGCTGCCGGTTGGTGGTGGCGTAGCAGATGTCGTCGCTGCCCGGGCCCCGGGCCGCGGGGAACCGGTCACGCAGCGCGCCGGCGATGCCCGCCGCCTCGTCCGCGGCCAGCGTGGTCTGCATCAGGTAGGCCACCTTGGCCGGATCCTGCGGCTGGAGGCGGCCGACGTCGGCGGACGTCTCGACCAGCGCCATCGGATTCCGGGGCCTCGCCGAGGGTGCCCTCGACCTCCTCGTGGCCGGCGTGCCCGATCAGCGCGACCAGGTAGCCGTCGGCGGCGAACCGGCGCGCCTCCGCGTGCACCTTGGCCACCAGCGGGCAGGTCGCGTCCACGGCGGCCAGGCCGCGCCGGTCCGCCTCCTCGCGGACCGCGGGCGCCACGCCGTGCGCGGAGAACACCACGCGGGCGCCGTCCGGCACCTCGCTCAGCTCGTCGACGAAGATCGCGCCCCGCTGCTCCAGGCCGGCGACGACGTGCGTGTTGTGCACGATCTGCTTGCGCACGTAGACCGGGGCGCCGTGCCGCTCCAGGACCCGCTCGACGATCTCGATGGCCCGCTCCACCCCGGCGCAGAACGACCGCGGCCCGGCCAGCAGCACCTGCCGCGGGCCACGGCCGCCGGCCCAGCGGGCCAGCGCCGGCCCGGCCGCGCGCAGCGACCGCAGCGCGGCGAGCCCGCCGCCCAGCGCACCCGGGCTGAGCAGCGGCCGGTCCGGGGTGTCGGACACGGCCCGGACCACGGCCAGCGGCCGGCCGGCTGCGGCGCCGGGCCAGCGGCGCCGACTCCAGGTCCACGACGAGCGCGCCGCCGGCCGCCAGCCGGTCCCGCTCGCGCGCCGTGGACCAGGTGGTCGACGGTAGACGACCGGGCCGACCCGGACGCGCAGCCCGGCGCGGCGCAGCTCGCCGGCCAGCAGCGGGGCCGACGGGCACGGGATGACCGTGTCGCCGTCGCGGCACCTCGCTGGCGACCACCAGGTCACCGGGGCGCAGGTCACGGGCCAGGCCCCCGCCGGTGCCGGCGACGGCCAGCGCGCCGACGGGACCTGCGCAGCGCGGCCGCCGCGGCGGCCGCCCGGCGCGGCCCGTACCCGGTGGCCACCACGTGACCCGGCCGCGCCCAGGCCGCGCCGCACGGCCCGGGCCTCGACCCGCAGCGGCGCGCAGACCAGCAGGCCGGCCTGGGCGACCGCCTGCTGCTGGGCCTGGCGGGCTGGGGGCCAGCAGCCGGCTCATGCCCGGCCTGCCAGGTAGCGGCCGAGCGCGCTGAGCGGGAACACCAGCCGGTACAGGTGGTAGTTGATGTAGAAGTCGCCGGGGAACCCGGTCCCGGTGAACTGCGGCTCGTCCCAGGTCCCGTCCTCGCGCTGGGTGGCGGCCAGCCAGCGGACGCCCGCCTCGCGCGCGCCGGGCCAGGCGGTCCCGCGGCCAGCAGCGCCAGCAGCGCCCAGGCGGTCTGCGAGGCGGTCGACGTGCCCTGCCCGGCCAGCGCCGGATCGTCGTAGGAGCGCAGGTCCTCGCCCCAGCCGCCGTCGGCGTTCTGGTGGGCTCCAGCCAGGCCACCGCCCGCCGGATGGCCGGCTTGGCAGGCAGGCACGCCCGCGGCGATCAGCGCGGGGACCACGGCGCCGGTGCCGTACACGTAGTTCGCGCCCCACCGGCCGAACCAGCGACCCGTCCGGCTCCTGGGCGCGCAGCAGCCAGACCACGCCGCGGCGGGCCGCCCGGCTGCCGGCCAGGCCCTCCGCGGCCAGCGCCTCGACCACGTGCGCGGTGACGTCGGCCGACGGCGGGTCGATGACCGCGCCGAAGTCGCAGAACGGCAGCTTGGTCACCAGCTGTGGAGGTGTTGTCGGCGTCGAACGCGCCCCAGCCGCCGTCCCTGGACTGCATGCCGGTGATCCAGCGCAGCCCGCGGCCGACGGCCGGGTGACGGCCGCCCGGCCCGGTCGGCGCCGGCGGGCAGCGTGCCCGGCGCAGCGCGAGCACCACCTCCGCGGTGTCGTCGATGTCGGGATAGCCGTCGTTGTCGAACTCGAAGGCCCAGCCGCCCGGGGCCAGCCCGGGCCGGCGCACCTGCCAGTCGCCCGGGCCCGGGGATCTCCTCGGCGAGCAGCCACTCGGCGGCCCGGGTCAGCGCCGGGTGGTCCGGCGGCAGCCCCGCGTCGGCCAGCGCGATCGACGGCCAGCACGGTGTCCCAGACCGGCGACTGGCAGGCCTCCAGCCGCCGCACCGGCCCGTCCGGGCGTGTCCTCCCAGATCGTGAACCGGTCCAGGCCGGCCAGCCCGCGCTGGATCACCGGGTGATCGAGCCCGTAGCCGAGCAGGTGCAGCGCGATCAGCGAGTAGACCCAGGGCGGCTGGATGCCGCCCCAGCAGCCGTCCCGCTCCTGCCGGGCGATGATCCAGTCGGCGCAGCGGCGCAGGGCCGCGCGGCGCACCGCCCGCACCGGCCGCGGCCCGCGCCCGTGCCGCTCGTAGCCACGTGCAGCACCCGGTCCAGGCCGCCGAACGCCTGGTCCCAGCCGGTCCGGTCCGCGGCCTGAGCCGACTTGCGGGCCGCCGGGCCGCTGGCGGCGTGTCAGCACCGGACTCGTCCAGGCCGAAGGGCAGGGACCGGACCGGGCGGAGCGAGCCGACGACGGTCAGCGGGACGATCGTCTGCCGCGCCCAGCAGGCCCAGTCGTAGACATTAAGCGGGAACCAGGCCGGGAAGGTAGACCAGCTCCGGCGGCATGACCGGCAGGTCGTCCCAGGACCACTGGCCGAACAGGGCCAGCCAGATCCGGGTGAAGACGCGCGTCGCCGCGATGCCGCCCGAGCCCGGATCCAGCTCCGCCGCCGAGCGCCATGTGCGGCGCGCCGGCGGAGGTCGCCGGCCAGCCGCAGCGCCACGTAGGCCTCGACCGTGGTGGACAGGTCGCCGGGGCCGCCGCAGAAGTTCGCCCAGGTGCCGTCGGCGCGCTGGTAGGACGCGATCCACCGGCGCCGCCGCCGCGGTCTCCTCCTCGGTCCGGACGCCGAGGAACTCGCGGAGCAGCAGGTCCTCCGCATCCATGGTGACGTTGGTCTCCAGCTCGCCCTGCCACCAGCCCGGCTCGTGCTGCAGGCCGAGCAGGTGGTCACGCGCCCGGGCCAGTGCCTTCTCAGCGCCGGATAGCTCAGCCGATCGCCGGGCCGCGCGTGCGTCACTGTCATCGTCTCACCTCACCTTCATCACGGAGCCACCGCACCGGAACCATGGCCGCAGCCATCACGGCGATGCCCCGCTACCGCGCCGTCCTGTGCCACGAGACACGGTGGCCGCGGTCCTCACCATTGCCGCGCCGTGATGAACTCGGCGATGCCCGCGAACTCGGCCCGCACGTCCTCGGGCATCTCCGTCGTCGGCCAGGCACTTCTCCGCCGCGGCCAGCTGGGCCGCCGCCTCGGCCTCGGCCCACTTCTTGCCGCCGGCGTCCTCGACCAGCCGGGCCGCGCGCAGCAGGTCGTCCTCGCTCAGCTGACCGGGCCGGGCCAGCAGCGCGGCCAGGTCCCGCCCGGCGTCGCGTGCCGCTGGTCAGCGCCGCCACCACCGGCAGCGACTTCTTCCTGGCCCGCAGGTCGGCCCGCACCGGCTTGCCGGTCACCTCGGGAGCGCCCCAGATGCCCAGCAGGTCGTCGGTGAGCTGGAAGGCCAGCCCGGCGTGCGCGCCGAACGCCGGCCAGCCCCATGGCCAGCTCGGCGGGCGCGCCGACGTGGATGGCGCCGATGCTGCACGCGCAGGCCATCAGCGCCGCGGTCTTGTCGCCGGCCATGGTCTAGGCACTCGGCCAGGGTCACGTCGTCGCGCCGCTCGAAGGCGAGGTCCGCGCCCTGCCCGGCGATCAGCCGGAGCACGGCGGCGGACAGGCAGCGGGCGGCCCAGACGCCCTGCGCGGCCGTGTCCTCCAGCAGGATGTCCTGGGCCAGCGCCAGCAGCGCGTCGCCGGCCAGGATCGCCGCGCCCACGCCGAACACCGTCCACGCGGTCGGCCGGTGCCTGCGCTCGGTGTCGCCGTCCATGATGTCGTCGTGCAGCAGCGAGAAGTTGTGCACGAGTTCGACCGCGACGGCCGCGGGGACGCCGCGCTCCGGCGCGGCGCCCGGCGGCCCGCGCCGACAGCAGCGCCAGCGCGGGACGCAGCGCCTTGCCCGCGCCGCCGCTGCCGTCGCAGGCCCGAGGTGGTAGGCGGCCACCGTGCGCACCTCCGGGCTGAGCCGGGCCACCGCCGCGGCGATGGCCGGGCCGACCAGGTCGCGGGCGGTCTCCACGCCCGCGGGCATGACGGCGGTCACGACGACGCCCCGGCCACGGCAGCGGCGCCGGCCTGCTGCGCCGGATGCCGCGCGCCGGCAGCTGCCACCTGCGCGCCGCAGCTCTCCGCGCCTGCGTAAGTCCGCTTCGCACGGCACCCTCCATCGTGTCCGGCCAGCCGGTATCGGTCCACGCGCCCGCCAGCACCAGGCCGGGCATCCCGGTCGCGGCTCCCGGCCGCTTCGCGCCGCACCCCGGAACCTGCCGGAACGTGGCCCGGCGTTCCCTGGTGACGAAGAAGTCAATGATCCGCGCCTCGCGTGCCGCAGGGAAGAGCTCCTCCAGCGCGGGCACGAACTGCTCCCGCAGCGTCGCGGCGGGAGTGTCGACCATAGTCGTCGGCGGCCGACAGCGAGACCGCCAGGTACTGCCCGGCGGCCAGCCCGGACGGGCCGGTCCGGTCGAAGACCCACTGCACCGGGGAGTCCACGGCCGCCGCGAACGGCAGCCGGGTGACCTGCCGGTCGTAGATCACGTGCACGTTGACGATCGGCGAGGCGCCCAGCTCGCTCCAGCTGCCCGGCCCGGCCTGCCCCAGCGCCGCGTCGGCGGGCAGCAGCCGGGCGGCCGGGCCCGGGCGGCACGGCGAGCACGATGCCGGCCGCCGGCAGCGACCTCCGCGGGCCCCGGGCCGCCCCGGTCGGCCAGTTCCACGCCGAAGCCGCCGCCGGGCAGCGGCGCGCACCGCGGCCACCTTGGCCCCCAGCCGCACGGTCGCGCCCAGCCGGCCCAGCAGCCGCACGCCCGCCTCGCCGTGCAGGTCGCCGAGCGGCACCGCGGGCACGCCGATGTCGGCGGCGTCCCTGGCCCCGAGCAGCGCGGTCCGCACCACCGTCGCCGCCAGCGCGAGGCTGGCGTCATCGCCGCCGATGTTCAGCGCCGAGACGGTGAACAGGTCCCACAGCCCCGCCGGGCCCGCTCGCCCTGCCCGCGGGCGGCCAGCCAGTCACCCAGCCGCTGCGCGGTCCACCTCCGGCCGGGCCGGGTCCACGAACCGCATGGCCAGCGCGGCGCGGGTGACCCGCAGCCGCTCGGCCGGCGACAGCAGCGAGTAACGGGCCAGCGCCCGGCCCATGTGCAGCGGGCCGGGCAGCGCGGTTGCGCCGCAGCCGGGCCCGGCCGCCCGGGCTGAGCACGGTCACGTCGAAGCGGTCCTGCAGCGACACCGAGCCGGTCATGCCGAGCCGGTCGATCAGGCCCTGGTAGGCCGGTGCAGCAGCGGAGGAACACGTGCTGGCCGTTGTCGATGGTCAGCCCGTCCGCGGCTGAACGAGGAGGTCGCCCCGCCCAGCCGCGGCCTGGCCTCCAGCAGGGTCACGGGCAGGCCGGCCTCGCGCAGCGCGATCGGCCGCGGTGAGGCCGGCCAGCCCGCCGCCGACCACCACGACGCCGTGGCCCGGCTCCGCCGGGCCACGGCCGGTCCGGCCGCCGGCAGCTCATCGCGGATCATTGCGGCGCTCCTGAGGTCGGGGCCGCCTGGCGCGGCGCGGGGCGGCCCGCCCGCAGCGCGGCGCCCGCCAGCGACCGGGCGGCCACCATGGCCTTCTGGCCGGGCGACAGGGACACGCGCCGCTGCAGCACCGCTTCCGGGGCGGCCGCGATGTCCTGCGAGCAGCCGGAAGTAGATCCCGGCCATGGCCCCGGTGCAGGCCGCGCTCCGGCGGTCCAGCAGCGGCATCAGCCGCAGCCCGCGTGCGTACCAGTCGCGGGCCCGCTCGGCCTCGAACAGCACGAGGTCCACCAGCCTGGGGTCGGTCGGCCGGCCCGCCCGAGCCATTCGGGCGCAGCGCGGCGCCGAACCGGTCGAAGTCCTCGGCGGGCAGGTAGACCCGGCCGTTCCGGTAGTCCTCGCGGATGTCCCGCAGGATGTTGGTCAGCTGGAGCGCCACGCCGAGCGCGTCGGCGAGCGGCTCGGCGGCGGCCACGTCCGGGGTGCCGAACACGCCGAGCGAGAGCCGCCCGATGGACCCGGCCACGCAGCGGCAGTAGTGCCGCAGGTCCTCGAAGGTTGTGTAGCTGGTGCCGCGTACGTCCGCCTCGCACCCGTCGATCAGCTCGCCGAAGGCCTGCAGCGGGATGGGGAACCGGTGCCCGGCGTCGGCCAGCGCCACCAGCACCGGGTCGGCGCGCAGCGCCGGGTCGGTGCGCAGCGCCGGGATCCGCACGCGGGCACTCCCGCCGCCGGTGAGCCGGTCAACGCTGGCCCGGGCCTGCTCCAGGGCGGTCAGCTTCTGCGCCGCGGGCAGGTCGCCCGTCGCCGATGTCGTCGATGCGCCGCGCGAACGCGTACACCGCCGACAGCGCGCGCCGCTTCGGCGGGGGCAGCAGCCGGATGCCGTAGGAGAAGTTCGCGCCTGTGACCAGGTGATCTCCTCGCAGTGCCGGTAGGCGGCCAGCACGTCCATCGCGTCACCTCCCGACCGCATACGCCCTCAGCACTTCCCGCACCAGCCGTCCGCGGCGCGGCCGCGGGGTCGCGCGCAGCACATCATGCCCGCCGCGGCGATGGCCGCCAGGGCGGCCCGCCCCCCGGCGACATAACCGGCCACCGCAACCCGGGCCGCGCCATGCAAATTCCCGACCAGCGGCGCCCCGTCGTCCAGCAGCCGCCTGGCCCGCTGCACCTCGAACGCCATCAGCGCCCTGACCTGCGGCGCCGCCGTGGCTGCCGCGAGATCACCTTCGGTGCAGCCGAATCGGTCCATGTCCTGCGCGGGCAGGTAAACCCGCCCTGCCCGGAGGTCCTCCGCCACGTCCTGCCAGTGCTCGGCCAGCTGCAGGGCGGTGCAGACCCGGTCGGACAGGATGGCCCGCTCCGGGGTGAAGGCGCCGAACACATGCAGCACGATCCGGCCGACCGGGTTGGCAGACAGCTCGCAGTAACCGACCAGGTCCGCGGCCGTGGCGTACCGGGTGACCACCTGATCCTGGCGGTTGGCCCGGATCAGGTCGGCGAAAGCCTGCTGGGGGACGTCACACTCCGTCACAACCGGGGCCAGGGCGCGGACCACGCCGATCCGGGGCGGCCCCGCCCCGTCCGGCCCGGCCTCCGGGGCCCCGCCAGCCGGGGACGGCGCCAGGGCGCCCAGCCCGCGGTACAGCCGGCCCAGGTCGGCCTCCAGCTCGTCCAGCAGCCGCAGCCGGTCCTCCGGAGGCGCCTCGTCACCCATGTCATCGACCGCGCGGGCGAACCCGTAGACCGCCTGCAGGTGCCGCCGGTACCGGGCGGGCAGCAGGCGCAGCGCGACCGGGAAGTTCTCGCCCGAGGCCTGCTGGGCGGCGGCCGACCCGATCGCCTCCGCCTCGGCTGCCAGGTAGGCAGCGCCCGGCCCGCGCCCCTCATCCAAACGGGTTACCCCCTGGCTCACGATCACTATCTCCGCACAGTCGCCAAACAAATGCAAACAATGACGCCGATGTCACCTGACACGGGTGTCGGCTGAACAGCGGCAGGCTCCGAGCGGGTTCCTCCCCCGCGTTCAGCGGAACAACACCACTCATTATGCCTGGCCGAGTATCCGGCGTCCCGGAGGGGCCGGCAGGAGACGACTCATAGCACATTGAGCGTGCCATTAGCAACGCTGCAGGCGGCCCGGCTCCCCGAGTTTTGCGATACCGCCCCTCATGAACGAGCGCACGGCCATCATCCCTGGTCAGGGCCCTGTTCCAGGCAATTTGCCCCGCGCCCGGATATGTTTCAGATTGGTTACGAGCCGGATTCACATTGACAATAATGCGTTCACCCGGGCCGTCGGCCCGCCTCACCCGTTGCCGGTGGTTACCGAACGCAATGCCACCGCCACGGCGCAGCCCGCACTGGAGCCAGTTGCCCGATGCGGCCAGGGCGCCAGGGCGCCGCGCATTCACTGACGTGAATGTCATATTCGGGCCTGCCCGGCGGCGCGGCAGCAGCCCGGCGGAAGCACCCCGGGTTACCGAGGCCGCTGGCCGGCCATCGGCAAGCCCGCGGCGCCGCCCAGTCCCGCCCGGCCGCCTAGTCCCGCCCGCGTGATCTGCGGAGCGCGGCGGTGCCGGGCCGGCCGCACTCCGGCGGCTGGCGGCTGGCGGATAACCGTGATGAGAGTGACTGACGGTGACCAGAAGCGCCGGAGGTGCTGCTGCGGAATGCGGGCCAGCCGTAATTCGGGCGGGACCATATGACGCGGGGGCGCCGGCCCATGGTCACCGGCGGGCGGAGAGCGGCCCGGACGGCGGGCCGGGCGGCCCCGGCCCCAGCTCAGATCCACCGGGGACCGGTCCGGGAGCAAGCCTCCGCAATCATCCGCAAATGCCGCAAATCGTATTGGGATAGTTTTTCTTCTTCTGCGCATTCGACCGGTATGCCAGCGTTCTGCTGCTACGCTCCGTTGCTTCGGGGGGGCCTCCGAAGCTCCTTCGTAGCTGCACGGTCACAATTCCGTTTCCTCCCACACCTTGGGGCCAGGGCTATGGGTTTGCATCTCCGGTCGATACGCCAGAAGATCCTCCTCCTCGTCCTCGTCCCCGTGCTATCCCTCATCGGGGTGTACATCTTCGCCACCAGCCTGACCGCCCGGGCGGCCATCAACCTGGCCCGGACGGACACGCTGCGCAACGCCACCGGCGTCCCCACCGGCAACTTCCTCGCGACCATCGACCAGGAGCGCCCGCTGGCGCTCGTCTACCTCTCCCGGCCGACCGGCGCCAACCTGGCCGCGCTGGAGTACGCCGAGTCCAAGACCAGTGCCTCGGCGGCGATGATGCGCACCGCGCTGGATTCCGAGCGGCACGATGGGCAACGCGTCCGCCGGGGAGAAGCGCGCGATCGCCGCCCTGCTCACGGACATCACCGGGATGCAGGCGCTGCGCGGCCAGATCCGCTCCCAGATCATCACCCGGTCGCAGGCGTTCACCGACTACAACAACATCGTCCAGGCCGGCTACGCGGTGCTGAACCAGGTGATCCAGCAGGAGACCAGCGCCAAGGTGGTCACCCAGTCGCTGGCCTTCGTCCGGATGGGCAAGTCCGAGGAGATGCTGCTGCGCGAGGACGCGCTGGTGCTCGCGGACTTCGCCGCCGGGTCGTTCCCGGCCGCCGACCGCCAGCAGTTCACCGAGCTGGCCGGCGCCCGCCGGGTCCTCTACGCGCAGACCCTGGGTGACCTCACCGCGCCGTACTACGGCTTCTACGCACGCAACGTCAGCCCGGCGGCCGTCGACCGCGCTGTCGGCCCTGGAGAACCGGCTGGCCGGGGACACGGCCACGGCCAGGCCGCCCGCCGTGTCCCCGGCCGCCTGGCAGCAGGCGGTCGGCGGCGTGGCGGCCGGGCTGTCCAAGGCCGGCACCCAGGCGTCCGCCGAGATCACCAGCCAGGCCAGCGCCAATGCCAGGTCCACCTACCTGCTCCTGATCGTGGCCGGCGGCCTCGGCCTGCTGGCCGTGGCGGTGTCCATCCTGGTGTCGGTCCGGGTCGGCCGCAGCATGGTCCGCGAGCTGCGCGAGCTGCGCCACTCGGCGCTGGACCTGGCCAACGAGCGGCTGCCGTCCGTGGTCAACCGGCTGGCCGAGGGCCAGGATGTGGACGTCGCCGCCGAGGCGCCCGAGCTGCCCGCCGAACCCGATGAGATCGGCCAGGTCGGGCAGGCCTTCGCCGCGGTGCAGCAGACCGCCGTGGAAGCGGCCGTGGGCCAGGCCAGGCTGCGCGCAGGGGATCAGCGACATCTTCCGCAACCTGGCCCGGCGCAGCCAGTCGCTGCTGCACCGTCAGCTCACCCTGCTGGATGCGATGGAGCGCCGGGCCAGCGAGCCCGAGGAGCTCGAAGACCTGTTCCGCATCGACCACCTGACCACCCGGATGCGGCGGCACGCGGAGAGCCTGATCATCCTGTCCGGCGACGCCCCGGCCCGGGGCTGGCGCCGACCCGGTGCCGTTCGTCGACGTGCTCCGCGCCGCCGTGGCCGAGGTCGAGGACTACACCCGGATCAAGGTCACCGCGACCACCCGGGCGGCCATCGCCGGCCCAGCCGTGGCCGACGTCATCCACATGATTGCGGAGCTCGCGGAGAACGCTGTGATCTTCTCCCCGCCGAATACGCCCGGTGCTGATCACCGGGGACGTGGTCGGCCGGGGCTTCGCGGTGGAGATCGAGGACCGCGGGCTGGGGCTGAGCGAGGAGCGCCGGGCCGAGCTCAACGAGCTGCTGGAGAACCCGCCGCCGTTCGACCTGTCCGGCAGCGACCAGCTCGGCCTGTTCGTGGCCAGCCAGCTGGCCAAGAAGCACAGCATCCGGATCTCGCTGCGCTCCTCGCCGTACGGCGGCACCACCGCGATCGTGCTCATCCCGCTCATCCTGGTCGTGCCCGAGGACGGCTACGACGAGGCCGAGGCGGGCACCGGCCGCCCGCGCGGTGGCGCAGCTGACCGGCCGGCACGCGGCCCGGGACGACGCCGCCACCTTCGGCGGCCCCCGGGACGGCGCCCAGCCGGCTCACCGCGGCCCCGGCGTCGCCGCCGGACCTGGCGGTCCGCCGAGGCACGCGCGGCTACCCGTGGACGGTCAGGCGGCCGAGCCGATCAGCCCCGCGGCTACCCGGCGTGCCCGGTGCCGAGCCAGCCGGCCGCTGGGCCGGCGTGGCCGGCGGCAGCCAGCCGCCGCTGAAGCCGGCGACAGCGCGGCACGCGGCCGCCCCGGGCCCGCGGCACCGGCGGCCGGCGCCCGGCCCGGCCACCGGCAACGGGCGGCCGGGCACGCGGGCACGGCCGGGAACGGGCAGGCCGGGAATCGGCCTACCCAGGGGACCGGCTGCCCGGACGCGGCGCGCAGCGCGACGCCGGGGGCAACGGCGCCCGGGCCACCCCGGCCCGGTCCGACGGCGGCGCCGACCAGGACGAGGCGGGCTTCCTGCCCCGGCGGGTCCGCCAGGCCAGCCTGGCCCCGCAGCTCCGGCGCGGCCGTCCGACGCTCGCGCACCGGGGCCGCCCGCGGCGGCCGCGGCACGGCGAGACCAGCCGAGCGACCGCTCGCCGGAGCAGGCCAGGAGCACGTTCACCGCCATCCAGCGTGGCTGGGAGCGGGGACGCTCGCTGTTCGAGGCGCCACCCCGCCTTCCCGACCAGAGCACCGGACCAGGCGGCCGGGACCGAGCCAGCACGGCACGGGCCGAGTGACACCGGGGATGCCGGCCCGGTGCCGGACGCAGGCGACGAATGACCAGCAGGGGGAGCGGACATGAGTGCGACAGAGCAGGAGAACGGTGTGGCCACGAGGTCAGCCAGCGACCTGGACTGGCTGCTCGATGACCTGGTGTCCCGCGTACCCGACGTGGACAAGGCGGTGATCCTCTCCCGTGACGGGCTGGCGATCGCCGCCTCCAGCGCGCTGACCCGGGAGGACGCAGAGCACCTGGCCGCGGTGGCGTCCGGTTTCCAGAGCCTGGCCCGGGGGGCGGGCCGCCACTTCGGCGGCGGGTACGTGCGGCAGACCATCGTCGAGATGGATACCGCGTTCCTGTTCGTGACCGCGGCCGGCGAGGGCAGCTGCCTGGCCGTGCTCAGCCCGGCCAGCGCGGACGCCGGGCCTGGTCGCCTACGAAATGGCCATCCTGGTCAAACGAGTCGGCCAGCATCTGTCGGTCAATCCCCGGCCCGCTACGGCCGGGGAGGTCGCGGACTGAGCCGCATGCCCTCGCCCGAGGATCAGTGGCTGGACGAGGAGGCGGGCCCGGTAGTCCGGCCGTATGCGCTCATCCGCGGCCGGACCCGGCCCAGCGGGGAAACGCTCGACCTGATCGCGATCATCACGGCGGTCCGGGGGGTCCGGCCGGACCCCTCGGACCTGGACCCGGAGCACTTCGCGGTGCTGCGGATGTGCCGGCTGCCGACGTCGGTGGCCGATATCGCGGCCGACCTCGACCTGCCGCTGGGCGTGGTCCGGATCCTGCTGGGCGACCTGCGCGAACAGCGCCTCATCGCCATTCATCACCCGATTCCGCCCGCGCGGCTGCCCGACGCGCGCAGTTCTCAGGGAGGTCGTCGATGGCCTACGCCGGCTCTGACCAGGCCGGTGGCCCCGCGACGGGTACCAGTCACGATCAAGATCCTGATCGCCGGCGGCTTCGGGGTCGGCAAGACCACGCTGGTCGGGTCGCTGACCGAGATCCGCCCGCTGCGCACCGAGGAGCCGCTCAGCGAGCCGGGCTGCCGCGTGGACCGGCTCGACGGCGTGGAACGCAAGACCACCACCACCGTCGCGCTGGACTTCGGGCGGATCACGATCCGCGAGAACCTGGTGATCTACCTGTTCGGCACGCCCGGCCAGGAGCGGTTCTGGTTCATGTGGGACGAGCTGGCCCGCGGCGCGCTCGGCGCGATCGTCATGGCCGACACGCGGCGGCTAGCCGACTGCTTCCCCTCGGTGGACTACTTCGAGCAGCGCGGGATCCCCTTCGTGGTCGGGGTGAACTGCTTTGACGGGGCCCGCCGCTACCGTCCTGAGTCGGTGCGGTCCGCGCTCGACCTGGACCCGGAAGTGCCCATCGTGCTGTGCGACGCCCGGCAGCGGCCGTC
This sequence comes from uncultured Actinomycetes bacterium, assembly GCA_963767385.1. GTDB lineage: Bacteria > Actinomycetota > Actinomycetes > Streptosporangiales > Streptosporangiaceae > RYN-230. Next base: position 21,117 of record CAVYEA010000009.1, on the reverse strand, counting down.
CTGCCGGGACGCCCTGATCGCGCTGGTCGAGCACGCCCTGGAGGTGCTGCGCGACCGTCCCGAGTACGCCGCCGAGGCGCGGGCCCGCGCCGGCCCGAGGCTGACCGCCCGGGGGGCGCTCCCGGGACCCCGGCACCCCTACGTCCGCCAGATCAGGACCAGGGCGCAGTCGTCGGAGCCGCCGCCCGCCCGGAGTACCCGGACCAGCTCCCCGGCGTTGCCGAAACCGGCCGCGACCAGGCGGTTCGCCTCGCCCAGCAGCCGGTCGGTGCCGGCGTCGAGGTCCAGGCCCGGCGCCTCCACCAGCCCGTCGGTGTACAGCATCAGCGCGTCGCCGGGCCGCAGCGCGCCGTGCACCGGCACGCAGCGCGGGTCCGGCACGACGCCCAGCACGATCCCCCGGGCCTGGGTGATCTTCCAGGTCCCGCTGCCCGCGTCGAACTGGGCAGGCGGCGGGTGCCCGGCCGAGGCCAGCATGTACTCGCCGGTGGCCAGGTCCAGGGCGAGGTGGACCGCGGTGACGAAGCCCTCCGCCGACCGGCCGCGGCGCAGGTAGGCGTTGCAGGCGTTGAGGAACTCGCCGCGCGGCACCGAGCCGAGCAGGCCGCCGAAGGCGCCGGACAGCAGCAGGGCCCGGGTGCCCGCGTCCATGCCCTTGCCGGACACGTCCACCAGCGCCAGTTCCAGCGTCTTCCCGTCGCACGCGGACACCAGGAAGTCCCCGCCGAACGAGGAGCCCCCGGCGGCCCGCAGGATCGACGCGGACCGCCAGCCCGCGGGCAGCTCCGGCAGCCGCGCCTGGGCGCGGATCCGGTCCCGCAGCTCGATCAGCATCTGGTCGCCGCGCAGCCCCTGGACGCCCAGCTTCCACCGGGTCCGGGCCAGCACGTCGGCGAACAGCGCGGTGACCACCACGGTGGCGATGATCCCGGGGCCGGCCCGCCGGTACAGCGCGTCGTACGCCAGCATCAGCGCGACCAGGCCGAACAGGATCCGCACGCGCCCGCGGCCAGAGCAGCAGCCCGCCGGCCAGCACCGGCAGGATCATCAGCCCGGGCGAGAACCACCACTCCGACGCCTGCACCGCCGCCACGCCGATCCCGAGCGTGGCCAGGGTCAGCACCGCGGCCATCCGGCGGTTCCGGGTGATGAACTGGCGCCTGACCTGACCCCACGCCCGGGCCGCCACGGAGCGGGCCCGGCGCACCGTGAGGGTCAGCGGCCGGGAAACCATGATGGCGGCACTGTATACCGCCTCGTCTGACTCCTAGCCCGGCGCAAACTCATTCGCGTGCCGGCGGCGCCGCCGAGGTAGGAATGCGGCATGGCAGAGCACTACCCCGATCCGGCCCATCCGCGAGGAAGAGTTCGACGCCCTGCACGCCGTGGGCGAGCACGCCTTCCACGACGCGGCATCCACCCCGCAGCACCGCGCGCTGATGCTCGGCCGCCTGGAGCTGGACCGCAGCCCTGGGCGCATTCGACGGCCCGGTGCCGGTGGGCAGCACCGGCGCCTACAGCTTCCAGCTGTGCGTCCCCGGCGCGCTGGCCGCCGCGGCCGGGGTGACCTGGGTCTCGGTGCTGCCCACGCACCGCCGCCGCGGCATCATGGGCAGCCTGATGCGCCGCCAGCTGGACGACATCCACGACCGGGGTGAGCCCATCGCCGTGCTGTGGGCGTCCGAGGCGGGAATCTACGCGCCGGTACGGCTACGGACGCGCGTCCTGGCACGCCACGTTCACCCTCGGCCACGGTGAGGGCGGCCTCACGCCGGGCGCACCGCGTGATCCCCGGCTGCGGCTGCGGATCGCCGAGCCGGAGGCAGCCCTGACCGAGCTGGCCAAGGTGTACGACTCGCTGCTGCCCGGGCAGCCGGGGCTGTTCGCCAGGACCGGCGCGTGGTGGAAGCGGGTCATCGACGACCCGGAGGAGGAGCGGCACGGCGCGACCCCGCTGCGCTGCGTGCTGGCCGAGGACGACGCGGGCCCGCGCGGGTACGCGCTCTACGTCGGCCAGAGCCGGTGGGACCCGGAGACGTTCCTCCCCGACTCCCGGCTGGAGGTGCGCGAACTGGTGGCGGCCGATCCGGCGGCCACCACCGCGCTGTGGTCCGACCTGCTCAGCCGGGACCTGGTCAGCGAGGTGAGCGCGCGGCTGCGGCCGGCCGACGACCCGCTGCTCCAGCTGCTCGCCGACCCCCGCCGGGCCCGGCCGCAGGTCAGCGACGGGCTGTGGGCCCGGGTCATCGACGTGCCCGCGGCGCTGAGCCTGCGCCGCTACTCCTGCCCCGTTGACCTGGTCATCGAGGTCACCGACGACACGTGCCCGTGGAACCAGGGCCGCTGGCGGCTGGTCACCTCCGGCGCGGCGCCGTGGGCGGGTCACTGCCAGCGGACCGAGGACCCGGCGGACGTCGTCGCTGCCGGCCGCGTCGCTCGGCGCCGCCTACCTGGGCGGCACCCGGCTCGGCTCACTGGCCCGCGCCGGGCTGGCCACCGAGGTGCGGCCGGGCGCCCTGGCGGCCCTGTCGGCCGCCCTGTCGTGGGAACCGGCCCCGTGGTGCCCGGTGATCTTCTGAACGCCGGTCCCCGGGGTGACTGGCCTGCCGCCACCGGGGCAGACTTCCGTGGAGGGGCACCGTGGCAGGAATGAAGATCACGCTGGATTCGGCCATGCGGGCCCGGGACGTGTCCCGGCCGCATGCCGACCATGAGGCCGCCGCCCAGGACGGTACCCGTCCCGGCCCGGGCCGGGATGGCCCGGGCGGCGGGCCGGGACGGGGCGAGCGGGGCGGCGGCCCGGGCCGCGAGGAGCGGCCGGGACGGGCTGGGCCGCCCGGCGGGGCGGCTGACGCGGGACCAGCAGGCGGCGGGCCGCCGGCCGTCCGGCCCCAGGCGGCGGCCTCCCCCGCCATGCCGCCAGCAGCGCCGGCGCGCCCAGCGGCAGCGCCGCCAGTCCCGGCGCGGGGCGGGGCCAGGAAGCACCGGCCCCGGCGGCGCAAAGGCCGCTGAGCGGTCCGGCCGTCCGGCGGCGGGGCTTAGCGGCCGCCCGGTTCGGGCGGGAGTTCGCCGGTCCGCTCGTAGTCCGCGATCATCTCCAGCCGCCGGGCGTGCCGGGCCTCTCCGGAGAACGCGGTCTCCAGGAACACCCGCGCGAACCCGACCGCGTCCTCGCACCGGGTGCATCCGTGCCCCGAGGCTGACCACGTTGGCGTCGTTGTGCAGCCGGGCCAGCCGCGCGGTCTCCGCCGACCAGGCGAGCGCGGCCCGGATCCCGCTGACCTTGTTGGCCGCGATCTGCTCCCCGTTGCCCGATCCGCCGATCACAATGCCCAGGCTCTCGGGATCCGCGGCGACCGCACTGGCCGCGCGCATCACGTAGACGGGATAATCGTCCTGCGGATCGTAACTGGCCGGCCCGCAGTCCACGGCCTGGTGCCCGGCCTTCTCGAGCCATTCGACGATGGCCGCCTTCAGCTCATACCCAGCGTGGTCAGAACCCAGGTAGACGCGCACCGGGCCAGTCTCTCAGAACAGTGCTGGCCCGGGGGGGCGACCCCCCGGAACCCCCCGCCCATCCGGCTCTAGTCGAAGATCGGGTCGCGGGTGCGGCTGCGCTTCAGCTCGAAGAAGCCATCGGTCTGGGTGACCAGCATGACACCGTCCCACAGCTTGGCGGCGGCCTCACCGCGCGGGATGGGCGACACCACCGGCCCGAAGATCGAGGCCCCGTTCACCGAGATGATGGGCGTGCCCACCTCGTAGCCGACCCGCTCGATGCCCTCGCGGTGCGAGGCCCGCAGCGTCTCGTCGTACTCGGTGGACTCCATCGTGTCGGCCAGGTCGGCCGGCAGCCCGGCCTCGGCCAGCGCGGCCTCGACGGTAGCCCGGTTCCGCTCGGCCTTCTCGTGGTGGAAGCGGGTGCCGAGCGCGGTGTACAGCGGGCCGAGCACGCTGGGCCCGAACTTCTGCTCGGCGGCGGTGACTACCCGCACCGGGCCCCAGGCCTGCTTCATCAGCTCCACGTAACGCTCGGGCATGTCGGTCCTTGCCCTCGTTCAGCACGGCCAGGCTCATCACGTGCCAGGTCACCGAGACCGGCCGGACCTGCTCTACCTCGAGCATCCACCGCGACGTGATCCACGCCCACGGGCACAGGGGATCAAACCAGAAATCGACCGGAGTAAGCTCCTGCTCGGTCATGAAGCTCCTTCATCGTCTGCTGGGGGTCGGGGCCGCCTGGGGAGCGCCACCTGAGGCGCACCCGGGACGGGGCCAGACGAGAGGGCACCAGGGGTACCTCCTGCCCGGGTTAACCGGCATGCCGCCAGAGGCATTCCGGCCCCGGGGCGGAGCATGGATACATTTCCCTGACGCCGCACCCGGCGCCAGGGCCGTGGGTCATGGCAGCGTCCGGGCCCAGTGGGACGGGCCGCCACACGCGGAACCGGACACAGAAAGGTGCCAGCGAGGTGACGAACAACCTCACCCGGGATGAGGCACGGGAACGACGTCGGCTGCTGCAGGTGAGTTCCTACCAGGTGGATCTCGATCTCACCGGCAGCGCGGACACATTCCGGTCGTGCAGCACGGTCCGGTTCGGCTGCACCAGCCCCGGCGCCCGCAGCTTCATCGAGCTCACCGCCCCGGCCGTGCATGAGATCGTGCTCAACGGCACCGCCGTGCCGCGCCGACCGCCTTCGACGGCGACCGGATCGTGCTGGACGGGCTGGCGGCCGAGAACGAGCTGCGGGTGACCGCCGACTGCGCCTACTCGCGCAGCGGCGAGGGACTGCACCGGTTCACCGACCCGGCCGACGGCGGCACCTACCTCTACTCGGACCTGGAGACCTTCGACGCGCACCGGATCTACGCGTGCTTCGACCAGCCGGACCTGAAGGCGGTCTTCGAGTTCTCGGTGCTCGCGCCGGAGAGCTGGCGGGTGCTGTCGAACATGGCCCCGGACGCCGCGGGCGAGCCCGGGCCCGGCGGGGCCCGGCGGTGGCACTTCCCGCCCACCCCGGTCATGTCCAGCTACATCACCGCCATCGTGGCCGGGCCCTACCACGAGGTCACCACCGAGCACGACGGCATCCCGCTCGGCATCTACTGCCGCCAGTCCCTGGCCAGCTACCTGGACCCGGACGAGATCTTCGAAGTGACCCGGCAGGGCTTCGACTTCTACCACCGGGCGTTCGGGGTGCGGTACGCGTTCGGCAAGTACGACCAGGTCTTCGTGCCGGAGTTCAAGGCCGGCGCAATGGAGAACGCCGGGCTGCGTGACGTTCCTGGAGGACTACGTCTTCCGCTCCCGGGTCACCGACTTCGCCGCGGGAGGCGCGCGGGAGCACGATCCTGCACGAGATGGCGCACATGTGGTTCGGCGACCTGGTGACCATGAGCTGGTGGGACGACCTGTGGCTGAACGAGTCGTTCGCCACCTGGGCGTCCGCGGTGGCCCAGGCCGAGGCGACCCGCTGGACGGCCGCCTGGACCACCTTCTGCCACATGGAGAAGGCCTGGGCCTACCAGCAGGACCAGCTGCCGTCCACGCACCCGATCGCCGCTGACATCCCGGACATCGCCGCCGTCGAGGTGAACTTCGACGGCATCACGTACGCCAAGGGCGCGTCGGTGCTCAAGCAGCTGGTCGCCTACGTCGGCCAGGACGCGTTCCTCAGCGCGCGTGCGCAGCTACTTCGGCGCCCACGCCTACGGCAACGCGACGCTGGCCGACCTGCTGGCCGCGCTGGAGCAGGCGTCCGGCCGCGACCTGGGGCCATGGTCCAAGGCGTGGCTGGAGACGGCCGGGGTGAATACGCTGCGGCCCGAGTTCAGCGTGGGCGGCGACGGCCGGTTCACCTCCTTCGCCGTGCTCCAGGAGGCCCCGGCCAGCCACCCGGTGCTGCGCCCGCACCGCATCGCGATCGGCCTGTACGACCTGAAGGACGGCGAGGGCCTGGTCCGCGCGGCACCAGGCCGAGGTGGACATCGCCGGGGACCGCACCGAGATACCCGAGCTGGCCGGGCAGCAGCGGCCCGACCTGGTGCTGCTGAACGACGACGACCTCAGCTACGCCAAGATCCGGCTCGACGAGCACTCCATGCGCACCATGGTCGGGCACATCGGGGCGTTCACCGACTCGCTGCCCGCGGCGCTGTGCTGGGCGGCGGCGTGGGACATGTGCCGGGACGCCGAGCTGCCCGCGCGCTCCTACGTCACCCAGGTCGTCGAGGGCGCCGGGTCCGTGGCCGACATCTCGGTGCTGCAGACCCTGCTGCGCCAGGCGGGCGCGGCGGCCCGCCGGTACACCGACCCGGCCTGGCGGGAGGCGGCCTGCGGTCCATGGCGGCCGGGCTGCGCCGCCTGGCCGAGCAGGCCGCGCCGGGCTCGGACCGGCAGCTCGCCTTCCTGCAGTCGTTCGCCGGGGTGGCGACCGACGCCCGGAGACCTCGCCCTGCTGGCCGGGCTGCTGGACGGGTCGGCCACGCTGGACGGCCTGGAGGTGGACACCGAGCTGCGCTGGCGGCTGCTGCACCGGCTGGTCGCCCGCGGCGTGGCCGGGCCGGCGGAGATCGACGCCGAACTGGCCAGGGACGCGACCGACGCGGGTGAGCGGCGCGCCGCCACCTGCCGCGCCGCGATCGGCGACCCGGCGGCCAAGGAGGCAGCCTGGGCCGCGATCACCAGTGGCAGCCTGCCGAACGCGGTGTTCCGCGCGACGCTGGCCGGCTTCGCCGACGCGGACCGCCCGGACCTGCTGGAGCCCTACGCCGCGCGGTTCTTCGACGTGGTCGGCACGGTCTGGGCCACCTGGAGCAGTGACATGGCCCAGTGGTTCGCCAGCAACGCCTTCCCGCTGACCCAGCTCAGCGAGCACACGCTGCGGCTGGCCGACGAGTACCTGGCCCAGGCGGACCCGCCCGCTCCGCTGCGCCGGCTGATCATCGAGGGGAAGGACAGCGTGCAGCGAGCCCTGCGCTGCCAGGAGCGGCGACCGCCAGGCGGCTGACCGCCGCTCACCGGAGGTCGGTGACCACCACGGGCCACCTCACGGACGCCGCGGCAGTCGGCCAGCTCGTCCAGGGACACGGCCCGGCCCTCGCCGTCGCACAGCGGAATCCGCCAGTTCGGGTACTCGTCGATGGTCCCGGGCATGTTCTGCGGGCGCCGGTCCCCGACCGCGTCCGGCAGCGACACGCCGACCAGCAGGGCCGGGGTGCGGGCCAGGTAGGCATAGCAGGCCACGGTGAACTCCGCCGGGCTGGGCCGCTGGCCGGCGGCGCAGCAGCCCCTCGGCCGCGAGCGCGTCCTGGCAGGCGGCCACGGCGGCCTCCGCGTCCCGGCGCTCGGCCTGGTAGGGCCGGGTCAGCAGGCCGAGCCGGGAGCGGAGCTCCACCTGCTCGCCGGTGAAGAACGCGGCGACCGGCGGCACGTCGTGAGTACCCACCATGGCCAGGCAGTTGCGCCGCCACTTGCCGGGCGGCAGCGGCACGCCGTCCGGCCCGCGCTCGAACCAGAGCATCGAGGTGCCGAGCACGCCCCGGCTGGCCAGGTGCTCCTGGATCCACGGCTCCACGGTGCCCAGATCCTCGCCGACGGCCACCGCGCCCGCCGCCGCGGCCTGGCCGGCCAGCACCCCCACCATGGCCTCGTGGTCATAGCGCACGTAGGTGCCCTGATCGGGCGGCATCCCGGCCGGCACCCACCACAGCCGGAACAGGCCCATCACGTGGTCCACCCGCAGGCCGCCGGAGTGCCGCAGGGCCGCCCCCATCAGGCCGGCCAGCGGGGCGTAGTCCTGGGCGGCGAGCCGCTGCGGGTGCCATGGCGGCTGGTTCCAGTCCTGGCCGCGCTGATTGAACTCATCCGGCGGCGCGCCGACGCTCATCCCGGCGACCAGCACGTCCCGCCAGGCCCAGGCGTCGGCCCCGCCGGGGTGAGCGCCGACGGCCAGGTCGGTGATGATCCCGGTGCGCATCCCGGCGGCCCGCGCGGCCTCCTGGGCGGCGGCCAGCTGGCCGTCGGCCAGCCACTGCAGCCAGGCATGGAACTCGGCCTGCCCGGCCAGCCTCACCCGCTCCGCGGCTACCTGCGCCGAACGAACCTCGTGCAGCGACTGGGGCCACGCCCGCCAGTCGGGCCCGTGCTCCTGCGCCAGGGCGCACCACAGGGCCCAGTCAGCCAGCGGCTGCCCCTGGGCCGCCTGGTACGACTCGAACTGGGCCCGGCGCGGCGCGCTCAGCGGCCGCGCGTAGATGAGCTCCAGGGCGGCCCGCTTGGCCCGCCACACCTCGTCCCGGTCGATCAGCTCGCTGCTGGTGTTGCGGGCGCGCAGCGGCGCGGCCAGCGAGTCGATCCGGACCCGGTCCCCCGCGCTGAGGGTGGCGTACTCGGGGATGTCCTCGATCCGCAGGTACAGCGGGCTGAGGAAGCGGCGGCTCATCGGCAGGTACGGCGAGGCGCTCACCGGGGGCAGCGGCTCCGCCGCGTGCAGCGGGTTGACCAGGACGAACCCGGCACCCAGGTCGCTGGCACTCCAGGCGGCCAGGTCGGCCAGGTCGGCCAGGTCGCCGTGACCCCAGGACTGCCGGGACCGTACCGAGTAGAGCTGCACGGCGAAGCCCCAGGCCCGGCGGCCCGGCGGGGCCACGGCCGCGGGCGCCCGGGGGGACCCGGCGGGGCGGGGCGGCGGGGGGTCACCGAGCGCGGCGAGGATCGCGGTCAGCGTCGCCTCCGGGACCTCCACCTGCTCCCCGTGCCAGTCCCGGTAGCTGGTGGCCACGCCTCGTTCGGCCGCCCGGCGCCTCGTGTCGTCACTCGTCACCCTTCAATGATCGGGCAACCCGGCCATGCCGGATACGGGCTAGGCCACAAGACGGCCGTGCCAGTACTATGCAATGCAATAGCTGGCGAAGCCGGGAACCAGGTCGCGCAAATGCGCAGGGGCCTGCTCCCCTACTGCGTGCTCGCCATGCTGCGGGACACCCCGCGCTACGGCTTCGAGCTGGTCCGGGCCCTGTCCGCCGTTCGACGGGATGGTGACCGGGGAGGGCACCATCTACCCGCTGCTGGCCCGGCTGCGCCGTCAGGGCCTGGTCGAGACCACCTGGCAGGAATCGGCCTCCGGGCCGCCCCGCCGCTACTACCGGCTCACCGCCGGGGGCAGCGCCGCGCTCAGCGAATTCGCGGCCGCCTGGGCACCACTGCGCGACAGCGTCGACACCCTGCTGGCCCCCGGGAAGGGAACCCCCGCCCATGACTGACGACGACCGGCTGGTGGCCGATTACCTGCGGCGGCTCCGCCGTGCGGCCCGCGGGCGGCCGGCCGCGCGGCGCCGCGAGCTGATCGATGAGATCACCGTGCACATCACCGAAGCGCGGGCGGCCGCCGCTGAGCACCCGCCCGGGGAGACCGTCCCGGCCATCCTCGCCCGGCTGGGCGAGCCCGGCGAGATCGCCCGCGCGGGCGGCGGCGAAGCTGGCCGTGGACGGCGTGTTCGGGCCGAAGACCAAGGCGGCCGTGCCCGCCTTCCAGCGGGCCATGTCCCGTGACGTGCCCGGCTTCGCCGTGGACGGGGCCGTCGGAGCGCAAACCTGGCAGGCCCTGGTCACCGAGGCACTGTCCGGCTGAACCACGGCGGCGCGGGCCCGCGCCAGCGGGCGCGGGCCCGTCCTGTCCCAGCGTCAGGCCGGGCCGGGCGGCCCGCCGGGCCTGGGTACCAGTGACCAGCCGAGCCACAGGCCGGCCAGCGCCTGGAGGACCGCGACCAGCAGGGTGACCGCGATGGCCACGGCCGCGTGCGGCGGCAGGCCGGCCAGGGCGGCCACGACCCGCGCGGTGGCGCCGACCGGGCGGCCCTGCCCGGCCATCCAGGCCAGCGGCACCGCCCATCCGGCCGCGGCCACGACCACGGCCGCCGGGACCGCCGTCCGCTTCCGCCAGCGGCCGGCCCGGGCGGCCGCGCCGCCGGCCAGGCCCGCCAGGAAGGGGACGAACCACCAGCCGATCGCGGCCGCCGCGGCGATGACCGCGACCGCGGCGAGGCAGCCGAGCAGCCACAGCCAGGCCGGCCCGCGGTGCCCCGGAACCCAGGACGGGTAGTGCGGGGCCGGGGGCTGCGGCGGGTCCGGCGCGGGAGCACCGAGGCGGCCCAGCCGGTAGGCGCCGCGCCGGCCCAGCCTGCGCAGGTCAGCCACGCCGCCACCCCGCTCCGCCGTATGATCCGCCCGGCCGGGAGCCGGGATGGCGGGCCGCCGCGCTCATGAGCGCAGCCGCCACTGGATCGCCCCACCGGGGTACCCGCCCGCGGGCGGCATGGGCAGGTAACGCCCGTCCCACCAGTCGGCCACCTGGTCTTCGTACCACGGCGAGACCGGGTTCTCACTCTGCCCGCCGGGGTAGATGCCCTCCGCGCTGGGGGGCCCGGCACCGGGCCACCACACGATCATGCGCCAGCTCGGCCCCTGCCGGGACACCGGGTAGCCGTCGGCGGCGTCCACGGTCCACGAGTCGCCGCCCGCCGCGCGCGGCCCGTACCCCAGGGCCGCCGCCTGGGTGAGCGAGGGGAACTGCCGGCTGTGCAGCCGCCCCCACGCCCAGCTCGACGGCGCGCCGCCCAGCCGGGCCGCCAGGTGCGCCACCGCCCGGTCGAAGGCGAGCCGCATCACCTGCGGCGCCATGCGCGCGGCGGCCGCCCGGTGCGGTGAACGCGTGGTTGCCCGGGTCGGCCAGGGTCCACTGCTCCAGCACCTCGTCCAGGCTGAACCGCCCCGGGGCGACCCGCAGCCCGGCCCGGTCCCGCGACACCGGCACGGCGGCCCGGTTCCACCACGGCTGGAACACCGCGGACAGGTAGTCGGTCCAGAACGTCCACCACAGGGCGGCCCCGGCCGAGGTGGGTGTCATCGCGCCGGACCAGCCGTTGAGCAGGGAAGCGGCCTGCTGTTGCGGGGCGGTGAGCGGCCGGCGTGCAGCACCGCCAGGAGCCGGGGCACGATCCGCTGCGCCAGCGGATCGGTGAGGCTGGCCTGCACCGCCGCGAAGCTGGCCGCCGTCATCCCGCGCCGGCCCAGCAGCGAGGCGTAGATCTCGCCCGCCCGGTATCCGGGATCGAAGAAGTTCGCGGTGGTCCCGATGTAGTACGGGTAGGAGCTGCCGACCGGGCGCTGGTTGGCGGTGGCGATCACGTGCGAGGGCGGGTCGTAGGCCTGCGGGATGGCCTGGTAGGGGATCACCCCGGCCACGTCGTCGGCGCCGGTGCCGGGCATCGGCAGCCACGGGTCCCCGTGCCGGACCAGCGGGTAGTACCCGGCCGAGATGGCGCCGATGTTCCCCCGGTCGTCGGCGTACACGAAGTTCTGCGTCGGGGCGCGCCAGCCCGCCAGCGCGGCGTGGAACTGCGCCCAGTCGCTGGCCTGGTTGACCGCCAGCATGACGGCCAGGTCGGGCGAGGGGACATTCCCCATCCAGTCGACCGAGGTGGTCTGGCCGGCCTGGGTCATGACCGGCCCGTGCACCGTCAGGTCCACGGTGAGCGGCACCGCCGCGCCGCCGCGGACCGGGATGGTGTACCGCACCTGGCGCATCCGCCGCCAGGCGCCGTCCCAGAAGTACTGCCCGGGGCGCGCCTTGCTGGTCTTCTCGGTGTAGAACAGCGTGGCCTGGTTCTGGGTGTCCGTGAGCGACCAGGCGATGTGCCGGTTGTGCCCGAGCAGGATGCCGGGCAGGCCGGGCACGCTGACCCCGCTCACCGACAACCCCGGGGCATCCAGCGCGACCTGGTACCAGACCGACGGGATGGTCTGCGGCAGGTGCGGGTCGCCGGCCAGCATGGCCCGGCCGCCCTGGACCTCGGGGCCGTTGGCCGCCCAGGCGTTGCTGTCCGGGTAGCCGTGCAGCTGGCCGGCGGGCAGCGCGCTCACCTGGGCCAGCAGGGCAGCCGCGGCCTTCGCCTCGGCCGCGGGGACGGGCGCCGCCGCGGCGGGCGCGGCGGGGCCGGCCTGCGCGGCGCCCGCCGCGGCCGTGCCGTGGCCGGCCAGCGTGGTGGCGACCGGGGCGATGCCGAGGTTGCGGTAGGGGCCCGGGTCGTAGGGGTGCTGCTGCCGGCCCGGCGGCAGGATGGGGAACCAGGACATCGTCCGGTCCGGGCCCAGGGTCTTCTCCAGCAGCGCGTAGTCCAGGGGGGTGGCGGTGAAGTCCAGTTCCTGGGTGAGGTCTCCCTGGACGGCCAGGCTGTCCACCGGGGTCCAGTCCGCCGGGTATACGCCGGCCAGCGAGTAGAGCGCCGGCCACTGGCCGTCCCGCCGCAGCTGGGCCAGGTAGTCGTTCACGCCCCGGGAGTAGGCCAGCAGCGCCTGGGCCACCGACCCGGACCGGGGCATCTCCGCCCATTCCCGCTGCGCGGTGCGCAGCAGGCCGAGCCGGAGCTCGAACTTGTCCGAGCCCAGCGCCGACGGGCCGGCCAGCTGGGCCAGCCGCCCCTCACCGAGCCGCCGTTCCAGGTCCATCTCGGTGAGCCGGAACCGGGCGTGCAGGTAACCGAGGGCGAGGAACAGGTCATGGTCGTCGGGGGCCTGCACCGAGGCCACGCCGTGGCGGGTGAACGACACCCGCACCGGGCGGGCCAGCCCGGGCAGCCGCAGCACCTGGGAGTGCGGCAGCCCGGCGGCGTCGGCGGACGTCCACACGCCGCGGCCCGGGTCGAGGGCCGGCCCGAGGGCCAGCGCCGGCCCGTAGCCGGACGCCAGCACGTAGAGCAGGACGGCCGCCACGGCCAGCGGGGCGGCCACCCGGATCACCCGCCGGATCACCCGCCCGGCCCGGCCGGGGCGGCGCTCCCCCGGCATCATCGCTGCCGCACGGTCATGCCCACCGCGGGGTCACCACAGGGCCGGGTGCCGGTCCCGCCACGGGCGGGCCGCCTCCAGCTGGGCCGACAGCGAGATGAGCGTGCCCTCTTCGCCCATCCGCCCGGCCAGCATGACGCCGATGGGCAGGCCGTCGGCGTTCCAGTGCAGCGGGACGCTCACGGCCGGCTGGCCGGACACGTTGAACAGCGCCGTGTACGGGGTGAACCGCTTCTGCCGCTCGAAGTTCTCCGGCGGCGCCACCTCCTCGAAGTACCCGACCGGGACCGGGGGGCTGGCCAGGGTGGGGGTCAGGATGGCGTCGTAGCCGTTCAGCACGGCCAGCGCGCCGCGCACCAGGAGCTGCAGGTAGGCCTGGGCCAGGACCAGCTCCCCGGCGCGGACCTCCTGGCCGCGGCCGCGCAGGTACCGGGTCAGCGGCAGCAGCCGGTCCTCCCGGGCCGGGTCGACCGGGGCCAGCGTGGCCATCGCGTACCAGAGGGTCTCGAAGGCCGGCACCGCGTCCGGCCCGAACGGCATCTGGATGTCCTCGACGTCATGCCCGAGGCTGTCCAGCAGCTGGCTGGCGTCCTCGTACGCGTCCACGCAGTCGGCGTGCACGGCCCCGTCGCCGATGGGGTGCTGCAGGGTGCGGCCGATCCGCAGCCGGCCCGGCGGGCGGGACGCGTAGCCCAGGAACGACTCGCCATCAGGCAGCGGCGGCTGGGTGTACATGTCGCCCGGCTGGTTCCCGGTCATCACGTCGAGCAGCAGCGCCGCGTCGGCGACCGTCCGGGCGAGCGGGCCGTCGGTGCCCAGCCCGAACAGGTCCGGCATCAGCGGCGCGCTGGAGATCCGGCCGCGGGTCGGCTTGAGGCCGAACAGCCCGCACACGCTGGACGGGATCCGGATCGACCCGCCGCCGTCACTGCCCTGGGCGGCGGGGGCCAGCCCGGCGGCCACGGCGGCGGCCGCGCCGCCGCTGGACCCGCCGGCCGACCGGCCCAGGTCCCACGGCGTGCGCGCGGGCGGGCCGACCGCCGTCTCGGTGTAGCAGGGCAGCCCGAACTCCGGCGTGGCCGTCTTCCCGGTCAGCACCGCCCCGGCCGCCCGGAGCTTGGCGGTGACATGGTCGTCGGTGCCTGGCACGTTGTCGGTGAACGCGGCGGAGCCGAGCGTCTGGCGCACCCCGGCGACCATGTTCAGGTCCTTGATCGGGATGGGCACCCCGGTCAGCGGGGGCAGCGCCTGCGGGTCTTCCGCGCGGGCCACCATCTTCTCGGCCGCGGCGGCCTGCCCGGCCGCCAGGTCCGCGGTGATCGTGAAGAACGCGCCGACCGCCGCGTTCATCCGTTCGGTGCGCTCGAGGTAGTGCGCGGTCACCTGGACCGGGGACAGCTCGCCGCGTCGGATCGCGGCGGCGAGCTCGATTACCGGGAGATCGTGGATCTCAGTCACGTTTCCGCACCGTAGCCGGGTTAGCGGCGGTGGTCCAGAACGGGGGGATGATCGCGCGTCCCCGGGGACCCGGGCGGCCCCAAGTATCTACTGAGCGTTACGCGTTGCTCCCGGAACGCAATAGGCACATCAGTTACCCTCGGACCGTGGATCGGACGACCGGGCCGGCCAGCGGCCCGGGGAGCGCGGCGCAGGTCCCGGCCGCGGGCGCTGGCCGCGCCGCGGAGGCGGGGCCGGGTGCCCGGCCCGCGCTGCGCCGGCTCGGGGCCGACCCGCGGATGTCAGCCTGGGTGCGCCGGGCCGTGCTGGCGGCCACGGCCGGCGTCGCGCTGGGCATCCTGCTGGACTGGCGGGCCGGGCTGACGGCGGCCGCGGCCGTGGCCATCGTGGACACGGTGCACCGCTCCCGGACCACTGCGGTCATCCCGGCCGCGGTCCGGGTTACCTCCGCGCAGCGGCGCACCCGGCGCCGGCTCTGGCGGCTGCGCGGGGCTGGCTACCACACCCTGCACGCGCGGTCCCTGCCCGGCAGCAGCTGCGTCATCGACCACCTGGTGATCGGCCCGGCGGGCGTGTTCGCGGTGGACTCCGAGCGGTGGGACCGGCGGCTGCCGCTGCGGGCGACCCAGGGCGGGCACCTCTATCACGGCCCGTACAGCCAGACCAGCCGGCTCAAGCACGCGCACGTGGAGGCGGGCCAGGCGGCCCAGCTGATCAGCGCGGAACTGGGGCGCGAGCTGCGGGTCCGCCCGGCCATGGTGATCTACGGGCCCACCGTGCCGTGGACGGTGGCCCGGATCAGCGGCGTCAACGTGTTCAGCGGCCGCAGGCTGCGCCGTTACCTGCGGGCCCAGGCCCGGGCCAGCCGGGCCCACCGGCTGAGCGACGCGGACATCACCCGGATCTACGAGGCAGCCGGGCTGGCCCTGCCCGCGGCCGCCCGGTGAGGCCGCCGGGCCGGCCGGGCCGCCGGGGCCGTGCGGCCGGTGGCCGGCGCTGAGGCCGCCGGCACCGGGCGCCGCCGGTAGGCTGAGGCGTCTTGAATTCCTTGAGGGGAGCAGGTCATGCCACCGCTTCGGTCCCGCACGGTCACCCACGGCAGGAACATGGTCGGGGCGCGCGCGCTGATGCGCGCGAGCGGGGTGGCGGGTGAGGACATCGGCAAGCCGATCGTGGCCGTGGCCAACAGCTTCACCGAGTTCGTCCCGGGCCACGTGCACCTGCGCGAGGTCGGCCAGGTGGTCTCGGACGCGGTGAAGGCGGCCGGCGCGGTCCCCCGGGAGTTCAACACGATCGCGGTGGACGACGGGATCGCCATGGGCCACGGCGGGATGCTCTACTCGCTGCCCAGCCGGGAGCTCATCGCCGACTCGGTCGAGTACATGGTCAACGCGCACTGCGCGGACGCCCTGGTCTGCATCTCCAACTGCGACAAGATCACGCCCGGCATGCTGATGGCCGCGCTGAGGCTGAACATCCCGACCGTGTTCGTGTCCGGCGGCCCGATGGAGGCCGGGCGGGCCCGGCCGGGCGAGGTGACCGCCTCCGGCGATCCGCGCAAGCTCGACCTGATCAACCCCATGGTCGCCGCGGCCGACCCGAGCGTGTCCGACGAGCAGCTGGCCGAGATGGAAGAGGCCGCGTGCCCGACCTGCGGCTCCTGCTCCGGGATGTTCACCGCGAACTCGATGAACTGCCTGACCGAGGCGATCGGCCTGGCCCTGCCGGGCAACGGCACGACCCTGGCCACGCACGCGGCGCGGCGCGCGCTGTTCGAGCGGGCCGGCGCCCTGGTGGTCGGCCTGGCCGAGCGGTACTACAGCGAGGACGACGAGTCCGTGCTGCCGCGGTCGATCGCCACCCGGGACGCGTTCGAGAATGCCATGGCGCTGGACGTGGCCATGGGCGGGTCGACCAACACGATCCTGCACCTGCTGGCGGCGGCGCACGAGGCGCGGGTCGGCTTCGGGCTCAAGGAGATCGACGAGCTGTCCCGCCGGGTGCCGTGCCTGTGCAAGGTCGCGCCGAGCAGCGAGCGCTACCACGTCGAGGACGTGCACCGGGCCGGCGGCATCCCGGCCATCCTGGGTGAGCTGAATCGCGCTGGCTTGCTGAACACCGGGGTGCACACGGTGCACAGCTCCTCGCTCGGGGAGTTCCTCGGCGCGTGGGACCTGTGCTCGCCGCAGGTCACCGATGAGGCGGTCGAGCTGTTCCACGCGGCGCCCGGCGGCGTCCGCACGATCAGGCCCTTCTCCCAGGAGGCGCGCTGGACCAGCCTGGATTCCGACCGCGAGGCCGGCTGCATCCGGGACCTGCCGCACGCCTACACGCGGGACGGCGGCCTGGCCGTGCTGTACGGCAACCTCGCGCCGGAGGGCGCGATCGTGAAGACGGCCGGCGTCCCCGAGGACCTGTGGCGCTTCTCCGGCCCGGCGAAGGTGTTCGAGAGCCAGGAGGCGGCGGTCGAGGGCATCCTGGGCGGCCGGGTCGAGGCGGGCGACGTGGTGCTCATCCGGTACGAGGGGCCCAGCGGCGGCCCCGGCATGCAGGAGATGCTGTACCCGACCAGCTTCCTCAAGGGGAAGGGGCTCGGCCGGGCCTGCGCCCTGGTCACCGACGGGCGGTTCTCCGGCGGCACCTCCGGGCTGTCCATCTGCCACGCCGCGCCCGAGGCCGCGGCGGGCGGGGTGATCGCGCTGGCCGAGGACGGTGACGTGGTGGAGATCGACATCCCGGCCCGGTCGCTGGAGCTGGCCGTCCCTGAGGCGGAACTGGCGGCGCGCCGCGAGCGGATCCTCGGCGCGCTGGGCGGCTACCGGCCCGCGAACCGGGACCGGACCGTGAGTGAGGCCCTGCGGGTATACGCGGCGCTGGCTACCTCGGCGTCCACCGGCGCGGTGCGCGACATCAGCCGGCTCGGCGGCGGGGCGGCTCAGTGACGGCTGAGCAGGACCGGCCCGAGTGACCGCAGCACGGGACTGGGTCGGCGGTGCGCGGCCGCGCACCCTGCCGGCCGCCGTGGTCCCGGTCGTGGTGGGCTCGGGCGTCGCCTTCGGCTACGGGCATTTCTCCCTCTGGCGGGGTGGCCTGGCCCTGATCGTGGCGCTGGCCCTCCAGGTCGGGGTCAACTACGCCAACGACTACAGCGACGGGATCCGGGGCACGGACGAGGCCCGGGTCGGCCCGGTCCGCCTGGTCGCCACCGGGATCGCGCCGCCGCGGCAGGTGCGGGCCGCGGCGTTCGGCTGCTTCGCGGTGGCCTGCCTGGCCGGCTTCGTGCTGGCCGCGGTCACCTCCTGGTGGCTGATCCTGCTGGGGGCCGCGGCCGTGGCGGCCGCCTGGACCTACACCGGCGGGCGGCACCCGTACGGCTACCACGGGTTCGGCGAGATCGCGGTGTTCGTGTTCTTCGGGCTGGCCGCGGTGGCCGGCACCGCCTACGTGGAGGCAGGCTGGCTGCCCTGGCTGGCGGTGGCGGCGGCGCTGCCGGTCGGCCTGCTGGCCTGTGCCCTGCTGGTGATCAACAACCTGCGCGACATCCCGTCGGACACCCTGTCGGGCAAGCGGACGCTCGCGGTCATCCTGGGCGACGCCCGGACCCGGGCGCTGTACACCGCGTGCGTGCTCATCCCGTTCGCGGTGGCGGTGGCCCTCGCCCCGGTGCGGCCGCTGGCCCTGCTCACCCTGGCCGCGCTGCCGCTCGCGGTGGTGCCGGTCCGGGTGGTGCGCCACGGAGCGGCCGGGCCGGCCCTGATCGGCGCGCTGGGCATGACCGGCCGGCTGCAACTCGCGTTCGGCGCCCTGCTGACGATCGGGCTGGCCGTCAGGTTCTGACCCTGGCGCGGTGGCGGCCGCGGCCCGGGGCCAGCGCCCGCCCGGCCCGGGGCCGCGGCCGCCCGGCTCCGCGGCAAGGGCCCAACTCGGGACCTCTGGCCCTAATCGCGCACTGCACCCGGGGTCACGGTGAAGAGCGAGGCCGCAGGGCCCGGGACCGCCCGAAAGCGGCCTGGAGCCTGCCCGCGGGATGGGCCTCACGGCCCCTCCCGCGGAACCGGCCGACGGAGCCGGGCGGAGCCCGGCGCTTCACCCTCTGGGGGTCGTCATGACATCAGCAACCATGAAGCCGGCGAAGGGCGCTGGCGGCCATCATGTGGCCGGCTACGGCTTCGTCATCTTCTCGGCTGTCCTGGTGGCCATCATCGCCTGCTTCAACATGATCTACGGCGCCGCGGCCATCGCGAACTCGCATGTGTTCGTCGCCAATGCTCATTACGTCTTCGGCAGCCTGCGTACCTGGGGCTGGATCACGCTGATCATCGGGGTGCTGCAGCTCGCCGCCTCGGGCGGGGTGCTGGCCGGGAACCAGCTGGCGCGCTGGTTCGCCGTGGCCGTCATCGGGCTGAACGCCATCGACCAGATGTTCTTCATCGGCGCCTACCCGCTGTGGTCGCTGGCGATCATCGCGATGGACGTGGTGGCCCTGTACGGGCTGTGCGCCTACGGCAGCCGGGAGAACCTGGCCATCTAGCGGCCACTACGGGCCGCCCGGGCGGCTGCCGCCAGCCAGCGCACGGCCCGCCGGAGGCAGCCGCTCAGCTGATCCAGCGGCCTGGGCGGCCCGGCTAGGGTGCCGCCTCGGCCAGGCCCTCCCACGGCAGGCCGCCACCCGCCCCGGGGGCCACATTGCCGGACAACCGTCCGAGCAGCGCGCCCAGGGTGTCCAGGTCGGCCTCGGTCAGGCCATCCCGCAGCCTGCGGTCGAACCTGGCGGCGGCGTCCCGCAGCCGCCGGAACGCCGCCTCGCCCGCCTCGGTCAGCCGCACCACCTGGATCCGCCGGTTGGCCGGATCCCGGCTGCGCGTGATCAGCCCGTGCGCGGCCATCGCGTTCAGGTGGTGGGTCAGCGTGGCGTCCCGGACGCCGACCGCCTCGGCCAGCTCACGCTGGTTGGCCAGCCGCCTGGTCTTGAGGTTCAGCAGGATCAGCCAGACCGGGATGGTCCCGCCTGCCTCGGCCAGCGCCTCGTCGAAAGCCCGGCTGACCAGCCGGGCCGCCTGGCTCAGCTGCAGGCCGACGGGAATGCGGTCCGGTGGCCCGGCCATCCCCGCTCCCCCGCTGGCCCCTGGCATGCCCTCATGGTAACAGGACCTGTCGATATCTAAACGTTTGACATCTAACTCTTAGACGTCTAATTTTCTGGCCATGAGCACCCCATCACTCCCTGGCACGCATCCCCGCTCCCGGTTCCACCGGGCCCGGAGCCAGGCCAGCCCGCCACAGGCTCCGCGGCGCTGGCTGGCCCTGGGCGCCATCTCGCTGGCCCAGATGATGGCGGCCCTCGATGCGACGGTGGTCAGCATCGCGCTGCCGTCCGCGCAGCAGGCGCTGCACGCGTCCGACGCCGGGCGGCAGTGGGTGGTGACCGCCTACACGCTCGCGTTCGCCGGGCTGCTCCTGCCGGGCGGGCGGCTCGCCGACACCTTCGGCCGCCGGCGCACCTTCCTGGCCGGGCTGGCCGGGTTCGCGCTGGCGTCCGCGGCGGGCGGCGCCGCGCCCACGTTCGGCGTGCTGCTGGCGGCCCGCGCCGCCCAGGGCGCGTGCGCCGCGCTGCTCATCCCGTCCGCGTTGTCGCTGCTCTCGCTGATCTTCACCCAGCCCGGGGAACGCGCCCGGGCGTTCGCCGTGTTCGGCGCGGTGGCCGGCACCGGCGGCGCCCTCGGCCTGCTGCTCGGCGGGGTGCTGACCGAGTACGCCGGGTGGCGCTGGTGCCTGTACGTCAACGTCCCGGTCGCGCTGACCGCCCTGCTCATGGGCAGGACGGCGCTGCCGCCGGCGCCGCGGCGCCGCGGGCCGCGGGCCGACGTGCCGGGCGCGCTGCTGGTCACCGCGGGGCTCGTCGCGCTGGTGTACGGGCTGTCCGAGGCGGCCTCGCTGGGCTGGTCCGCGCCACCCGCCGTCGGCGGGCTGGCCGCGGGGGCTGCCCTGCTCGCCGTGTTCGGCGTGGCGGAGTCGCGGGCCGCCTGCCCGCTGGTGCCGCTGCCGATCGTCGTGGACCGTAACCGCGGCGGCTGCTATCTGGCCATCGGCCTGACCGTGGTCGCCATGTACGGGGTGTTCCTGCTGCTCAGCTACGACTTCCAGGCGGTGCTGGGCTACTCGCCGGTCCGGGCCGGCCTGGCCTTCCTGCCGCTGTCCGCCGCGTCCCTGGTCAGCTCGACCGTCATCTCCCGGGCCCTGCTGCCGCTCGTGCCGCCCCGCGCCCTGATAACCCCCGGCCTGCTGCTGGCGGCGGCCGGGATGGCGCTGTTCGCCGGCCTGCCAGCCAGCGGGCCCTACCTCAGTCACGTGCTGCCCGGTGAGGTGGTGCTCGGGCTCGGCATGGGCGCCGTCTTCGTGCCGGCGTTCAGCACCGCCACCCTGGGCGTGGGGCCGGGCGCGGCGGGCATCGCCTCCGCGCTGGCCAGCATGTCGCAGCAGATCGGGGCGTCACTCGGCACCGCCCTGCTCAACACGGTGGCCACGGCGGCCACCGCCGCCTACCTGGCCGCCCGCCCCGGCCTGCCCGGGCCGGGCCCGGCCGGGGCGGCCATCACCGGGCAGCACGCGCAGGCGCTGGTGCACGGCTACGCCACGGCGGCCGGCTGGGCCGCCGTGATCCTGCTGGCCGCGGCCGTGGCCGCGGGCACGCTGATCGACGCCCCCCGCCCCACCCCACACCCCGCGCAGCCGTAAACCGGCGCGCCCACCGGCGCGCATTCGGTTAACAGTTAAGTTCTGACCCCCTGCAGGGGGTCAGAACTTAACTG
>CAVYEA010000008.1:0-156448 GCA_963767385.1 uncultured Actinomycetes bacterium | reverse complement strand
AGGCCGAAGCACTTGGACAGGTGCTGTTCGGTGAGCACGTCGGCCACCGGGCCGGCGGCCAGCACCCGCCGCGGCGCAGCAGCATGGCGTGCGTGAAGTCCTCGGGCACTTCCTCGACATGGTGGGTGACCATCACCATGGTCGGGGCCAGCGGGTCCCGGGCCAGCATGGCGATCCGGCGCAGCAGGTCCTCCCGGCCGCCCAGGTCGAGCCCGGCCGCGGGCTCGTCGAGCAGCAGCAGCTCCGGGTCCGGCATCATCGCCCGGGCGATCTGCACCCGCTTGCGCTCCCCCTCGGACAGCGTGGTGAACCGGCGCCGGATCAGGTGCGCGCAGCCGAGCGCGTCGAGCAGTTCCACCGCCCGGGTCACGTCGGAGGACTCGTAGTCCTCCTTCCACCGGCCGACGATCGCGTAGGAGGCGGTGAGCACCAAGTCGATGACCTTCTCGGCGGGCGGGACCCGGTCCGCGACCGCCGCGCTGGCCAGCCCGATCCGCGGCCGCAGCTCGAAGACGTCCGTCTCGCCCAGGCGGCTGCCCAGGATCTCGGCGGTGCCCTCGGAGGGGAACAGCTGGCACCCGGCCACCTGCAGCAGCGTGGTCTTCCCGGCCCCGTTGGGCCCGATGATGACCCACCGCTCGTCGTCGTGCACCGTCCAGTCCACGTCGCGCAGCAGCATCGACCCGCCGCGCCGGATCCCGACACCGCGCAGCCGCACCACCTCGTCGGACATCCAGCTCCCTCCAGCAGCGCGCGTCGCAGCGGGCGAGCGCATCTCGTCAGGACGAACTTACGTCATGGCGCAGCGGGCAGCCCAGCCGTGCCCGCACGCCACTCCGGCCAGGTAGCGTTGGGCACCGATGGACGCCGCGCAGACTACTCTCCTGGTCACCCTGACCGGCCGGGACCGGCCGGGGGTGACCTCCCGGCTGTTCTCCGCCCTGGCCGGGCACGAGCTCACCGTGCTGGACATCGAGCAGGTCGTGATCCGGGGCCGGCTGGTACTCGGCGCACTGCTCGGCTGTGGCGCCGACCCGACCTGACCGCGATTCACCGGGCCGTCCGGGCCATCGCCGCCGACCTGGGCCTGGATGCCGAGATCACCATGGGTTCCGGCGAGCCGGACCGGCGGCGCGGGCGGCTGCACGTCACGGTGCTGGGCAGCCCGCTGGCCCCGGCCGCGGTGGCGGCGATCGCCGGGCGGATCGCCGCCAGCGGCGCGAACATCGACCGGATCCAGCGGCTCGCGCACCGCCCGGTGACCTGCATCGAGCTGGACGTCTCCGGGGCCGACCCGGCAGGCGCTCCGGGTCGCGCTGGCCCGGGAGGCCACCCAGCAGGGCGTGGACGTCGCCGTGCAGCCCGGCGGGCTGCACCGCCGGGCCATGCGGCTGGTGGTGATGGACGTGGACTCCACGCTCATCGCCGGCGAGGTGATCGACCTGCTCGCCGCCCGGGCCGGCTGCGCCGAGCAGATGGCCAAGATCACGGATGCGGCCATGCGCGGCGAGCTCGACTTCGCCGCCTCGCTCCGGGAGCGGGTCGCCATGCTGGCCGGCCTGGAGGAGTCCGCGCTGCAGGAGGTCCGCGCGCAGCTGCGGCTCGCCCCCGGGGCCCGCACCCTGATCCGCACCCTGCGCCGGCTCGGCTACCGCTGCGGGATCGTCAGCGGCGGGTTCACCCAGATCACCGACCCCCTCGCCGCCGACCTGGGCATCGATTACGCGGCCGCGAACACGCTGGAGATCGCCGGACGGGAAGCTGACCGGCCAGCTGGCCGGGCCGGTCATCGACCGGGCCGGGAAGGCCGACGCGCTGCGCCGGTTCGCGGCGCAGACCGGTATCCCGGTCAGCCAGGCGGTGGCGGTCGGGGACGGCGCCAACGACCTGGACATGATCGCCGCGGCCGGCCTCGGCGTGGCGTTCAACGCCCGGCAGGTGGTCCGGGACGCGGCGGACGCCTCGGTCAGCGTGCCCTACCTGGACACCGTGCTGTACCTGCTGGGCGTGTCCCGGGACGATGTCGAGGCCGCGGAGGAAGGCGACCTCCCGGCGCGGGACGCCCGGCCTGACCGCCCGGCCGGGCACGCCCCCAGGCCGTCACCTGCCCGGGACGCCAGCCCGCTTCGGCGTCCAGTACCCGGCCAGGGTGCCCGACCCGGGAGCCACCTGCGCCCAGCCGCCGCCGAACTCGATGACCGCCATGGCCGAGGTGGGGAAGCCCAGGCCGGGCTCGGCGGCCAGGCTGGCGGCCAGTTGCGCGGCCCCCGGGTTGTGCCCGACCAGGGCCAGGATGGCAACGTCGGCGGGGGTCTCCTGGACCACCGCGGTCAGGTCGTACACGCCGGCCTCGTACAGCCGGGCGTCGAAGTACACCGCACCGGCCTGCTCGTCCGCCCAGCCCAGCTGGTCGCTGGCGAGTTCCCAGGTCTGCCTGGTCCGCTGCGCGATCGAGCAGAGCACGAGGTCGGGCACGAGGCCCTGGTCGCGCAGCCAGCGGCCAGCCGCAGGCGCATCCCGCAGGCCGCGGGCCGACAGTGGCCGGTCCATGTCGGCGGTCTCCGGCGGGTAGGCCGATTTGCTGTGCCGCAGCACCACCAGCGTGCGCACGCTCCCCATGTCCCGAGTATCCCAGCAAGCCACCCCGGGAACGCCGATCCCCCGGTCACCTGAACGGTGACCGGGGGATCGGCGTGCTCGTGCCGCGGAGGATTCAGCCCGCGGTGGTCGGCGCGGTGGCCGGCCCGGGGCCTCGGTGCCACCAGCTGCCCGCGCTGGCCGCCGGGCCGTCCGCCGCCGGGCCGCCCGCCGCCACGCTGGTGGACCGCCGCTTGGAGATCACGACGGCGGCCACCACGATGGCCACCGCGCCGATGGCCACGCCGGCCCGCAGCCCCGTGTTGTGGCTGTACTTGACCACGCTGGTCGCGATCAGCAGCGAGACCAGGTTCATCACCTTGATCAGCGGGTTGATGGCCGGGCCCGCGGTGTCCTTGAACGGGTCGCCGACGGTGTCGCCGATGATGGTGGCCTCGTGCGCCTCGGAGCCCTTGCCGCCGTAGTTGCCGTCCTCGACGAACTTCTTGGCGTTGTCCCAGGCGCCGCCGGAGTTGGCCAGGAACACCGCCATCAGCGCGCCGGTCGCGATGGTGCCGGCCAGGTAGGAGCCGAGCGGCGCGGAGCCGAACGCGAAGCCGACCGCGATCGGGGTCAGCACCGCCAGCAGGCCCGGCGTGGCCAGTTCACGCAGCGAGTCACGGGTGCAGATGTCGACGACCCGGCCGTACTCGGGCTTCTCGGTGCAGTCCATGATCCCCGGGTGGTCGCGGAACTGCCCGCGCACCTCGAAGACGACCGCGCCGGCCGCCCGGGCCACCGCGTTGATCGCCAGGCCGGAGAAGATAGAACACCACCGACGCGCCGATGATGACGCCGACCAGGACGTTGGGATGGTCCACCGACAGGCTGAAGGTGCCCGCCGTCAATGCCGAGCGCGCTGCTACCACCGTGGTGCGGAACGAGCCGAACAGCGCGGTGGCCGCGAGCACCGCGGTGGCGATCGCGATGCCCTTGGTGATGGCCTTGGTGGTGTTGCCCACCGCGTCCAGCTCGGTGAGCACCTGGGCGCCGTCGCCGGTCACGTCGCCGGACATCTCGGCGATGCCCTGCGCGTTGTCCGAGACCGGGCCGAAGGTGTCCATCGACACGATGACGCCGACCGTGGTCAGCAGGCCGGTGCCGGCCAGCGCGACCGCGAACAGCGCGATGGTCGCGTACCAGTGCCGAGCAGGAAGGCGCCGTAGACCGCCGCGGCGATCAGCAGCGCCGAGTACACGGCCGACTCCAGGCCGACCGAGATGCCGGACAGGATGACGGTGGCCGCGCCGGTCAGCGAGGTCTCGGCGATCTCCCGGACCGGCTTGCGGTTGGTCTCGGTGAAGTACCCGGTCAGCAGCTGGATGGCGCGGCCAGCACGATGCCGATGATCACCGCGCCGATGGCGAGCAGCCGCGGGTTGCCGCCGTGGGTCAGGATCGAGTGGTCGGTGACGCCCCTTGAGCTCGCTGAACTTGGCGGGCAGGTAGAGGAACGAAGCGCCGACCACCAGCACCAGCGAGATGACCGCGGAGATGAAGAAGCCCCGGTTGATGGCGGTCATCCCGCTCCGGTCGCCCTTGCGCGGCATCGTCACGAAGATCCCCGACCACCGCGGTGATGACGCCGATCATCGGGATGATCAGCGGGAAGACCAGGCCATCATTGCCGAACGCCGCCTTGCCCAGGATCAGCGCCGCGACCAGCATGACCGCGTAGGACTCGAACAGGTCGGCGGCCATCCCGGCGCAGTCACCGACGTTGTCACCGACGTTGTCGGCGATGGTCGCCGCGTTGCGCGGGTCGTCCTCGGGGATGCCCTTCTCGACCTTGCCGACCAGGTCGGCACCGACGTCGGCGGCCTTGGTGAAGATGCCGCCGCCGACTCGCATGAACATGGCGAGCAGCGCGGCGCCGAAGCCGAAGCCCTCGAGCACGCTCGGCGCGTTCTCCCGGTAGAGGATCACCACGAGCGCGGCGCCGAACAGGCCCAGCCCGACCGTGAACATGCCGGCCACCCCGCCGGTGCGGAACGCGATCCGCATCGCGGGCCGCTCACCGTCAACCCGGCCCGGGCCGCGGCGGCCACCCGGACGTTGCCGCGGACGGCCAGCCACATGCCGGTGTACCCGGTCAGGCCCGAGAACAACGCGCCGACCAGGAAGAAGATGCTGCGGCCCCAGCGGACCGAGGAGCCGTCGGCCGGCAGCAGCAACAGCACGAAGAAAATGATCACAACAAAAACGCCGAGCGTGCGGAACTGGCGCTGCAGGTAGGCGGCAGCGCCCTCCTGGACCGCCCGGGCGATCTCCTGCATCTGCTCGGTGCCCTGGCTGGCGGCGAGCACCTCGCGCACCAGGACGCCCGGCCACGGCGAGCGCGAGCAGCGCGACGACGGCGACGACAACAACCCAGGTCAAGTTGGAGCCGGTGACACCGATCGCCCCGCTCCCAGCGGCGAGACTGAGCCTAGACATCTGTCCTCCTAGACAGGGGCAACCGGCCTTCCGAACGTGGCTTGATCCGGCACGGTCTGTGGTGAGTCTGCACCACCGGCCAGGACGGTCGCCAGTCCCGGTACGAGCATTGGGTAACCAGTCATGCACGCATAGGACAGGCACAGTGCCTAAAAAGCAGTGCCGGGAGTCTACGCACGTCGGCCGCGGAACGCGAAGCGGGGTCACGGTCCAGCGGCACTGCTGCGCATCGCCCCCGCACAGGTAATCACATAAATGCTGCCGGTAGCAGACATGCGGGCACATCCGCACGGCGCGGCGGTGTGACTTACGCCGCGTCCGGCCTGCGCAGCCAGCCCGGCGTGCCCGCGGCCAGCGCAGCCGCCCTGCGTGCCCGGCGCGGGCCGTCAGCCCGCGCGGCCGGCTGACGGCCAGCTCATCCTGATGCTCAGCCCGGCGGGAGTGCGGGAGAACTGGACATCATCCGCCAGGCCAGCGATCACCGCGAGCCCCAGGCCATAGGGCGGCACCGCGCCCGCCCCGGCCACCGGCAGCCCTGACCCCGTGCCCGCCGGTCCCGTGCCGCTGGCCCCGTGCCGTTCACTGTCCCGTTGGCCGGCGGTCGCCAGCCGCCCGGCTCCCCGGCGGCCCCGTCCATGCTCTCCGGCCCGGCCGCGGCCGCGTCGGTGACCACCACCTCGAACCGCCCGTCGGTCCCGGTCAGCTCGATGCGGACCGGCTCGGCCGGGCATTGCGCCTGGTGCGCCTCGACCGCGCGGGAGCACGCCTCACCGACCGCGAGGCGGACCTCATCGAGGAGTGCCTCGTCGACGCCGCTGCGCCGGGCGACCGCAGTCGCGACCAGCCGGGCCGTGCGCACGTGCACGGGCAGCGGCGTGAAGCTCATTTCGACGGTGGCCATCAGCAGGACCCGGAACGGCTGTCTCCGCTACTTCTCGGACTTCCGCGCCGTGATGGCCGCATCGACCGTGTCGTGGATCCCGAACACCTTGGTCAGGCCGGTGATCCGGAAGATCTTGAGGATGCGCTCCTGGGTGCAGACCAGGTCCAGTGACCCATCGTGGGCACGGACCCGCTTGAGGCCGCCGACCAGGACCCCCAGGCCCGTCGAGTCGAGGAACTCGACCTTTTCCATGTTCACCACGAGCTGGTAGTGCCCGTTATTCACCAGTTCGATGAGCAGCTCACGCAGCCGTGGCGCGGTGTAGACGTCGATCTCGCCTTCAACGTTGACGACCTCGATCCCATCCCTGGTGTGGTGGTCAAGCTTCAGGTCCACAAATCCTCCAGCGCCGTACAGCCTTCTTCTTGATCGGGCCCGTGATCGGCTTCGCCACCGGCCGCCCGAGCGCGGAGCCCGCACCCCGGATGGGCGGCTGCTCCCGTCGCGCATTCAACCACGCTCTGAGGTCATGTCTACACGAGTTCACGCTTCGAGGCACCTCGGGCGCAGATGTCACCCACGGAGCCAATGACTTGTCACACTAGGAGCCAATGACTGCGCTCACTCCGCTGCTTCCCGGCGAACCCCCCGCCATGCCTGGCCCGCGCCGGCGCGGCGGGATCGCCGCGGGCCCTTCCGGGCCAGGCCAGGCCGTCCAGCTCGCGCATGCTTCCCCCGCGGACGTCGTGCTGCGCCACGGTGCGCAGTCGGGACGGTTGATTCACGTAGAGTACATCCCCGGTTGCGGAGGGCAGCGGGTGCCCTGGCCCGGGTGGGTGCCGGGCGTGCTCACCGGGGCACTTTCCGCGGCCGGCGTGCCGGCGCCCTGGGCGCACCAGGCCGCCATGGCTGACCACGCCCGGGCCGGCCGCGACGTGATCATCTCGACGGGGACCGCGTCCGGCAAGTCACTCGGTTTCCTGCTGCCCGCGCTCACCGGGGTGCTGGATGGCGGTACCGCGCTCTACCTCGCGCCGACCAGGGCCCTCGCCGCCGACCAGCTGCGTGCCCTCGGCGAGCTGGGCCTGGCCGGCGTCCGGCCCGCCGTGCTGGACGGCGAGACCCCCGCGGCCCAGCGGGAATGGGCCCGCAGCCACGCGAACTACCTGCTCACCACGCCGGACATGCTGCACCAGACGCTGCTGCCGCGGCATGCCCGGTGGAACGGGTTCTTCCGGCGGCTCCGCTACATCGTCGTGGACGAGTGCCACACCTACCGTGGCGTGTTCGGCTCACAGGTCGCGCAGGTGCTGCGGCGGCTGCACCGGGTCGCCGGGCATCACCGCGGGGACCACCCGGTGTTCCTGCTCGCGTCGGCCACGGTGAGCGACCCGGCCAGTTGCGCGGCGCTGCTCACCGGGCGGCCGGCCGAGGCGGTGACCGAGAACGCCGCGCCGCGGGGGCCGGTCACGTTCGCGCTGTGGGAGCCCCCGCTGACACCGGGCCGCGGGGAGGGAGGCGCGCCGGTCCGCCGCAGCGCCACCGCCGAGGCGGCCGCCCTGCTGGCCAGCCTGGTGGCGGAGGCGGTCCCGGCCCTGGCCTTCACCCGCTCCCGCCGCGGCGCGGAGGCGGTGGCCATGGCGGCCCGCCGGGCCCTGCGGGAATCAGGCGCCGGCGGCCAGTGCGAGCGCGTGGCGGCCTACCGCTCCGGCTATCTCAGCGCAGAGCGCCGGGCCCTGGAGCGGGACCTGCGCAGCGGCGCCATCACCGGGCTGGCCACGACCACGGCCCTGGAACTGGGCGTGGACATCGCCGGGCTGGACGCGGTGCTCATCGCCGGCTGGCCGGGCACCCGGGCGGCGCTGTGGCAGCAGGCCGGGCGGGCCGGGCGCGCCGGGCGGCATGCGGTGGTCGTGCTCATCGCCCGGGATGACCCGCTCGACACCTACCTGGTGCACCATCCGGCCGCGCTGCTGCACCGGCCGGTGGAGGCGACGGTACTGGACCCGGGGAACCCCTACGTGCTCGCGCCGCACCTGTGCGCGGCCGCGGCCGAGCTCCCGCTCACCGGCGCCGACCTCGCCCGCTTCGCCCCGGGCGCGGCCGAGGTGGCGGACGCGCTGACGCGCCGCGGCCTGCTCCGCCGCCGGGACGGCGGCCTGTACTGGGCCAGCCGCGGCCGGCCATCCCGGGACGGGCTGCGCGGGACCGGGAGCCGCCCGGTGAAGATCGTGGAGCAGCCGACCGGGCGGCTGGTCGGGACCGTGGACGAGCCGTCTGCGCACCTGCTGGTGCACGACGGTGCGGTCTACCCGCACCAGGGCGAGATGTACCTGGTGGACGCCCTGGACCTGGCCGAGGGGGTAGCCCTGGTGCAGCCCGCCGATCCGGGGTACACCACCTCGGCCCGCCAGGTCACCGCGATCGAGGTGGCCCGCGAACTGCGCCGGGAGGACTGGGGCGGCGCGGCCGTCTGCTTCGGCGACGTGCAGGTGCGCCGGCAGGTCGTCGGGTACATCCGGCGCGCCGCGCGGACCGGGCGGCCGCTCGGGCAGGTCCCGCTCACCCTGCCGCCCCAGACGCTGCGCACCCGGGCCGTGTGGTGGACGGTCTCCGCCGCGCAGCGCGCTGCCCTGCTCGCCCGCGGGGTGGACCTGGCCGGGGCCGCCCACGCGGCGGAGCACGCCTCGATCGGGCTGCTGCCCCTATTCGCCGCCTGCGACCGGTGGGATGTCGGCGGGGTCTCCGCCGATTCACACCCGGCCACCGGGCAACTCACCGTTTTCGTGTATGACGGGCATGATGGGGGGGCCGGCTTCGCGGAGCGCGGTTACGCCGCGGCACGGGAGTGGCTGGCGGCCAGCGCTGACGCGATACGGGACTGTGAGTGCCAGAGTGGCTGCCCGTCATGCATCCAGTCACCGAAATGCGGAAATGGCAATGAGCCACTTTCTAAACAGGGCGCCACGGCACTGCTGGAGTGCCTGCTGGGGCCTGCCGCCACCGAAGCGGGCGGCTAAGCCGGTGCCCGGGTCCCGGCCGCCGAATCCGCGCGGGTCCCGGGCGCCAAGGCCGCGCGGGTCCCGGCCGGCAAAGCCGCGTGCGGGCCGGTACCGGGGACACTGGGCAGAAAGGGGCGACCCCCGCCGGGGGGGAGAGCGGGGGTCGCCAACGGTCCGGCCCCGGGGGGGCAGAGCCGGTCCCGCACGCAGCAAAGCCTACGTGCACTTCCGCCAAGTTACCAATCGGTCATCGGTTCTTACCGTGGATTGAAGGTTCCGGCCTTAAGCTCACCTGCTGTGACTAGTTGCGCCGCGGCCGGCGGCCGGCGTGCCGCTGCGTTCTTTGATCTCGATAAAACGATCATCGCGAAGTCCGCAACCCTTGCTTACGGACCGTCGTTTTACCGGAATGGCCTGATCAGCCGGGGTGACGCGGTCCGCGGCGCGGTCGCGCAGCTGCTTTTCACCCGGCATGGGGCCAGCCACCAGCGGATGGAGCGGATCCGGGAGCACGTCAGCCAGCTGTGCCGCGGCTGGCCGGCCGAGCGGGTCGGCGAGATCGTCACCCGCCACCTGGATGAGCTGATCCTGCCCTACGTCTACCTCGAGGCCCGGGCCCTGCTCGACGGGCACCGTGACGCGGGCGAGGACGTGATCATCGTGAGCACCTCGGGCCAGGAGATGGTCGGGCCGATCGGGACCCTCCTCGGCGCGGCCCTGGTGATCGCCACCCGGATGGAGATCGCGGAGGGCCGCTACACCGGGCAGATGGAGTTCTACGCCTACGGCGAGGCGAAGGCGCAGCGCGTCCGCGAGCTCGCCGCCGAGCGCGGGTACCACCTCACCGACTGCTACGCCTACAGCGATTCCGTCACCGACCTGCCCATGCTGGAGGCGGTCGGGCGGCCGCACGCGGTCAACCCGGACCGGGCGCTGCGCCGCCTGGCCCAGCAGCGCGGCTGGCCGGTACTCGCCTTCAGCGAGCTGCCGGCCGCGGCCCTGAGCCCGGCCAGCCCGCCAGGCGTGCCTTCAGGAATGTGACGGAGCCGATCGATCGAGATCGCGAATCCGTGCCCGTCCGGGCTTTCCCTGCCGCCCGATCCGCCGTAGAAAGGGGGGCAGGAACAACCTGGCACGGCACCCGGGTACCCACGCGACCATGGCCGCGTAAGGCAGCCGAGGCAGGCTCCGGGTCCTTGCACCCGTCCGGTCCGCCGCGGCGGCGGGGCCCGTGACCTCCCGGTACAACGAGGTGCACGCTTGGTAGCCCGGATGCCGTGCCAGGCAGAACACCGCCAGGCGGCCGCGCCGCCCCGGCCCGCGCAGGCACGGCCTCGACGTCCGCCCCGCGGCAGCATGGCACCCGCGGCAGCATGGCACCGGCAGCACCGCCCGCCGCGCCGCGCCCGGGCGCGGACAGGTCCCGCTCCGCACCAGAAACGGCCATTACCCTCCTTAACGGCCGTGCCCGGCAATTGCCGGAAGGTACCGCTGAGCCGCTGGCGGGTAATCCCGTAAGATCGCGTCCGGGGACTGCCGTTCCCGGATAAGGGATAATTCCTGGCGCCTCGCGCCTGGACATACCGGGCCGCGACTGTGCGCGCGAGCTCACCACGGGGCACAGGCGGCCAAGCGGTGCGGCCGCGGCGAGGGGAGTACACGTGATGGCCAGGTCCGCAGCACCGAAGACACTGGGCGATGCCAGCGAGCCGTCCATCGGTGACCTGGTGTCCCAGGCCATCCGGGACGTCACCCAGCTCATCAAGTTCGAGATCGACCTGGCCAAGCTGGAGTTGCGTGATGACGTCCGGCGCCTCGGCCTGGCCGCCGCGCTGCTCGGCATCACCGCCTTCACCGGCTGCCTCATCATCGTGCTGCTCTGCTTCGCGTTCGCGTACGGGCTCATCACGCTGGGCATCTGGCCCTGGGCGGCCTTCCTCATCGTGGCCGGGGTGTGCGTGCTGCTCTCCGCGCTGGCCATCCTCATCGTGGTCGTGAAGGTGCGTGGCGTGAGCGGCTTGCGTAAGACCCGCCAGTCGGTGCAGGAGGACCTGGCCATGCTCAAGCGCGACGAGCAGGTCCCCGGGCCGCCCGCGGTCGAGGCAGGCTGACCCATGACCCGGCGGGAGCAATCGGCCATCTACGTGGATGGCCCGTGGGCGCACCGGGTGGTCAGCGCCAACGGGACGCGCTTCCACGTCGCCGAGATGGGTGACGGGCCGCTCGTGCTGCTCCTGCACGGCTTCCCGCAGTTCTGGTGGACCTGGCGGGCGCAGCTGACGGACCTGGCGGCCGCGGGCTTCCGGGCGGTCGCCCCGGACCTGCGCGGCTACGGCGGCAGCGACAAGCCGCCCCGCGGGTACGACCTGATCACCGCGGCCTCCGACATGGCCGGGCTGGTCCGCGCGCTCGGCGAGGCGAACGCCGTGGTGATCGGGCACGACTGGGGCGGGCTGGTGGCCTGGACCATGGGCGCCTACTACCCGAAGGTCGTCCGGCGTCTCGGCGTGATCTCGATGGCCCATCCGCTGCGGATGCGCTCCGCGGTGGTGACCGACCCGCTCGGCCAGGGCCGCCGGAGCGGATACGCGTTCGGCTTCCAGGTGCCGGTGCTCCCGGAGCGGAACCTGGTCGCCGACCATGCCCAGCGGGTCGGCCAGATGCTGCGCGCCTGGTCCGGGCCGGGCTGGCCGGATCCGGAGACCGAGCGCCGGTACCGGACCGCGATGTGCATCCCGTCGGTGGCCCATTCCGCGCTGGAGTACCACCGCTGGTTCGTCCGGTCCCGGTTCCGGCCGGACGGGCTCCGTTACGCGCAGCGGATGCGCGCGCCCATCCAGGCGCCCACGCTGCACCTGCAGGGGGCCCTGGATACCTGCGTGCTGCCCGCGACGTCGCGGGGCTCGGGCCGCCACGTGGACGGGCCGTACCGGTGGCGGCTGCTGGATGGGGCCGGCCACTTCCCGCACGAGGAGCGGCCGGAGCGGTTCGGCACCGAACTGCTGGGCTGGCTGACGGACCCAGAACCGGAACGGTGACCCCCGGGGACCGGGACCCGGCGGGCCGGGACCGGGACGCGGCAGGCCGCCCCCGTAACGCCCGGCCGCGTGATGAACTCGGCCTGCCGTTGCCGCCCGGCAGCCCGGGGGCGCCGCGGGTCCCCGACGACCTGGCGCTGCCGCCGGCCGAGGCGCTAGCCCTGGCGCAGCAGCTGCTGGACGCGGGACGGCCGTTTCACGCGCATGAAGTCCTCGAGGCGTCCTGGAAACGGGCACCGGCGGCCGAGCGTGAGCTCTGGCGCGGGCTGGCCCAGCTCGCCGTGGGCCTCACGCATGCCCAGCGCGGGAACGCCCGCGGCGCAGCCGCCCTGCTCCGCCGCGGAGCCGACCGGGTGGGCGGCTACGCCGGGACGGCCCCGCACGGCATCGACGCCGCCGGCGTCGCCGCGGCCGCCGCCCGGCTCGCGGACCGGATCGAGGCGGGCGGCCTGGGCGGTGCGGGCGGGGACATGTCCGTTCTGTTCAAGGAGCAGCCGGGCCGCTGACCGTAGCCTGCCCGGTATGGATGACGCCTTCGCCGCGGGAGACCGCTTCTTGCTCAACCAGGCCCGGCTGCTCGAACGCCGCCTGTTCGCCACCTGCTTCCTCGGCCAGCCGGCGGCCCGGGTCGTAGACGCCCTGCGCGGCTACCAGAACGACGACGGCGGGTTCGGCCACGCCCTCGAGCCGGACACGCGCTGCCCGGCCAGCCTCCCGGTCTACGTCGAGATCGCCCTCCAGGCGCTCGCCACCGCGGGTGCCGCCGACCGCGACATGGTGATCCGGGCGGGTGACTTCCTGGCCGGCGCGGCCAGCCAGGCGGGCACGGCCGCGCCAGGCGGGCACGGCCGGCGAGGCGGGCGCCGTGCCCCTGGCCTTCCCGGTCATCGAATCCTTCCCGCGGGCCGCGCACTGGACCGAGTGGACCTGCCAGCCTGGCCTCAACCCGACGGCAGGCCTGGTCGGGCTGCTATACCAGCTCGGCATCGATCATCCCTGGCGATCCGCAGGCGCCGCCTACTGCTGGCAGCAGCTGGAGTCTGGCGGCCTGCCCGGCGATGCCCACGCATTCAAGGAGGTGCTCGTCTTCCTCGAGCATGTCCCGGACCGGGACCGGGCCGGGCAGCACGCGGCTGCACTCACGTCCGGCCTGGCCAGCATCCCCATGTTCCACCTCGACCCGGACACGCCCGGCTACGGCCTGTCGCCGCTCGACATCGCGCCGCTGGCCACCTCCCGGTGGCGCGGGCTGTTCACCGATGCCCAGATCGATGCCCACCTCGACCGGCTGCAGGCGAACCAGCAGCCAGACGGCGGCTGGCCTATCACCTGGGAGCCGCCCAGCGAGGCCGCGGTATGCGAGTGGCGCGGCATCGTGACGCTGCAGGCGCTGCGCACGCTCACCTCGTACGGGCGGCTCACCGCGACCACGTAGCGGAGCCCGTCACGGGCCCGGCCCCCGCCGTCCTAGTCGCAGGTCTGGGTGGAAGCCGGGGTGGTGGCGGCGGCGCCCCGGTTCACGTCGGACCGGACCTCGGAGGCGGTCAGTGCGTACCCGGTGTCCTTGACGCCCACCGCGGCGGCGAACACGACCCCGTCCACCTTCCCGTCCGGCGAGAGCAGCGGCCCGCCGGAGTTGCCCGGCTCGACGTTCGCGCGGATCGAGTAGATCTGCCGGGTCACCTCGTGGGACTGGTAGATGTCCGGGGCCTGGGCGAGCTGGTCGTCCCCGACCCGGGCGGCCACCACCGTGAACGAGTGGTCCAGCGGGTAGCCGGCCACGATGGCGCTGGCTCCCAGGCTCACCGGGCCGGCGAAGCCGAGCGGCCCGGCGCGCAGCCCGGGCACGTACAGCACGGCCAGGTCCCGCTCGGGATCGAACAGCACCACGGTCGCGGGCAGGCGGCGGCCGAACACCGTGGTCACCGTCTGCTGATTCGCGGCCACCCCGGCCACCACGTGCGCGTTGGTCAGGATGTGCTGCGGGGAGATGACGAACCCGGAGCCCTCGATCCGGCGGGAGCAGCTCGGCGCGATGCCCATCACCTTCACGATGCTGGGCCGCGCCGTGACCAGGCCGGCCGAGGTCACTACGGCCGGGTCCGGCGGCGCCACGGTCAGCGCCGGCTCGGCGCCGAGCGCCCCGAACACCTGCACGTAAGGCCCGCTGGCCAGCAGGCTGCGGAAGTCGGAGAACATGGTCCGCGCGGCGGACGGCATGACCCCGTCCACCGCGTGCAGCACCGCGGACTTGTTGACCTGGTTGGTCACCATCGCGAAGGGCGCATTCACCACGGCCGAGCCAATGAGCCAGGCGATGAGCAGCACGCTCAGCACGCTCACCGCCGCCCCGGCGACCGAGTTGACCAGGGTAGCCGGGCGCCAGTTGACCCGGGAGCGCACCGCCGCCCCGAGGGCCGAGGCGAGCAGCTGGCCGATCATCGCCGCGACGAACACCGCGACGATGGCCACCAGCGCCTGCTGGGACGAGCCATTGACGAGCGAGCGGGCGAGCTTGGGCGCGAACGAGGCGCCGATGGCGGCGCCGCCGAGAAAGCCGGCGAAGCTCAGGATCCCGACAATGAACCCCTGCCGGTACCCGGCCACGGCAAAGGCGGCCGCCAGCGCTATCAAGATCAGGTCAAGCACGTCACCCGACACCCGCCCACCGTATAGCCCGCCGGCCGGTGATCGGATCGTGCCGTGGTATTAGGCCGGCCGCTAACCCGCCGCAGCCTGGGCTTCAACTCCCGCGGCTCCCATCCCGCCGCCCGCGGCCGCGGTCAGCTGCCCGGGGTCAGCGCCTCCGGCGGCAGTTCCTCCACCCGGCCGCGGTCCCACGGCTGCTCCCAGCCCGCCAGCGTGAGCAAGCGGTCCACCAGCGCGCCGGTGAAGCCCCAGACCAGCATGCCGCGGACCCGGAAGGCCGGCCCGGTCACCCCGGAGGGGTGCCGGACCGTGACCCGCCGGACCGGGTCGGCCAGTTCGGCGAGCGGGACCCGGGCGACCGCGGTCACCTCGGGCGGGTCGGCCGCGGCCACCGGACCCGGCCGCCGCCACCAGGCCAGCACCGGGGTGACCGCAAAGCCGCTGCGGGCAATAAAAACTTCTGGCAGAACGGCCAGTACGTTCACTCCCTCCGGATCGACCCCGGCCTCCTCGGCGGCCTCCCGGAGCGCCGCCGGGACCGGGCCGCCGTCGGACGGGTCGATGGCACCGCCCGGGAAGGCCGGCTGGCCGGAGTGCCGCCGCAGCCCCGGCCCGCGTTGCACGAGCAGCAGGTCCGGCCCGTCCGGCCCGGTGCCGAAGAGCATCAGCACCGCGGACGGGCGGCCCCCGCCGGGAGGCGGCCGCAGCGGGGCCGGGACCGGCGCGCTGGCCGCCGCCTCGGCCAGGTCCAGGAGCCAGCCGGGCGGTTCCCCCGGGGCGGCCCCGGGGCCGGCCGGAGCGCCCGGTGCCCGCCGCGCGGCCGCCGCCCCGTTTCTGCCCTGGCCGCCGGTCATGAGAACGGGCCCGCCTTGACCAGTTTCCGGGCGGCCTCCTCGTCGGTGGGCCCTTCCCCGAACGACGGGCAGAGCCGGGCCAGCGCGCAGGCTCCGCAGGCCGGCTTGCGGGCCTGGCAGACTCGGCGGCCGTGCCAGATCAGCCGGTGCGACAGGATGGTCCACTCCGAGCGCGGGATCAGTGTCCCGACCTCGGCCTCGATCTTGTCCGGGTCGGCCTGCCGGGTCCAGCCGAGGCGCCGGGCCAGCCGGGCGAAGTGGGTGTCCACGGTGATGCCGGGCACCCCGAAGGCGTTGCCCAGCACCACGTTGGCCGTCTTGCGGCCGACTCCGGGCAGCGTGACCAGGTCGGCCAGGTTCCCCGGCACCTGGCCGCCGAACCGGTCGCAGAGCGCCTGCCCCAGCCCCAGGATGCTGTTCGACTTGGCCCGGAAGAACCCGGTGGACTGGATGATCTTCTCGAGGTCCGCGCGGTCGGCGGCGGCATAGTCGGCCGCCGTGTGGTAGCGGGCGAACAGCACGGGGGTCACCATGTTGACCCGTTTGTCCGTGCACTGCGCAGACAGGATCGTCGCGATGAGCAGTTCCAGTGGCGTGCTGAAGTTCAGCTCGCAATGCGCGTCCGGGTAGAGCACGGCGAGTTCGCGGTTGATGCGCCGGGCGCGCCGGACGAGCGCGGTATGGGAGGGCGGGTCGGGGATCACCCCACCAGCCTATTGACGACCGGTCCCATCCGGGTGACGGTGCACCGCGCAGCGGTCCAGGCGGAAGGGCGCGGCCCTGGCGGCGGCCTGGCCCGGATCCGCCGCGGGCGGGGAGCCGGGCGGGCAAGCAGGGGGGCAGGCGGACGGGCAAGCAGGCGGCCAGGTGAGCGGGCCGGTGGCGGGCGGCCCCACGTGGCGGCCGAGTACCACCACCGCCACATGCCGGGCCCCGGCCGCGCGCAGGGCGCTCACCGCGCTCTGCGCGCTCGCCCCGGACGTCCACGTGTCGTCGAGCAGCAGCACCGCCGCGCCGGGCAGCGGCCCGGCCGCGCGGAACCGGCCCGGGTCGAGGTCACGGCAGCCGGGCAGCTCGTGCCCGGTCGTGAACAGGCGGGCCTCGGGACGGGACACGCACGGCAGCGCCAGCCGGCGCAGCGGGTGCGCTCCGGGCCGCCCGCGGCTGCTCGGCACCACGCTGACATGCGTGGGCACCGGCATGGCCGCGCTGCGCCAGACACACCGCCCGTGGTCGTGCAGGAACACCAGGAGCAGCGCGCGGAGCGCCTGGCGCGCGGCGCGCGCCGCCTGCCCGCCGGCCCGGTCCGACTTGTACTGCCACAGGACCTGGGCGTACTGGCTTCCCTTGGGCGCGAACGCGATCGGCACCACCACGTCCGCAAGGGCCCCGGGCGCGCTTTCCGCGTGCAGCGCGCACTGGAAACAGCGGGCAAAACCGTCCCCGGCCGGGCCCCGGCACGTGGCACACTGCCCGTGGCCAGGCAGGCCGCGGCCCAGTCAGCCCGGCGGCCTGTAAGCGGACCTGGGCACGCAGCCCTTCCCACAGCACCGCCGCTGCGGGGGTGCCGTGCGTAACTCCTCCCGGCATGGGCACGATGCTAGGCAGCGGGGCCGACAGTCCGGCGCGACCCGCCCGCCGGCATCGGGGCTCAGGTGCGGGCGG
Organism: uncultured Actinomycetes bacterium; assembly: GCA_963767385.1. Taxonomy (GTDB): domain Bacteria; phylum Actinomycetota; class Actinomycetes; order Streptosporangiales; family Streptosporangiaceae; genus RYN-230. The sequence goes on along the minus strand of CAVYEA010000008.1, from coordinate 139,285 downwards.
CTTCCGCGGCTCGCACTAGGCTGCTCCGTGGGTCGGCACGACTGAGTTCTGATTGTCCTGACCAAGAGATTCTGTCCAGACCAAGAGCTTCTCGGTATCGAGCTTCCGGGGGGGACATGCCAGCCGTTCCAGCCACCACGGGATCGCGGTCGTCGCTAACGGCGGTCATGCCGCCCGGCGGCCTCGGCGCGATCCTGCGGCGGCACTGGCTGTTCGCCGTGCTGCTCACCCTGGGCCTGGTGCTCCGGGTGCTGACCCAGCTGGCCTACCAGCCCGCCCTGCTCTACATCGACTCGGTCAAGTACCTGTTCGGCGCCTACCCGGGCAACGACCCGCCTGGCTACCAGCTGATGCTGCGGGCCTTCCTGGGCGTGGGCTCGCTGTCGGCGGTCGCGGCGGTGCAGCACCTGTGCGGGCTGGCCATGGCGGTCGCCCTGTACCTGGTGCTGCGGCGCCGCGGCGTGCCCCCGTGGCTGGCCGCGCTGGGCACCGCCCCGCTGCTGCTGGACGCCTACCAGCTGCAGATAGAGCAGTCGATCATGCCGGACACCGCGTTCGAGGTGCTCATCGTGGCGGGCCTGGTGCTGCTGCTGTGGCGGCCGCGCCCGGCCTGGTGGATGGTGCTGGCCGGGGGCGCGGCCCTGGGCGCCTCGGCGACAGTGCGCCAGGTCGGCGAGATCCTCATCGTGCCGGCCGTGGTCTACCTGCTCGTCGTGGTCCCGGGCTGGCGGGCGAAGCTGACCCAGGCGGTCGCGCTGTGTGCCCTGTTCGCCGTGCCGATCCTGCTGATCAGCTACCGGAACTATGTGACGATCAAGCACTTCGCGCTGGCCCCCTACGCGGCGGGCACCATGTACGGCCGGGCCGCCGCCGCCGCGGACTGCGCGACCCTGAAGCTGCCCGCCTACGAGCAGCCGCTCTGCCCGTCACCGCGTCAGCAGGCGCTGGGCCCGGACTGGCTGGACCACGGCGCGGGGTCACCGGTGAAGACGCTGATCCTCCCCCGGGGCATGCGCCACGTCGCCGTGGACACCAGCTTCGCCGACAAGGTGCTGCGCCAGCAGCCGCTGCGGGTGGCGGTCGCGGTGGCCCGGGACGCGGCCAAGCTGTTCGCGGTGGACCGGGTCACCGACGCCGGCGACGTCTCCATCGCCCGCTGGCAGTTCCAGCGCGGCTACCCGGTCTACCCGCCGTACATCGCGCTCCAGGCCGGTCACCTGCAGTTCGGCGCGATCACCCCGGCGGGCCAGCCGAGGGTGATCGCCGCCGGGGTGCGGTACAGCGGCACGAAGCCCACCGCGAGCAGCGGGCTGGCCAGCTTCCTGCGCGGCTATCAGCTGCACGGCGGGTACGCTCCGGGACCGCTGCTGCTGCTGGCCACCCTGGCCGGGCTGGCAGGCAGCATCGGCGTGGTCCGCCGCCGGGCCAGCGCCGCGCAGCGGGCCACGGCAACCGCCTGCCTGCTCACCTTCGGCAGCGCGGCGGCCGTGCTGCTGGCCTCGGACTTCTTCGAGTTCAGCTGGCGATACCAGCTTCCGGCGCTGATCACCCTGGTCCCCGCGGGCGCGCTCGGCCTGACCGTGATCGGCTCCTACCTCGCGGAGCGGCGGCAGCGGCGTGGCGGCCAGGTCCCGGCCCCGGCCCCGGCTCCCCGCCCGGCCGCGGTGACCGGAGACCCGGCCGTGACCGGGGACACGGCGGTGACCGGGGACACGGCGGTGACCGGGGACACGGCGGTGACCGCGGACCCAGCGGTGACCGCGGACCCGGCCGTGACCCGGAACGGGGACGCGGCGGTACCCGGTAAGCGGGACCCGCACTGGACGGACCGCGCCTCCGCCGGCTGAGCCCGGTGCCGGGCTGCCGGATGCCGGCGCTGAGCGGGTACCGGGGTCAGCGGGTACCCGGGCGCGGGCCGAACCGGGCCGACGCGATCCACACCACCAGCGCCAGCGGGGTCAGCACCAGCAGCGGCAGCAGCGCCGTCGCGTAGCTGGTGATGACCGCCGACCCGACGGCACCCGTCACCACGGCGGCGAAGATGCCCAGGCTGCGGCCCAGCCCGTCGGGCACCCGCCCGGTGACCAGGCCGGCGACGACCCCGGTCAGCGTGCCGGTCAGGTAGGTCGTGGAGATCTCGCCGAGCTGCCGGACGGTGGCCCCCTGGATGCCCATCGCCGACCCGACCAGGATCAGCAGCAGCATCTGGTCCCCGCGCGACGGGTGGCCGCCGGTCAGTTCCCAGCCCGCGCAGAACGCGGCCAGCACGCAGAACTCCAGGGCGAGGGACACGGTGAGCCAGGACGGCCAGATCTCCCGGTGCGCGGCGGGCCGCCGCGCCCGCCTGGCCGGCCAGCCGTCCAGCCAGCGGCCGGCCCGGCGGGCCGCCAGCGGCGCCGCGATGGCCACCCCCGCGGTGTAGCTGGCCAGGGCCACCCCGGCGCTCCCGGCCAGGGCCGGGTCATGCGTGCCCGCCGCGACGCCAAGCAGCACCAGGGTGCCGGTGATCACGCTGCAGAAGACATGGCCGAGGTGCATGAAACAGGCCGCGTCCACCGACCCCGTGGTCACGGTGAGCAGCACCACCAGGCCATCCCGGGCACGTGAGCGCCAGTCCACGGGTACCGGCCGGTCCTCAGGCGGCTGGCTCGCCGGCCAGCGCGCGCCGCACGCTGGCGATGGCCTCGGCCACCGGCTGGAGGTCCGCGCTGACGTGCAGCGGCCGGTCAGCGGGCATCCGGCCGTCCCGGACCGCACCGGCCATCTCGCGCAGCGCGCCAGCCAGCCGGCGCACGTCCGGCTCGGGCGGCCGCTGGCCCGAGACCTCGCTGCGCACCCCGGCCGTGATGAGCGTGTCCATCAGCTGCTCGGCGCCGAGCACCGCGGGCCACAGCCGGGCCGCGGGCCGGCTGGCGGGGCGGGGTTCTGCCATGGTGCGCTGAAACTCCGTGCGAAGGTCGGACAGGGCTCGGTAGGTCTGGCGGCGGAGCGGGGACCGGCCGGTCATGCCGAGCAGTGCCGCCTCCGTGTAACGCGCCACACTATCGAGGACCGCCGCGAGCTGCGCCGGCAGGTGGGCATGCCAGCTGGACGGCCACGGGGCGTAACCGACGAGCAGCACGATGGCGCAGCCGAGCAGCGTGTCGATGAGCCGGTCGAGGGCGAGCACCCAGCCGGCCCGCTGCAGCAGGTCGATGAGGATCACGACCAGCGGGGTGAGGAAGGTGCTGAACAGCCCCCAGTTGCGGACCTGCCCGTAGGGCAGCAGCCCGGCGAGTACCGCGCACGGCAGCAGCAGCCAGGGGCCGCCCGGCACCACCGCGATGATGAGCGCGCCGGCGACCGCGCCGACACCCCCTCCTGGATCATGCTGACCGCTGCCTCGGTGAGCGGATGGGTCTGGTTCAGCAGGCCGGCCAGGCGGACCAGGTCGGGATCGCGGCCGCTGCTACGCGCCCGGCGCGAGGTCAGGTCATCCCAGGCCGCGTTGAGCGCGGCGACGAGGGCCTCGTGCGCTTGCGGGAACTGCGGCGTGCCGGCCGCCCGGAGCAGGCCGGCGATGGCGGCGTAAGCGGCCGCCGTGCTGCGGCGCTCGGCGGATAGCGGGGACACCAGCCAGCCGGGGATGAGCAGCAGGATGGCCCAGGCCGCCCATCGCGCTCAGCAGGCCCGGCACCGGGGTCCCGAGGATCACGCCCAGCGCGAGCGGCCCGCACACGGCCAGCGCGGCGCGCATCATCAGCGGCCAGGGCGGCGGCGCCGGGGCCGGACGGACGGCAGCGACGAGCCAGCCGGGCGTCGCGGCCGCCACGGCCCGGCCGCCTGCCCGCCGCGTCAGGGCGGCACCGCGGTCATCGGCGGATCGGCTCACCGCCACCATGGTGCCAAATGCGGGGATTACGGCCATCCGGGGGCAGCAGCCAGGTCCGGCCGCCGCTGGACGGCCCGCCGGCGGGTGGCCTAACGTGCTGTTCATGACCGGGGCCAACGGACGGCATCAGCTGGACAGCGAGAGCGGCCGGATCGTGCTGCGCACCTCACGGGACGGCATGGCGGCCACGGCCGGGCATGACCTCACCATCGACCTGCCGCGCTGGTCCGGCGAGCTGACCCTGGCGGAGGACGGCACCCCGGCGGCGCTGGAGGTGCGCGCCGACCTCGGCGCGCTGGCCGTCCGGGAGGGAACCGGCGGCCTCAAGCCACTGACCGACCGGGACCGCCGGGAGATCGCCACCACCGCGCGGAAGCTGCTCGGCACCGACCGGCAGCCAGAAGCGGTGTTCACCGCCACCCGGTTCGACCTGAACGGGGACGGCGGCGTGGTCGAGGGGTCCCTCACCATCCGCGGCGTCTCCCAGCCGCTGCAGCTCCAGGTCACCCAGCCTGCCCCGGGCAGCTACCGGGCCACCGGGACCGTGGTCCAGTCGGCCTACGGCATCAAGCCCTACACGGCGTTCTTCGGCGCCCTCAAGGTCCGCGACGCGGTGAAGGTCGAAGTGGAGGCCGTGATCCCGGAGAGCGCACCGTGACCGGCCTGCCCGCTGGCGAGTACCCGGTCCCGGGCGGGGCACCGAGCGCGGGCCAGCCACCCGGCGCCGGCCAGCCGCTGGGCGCCGGGGACCCCGCATGCCCCGATGGCACCTGCGTGACCTGCTCGGACACCGCCGTCCCGGTGACCATTACCCGGCTGCTGCCCGCCGCCATGGCCCTGGTGGACACCGGCTCCGGCCAGGAGGAGGTCAGCGTCGCCCTGGTCACCGCGCAGCCCGGGGATACGGTCCTGGTCCACGCGGGCGAGGCCATCGCGCTGCTGCCGCGGACCTGACCGGGCCGCGAGGAGGACGCTGCTGGCCGCGCTGTGCGGCTCGCAGGCCGGCTGACGGGCGGTCAGCCGGAGGCCCAGTCGAGGCGGAACCAGACGGCCGTCCCCCTGGTCACGCCATCGCGGTAAACATGGTGCCCCCAGCACGCGGCTAACGCGTGCACGGCCAGCAGGCCGTTCCCCGATTCGGCCAGCTCGCCGTCCCGGGGCGGCCCCGATACCGGCGTGGTGTCCGAGCCGTCGTCGAGCACGGCCACGCAGGCCGAGGTGTGCCCGCGCCACACCACGACCTGAAACTTTCCGCCCTGGCCGGTCCGGGTGTGCCGGATCGCGTTGCCGGCGAGCTCGGAGCAGCACAGCAGCGCGTCGCCGACGGCCGGGCAGCCATCGAGGAGCCGGGCCACGAACCGGCGTGCGTGCGCCACCTGCTCCGGCCGCCCCGGGAACACCCGCCGCTTGGGGATGGCCACCAGCCAGGCACCGTGCCCGGCCAGCTGCGCAATCGTGCCTGGTAGCCGTGTACCCGGAGCGAACCCGCGGGGCCGCGGCACCGTGGCGAGGCCGTCGGTGCCCGGTGCCGGGCGGGTAGCGGGCGGGCTGCTGGCGGCCATGCGGGTTTCTCCGATCGCGGGTGGCCGGCGCGGAATGGCATCTCCACTGTGCCGTTTGACCCGGGATCGTGCCAGGGGCCCGGTGGTCATGCCCGGCGCCGGATCTGTTCAACAAGGCTTAAGCCAGCCCTTTATCACCGTGCGGTAAACCCGTGACTCCGCCGCCGCCGGGCCGGGCGGGCCGGCCTGGCACTACGGCAGACTGGGCCGGTGACCAGCAGGGTCCGGACTGCCGTCCGGGTACAGGGCGTGGTGCAGGGCGTCGGGTTCCGCCCGTTCGTCTACGCGCTCGCCACCAGGCTGGGACTGGCCGGATGGGTGGGCAACGACGTAGACGGAGTCTTCGCCGAAGTCGAGGGCCCGGCTGAGGCCGTTGAGAAATTCCTGTTCTCGGTGCGGGCCGGCGGGCCGCCGCTGGCGCGGGTGGAGCGGGTGAGCGCGCGCGCCCTTGCCCCGCTGGGCGCGACGGGCTTCGCGATCGTGGCCAGCGACCGGGCCGGCCAGCGCCGGGCGCTGGTTTCCGCGGACAGCGCCACCTGCGCGGACTGCCTGCGGGAACTCGCCGACCCGGCGGACCGGCGGTGCGGCTACCCGTTCATCAACTGCACGAACTGCGGTCCCCGGTTCACCATCGTGCGCGACGTGCCCTACGACCGGCCGCTGACCACGATGGCCGCCTTCACCATGTGCCCGGCCTGTGCCGCGGAGTACCACGACCCGGCGGACCGCCGGTTCCACGCCCAGCCGACCTGCTGCCCGGCCTGCGGGCCGCGGCTGTGGCTGCGCGACCGGGACGGCGCGGGCCGGGCCGTGGTGGCACCCGGGGCCGGCGGCGGGGAGGCGGGCGGCGCGGAGGCGCCGGTGACGTGCTGGCCGCGGCGGCGCGGGCGCTGCGCGAGGGGCAGGTGCTGGCGGTCAAGGGCCTCGGCGGGTACCACCTGGCCGCCGACGCCACCAGCCAGGACGCCGTGGCCCGGCTGCGCGCCCGCAAGCACCGCGAGGAGAAACCGTTCGCGGTGATGGTCGGCGACCTGGCTGCCGCGCGGGCGCTGTGCCAGGTCGGTGCCGCCGCGGAGCGGGCGCTGGCCAGCGGTGCGCGGCCGATCGTGCTGCTGCCCCGGCGGCCCGACAGCCCGGCACCGGTCGCGGACGCGGTGGCGCCCGGTAACCGGCATCTCGGCCTGATGCTGCCGTACACGCCGCTGCACCACCTGCTGCTCCGTGACGTCGCCGTCCCGCTCGTGCTGACCAGCGGCAACGTGTCCGACGAGCCGATCGCCTACACGGACGACGATGCGCTGAGCCGGCTCGGCGGCATCGCGGACGGCTTCCTCGGCCACGACCGGGCCATCCACATCGCGGCGGACGACTCGGTGGTCCGGCCGCTGCGCGGCCGGGTCACCATGCTGCGCCGCTCCCGTGGCTACGTGCCGGAGCCGCTGCCCGTCCGCGGCCGCTTCCCCCGCCCGGTGCTGGCCTGCGGCGCCGAGCTGAAGAACACGTTCTGCCTGGGCAGCGAGGACCGGGCGCTCCTCTCCCACCACATTGGTGACCTGGAGAACTACGAGACGCTGCGGTCGTTCACCGAGGGCATCGAGCACTTCCAGCGGCTGTTCGGGATCACCCCCCAGCTGGTCGCGCATGACCTGCACCCGGAGTACCTGTCCACCAAGTACGCGATGGACCTCGACGGCGCCACCCTGGTCGGCGTGCAGCACCACCATGCGCACATCGCCTCCTGCCTGGCCGACAACGGCGAGGACGGCCCGGTCATCGGGGTGGCCTTCGACGGCACCGGCTACGGCACGGACGGCTCCCTCTGGGGTGGCGAGTTCCTGCTCGCCGAGCTGGCCGGCTTCGAGCGCGCCGGGCACCTGGCCGGCGTGCCGATGCCGGGGGGCGCCGCGGCGATCCGGCAGCCGTGGCGGATGGCCGCCGCGTACCTGGACGCCGCGTACCCGGGCCAGCGGCCGGACGGCCTGGACCGCCTGCCGGTGGCCGCGCGCCAGGCGCGTTCCTGGGCGGACGTGCTGGCCATGAGCCGCCGGGGCATCAACGCGCCGGTGACCTCCAGCGCCGGGCGGCTGTTCGACGCGGTGGCCGCGCTGATCGGGGTGCGGGACTCGATCAGCTACGAGGCGCAGGCCGCGGTGGAACTGGAGCAGCGGGCCGCGGCCGCCTGGGCGGCGGTCCCGCCTTCGGGTGCGTACCGGGCCACGATCACCCCCGGCACCCCGCTGACCGTGGCCGGGGCCGACCTGTTCCGCGCCGCCGCCGGGGACCTGCTGGACGGCCAGCCCGCGGACGTCATCGCCGCCCGCTTCCATCACGGCGTGGCCGCCATGATCGTGGAGGTGTGCCTGCTGCTCCGCGAGTCGTCGGGGCTGGGCACGGTGGCGCTGTCGGGCGGGGTGTTCCAGAACGTCCTGCTGCTGGAGGCGGCGGCGGGCCTGCTGGAGGGCAGCGGGTTCCGGGTACTGGCCCATTCGCGGGTGCCGCCGAACGACGGCGGGATCAGCCTGGGTCAGGCCGTGGTGGCCGCGGCCCGGGACCGGGCGGGCCTGCTGCCCTGACCCGCGCGGACCAGGCCGCCCCCGCCGTGGGTGAGCTGGGCCAGCAGCGCCTGGGCGGCCGGGCTCGGGTTCTCCGACGCGGCCGCGGCCACCCGCCACGGCGGCAGGTCGCCGCGCAGCGCCGCGATGTGCAGCTTGTGCTGCTTCTTGGCCGCGATCGGCCGGGGCACGATCGCCACCCCGAGGTTGTGGCCGACCAGGTCGAGCAGGGTGTGCACGTCGTTCACCTCGAGCTCGACCCGGTGCGGCAGGCCGGCGGCGGCGAAGGCCCGGTCGGCCAGTACCCGCGCCGCCCAGTCGGGCTGGAAGCCGACGAAGGTGAGGCCGTGCAGCGCCTCCAGGTCCACCTCCTGCTGCCGGGCCAGGTCGTGGTCCGGGTGGCACAGCACGACGAGGGGCTCAGCCGCCAGCGGGGTCAGGTCCACTCCCCGCGGCGCCGGCCCGGTCACCGCGACCAGGGCCACGTCGAGCCGGCCCGCCGCGAGCTGGTCGATCAGCTGGGCGGATCCGCCGAAGCGCAGCCTGATCTCCACCCCCGGATGGTCGGCCCGGAACCTGGCCAGCTGGGCCGGCAGGTCGACCACTCCCAGGCACTGCTCACCGCCCACGCTCAGCGTGCCGCGCAGCACGCCGCGCACGGCGGCCACCGCGTGCTGCGCCGCGGCCACGCTGGCCAGGGTGCGGTGCGACTCGGCGAGCAGCACCCGTCCCGCCTCGGTCAGCTCGACCCGGCGGGTGCTCCGCACGAACAGCGGCGTGCCCAGCTCGGTTTCCAGGGCCCGGATCGACGCGGACAACCCGGACTGGGAGATCTGCAGCAGCTCAGCCGCGTGGGTGAAGTGGCTTTCCTCGGCCACCGCGACGAAGTGCTCCAGCTGGCGCAGTTCCATGATTATGCAATCCTAGAGCACAAAGCGATCAGTTCTAGCTGTTGGACAGATGAACGTCCCCGCCCGAGCATAGGGGTCATGAACGAGACGCTGAAGAAGGTGCCCTTCGGGCAGACGGACATGACCATCACCCGGGCCGGCTTCGGCGCCTGGGCGATCGGCGGCGGGGGCTGGGCCTTCGCCTGGGGCGACCAGGACGATGCCCACTCTGTCGCGGCCATCCGGCACGCGGTGGAGTCCGGGATCAACTGGGTGGACACCGCGGCCGTGTACGGCCTCGGCCACTCCGAGGAGGTGGTGGCCCGGGCCCTGCGCGACCTGCCGGAGGCCGACCGGCCCTATGTCTTCACCAAGGGCGGCCTGGTCTGGGACTCCTCGGACCGGTCCAAGGCGCCGCGCCGGGTCGGCAGCCCGGCCAGCCTGCGCCGTGAGGTGGAGGCCTCGCTGCGCCGGCTGCGGGTGGACCGGATCGACCTGTACCAGCTGCACTGGCCGGCCGAGGACGGGACCCCGCTGGAGGAGTACTGGCAGGCCTTCCTGGACCTGCGCGCCGAAGGCAAGATCCGGGCCGCCGGGCTGTCCAACCACGACGCCGCCCAGCTGGCCGAGGCCGAGCGGCTCGGGCACGTCGATTCGCTCCAGCCCAAGTTCAGCCTGATCCACCGGGACGCCGCGGCGGAGATCCTGCCCTGGTGCGCGGCCCGCGGCACCGGGGTGATCGTGTACAGCCCGATGGCGTCCGGCCTGCTCACCGGGTCGTTCACCGCGGAGCGGGCGGCCCGGCTGGGCGAGGGTGACTGGCGCAGCCGGAGCGCCGACTTCACCGGGGACGGCCTCCGCCGCAACCTGGCCCTGGCCGACGCCCTCCGCCCCGTCGCCGAGCGCCTCGGCGTGAGCACCGGCGCGGTGGCGGTGGCCTGGACCCTGGCCTTCCCCGGGGTCAGCGGCGCGATCGTCGGCGCGCGCAGCCCGGAGCAGGTGGACGGCTGGATCACCGCCGGCCGCCTGGTGCTGGACGACAAGGACCTGGCCGAGATCGCCGCGGCGGTGGGGCAGACCGGCGCGGGCGCCGGCACCGGCCCGGCCCGGCCTCCAGCCACCGGCTGACCCGCCCCCCTGGGCCGGCGGCTCAGCGGAGCCGCCACACCGTGGTCTCCTTGAGGCTGGTGTCCTCCAGCACCCGCGACACCGGGACCTGGTAGCTGGCGACCCGGTCGAACAGGTCACGGGGCAGGTAGGCCCGGCCCGGGTCACCGACGAGCACCAGGGTGCCCGCCGCCCGGGACCGTTGCAGGAACGGCAGCAGCAGCCCGGCCAGGGATCGCTCGTAGAACGCATCCCCGGCCAGCACCACCTCCGCCGCGGCCGCAGCATCGCCGACCGGCACCTCCCCGCCCAGCACGTCACCGACGACGACGGCGGGGCGGACCTCGTTCGCCGCGCAGTTCAGCGTGATCGCGGCCGCGGCCAGCGGGTCGATCTCACTGGCGGTCACGGCCGCCGCGGCCGCCTGCCAGGCCGCGATGGCCACCAGCCCGGAGCCGGACGCGATGTCCAGCACGCGGCGCTGGCGCACGGTGCCCGGGTTATCCAGCACGTACCGGGCGAGCGCCTGCCCGCCCGCCCAGGGGAACCCCCAGAACGGCGGCGGCAACTGCTCCCGGCCGGCCTGCTGCTCGGTTTGCTGCCACAGGTCGAAGGCGTCGGCGGCGACGTGCAGCCTGATCTCGGGGACGAGCGGAACCGGGGCGAGCCGGGTCTGGGACCGGATGAACGCGGGGCCGTCCTGCGCGCCCGCGCCATCCCGGAGCCGGGCGCTGTCCCGGCCGGTCACTGGGGCCACCGTCTCAGTATCAGTGGAATCCCGGCCGCGGCCTGGATTCCGGGCGGGCCTCGCCTTCGATCAGGCCGTAGCTGATGGCGTCGGGAACGGTGAAGAACCGCCCGTGCCGGGCATCCTCCCGGACCGTGTCCACCTCCTGGCCGGTCACCTCGGCCAGCCGCAGGTACAGCGAGTCCAGCATCGCCCGGACCTGTTCCTCCTGGATGGACACCTCGGTGGCGGTGCCGTCCAGGCTCAGCTTCGGCTCGGCCAGCGCCAGCACGGCGCTGGGGTAGGCGAGCCGGCGCGGGCAGGCGGCCAGCACGCCGAGCGCGGCCCCGGCCAGCCCGGCCACGTACCCGGTCACCGGGGCGCGCACCACGTCGAGCACGCCCATCACGGTCAGCGCCGAAGGGAGCTCCGCCTCCAGCCCCTGCAGTTCCAGCCGGACCGGCTGGTCCCCCTCGGCGTCCAGGGTGAGCAGCTGGGCGCTCAGCAGGGTCGCGGCCTCAGTGTCGAGCCGGCCGGACGCCAGCACGATCCGCCGTTCCATCAGCCGCTGGTACAGCGCACCGGGCCAGGCCCCCTGGTCGGCAACCCAGCCCCGGGCCGGGGAGGTGGCCGGGTAGGCCGGCGGGGCGGCGGGCGGCTGCGGCCGGCCCGGCCAGCCCGGCACGCCGGGGACTTCCGGCTGACCTGGGACGCGGGGATGGCCGGGCCGCGGCGGCCGTCCCGGCGGCTCATCCGGGCGCCGTCCCGGGCCGGGCGGCCCGGGCGGGAACGAGCCGTGCGGGAACGAGCCGTGCGGGGATCGCGCCGGCGTCCCCGGATCAGCCTGCGGCCTTCTCATCAGATTCCTCCCAGGGTGAGATCGCCGGACAACTGCCAGCTCAGCTGGCTGCCAACCGCCGCCGCGTAACGCTCCAGCGTGGTCGCGCGCACGTCGCCCTGGCCCGCCTCGATCCGGGCGACGGACGACTGTGACGTGCCCATCCACGCGGCGACCTGAGTCTGGGAGAGCCCGGCGGACTGCCGCCGGGCAGTCAGCTCGGCGACCATCCGGCGCCGCTCCCCCGCCATCCGGCGCAGGGCCATCTCCCGGAACCCGGGCAGCAACGGCAGGCCATCCCCCTCCGGGCCGGCGCCGCGCGGCCCTCCGGCCGCCCCGGTCCCCGGCTCAGCCATCGGGCCCCGGGGCGGCCCGTCCGGGCTGGCCACCACCGGATCCGCCCCGCCCGGCCCGGTTAGCCCGGGGCCAGGGCCGGGCCCGGGCCCAGGGCCGCCCGGCCGCCGTGGCGGCGCTACGAACCCAGTCGGCCGCCGCGGCCGCCGCTGGTCAGCAGAACCATTCATACCACCAATGATATCTCATTAATAAGATAGCCGGAGGGAGGGCGTGCTACCGCAGAGAACTGTTACTTGAAGTAACGGTTACTTTTGGTAGCATCCCAGGCATGTCGCCGTCCCAGCCGGCTCCCCGGCAGCCCGGCGACGCCCGGCGCCCCGGCGACGCCCGCCGGGACCGGTGGACCGCGCACCGGGCCCGGCGGCGGGAGGAGTTCGTGGCCGCGGCCCTGCGGGTGCTCCGGGACACCGGGCCCGACCTGCCGATGGGCGCGGTCGCGGCCGAGGCGGGCGTGACCAAGCCGGTGCTGTACCGGTACTTCGCGGACAAGGCGGCGCTGGTGCAGGCCCTGGGCGGGTACGCCTCCGGGCTGCTGCGGGAACGGCTGGTGCCCGCGCTGACCGCCGGCGGCCCCGCCATGGCCCGGATCCGGGACGGGGTGGGCGCCTACTTCGCCATCATCGACGAGCACCCCGACCTGTACTGGCTGCTGGCCCGGCACGGCGCCGGGGACAGTACCGGGGACGGTGCGGGCGGCCCCGGCCTGGTCGCCCGGCAGAAGGAGTTCATCGCCACCACGCTGACCGCGGTGTACGGCGACTACCTGCGGGCCTACGGCCTGGACTCGGGAGCCGCCGAGCCCTGGGCCTTCGGGATCACCGGGCTGGTGCAGAGCACCGGCGAATGGTGGCTGAGCCGGCGATCGATGAGCCGGGCGCAGGTCACCGACTATGTCAGCCAGCTCATCTGGTGGGCGCTGACCGGGGTGCTCCGCGACGCGGGGATCGCCGCCGACCCGGACGGCCCGGTGCCCGTCCCGCGGCCGGTGCTGAGCGTGCGCCCCGGCGGCCTGGCCGCGCCCGGGGGGCCCCGGTGAGCGCGGCCGCCGCGGGCCCGCCGCCGCTGCCCGCCCGGGTCCGGGTGGCCGTGATCGGCGCCGGGTTCGCGGGCATCGGCGCCGGCGTCCGGCTCCGCCAGGCCGGCCTGACCGACTTCGTCATCCTGGAGCGGGCCGGCGCCGTCGGCGGGACCTGGCGGGACAACACCTACCCGGGGTGCACCTGCGACGTCCCGTCGCACCTGTACTCATACTCATTCGCGCCGAATCCGGGCTGGTCACGCAGCTTCTCCCGGCAGCCCGAGATCTGGTCCTATCTCAACCACATAGCCGAACGGCACGCTGTCGCCCCTCACCTCCACCTCGGCACGGAGCTGACGGAGGCCTGCTGGGACGGCACGGCGGCGTGCTGGCGGCTGCGCACGTCCCGCGGAGACCTGGCCGCCGACGTGGTCATCGCCGGCGCGGGGCCACTGTCCGAGCCCGCACTGCCGGACATCCCGGGGCTGGGCACGTTCCCGGGCGAGGTGTTCCACTCGGCCCGCTGGAATCACCAGGCGCGGCTGGACGGCCGGCGGGTCGCCGTGGTCGGCACCGGCGCCTCGGCCATCCAGATCGTGCCGGCCATCCAGCCGGCCGTCAGCCGGCTGACCTTGTTCCAGCGGACTCCGGCCTGGGTCATGCCGCGGCGCGACCGCCGGATCAGCGAGCTGGAGAAGGCTCTGTACCGGCGGGTCCCGCTGACTCAGCGGATGGTGCGGCTCGGCCTGGACACCGCCCGCGAATCGCTGGCCGTGGCGTTCGTCCGGCAGCCCGGGCTGCTCCGGGCCGCCCAGCGGATCGCGCAGCGGCACCTGGCGGCGTCCGTGCCGGACCCGGAACTGCGGGCCAAGCTGACCCCGCCCTATGTCATGGGCTGCAAGCGGGTGCTGCTGTCCAACGACTTCTATCCCGCCCTCACCAGGCCGAACACCGAACTGGTCGCGGCCGGGCTGGCCAAGGTGGATGGCCCTGTCCTGGTCGCCCAGGACGGCACCGCCCGGGACGCCGATGTGCTCATCTTCGCCACCGGGTTCCACGTGATCGACATGCCCCTGGCCCGGCTGGTCCGCGGCACGGGCGGCGTGACGCTGGCCGATGCGTGGGGGCAGGACCCGCAGGCGCTGCGCGGCACCACGGTGGCCGGGTTCCCTAACCTGTGCCTGCTCATCGGGCCGAACACCGGCCTGGGCCACAACTCCCTGATCCACATCATCGAGACCCAGCTCGACTACGTCCTGGACTACCTGGCCGCCCTCGGCCGCCTCGGCGCGACGGCGCTGGATGCCCGGCCGGCCGCCCAGCAGCACTGGCAGGCGGGCATCGAGCGGCGGATGCGGACCACGGTGTGGGCCACCGGCGGGTGCCAGAGCTGGTACCTCAACGCCGCCGGCCGGAACCCGACGCTGTGGCCCGGCTCGGTCCGGCAGTTCCGCCGCGCAACCCGCCGGGTCAACCTGGGCGAGTACACGGTGATCCCGGCGGCCGGGACATGAGCCGCCGGCCGGCCGGGGAACTCCTGGCCCTCCCGGCGCCGCCCGCCAGAACCCAGGTCACCACCTCCGACGGGATCCGGCTGAATGTGGAGACGCACGGGCCGCCGGACCCGGCCCGGCCCGCGGTCGTGCTGGTTCATGGATGGACGTGCTCGGTCCCGTTCTGGGCCCCGGTCATCCGGGAGCTGGACGGCGAGTTCCGGGTCGTCGCCTACGACCTGCGCGGGCACGGCGCGAGCGAGCATCCGCCGGCGGGTGGCTGCAGCGTCGAGGCGCTCGCCGGGGACCTGGAGGCGGTGCTGGAGCACGCCGTGCCGCCCGGCCAGTCAGCCGTGCTCGCCGGGCACAGCATGGGCGGCATGGCGATCATGGCCGCGGCACGGCGTGAGCCCGTGCGCAGCCGGGTGAGCGGAGTGCTGCTCGCCTCGACCGGTGCCGCGGACCTGGTCGCGGAGGCCCTGGCCATCCCGTTCAGCGGGTTCCTGCCCGCCCTCGCCACGGCGCAGCACTGGCTGCTCACCTCGGCGGCCCCGCTGGGCCCGGCCACCGGGCTCAGCCGGCACCTGCTCAGCTACCTGACCCTGGGGCCGGGAGCGACCGCCGAGCTGGCCGCCGCGAACGCCGCGATCATCCAGGCCTGCGACCGCCGGGCCCGGTCCGCCTGGGGGCACGTCCTGGCCACCCTGGACGTGACGGCGGGAGCACGGAGCCTGGACGTGCCCGCGCACGTGCTGGTGGGCACGGCCGACCGGCTCACCCCGCCGGCTCACTCCGCCGGCTGGCCCGGCTGCTGCCCCGGGTGGAGGGCGTCACCGAACTGGCCGGGATCGGGCACATGACCCCGCTGGAAGCACCCGGCGTGGTGGCCGGCCTGATCCGGAAGCTCGCGCTGGCGGCCGGGGAGAGCGGATGATGAGGCGGCAGCACGACCGGAACGGGCTGCGGGACGCGGCGGTGGTGGTGACCGGTGCGGGCCGTGGCATCGGCGCGGCCCTCGCGGTCAGCCTGGCCCGGGCCGGGGCCCGGGTGGCGGCGGTCGGCCTGGAACCTGAGGGGCTGGCGGCCACGGTCGCCCGGTGCGGGCCGGGCACCGGGGCCCGGGCCTGGACGGCCGATGTCACCGACAACGGCCGGATGCAGGCGGTCGCCGCCGAGGTGGCCGAGCACTTCGGCCGGGTGGACGCGGTGGTGGCCAACGCCGGGATCGGGCTGGGCGGGCTGTTCAGCGACGGCGACCCGGCCGCCTTCAGCCGGGTGATCGAGGTGAACCTGCTCGGTTCGGCCGCCACGGCCCGGGCGTTCCTGCCCGCGCTGCTGGCGTCGCGCGGCTACTACCTGCAGGTGGCGTCGCTGGCCGCGCTGGCCCCAGCCCCGCTGATGACGGCCTACGCGGCCAGCAAGGCCGGGGCGGAGGCGTTCGCGCACGCGCTGCGCGGCGAGGTGGCGCACCAGGGCGTGGCGGTCGGGGTGGCCTACCTGTCCTGGACCGACACGGACATGGTGCGGGCCGCGGACGAGGACGAGCTGCTGGCCAGGATCCGGGCCGGGCTTCCCGGGCCGGCCGGCCGGACGGCCCCGCTGGAGCACGGCCGTGCGGCGCCTGGTGGCCGGGATCGCCCGCCGGGCGCCGCGGGTGTACGGCCAGCCCTGGGTCCGTACCGCGGCGTGGCTGCCGCGCGGGCTGCTGCCGTCGATGACGGCCCGGCAGGGCTCCCGGGCGATCGCCCGGCTGGACGCGGGCCTGCTGGACGCGGCCGGCCAGCAGCGCTCGCCGCTGGGCCCGGGCGGCCGCGCGGCCATGCCGCCGGGGTCAGCGGACTGATCAGGCGACCTGGTGCCGGGCGCCGGCAGGCCAGGCCAGCGTGGCCGGCACGGTGCGCAGCGACGTTTCCAGGGCGGCGGCGCGGCGGCGCGGGTCCATCAGGTTCACGCCCATCGCGGCCAGGTCTTCCGGGCCGGGAGTGAGCAGGGTGACCTCGGTGCCCTGGGCACGCAGCATCTCGGCCTCCCGCAGCAGGGAACGGGTCAGCAGCCGCCGCAGCCGCCGTTCCAGCCGCTCCGGCGCCCGGGCCGGCCGGTCGGCGACGATGCTGGCCATCGGGGCCAGCACGTACACGTGATCCAGCCCGGACCGGGCCAGCGCGCCCAGCGAGGTGGCGGACCGGACTCCGCCGTCCACGTACCGGTGGTCCCCGATGACGACCGGGGCATACCAGCCCGGGATGGAGCAGGAGGCGACGACCGCATCGGGGAGGGAGGCCTGCGGGGCACCCTCCCGGCCGAACATGGCCCGGCGGCCGCTGTCATAGTCCACCGCGACGATCCAGGTGCGGCCGTCAGCCCACGCCTCCGGCGAACGGCCCTCGCCGTCCCGGCCGGGGCGGGCCTCCAGCGCCTCCACCGTGGCCCGCAGCGCCTCGTGCCGGGCCCGGCCCCGGGGCAGCCAGGCACTCGCCCCGACTCCGGGATGCACCCGGTGCGGGGTGAGCAGGGAGGCGAGCATGAGCCGCGGTGCGCCGGCGCGCAGCTGCGGCCGGGGCGGCAGCGGGCCGTCGTCGAGGTCCCGCACCCCCGCCTGGCGCAGCGCGGGCACTGGCTCGCCGCGCTGCAGCGCCACCATGTCATCGAGGCTGACGCCGCAGCGCAGCGCGGCGGCCAGCACGCTGCCGGCGCTGGTGCCGACGATCAGGTCCACCTCGCCCGCAGGCACCGGCAGCCGTTCCTGCACCGCATGCAGGGCACCGGTCATCCAGGCGGCACCGACCACCCCGCCGGCCCCCAGCACCAGGCCGATCCGCCCCTGCCGTGCTGCGCTCATGCCCCCGGCCGGGCGTTCGGCCTGCTGGTCCTCGGCCTGCTGGTCCTCGGCCTGCTGGCCATCGGCCGGCCTGCTGCCGGCCAGCCGGCGCACAGCCCGCAGCGAGCCGATCCGCGTCCAGGTGCCCCCCGGCACCCGGTCAGGACCCATGGTCACCTCCTGGGCCCGGTCCCGGCGCGACGCCTCCCCAGGCCGTCACCCCCGTTAGCAACCGGATGAACCAGAGGTATACCCCGTTCGGGCGGCGGTCATCCGGGGCGTGCTGCCGGGGCGGCCGGCCGTCCGTCACCCCCGGATGCGCCCGGGCCGTCACCCGGGGCGGCGGCGGGGCGCCCGTCAGCCGCGGCGGCGCGGGCGGCGGCCGCGGCCTCATCCAGCTCGGCCAGCCCGCGGCGGATTCCCCTGGTCAGCACGCCCAGGTCGGGCACGGCGTCCGGGTCGGCCGTGATGCCGAAGGACAGCCGGCCGGTGTAGGAGATGATGGCCACCGAGATGTGCACGCTGTCGCCGATCGGCACATACGGGTGCAGCCGCACCAGCTTCCGGCCGAGCAGGTACAGCGGGATGGGCGGCCCGGGCACGTTCGTGGTCACCGTCTGCACCAGCGGCTGCGGCACCTGGAAGGCGGTACGGACGCCGTAGGCCAGCAATGACGGCAGGGCCAGGCCCAGCATCCCGGTGAGCAGCTCGGCTCCCACCGCCTGGGACGTCCGCTTGATCTCGTCCATCTCCCCGCGGATCAGCAGCAGCCGGCGCACCGGGTCCGGCTCACCCACCGGGAGGTTGGCGAGGACCGCGGAGACCCGGTTGGTGATCGCCCCGTGCTCATCGGGCGTACGCACCGAGACCGGGACCAGCGAGCGCACCACCAGCCCGTCGGACAGCTCGCCGCGCGCGGCCAGCAGGTCACGGAAGCCCCGGGTGATCACCGCGAGCACCACGTCGTTGACCGTGCCGCCCAGGGCGCTCCGGATCTCCTTCATGTCCTCCAGGCTGGCCGCGGCCCATTCCCACCGGCGGTTCGGGCCGATGGGGCCGTTCAGTGACGCCGCCGAGGGCACGGCGAGCCGCTGCGCGCTCGAGGTCAGCCCGCGGCCGTAGTTCAGGATCGCGTCGGCTTGCGGCAGCGACTGGCCCAGCCGGGCCGGCAGCCCGGCGAGCTGGCGCAGCGGGACGAGCAGGCCGTCCCGCAGTTCCGCGGCCATCAGGTCGAGCATGGACGGCTCCGGCACCGGCTCCCATGCCACCGGGATGGGGCGCTCCGCGTCCGGCTCGAGGTCGAAGATCGCCGTCATCAGGTCGTTGCCGCCGATGCCGTCCACCACGCAGTGGTGGACCTTGGACAGGATCGCCCACCGGCCGCCTTTGAGCCCGTCCAGCAGCCACGCTTCCCACAGCGGGCGGCCCCGGTCCAGCGGCTCGGCGAAGATCGTCGCCGCCAGCTCGCGGAGCTGGCGCTTCCCGCCCGGCGCCGGGACAGTGACCTGCCGGACATGATGGCCGATCTCGAAGTGCTCATCGTCCACCCAGCACGGCCACAGCACCTGGAACGGGGTGGTCCGCACCACCTGGCGGTACCGCGGCACCGCCGGGAGCTTGGCCGCGAACAATTCGGTCAGCTCCTGGTATCCCGGCGCGGGGCCGTCGAACACCGCGAGCGAGCCGAGATGCATCGGGACGTTCTGGTGCTCGACGAAGAAGAATCCGGCGTCGAGGGTGCTCATCCGCTCCATGGCCCTGCTCCTTCCTTCCCATCCTCACCGCGGGATGAGCTGGTCCTTCAGCACCTTGCCGAGCGAGTTCTTCGGCAGCGCCGCACGGAACTCGAACACGCGGGGGTATTTGTAGGCGGCCATCCGCTCGCGGCAGTAGGCGAGCAGGGCGGCCGTGGTCAGCGAGGCCCCGGGGCGCAGGATGACCACGGCCAGGACCTCCTCGCCGAGCCGCTGGTCCGGGACCCCGACCACCGCCGCCTCGGCGACGGCCGGGTGGGTGTGCAGCACGTCCTCGATCTCCCGCGGGTAGACGTTGTAGCCGCCGCGGATGATGAGCTCCTTCTGCCGGCCCACGATGAACAGGAAGCCGTCCTCGTCGATGTAGCCGAGGTCCCCGGTGTGCAGCCAGTCACCGGTGAACACGGCCGCGGTGGCCTCCGGGTCGTTCAGGTAGCCCTTCATGACGTGCAGCCCGCTGGTGACCACTTCGCCGACGTTGTCCTTGCCCGGCGGCAGCGGCCGTCCCTCACCGTCCCAGACCTGGGTCTGCGTGCCCCAGATCGGCTTGCCCACGCTGTACACCCGGCGCTCCGTCGCGCTGATGTTGAACGTGGTGGTGGAGGCGGTCTCGGTCATCCCGTAGCCCTCCAGGATGACCAGGCCGAAGTGCCGTTCGAAGGCGTCCAGCACCGGTGCCGGGATCGAGGCGCCGCCGGAGATGGCCACCCGGAGCGAGGACACGTCGTAACGGCCCAGGTCGGGATGGTCGAGCAGGGCGATGAACATGGTGGGCACGCCCTCGAAGATGGTCGCCCGGTCCCGCTCGATCGCGGTCAGCACCTCGGCCACGTCGAACCGCGGGACCAGCGACATGGTGCAGCCGAACCGGACGCACACGTTCACGATGCTGGACAGCCCGAACACGTGGAACAACGGCAGCACCGTGATCACCACGTCATCCGGGCGGACGCGGAACAGGCGGCCGGGGATGTCAGCGTTCATGTACAGCTGGAGGTGGGTCAGCATGGCGCCCTTGGGGCGGCCGGTGGTGCCCGCCGTGTAGACGACGGCGGCGGTGTCGGCCGGGTCCCGGGGGGCCAGCGGGTAGCCGTCCACGGGGTTGGCCAGCAGCCGCTCGAACGGCTGGACTCCGTCACCGGCACCGGCCGGGTGCCCGACCGCGAAGACCACGTCCACCCCGGCCGCCTCGGCGCCCTTGGCCGCGTCGCCGAGCACGCCCTCCCAGGTGATCAGCAGCCTGGCGGCGCAGTCACCGAGCTGGAAGGCGAGTTCGGGAGCCTTCAGCATCACGTTCAGCGGGACGGCGACCGCGCCGCGCTTGAGGATCCCGAAATAGGCGATGAGGAACTGCGGGATGTTGGGCAGCTGCAGGCCCACCGGCTCGCCGGGGCGCACGCCGGCCGCCTCCAGGCCGGCCGCGAGCCGGTCGGACAGCATGTCCAGCTCCCCGTAGCTGAGCTTCCCCCCGGAATAGAGCGCCGCAGGCCGGCCCGGGGCCGCAGACGCCGTTTCCCGGAGGATGACCGCGAGATTGAAGTTCATGGCCGGTCCTCCGTTCCGCAGGCGGGCTCGGGAGGGTCCCTCGGCGGCCGCTGTGCGCGGCGGTCCCGGCGGCGGGACGCCGGTCCACGAACCCCGCTGCCTACCAGCCTGCGGCCCAGGGCGGGCCGTGCCTAGCGGCGTCCTTCCTGCTAGGCCAGGACTTTGGCCCCCAGCCATCCGCTGATCACGGCGGCGCAGTCCCCGGGTGCCTCCAGCTGGGGCACATGCCCGACGCCGGGCAGCACCACGAGCCCCCAGGAGGGGCGGGAGCGCACCGCGGCCCGGGCGGCGGACACCGGGACCAGCCGGTCGGCGTCGCCGTGCAGCACCAGCACCGGGCAGCCCACCGAGCGGACCGCCTGGCGGTAGCCGTGGCCGGTCAGGTAGCCGGCCGTGGTGATGACGGAGCGGACTGCCGCGCTGAGATCCCGGTCGGCGTCCGGGAAGCCGGCCCGCTGCCGCGCCACCTCGACGTGCGCGGCCACGACCGGCTCGCTCACCCGGGACGGGTCAGCGCAGCACAGCGACAGCAGCCGGGAGACCGCCGCCTCGGGCGACTGACGCCGCCGGTGGCTGGCCAGCAGCGGCCCGAGGCCGGGGGCGGCGTAGAGCGCGAACATGCTCACCACCACCGGGTCGGGCCAGGCCGGCACGAATGGCAGCGCGGGGTCGACCAGGATCAGGGCGGTCACCAGGCCCGGGGCCTGGCTGGCCTCCATCAGCGAGATCATCCCGCCCATGGAGTTGCCCATCAGGATGACCGGGCCGCCGGCCACCGCCTCGATGAAGTCATGCAGCAGGGACCGGTTCGCGGTCACGCCGGTGCTCCGGCCGGCCGCCCGGGTCAGGCCGTGCCCGGCCAGGTCCGGGGCGAGGACCCGGTAGCGGCTGGTGAGCAGCGGGGCGAGCGCGGACCAGTTGACCGCGCAGCCGTCGAGCCCGTGCACGCAGACGATGACCGGGGCGCCGGCCGGGCCGCCGAAGTCGAGGTAGTGCACCGGCCCGCCGATGTCGGCCCAGCGGGAGATCCCGCCCGGCCCTGAATCCGGTCCCGGGCCGGCCGCCGCCTGGCTGGCGTGCTGGGGGGCGGCCACGGCTTCCCCTTCAGTCATCGGCGCCCGGTCCCGCCCGGTCCCGGCCGGCCATCACCTGGACGCCGCCGATGAACAGGTCGATGCCGAACCGGTAGTGCCGGTCCGGGTCGTCGCAGGCGGTCATCGGCCCCGCGGACTCGACCAGCCGCGGGTACCTGTCCGGAGGCAGCATGGCCAGCCGGACCCGGCTCCGCCGCTGCACCTCGGTCCGCTCCGCCTCGCTCAGCCCGGGAAGGTCATGGCCCGGCTCGCTCATGGCCAGCATGAGCCCGGTCCACAGCCCGCTGCGGGCGATCGCCGCCGCGTCTTCCGGGCCGAAGCCCGCGCTCCGGAGCACCTCCAGCGCCACCTCGGTGACGTGCAGCGCCGCCGGGCTTCCCTTTTCCCCCGAGATCAGCAGCTGCGACGCGGACGGGTGGGCCCGGAGCACGGCGACCAGGGATTCGAGCAGGCCGCGCAGCTGGGCGTGCCAGGGGGCGGCCGGGTCGACCTCGGTGCCGATCTCACCCCACAACTGGTCGGCCAGGCCGTCCAGCAGCTCGTCCTTGTTGCGGAAATGCCAGTACAGCGCCATCGGCGTCACGCCGAGCTCGGTGGCCAGCCGGCGGATGGTCAGCGCGTCGAGGCCCTCCGCGTCGGCCAGGGCGAGCGCGCGGCCGACCACGGCCGCCTTGCTGAGCCGGGGCCGCTGGGTGTCCGCCTGCGTCGTCGCCATCACTTGACAACTATACGCCGTACAAGTCAAGCCGTCCGCATCACCATGTACGCCGTATAGGAACAACGTACAAGAGCGGCGTACAGGAAGCGCTCCCCGGGAGGAGACGGCTCGTGCCCAGACGGTGGTGGACCCTGGTGGCGGTCGGACTGGCCACCTTCATGACCTACCTCGACAACAACGTGACGAATGTCGCGATCCCGACCATCCAGCGGGACCTGCACCTGTCCATCGCCGGGCTGGAATGGGTGGTCAGCAGCTACATCCTGGTCTTCGCCGGCCTGCTGCTGGTGGGTGGCAGGCTGGCCGATGCCTACGGGCGGCGCCGGGCTCCCCCAGGCGGTGCCAGCGGCCGAGCCGGTGCCCGTCATGCCGTCACCGGAACCAGCCAGCCGCGGCTGAGCAGGTCAGCAACCGCGGGCGATGCGGGCCGCGACCGCCTCCTGCCAGCCGGGCCGGGGCCGGGCGTTCTCCAGCCACCAGGAGGCGCCCGCCCCGGCGTAGGCCGGGGCGGCCCGGTCCGCCTGGCCGGCCTCCGTCTCCAGGTCCGCCCACACCACCAGGTCGAACCCGGCCGCCGTGCCGCGGGCCGTGACCACCTGATCCCGGACCGCGGCGATGTCCGCGGGAGACGGCCGGCCCAGGTCACCACCGGCCGACCGGGCCAGCGGCACCATGCCGTCCCAGCGGGCCGCCCGGCGCACCGGGCCGGCCGCGGGCAGCACCCCGCCGACCCACACCGGGATGCGGGGCCGCTGGACCGGCGGCGGGCTGAACCGGACCGGCTCCACGGTGAAATGCCGCCCCGCGTAGCTGAACCGCTCGCCGGACCACAGCCCGGCCAGCACGTCGAGCCCCTCGTCCAGCCGCTGCGCCCGGACCCGGGCGCTGGCCGGCTCGTGGAAGATCCCGAAGTCGCCCCGGGCGGGCGAGCCGATGCCCACGCCCAGGATGAGCCGGCCGCCGCTGAGCCGGTCCAGGGTGACCGTCTCCTTGGCCAGCTGCCAGGGGCGGCGGCGCGGCACCGGCGTGATCATGGTGCCCAGCCGGATCCGCGAGGTCTGGGCGGCGGCCACGGCGAGGACCAGCCAGGGGTCGAGGATCGGCGGCCCCTCCCCCTCGTCGGAGAAGACCAGGTGATCCCACAGGAAGAAGCCGTCGAAGCCGGCCTGCTCCGCGGCTGCCCCGAGCCCGGCCAGCTCAGCCGGGTCGGTGCCGAAGCAGGGGACGGCCAGCCCGCGGCGCAGCCCGGTCACGGCCGCCCGCTACCAGACGCGGGACACCGGGGACAGGCCGCTGGAGGCGGCCATCAGCCGCTTCAGCTCCGGGATGCCGCCCTGGCGCACGGCCAGGTGCTGCGCGGCCAGCCCGCGCTGGGCCATCGCGTCCCCGCCCAGCGCCCGCACGCAGTCCTCCGGGGCGAGGTTGGCCAGTGCCAGCAGGGCGCCGGCCGCGCCCATCGGGCCGGCCAGCGCCAGCACCGCCGCCGACCCCACGTAGGTGTCGCCGGCGTAGTGCGACAGTTCGTCGAGCAGCCGGTCCGGGCTGGCCGAGGAGTCCTTCTGGCCGGTGACCGGCAGCTCGCCGAGCAGGTCCACCGGGATGGCCGCGCAGGACATGAAGGGGTTGTGGTAGGCGAGCACCGGCCGGCCGCCCGCGGCGTCCCTGATGACCGGGAAGAACCCGGCCAGGGCCCGCCGCTCGGCCGCCGCGCTGCTGCCGGCCGGGCACCAGGTCAGCACCGCGTCCGCGCCCGCCGCCACCGCGGCCCTGGTCAGCACGGCGGCCTGGCTGGTGGACGGGGCCCCGGTGCCGGCGATGACCGGGACCCCGGCGGGCACCGCGCCGCGCACCGCCTCGATCAGCGCGGTCCGCTCG
The DNA here is from genome assembly GCA_963767385.1 of uncultured Actinomycetes bacterium. GTDB lineage: Bacteria > Actinomycetota > Actinomycetes > Streptosporangiales > Streptosporangiaceae > RYN-230. The sequence goes on along the minus strand of CAVYEA010000008.1, from coordinate 115,066 downwards.
GCGGCGGACAGGGTGGCCGCCTCGCCGGTACTGCCGCAGACCAGCACCGCAGCCACGCCCCGCCCGGCCAGGTCCGCGGCGAGCTTGCCCGTCCCGGCCGGGTCCACCCCGCCGTCGGCCGAGAACACGGTGACCAGGGCCACGCCCACCCCGCTGAACAGTGCCGCCATCGCCCGCCTCGCTCCGTTCCTGCTCACTGCCTCCAGGCTACGGTGCGGCCCGATGCGGACGCGAGAGACTGTAGGGATGCGGTACGCGCCGCAGCCCATACCGGACGCGGGACTCAAGGACGGCAGGCGGGACATGGCACGGAATGGTCGGGTGCGCTGGGGGATTCTGGGGACGGCGGGGATCGCGCGGAAGGCGTTCCTGCCCGCGCTGCGCGCGGCCGGCGGGACCGCCGCCGCGGTGGCCGGCCGGGACGCGGAGCGGGCCGCCCGGTACGCCGCCGAGAACGGCATCGAGCGCTCGGTGGGAAGCTACGAGGCGCTGCTGGACGACCCCGGCGTGGACGCGGTCTACATCCCGCTGCCCAACGGGCTGCACGCGGAGTGGACGATCCGGGCGCTGCTGACCGGGAGGCCGGTGCTGTGCGAGAAGCCGCTGTGCGGCACCCTGGCGGAGACCGAGCGGGTGCTGGCCGCGGCCCGGGAGTGCGAGCCCCTGCTGTGGGAAGCGTTCGTCTTCCCGTTCCACGACCAGATGGCACAGGTCCACCGGCTGCTGGCCGACGGCGCCATCGGCGAACTGCGGGAGATCCAGGCCAGTTTCCACTTCCTGCTGGACCGGCCGGGCGACATCCGGCTGCGCCGCGACCTCGAGGGGGGCTCGCTCAACGACGTCGGCTGCTACCCGGTCCGGCTGGCCGTCGAGCTGTTCGCCGGGACGCTGGAGTCGGCCTGGGCCACCACCCGCTGGGGCGGCGACGGGGTGGACGTGGACCTGCAGGGCAGCCTGGGCTACTCCAGCGGCCAGCGGCTGTTGCTGTCCTGCGGGTTCCAGCGCAGCGGCGACCGGTTCGCCCGGCTGCTGGGCACGGCCGGCCAGATCCACCTCACCGACCCGTACCACCCCGGCCCGGACGATACGTTCACCGTGTTCCAGGCGGGCAAGGACGCTGTCAGCTACCCGGCCGGCCGCCCGGAACCGTCGTTCACCCCCGCCATCCGGCACATCGAGGCGGCCCTGCGCGGCGAGGAGAAGCCCCGCTCGCTGGCCGTCGACACCTCGCTGCCGACCGCCCAGGGGCTGGACGCCCTCCGGGCGGCCGCGGGCGGCGGCGGAGGGGGCAGCCGGGATGACCGGGCCGTCCGGCGGCGGGGCGGCCCGGGGGCGCGGCGCCGGGCCGCCGCCGGGCAGCGGCGGGCTGTCCTCCGCCCAGGCGGCGGGGATCCGCGCGGCCCTGGACGCCGAGCGGGCGGAGACGCTGGCCCGGATCACCGCGCTGGGCCGCGAGTTCGACGGCATCGTGGACTCCACCGCGCTGGTGGCCACCGACGACGAGCACGACCCGGAGGGCGCCACCATCGCCTTCGAGCGGGCCCAGCTGGCCGGGCTGCTGGAATCGGCCGGGGACCATCTGGCCAGCCTGGATGACGCGCTGGACCGGCTGCGCGAGGGCCGCTACGGAACATGCGAGGTGTGCGGCCGGCCCATCGACCCGGCCCGGCTGGCCGCCCGCCCCGCCGCCCGCACCTGCATCACCTGCGCATCCCGCCGCCATTAGCCCGCGGGGGCCCGGTGCCGCCGTCCCCCGTGCCTTCCCCCGCCCGGGACCCGGGGTTAGCCTGCTCAGGTGACCTCCCCAGACGCCGCAGCGCAGTACCGGAACGCCCAGTGGTACGGAGGCGATGACCGCGGCTCCTACCTGCACCGGGCGTGGATGCGCCGCGGGCTGCCCGCGTCCGCGTTCACCGGCCGCCCGCACATCGCGATCGCCAACACCGCCTCCGACCTGACCCCCTGCAACAAGCACCTGAACGAGGTGTCCGCGAGCGTGCAGGCGGGCATCTGGGAGGCGGGCGGCGTCCCGCTGGACATGCCGGTCATGTCGCTCGGCGAGACCCAGGTCCGGCCGACCGCGATGCTGTGGCGCAACCTGGCCGCGATGGCCACCGAGGAGATGATCCGGGCCAACCCGGTCGACGGCGTGGTGCTGCTCGGCGGCTGCGACAAGACCATCCCGGCCCTGCTGATGGCGGCCGCCTCGGTGGACCTGCCCGCGGTGGTGGTGCCCGGCGGCCCGATGCTCACCGGCCACTTCCGCGGCGCCCCGCTGGGCTGCGGCACCGACGTGTGGCGGCTGTCCGAGGAGGTCCGCGCCGGGACCATCTCCGAGGCGGACTTCCTCGCCTCGGAGTCGGCGATGATCCGCAGCAAGGGCCACTGCAACACGATGGGCACCGCCTCCACCATGGCCTGCATGGCCGAGGCGCTGGGCATGACGATGCCCGGCCTGGCGGGCACGCCGGCCCCGGACAGCCGGCTGCTCGAGGCGGCCCACCAGACCGGGCGCCTCGCGGTGGAAATGGTCGAGGCCGGCCGCCGGCCGACCGTGCTGTCCAAGGCTTCCTTCCATAACGCCATCGTCACCCTCGCCGCCATCGGCGGCTCGACGAACGCCGTGGTGCACCTGCTGGCCATCGCGGGCCGGCTCGGCGTGGACCTGACCCTGGATGACTTCGACGCGATCGGCGCGAAGGTGCCGCTGCTGGCCGACCTGGCCCCGGCCGGCCGGCTCCTGATGGATGACTTCTTCCGGGCCGGCGGCCTGCTGGCCGTGCTCCGCGAGGTGCGCGACCTGCTCGACCCCTCGGCGCTCACGGTGACCGGCCAGCCGCTCGCCGACTACCTCGGCGATGCCCGGATCTGGGATCGAGTCGGTGATCCGGCCGCGCGTCGACGCCGCTGCAGGCCGAGGCCGGGATCGCGGTGCTGCACGGCAACCTGGCCCCGGGCGGGGCCGTGATCAAGCCCGCCGCCGCGTCGCCCGGAGCTGCTGCAGCACCGGGGCCGGGCCGTTGTGTTCGACAGCATCGAGGATTTCCAGCCCGGCTCGACGATCCCGCGCTCGACGTGGACGAGTACATCGGTCCTCGTGCTGCGCGGCTGCGGGCCGCGCGGCTACCCGGGGATGCCCGAGGTGGGCAACATGCCGCTGCCGGCCAAGCTGCTGGCGCGCGGGTCCGCGACATGGTGCGGATCAGCGACGCCCGGATGAGCGGGACCGCCTACGGCACGGTGGTCCTGCACGTGGTGCCCGGAGGCCGCGGCGGGCGGCCCGCTGGCCCTGGTCCGCGACGGCGACCCGATCGTGCTCGACGTGCCCGCCCGGCGGCTGGACATCGACCTGCCCGCGCCGAGACTGGCCCGGCGCGAGCCGGCCGCCGGCCGATGACCGCGCCTTCGCCGCGCCGCCCGGGCTGGGAGCGGCTGTACATCGAGCCCGTCCTGCAGGCCGACCCGGCGCCGACCTCGACTTCCTGGTCGGCTCCAGCGGCGACCAGGTCACCCGCGACTCGCACTGACCCGGGGCGGCCCAGCCGCCTGGCGGCCACCGCGGCGGGGCGCTGCGGGTCACGGAGCAGCTGCGGGGCCTGCGCGCATCCCGGTCCCGGCAGCACCGTCATCAGGGAAGTGCCGGACCGCGACTGCTCAGAGCGCGGCCGAGCGGCTTCCACCTCTCCTTCGAGCAGCGCGACGGCGCGGTCCAGGGCCCGCGGCCGGGCGGCCTGCAGCGCCAGCATGTAAATGATGCCCGCCGCGATCAGCCCGATGGTCAGCCACGGCAGGTAGCTGTACGGCGCGGGCTGGCCGGGCCGCAGGTCACCCCAGATGGGGATGGCCAGCACCAGGACCCCGATCACCGGGGTGACCACCCAGGCCCACGGGTTCTTCCGGACCCCGGCCCGGCGGAACCGGGACCACTGCACGATGAGCGCGATGTTCGCCATCAGGTACATGAGCACCAGCCCGAGGATCCCGTAGGTGCTCAGCAGGCCGACCGCCGTGCCGGGATCGGTGAACGCGGTCGAGATGACCCCGATCGCGATGCTGGGCGCGACGAACGCGATGGCCGCGGCCCACGGCGTGCGGAACCGGGGGCTCACCGCGGCCAGCCCGCGCGGCCACAGGCCGCCGCGCGCCCCGGCGAAGATCACCCGCGCGGTCTGCGTGTTCGCCGCCACGTAGGAGCTGGTCACGCTGGTCAGGAAGATCCAGGTGATCAGCGGGGCGAGCGGCGCGATGAACCGGGCGGCGGCGGTGTGGAACGGGTTCGGGTCGGACGCCAGCGCCCCGATGTGGCTGGTGCCGAACGCGATCATCAGCGCGTAGGAGCAGAACACGTACAGGATCCCGCTGACCACCACGGTGCCGATCACCGCCAGCGGCACGTTGCGCCGCGGGTTGCGGGTCTCCTCGGCCAGCGGCGCGGCGGCCTCGAACCCGCCGAAGGCGAGCACCGCGAACGAGAAGGCGATGAAGATGTCCTTGGTCCCTGACCCGCTCGGCCACTTGAACGGCGCGGCGGACAGCCCCTGGGCACCGCCCTTGGCCAGCACGGTGATGGCCAGCACCAGCAGCAGCACGACCTCGAACAGGTACAGCACCACGGTGGTCCGCACGCCGAACTTGAGGCCGAGCACCACCGGGGCGACCACGAGGACGCCGTAGGCGATGGTGACGATCTGGGTGATGCCCCAGATGTGCGGGTCGTTCGAGCACGTTCTGCACGATGTACTGGCCGACGAAGATGTAGATCCCGCCGAAAGCGATGATGTACCCGAGCAGGGTGATCACCCCGACGACGACCGAGGTCCGGGCGCCCATGGACCGGGCGATGTAGGTGAGGAACGACCCGGCGCTCGGGAACACCCCGGAGAATAGCGCCAGGCTGGCGGCCGTGGCGATCAGCCCGATCATGCTGATCAGGAAGACCAGCGGGACCGAGGCGCCGGCGAACGCGGCCATCACCCCGGCCGTGAAGAACAGGTTGAACGCGGGCGCGACCTGGGCCAGGCCCGGCATGAGCACGCCGAGCAGGCCAATCTCCCCGCGCGGCAGTGTGGCGGTCTGCGGGGCAGGCGCGGTGGCTACGCTGCCGTCGATGGCGCCGCTCGCCGCGGGCCCGGTCTGGCGGCATAGTCCCTTTCCGTGGCGGCGGACGAAATCGGCAACGGCGCTGTTGAAGCTGGCGGGGTGCTCCCAGAGGCAGGCATGGCCACCGCGGACGGTCTGCCCACTCCGAGCCGGGGATGCCCTCGTGCAGTTCGCCGGGACAGGGAGACCGGGATGAGGATGTCCTCGCTCGCCGGCGAGCACCAGGGTCGGCACCGTGATGTCGCCGAGCCGGGCCGTGGTGTCGTGCTGCTGGATGACGGCGAGCTGGGCCAGGTAGGCGTGGACCGGCTGGTCCATGTACCGCATCGCGGTCTCGAACTCGGCCAGCTCATCCGCGCCGCTCGCTGAAGAACCGGCGGTGAACGCCCACAGCGTGACGTCCCGCATGACGAACGGGACGCCGAGCACCGGGGCCGCGTCCGCCCACATGGCGAACATCCGCGAGCAGAACGGCCCCGGCGCGGCGTAGGTGCAGGCCAAGGCGACCGAGACTGCAGGTCGCCGGGGTAGGCGAGCGCGTACTCCTGGGCGATCATGCCGCCCATCGAGACGCCGAGCAGGTGGAAGCCGGTGATGCCGAGGTGGTCGACCAGCGCCTTGGCGTCATCGGCCAGCAGCCGGCGCGAGTAGGGGCCGGCCGGCTTGCGCTCGCCGCCGATCCCCCGGTTGTCGAACATCAGCACCCGGTAGCCGGCCGCGAATCAGTCCGCTCCTGGAAGGCCCAGGTCTCCAGGTCGTCGGCGAGCCCGTTGACGAGCACGATGGTCTCGTCGCCGTCCCCGGCGAGCCGGTAGTGCAGGTCGATCCCGTTCACGGTGGCAAATGGCATGGGCTACTCCTGGGCGTGGTCCCGGCGGGCGGCGGCCGCGGCGGACCGCCGCCCCGCAGGCTGACCCGGGCGTTCAGCTCGCGCAGCATGGCCTCGGTGAGCGAGAAGTGCTCGGCGGCCAGCGCGGCGGCGCGGGCCGGGTCGCCCGTCGATGACCGCCAGGGCCAGCGCCGGGTGCTGGTGCAGGGCCCGGCGGCGCACCTCCGGGCTGTACGGCTCGGCCTCGAAGCCGAAGCTGATGTCGTGCCTGATCTTGAGGCGAGGTCGAGCAGGTGATGGTTGTGGGTGGCACCGGCGATGGCGCCGTGCAGTGCGAGGTCGGCCATCCGGGACGACTCCCGGTCCGCGCGGCCCGCTCGTAGTCGGCCAGCGCGGCCTGGATCGCCTTGACGTCGGTGTCGGTCCGGCGCTGCGCCGCGGTCCGGGCGATCTGCTGCTCGATCAGCTGCCGGTAGTCCAGCAGCAGCTCCAGGTCCTGCCACTGCGTGCTGATCGTGCGGCGGATCATCTCCGCCGACTCCGGGCCCCAGCCCGCCTCGACGAACGCGCCGCCGGACCGGCCGCGGCGCACCGTGACGTACCCCGACTCGGCCAGCCGGGCGATGGCCTCCCGGACCGTGGCCCGGCTCACGCCGAGCATCGCGGCCAGGTCCCGCTCGGTGGGCAGCCGCTGCCCGGGCACGAACTGGCCGAGCGCGATCGCGGTGACGAACCGTTCCGCGATCCGCTGCCCGGTGGTGCGCAGGGTCAGCGGCGCGAGCAGCCCTTCCGCCACGGCCAGGGTCGGGTCCGGCCCAGCCGGGCGTCCTCCCCGGCCTGCACTAGCCATGGCGGCCTGCCCCGGCCGCGGGCAGCCCGCCGCCCGCGTAGTAGCCCAGCAGGAACCGGGCCAGGGTCCGGGCCCCGGCCACGATGCTGCCCAGTTCCACCGCCTCGTCGGCGCCATGGATGTTGCGGACCCGCGGCCCGTAGGCGAGGGCCGGGATGCCGAACTGGTTGAGGTAGATCCGCGCGTCCGTGGTGCTGCCCAGGGCGAACCGGCGCGCCGGCTGCCCGTGCGCGGACTCGTGCGCGGCCGACATGGCGGCGGCCAGCGGGTGGCCGGAGTCCAGCAGGTACCCCTCGGCCCGGAAGCCGGCCGGCCGGAGCAGCGGCGGGTGGCTGGCCAGCCACGGATCCTCCGCGGCCGCCGCGGCCACCACGTCGGACACCCGCTTGAGCGCCTCGTCCGGGGTCCAGGCGGGCGGGAACCCGACCCGGATGCCCACCGTCGCCCGCCCGGGGACACTCGACGGCCAGTCGCCGGCCCGGAACACCCCGATGTTCACCGAGCACGCCCCGTCCAGCTGGGCGAACGGGCCGTCCAGCTGGCGGGCCATCTCGCCCTCCAGCGCGCGCACCCGGTGGGCCAGCCGCAGCGCGGCATCCACCGGGTTGACCGCGCGGTGCGCGGCCTCGGCGTGCGCGGGCCGCCCGGCCACCGTGAGCTCGGCCCACAGGATTCCCACGCCGCCCAGCATCAGCCCCAGGTCGGTCGGCTCCAGCAGCACGACCGCGTCGGCCAGCACGCCGTCCCGGGCCGTGGCCAGCGTCCCGTTGCCGGTGCACTCCTCCTCGATGACCGACGCGAAGCTGAGCCGGCCGCGGAGCCAGCCGGGTACCGCCTGGTTCAGCGCGGCGATGGCCAGCGCGGCCAGGGCGAACCCGCCCTTCATGTCGCCGGCGCCGCGGCCGAGCAGCCACCCGTCCCGGCGGACCGGGCTGAACGGGGGCGCCGACCACAGCGCCGCCTCGGCCGGCACCACGTCGATGTGCCCGTTGAGCAGCAGGGATGGTCCCGCCCCGGCCTCCAGCTGACCGGTCACGTTGGGCCGGCCGGCGTACGGGAGCTGGGGTATCCCGGCCACCGGGTCCGCGGCGATGCCGTCCGGCACCGGGGTGGCCGCGGTGCTGAAGCCGAGCCGGTCCAGCTCGTCCCGGACCACCTGCTGGGCCGCTGCCTCGGCACCCAGCGTGCTCGGCGCGGCCACCAGCCGCTCCAGGAAGCCGAACGCCTCCCCGGCATGCGCGCCCACCGCCCGGTCCAGGGCGTCCAGTGTGGGCCGGTCGAGTTCAGGGAGCACGGGCCATCCAAAAGGCTAAAGGTTGAGACATTAGACCTTTTATCCGCGGACAGTGTCAACCCTCCCGGCCCGCCGGCGCTGCCCGCCGGCGCCGCCTGGCCGCCCGGCCGGCTCCTGATCATGACTTGGCTGTCGTGACAACGACAGCCAAGTCATGATCAGCACGGGCAGACTGGGGTGAGCCACTGCGGGGCGGGAAGAAGGATCATCGCGAGGAGGTGCGGCCGATGCCCGGACGGGATCCGATGCCGGCGTGGGTGGATCCGGAACTGGCCACGCTGACCCGGGACCGGTTCTCCGACCCGGCCTGGATCTACGAGCGGAAGCTGGACGGCGAGCGCTGCCTGGCCTTCCGCGACGGCTCCGGGCTCCGGCTGATGACCCGCAACCAGAAGCCGGTCAGCACCACCTACCCCGAGGTGGCCGGGGCGCTCGCGGCCCAGGACGCCACGGAGTTCATCATCGACGGCGAGGTGGTCGCGTTCGCCGATGGCCAGACCCGGTTCGCCCAGCTGCAGCAGCGGATGCAGGTGGCCCAGCCGGCGGCCGAACTGCTCCGGGCGGTCCCGGTGCAGTACTACGTGTTCGACGTTATGTACGCGGAGGGAACGGACCTGCGGAGCCGGCCGCAACTGGAGCGCAAGGAGCGGCTGCGCGGCCTGCTGGAGTTCGGCGGGCCGCTGTGCTTCACCGGGCACCGGACCCCGGACGGCGAGGCCTACTACGGGCAGGCGTGCCGGGACGGCTGGGAGGGGCTGATCGCCAAGCGGGCGGACGCCCCGTACCGGTCCGGGCGGACCCACGACTGGCTGAAGTTCAAGTGCGAGAACAACCAGGAGTTCGTCATCGGCGGGTTCACCGACCCGCAGGGCTCACGGACCGGGCTGGGCGCGCTGCTGCTCGGCTACTACGACAGCGACGGGAAGCTCACCTACGCGGGCAAGGTCGGCACCGGGTTCGATACCGGCACGCTGCACCGGCTGCACGAGGATCTGGGACCGCTGGAGCGGGACCGGCCCGCGTTCGAGGCGGGCGAGCTGCCACGGGGCCGCGGGGTGCACTGGACCGAGCCGCGGCTGGTCGCGCAGGTCGGGTTCAGCGAGTGGACCACCGCGGGGCAGCTGCGCCACCCGCGGTTCCAGGGGCTGCGCCGGGACAAGAGCCCGGCCGAGGTGATCCGGGAGGTACCGCAAGGCGATGGCTGACACCAGGGCGCGCGAGCAGCTGCGGGTCGGACGGCAGACCGTGCCGCTGTCCAACACCGGCAAGGTGCTGTTCCCCGACGACGGCATCACCAAGGGAGAGCTGGTCGGCTACTACCAGGCGGTGGCCGGCGTGATGCTGCCGTACCTGAAGGGCCGGCCGCTGTCGATGGCCCGGTACCCGGACGGGCTCGGCGGCGAGCGGATCTTCCAGAAGAACGCGGGCCGGCACTTCCCGGACTGGCTGCCGCGGGCCGGGGTCGGGAAGGAGGGCGGCGAGCTGTGCCAGGTGCTCTGCGAGAAGCCCGCTGACCTGGTCTACCTGGCCAACCAGGCCTGCATCGAACTGCACACGCTGCTCAGCCGGGTGGGCCACCTGCACGAGCCGGACCAGCTGATCTTCGACCTGGACCCGCCGGACTCCGGCCACTTCGACGGGGTGCGCACGGCCGCGCTGCGGCTGCGCGAGATCCTCGAGGGCGACCTGGGGCTGGCCAGCTTCGTGAAGAGCACCGGCAGCAAGGGGCTGCACGTGCAGGTCCCGCTGAACAGCCGGGAGGACTTCGACGCCGTCCGCGAGTTCGCCCGCGGCGTGGCCGGGATGCTGGCCAGGGCCGAGCCGGGCCTGGTCACCATCGAGCAGCGCAAGGACGCCCGGGGCGGGCTGATCTATGTGGACATCATGCGCAACGGCTATGCGCAGACCGCGGTGGCGCCGTACTCGGTCCGGGCCCGCCCCGCCGCCCCGGTGGCGGTGCCGCTGCACTGGGACGAGGTCGGGGACCCGGCCCTGCGGCCGGACGCGGTGATCCTGCGCAGCATCGGCGCGCGGCTGGAGTGGCTGCGCGGCACCGGGGATCCGTGGGCCGGGATGCCCCGGCACCGGTACGGGCTGGCCCGCCCCCGGCGGCTGCTGGCCAGGCTGGCCGCCTCCTAGACCCGGGCGGGCTGCCCGGCGGGCTACCTCATAGGCTCGGACGGGCGCCGGGCGGGCGGTCCCGGCGGCCACGACGGGAAGGTGGGCGGATGACAATCGGGGATCTGCTGGGGGACGCGTTCGGCCGGGTCCGCGGGGTGGTCCGGAATAGCGTGGACGGGCTCACCCAGGAGGAGCTGGCGTTCCGCCCGGGCGGGGCAGGCAACTCGATCGGCTGGCTGGTCTGGCACCTGACCCGTATCCAGGACGATCATGTCGCCACCGTGGCGGGGCGCGAGCAGGCCTGGACCGCGGATGGCTGGGCGGACCGGTTCGGGCTGCCCTTTCCCGCCGCCGACACCGGGTACGGGCACCGCGGTGAGCAGGTCGCGGCGGTACGGGTGCCCGCGGACCTGCTCCTCGGGTACCACGACGCGGTGTACCGCACCACGGTGGGCTACGTGGAAAACCTCACCGGCGCCGACCTGGAGCGGGTGGTCGACGAGGCCTGGGACCCGCCGGTCACCCTGGGCGTGCGGCTGGTCAGCGTGATCTCCGACGACCTGCAGCACGCCGGGCAGGCCGCCTACCTGCGCGGCCTGGTCACCAAGGGCTGGGACGCCGCCGACATCTGAGCGCGGCCCGCCCGTCCGGCCACGCGGCCGAACGCGGGCGGGGCCGGCCAGGGAACGGGCTCAGGCCGGGCCGAACAGGGAGTCGAGGGCCGAGTTGACGGTGGCCGCGAGCGGCCCGACCGAGGGCAGCACCGGCTCCGGCGGCCGGGCATCCAGCACCTCGCAGGCGTCCTGCGCCGCCGGCGTGAGGAACCGGGTCAGCTGGCCGTAACTGTGCCGGTCACTGCCGGACATCCGGTGATGGTGCATCCGCAGCGGCGCGTACAGGTACAGCTGGTCCCGTGCCCGGGTCACCGCGACGTAGAACAGCCGCCGCTCCTCGGCCAGCCCGGCCGGGGTGGACAGCGCCATGTCGCTCGGCACCGCGCCGTCCACCAGGTGCATCAGGTGCACCACCGGCCACTCCAGCCCCTTGGCCGAGTGGATGGTGGACAGCACCAGGTAGTCCTCATCCAGCCGCGGCGGCCCGGCCAGGTCCGAGGCGGACGCGGGCGGGTCGAGGGCCAGCTCGACCAGCGCGTCATGCAGCGACGGCCGCGACGACGCCGCGTCGGCCAGCCTCTGAAGATCATTGATCCGAACGCCCGCATCGGGGTACCTGCCCCGCAGCGGCGCGTCCAGGGCGGCCAGGATGGCGATCGCCCGGTCCGCCGTGCGCTCCAGGGCCGCCGCCGAGGCCAGGGCGCCCAGGGTGGCGGCCAGGCCGGCCCGGGACCGGGGCGGCATGACCGCCACCGCGTCCGCCCAGCGGTCGAGCGCTCCCCCGTCGGCCGGGCCGCCGTCGCCTCGGCCGCCGCTGCCCGGGCCGCCGTCGCCCGGGCTCGCATCATCCGGGACGGGCCCTCCCGGCGCAGGTTGCGCCGGGCCGGCCAGCCCGAGCGCGTCCAGGGCGCGGCGGGCGTGCACCGGGCCGATGCCCTCGTGCAGCCGCAGCAGCCGGAACCAGGCGATGTCATCGGCCGGGTTGGCCACGATCCGCGCGGCGGCCAGGAAGTCCTTGACGTGTGCCGCCTCGGTGAACCGCAGCCCGCCGTACTTGACGAACGGGATACCGCGCACCGACAGCTCCACCTCGAGGACGTCGCTGTGCCCGGCGGCGCGCATCAGCACGGCCTGGTCCCGCAGGTCCGCCCCGGCCTCGTGGGCGGCCAGCACCCGGGCGCAGATCTCCCGCGCCTGGGTGGCCTCGTCGTGGCAGCGGACCAGCTGGGGCGGCGTGCCCGGGCCGCGGTCGGCGCGCAGGTCCAGTTCCAGGCCCGGGGACTGCGGCCGGACCGTGTTGGCCAGCCGCAGCACGGCGTCCTTGGACCGGTAGTTCCGGTCCAGCCGGACGACCTCCAGGGCCGGGTAGGCGCCGGAGAGGGTGCGCAGGTGCTCCGGGTCGGCGCCGCGGAACGCGTAAATCGCCTGGGCGTCGTCGCCCACGCAGGTCAGCCCCTGGCCATCTGGCCGCAGCAGCCGGACGATGTCCGCCTGCACCGCGTTGACGTCCTGGTACTCATCGACCAGCACGGCGTCGAACATGCCGCGCAGCACCGGGCCGGCCACCGGGTCGGCCAGCGCGGCCCGCCACAGCAGCAGCAGGTCGTCGAAGTCGACCAGCCCGTGCCGCCGCTTGTGCGCGACATACCCGCGGAACAGGCTGCCCAGCTGCGGCTCGTACCCGGCACACCAGGGGAAGCTGGCCTTGATCACCTGCGCCACCGCAGAGTGCGTGTTCACGCAGCGGGTGTAGATGTCCGCGCAGGTCGCCGCCCGCGGGGCGCGGCGCTGCGTGCCGAGCAGGCCATGCTCGGAGCGGGCCGCGTCCATCAGGTCGGCCACGTCGGGCGGGTCGATCACGCTGAACTCCGGCGGCAGCGAGAACGACTCGGCATGAGCCCGGATGATCTGGTGCGCCACCGCGTGGAACGTGCCGCCGCACACCCGGTCGGCGGCCCCCGCGCGGTCCGGGGTCACCCGGGCCAGCATGTCGTCGGCGGCCCGCCGGGTGAACGTGAGCAGCAGGATCCGGCTGGCCGGGACGCCCTGGGAGCGGAGCCACGCGGCCCGGGCCACCAGCGTCCGGGTCTTCCCGGTCCCCGCCCCGGCCAGTACCAGCAGTGGCCCGCCCTGGTGGGTGGCCGCTTTAGACTGGTCTTCGTTCAGCCCGTCAAGGAGGCCGGCCGGTTCGAACATGCTGACGAATGTATCGGTACCGGGGTGGCCGGGGCGAGGCCCCACACCGCTGCGATGTCCCGCTACGACGTTTCGGGCATGGCGAAGCTGGTAGCGGAATCCCCCCATCGCCTGCGCCGCGGCAGGCGGCACCGGACGATGGCGTGCCGCAGGCCTGCGCTGCGCCGACGGAGGAGATCATGACGGACTGGACTGAGGGGAGCGGCTGGGGCGTGCCCGCCCGCCTGGCCCCTGGCGGCGCTGCCCCGCCGTTCTGCGGCGACGAGTACCCGCCGCTCAAGGGATCACCCGGATCGGTGATCTGCACCAAGCCGTGCCACCCCCGGGCCGAGATGCACATGAACGAGGAGACCGGCTGGCACTGGCCCGCTGAGTAACTGGCCAGTTCAGCGGCCCCCGGGGCCCCTTGTTTCACTCAGTGATCAGCAGGGGACGCCCTGGTCATGTTCCCGGTGACCGCACCGGGTTCCGCGACCGGGGGACACGCTGGGCATCGGTGCCCGCCCTGGCCGGCTTCGCGGTGACGGTCCTCTTCGTCCGGGGCGCCCGGCGCTCCCCCGCACACCAGGCCGCGGCGGCTCATCACCACCGGGTCAGCGCGTAGCCGGAACGGCTGGCTGACCCGCCCGGCTCCCGTCCCGCGCCTGCCATCCGCGGTCGCACGCAGTGTGCCGTTCAGGGGCATTCGCATCCGCGCAGGCCGGCGGATGCGAATACGGGGCAGGTACATGCTGGGAGGTGATCCGGGTGGCCGGGTTGGAGCGCGGGCCACTGCCGCCCGCCGGGCCGGGGCCGGCGGCGCTGCTGGACCGGGTGCGCGGCCGGGTGGTGGCCGGCACCAGCGGGCTGTTCTCCCACGGGCCCTACCCGCTGGCCGGGACGCTCAGCTACCCCGGTGATCCCGGGCTGTTCGGGCCCGGGTCGATGACCTGGCCGGTGGTCGGGGACTCGGCCGTGTTCGTCGGCGGGATCCGGGCGCTGCTGGTCCAGGCGGCCCATCCCGAGGTGGCCGCGGGGGTGGCCGAGCACTCGCGGTACCGGGAAGACCCGCTCGGCCGGCTGACCCGGACGGCCGCGTACGTGACCGCGACCTCGTTCGGCGCGATGCCGGAAGTGGAGCGCGCGGTCGCCGTGGTCCGCCGCCGTCACCAGCCGGTCGCCGGCGTCTCCGGCCGGGGCGAGCCGTACTCGGCGTCGGATGCGGCCCTGAGCGCATGGGTGCACAACTCGCTGACCGACTCCTTCCTCACCGCCTACCGGGTGTACGGGGCCCAGCCGTGCCCGGAGGACGACGCGGACCGGTTCGCCGCGGAGCAGGCCCGGGTGGGCGCGCTGCTCGGCGCCTACCCGCTGCCCGAGACCGCGGCCGGGCTGGCCGCATGGATCAGCGGGCACCCTGATCTGGCCGCGTCACCCGGGTCGCGGGAGGCGATCCGGTTCCTGCGGCGCCCGCCGCTGCCGGCCGGGGTCCGCGCCGGGTACGGGCTACTGTTCCGCGCGGCCGTGGCCACGCTGCCGGCCCGGATCCGGGAGATCATCGGGGTTTCGGCCCATCCGGCGGACCTGCAGGTCGGCCGGGCTTCGGTGGGCGCGCTGCGGTGGGCGCTCGGGTCCTCGCCGGACTGGCAGCTGGCGCTGGCCCGGACCGGGGCGCCACCGCCGCCCGGGGTGAGCTTCCGGCAGCCCCGGCCGGCTGCCGCCCAGCCGCGGTGAGGTGGCGCGGACGGGCCGGCGGCGGGCGCTCCGTGCGGTACGCGCCTGGTCCGCCACGGTAAGCCGGATCAGCCGGAGTCAGCCGGAGTCAGCCGGACCGGTCCATCCGGCGCTGGAGCAGGGCGGCGCGCGCCTCCCGCAGCGTGCCGAGCAGGTCCGGGGTGAGCGCCGGGACGGCCCCGAGGAGCAGGGTGTCGGTCCGCTCGATGAGGTCGGCCGAGTCCGGGCCTGCCGTCCGGGCCACCCGGTCCAGGTGGCTGAGGTGCGCGCCCATGCCGGGGACCAGCGGGACCGACAGCCGCCCGGTCTCGGTCGGCACCAGTTCCAGGACCCCGCCGCCGAAGCTGCGGCCCTCGATCTCCGCGGTGAGCAGGGTGGCGCTGTTATGGAACCCGGCGACCAGGTCGGCTTCCCGGCCTTGGGCCGGGCCGAGCATGGTCCCCTGGTAGATCGTGTCTGTGGTCACCGCCTCGGCCGCGTTGACCACCAGCCGGGGGTACCGGTGCGACCGCTTGGACAGCAGCAGGGTGCCCGGCCGGACCACCGGGACCCGGTACCACGGCGTGCGGATCCGGCACTTGTACCGGTCCGGCAGGCCAAGCTCCTCGCCCCTTCGCAGGTAGCCGCGGGGCGCCGGGCTGTCTGCGGGAGACGGGAGGTCCGCGGCGAAGGTCAGCAGCCAGCGCGGGCAGCCGGCCGTGGCCAGGTCGTCGTGGTCGTCCTTGCCGAACGTCAGTCCCGCCGCGTGCCGGATCCGCGGCAGCAGCGGCAGCGCCCAGGTGGCCAGGTCGTACTGCGCGAGCAGGCCATCATCCACGGAGAAGAAGGTGTTCGCGCCGGTGACCGTGGCGACGCACAGCCGGGCCACCGCGGCCAGCGGCTGGAAGCCGGGGACCAGGGCGAGCTGGCCCAGCGCTGCGAGCTGGGCCGGGTTCAGCAGGTAACGGGTCCACGTCGGGACGCCCGGGTCGATCCGGTGTGACCATGACCGGGGGGTCCCGGCCGGTCCCACCCGTTCCACGTGCTCCACCACGCGGAGCACCGCTGGCCGGATTGGTGCCAGCCGGCCGCTGAGCACGACCACCTCCTGCAGCACGCCCGGGAACGACCCGGACGGGAACAGGTCGGCCCGCAGGTCCCCGGTGTGGCAGGCCAGCCAGGTCCGCACGCTCCGCGCGGAGATCCCGGTGAAGCACTCCGAGGGCACGATGAACGCGAAGGCCCCGCCGGACCGCAGCCCGTGCAGCGCGGCCAGCAGCACCGGGATCCACAGGTTGGACACGCCGGCGATCGGCAGCCCGCCGTCCCGGGCGACGCCGAGCGCCCCACGCCGGTCGTCGCCGCTGAGGAACTGGAACCGGACGAAGGGCGGGTTGCCGGCCGCGACGTCGTACCGGCCGGCCCGCGGCCGGGCCGCGCCCAGCACGCTGCCGGGGATCACGGCGCCGCGGAACGGCGCCGCGTCCAGGGCCGCCTGGCATTTGGCGGCCTCCGCGGCGTTGATCTCCACGGCCGTGAGCCCGGCTACCCGGTGCGCTAGCTCGTGCCCGGCCAGCCCGCGGACGAATGCCCCGTCGCCCGCGCTGGGCTCGAGCACCCGCAGCCCGTCCTGGCCGCCGGCCAGTGCGGCCACCCGGTCCAGGCACGCCCGGACGAGCACCGGCGGCGAGTAGAAGCCGCCCCGGAGCTTGTCCGCGCTGACCCGGTCGGCCGTCCTCACCAGCCGGACATTACGCGCCGCCGGGCATCCCCGCCGGGATCAGCACCCGACCCGCCCGGGACACGCCCGGTGACCGGGGCTCCGGTCAGCTGTCCAGCAGGGCCTCGATGTCGGCCCGCATCTCCTCCGGGGTGACGGTCGGCTCGTACCGGCCGATGACCTTGCCATCCCGGTCGACCAGGAACTTCGTGAAGTTCCACTTGATCTCGTCGGTGCTGATCGCCTCGGGCCTGGTGCGCCGGACATGCTCATACAGCCCGCCATGGCCGGGGCCGAAGTCGCCCGGCGCCTCGGCCCGCAGGTAGGCATACAGGGGGTCCGCGTGCTCCCCGTTCACGTCGATCTTGCCGAACACCGGGAAGGTGACGGCGTAGTTGACGCTGCAGAACTCCTGGATGTCGGCGTCGGTCCCGGGTTCCTGGCCGCCGAACTGGTTGCACGGGAAACCGAGGATCCGCAGGCCCCGGTCCCCGGTGTCCCGGTGCAGCGCCTCCAGCCCCTCGTACTGGGGGGTCAGGCCGCACTTGCTGGCGACGTTGACGATCAGCAGCGGCTGGCCTGAGTACTCGCCCAGGTCCTGCGTACCGCCGTCGGCCGTCCTGACACGGAAGTCGTACACGCTCATGAGCCCGTCCAACCGGATGATGAGGTACCCGCGCTCGGGGTGGGGTCGCTTGACCCTAACCGGCTGCCGCCCCCGGCGATTCCGCTGCGACGGCTGGCTGCGCGGGCCGGTGCGCGGGAACCGCGCTCTTGACCGGCCTGGGCTGCATGCAATCATCCAGCACGGGAGCCCGGCTGAGCAGGACGACTCCGGCGGCCACCGCGATCAGCGGCAGCGGGGCGAGAGCCAGCAGCATGCCCCGGTTCACCTGCTCGCCGAATACGGCAACGCCCCACACGGTGGAGATCACCGGGTTGACCAGCGTGATACCGGGCTGGGAAGCCGCCAGCGGCCCTGCCTGATAGGCGTTCTCGAGCAGCCACGCGGCGAGCGCCCCGGTGGTCATGCAGGCGTACAGCTGCCAGGAGGAGAAGACCCCGGCGATGCCGCCGGCATTGAACTGGTCGGCCATGCCCTTGGTGAAGGCCGCGGTCAGGCCGTAGCACAAACCGGTCGCGATGCCCAGCAGGGCCGCCCGGGTGGCAGGCCGGGGATGGGCCCGCGCGGCCATGAACAAGATGACCACGGCCGCGATGTTCGCCACGGACGCGAGTATCCACAGGGCCGGGCTGATCGTCGCCGGTGGCCCCGGCCGGGGCTGCAGGAGGACCAGCAGGCCGATCACGCCGCCCGTCATGGCCGCGATGGCCACGCATTCCGTCACGCTGAGGCGGGTGCGGAACAGCAGGGCCCCGCCGATGATCGTCATCGGCAGCTCGAGCACCACGACCAGCTGCACCGACGCCAGCTGGCCGGTGCCGAGCGCCGCGGACGCCAGCGCGAACGAGATGATCATCAGAGCGACCGCGGCCAGCCACACCTTCTTGTGCAGCAGGTCACGGATGAGCCGCAACCGGAACTCGGCCTGGACCGGCTCATCCCGCGCCGCCTTGCGGTTCAGCACGTTGCCCGTCGCGTTCACCAGGCTCGCGAGGAAGGCCAGGGCGTAACTGATCATGTCGACATTCCCGGTGCCCCCTCAGGCCAGGTCTCCTCCCACCATCATGAGCGGAGACCTGGCCCGGATGGCAGCGACTGGCTACCGCACCGTGAGCGTGCTCACCGCCAGGAACGTGACCACCGCCGTGTTCGGATGCACCGGATGACCGCTGTTGCTGGTGTTGCACTCTCCCTTGTGCTTGCCAGAGGCGTACCGGGACACCGTGAACGCGAACTTGATATGCACCCTGCCGTGGCCGGAGGCACCGGCGAACGCGCCCGTGCTCGCGCGACCCCGGACGACGTAGGTGTCGGCCTCCTTGAACATGACGCGGCACGTCATCTTGTTCAGGCTCTGGGTCGAGTGCATGCTGGTGAGCCGGACCGCGTACTTGCCGGCCCGGGTCTTGATCGCATGATTCCTCGCGTGGCCGGAGCCGCCCAGATTAACGACCCCGCGCGTGCGGACCACCCCCCGGAACTTCAGCGGAACCAGCGGGGCGTTCGCCAGCGCCGCCTGGCCGTGCACCTGCCCGAAGATGACTTCCGGGCCGGTCGTCGCCGCATGGGTGCTCGCCACTGCTGGTCCCCCGGCTAGCACGAGCGCGCTGGCGCTGCCCGCCACGGCTACCGCGGCGAGCTTCATCCTGAGTTGCATGGTGTCCCCCCGGACAGTGTGTACTTCCCCTCCGTACGGGGGACGCTACACCGCGCCAACGCCAGCGCCAAGGTGCCGCACACCTGAAGTGATTTGACCATCTCACATGGTCATCAGCGGAGGTCTCGCCGCCCGTACCGGACACGACTCTGGACGGTCATATCGCTGAACTGGGAACATCAGCGTGTGGGCCAGGCTTGGCCCAGGCCGCGGGGAAGGCAGTTGGTCTCATATGACGGCAGACCCGGTTAAGACGAGGGAAGACTCCGTCAGGAACGAGGACTCTCGCCCCCAGCCGCATCTGCTGCGCGGCTGGCGCTCGGTCATATTCGCTCCCGTCGGCACCGGCCAGCGCCGCCGGCGGGGAAGCGACGGGCTGCGCCTGGCCGGCGCCATCCTCACCCTCGCGTGCTGCCTGCTCGTCATCCGCTACGACTCTCGCATCGACCGCGCCATTGCCCAGGTCATCCATCCACCGCCGCGGAGCATCACCTGGCTGGTGACGGTGGTCTACGACGTCGGCTCGCTCGGCGTCACGATTGTCCTGGTCCTGCTGGCCCTGGTCGCGCGGCGCTGGGTGATCGCGCGTGACATCGCGTTGAGTGCCGCGGGCGCGGCGGCATTGAGCGGGATCCTCGTCCTTGCGCTCGGCAGCCACGGCGGAAGACCCAGCGGAATCGTGATCCACGGCTACTACGTGAGCTTCCCGGTCCTCCGGATCGCCCTGTTCATGGCGGTCGCCACGGCGACGTTGCCATATCTGGCGCGAGGCCTGCAGCGCCTCATCGAGGTCTTCATCGCGTTGGTGGCGCTGGCCGCGGCTGTCGGAGGTCACGGGCTGCCACTCAACGTCCTGGGCAGCCTGGCCATCGGGTGGGGGGCAGCAACGCTGGTCCGGCTCATCTTCGGCTCCCCGCTCGGCCTCCCGTCGGCCGAGGACGTCCACATGCTGCTCGCACAACTTGGCATCCGCTCAAGCAATGTGCGGGCGGCGGCACGGCAGGTATGGGGAGTGGCGAAATACCAGGCGCACGAAGCGGATCCGCCCGGCCAGCGGATCGGCATAGAGGTGTACGGCCGGGATGCGGCCGACGCCAAGCTCCTGACCAAGACCGCCCGCTTCCTCTTCTACCGTGACTCCGGGCCCAGCCTTACCATCACCCGCCTTCAGCAGGTCGAGCACGAGGCCTACGTCACCTTGCGGGCGGCGCGGGCGGGCGTTGCCGTGGCTGACATCGTGGAGGCGGGAACGGCGGGGCCATCCAACGACGCGCTGCTGGTCTACCGATTGCCGGCCGGCACGCTGCTGTCCGAGGCGGACGCGAGTGACGTCAGTGACGCCGCTCTCGACGATCTCTACCGCCAGTTGCTGACCCTCCGGAAGGCCCGCATCGCGCACGGCGCAATCAGCGGTGACACCCTGCTCGTCGATCCGGCCGCGGAGATTGTCACCTTGCTGGACTTCCGCAATGCCATCTCGAACGCCCTGCCGGACCAGTTCGACCGTGACATGGCTGGCGGCATCGCGGCCATCGCCGTGACGGTCGGTGCGCAGCGAGCCGCCGGCTCCGCCGCACGGTGCCTGGATTCAGAGACGCTGGCCGGCGCCCTCCAGCATCTGCACCGGGCCGCGCTCGATCCGGTGCTCAGCCGGACTCTGCGGGGCCAGCGCGGCCTCCTGGACGAGGTCCGGCAGCGCGCCGCCCAGGCCAAGTCGATCAGCGTGCCGAAGCTCGTAGAGCCCCGCCGGGTGAGCTGGCCAACGCTGATCATGCTGGTCGGCACGCTCATCGGCGGCTGGGCCCTCATCGGTGTGCTCATCGACGTGTCCAAATCCTTCGACACCGTGCTCGGGGCCCATTGGCTCTGGGTCATCGCGGCATTCATCCTGGCCCAGCTGGCCTTTGTCGCGTCGGCCGCCGAAGGCGTCGGCAGCGTGGCCGGGGTACTCCCGTTCGGGCGGGTGGTGGCGGTCGAGGTCGCCAACTCATTCAGTGCGCTGGCCGGCGGGACCGCGGCCGTCTTCGCCACCCGCGTGCGCTTCTTCCAGCGGCAGGGCTACGACTCGTCGGTGGCGCTGAGCTCGGGCGCCATCATGGCCACCTCCAGCTGGATCGCCACCGCGGTGCTGTTCCTCGTTTCGCTGCCTTTCGCCTGGGGGTCCATCCACCTCGAGGCCACCCCTGAGTCGGGCGGGGATTCGAAACTGGTGTGGATCATCCTGGCGGTCGTGGTACTGGTCGGCCTGCTGGCCGGGCTGGCGCTGGCCGTGCCGCGGCTCCGCAGGCTGGCGGCCGACAAGCTGCGGCCTAAGGTGCGCGACATCTGGGGCAACCTCAGGCAGGTAGCCAGTTCCCCGCGCAAGCTGGTGCTCCTGGTCGGTGGCTCGTTCGCTCAGGAACTTGCCATCGCCATGGCGCTGTCGGTCTCGCTGCGGGCCTTCGACGACCATCTCCGGCTGCCCACCCTGATCGTGGTCATCACGCTGGCCGCGTTCATCGGCGGCATCTCGCCGACACCCGGCGGCATGGGAGTGGTGGAAGCGGGCCTGATCCTGGGCCTCACCGCCGCCGGCGTCTCCGAGGCCGACGCCACCGCCGCGGTCTTCATCCAGCGCCTGTTCACCTCGTACCTGCCGCCCATCTGGGGCTGGATGACCCTCGTCTGGATGCGGAAGCGAGAGTACCTGTAAGGCCCGCCCGGCACCGCACGCGGCGAACTCAGGTCCGGACAGCGATCGTGGCGACCAGGTAACGGTGGTCGCTGCCGAACCCCGGCGCGGCGGCGATCTTGGTGACGGCCAGCCGCGCCCCCGTCAGCACGTGATCTATCCGTACCAAGGGGGGGACCATGGCACCGTTCGGCCACGTCATGTCGGTTGCCTTCCCTCGCGCCGCCGCCCCGTCAGTCAGGCCGTCGTGCAGCAGAGCAACGAACCCGCGGTTGCCCCACGTGGCGTTGAAGTCCCCGATCATCAGCATGTCGCGGTCGCCGCTGGCGCGTACGGACCGGCCGACAGCGGCCAGCGCCGCGACCCACGCCCGCCAGTACGCCGGAAAAGGCGCCAGGCTATGGACGACGCGCAGCGCAACCGGCCCGCCGGGCGTCCACAGGGTGGCCTCGACCATGTACGGCACCCATTGACCAGCTACGAACACGTCCCGTACCCAGCAACCGGTCAGGCGCAGCCGGGAGGCCACCAGGAACCCGGTCGCACCGAGTTCCGGTGCCACGCAACGGTAGGGGAAGCTCCTCAGCACGCCCGAGTCCGCCATGCCCTGCAGCGCCGATGGCGTGAACTCCTCCAGGGTCACGAGGTCGGGGCGGTCCCGCTCAATGGCCCGCGCGTAGCCAGCCTGGAAGCCGGGACTACTGTCCAGGTTCGCGTCAAGCACCCGCACCACCGGCGCATGCTGGGCCCAGCCGGGTACGGGCACCGCAGCGGACAGCTCCGGCGTGGCGAACGCCAGCTGGGCAGCGACGATGACGGCCGCCGCCGCGGCCAGCCACCAGCGCCGCGCCAGGAGCGCCCCGGCGGCCACCACCCAGGCCGGGAGGTACACCACCAGTGTGAGAGCGTCGAGCACGATCAGCGGCTCGACCCAGTCCCAGGCCACCAGCCGCATCAGCACGACGAGCCCGAGCACCGCCACGATGAGCCAGCCGGCCGCAAGAAGGCCGACTCCGGCGGCACCCGGCCGACGGTGACGATCGCGCGGCAGGCCGGCCTCTCCCGTCCCGATGGCGCCAGGTGCTTCCGGCATGATCGCCCAACGTACCGTGGACCATAAGTAACCTTCGCCGAACCTGCACCCAGCAAGACCGCTGGCCATCGTCGCGGCAGGGAGGCAAGACTCGCCATCATGACGGTTGAGCGGATCGACCCGCCGTTGGCGGCACGAGAACGCGAGATGCTGGACGCCTGGCTTGACTTCCACCGGGACACCCTGGCGCTCAAATGCGACGGGCTGACCAGCGCCCAGTTGCGGGAGCGGGCGGTAGCGCCGTCCAGTATGTCGCTGCTTGGCCTGGTCCGGCACATGGCCGAAGGGGAGCAGCAGTGGTTCAGGATGGTGCTGGGCGGTGAGCAGGTCCCGTGGCGCTACTACAGCGACGACAACCCGGACGCTGACTTTGACGACGTGGACGGCGCCGACGTGGCGGAGGCGTTCGCGACCTGGCGGGCCGAGTGCGCAGACGCGCGGGAGCGGGTAGCGGCCGCGCCATCACTGGATGTCACCGGTACCCACCGGGGCAAGCAGTTCTCGCTCCGCTGGATCATGATCCACATGATCGAGGAGTACGCCCGCCACAACGGCCACGCTGACTTGCTCCGGGAGCGGATCGACGGCACGGTAGGGGCCTGAGAGCCAGCTGGGCCGGTGCTCACTCACTCCGAGTCAGGATGCGAGAATCGCGAGGTGGTACCTGAGAGCATCCATGACTTCTTTGTAGCGAGCGGAAGCGTGGCGGGCGCTCTGATCGGGCTGCTTTTCGTGGCTATCTCGGTCTCCTCGGAGCGGCTAACCCAGGCCAAGGAAGGGACGCAAATCCACCGCATCCGGGCGTCGGCGGCGCTGACGGCGTTCATCAATGCGCTGGTGGTGTCACTTCTCGCACTGATTCCCGGGCATAAGATCGGACCAGCCGCACTGGTCGTGGCGATTATCGGACTCGCGTTCGTCACGGCATCGCTGCTATCGCTGATCCGCCTCCATCAGGCACGGTGGCGCACATTGCGTGATGCGGTCTTCCTGATCGGGCTGGTAGTCACGTTCGTTATCCAGTTGATCGAGGGAATAGAACTGATCGCCCGTCCGGGCGATTCTGGCGCGGTGAATACGATTGCGATCCTCGTGGCGTTCTGCTTCCTGGCGGGGATCGACCGGGCCTGGGAGCTGATCGGCGGCCCATCGATCGGAATCGGCCAGGAGATTGCAGCACTGATACGAGGTGACGGACGCGGCGCGGGTGATCCGAGCGGCGAAGAACCCTAGCGCGCTTGTCGCGTCAGGTCAACGCTCGCGGCCGGGGGACTGCTGCCCTTTGTGTCTCCCGCGGCCACGTGCAGTTTACCGTCCCGCTCATCCCCATGCAGTTGACCGTCCCGCTCATCCCCATCCGGATAGGCGCCGGATATTGAGCCATCCGGCTTCAGTCAAGGGTTGCCCGGGGGCCTGCTGAGGCCCTCAGCTGAGGGCCTCAGCCTAGTTGCTTGCGTCGCACTGACAGGACCGTCGCAATAACATCCATGGATCCGATCGTGGCAGGCGGAGACGGGCTGACCTGGGCCTCAATGGCCGATCGCAAGCGGAGCGCAATCTCGCGCCGGGCGCCCAGGCTGGTCATGCGCCGGTAATCCCGCAGGAAACGCTCGGCATCCTTAACGGTCTTATCGGAAAGCAATGTCGCGTCCACGGCGTTCGCCCAGGCGAGCAAGTCCGGCGGCACTGGACCGGGATCCGGGTCGGGATCGGGACTGAGACTGGGACTGGGATTGAGACTGGGCGCTGTCTGGCGCCGCCAGGGCATCTTCAAGGCTTTACCTCGGTCTGTACCAGCCGGAAGAGCTGAGGGGGCTCGAAGCACAGGCTACCGGGCGGAAGCGCTATGCTGCGCGGCCAGCTCTTTCCCGCCCGCATCTCCGGGATCCTCAGCCTCACAGATGCAGGGTTGTCCCCATGGGAGGCCCTCGCCCACCGGTGCCCTCGCTGCCTGGCACGTGGGGGTTAACGTCACCTCCCAGGGACCGTGCCTGGCCGCGGAGAGCCGGCCCGTCACAGCCCGCATAGACACCCGGAACCCGGGGACCCGACTGCCCGGCCCAGTTATCAGACAGGCTTGACCGGTTCCGGGAGTCACAGATCCTCCTACGGTGGGTTCCGGGGGGAGGGCGCCCGCGCTCCCATCTGCAAGCATTAGATTCAGATTAGCTAGATCCGGATCAGCTGGACTTACTACACTCTCCTAGCATGAGCAGGCGTCAGAGGTACTTGTCGAGGGCCGCACCGAGTGCGGCATGGTCCTCGATCCGTGCGGCCGGAGCCGGAATTGCCACACAGGAACTACTCGCCTCCCTTCCCTCCTTCCAACTAGTCCGCTGGAGCCGCAGGGCATTTCTTCAGCGTCGCCTGCGTTCGTGCGGTTCGGAGTTGGATGTTTATCAAGGTGCTATCTTTGAATTTCCAGAGCGCATCGACCTCGGGCACCGGGTGCTTGTGAATCGTGGCACACTAATAACGGCGCGTGCGGACATCCATATAGGTGATGACGTTCTCATAGGACCGTATGTGGTTATCAACAGCGGTGATCACGATTACTCCAATCCACTTCAGCCGATTGGAGAACAGGGCCATAAAATCGGCCCGATCACCATTGGCAACGATGTCTGGCTGGGCGCGCACTGCGTGATACTTCGCGATGTCAAAGTCGGAGACGGTGCCGTAGTGGCCGCAGGCGCAGTTGTTATCGATGATGTCCCCCCGCACACACTTGTCGCGGGTGTACCGGCGGTACCGAAGAAGTTGCGGGGGGGATGAATGACATGACGACGGCACCCCTTCATTGTGGATGGCATATCTGCGGCGTGGAAACGCGACCTAGTGGTCGCGAACGTTAGTTCGACGGGGGCCAGGCGTCTTTCAGGGGGCGGCGGCGGCCCAGCTGCGATGTGCGGCACCGTTGCCCACGACCCAGAACACGTGGCGGGCGAGAGAACGAAGTCGTTCTCGCCTGACAGTTCACCGTCCCAGGCACGGGCACCTGCAGATACCGCGACCGACGGCCTCGCGGGCCAGTTCCGGGCCGCCCCAGCGCGCCAACGGCACCTCGGTCTGGGTGGGTAGCTCGCAGGCCAGAGCCTCGACCTCAGTCACGACCGCCGCGGCCAGCGTGACCACAAATGGGCAGGCCATGGCCCCACTTCAAGATCGGCTATAGCGGTGGGACGGTATCGGGGCAGGATGGTAACCGTGGCATCCTCGCCCGAGTTAACCAAGACTTCGCTGCGCCAACGCCTGCAAGCACGGGCCCATGACCGTTGGCCCAACTGGCCAGTGTTGCCTGGCACCCGCCAGGCCCAGCGCGAGTCGCGCAGGCTCAGGTTCGGGCAGGCTCGGAGCGAGCGATAGTGATGTACCAGTAGCCACCCGCGAGATTCAGCGCCGCAAGAACCAGGAACAGGGCTGCCCATCCGTAGGCGCCGTAGGAGAGGCACAGGACGCCGCCAACGGCCAGGAAGCTGCCACAGGCCATACGCGTGACCCCAGAGGCGCGGAGGTGGCGGTACTCCCATGGCACGATCGTGCGCCGGATGCCGGATCGCGGGGGAGATGCCCACCACCCGCGCAGGCCCTTGGGAGCGGTGTTGTCATTGGATGCGTTCATCGGGGTGACTCCCGTCGGCTGTGGTGCCCGGCCACTCCGGTCACTTATAAAAGTGATATCATTTTGATAGATGGCCGTCAAGAGGGACGGGCGCCCGGAGCGCTAGCCAGCGGGTTTGATCGACTCTGCTCCGTCCGCTTGATAGGCGCCGGCTCCTGCCGTGGAAAATCAGTGTCTAGGGTGGCGTTTTCGCCATCCCGCAGGGACGCGCCCTAGATGGTGATCTTCACGCGGCGAGAGCATGCCCGGCGCGAGGCGGACGGCCCGGCCGGTTCTCGCGGTCGCGGTCATCGGGGGTGCGTTGCGGCGTTGGCTGCCTGCCTGCGGGTGCGGGTGTGCTGACCTGGTGGCGGCGCCGCGCTCGGAGGGCTCCCGTCCGGCAAGGCGGCGGCAGGCCGCCGTCAAAGACAGCTATGTGTTCACCACCGGCTGGGGCGAACCCATCTACCCGGACACCGTCACATCCCTGATGACCAAGCTCATCCGCGCCTACAACAAGCCAGGGCAGGGATCGCCACCCAAGGACCAGCTCCCGCACGCCCGGCTGCACGATCTCAGACACCAGCACGCCACGACCCTGCTGCTTTCGGGCGTTCCGGTCCACGTCGTCGCGGCCCGCCTGGGCCACGCCGACCCGGCCATCACCCTGCGCGTGTACGCGCGCGTCATCCGCACCGCCGAGGCCGCCGCGGCAGACATCTTCGCTGGGGCCGTGAAGGCCGCGTAACCGGGACCAACAGCGCGCCCCGCTATTAGGCATGCCCGTTAGCAAGAAGGCCCCTTCCTTGATCGGAAGGGGCCTTTGACCTGAGAGCCGCCTATCGGAATCGAACCGATGATGTACGCATTACGAGCCCGTCCCGTCCCGCGCCGCACAGGTTGAACACCAGGTTTTGCGTCACCTTCGCAGGGTGTGCTGACGGTGATGATCATTGGGTGTTAGCGGCCGTCCAGGGGCATCACGGGGGCACGCCTGGCAACGCGACAGGGGCATCCTTCCGGCATCCTCAACGGTGGCTGATCATCGCCGGGTTCCTGACCACCGCGGTCGGCATGATCTTGTTGCTGATCCTGGTCCGGGCGCACGCGGGCATCTTCCGGTGGATCCCGGGTCTGCTGCTGTTCGGCGCCGGGTCGGGACCATGCTGACCTCCTCGGTCAACGTGGTCCAGTCGAGCTTCCCCCGACCAAGACCAGGGCGAGATCTCCGGCCTGTCCGCAGCGTCTCCAACCTGGGCTCCTCGCTGGGCACCGCCCTGGTCGGCTCGGTCCTGGTCGCCGTCAAGCTCCCCGAGGGAAGACCCTTCGCCGTCGCCCTCACCATGATGCTGGTCATCGCTTTGATCGGCTTGGTCATTGCGGTCCTCATTCCCCGTCTGCCGGTCGAGGCCACGGCACCATCATCCTCAGACGGCGCATCTGCGCCCGAAACGCTGGGCGGCCAGGTACCCTAGCCGCTCCCGGCGGCCTCGTCCGGCCAGGGCCGGTCCTCAGTGCAGGTGGATCAGGACGAAATCCTTGAGCGCAACCATCACCAGCCCCAGCCCGGCTGCAATAGACGTGGCAAAGAAGAGCTGCCAACCGCGCAGCCGGGCGGCTCGACCGGCCAGCCATCCGTGGATTGTCAGCAGGACGATCGCGACGACGAGCCCGACGTTGGCGGCCGTGAGGGCAGAGGCCCCGGCCAGCCGGGCCACCACCAGGGCGAGCAGCGGCGTGTAGGACGCGGTGACCATCGGCCAGGTCGCGGCCAGCGCCCCCCAGATGGATGCCCTGCTGGGCAGGCGACCCCCTTCAACCTGCTCGCCCAGAACCTCGGCATACTCCTCGGCGAGCCAGTACACCAGCAACGTGACCACGACCGAGACCACCAGCGCAGTGGTGGACAGGTGGCCCCCGGCGGTGTCGAGGATCGCCGCAGTGATGATGGCGCCGTAGATTCCGGCGGCGCGGCGCCGCCCCAGGTTCTTCGTGGTCGGCCTCCGCTGGACTTCGCCACCTGCCGCGATGCCTGCCATAGTCGTCCCTTCGGGCCAGGTCACCAGGACTGAGCCGAGCCAATCATCGCGCGCGCTGACCTGACCGCAGGTGTCCCGGCCGTGCGTGTTCACGATCTGCGCCACACGGCAGCATCGCTATGGCTGGCAGCGGGCGCGGACCCGAAGGTGGTTCAGCGAGTGCTGGGGCATTATGCAGGTGATCTTGTCAAGTTGATCATGCTAGGAGACTGCCTCGTCGAGGCGGGACAGCAGTCCGTCGAAGATTTTCTTGCGCCCGGCCTGGCCCTTGGCGGCAGCGTCGTCGCGCTGCTTTTCGAGGGTGGGACGGAACTCGATGGTGGTCTGGAAGAACGTGCACGATTCGCAGATGGACTCGAAGTGGCAGTCCAGGCCGACGGGGCGGGCGCAGTAGCCGTTGCCGAGCATGCGCTGGTGCATTTCGGCGCGGAGTTTGCGCATCTCGGTGCCCTCGGCGCCGGCGGGCAGGTTCTTCGGGGCGTCGTAGAGGGCCTCGACCTTCTCCGACACCGCGAAGTATTCCTCGGCCACGGTGCGGTTGGCGATGCGGGCATACACCATGGTCATCCGCATCGATCGATGGCCGAGAAGGGCGGCTATAGCCTCAAGGCTCATGCCCCGGTTGATGGCCTGGGTTGCCAGCGTGTGCCTGAGCCTGTGCGGGCTGACGTGGCCGATTCCGGCGGCGCGGGCGGCTTTGGCGACGGCCCGGTCAACGCGGCCCTGCCCGATGCGCTGGCCGTGCTCGGTGAACAGGTAAGGGCTGCGCAGGCTGGCGGGCCGCCCGGCGAGCCAGGCGTCGAGGAGGTCTTTGAGCTGGGGATGCAGCGGGATGTAACGGTCGGTGCGCAGCTTGCCGAGCGGCACGTGGAGCCAGTAGGCGGCGCCGATCTGCACGACGGAGTCAACGGTGAGGTCGAGGAACTCGCCTTTGCGCAGACCGGTGCGGGCCAGGAATTCCACGGCAAGGCGGACGAACGGGTCGGTGTCGGCGCGGGTGGCCTGCAGCAGCTTGGTGAACGCGCCGTCGTTGAGGAAGCGGGGCAGCGGCTCGTCGCGGAGCGGCAGGTCACCGGAGAACACCAGCACCGCGGCGGGGACGTCACCGCCGTCCCACTCGGTGAGCCGCTCGAAGCAGGTGCGCAGGGCGCCGAGGTGCTCGGCGAGGCTGATCTTGGACAGGTTCCCGCCGCGGGCCGATGGCCGGCCAGGTGCAGCTTGTAGGCCTCGATGTGGCGGCGGCGAAGGCCGGCGACGCACGCGACCTCTGGGGCATTGCCGGCCAGCCAGCAGGCGAACTCGCGCAGCACGCCCTCGACGCGCACCATGGTCGAGGCTCGCAGCGACAGGCGCACCTGGGCTATGTAGCCGGTCAGGGTGGACGCCAGCTGCGGCGGCGCCGATGCCCACTGCGCGGCCCGTTCAGCCGAGCGGTCAGGACTGGTCTTGCGGGGAGCGGTGCCGAGCACGCCGAGGTGGAACAAGGTGGTCTGCAATCCGAACAGTGCCGCGCTGAGCGCCTTTGGGCCGTGGCTGCCGGGCCGGTGACGGCCAATGGCGGCGGTCAGCGCCTGCCTGCCCTCGTCGATGACGGCCTGGGTCACCTGCCCGGGGCCCAGCCCGGCAACTGCGGTCACCTTGGCCAGGGCCGACCATTGCAGGCGGGTCACGATCGGGTCGAAGCCGAGTTCGGCGGAGGTGGCGGCGAAGCGCTCATAGAACGCGCGGTGATGACGGGCGGCGACCTCACCGAGGTAGGGGCGGCAGGCCACCAGGTAATCGGGGCTGGGTCGCAGCCGCCCCGTCACCATCAGCCAGCCGACCACCCGCCGGTCCTTGAGCGGCAGGGCGCACTGGGCTGCCAGCGGCAGGCGGGACCATCCCTCGGGCCCGACCCGGGTGAAGAACATGCGGGCCACCGAGGTGACCGGATGACCAGCGAACATGCCGGCGGCCTGCAGGTCGTTGCGGTAGGCGTTCAACCAGGTCCTCGACGGCCGGGCGCCGGGCCGGTGATCCGCTCACCGGCCGGCCTCCCCGACGGGCAGGGCGGCCTGCGCCTCGATTGCCTCCGCCGCCCGCAGGTACTCCTCCTCCAGCCAGCCGTTGGCCAGGTGCAGGTAGAGGCGGGTCGACTCGATCGAGGCGTGACCGGCCTGGGCCTGGATTGCCTCCAGCGCCATGCCCGCTTCCCGCAGCCGGGTGAAACAGGTGTGGCGCAGCTGGTGGCAGGTTGCCCGCTCCAGCCCGGCACGGCTCCGTGCCCCGTCGAGGATCTCATCCAGCCCGGCCGCCGACAGCGGCTCGCCGCGGCGAGCGCCTTTCAGCACCACGAACACCTGCCTGGTCGCAGCCGCTGCGGGCCGTTCGGATTCCAGGTAGGCGCCCACGGCTGCGAAGAACCGCGCCGAGACCGGCACTACCCGCTGACGGCCGCCCTTGCCCTCGGCCACGAACAGCCGCCGCTCGCCGGCGCTGAGGTCCTCCAGCCGCAATCCGAGCACTTCGCAGCGGCGCAGCCCGCCCAGCACCATCGCATCCACCATGGCCCGGTCGCGGTGGGTCCGCAACGCCGCCCGCAGCGCGTCGACCTCGGCAGGCGCGAGCACCCGCGGCAGGGTGCGGGGCGTGCGGATCAGCGGCATCCCGCCCCTGCCACGCCGTGCGCCCGGCCGGCGGGCAGCCAGGCTGGCCGGCACCGGGTTGCGGCGCACGCCCGTGTCCTCCCGGGCGCACAGATACGCATACAGGCCCCGCACGCTCGACAGCCGCCGGGCGATCGTCCGTGCTGCCAGGCCCGCCTCGCCGTCCTCCAGCCGCACGACCCGCTCCCCGCGGCGAGGGGCGCGTTGCGCGGACAAGAAAACGAATACATCCGCAGCAGTCACCACGGCCGGCTCCTTGCCGACGACCTCGAAGAACACCTTCAAGTCGTAGGCCACGGCAAGCCAGGTGTTGGTCCGTGCCCGCGCCGCCACGAACACCAGGTAGTCATCCAGCAGCGGATGCCCGAGCGTGATCTTCCGGATCTCGCCGTCTGCCGCCGAGCGGACCAGGCATGGCATGAACTCCAATGGGTGGTTTCCCTTCCAGCCGGTGACAGACCGCGCTACGCGACCATGTCACTGCCTCTGGATCACCCGCATATAAAACACGCCACCGCCGCGATGACGATGGACCTCTACGGCCACATGGTGGATGCCAACTTGTGGCAGGCTGCCCGGCTCGTTGGGGGGCACCACGGGGGCATCTGAGCCATCCGAGAGCGGCATTCGAACGGATAGCGAGCCGGGGACAGGTACGAAGAACCCTTAGGATCTGGGCTCTTGTGACGGAGCCGCCTATCGGAGCCGCCTATCGTGCCGCCTATCGGAATCGAACCGATGACCTACGCATTACGAGGAGGATTCAAGCCGTCCACGGCCGTCCAGCCGATCACGTCGGCCCAGCATGTCGGGGTGCGCTCTCCAGCTAAGTCCGAGATCGTCCAGATTCGTTGTTAGCAAATCCGTTAGCACGATCCAACGGCTGTTGCCGCGCCACTGCTCGTGCATCTTCGCCGCGCCGGGTCGGCCCAGCCGGGGCCGCACCCCCGGTCGCCTACTTCTGGCCTATCCCTGGACCACACCGGTGACGAGAATTGGGCTCGCACTATCAGCTTAGGAAGTCTG
Source organism: uncultured Actinomycetes bacterium (assembly GCA_963767385.1). Lineage (GTDB taxonomy): Bacteria > Actinomycetota > Actinomycetes > Streptosporangiales > Streptosporangiaceae > RYN-230. Next base: position 83,293 of record CAVYEA010000008.1, on the reverse strand, counting down.
TGGCGTTGCTGACCTGCACCTGCAGATTCGATGACCTGCGGGCCTCTCGGCGCACTGCCCGCAGGTGACTGTGACTACCCGCGATTGCTCATCCGATCGGGCACGTAGCGGGCACGCTACTGAGTAGCGCCTGGACGATGCGTCAGTTCAGGCGGCTGCCGCGACCGCATGTCGTTCATGCCGCCCGAACGGTCCCGGTAGCGCCCCTTCTGGCCAGCCGGAGTGCGAGCCGACGCGGCCATCCTGGGCCAGGTCGTCGACGTTCATGGCGAGCAGAATGGCGCCGTCTGTCAGGAGGTCACGCTCGGTAGGAGTGATATCGCCTCGGTCAGCCTGCTCGCGGAAGATCGCGCAGGTGTGCTGGAGTGCTGCATCAACGGTAAGCACGGTGATCACAGTTCCCACCTCCACCCCAGCCATATCGCCAGGGATGCCAGGCCGGTCATGGGCTTTGGTCCTCACGGTGGGCCTGTCGTATTGCCCCATGAAGGGCTGGCCAGATGTCAACTTGGAGGTAAAGAGGATCACCATCGCCGGGTCGACCGCCGTGATCGCGGGCGAGCGCATCGACGGCACGACCAAGAGCGGCCGGACCCGCGTCGTGTCCATTGATGACGAGACCATCGCCGTGCTCCACCAGCACAAAGCCGACCAGGCCGCCGACCAGCTCAAGGCGGGCGACTCCTGGCACGGCGACAAAGACGGCTACGTGTTCACCACCGGCTGGGGCGAGCCGGTCTACCCCGACACCGTTACCTCGCTGATGACCAAGCTCATCCACGCCCACAACCGGCCCGAGCAAGCGCCACGCCCGAAGGACCAACTGCCGCACGCCCGGCTGCACGACCTACGGCACATCCACGCCACGACCAGTTTGCTGTCCGGCGCCCCGGTCCACGTCGTCGCGGCCCGCCTGGGCCACGCCGAACCGGCCATCACCCTCCGGGTCTACGCCCACGTCATCCGCACCGCCGAGGCCGCCGCCGCGGACATCTTCGCCGAGGCCGTGAAGGCCGCGTAACCGGGGCCGACAGCGCGCCCCGCTGTTAGCAAGAAGGCCCCTTCCATGATCGGAAGGGGCCTCTGACGTGGGAGCCGCCTATCGGAATCGAACCGATGACCTACGCATTACGAGTGCGTCGCTCTGACCGACTGAGCTAAGGCGGCAAGCCGGACCCTCGCGGGCGGCCCCACGAGTCTACCGGTCCCCAAGTCCGCGTTGCGGCGCTCTGCGGCACGGACGAGCAGCGCGGGAGTTGTGATCATGAGCTGGGTGTCGTTGCAACGACACCCAGCTCATGATCACGAACGGAACGGCGGCGCGATGGGCGGCCACGGACGGCGCTGCGCTGGACGGCCACGGACGGCGCTGCCCTGGCCGGCCACGCGCTCCGCGACGGCCATGCGGCCCAGCGGCGGGCACGGGGCGGGACCGGTGGCGGCGGTTCGCTGGTGCGGCCCGCAGCCCGTTACCGGCAGACGGTGCCGTTGCGGGGAACCACCAGCGAGATCAGGTAGCGGTTCACGATCGAGTCCACGCACGAGCTGCCCATCATGTACGCGGTGTGCCCGTTGCCGTCCCAGCCCAGCAGCACCCCGGACGCCAGGTCCCGGGACAGCGCCTGGGCCCACCGGTACGGGGTGGCCGGGTCGTTCTTGTTGCCGACCACCAGGATCGGCGGCGCGCCCGCCGCGCGGATCGAGACCCGAGCAGCCGGGCGGACGGGCCAGAACGCGCACGGCAGGCTGCCCCACATGATCGGCGCGCCGAACAGCGGGGCCGCTCGCGCGGCGGCCGCCGCGGCGGACCGCCACGTGGCCAGCCCGGCCGGCCACGCCCGGTCCAGGCAATCTACCGCGGTGTTCGCGTCGGCCAGGTTGCTGTACTGGCCGCTGCCGTTGCGCTCATAGAGCGCGTTGGCCAGCTCGACCAGGACCGTGCCGTCACCACGGAACGCGGCGGTCAGCGCCTGCCGCAGCGTCGGCCAGTACGCCTGGCTGTACAGCGCGGTCGCGATGCCGTTCAGCAGCATCGCCCCATCGGCCCGCTGGCTGTCCAGGTCGTTCCGCAGCGGGTGCGCCGCCGCCCGGCTGACCAGCCCCTGGATGCGCGCCAGCCCGGCCGGCACGCTGCCCCGGCCGACCGGGCAGCCGGCCCGCGCCACGCAGTCCGCCACGAAGGCGCGCAGCGCGACCTCGAACCCGCGCGCCTGGGCGACATTCATGCTCAACGAAGAGCTCCCGGGGTCGATCGCCCCGTCCAGCACCAGGGCCCGCACGTGGCCGGGGAACAGCTGGGCGTACCAGGTGCCGAGGTACGTGCCGTACGACTTGCCGAGGTAGGTGAGCTTGGCGTCGCCCAGGGCGGCCCGCAGCACGTCCATGTCCCGGGCCGCGTCGCGGGTGCCGACGTAGGGCAGCAGCGCAGCGGAGGTGCGCTCGCAGCCGCGGGCGAACAGCCTGCTCTCCGAGACCACGGTGGCCAGCTGGGCCGCGGTGGCCGGCATGTCGTTGGTGGCGAAGTAGGTGTCGAGCTGGGGCCCGGTCAGGCAGTGCACGGCCGGCACGCTGGACCCGACCCCGCGCGGGTCGAAGCCGACGATGTCGAACCGGGCCCGCACCGGCGCGGCGATCTCGCTGCGCGCCTGCAGCGCGTAGCTCACCCCGGATCCCCCCGGGCCGCCGGGGTTCACCAGCAGCGCACCGATCCGTTTGGCTGGATTGGACGCCGGCAACTTGATGACCGGCAGGGAGAAACGGCGCCCGGCCGGCCGGGAGTAGTCGAATGGCACCAGCAGCCGGGTGCACCGGAAGACCTTGTCACAGGCGACCCAGCGGAGCTTCTGGGCGTAATAGCCCGCGAGGGTGGCCGGCGGCGGGCCGGCCGGTGCGGCGATGGGCGCGGGCCGGGCGCTGGCCGCCGGGGCGGCCGGGTGGCCGGAGGCGCTGCACCCGGCCAGCGCCACGGCCGCGGCCGCCAGCCCCGCGGCCAGGCGGCGCCGGGTCACTCGGTGGCCGCCTGGCCCGCCTTGTCCCCGTAGGTCTCCTCGTAGGCCTTCCGGGACCCGCACACGCTCGCCTTCGGGCAGGCGCACTTGCTGCCGTCCCGGTTCAGCTTCACGACCACCTTGTCCGCGGGCACGCTCAGCCCGGTCACCACGCCGGGGCCCTCCGGGGTCTCGACGGACTCCCCGATCGACGGCGCGTCCTTGCGGAAGTCCTGGTACAGCGGGTGCTCGTACTTGAGGCAGCACATCAGGCGGCCGCAGGCCCCGGCGATCCGCAGCGGGTTGACCGGCAGGTCCTGGTCCTTGGCCATCCGCACCGACACCGGCTCGAAGTCCTTGAGGAACGTCGAGCAGCACAGGTCGCGGCCGCACGGGCCGATCCCGCCCTGCAGGCGTGCCTCGTCGCGGGGCCCGATCTGGCGCAGTTCGACCCGCGCGTGCAGCCGGGCCGCGAGGTCACGGACCAGGGCCCGGAAGTCGACCCGGCCCGGCGCGCTGAAGTAGATGGTGTAGACATCCGGGGAGTTCACCACGTCCACCCCGATGACCTTCATGGGCAGCTCGTGTTCCCGGATCAGCCGCCGCGCCGCGACCCGGGCCTCCGCCCGGCGGCTGCGGTTGGCCTCATTGCGGGCCAGGTGCTCCTCCGTGGCGGGGCCGTCGCAGACCGGCAGGTCCTCCACGTCGTCCACCCACTGCGGCGCCCAGATGCACTCGGCGACCTCCGGGCCGGAGTCGGTGGGCACCAGCACCTTGTCCCCCACCGCCGGCGCGTGCGGCCCAGGATCCAGGTAGTAGAGCCGCCCATAGCGCTCGAAGCTGACGGCCATCATCATGCCCACCGCCCCAGGTTACGGGCCGATCACACGATCCGCTCCCGGTGGGCGGCAAATCTTCGCATAAGGGCACTGGGCTAACGCCCGGGGCGGTTCTCGGCGGCACTGCACGAGACCACGAGGCCCGGCGGGCAGCACACCCGCGAGGATCTCCCGGTGGGTGGGCACCGCCTCGGCGTGCCGCTCCCGGCCCGCCTCGGTCAGCGTGATGAAGATGCCGCGCCGGTCGTTGTCGCACAGGCACCGCTCGACCAGGCCGCGGGCGGCCAGCCGGTCGATCAGCCGGGACAGGGCGCTCTGGCTCAGGTGAACCGCATCCGCGAGTTCCTGGGCGCGGAACTTGCGGTCGCCGTTCTCAGCCAGCCGGTCCAGCACCTCGAACTCGCTGACGCCCAGCCCGTGCCGCCGGCCCAGTTCGTGCTCGAGCGCCGCGCACGCCGCCGCGTGGCTGGCCGCGATGGCCCGCCATGCGCTCACCACCGGCTCACCGTCCGGCGGCACCAGGGCCGCGGCGGCCGCCGGCTCCGGGACCGGCGCGGCAGCGGGGACCGCGCCCCGGCTGGACTGCGTCACACCCACAGGCGCAGGATAACGCTACCGGACGGTAGATGCAACTACATTAATTGCACTTGCATCTACTGCATGTACATGCATATGCTTCAGGGCATGGAGTCATCAACCCAGGCGCAGGGTGCCCCCCGCGCCGCCTCCACCTCATCCCCGTCCGTCCCCGCCACCCAGGCCCGGTGGAGCCCGCGGCTGTGGGCCATCCTGCTCGTCCTGAGCGGGGCCATCTGCCTCGACGCCCTGGACGTGTCCATGGTCGGCGTGGCCCTGCCGTCCATCCGCACCGCGCTGGACCTGAGCACCTCGTCGCTGCAGTGGGTGGTCAGCGGCTACGTGCTCGGCTACGGCGGCCTGCTGCTGCTCGGCGGCCGGGCCGCCGACCTGCTCGGCCGGCGCCGCGTATTCCTCGCCGCGCTGGCCGTCTTCGCCGTGGCATCGCTGTTCGGCGGGCTGGTCAGCAGCCCGGCGCTGCTGATCGCCGCCCGGTTCATCAAGGGCATCGCGGCAGCCTTCACCGCCCCGGCCGGGCTGTCCCTGCTGACCACCACGTTCCATGAGGGCCCGATGCGCAACCGGGCCATCTCCGTCTACTCCGCCTTCGGCGCCAGCGGGTTCTCCCTCGGCCTGGTCCTGTCCGGGCTGCTCACCGAGGTGAGCTGGCGGTGGACCCTGCTGGTCCCGGCGCCCGTCGCGCTGCTCACGCTGGCCGCGGCCATCCCGGCCATCCCCCGCGAAACGCCGGAGGAGGCCGGGCAGGCAGCCAGCGGCGGCCGGGCGCGGCACCGCCGCCGGTTCGACGTCCCCGGGGCGGTGACGATCAGCGGCGCGATGCTGCTGCTGGTGTACACCGTGGTCGAGGCGCAGCAGGCCGGCTGGGCGTCGCCCCGGACCATCGGCTCGTTCGCGGTCGTCGCCGCGGCCCTGGCGGCGTTCGTGGTCATCGAGCAGCGCAGCGCGGACCCGCTGGTGCGGCTCAGCCTGTTCCGGTCCGGCGGCCTCACCCGGGCCAACATCGGCGCGCTGACCCTGTTCGGCTCGTACGTGTCGTTCCAGTTCCTGGTCACCCAGTACCTGCAGAGCCTGGCCGGCTGGTCGGCGCTGCGGACCGCGCTGGCGTTCCTGCCGGCCGGCTGGTCGTCGTGGCCCTGTCCACCCGGATGGACGCGATCATCGGGCGGTTCGGCCCGGTCCGGGTCAGCGTGGCCGCCTTCGCCAGCCTGGTCACCGGCTACCTGGTGTTCCTGCGGGTCGGCATCCATCCCGACTACCCGACGGTGATCTTCCCGGCGGTCGTGCTCATCGGCGTCGCGTTCGGCCTGGGCTTCTCCGCCCTGAGCCTGGCCGCCACGGCGGGCGTGCCCGACTCGGAGCAGGGCCTGGCCGCCAGCATGTTCCAGACGTCGTTCCAGGTCGGCGGCGCGGTCGTGCTGGCCGCGGTCACCGCGGTGGTGGACGCCGCCGGGGCCAGCCATATCACCACGGCCGCGGCCACCCTGGGCGCCTACCGGCCGGCCCTGGCCGTCATCACGGGCGTCTCGGTCCTGGGCGCGCTCACCGCCCTCACCGGCCTGCGGCGCGCCCCGTGGCCCGGCGCCAGCCGGGACGGAGCTGTTCCTGCCCGCCCGCCCGGAGGCAGGCTCCCCGGCAGCCGGCCACGGTGCTGGCGACCGACGAGCCGGGACGCACCCCGGCCGCGACGGAACGGGTCAGCCCCTCCGCCGCCGCCGACCGGCGACTGCTGGGACGAAGACGGCGACTGCTGGGACCTCGTCGATGCCTGACGCCCGGCGGAATCCATTAGCAGTTAAGTTCCGGCCCCCCTGGGGGGTCCGGAACTTAACTGCTGTTGCAGACGCAGGCCGGGGGGTCAGCCGGAGAGGAGGGCGAGGGTCATCTCCTCGACGGCGAGCAGGGGGGCGACGTTGACCTCGAGCCGTTCCCGGCACCGCATGATGGCTTCCATCCGGCGCACCGTGGACTCGGCCGTGCTGGCCTCGGCGACCTGCCGCAGTTCGTCCTCATGGCCCGCGCTGGCCAGGTCCACATCCGCGCCGAACTGCACGGCCAGCACGTCACGGTAGAACGCGGCCAGGTCGAGCAGGGCCCGGTCCAGGGCATCGCGTTTCAGCCGGGTGGCCCGGGACTTCTGCCGGTCCTCAAGCTCGCGGAGCGCCCCGGCGCCCCCCCGCATCGCCTTGGCCACGCCCTTGCCGGTGGAGCCCTCGCCGAACGCCTTGCGCAGCGCGTCACGCTCCGGGCCGTTCAGTTCCTCGGAGACCGCGGCCGCCTCCTGCTCGGCCGCCTTGACCAGTGCCGCGGCCGAGCTCAGCGCGGTGCCGAGGCTGACCACCCGGACCGGGAGCCGGAGCACATCGTCGCGGCGCGCCGCGGCATCCGGGTCGGTGGCCAGGCGGCGGGCCCGGCCGATGTGCCCCTGCGCGGCCCGCGCCGCGGCCAGCGCCCGCGACGGGTCGATCCCGTCCCGCCGGGCCAGCACCTCAGCCACGGCCGCGGGCGGTGGCGTGCGCAACGTGACCAGCCGGCACCGGGACCGGATCGTGGTGACGAGTTCTTCCGCGGAGGGGGCGCAGAGCAGCCACACCGTCCGTGGCGACGGCTCCTCGATCGCCTTCAGCAGCGCGTTCGCGGCCTGCTCGGTGGCCCGGTCCGCATCCTCGAACAAGACCACCTGCCAGCGGCCGCCGGACGGCGCCCCGGCCGCCCGGAGCACCAGGTCCCGGGTCTGCCTCACGCCGTAGGACAGCCCGTCCGGCCGGACCAGCATCAGGTCCGGGTGCGTGCCCGCCTGCACCTGATGGCAGCTCGGGCAGTGCCCGCACCCCTGGTCCGGGCACAGCAGGGCGGCGGCGAAGGCCCGCGCGGCCACCGACCGGCCGGAGCCGGGCGGCCCGGTGAACAGCCAGGCGTGCGTCATCCCCGCCGCGCGCTCACCGCGCAGCAGGGCGGCGGCCGCCGCGGCGGCCCGCCGCAACTGGGCCACGACCCGCTCCTGGCCGACCAGGTCGTCGTAGACCGGCGGGGCCGGCGGCGCCTCCAGTTCGGTCATCGGAGACTCCCGTCAGTCCACGATGGCCGGGATGCTGCCGGTGTTCGCCTCGGCCATCGGCGGCACCGGGTCGGGCAGGATCTCCCGGACCCGTTCCTGGATCCGCCGGCTCACCTCGTCGGCCGGCTGGGACGCGTCGAGCACCAGGTACCGCTCCGGTTCCGCCCGGGCCAGGCTGAGGAAGCCGGCCCGGACCCGCTCGTGGAAGTCGAGCGGCTCGGCCTCCAGCCGGTCCGCGGACCGGGCCCGGCGGCCGAGCCCGGCGGCGGGCGGCATGTCCAGCAGCACGGTCAGGTCGGGCACCAGCCCGCCGGTGGCCCAGTCGTTCAGCCCGGCCACCTCCCCGGCCGGCAGGCTGCGCCCCGCGCCCTGGTAAGCAAGAGAAGAATCTACATAACGATCCGTCACCACGACTGACCCCCGCTCCAGTGCCGGGCGGATCACCGAGCTCACATGCTCGGCCCGGTCGGCCGCGTAGAGCAGGGTCTCGGCGCGGGCGGACAGGCCGGTGTGGGCGGTGTCGAGCAGCACGGCGCGCAGCCGCATGCCCACCTTGGTGGCCCCGGGCTCCCGGGTGTTGATCACGTCGTAGCCCTGGTCGCGCAGCCAGATGGCGAGCAGCCGGGCCTGGGTGGTCTTGCCCGCGCCCTCACCGCCTTCCAGCGCGATGAACATCCCGTGCCGCCCCGGCGGCGGCTCGTAGCCGTTGACGTGCCCGGGCGCTCCCCCGGGGCCGGGGCCGGCTGGAACTTCTCGCCGCGGACGGCGGCCGCCAGGTCCTCGCGCAGCGGCACGCCCCGGCGGTCGTCCATCTGCCGGTAGGACAGCACGCCGACCCAGACCGCGATGGCCGCGGCCAGCAGCATCACCAGGTTGTAGCCGATGCCCTGGTAGCTGACGTGGGCGAGGTGCAGGTTCCCGGTGCCGGACGCGCTGCGGACCAGGGCGGTGAGCCCGGCCGCGACGAACGGCGCCACCGCGATCACCGCGAACAGGATGACCCGGATGGCGGAGTACAGGAACGCGAACGTGCGGCCCCGGGTGTCGTCGTCCACCTCCCGGCCGACGATCGTGTACCCGGTCACGTAGGCCACGCCGGCGCACGCGCCGAGCAGCACGACCAGCACCACCACCACGACCAGGTTCGGGATGAGCGCGATGAGGGCGAGCGGGATGGCCGAGGCGGCGATGCTCAGCCCGAACAGCCGCCGCCGGCTGAACCCGGACATGATGCGCATGCCGAGGAACATCCCGCCGGCCAGCCCCACGAAGATCGCGGCGAACACGACTCCCCAGCCCGCGTTGCCGCCGTGCAGGGTGTGCGTGATGTACGGCTGGCCCAGCCCGACCACCACACCCCCGGCCGCGAACGCGCCCACCATCCCGATGACCAGCCCGCGCACCACGGCGGTCCGGCCGATGAACCGCCAGCCCTCCCAGATGGTCTTCGCCACCGACGGTGCCGAGATATGCGCGCTGAACTGCCGCTTCGGGATCTCCCGCAGCGCATAGATGGTCAGGGCGGACACCACGAAGGTCGCCGTGTTGAAGTACAGGGCCAGGTTCACCGGGTTCGTGGTGAAGTAATGCGAGATGGATTCGAGCGCCCTGGAGACCAGCGAGAGCACGCTGAATATGAGCCCGGCCACCGGGGCGGTGCCGTACGTCGTGAACAGGCTGTACTGGTTGGCCTGCTCCAGCTTGTCCGGCGGGACCAGGTTCGGCACCGAGGCGTCCTTGGCGGGCGTCCAGAACAGCGACGCGCAGGACGCGACGAACTGCACTACGTAGATCCAGGTCAGCGGGTTAGCGAAGTGGATCGACAGGTCCAGCGGGATAGTCAGGTACAGGACCGCGCGCAGCACGTCGCCCACGATCATGTTGATCCGGCGGTCCAGCCGGTCCGCGACGGCGCCGGCCAGCGGGCCGAGCACCAGGGCCGGCAGCAGCGAGGACAGCCAGACCCCGCCCACGGCGCTGTACTGCGCGGCGGCACCGTTGCCGGCCAGCGAGGACGCGAGCGAGGCGAGCGCGACCAGGCTGAGCCAATCCCCCAGGCTGGACAGCGATGTCGCGATCCATAGCCGGCGGAACGGCCTGATGGACAGCACGCTGGCCCCGCGGCGTCCATCAGGGGAAGGGGATCGGAAGTTCACGCCGTTTAGGGTATCCACAAGGGGGGTAGTCGCGCCGACTGCAAGCTCGCGAAATGTCCGTCAGGTACGGGTGGGCGGGCCGGGATCACGGCACGCGGCTGGCTGAACGGCTCCGCGTGGGCTCACCGTTCTTGCTTGCGGCCGCCTTGCTGGCCGCGGACTTGCCGGCCGCGGACTTGCCGGCGGCCGGCTTCTTCGCCGCCGCGCCGGAGGCCGGTTTCCTGGCCGCGGCCCGGCGGCGCGGGGCGGACGGCGCCGCCGTCCGCCGCTCGGCGAGCAGTTCCGCCGCGCGCTGCGGGGTCAGCGACTCCACCGCATCGCCCTGGCGCAGCGAGGCGTTGGTCTCACCATCGGTCACGTACGGCCCCCAGCGGCCTTCCTTGACCACGATGAGGCGCCCGCTGGCCGGGTCCTCGCCCATCTCACGCAGCGGCGGCGCCGCCGCTGCCCGGCCGCGGCCCCGGGCCTTCGGCTGGGCGAACAACTCCTTCGCCTCGGCGAGGGTGAGGGTGAAGAGCTGCTCCTCGGATTCCAGCGAACGGCTGTCGCTGCCCTTCTTGACGTAGGGCCCGTACCGGCCGTTCTGAACGGTGATCGGCTCGCCGTCCAGCTCACCGATGGTGCGGGGCAAGGTGAGCAGCCGCAGCGCGTCGTCCAGCGTCACCGTGTCCAGCGACATCGACTTGAACAGGGAGGCGGTGCGCGGCTTGCCGGTCTCGCCGTCGGCCAGCACCTCGGTCACGTACGGGCCGAACCGGCCCGCCTTGGCGACGATCTCGCGGCCGGTGGCCGGATCCGCGCCGAGCGGGAAATCCCCGCTGGGCTGGGCGAACAGTTCCTCGGCCTTCTCCGGGGTGAGCTCGTCGGGCGCCATCCCCTCGGGCACGTTGACCCGCTGGTCGCCGCGCTCCAGGTAGGGGCCGTACCGGCCGACCCGGACCACGATGTCGGTGCCGGCCAGCGGGAACGAGCTGACCTCGCGGGCGTCGATGTCCCCCAGGTCGCTGACCAGTTCCTTGAGGCCCTCCTCGCCGTCGGCGCCGAAGTAGAACCGGCGCAGCCAGGGCACCCGGGCCGCCTCGCCGCGGGCGATCGCGTCCAGGGCGTCTTCCATCCGGGCCGTGAAGTCGTAGTCCACCAGCTGGCTGAAGTGCTGCTCCAGCAGGGTGACGACGGCGAAGGCGAGGAACGAGGGGACCAGCGCGGTGCCCTTCTTGAACACGTACCCCCGGTCCAGGATCGTGCCGAGGATGTTCGCGTACGTCGATGGGCGGCCGATCTCCCGGTCTTCCAGCTCCTTGACCAGGGTCGCCTCGGTGTAGCGGGCCGGCGGCCGGGTGGCGTGCTCGGCCGCGGCCAGGTCCAGTGCGGCCAGCGGGTCGCCCTCGGCCAGCGGCGGCAGGCGGCGCTCCCGGTCGTCCCGGTCCGCGTCGTCGTCCGCGTCCTCGACGTAAGCCCTCAGGAACCCGTAGAAGCCGATGATCTTGCCGGAGGCGCCGAACTCGGCGTCCTCGCCGGCCGTGGACCGGCCGCTGACCCGGACCGTCACCGACTCCCCGGTGGCGTCCTTCATCTGCGAGGCGACCGTGCGCTTCCAGACCAGCTCGTACAGCCGCAGCTCATCGCCGGACAGGCGGGACTGGGCGGGCGTGCGGAACGAGTCGCCGGCCGGGCGGATGGCCTCGTGCGCCTCCTGCGCGTTCTTCACCTTGCTGGCGTAGACGCGGGGTGCGTCCGGGACGTACTCCGCCCCGTACAGTTCGCGGGCCTGGCGGCGGGCCGCGTCGATGGCCGTCTGCGACAGCGTCGTGGAGTCGGTCCGCATATAGGTGATGTGGCCGTTCTCGTACAGCCGCTGGGCCACGCCCATCGTGTACTTGGCCGAGAACCCGAGCTTGCGGGACGCCTCCTGCTGCAGCGTCGTGGTGCGGAACGGCGCGTACGGGGAACGCCGGTACGGCTTGCGCTCCACGGACTTGACCGAGAAGTCCGCGCCGCGCAGCCGGTCAGCGAGATCCGCGGCGGACAGCCGGTGCACGACCCCGGCGGGGACCGGCGCGGCCTGCCCGTCCGTGCTGCCGTCCTGCGGGACGCCCTCCAGGTAGAGCACGTCAGCGTTGCGCAGCTCGCCGGTCGAGGCGAAGTCGCGGCCCTGCGCCACCCGGCGGCCATCCACGGCGACGAGCGTCGCCGGGAAGGCGTTCACGTCGGCACCGGCCGCCTCGTCCGTGCGGGCGAAGGTGGCCTGCAGGTCCCAGTACCGGGCGGTGCGGAACGCGATCCGCTCCCGCTCCCGGGCCACGACCAGCCGGGTCGCCACGGACTGGACCCGCCCGGCGGACAGCCGCGGCATGACCTTCTTCCACAGCACCGGGGAGACCTCGTAGCCGTAGAGCCGGTCCAGCACCCGCCGGGTCTGGTACGCGTTGACCAGGCCCTGGTCGAGTTCCCGCGGGTTGGCGACGGCGCGGGCGATCGCCTCCGGGGTGATCTCGTGGAACACCATCCGGCTGGTCGGCACCTTGGGCTTGAGCTCCTGGAGGAGATGCCAGGCGATGGCCTCGCCCTCGCGGTCCTCATCAGTGGCGAGCAGCAGTTCGTCGGCGTCCTTCAGCAGCGACTTGAGCTTGGACACCTGGCTCTTCTTGTCCGCGTTGACGACGTAGAGCGCCTCGAAGCCGTGATCCACATCCACGCCGAGCCGGGCCCACGGCTCCTTGCGGAACTTCTCCGGGATCTCCGCGGCCTTGTCGGGCATGTCGCGGATATGGCCGATGCTGGACTCCACCACGTAGCCCTGGCCGAGGTACCCCGCGATGGTCCGCGCCTTGGCGGGTGACTCGACGATCACCAGGCGCACGGGACCGCCGCCGCTGCCCGCGGTGCGGCCGCCGTTCTTCGCCTTCTTCGCGACGGTGCCTGTCCTTGCTGCCACGCATTCACCTTCTAGCCCGGTGCCTCTGCCCGGCCCGTGTCTTCGTCCTCAACTCGTCCGGCTTACCAGCCGCGTCCCCGCGGCCCGGCCATGCCCGTCCGGGTGTCAGTGCTCCCCGTCCCGGCGGCCCCGCGATCCTCATCGACCGCGCTGCCTTGACTGTGCGGGATCAGGCGTTCCCCGTTCAACCCCCCAGCCTGACTGTCCCTGCCCGGTCAACCTCCGCATCCCGTTCTGGTTCTGCGGTCCCGCCTACCTCAACTCCCAGCCGTGGCACGGGTGTTCCCCTACCCACCGCGATCCGCCCTCGGACAGGCGGGCCGGCGATTATTTCCTCACCGCCGATTGAACCACCGCTGAAGCGGCGCACAATAAAAGGTGATGGCTGAGTACACCTACCTCGTGCTCTACCTGCCGCGTGGAACGTCACGGGACGCCGCACGGCGGATACTGACCGATCACGCGGAGTACGGGGACTGGGAACTTGCCCGGCTCCGGCTGAATGCAGACGGCAGCAGGCACGCAACCCTGCGCCGGCCGATCATACGCCCCGTACTGACCCTTTGACCACCAGGAAGGCGATCCGGGGGTTCTGGGCAGCCAGTCCGCGCCCCCGGCCTGCGAGGCGGTACTGCCCGGTGCGCCGTCCGGCGGCCGCCGTGGACCGGGCCGGCCCCGGCCTGGAACGCGCCACTGCGGCCGCGGCCAGCGGGGGCGCTGCGGGGGGCAGCTGCCACTGGCCGCGGCCGCATGAGCGGCGCGCCAGCCGCGCCGGCCACGGCGATCTTCCGAGGTCCGGTGCCGGAAGGGCCTGACCGCGTCGTGATCGGCCCGCGTCTGCGGCGGCCTCCCACGTGCGGCCCCTGGTCGCTGCCCGGTCCTGGAACTTCGGGGCGACATTCCTCGTCGCAACCGGTGCTGCGCGAGTCCGGCGCTGCGGGGTATGCGGCAGGGGTTCTGCTCCCGCAGTAGTCGTCCTCACACAATGCGTAACCATAACACTACCCAACGTGTCATGACAGGATTTCGCGAGAACTCTGCCGCCGCCGGCTGGGCCGCGCGGCGCGGTCCGCGCGGCCCGGCCGCGGCAGCGTCAGCAGCGGTCGAGGAAGGAGTCCAGGACGCGGGTGCCGAACTGGAGGGCGGCCACCGGGACCCGCTCGTCCACGCCGTGGAACATGCCGGAGAAGTCCAGGTCGGCGGGGAGTTGCAGCGGGGCGAAGCCGAAGCACCGGATGCCCAGCCGGCTGAACGACTTCGCGTCCGTGCCGCCGGACAGGCAGTACGGGATGACCTTCCCCTCCGGGTCCTCGGCGAGCAGCGCGGCGGTCATGGCGTCGCACAGGTCGCCGTCGAACGTGGTCTCCAGGGCGATGTCATGGTGGATGAACTCGCGGCTGACATGCGGCCCGAGCAGGCTGTCCACCTCGGCGAAGAACTCCTCCTCGTATCCCGGCAGGAAGCGGCCGTCCACGTCGGCCGAAGCGACCTGGGGAACGACATTGACCTTGTAACCAGCGTTAAGAACGGTGGGGTTCAGGGTGTTGCGGAGAGTGGCCCCGGTCAGCCGGGACATGGAGCCGACCTTGTCCAGGATCTGCGGCAGCGCCTCGGGCGTGTACTCGATGCCGAACGCCGCGCAGGCCGCGGCCATGAACTCCTCGACCGCGGGGGTCAGCCGCAGCGGCCATTCGTGGCGGCCGATCCGGGCGACGGTCTCGGCCAGTTCGGTGATCGCGTTGTCCGGCTGCAGCATGGAGCCGTGCCCGGCGGTGCCGCGGGCGGTCAGCCGCAGCCAGGCCATGCCCTTCTCGGCGATCTGGATCGCGTAGAGCCGGCGGCCGGCCAGCGTGACGCTGAACCCGCCGACCTCCCCGATCGCCTCGGTGACCCCCTCGAACTGGCCAGGATGGTTGTCCACCAGCCAGCGGGCCCCGTATGAGCCGCCCGCCTCCTCGTCGGCCAGGAACGCCAGCACCACGTCGCGCGGCGGGCGGCGGCCCTCCCGCATCCGCTGGCGGACCACGGCCAGGGTCATCGCGTCCATGTCCTTCATGTCCACGGCGCCGCGGCCCCAGACGCAGCCGCCGGAGACCTCCCCGGAGAACGGGTGGACCTGCCAGTCGGCCGCGTCGGCGGGGACCACGTCCAGGTGGCCGTGGATCAGCAGCGCGGGCCGGGAGGGATCCTCGCCCGTCATGCGGGTGACCACGCTGGCCCGGCCCGGGCCAGACTCGAAGATGGCCGGCTCGAGGCCGACGTCGGCGAGCAGCCCGGCGACGTGTTCGGCGGCCTGGCGTTCCCCAGGGCCGGAGTTGTCGCCCCGGTTAGTGGTATCGATCCTGATCAGGTCGCTGCACAGGGTGGCCACCTCGTCCTGCGCGGACCTGCCTGGGGTGCTGCCGGGGGCTGCGTTCTGCGTCATCGCCCCATCGTCGCACTTACGCCGCCTGGGCCCGGCGAGGAACCCTGGTGCAGGCCGGGGTGGAGGGCGCGCGGCGGGCCGGGGCGGGCCAGCCAGGTAGCGTTGAGCAGGTGGCGCGGGCCGTCAGTCGCTTCGCCGGAACGGGCCGGATTTGCTATCGTGAGGCGCCAGCCCAGGCGATCCCTGTGGCCTGGCCCACGTCCGGGTGGCGGAATAGGCAGACGCGCTAGCTTGAGGTGCTAGTGCCCCGAAAGGGGCATGGGGGTTCAAGTCCCCCCTCGGACACAGGAAAACCCCATAACCGGGCGAATTCGCGCATGCAGCATCGTCACCCGGGCCCGGCCTTGGCCGACGGCGGGCGCTGTGCCTGCTGATTCAGCCTCCTTTCTGACCTGCTCGCGGCGCTGAGGAGTCAGCCGACGCTGCGGGCGACGGCATCGCTGGCGTCGGTGCGCAACGTTTTCGTGGCTGGGTCGTAGATGAGGCTGACGCCGACGTCCCGCAGCCGGTCGATCAGGTGCGCTGCCTGGGCGGGGGCTGTGGTCTGCGCGTGTGCGCGCTTTCTGCCGCGTGGGGCGTGACCGCCGCCCGTGTGCAGGATGGCCAGGGCGGCCAGCCGGGGCAGGATCTGGTCCTCGCGGACGTAGAGATTCTTCGGCCGGTTTGGGCCGGGGTGGGTGGCGCTGGTGTAGCCGTGGCGGCACCTATCTGTCCTCGCCGACCGAGACTGCCTCATCACCTTCGCCGCCATGGCGCTGGCCTGTGACAATGCTGTCCGGGACCATCAGATGGGCTACCACCAGGGCGGCGGCACCGCCTACATCACCGCCAAGGGCGTGATGGGACACACGGGGCTGAGCCGAACCGCCGCCGAACGCGCCCTGCGCCGCCTGGAAGCAGCAGGCGTCGCCGAACCCGGCACTGACGGCACCGCATGGCGAACCAGCGCCGGCACACTCACACCGTCTGCATCAGGGGACGACTGAGGACCCTGACCAGCCGCTACAGGAACCCAAACACTCAAACTCCTGCCATTGCGATCCAGGCGATGGTTGCTAGGCGCTGTTCCTCGCGGGTGTCCCAGACGCAAAACACCCGGGACGGCTATATGGCACCTGACCGGCCAATTTTTTCCTCCCGGCCCTCTACCGCAGCCGCGGCTGGCACACAGCCCGCCTGGTCCCCGGACCCGCCCACGACGGCAGCGTACGGCCGATGAGAGCCGGTGGGTGCCCAGAATCGTGTCACTGCCGCTGACCTGGCCTTCCCTTGCGCATGAGGGATCGTCAAGCCAGGTATCTGGCTGCGGCGGCCTGCCAGGTTCGGGCACTTTCAGTACCCGTGACAGTACGACTGGCCTACCTGGCGGTTGTCCGCGTCTTTGGCTGGCTTGCCCTGCTTGCCCGCTCCGACCGGATGCTGGCCTGGGACGGACTTGCTAGCGCGGACGTCGAAGCCGTGATGATCCCGCGCAGTCCCCTGCGAACGCCTCGTCGGCACCCGCTGTGAGGTCCTGGACCGTCTGCTGATTATCGCCGAGCAACATCTGCGCGCCGTCCTGACTGAGTATCAGGTGCACTACAACACGCCAGCCCGCATCAGGCATCGCCCGATGCGCGCCCGACGACGACCGTGCCGTTGACACCCGCGCGAGCGGAACGAGGATCATGAAGCCGCAGGTGCCCACCATGTGACAGGTTTGAAGCGGTACACGGTCCCTGCTGGTCAGGACGGCTGCCGAGCGCTGGGGCGTCCGCCGGGGTGGCGTTGCACGCGAATACGAAGTTGTCGGCGAAGTCGCGGCTGCCGCCCGGCACATTTATCCAAGATCACTACAACCGAAGTCTCTAGGGCTCGATGGGAAAATCCCGCTCCTGGGCGCCCCATCATTGCAGGAGCGCCCGCTGCCCGTAGTACCAGCGCAGGACCCGGCGCTCGAGTTGTTCGAATGCCACGTTGAGCAGGTAGCCGAGGATGCCGAGCAGCAGGATCCCGGCCCACATGTCGTTGATCGCGAAGGTTTCCTCGGCGTGGAGGGCGAAGTAGCCGATCCCGTTGGTGCTGCCGAGCATCTCGGCCACGACCAGCATGAGGATCGCCAGCGAGAGGCTGGTCCTCAGCCCGGTGAAGATGCGCGGGCTGACCGCGGCGAGGTAGGCGTACCGCAGCCGGTCCAGCGGGCGCAGGTGATAGGAACGGACCGTCTCGATGACGGTCTGGTCGATGCTGGCCAGGCCGTCCTGCGTGTTGAGGGCGATGGGCCAGACGCAGACGATCGTGATGACGACACTGTCATGACGTTGCCGATGCCGAAGAGCACGATGGCGAGCGGGATGAACACTGGTGGCGGCAGCGAGCGCAGGAAGCTCATCACCGGCTGCCCCTGCCGTCCCGGATCGGCGCCACCCGCACCGGCGGCATCGACTTGAACAAGCCCCGACGACGACGGGCTCGGCATCCGGCTCGGGATGGCCGCGGGCGCTGATGTCAGGCATATGGACGAGCCGTTCATCACCGCACCCGTCTACCCTCCCGCGGTGCTGATCACCGGTCTCATCGTCAACTCCCGTGGTCAGCGTTTCGTGGCCGAAGACTCCTACCACGCACGGACCTCGCAGTTCGTGATGGAACAGAGCGACAGCGCGGCGTACCTCATCGTCAACAGCGCGCACGTGGCGCACCCCCAGATGCCGCTGGTGCCGTTCCTCGACGGCTACGAGACCGTGACCGAGATGGAGCGGGGGCTCGGCCTGCCAGCCGGGTCGCTGGAGAAGACACTGGCCCGGTACAACCACCATGCCGCCCGCGGCGCGGATCCGGACTTCCGCAAGAGCGCCGAGTGGCTGGCGGCCCAGGACCGCGGCCCGTGGGCGGTCTTCGACCTGCGGCTCGGCCATGCGCTCTACGCCGGTTTCACCCTCGGCGGCCTGCGCACCACCGTGGACGCACAAGTACAGCGCCCCGACGGTTCGGTCATCCCGGGGTTGTACGCAGCCGGAGCGTGCGCGTCCAACATCGCCCAGGACGGCAAGGGTTACGGCTCAGGCACCCAGCTCGGCGAGGGGTCGTTCTTCGGCCGGCGGGCGGGCCGGCACGCGGCCGGGCAGGCCAGCACGCGGCCCAGCTCCGGCCAGGCCGGGTGAACTGACCTGGCCTACGCTGCTCCCGCTGGGTGCGTTTCCCGTTCAGCGGGGGCGGTCACCACCTGCTGCACGAAGAGATAGGGGATGATCAGCAGGCCGCCCCACACTCCAGCGAGTGCCCAGCCGGCCAGCACGTCGGTCATCCAGTGCGCGGGGAGGTAGAGCCGGGTCAGCCCGACCACCAACGCGATCAGGGCAGCGCCCGTCATCAGCAGGGTCCGCGCCCGCAGCGAGCGGCCTGCCATCACCATCAGGGCCAGCATGCCCCAGGCAGCGAGGGCCTGTGCCGCGTGCTGGGAGGGATAGGACCAGCCGTCGAAAGAGCCGAGCCAGTCCCCGGCCGACGGCCGGGCCCGTCCGACCAGGACTTTGATCAGCAAGGACCACGCCGCGGCCCCCGCGAGCGCCAGTGCGGGCAGGACCGCCGGCAGCCACTGGCGCCGCCACCGCTACAGGCCCAGCGCCGCGGCGATCACCACCGGCCAGAGCACGAAGCCCGAGCCGAGCCAGGTGAGCGCCCTGGCCAGGCTGGTGAGCCACGGCGTGCGGTGGCCGACGAAGAAGGCCAGGACCCGCGGGTCGAAACGGGCGCTGTTGATGTGGTGCACGACGCTGAACGTCAGTGATCCCAGCGACCAGGCGCATGCCGCGAGCGTGAGGACGGCGACGGTCAGCGCGAAGCCGGTAGGGATGCCGGCTTGGAACCGGGCGGCGAGCCACCGCAGCTGGCCCGGGAAGCGCCCGCGCAGCCAGGCCGCCGGGCGGCTGGCGGCCAGCCGCGCTACCTGGCGCCCGGCCCAGCTCTCCGGGTCACGGGCCGTCCGCAGCAGGTGCCCGGCGATGAGCGTGAGCACCACGACCAGGAAAAGACCGATGCCGACCTGGGTGGCGTAATGCGCGGCCTGCTTCCAGCTCGCGCCCGCGAGGTAGCCGAGCAGGATCATCGTCGCGCCCCAGATGGCGCTGCCGGCCACGTTGAAGGGCAGGAAGACCCGGTAGCGCATCCGCGCCATGCCAGCCAGGCCCGGGACCAGGACCCGCAGGGCGGCGGTGAACCGGCCGAAGAAGACCGCCCGGCCGCCCCGTCTGGCCAGGTAGTCCTGGCCCCGCTTGATGCGCTCGGGCTTCAGGACGCGGCGCAGCGGCCTGGCCTGGAGGATCCGCAGGCCGTACTCCCGGCCGACCAGGTAGCCCACCGAGTCGCCGATCACCGCCCCCGGAGATCCCGGCGATGAGCACCGCCCACAGGCTCACCCGGCCATAAGACGCGAGCACCCCGCCGAGTATCAGTGCCGTCTCCCCGGGGAAGACGAAGCCGAGAAACGCGGACGACTCAAGAGCGGGGACGGCGAAAACGATCAGCAGCGCTACCCATCCGCTGAGAGTGAGGATGTGCTCGATCAGGCTGGTCATCGTGCCCCCTGGGTACGAGCGCGCCGCGAGTGGCCCGGCGGGGCCGCCAGCAGCAGGGTGGCCGCGGTCAGGAGAACGGCCCGGTCTTGACGAGCTTCCGCGCGGTCTCCTCATCGGTGGGGCCCGCGCCGAAGGACGGGCACAGCCGGGCGATCCCGCAGGCGCCGCAGGCCGGCCGGCGCGCATGACAGACCCGGCGGCCGTGCCAGATCATCCGGTGCGAGGCGGCAGTCCACTCCTGCCGGGGCAGCAGCGCGGCGACGTCCTGCTCGATCTTGTCCGGGTCGGTCTGCGCCGTCCAGCCAAACCGCCGCGCCAGCCGGGCGACGTGGGTGTCCACCGTGAGGGCCGACTTGCCGAAGGCATCGCCGAGCACCACGTTGGCGGTCTTGCGGCCGACACCGGGCAGGGTGACCAGCTCGTCCAGGGTGTCCGGGACCTCACCGCCGAAGCGCTCGCACAACGCCTGGCCGAGGGCGATCAGGGTCTTCGCCTTGACCCGGAAATACCCCGTCGGCCTGATCATCTCCTCAAGCTCCGCGCGGTCCGCGGCGGCATAGTCGGCGGCGGTGCGGTACCGGGCGAACAGCACCCGGGTGACCGCGTTGACCCCCCGGTCCGTGGTCTGGGCCGACAGGATCGTCGCCACCAGCAGCTCGAGCGGAGAGCTGAAGTTCAGCTCGATCCGGGCATCCGGGTACAGCCGGGCCAGCTCCCGGTTGATCCGGCGCGCCCGGCGGACCAGCGCGGTCCGCGACGGGGCAGCCTGGGCCACCACCCTACCGGCCGTGATGGGGCGAAGGGCCCGGCTGCGACAGCCCCGGCTGCGACAGGCCCGGCTGCGACAGGCCCGGCGCGGCGGCTGGTCGCGGTGCGCCGGCCCCGGGGGAGGGGCCGGGCTGCCCGGCGGGCCGGGTCAGCCGCTGCCGGAACACCCAGTAGCTCCAGCCCTGGTAGGCGAGCACGAAGGGCACGAAGATCGCGATCACGGTCATCACCAGCAGCGTCTGGTGCGCCGAGGCGGCGCTCCAGACGGTCAGCGCCGGGCCGGGGCCACTCGAGACCATCACCCGGGGGAACAGCGCGGTGAAGATGGCGGCGACGGCGGCCACGATCCCCAGCGTGCTCAGCCCGAACGCGAAGCCGGCCCGGCTGGCCAGGACCAGCCCCCCGGACGCGGCGAAAGCCAGCCCGCACCCGACGGCCAGGCCGATCGGCACCGCGGCGCCCACGCCGCCCGGGCCGTGCGAGCCGCCCGCCGAGAGCCACACTGCGGCGAGCACCTGCATCACCGCGACCAGCAGGGCCAGGCCGATGGTGAGCGGCACGAACAGAAAGTGATAGGTGATCGTGACGCCGAACTGCCAGCGGGACAGCAGCACCTTCATCGCGTGCCGGTCATTCCCTGATTGCCTTCTCGGCCCAGTCCCGCAGGTCGGTGACGGGCGCGGCGCCCGCCCGGCGCGCCACCAGCTGTCCCTGCTTCAGCACCATCAGCGTCGGGATGGCCTGCACGCTGAAGCGCTGCTGCAGCTTGGGCGACTCGTCCACGTTGACCTTCACCAGCTTGACCCGGCCGGCCATGTCGGTGGCCAGCTGGGCGAGCGCCGGGCTCACCATCCGGCACGGCCCGCACCACGGTGCCCACATGTCGACGATGACGGGCAGCGACGCGGCCTCCGCGACCTCCGCGAACGTGTCGTCCCCGGCGTCGACGATCCACGGCAGCGGCTGGTGGCAGTTGCCACAGCGCGGTATCCCCTCGGCGGCCGCGGGCACCCGGTTCCGGCGCCCGCAGTGCGGGCATCTGACCAGCTCAGCTGCCCTGGATCGGCTCGTCTCGGTCATGACTGATTCTCATACCTGACGGTCAGCTCGCCGTCGCTGTAGCCGACCAGGATGACTGCGCCCTCGCGGACCTCGCCGGCCAGCAGGGCCCGCCCGATCCGGGTCTCGACCTCCCGGGCGATGAACCGGCGCAGCGGCCGCGCCCCGTAGATGGGGTCGAAGCCCTGCTGGGCGATGAAGCGCCGGGCATCCTCCTCGATCTCCAGCTCCATCCGGCGCTCAGCGAGCCTGGCCCGCACGTCATCCAGCATGAGATCGACGATCCGCTCGATCTCCGCCTGGGTGAGCGGCTTGAACAGCACGATGTCGTCCAGCCGGTTCAGGAACTCGGGCCTGAAGTGCCCGCGCATCTCCGCCATCACGCGCTCGCCGGCGTCGGGCTTGATCTCGCCATCCGACGTCGCGTCCGCCGTCAGCCACTCCGAGCCGATGTTGGAGGTCATGATGATGACCGTGTTGCGGAAGTCCACGGTGCGCCCCTGCGCGTCGGTGAGCCTCCCGTCGTCGAGGACCTGCAGCAGCGTGTTGAAGACGTCCGGGTGCGCCTTTTCCACCTCGTCGAACAGCACCACCGAGTAGGGCTTGCGCCGGACCGCCTCGGTGAGCTGCCCGCCCTCCTCGTAGCCGACATACCCGGGCGGCGCGCCGACCAGGCGGCTGACCGTGTGCCGCTCCTGGTACTCGCTCATGTCGATGCGGACCATGTTCTCCTCGGTGTCGAACAGGGCCGCCGCCAGCGACTTGGCCAGCTCCGTCTTGCCCACGCCGGTGGGGCCGAGGAAGATGAACGACCCGATCGGCCGGCGCGGATCCTTGATCCCCGACCTGGCCCGGATGATGGCGTCCGCGACCAACTGGACCGCCTCGTCCTGGCCCACGATCCGCTCGTGCAGGATCTGGTCGAGACGGAGCAGTTTCTCCCGCTCTCCCTCCTGCAGGCGGCTGACCGGGATGCCGGTCCACCGGGAGACGATCGCGGCGATCTCCTCCTCGGTGACGACCTCGCGCAGCAGCCGCTCGCCGCCTTGCCGGGCCGCGAGCTGCTCCTCCTCAGCGTGCAGCCGCCGCTCCAGGTCGGGGAGCCGGCCGAGGCGCAGCTCCGCCGCCCTGGTCAGGTCATAGCTGCGCTCGGCCAGCTCGGCCTCCTGCCGCACCTGTTCCATCTCCTCACGGAGGGCCTGCACCCGGCGCAGCGCCTGGCGCTCGGCCTCCCACTGCGCGCGCAGCGCATCGGCCTGCGCCCTCAGGTCGGCCAGTTCCTTGCGCAGGTCCTCAAGACGCGATTTGCTCGCCGGGTCGCTTTCCTTGGCCAGCGCGGCCTCCTCGATCTCCAGCCGCATCACCCGGCGGGTCAGCTCGTCGAGCTCGGCCGGCATGGAGTCGATCTCGGTGCGGATCATCGCGCAGGCTTCATCGACCAGGTCGATCGCCTTGTCCGGCAAGAACCGGTCGGAGATGTACCGGTGGCTGAGGGTTACCGCAGTGACCAGCGCGCTGTCGGCGATCTTCACGCCATGGAATACCTCCAGGCGCTCCCGCAGGCCGCGCAGGATCGACACGGCGTCCTCGACGGACGGCTCGTCCACCATGACCGGCTGGAACCGGCGCTCGAGCGCCGCGTCCTTCTCGATGCGCTTGCGGTACTCATCCAGGGTGGTGGCGCCGATCATGTGCAGCTCGCCGCGGGCCAGCATCGGCTTGAGCATGTTGCCTGCGTCCATGGCTCCCTCGGCGGCGCCCGCGCCCACCACGGTGTGCAGTTCGTCCACGAACAGCAGGATGCGTCCCTCCGCCGCCCGCACCTCGCTGAGCACGGCCTTGAGCCGCTCCTCGAACTCGCCCCGGTACTTGGCCCCGGCCACCAGAGAGCCCATGTCCAGGCTGAAGATCGTCTTGTCCCGCAGTCCCTCGGGAACGTCGCCGCGGGTGATCCGCTGGGCCAGGCCCTCCACGATCGCGGTCTTGCCCACGCCCGGATCGCCGATCAGGACCGGGTTGTTCTTGGTCTTCCTGGACAGGATCTGGATGACGCGCCTGATCTCGGCGTCCCGGCCGATGACCGGGTCGAGCCGGCCGCTGGCCGCGGCCGCGACGAGGTCGCGTGCCGTACTTCGCGAGGGCCTCGTAGGCGACCTCCGGCATGGCCGAGGTGACCCGCTGGTTGCCGCGGATTTTCGTGAGCGCCTGCAGGAAGCCGTCCCTGGTCACGCCCTCCTGCCGGAGCAGGCGGCCGGCCGAGGTGTCCGGGCCCTCGGCGAGCAGCGCCATGACGAGGTGCTCGACCGAGACGTACTCATCCTTGAGCCTGCCCGCCTCCTGCTCGGCCGCATCGAGCAGCCGGGCCAGCCGTTGCGTGACATTGACCTGCCCCGGGCTCACGCCCGGGCCGCTGACCCGGGGGCGCCTCGCGAGTTCGGCCTCCAGCGCTGTCCGCAGCCGGTCCGGGTCCGCGCCGGCCTGGCTGAGCAGCCGCGGCGCGATGCCCTCAGCCTGATCGAGCAGCGCGAGGAGCAGATGCTCACCGTCTACCTCGGTGTGCCCGAAACGAAGAGCCTTCGTCTGCGCGTCGTGCAGTGCCTCCTGCGATTTCTGCGTCAGGTGGCTCGGGTCCATGTTCACCCTCCTGGCCGTCGCGACCCCCGCAGGGCCGCTTCGAGTTCCGTGATCCGGTCGAGCAGGTCGGTGACCAGTCCGATGGCCGCATAGTTGAGTGCGAATCCCGCACGGAGGCGCTGCATGCGCGCCACCGCGGCGACCTGGCTGCGGGAGAACCAGAGCTCGCCCGCCGAGTCGCGGCTGGCATCGAGGATGCCCAGGGCGACCAGCCGGCGCACCAGGTCCGGGTGCAGGCCGGTCACCGCGGCGAACTCATCGAGGCTCAGCCGTGCGGCGCGGACGATGGCATAGCTCACCGCCGCCTCCTCGGATCGAAGTCGGATTCGGCCGCCAGCTGCTCGAACAGCCGCCGCTCGGCATGCGAGAGCCGGGGCGGCACCATGATCTTTGCCTCCGCGAACAGGTCGCCCGGCTTGCCCTTCGGATTGGGCAGGCCGCGGCCGCGGAGCCGGAGCCGCTTGCCGCTCGAGGTACCCCCCGGGACCTTTACCTTGGCCTCGCCGCCCGGGGTATCCACGGCGACCGAGGTGCCGAGCGCGGCCTCCCACGGCGCGAGCAGCAGATCGACGTAGAGGTCACGCCCGTCGAGGCGGTATCGGGGGTGCGGCGCGATCCGCACGACCAGGTACAGGTCGCCGCTGGGCGCTCCGTCGCTGCCCCGGCCGCCCTGCCCGGCCAGCCGGATCCGCTGCCCGTCGGTCACCCCGGCCGGCACGGTGACATCGAGGGTCCGGCGGGTGCCGTCGCCGGACAACGTGACCGACTTGCGGACGCCCGTGGTATGCCTCCTCGACGGTGAGCTCGAGCTCGGCCTCCTGGTCGGCACCGGGAATCGGCCCCCAGCCCCGGCCCGGCCCGGCCACCGAAGAAACCGCCGAGCAGATCCTCGAGATCCACGTCGCCGGTCCGGAAGCTGAACCCGCCGGTCCCGCGGCCGCTCGGCCCGGCCCGCTCCGGCACGGGCCTGGCTGCGCCGCCAGGTCTCCGGGTCCACGTCCTCGGGAACCTGGCGGAAGTCGGCCCCGAAAGCGTCGTAGCGGCGCCGCGTCTGCGGATCGGACAGGACGTCGTAGGCCTCTGAGATGTCCTTGAACCGCTCCTCGGCCGCCGGATCGGAGTTGACGTCCGGATGATAGGTGCGGGCCAGCTTGCGGTAGGCCCGCTGGATCTCGTCCTGGCTGGCGTTCCTCGGCACGCCCAGGATCTCGTAGAAGTCCTTGCCGGACGCCATCAGCCCGACCTGGCCACCACCACCTGCGCGGGCCGCAGCTGGTGGTCCCCTTCGCCATAGCCCGGCCGGATGACCTCGACCACCGAGCCGTCCACGGCGGCCGGGTCGGGCCGGGCGGCTATTGCCTCGTGCCGGGCCGGATCGAACATGGCGCCGCGGTCGTCACGGCGCGGGAAACCGAGCCGGGCGAGCACGCCCAGGGCCTGGTCCCGGACGGCCCGGATGCCGTCGATGATGGCGGCCGGATCGGCCGTGGAGTGCGCCAGCGCGCGCTCCAGGTTGTCGATGACCGGCAGCCATTCCCTGGCCACCGCGGCCCTGGTCTCCGCCTCGGCGCGGCTGACCTGGGCGGCGCACCTCTTGCGCAGGTTATCGAGATCGGCCAGGGCACGCAGGCGCAGATCCTCCAGCTCGGCGATCCGGGCCAGCAACTCGGGGATCGCGGTGTCTTCGGCCGTGCCATTCGGCTGCGCCGGTCTGGGCGGCCGCGGCACCCTGCGCCGAACCGGGCGGTACGGCGCCCGGATCGCGCCAGGCGCCGCCGCTCCCGGCCCGCTCACTCATCGGGCCCTCTCACTCATGGGCGGTGAACTCGGCGTCGATCACGTCATCCCCGTCATCGCTGGGGGGCGGGACCTCCGGCTCGGCTTGCGGGGCGGGACCTGTCGCTGACGCGCCCAGGATCTGGTAGACCTGCTGCAGCTCGGCGGAGAGGGTCTTCAGCCGGTCCAGCGGCGCCTCTTCCTTGAGCGCCTGGCGGGCCTCAGCCGCGAGGTTCTCGGCCCGGGCCTTCTCGTGCACGGGCAGCGAGTCGCCGCGCTCGGCCAGCACGCGCTCGACCTGGTAGGCCGCGTTATCCAGCTCGTTGCGGGCATCGGTCAGCTCGCGCAGCCGGCGGTCCTCGTCGCGGTGCTGCTCGGCGTCCTTGATCATCCGTTCGACCTCGGACTGGTCCAGAGTTGGAGGTCCCGCTGATCGTGATGCGCTGCTCGGCCCCGGTGTCCTTGTCCCGGGCAGAGACGTTCAGGATCCCGTTCGCGTCGATGTCGAAGGTGACCTCGATCTGCGGCATGCCCCGCGGTGCGGGCCGGATGTTCTCCAGCCGGAACCGGCCGAGGACCCGGTTGTCCGCGGCGCGTTCCCGCTCGCCCTGCAGTACCACCACGTCGACCGCAGACTGATTGTCTTCCGCCGTGCTGAACACCTCCGTGCGGCGGGCCGGGATCGTGGTGTTGCGCTCGATCACCTTGGTCATCACCCCGCCGAGGGTCTCGATGCCGAGCGACAGCGGGGTGACGTCCAGCAGCAGCACGTCCTTGACCTCGCCCTTGAGCACAGCGGCCTGCACCGCCGCGCCCAGGGCGACGACCTCGTCCGGGTTGACGGTCATGTTCGGGTCCTTGCCGCCGGTCAGCCGCCGGACCAGGTTCTGCACC
Source organism: uncultured Actinomycetes bacterium (assembly GCA_963767385.1). GTDB lineage: Bacteria > Actinomycetota > Actinomycetes > Streptosporangiales > Streptosporangiaceae > RYN-230. The sequence goes on along the minus strand of CAVYEA010000008.1, from coordinate 56,612 downwards.
GCCGGAATCCGGGTGGCCCCGCCGACCAGGATCACCTCGTCGATGTCGGAGTCCGTCAGCCTGGCATCGGCCAGGGCCTGCTTGACCGGCCCGGTGGTGCGCTCGACGAGATCGGCGGTGATCTGGTCGAAAGTCGACCGCATCAGCGTCGTGTTGAGATGCTTGGGCCCCGAGGCGTCGGCGGTGATGAACGGCAGGCTTATCGTCGTCTGGGTGACCGAGGACAGCTCGACCTTGGCTTTCTCCGCCGCCTCGAACAACCGCTGCAGCGCCTGCGGGTCGGTGCGCAGGTCGATGCCGTTGTCCCGCTGGAACTGGTCGGCCAGGTAGTCCACGATACGGCGGTCGAAATCGTCCCCGCCGAGATGGGTGTCGCCTGCGGTGGCGCGTACCTCGACCACCCCGTCGCCGATGTCGAGGATGCTCACGTCGAAGGTGCCGCCGCCCAGGTCGAAGACCAGCACCGTCTCGCTGCCCTTCTTGTCCAGGCCGTAGGCGAGCGCCGCGGCGGTGGGCTCGTTGATGATGCGGAGCACCTCGAGCCCGGCGATGCGGCCCGCGTCCTTGGTCGCCTGGCGCTGGGCGTCGTTGAAATACGCGGGCACCGTGATGACGGCCTCCGTGACTTTCTCGCCGAGGAACTTCGAGGCGTCCTCGGCGAGCTTGCGGAGGACCAGGGCGGAGATCTCCTCCGGTGCGTACTGCCTGCCCTGGATCTGGAACCGCACGGCGCCGTCCGGCCCGGGAACCACGTCAAACGACACGGCGTTCAGCTCGCTGGTGACCTCGTCATAGCGCCGCCCGATGAACCGCTTCGCCGAGTAGATGGTGCCCTTCGGGTTCAGGATCGCCTGCCGCCGGGCGAGCTGGCCGACCAGGCGCTCGCGCTGCGGGGTGAAGGCCACTACCGAGGGGGTTGTCCGCGACCCCTCAGCATTGGGTATCACCGTCGGCTTGCCAGCCTCCGTCGCCGCGATCACGGAGTTGGTGGTGCCAAGGTCGATGCCGACTGCGACTGCCATTGCTACCTCCTGCTGAGGATCTGCGGGCTTCACCGGCTCCCCAGGCGGGGTTATCTCCACGCTGCCCGCCCGCGGGGGCGGGCACATCCTCAGACCGGGTAGTCCTGGCGCCGTGCGGCGGCGTGCGCCGGTGGACCTACCTGAACGTGTGATGTGTCCCCGCAGTGCCTGGCGCAGCCTGGAAGCGCGGCGAAGCGCACGCCTGGAATGGGGTGAGCCGATGAAAACGGATGCTGAGATCAAGGATGACGTCATCCACGAGCTGCGCTGGGGCCCGCAGATTGCTCAGCCTGATGCGATTGGCGTGGCCGTCCAGGGTGCGCCAGATCCGGGGCGTGACCGGCGTGCTGGACACCATCACGGTTACGCCGCCGGTGAGCCCGGAACGGGTCGAGGCGGATAGCCCTGCGTTACACCACTGAGGAAAGGTTCCGCCATGAGTGACCTGATCGTGATCGGTTACCCGGACGAGTCCACGGCCGAGAAGGTCTGGGACGAACTCGTCAAGCTGGAAGACGAATACCTGGTCGACCTGGAAGACGCGGCCATTATCCGGCGCGATGCAAAAGGCAGGCTGCACGTCACGACGCCAGCCCATCACGCGGTGGCCTGGGGCACTCTCAGCGGCCTGTTCTGGGGCGTGCTGATCGGGCTGCTGTTCTTGTTCCCGCTCGCTCCGCTGGCCGGGGTGGCGGGCGGCGTCATGGGGGCCGCCTTCGGTGCGGCCGGGAATCTCGGGATCAAGGAGGATTTCAAACGGCGCGTCCAGGACCTGGTGCAGCCTGGGACGTCAGCGCTGCTGGTCATCGTCCGCAAGGTCACCCCCGATAAGTTCGTGGAAGCGCTCCGGCCTTACGGCGGGACGGTGCTGCAGACCTCCCTGCCCCACGATGCGGAGCAGCAGCTGATGAAGGCTCTGCACGGGGATGACCCGGCGGCGGCGACCTGGCAGCAGCCCGCTGACTCAGCCGGGGCCCGGGCCTGAGCGGCCAGGCCGTGCCGCCCGGCCGGGCCGCGCCAGCGCTGTCCCGGCTCTCCAGCCACGGCCTGCCCTGGATGGTGCTGGCCGCCGGGCTGTGGGCCTCGGGCGACCGGTGGGCCCGGCGGGCCGCGTGGCGGGGCCTGGGTAGCATGGCGGCCGGCAGCGCCGCGGCCAGCGCTCTCGGTGCGGCCATGTCGGCCTGCCGCCGTCCTGATTCCGGCGGTCCCGTGGCCCGGCAGGTGCGGCGGGTTCCGCTGCCCGCGTCCTTCCCGGCGGGGCACGCCGCATCCGCGGCGGCCTTCGCCACGGGCGCCGCGATTGAGCTGCCGTGGCTGGCCGCACCCGTCGGCGCTCTGGCCGCGGCGGCGGCTGTCTCCCGCGTCGTGACCGGGGCGAGCCAGCCGTCCGATGTGCTCGCCGGGACCGCGATCGGGGCCGCGGCAGGGGTGCTGACCCTGCGCTGGTGGCCACGGCGGCCGCCGTGGCCGGCCGCGGCGATCAGGCCACCGTGGCCGGCGCCTGCCTCGGCGGCTGGGGAAGGCTTGGCCCTGGTGGTGAACACCTCAGCGGGAACGGCCTCATCGAGGCTGGTCAGGCGGCTGGCCGCGGAACTCCCCGAGGCCACGGTCATCGCCACCGACGCGGGCCAGGACCTGACCGAGCAGCTGCGCAAGGCCACGGCGGAGGCCCGGATCCTCGGCGTGGCCGGCGGCGACGGCACGGTCAGCGCGGCGTCCGGCATCGCGCTGGAGGCTGGCTTGCCGCTGCTGGTGATTCCGGCGGGCACGTTCAACCACTTCGCCGCCGACCTGGGCATCCGGTCCGCCCGCGACGCGGTGGCCGCGCTGCGGGCCGGCGAGGCGGTGCTGGTGGACGTCGGCATCGCCGGGCGCCGGTCGTTCGTCAATACCTCGAGCACGGGCGTGTACGTGGATCTCGTCCGGGCGAGGGAGCAGCTCGAGGGCCAGCTGGGCAGGCGGGTGGCCGCGATCATCGGGCTGATCCAGGTGCTGCGGCGCGGCCAGCCGCATGAGCTGATCCTGGACGGCAGGCGCCGGCGGCTCTGGGTGTACTTCGCCGGCAATTGCCGGTACGAGCCGCAGGGGATGGCCCCGTCCTACCGCCCGGACCTCGCCGACGGCTGCCTCGATATCCGTGTCGTCGATGCCGGGCTGCTGGCCCGGTCACGCCTGGTGGCCGCGGTACTGACCAGCACACTGGGCCGGTGCCGGGTCTATCACGCGTGGCAGGCCGGATCGGTCGATATCCAGTCGGCGGACGGCGAGCTGGTCTGGCTGTCCGTCAACGGCGAGGTGGCCACCGCCGAATCCGGCTTCACCCAAGGCAAGCACCGGCACGGGCTGCTTGTCTACCGGAGCGCCGGGTGACGGCGCGCTACCTGACTGAAGGATGTGGGCCTCGATGACTGCACCACATGACCTGGGGATCGATGAGTCAGTAGAGCCGCTGCGGCTGAACCCGGGCCGGCTCTGGCCGGCGGCATCGCCACGGCCGTCGTGGCGGCGCTGGTGGTGGTGGCCGGCGTGTACATCGCGCGCGGCATCCTGGGCATCCCGGTGCTGGCGCCCAAGGCGGCCGGTAACCTGGGCAGCTCCACGACCGCGGTCTACGCCGGGCTGGCGGCCGCGGGCGCCCTCCTGGCGACGGGCCTGCTGCATGTCCTGCTGCTCGAAACGCCGCGGCCGCTCAGCTTCTTCGCCTGGATCACCGCGTTGGCCGACCTCATCGCTGTCGCGGCGCCGTTCAGCCAGCCTGCCGCCTTGTCGAGCAAGGTCTTCACCGCGGTGATCAACCTGGTCGCAGGCGTCGCGGTGATCTCGCTGCTGTCCGGGGTGGCGCGCAGTGCCGTGCGGGCCGGCCCGCCGCGACCGGTCCGATAACCTGCTCAGCCGCCGGCGGGCCGGTGACCGCGGCTGCCACCGGCCCGCCTGCCGCGGCCGCCGCCAGGAGCGCACCCGCCGCCGCAGGGTCCGGTCGCCCGGCTTGCCCGCCTCAAGCTCGTTCCTTAGCCGGTCGAGGTGACTGATCAGCTCGCCCCGCAGCGGCCAGCCGACCGGCCTGGCCGCGGGATCGGTGACCAGCAGTTCGCTGAGCCGGTTCTGCTCGTCCTGCGCCGCAGCCAGGTACTGCTCCAGCTCAGCCTCGAGCTGGCGGCAGACAGCCGTGTCCCGCACAGTGGCCAGGCGGCCGTAGCTGCGCACTGCGGCGGCGAGCTGGCGCAGCACCCCGGCCAGCCTGCCGCGGGTATCCGGATCGCGCATCGGGCTCTCGTCACCGGCGAGCCGGATGCTGTCCGCGATGGACCGGGCGAAGACGCGGATCACGAGGGCCTCGTGCTCCAGGGTCTCCAGGCTGCCGCGCAGGCTGATCGCGGCATTCGGCAGCCGCAGGCCGCGGGGGTTGAGCCGGACGCTCTCCTCCGCCTCGCGGAGGGCCTCATCCACTCGCCGGATCTCGTTGCCGAGCGAGCGCGCCCGGCCGAGCCAGTCATTCGAGCGGTCCAGGACCGATCCGTCGCTGAGGCCGTCGGCCATCTGGTCAAGCAGGTCGGCCATCGTGCGGCACAGGTCATTGATGGCCTCAGCCGCCGGCTGCACTCGCGGCCGGGCGAAGACCAGCCCGGCCAGCAGGCCAGCGGCCGCGCCCACCAGTGTCTCGACGATCCGCCAGGTGGCCGCCGCATGGGTGTCAACGGACAGGATGAGCATCGCGCTGATCGGCACCTCGAGGATGGACTCCTCGAGGTGCAGCGCATAGCCGACCGCGAGCGCGACCGCGATCGTGAGCCCCAGGCTCCACCAGGTGAACCCGATCCATGCCGACAGGGCCACCGCCAGCAGCACCCCGGCCACCACGGCGCCGACCCGGCGGATCGCGCTGCGCAGCGTCTGGTAGAGGGTGACCTGGATGACGAGCAGCGCGGTCAGCGGCGCGAGCACCGGCCGCGAGCTGACCGGCAGCAGCAGCGCGAGCAGGTACGCGAGCACCGCGGTGCTGGCCAGGCGGGCGATGGTCACCGCCGTCGGTTGCGTCCGCTGCCGTACCACGGTCAGTGTCACCGGCGTGCGCTGCGCGATGGCCCGCGCCGCGGCACCGATCTGGGTGGCCTGCCGCCTGCGGAAGACCGGGATGTTCATCGGCACCGCGGCGCGGGCCGGGGGCACGCCTGCCTGATCACCTGGCCGGCCGGTGCCCGGTGCGGCCGTGCGCGAGGCCGGGGACGGAGTCAGCGGCCATCCGGACCAGGGACAGCGGATTGGCCACGTCCTCCAGGGACTTACCCTCGGCCGCGACGCCCAGGACGATCTCGACGATGCCGCCCGCGATCATTGCCCCCGCCCCGATGAGGTAGCCGATGAACAGCTTGAAGGGGTCATCGCCGCTGCCGATCAGGTGACCGTAGAGAACCGGCCCCAGCGCTCCGAAGCACTGCGCGATGGCGAAGAACACCGCGATAGCCTGCGCCCGCACCTCCAGCGGGAAGATCTCGCTGACCGTCAGATAGGCCGCGCTCGCCCCGGCCGACGCGAAGAAGAAGATGACACACCAGGCGATCGTCTGGGTCAGCGCCGTGAGCGCGCCCTGATCGAACAGCCAGGCGGTCAGCGCGAGCAGCACCCCGGACAGGATGTAGGTGCTGGCGATCATCCGCTTACGGCCGACCGTGTCGAACAGGCGGCCGATAAGCAGCGGCCCGGCCAGGTTGCCGACGCAGAACGCGATCAGGTAGACAGGCGCGTTATTGGCGTTGACGTGGTAGAACTTCGTCAGCACCAGGGTGTAGGTGAAGAAGATCGCGTTGTACAGGAAGGACTGCGTGATCATCAGGGTGGCGCCGAGCGCCGACCGGGGCCAGTAATCCCGGAACAGGACCCTGGCCAGCGTGAGGTAGCCGACGCGCGGCTCCGGCCGGATCTCGATGGCCCGGCTCTCGTCCACCGGCGGCAGCAGGTTACCGGACGCCTCGACTTCCTGCTCGATGTAGCGGATGGACTGTTCGGCCTCCCGCGCCCGGCCGTGCATCAGCAGCCACCGCGGGCTCTCCGGCAGGTTCCGCCGCACGCAGCAGGATGACCAGGCCGAGCACCGGCCCGATCAGGAAGCCGAGCCGCCAGCCGAGATGCGGTGACAGCACCTTCAGGAACAACAGGCTGCCCAGCGTGCCGATGATCGCCCCACCCCAGTAGGTGCCGTTGACGGCGATGTCCACCCGGCCGCGGTAGCGGGCGGGAATCATCTCGTCGATCGCCGAGTTGATCGCCGCGTACTCGCCGCCGATGCCGGTCCCGGCGATGAACCTGGTGGCATACAGGTAGATCACCCAGCCCGGGCCGGCCCCCAGCGTCAGTGCGGTGAGCCCGCTGCCGACCAGGTACACGCCCAGGGTGACCATGAACAGGTTCCGGCGGCCCAGCCGGTCGGACAGCCGGCCGAAGACCAGCGCGCCCACCACCTCGCCGGCCAGGTAGACGCTCGCGATTGCCCCGACCGCGGTCGAGGACATGTGCAGCGTGTCCGTCTTGCTCAGCGCGCCGGCCACCGAACTCGCGACCGTGATTTCCAGGCCGTCGAGCACCCAGGCCACCCCGAGGGCGATCACCATCCTGGTGTGGAACCGCGACCACGGCAGCCGGTCCACCCGCGCCGGGATAAGGCTGCGGGTCACAGGAGAGGTATTCGCTGGTGCTGACATGGCTAACCCCGAACCGCCGGGCAGCGTGCGCTCACATGCGGGACATCCGGATATACCGGTCGATGCTGTCCGCGTTGACGACGGCCACCACCGTAACTACCAGGGCGAAGGCCGCTGCCGCTGTCACTATGCGCCGTTTCATCACTGATCCTCCACTGGCCACGCTGCCCGGCCGGCCGCGGTCTGACATCCCCCGTTCAGGTAGCTCAGCGTTCGCCGCGGGCCGCCGGCCCAACAACTACCCGGTCTGAAGATGTGCGGCCAGGCGGTACCGGAGAGCCTGGAGTATGCACTGCGGACGCGAAAGGCGAGCATGTCGGTACTAAGCGACCCGCACCTGACCATGGTCCGCCCGGTGTCGCCGCGGACACCGGACGGCTGCGAGGAATGCCTGCGCCTGGGTTCGGCGTGGGTGCATCTGCGGCTCTGCCTGACCTGCGGGCATGTCGGCTGCTGCGACTCTTCCCCGCTCCGGCACGCACGCGGCCACGCCCACGCGATCGGGCACCCGATCGTTGCGTCATTCGAGCCAGGAGAGGACTGGCGCTGGTGCTATGTCAACGAAACCTACCTCTGAGGAGACCCCCGATCTGCAGGGCGCATATCCCCGGCTGAGTGATGCCCAGATCGCGGCGCTGGCCTCCATGGGCCAGCGCCGCAGCGCGCAACCGGACGAGATCCTGTTCGCCGAAGGCGACCGGAACTGCGACTTCTTCGTGATCCTGGCCGGGCACGTGGCCGTCGTCGAAGGGCGCGGGACACCGGAGGAGCGCGTCATCAGCGTGCACGGCCGCGGCCGCTTCCTCGGCGAGCTCGGCCTGCTGACGGGCGAGGCCGCCTACTACTCAGCCGTGCCGGTCGACGCGGTTGACGTGCTCGCGGTACCGGCCGATCGGCTCAGGGAACTGGTCGCCCGTGATGCCGGGCTCGGCGACCTCATCCTGCGCGCCTGCCTCATCCGCCGCTCCATTCTGATCGGGCTCGGGGTCGGCCTGCGGATCGTCGGCTCGCGGTACTCGCCGGACGCCCGGCGGCTCAGGGATTTCGCGGCCCGCAACCGGCTCCCGTGCCGGTGGCTGGACCTGGAGGCCGACCCGGCCGCCGAGGCACTGATCAGGCAGCTCGGCGTGACACCCGAGGACACCCCGATCGTCATCGCGGCTGGCCGGCTGCTCCGCAATCCCAGCAACGCCGAGCTGGCCGCCGCGATCGGCCTCCCGGCCCCGAGCGCATCGGACACCAGCTGCGATCTGCTCGTGATCGGGTCCGGGCCGGCCGGGCTGTCCGCCGCCGTGTACGGGGCCTCGGAAGGCCTGCGGACCATAGCCATCGACGGGATCGCCACCGGAGGCCAGGCCGGGACCTCATCCCGGATCGAGAACTACCTCGGGTTCCCGTCGGGCATCTCCGGTGCCGAGCTGGCGGAGCGGGCGTTTCTCCAGGCGCGGAAGTTCGGTGCCCGCTTCGCGGTGCCAGCCGAGGCCACATCCATCGAGCGGGACGACGGGGCGTACTCGGTCCGGGTGGCCGACGGGACCTCCATCACGGCCACCTCGGTGGTCCTCGCCACCGGGGTCAGGTACCGGCGGCTCCCGGTGCCGCGGATGGAACATTTCGAGAAGGTGAGCGTCTACTACGCCGCGTCGCAGGCGGAGGCGCTGTTCTGCCGCGGTGATCCGGTGGCGATCGTCGGCGGGGGCAACTCCGCGGGGCAGGCCGCGGTCTTCCTGTCCAGGCACGCTGCGCGGGTCACCCTCATCGTCCGCGAGCCGGACCTGGGCCAGAACATGTCGCGCTACCTCATCGACCAGGTCAGGCGGATCGCGAACGTGGATGTCCTGCTCGGCACCGAGATACGGGAACTGCTCGGCGATCAGGTGCTGGAAGCTGTCGCCGTGGAGGACCGCCGGACCGGCCAGCGGAGCACCCTCAAGGCACGGGCCCTGTTCGTCTTCATCGGCATGGCACCCTGCACCGGCTGGCTTGGCGGCCTGGTTGACCTCGACGACCATGGTTTCGTCCGGACCGGGCAGGACGCAGCGCAGGCGGCCGGCGCGGTGGCCGAGGCCGAGACTGGCTGGCGGCGTTCGGCATTGGAGACCAGCCAGCCGGGCATCTTCGCGGTGGGCGATGTCCGCAGTGGCTCGGCCAAGCGGGTCGCTACGGCGGTCGGCGAGGGCGCGATGGCGATACGGCTCGCCTTCGAGGGGGTACGGCCCACCTAGCCGACGCTGATACAGGAGGAGGCAGCTTCGATGCCGGTGATGGGCTTCACGAAGTTCGAGCGTTTCTTTCGTGCCGCGGGCGGCGTCACCGTCGACCGGGACGACGTCAAGCGCTATCTCGACTTCGTCAACGACGCGCTCTACGACCTGCTGATCATGGGCCAGGCGGCCGCGAAGGCGAATCTCCGCGACATCATCGAGCCCTGGGACCTGCCGGTCACCAAGGGGCTGCAGGAAAGCATGCACGCGTTCGAGCGCATCGACGAGGAGATCGAACTCGAGCCCATTCTGGAGTCCCTGGCCGCCCGCCCGCCGCTCGATGCCACCCTGGACGAGGAGACCGAGGCGCGCCTTCCGCTGCTCTTCGGCGGCATCAGCGTCGCGCTGGCCAGGACGTTCAAGCTTATTGACGCCGAGCTGAAGGCCGTGCACGCCGAGGAATGGGCGCGCACTTTCAGCCTCTTCCGGCTGCTGATCTGACATGATTACCGCCGAGACAGTGAACAGCATCCGCCATTTCGACAGTGGCGGGTTGCCGGTCGTTTCCCTCTACGCGCGCGTGGACCCGGGGCCCAGCCGCCGGGAACTGCGCACCCGGGTGTCCAGCTTGCTGGACGAGATCCGCCCGCTGGCGAAAGACGGCACCGAGCAGCGCGAGCGCCGGATGTCGTTGCGCGACGACATCGCCCGGATCAGGGGCGCACTGGGCGAGGAACTGTGGCGCCCAGCAGGAGTCGCCATCTTCGCGTGCAGCGGCCGCGGCCTGTACGCCGAGGTGCCGCTGCCGCAGCACGTCCCGGACCGGGTCATCGTGGACGTGACACCGTACGCCCGCCCCATGCTCGCCGTGCTCGAGGAGCACCAGCGCAGCTGCGTGGCCGTGGTCAACCGGGCCTCAGCCCGGCTGTTCGAGCTCTACCAGGATGAGGTGCGCGAGCTGGCCATGATCCGGGATCCGGAGCTGCGCAAACCCAGCTACGCGGCCGGGCTCGCCGAAGACCGGGTCCGCAACAAGGCGGATGAGCTGGCCAAGCGGCATTACCGGCACGTCGCCGAGCTGCTGACCGACCTGATGCAGGCCGACGGTTATGACGTGCTGATTATCGGCGGCCACGACTACGAGGTGCCGGAATTCGTCCAGCAGCTGCCCCACGAGCTCCGTGCGCGGGTGGCCGGGACGTTCACCATCGACCCGGGCACTGCGCCGCTGGCCGAGATACGCGGCAGCGCCGGGGCGATCGCGGCGCGCCACGAACGCGAACGGGATCAGCAACTGGCGTCCGAGGTGCTCGAGAAGGCCGCGATGGGTGGCCTGGCCACGCTTGGCCTGCCCAGCTGCCTGTGGGCCGGCACCGTGGGAGCGATCCAGACTCTGCTCGTCCGGGACGGCGCGGCCGCCGCTGGCGTGGTGTGCGACGAGTCGGGCTGGCTGGCCGTCGCCAGCGAGATCTGCCCGCTGTGCGGACAGGCCACCCGGCGCACGCCTGACGTTATTGACGAGCTTGCCCAGGTGGTGATCGACCAGGGCGGGTCGATCCATCATCTCAACGCCGGCACCGGACTCCGCGACTACCCCACGGGTGCTGAGCCTGCGGTTCCCGCTGCCTGAGCCGCCCCCGGCCAGCCCGTGACCGGCGTGGCCGGGCCGCGGGTCCCGGTGGCGCCCCCAAACCCCACCGGGACCGCTGCAGGGAGGCCGCGGTCAGCCGCTGATCTCGACGTGGCGAGGTTTGGCCGCCTCTGACTTAGGGATCGTGACGGTCAGAACCCCATTGGACAGGCTTGCGCTGACTCCCTCCGGATTGACGTCACTGGGCAGGGACGCGCGGAACTCGAAGCGCCCGGTGCGACGGGACCTCCGCCGGCGCTTGCCGTTCTCCTTCGGCTCGGCGACCTCGCCGGTGATGATCAGCTCGCGGTCGTTGATCTCGATGTCGAGCTGATCCTTGCTCACCCCGGGCAGCTCGACCTCGAACACGTAGGCGTCGTCGGTCTCTGAGATATCGGCCAGCGGCCGCCACGGTGCATTCAGGGCCTGCCCAGCGGCTAGATCCCCGAACGCCATATTGATCAGCTGCCCCATCCGGTCGTAGATGTCCTCGAACTCACGGGACGGGTCGACCATGGTGGTGGTGCGCCCGCTCCGGCGGGCTGGAAGCTGTGCCATCGCGAACCTCCTCATGACTCAGGCTGTGCTGTTGGCGCACGTCCTACCTGCTCGATGCTGTCTGCCTGGAGCTAGGACTGCATCCCCCGACCGGCTAGTCGTGTGCGGTGAGCGGCGGAATGCCGCGGGCGGGCCCGTACCGGACTACACACTTTGACGAAGCGTCAGAAACGATCGCAGCGCCAGGCTGTCCTTAATGCCGCGAGGGGACACGACATCGCCGCAGCGCGGCCGGGCAGGAGGAGGGCAGCGCTATGACCATCTCGTCCGCACCGGGCCAGCACACCGGGCCAGCCGGGCTGACCAACGAGGAGTTGCATGATTTCGTGGTCAGCCCACTGGCCGCGTGCGCGGATACTGCGCTCGATCCGGACGAGTGGTTCCCCATCGCCACCGCGGCCGCGCGGGCGCGCGCTGAAGCGTCCGCTGCGCTCGCTGTCTGCGCTGGCTGCCCGGTCCGTGCCGAGTGCCTGGAACTGTCGCTCCGGCAGTGGAGTGGGGTGGGCCGGCATGGTATCTGGGGCGGCCTGGTGGAGGCCGATCGGCTCTCTCTTCGCCGCGAGTGGCTGAAAGGCGTCCCGGTGACGACGCTGCTTTCCTGAGAATGGCCGGGCATCCGGGCGCGGACGCGGCAGGCGTTGGATACATTACCTTGCCTTAACCAAAAGGGCCCGCAAGCAGGCAGGCCAGGCGAGGTGCGGCGGGACTCAAAGAGGCGCGGCAGCCGTCTTGTTTTGCGCCTGACGGGATGTTTTGATGGAATTTCACGCGACTCCACGATGGGCCATAGCGGTACCTGAGGACGCCACGACAGCGCGGGAACTGGTGTTCCCTTACGAGAGTTGACGTGCTGGGCGACCTAGATCTTCGGGGACCGAACGATGCGCGGTCGGGACAGGGAACTGAAAGTCGCGCTCGACATGATTCGAGCGGCCGAGGCCGGGCTTGGCGGGGTACTGCTCGTCGAAGGAGAACCGGGCATCGGGAAGAGCCGCTTCCTAGAAGAGTCCGCTGCCGCTGCCGCCGCCACAGCGCGCGGGTTCACGCCAGCTTGGGGCCGGACGGGTGAATCCCCCCCGGGGACGGTGGCCAGCCGGCTGCTTCGCACGCAGCAGGAAGAGTTCGTGACGCCGGCCGCCGGTGACGGGCAACTGGTGGTCGTGCTGGACGATCTGCAGCGCGCCAGCACCGCGATGCTCTGGGCACTGCGTGGCCTGGCGCGGCGGACACAGCTCCGGCCACCGCTCTGGATCCTGGCCAGGAACACCGGCAGCGCCTACAGCGACGCACAGTGGCTCTTCGGTCATCTGGAGCGGTCCGGGGCCGCGCGGGTGCAGCTCGGCCCACTGGATGACGAGGCGGTGACCGGCGTGGTTACCGAGATCCTGGGCGCCCCGGCGAACCCGGAGGTACTGGCGCTGGCGGCCGGGGCCGGCGGGAACCCGTTGCTGCTCATCGAGCTGCTGGCGGGCCTGCGGGACGAGGGCAGGATCCGTGCGGACGGGGAACCGGCCGGGCTGGCGTCCGGACCGCTGCCGCAGCGGCTCCGGGCGGTCGTGCACCGCTGGGTCGCCGCGCTCGGCCCGCGGGCCCGGCAACTCCTCGCGATAGGCGCCGTTCTGGGCCGGTCGTTCACCGTGGACAACGTCGCCGCGCTGCTCGGCGAGACGCCCGCGCGCCTGCTGCCCGAGGTTGAGGCGGCACTGGCTGCCGACCTGCTCGTGGCCACCCCGGAGGCGCTGGTGTTCAGCAGGGAACTGGTGTGGCGAGCGCTCACCGAGAGCGTGCCACCGCCGGCCCGCCAGGCGCTGCACCGGCAAATCGGCGAGCTGCTGCTCGACCAGGGCGGCTCAGCGATCGAGGCCTCCACTCACCTGCTCAGCGGCAGCCGGCCGTGCGCCCCGGCCGCGCTGACCCGGCTGGACTGCGCCGCCCGGACGTTCCTGGCCTCGGCCCCGCGGACCGCCGTCGACCTGGCCCTCAAGGCGCTCGCCCTGTCGGAACCGACGGACCAGGACTGGTTCCCGCGGATCGTCACAGCCGTGCAGGCCCTGACCGCCGTCGGGCGGCTGTCCGAAGCGGAAGAACGCGCCGCGGCCACTCTGGCGGCACCGGTCCTGGTGCCCAGGCCGGTGGAGCTGCGGCTGCGCTCGCTGCTGTCCTGCGTCCTGCTCTGCAGCGGCCGGCCTGCTGCCGCGATCTCCCTGGCTGAAGAGCTGCTCGGTGAGCCGGAACTCTGCGCCGAGGCCCGCGACGAAGCCGAGCTCACCCTGATGCTGGGATTGTGCGCCTCGGCGGAGGACATCGAGTGGGCGGACGAGCGGGCCGCAGCCATCCTGGCCGGTGCCGGCCGTTACCGCGACGCCAGCCAGGTCGCCGCGCTGCTCGTCCGCGCGGTGATCGCCTGGCGGGAGGGCCGGCTTCCCCCGCGCTGGACAGCGCACGGGAGGCTGCCCGGCTGAGCAGCGCCGGACTGGCCATGGGCCATCGCGGGATCGCGCCGCTGCTGCTCGGCGGCATGCTGGCTTCGCTCGGTCAGCTGGACCAGGCGGGTGAGCTGATCCGCATGCTCAGTGCGGAGGCCAGGGCCATCGAGCCGGCCGGGCGCGATGCCAGCAGCGAGATTCTGGCCGCGAGACTGGCGCTCGCCGCCGGGCACCCCGCCGAAGCGGTGGCGGGCGCGGAGAAGAGCCTCAGGCTGGCCGCCGCCCAGGGCACTCACCTGCTCAGCCTGCATGGCATGGCCGTCCTGGCCACGGCTGCGCTGCGGGCCGGTGACCTGGCCGCCGCGGTCCAGCACGTGCGCAGCTTCCAGGAGCGGCAGTCCCGGCACGGGCCCGGATTCGGGCAGACCCGGTGCCTGCTGGTCGCGGCCCAGCTGGCCGAGGCACGCCAGGATGCGGAGGGCACCACGGCCCTGGTGGCCAGCCTGTATTCGGAGCTCACCCGGCGCCGCAGCGTGCTGCTCGACGACCTGACCGCATCCGGATGGCTGGTCCGGTTCGCGCTCGCCCGGGGAGACCAGGAGCACGCCGAAGCCGTCTCCGCGGTGGCCAGCGACCTGGCCGCGAGCAATCCAGGTTTCGCGGCGGTGGCGGCCGCGGCCGCGCATGCTCGCGGCCTGCTCGACCGGGACGCCGATGCGCTGGACCGCGCCGCCGCGGGCAGTCCCGATCCGTGGGCCCGCGCGTCCGTGGCGGAGGATCTCGGGGTGCTGCTCATCGGGCAACAGGACTTCCAGCAGGCTGGCCGGCGGCTTGAGGAATCACTCGCCGGCTATGACCAGGCAGCGGCGCTGCGCGACGGCAGGCGGGTGCGCCGGCGGCTGCGCGGAATCGGCATCCGGCGCCGGCATTTCAGCCAGGCCAACCGGCCCAGGTCTGGCTGGGCGAGCCTGACCGATACCGAACGCGCCGTGTCTGAGCTGGTCGCTCAGGGGATGACGAATCAGCAGATCGCGAATGCGATGTTCCTGAGCACGCACACCGTCGCATTCCACCTTCGCCAGGTCTTCCGTAAGCTGGACATCAGCTCCCGCGTTGACCTGGCGCGGATGTTCACCCAGCGGAGCCAGGCCGCGGGGCGAGAGCGGGTCCGGTGACCGGCCAGGCGGCCAGCCAGGGGAATGGCGTGGGCAGCTACCACTATGCCGCGGGAAACGATACCTGGCAGTGGTCCGATGGGATCTACGCCATTCACGGCTTCCGCCGCGGGGAGGTGGTCCCCACTACCGCACTCCTGCTGGCGCATGCCCACTCCGCCGACCGGCGGCATGCGGCGCGGCTACTCGAGGACTGCCAGCGCGACGGCGAACTCTTCAGTTTCGTCTATCGCATCATCGACACCGCCGGGAAGCTCCGCTGGGCGCTGATCGCCGGGGAGGGCACCCTAGCTGCCGACGGCGCAGTGACGGGTATCCGCGGTTATCTCATAGACGTGACAGAGTCGCAGGCCAGAGGCAGTTCTCGGGAAGTGGCGAGCGCCCTGCGCAAGGCGATCGCGTCGCGGGCCACGATCGAGCAGGCCAAAGGCGCGCTGATGCTCGTCTACGGCCTGGATGCCGAGGCGGCGTTCGCGCTGCTCAGCTGGCAGTCACAGCACTCGAATATCAAGCTGCGCGACCTTGCCGAACGGCTGGTGGCGGCGGTCGCCGGCGACGCCCACGCGTCCGCGGCCATCCGGCAGCGCCTGGACGAGATCGTCTACAGCCTGCCCGCCACGCCCGTCCCGGCAGCACCCCCGGCCGGCGAGCAAACCGAGGATGACCTGCTGACTGTGCGGCAAGAACTCCTGGACGGCGCGGTGATCCTGCGGCTGAGCGGCGAGATCGACATGGCCACCGGACCACGCCTCGACGAGCACCTGGCGGCGGCCGTCGCGGCGGCCATCCGCCCGGCGCCGGTCGTGGTCGACCTGTCCGACGTGCAGCACCTTGGCTCAGTGGGGGTGGCCCTGCTGACGTCCTATCACCGGCGGTGTCACGCTGCGGGCATCCCGCTGCGGGTCGTGCTGGGTGACGGCCCCGTCGCCAGCATCCTGTCGATGATCCCGGCCGGGCTTGAACTCCATCAGCGCGTGCCGGACGCGCTTGCTCCCGGTGACGGCAGCGACTGCGCCGGCCAGCCGTTTCCCGACGTCCCCGCGGTGAAAGGAGCAGACCCGGGGCATGCCTTACCGCACCTCACCCCCCGCGCAGCGGCTGGTTAACGGCCCCGTCGGCCCGGGCCTCGCCAGATGATCAGGGCGTACGACTGGTCAGCCACCCCGCTCGGGCCGATATCGGACTGGCCGGAGAGCCTGCGCACCGCCGTGGACATCTGCGTGGGCTCCCGGTTCCCGATCGTGATGTACTACGGCCCGGAATTCCGGCTGCTCTACAACGACGCACATTCCAGTCCAGGATGTGGGCAATCGCCCTGGCGATGTCGGCGTCGTCCCGCGGCGATCCGGACAACCTCACCTTCAGGTCGTTGGCCACTGCCTTGACGCCGTAGACTCGCCGGGCTGCCCGCTCCGCGGCCAGCTTCTCCGCATAGGTCGAGGTGTGGCCGGTCAGGACGACTGCCCCGTCGGTCACCGCTACCCCGATGGCTTCCGGCTCGGATATCTGCGGATCCCAGCGGAGCTCGCGGATGACGTCGTCCCTGATCTCATCGTCGGTCTTCATCGCCTGCCCCCGGTCGCGCGTGTTATATGACGCAGACTCCATAGTGCCCAGGCGCGCTGCACCGCCCGCATCACCCGTTTTTGCTAGGGAGATCGCGGCCACCGTGCTGGTCAGCCAGCGGAACAAACCTGGATAAGCATGCGCTGTGGGCGCCAACGAGGCAGGCGCACGCCAGGACGGCTGGACCACCGGACGTACCTCGGCTCTGACCTCCCCTGCCGGGAGTTCCGCCAGGTCGCACGGACCCTAGGCGCGGTCCAGCCGGGCGAAACGCCGCACCAGAACCAGGGCCACGGACAGGGCCAGCACGACACCGGCGTTGACGGCCAGCTCGGTCATCGTGCGCCCCACCGGCACCGTGCCCCCCACCAGCGACAGCTCCGCACCGACCGTGAGGATGTCCCTGGTGGCCGAGATGATGCCGATGACCAGGAACGGCTGCAGCTGGAAGCCGCCTCCCTCCAGCCTCGCCACGATCGTCCGCACGAGCTCGAGCACGACCACGATGAACAGCACGCCGTTGACCGCCCGGGTGACCGTGACCGCAAACTGCTCGTGGGCAGGCGCCAGGACCAGGTCGTGGACGCCGCGGACGAACACGACAACGGCGATCACCACCAGGGCGAGCGCGATGGCCATGAACATGGCCTTCTCGCTGTACACCAGGACCTGGAGCAGCCAGCGGGATGCCTTACTCCGCGCCGGCGGTGGCAGGGGAAGTCCTTCATCATCAAGTGAGCGCAGCTCCGGTCGCCCCATGAGCGTTCCCTCCCGTCCCTTGCCCGGGCGGCCGCCTGCCTGCCGCAATCTATTCAGAACCAATGGCGGAGCTTCTTGGCCGATGCCCGTTTCCAGGCCCGCGGCCATTTCGAGCGGAGCTTGTCCCGTTCCAGCCGCTCCCCGGCGATCAGTTCCCCGGCAGTAACGCAGGCCGCGGGGACAGTTGCGCCGGCATCGCGTAGCCATGCCTCTGCCACGACCGTGTCCTGGTGGGCCCCGAGGAGGTCCTGCACTGCCGCGACGGCTGCGGCGAACCGCTTGGCCCGGCGGCCGCAGATCGGTGCCACGGCCTCGGCTGCATAGCGGCATCGCTTGGCCCGGATGCGGATCGTGTGCCACTCGGTGTCAGGTGAGTTGCCGCGGAGCGCCTGAGCGGCGTGTTTCAGCCGCCGCCAGGGCCGCCGGATCAAGCTGGGGACTACGCCGGCGGCTGGCCTGGCCAGCCCAGCTGGCTCGGCGGCGATAGGTGGCTGGCTGGCGGCGCTCACCAGGGCGTCGAGCAGCTGATCGTAGGCTGGGCTGCGGAGCTCGTCCAGCAGAGCGGCGCGGGCCGCGCGGGCCTGGCTGTCCAGCCGGCGGATGAGTTCTTCCACGCCTGCCGCGTCCTGCTCCGGCAGCTGGCCGGCCTGTGCCCTGAGCCGGCCAGTGAGGACGTCGGTGTCGCGGGCGGCCCCGGCCTTGGCGCCGAGCAGGCGCAGCCCGTCGCGCAGCCCGCTGACCGGTTGCGGATCGAGGAGCGGGGCGAAGGTCCGCAGGTCGGAACGTAGCCGCCGGGTGGCCACGCGGAACTGATGGACATCTTCGGGATCCTCGCCGAGGCGGACGCCCGGATCGTGGCGCATGATCTGGGTGAGCGACCGGCTCGTGGCGTGACGGATCAGCGCACTGACGGTCGCATCAGGCCCTAGTGGCGGGATGACGACCTCGGGGGGCCCGGACGCGCGCTGGCCGAGGGCCCTGATCACCTTGGGGACAGGCGGCCCAGCCCGGCATCCGGCCGCCACGAGGCGGCGCGTCGCGGCGCGCAGGATGTCGCGGCCGGCTTTCCGTCCGGCGCAGACCTCGACTTCGACCTCACGAAACTGTCCGCGCGGCTGCCCGGGCCCGGCGTGCACGGTGACCCTGTCGTCCGTGACCTCAGCAAGCCGCCGGCCGTCGCCGCCGCGGATCTCGATGGGTGTGCGGTCGGTCCGCAGGCAGGCGGCACGCTCCAGAGGGCGGGACCGCGCGTAGGCGCGGACCAGATCGGCGACCTCAGCCGGAACCGGGTCGCGTGGACCGTCGAACATGACCTCGCGGCGGCGGAGCACGGCACCGGAACTGCCTTCGGGGAACTTCACCGTCCAGGGCGGCCCGTCCCCGCCGGTGCGGTAGCGCACGGTGATCCCGCTCCGGGCGAGCGACAAGTCGGCAGTGTCGTAGTAGACGGCCTCAAGGTGGCGTTCGGGAAGCCGGACAGCGGTCGCGCCATCGACGAGGCCGCTCAGATCGGGCAGCCGCAGATCGTCCGGCGCTATCAGCTTGGCTTCGAGTTCTGGCGGCATGGGGCCCCCAGCCGGGTCGGCGTTCGCTGCCACACGCCGGCGCCAGTGCTGCCTTCGCGGCCCGGCGCTGGCAGGCGGCGGGCATGGGAGCAGTATCCCCCCTCACCATCCGGACCTCCGCTCCACCCTCCCCGCTGCCTGATCTGCCCCGGTGCGGGCCGCCCCGCCGTCAGCGGAGATCGCCGGAGGCGCCGCGCAGCTGCCGCGCCCATCCGGGCGGCAGCTAGCCGTCCGGGGGATGTTGCCCCGGCCGCACCCTCGTAGGCTGGCTAGCAGGGGGTCATCAGGTGGCGGGGTTGCGGGGGCGGCCACGCCCCCATCCCGCGGTGCCCGGCGGGGCATGGGTGCCGTTGCCCGTTGGGGAGTTGCGATGGTGGCCATGGTGGCGGTGATGGCGTCGTCGCTGGGCGCGGGGGTGTGGATTGCTATCCGCCTGGAGAACGGCCTGGATGCGAGGGCCAGGCCGACCCAGGGCTCGCCGCGCGGCCGCCGCCGCACACTCACCGATGGCTGCAGGATCGCGGGCCGCGAACGCCCGGAGCACGCTGCCCGCTGCCGGTTCCGGCATGCTGCCGGGCACCCGGTCATCATCCGCCCGGTGCGGCGGGCTGATTCCGCGGTCCTGCCCGGTGTACGCCGGCCAGCCGTACCTGCCACCTGCCCGGCGCCTGATGATCGCGCTGCCCGCAGGTCGCCCGGGTCACCCGGCCCGTGATGGGCCCGCAGGAACTCAGCCGCAAGCGCCGTCTGCTCGTCCTGGCCGTCTGCTGCATGAGCCTGTTCATCGTCGGCCTTGACTCGACGATCGTCAACGTGGCGCTGCCGTCGATCCAGCGGGGCCTGCATGCCCCGGTTTCCGGCTTGCAGTGGACGGTCGATGCCTACACCCTCGTGCTGGCCAGCTTCCTGATCCTGTCCGGCTCCACGGGCGACCGGGTCGGGCGGCGCAGGATTTTCCAGGCCGGCCTGGTGCTGTTCACCCTCGGCTCGCTGCTGTGCAGCCTCGCGCCGGGGCTGGGCTGGCTGGTGGCGTCCCGGGTGCTGCAGGCGATCGGCGGGTCGATGCTCAACCCGGTGGCGCTCTCGATCATCAGCAACACCTTCACCGACCCCGGCCGAGCGAGCCCGCGCGATCGGGATCTGGGGCAGCGTGTTCGGCATCAGCCTGGCGCTGGGCCCGGTCCTGGGCGGGGCCCTGATCGCCTCGGTGGGCTGGCGCGGGATCTTCTGGGCCAACGTGCCGGCCGGCCTGGCCGCGCTGGTGCTCAGCGCGCTGTTCGTGCCGGAGTCCAGGGCCCCTCGCGCCCGCGGCCCGGATCTGGTTGGCCAGGTGCTTGTCATCACGATGCTGGCGTCGCTGGTCTACGCGATCATCGAGGGCCCGCGGGCCGGCTGGACCTCGGCCAGGATCCTGGGGTTCTTCGGCGTCGCCGCGGCGGCGCTGATCGGGCTGGTCAGTCATGAGCCACGCCGCGACGAGCCGCTCATCGACCTGAGGTTCTTCCGCAGCGCTCCATTCTCCGGGGCCACGGTAATCGCAGTGTGCGCGTTCGCCGCGCTGGGCGGCTTCTTGTTCCTCAACACCCTGTACCTGCAGGATGTGCGCGGCTACTCCGCGCTGCACGCCGGGCTGTTCATGCTGCCGATGGCGGCCATGATCGTGGTGTGCGCGCCGCTGTCCGGCCGGATGGTCGCTGCCCGGGGACCGCGGCCGCCGCTCGTCGTGGCCGGCCTCGCGATCATGGCCAGCGGCGTCATGCTGACCCGGCTGGCCACCAGCACCCCAGCGAGCTGGCTCATCACGTGCTACCTGGCTCTCGGCATCGGGACCGGGATGGTGAACCCGGCGATCACCAACACCGCAGTGTCCGGCATGCCCCAATCGCAGGCCGGGGTTGCAGCCGCGATCGCCTCGACGAGCCGCCAGGTCGGCACCGCACTCGGCGTCGCGGTGATGGGATCAGCCGTGCTCTCCGCGCTGCACGGGCCACTCCGGCTAGGTTTTTCCGGCGCCAGCCACGTGGGCTGGTGGATCATCGCCGGATGCGGGGCCGCGATCCTGCTGCTGGCGATCATTACCACCGGCCGGTGGGCAAAGGCGACGGCAGCGCGGACGGCCAGCCGGATCACGACTGGAAGCCCGGAAGTCCCGGTGGCGTCATGAAGGAGTCCGCGATGTGGAATTCGTTCAGAACTGACGATCGTCTTGGCGTCTCAGCGAAGGTGATCAGCTATCCCGCCGGTAGCGGGGATGAGATCCACGCCTACTTCGCCACGCCGGCCACCGAAGAGCCGGTCCCCGCGGTCGTGGCCGTGCACCACATGCCCGGCTGGGACGAGTTCTACCGGGAGTTCACCGAGCGGCTCGCCCGCCATGGATACCGGGTGATCTGCCCGGACCTGTACTGCCGCTTCGGCCACGGCACCCCCGATGACGTCGCGGCCACGGTCCGGGCCCGGGGCGGCGTCCCCAATGACAGCGTGGTGGCCGACTGCGCGGCCGCGCTCAGCTGGCTGAAGGCCCTGCCTGCCAGCAACGGCAAAACCGGCGTGATCGGCACCTGCTCCGGTGGCCGTCATGCGCTGCTGGCCGCCTCCCTGGTGCCCGGCTTCGACGCGATCGCCGACCTGTGGGGCGGCGGCGTGGTCAAGGCGCACGAGGAACTGTCCGAGACCCGCCCGGTTGTTCCGATCGACTACACCGCCCGGCTCTCCGCGCCCCTGCTCGGGCTCTTCGGCAACGACGACACGCATCCCTCGCCCGAGCAGGTGAACCGGCACGAGGCGGAACTGAAGCGGCACGGCAAGACGTATGAGTTCTACCGCTACGACGGCGCCGGGCACGGCTTCTTCTACTACCACACCCCGATGTACCGGCCCCAGGCCGCGATGGACGGCTGGGAGAAGGTCTTCAGCTTCTTCGGCCGCCACCTGAAGAACTGAGCCCGGCGGCCAGCCCCGCGGCCGGGCCCCTTCGCCGGTGGTATCAGCCCAGGCCCGGGGCCAGGAGCCGGGCGAGAGTGCGGGCGTTGCAGACCGCGCAGCCGTGCCAGCAATTGTTCATCAGCACGTGAACCGGCCTTCCCCCGGTGTGCAGCGCGCCAATCTTCGGCACCCATTCCGCGAATTCTTCCGCCCGTAGTCATAGGCATAACTCCGCCGCCGGCTGGCATCACGCACCGCCCACGCCTGGCTGTTGCGGCCATGGAAACGCACCTCGGCGACGTCGGCAGTGGACGCCCCGACCGGCGGCAGCGTATCCGGGAACCCCCTGCGGCTCATCGACGCAGACGTAGGCGAGGTGGTGGCGGTGAGCAAGTTGACCGTGCCGCCGCGGTGCTCCTCATCCATGATCGGGTAGCGGGCGGCGTAGAGCCGTAGCCGCTTCCCGGCGGTGCTTGCGGTCGGCGGGTAGATCGCCCCGCACTCGGCTTCTGCAAGCTGCACCCACGCGGTAATTCCCAGGTAGACGCCGTCGTCGGCGAGCTGGCGGATGACCGGATCGTTGACCACGGCCCACCGCGGATCTTCTGCAGCCGGGGACATAGGCGCTGGTGGGCGATCAGCCAGGCAGGCCCTCGGCGTAGCGTGACTGGACTCTCTCGCTTGCCCGGCATGAGGCCGGATCAGCCGCGGAGTGACCCGGATGGGCCGGAGTTGCGGCTGAGCCGTTCCAGAGTGCGGCTCATATCCGCCGGGGACACGATCCCCGCCAGATGACCGTCGGCGAACACCAGTGCCCGGTCCTCTGAGCACGCGTTGAGACGGGGCAACACGTCGGCGACCGGTTCGTCAGGGGTGGCGCGGGCGACCTCAGACAGCGGGCAGGCGACATCCCGCAGCGTGGTCTGGCCGCGCGCGCCCGCAGGCACCTGGTAGACCCGGTTCAAGGTCACCAGGCCCACAACCTGGCCATCCGCCACCACGGGGAAAGCGGAGTGCCGGTACGGCAGATGGCCGTCGAGGAACTGGGCGACCGTGGCCGACGCAGGCACGGTCACTGGGTTGGGAGTCATGATCTGCCGCACGGCCACCGTGCGCAACCGGGACTGCAGCATGGCCTGCTGGCTTTCCGTGGTTGCCGCGCCGACCAGGAACCAGCCGAGAAGCGCGAACCACAGCCAGCTGTAGTCGCGCCGTGCCAGCACGAGGAACGCTCCCACCACGACGAGAGCCCACCCGAACACCTGTCCGGACCGGGCCGACCAGACAGCGGCCTTGAGCCGGTCCCCGCCGACGCGCCACAGGACGGCCCGCAGCAACCGCCCACCGTCCAGCGGCGCTGCCGGGATCACGTTGAACACGGCAAGGACAATGTTGATGCCGCCGAGCCAGGCCAGCGCGGCCACCACCACGCCCGCCACGCCCAGCCCGTGCAGCAGCCAGGCCACGAGCAAGAACGCCCCGCCCAGGACCAGGCTCACCAGCGGCCCGACCCCGGCGACGCGTACCTCCGCTCCCGGGTCCGGAACCTCACCCTGGAGCCGGGACACGCCACCCAGCAGCCACAATGTGATGCCCTCGACCTGCAGCCCGTTACGCCGCGCCACCAGCGAATGGGCCAGCTCATGTGCGAGCAGCGACCCGAGATAGGCCACCGCGGTCACCACAGCGGCCACAACGTACTCCGCCACGGGGCGCCCCGGGGCAGTGGCGGGAAACTGCCCAGCCGCCAGGCCATAGGCCAGCAGCGCCACGATGACCAGCACGCTCCAGTTCACGCCGATCCGGATGCCACTGATCCGGCCCAGGCTAAATGTCTGTCCCATAACATCTCTCCAGGCATAACGGTGCCCATCCCGTACCCGGCCCGCCCGCCCGCGCAGGCCCGCGCGCAACGCACTGCCCGCACACGGGCCTGGCCTCCCTTTGAGCACGCCCCGCGCACGGAGGCATCGGCCCCCCGCTAGCGGGAAGGGGCATCTCGTCAGGCTTGCCCGCCTGCTGGCGTGCCTGACCCGGGCCGCATGGCCGCGGACCGTACGATCGCATCGGGCCCGCAACCGCGCTCTGGCTCTGTGGATGAGCGTCACCTGGGCCCCGATGCAGCCTCACGTCATGCAGCGCCACCGGGACAGGGGATGTTCGCCATGAGAGCATCCGTGATCACCGGCCGGCGGATGCTGGCCGCGTGCTTCTTCACCTCGGCCGCCCTGCTCGCCGCCGCGTGCGGATCCTCCGGGACAGCCACGCCAGCAAGGACGGTCACCGTGACGGCCACGCCCCCGGGTTCGCCGGCCTCCGGCGCGTCGAGCCGCGCCGGGCACCCGCCGCACCACGCGTTTCCGGTCCGTTGCCGTGCCTGACCACCGACCTGCGGGTGACCGTCGGCGCGGCCAACGGCGCTGCGGGCACGGTCTACTACCCGCTCGACTTCACCAACGCCTCCACCACGGCTTGCACGCTCTACGGCTACCCGGGCGTCGCGTTCGTCAGCTCCCCGGGCGGCAGCCAGGTCGGCCGTGCCCGCCGGCCGTGGCAGCACCGGGCCGCCTGCGCTGATCACCCTGCCGCCCGGCGCGACGGCACACGCCACGCTGGGCGTCAGCGACGTGCTGATCGGCGACAACTGCGCGCATCACCAGGTGCAGGTGAACTGGGTGCAGGTCTACCCGCCCGACCAGTACAGCGCGCTGTTCGCGCCGCTGAGCCGCCAGGGCTGCGCGGACGGGTCGCTGGTCACCATGCACGTGACCACCGTCAGTGCCGGGCCATGACCGGGCCGCTGGGCCTCCCCTCCTGCGGAAGACAGGCTCACGCCCGCGATGACCGCGGTGGCCGCCACCGGGCCAGGGATGATCACCAGCCAGGTATAGACCATGAGCAGCGCGCCCCAGGTCCGCTTGACCGGTCCAGGGGGAAATTCCGGGCCTGCGCGTCCTGAGAGGGTTCGCAACTGCTCGGCGTGTCGTGAGCATCTGTGAGCGAACGTGTGTTTGCATGAGTCTGTGAAACTGGCCGAGTGGGCGCGGGTGAGCGGTATTCATCCGCAGACGGCGTACCGGTGGTTCCGTCGAGGACCGGATGCCGGTCCCGGCGCGGCGGCTGGCCTCGGGAACGATCTGGGTTGACGCCGCGATGGCCGGCGAGCCCGGCCGGGTGGTTGTGTACGCGCGGGTGTCCTCGCACGATCAGCGGGCCGATCTGGACCGGCAGGTGGCGAGGGTGACCGGGTGGGCCACGAGCAACGGTCACCAGGTGAGCGAGGTCGCGTGCGAGGTCGGCTCCGGGATGAACGGGAACCGGCCGAAGCTTCGCCGGATTTTGTCGGACCCGTCGGTGACGGTGATTGTCGTGGAGCACCGGGACCGGCTGGCCCGTTTCGGCGTGGAGCAGCTGGAGTCTGCGCTGGCCGCTGCGGGCAGGCGGGTACTTGTTGCAGACCCTGGTGAGACGGCCGATGACCTGGTCCGGGACATGATCGAGGTTCTTACCTCGATGTGCGCCCGGCTGTACGGGCGGCGCGGCGCGAGGAACCGTGCCATGCGGGCGGTCACCGCGGCCAAACGCGGCGACGAGGCCGAGGCGGCCTGACTGTGTTGCACGCATACCGGTTCGCGTTGGATCCGACCGCGGCGCAGCAGCGGGCGCTGAGCGTCGCATTGCGGCGGCGCGCGGAAGGCGTTCAACGAGGGCTTGGCGCAGGTAAAGCGGTGCCTGGACCAGCGCGGCGCCGAACGCAGTTACGGCGTGCCGGATGCGCAGATGACCGAGGTTCCGTGGTCGCTGCCGGCGCTGCGCCGCTGGTGGAACCGGGTCAAGGATGAGCGGGCGCCGTGGTGGCGGGAGAATTCCAAAGAGGCCTATAACAGCGGCCTGGACGCGCTCGCCCGCGGGCTGAAGGCCTGGTCGGCCTCCCGGTCCGGGAAGCGGCGCGGCCCGACGATCGCCTTCCCGAAGTTCAGGGCCCGGCACCGGGCGCGGCCCTCGTGCCGGTTCAGCACCGGCGCGATCCGCGTCGATGACCGGTCGCACGTGGTGCTGCCTCGCATCGGGCGGATCAAGACCCATGAGCCCGCTACGGCGCTGCTGGGCAAGGTCACCGCCGGGCAGGCACGGGTTCTGGCCGCCACCGTGTCCTTCGACGGGCGGCGCTGGTACTGCTCGTTCACCGTCGAGGCCGAGCGTGACCTGCGCCCCCCGGCGCATGTGGGTCCTGGCCGCCTGTACCCGGTGGTCGGCGTCGACCTCGGAGTGCGGGATCTGCTTGTGGCCGCCGCGCCCGACGGCACGGAGGTCGCCCGGATACCGGCGCCGAAACCCCTGGCCCAGGCGCAGGCCCGGCTGCGCGCGCTGCAGCGCCAGGCGGCCCGGCAGGCCGGCCCGGACCGGCGTACCGGGCAGCGGCCCTCGAAGCGGTGGAGCAAGACCGCGGCGCGGATCGGGCGGGTCCACGCCCGGGCCGCGAACATCCGCCGGGACGTGCTGCACAAGGCCACCACGCAGCTGGCCCAGCGCCACCAGGTGATCGTGGCCGAGGATCTCGCCGTGGCGAACATGACCCGCCGCAAGCCCGGCGCCGGCCGGGGCGGGCGCGGGCTCAACCGGGCGCTAGCCGACGCCGCCCCGGCCGAGCTGCGGCGTCAGCTCGGCTACAAGACCACCTGGTACGGCTCGGCCCTGCTCGTCGCGGACCGGTGGTATCCCAGCTCGAAGACCTGTTCGGCGTGCGGCGGGCGAAAGCCAAACCTGACCCTGGCCGAACGGACCTGGACGTGTGACGGCTGCGGCGCTGCACATGACCGCGACCTCAACGCCGCGACCAACCTCGCCCGCCTGAGCGAGCACACGCCCCGTGTGGAAGGCAGGCCCGCCGGGAGTGGCCCGGTGGCAGGACGCGGAGCCGGCCGTAAGACCCGAGCCGCTGCAGCGGTAACGGCAGGCGGCTGTGAAACGTCAACCCCGCACAGCCGCCACCCGGCCGCTGGCAAGACGGGGACCGCCCCTCCGCAAGGAGAGGCTGCCTGAACGATGAGCACTCACATTCGCTCACCTGAAGGCAACGGCACTCCCAGATCCTCGAGATGCTCGTGCACGAGACGGACGGCCATGGACCCCTCGCCCGCGGCCGCCGTCACCCGCTTCACCGATCCACTGCGGACGTCCCCGGCTGCGAAGACGCCCGGCCGGCTGGTCTCGAGCAGGAAAGGAGGGCGGCCGGGCGGCCAGTTTGCGCTCTCCGCGGCTGTCAGGACGGCGCCGGTGAGGACGAAACCGTCGTCGTCCAGCGCGAGCTGGTCTTCGAGCCAGCCGGTCTGGGGATCTGCGCCAATGAAGACGAACAGGGCGCGCGCTTGCAGTGTCCGCCGCTCCCCGGTCTGGTTGTTCTCGACGGCGACCCCGCGGAGTTCCCCGTCGGCGATAAGCTCGCGAACCTCAGTGTGGTGCAAGATCTCCACGCCGGGGTCCCGCTGGAGCTGATCAGCCAGATACCGCGACATGCCCTGCCTGAGGTCATTGCCCCGGACGAGCAGGTACGCCCTTGCCGCGTGCCTGGCCAGGTACAGCGCCGCCTGGCCGGCCGAGTTGCCGCCTCCCACGATGACTACCGGGCCGCCCATGCAGGCGCGGGCTTCCACCAGGGTGGCGGCGTAGAAGACGCTCACCCCCTCGAACTCCTCGAGCCGGGGCACCGCCAGCCTGCGGTAGCGCGCGCCCGTGGCGATCAGTACCGCCAGGCCGGCGATGGAGGTCCCGTCGTCCAGGTGGACGGCGTGGCGGCCGCCGGCTTCCTCGAGCGCGATGGCCTGGGCCGGGACGATGATCTGTGCGCCGAACTTCCCGGCCTGGAGGACGGCGCGTTCCGCAAGCTCTGCGCCTGAGATCCCGGCCGGGAAGCCGAGGTAGTTCTCGATTCGTGGGGACGTCCCCGCCTGGCCTCCTGTCGCGACGGCCTCGACGACGACCGTGGCCAGGCCCTCTGACGCGCCGTAGACGGCCGCCGCGAGGCCGGCCGGGCCGCCTCCGACGATGACGAAGTCATGCGCGGTGGTACCCGGGGCAGGCCGCCGGAGGCCGAGCAGATGAGCGAACTCGGCGTTCGTCGGGTTACGCATGACATGGTCCCGCCAGATGACCACTGGTGTCTCCTCGGGGCGGACGCCCAGCCGGCGGAGCAGGGCCTCTGCCTCCTTGTCTTGCTCGAGGTCGATGAACTGGTGAGGCAGGCGATTGCGGGCAGAGATCTCGCGGAGCCGGCGGGTGCCGGGCAGGAACCGGGAGCCGACGATCCGGACGCCTGTTCCGAGCTCGATCAGCAGGGAACGGCGCAGCAGGTAGGCGCGAAGGATCAGGTCCCCGAGCGCCGGATCCTGGGTGACAAGGTGACGGAGCCGCTCCACCGGCACAACCAGCACCTCGCCCGGCTCGCGTACCAAGGCAGTCACGAACACGCTCTGCCCGGTGAGCAGGTTGAGCTCGCCCAGGAACCGGCCGGGACCGTGGACGCTGATAACGTGCTCGTCCCCGCCGTAGCCCGACACGATCGCCACGTTCCCCGCCAGGACGACGAAGAACTCGCAAGCGGGATCCCCTTCGCGAAACAGCACCTCTCCTGGCTGCGTGCGGCGCCGATGGCCATGCGCAGCAAGAGCCTCGATCTGCGCCTCGCTCAGACGGGGGAACGCCCCATAAAGGTCAGGTGTCTCGGCGAGCCCCCCGGCTCCGGCGCGGTCAAATTGCCCGCCCCAGCGCGCCCCCGCTCGGAGAGGCCCATCGCAGCGCCAGGCTCGGCGCCATGCCGGGCTCAGCGGAAGTCGCCGGCCAACTCAGCGCCCGCATCAGCCCTGTGGCAACCGGGTTCCGCAAACCACCGTGCCGGCTGCCAGGCATCATCGCCATCGCCGTCCCCCTTGCCTGTCACCAGGAGGACCGGCATCGTGCGGGTCGCATCGGGGTGACAGTGGTCCGCCCCCCAGGAAGAGGGGTAGGACGAGCCTCGCTACCGGTGAACAAGCTTCTGCATGAACAGGGCGCAAATCATCCCAGATCGTCTCTTCCGCGACCGGAGGGATACTGGCCGATTCCTGGCTCAACTCCTCAAAAAATACCGGAGCCACCCCGATGTCGCCGTCCTGGGGCTCCCCCGCGGGGTGCCTGTGGTGTATGAGGTGGCCACCGCTCTGGGTGCCCGGCTGGGCGTCCTCCTTGCCCGCAGGCTGGGAGTGCCGGGCCGGGAGGGGCTGGCGATGGGGTGATCGCCACCGGACGGCATCAACGGTGCGTAGGCGATGTGATGAACATCACACGACATTACGAAACACGTCGCGACGCCGAGATGTCTCTGGAATGGACGGCCCGCCAGGGTCCGCATCCCCGGCAAGGACCGGCAACAGGCCGAGTTTCTGGAGGAGAGGTGAGAACCATGGCACTGCCCGTGCTGCGTCCGTCGAACACGTCGAACCGGTGGGATCCGTTCCGTGAGTTCGAGGATCTCCGCAGCCAGATGGACGAGTGGCTGGAGTCCGCCTTCAACGGCGTGGCTGCCTGGTACCCCTTGGCCGATGTGTCGGAGACGCCCGACGCGTATGTGGTGGACATCGACCTGCCCGGCGTCAAGCGCGGGGACGTCACCGTCGAGATGGTGGGCAACACCCTGGCCATCACCGGTGAGCTGAAGGAGAAGAAGCGGACCAGGTGGTTCCGGCACCGCACCCGCCGTCAGGACCGGTCCGAGTACCGCACCACCCTGCCGGAGGAGGTTGACGTCAACAGGGTCGAGGCGAACCTGGTTCACGGCGTACTGACCGTCCAGATCCCGAAGAGCGAGGACAAGAAGCCGCGCAGGATCCAGATCACCCAGAAGTGAGCAGCGGCGGAGCATACCCCACCCCGGCTCGTCAACCGCTGGAAGGAGTTGCGAAAATGCTGCCCCCGTGCCTGATCCGCCAGCCAAGCACCCCCGGAGCTCAGTCCCACCCAGCTGGCGGCAAGCACCCTCGCAGCCGTGTCTGCCGGCATCGCGGCCCCGTTCCCCGGCGTCACGGGAACCGTTACGGGTGCGGCATTGGCCAATGGCCTGAGCCCGGGCGGGGACGCCTCGCGGTCAGTGCTGTCCTGGTGTTCGCGCTCATGATGAGTGCGGTCACGCCCGGGAACTGCTGCTGGGCCGTTCCTCCGCTGATGTGGCCCACGGCATGTAACACACGGGCGACCCAGCAATCGTCCAGCTGGTCGACCCTGCCACATGGCGTCCATACGCCAGCACCGACATCCGCTGTGGCCCATCGGCACCAGCCGTGGTCCCGCCGACGTCGGTTTCACCGACCGCGAAGCCCACCAGCGCAGTGCCCACGCCGCCGGTGACGGCGTCGCCAGTACCAGCCAATGCGCGGGCCAGTCAGCCGCGCCATCGCCGCCCATTTCCGCCACTGGAGGATGACTAATGACCGAAGGTTGGACGTTCGCTGGGGAACCCGCGCGGGTCGGCGGCGGAACGGTCACCCTGCTGGAGGGTTCGTCGTTCTGCCTGTGCGAGCCGGCCGGTGACATCAGCCAAGGTTCCCCGCAGGGATTGTTCTTCAGGGACACCCGGATCCTGTCCGCGTGGCAACTCCGGCTCGACGACGAGGCTGTCGAACCGCTCGCAGTGATGACGGAGGCGCCCTATCGCGCGACATTCCTGGGCGCGCGGCCGGCCCCGGGCCGGCCTGGCCGACAGCACACTGCTCGTGGAGCGCCAGCGATTCGTCGGTGCTGGTATGCGCGAGGACATCGTGCTGCGCAACCTGGGCCGGGAGGCCGCCGCGTGCCGGCTCACCATCCGGGTCGAGGCGGACTTCGCCGACCTTTTCGAGGTCAAGCAGGGCATGGTCCGCCGCCGCGGTCACCACAGCATCGAGCACGGCGACGGTGAGCTCCGGTTGGCGCGGCGCTGGCTGGACCAGGACCGCGAGGTACACGTCACCGCTGAAGGTGCCCGTCACATCCGCGGACACGATCACCTTCCGCGTCGATCGTCCCGGCACGAGGCAGCTGGCGGACCACGGTGCAGGTCTCGCCCGTCGTCGACGGCAAGCAGTCGCCACAGTCATTCCCGCAGGATCGCCCCCTGGAACTAGCGGTTCCCGCGGTGCGAACGACCGCATGGCGGAACGCGGGGCCCACTCTGGTCGTGGACGACGACGCACTGCGGCATACGCTTGCGCGCAGCCGCAGCGACCTCGGCGCGCTGCGGATCTTCGATCCTGACCTGCCGGACCGGGCGGCCGTCGCCGCGGGGGCGCCATGGTTCATGGCCCTGTTCGGCCGTGACTCGATCATCACCTCGCTGATGACCATCTCGATGGATCCCGCGCTCGCACTCGGCACCGCGCAGATTCTCGCGCGTCACCAGGGAAAGCGGCTCGATCCCGTCACCGAGGAGGAGCCGGGGCGCATTCCGCACGAACTGCGCTTCGGCGACGCGTCGCTGGCGCTGGGTGGCAACGTGTACTACGGCACGGCCGACGCGACGCCGCTATTCGTGATGCTGCTCGGCGAATTGCGCCGCTGGGGGGTCGATCGCGACCAGGTGCACACACTGCTGCCGCACGCCGACCGTGCCCTCGAGTGGACCGAGAAGTACGGAGACTCGCGACGGCGACGGGTTCGTCGAGTACCGGCGAGCCACCGACCGCGGCCTGATCAACCAGGGCTGGAAGGACTCCTGGGACGGGATCACCTTCGCCGACGGCCGGACCGCCGAGGCCCCGATCGCGCTGTGCGAAGTGCAGGGGTACGTCTACGCCGCCTATCTCGCCCGCGCACTGCTGGCCGACGAGGCCGGCGACGAGGAAGGCGCACGGCACTGGCGGGAGCGGGCCGCGCGGCTCAAGCGGGACTTCAACGAGCGGTTCTGGCTTCCCGACCGTGGCTGGTACGCCCTCGGCCTGGACCGCGACAAACGGCCCATCGACTCCCTCGCCTCCAACATGGGCCACCTGCTGTGGACCGGCATCGCAGACGAGGACAAGGCCACCGCGGTCGCGGATCGTCTGCTGTCACCGGAGATGTTCAGCGGATGGGGCGTTCGAACCCTGGCAACCACCATGGGTGCGTACAACCCCATGAGCTACCACAACGGGTCGGTGTGGCCACACGACAACGGGATCATCGCGGCCGGCCTCATGCGCTACGGCTTCGTCGAACACGCCCAGCGGATCGCATGCGCTGTGCTCGATGCCGCGGCGGAATTTGACGGTCGGCCACCGGAGCTGATGTGCGGCTTCGACCGGTCGGAATACCCGCGCCCGGTTGCCTACCCGACGGCATGCTCGCCGCAGGCGTGGGCCGCAGCCACCCCGGTAGAGCTGCTCCGGGTGCTGTTGCGAGCCGAGCCCTGCCTGCCGCACGGCCAGATACGGCTCGATCCCGCGCTGCCCCCGCGGTTCGGCGCCCTGCTACTGCGTGATGTGCCACTTGGCAGCGCCCGTGTGCGAGTTCACGTCCGCGAGGGACAGCCGCACGTGGATGGAATCCCGGAAGGTGTCCAGGTGGTGCGCGAACCGTGCCCCTGTGCCTGACCGCGTCTTCCGGGATGTGACGGAAAGAAACAGATGCGAAAGGAGGAATCATGAGTACTCACCCGCTTCGTATCGCCATGGTGGCACCACCGTGGTTCGAGTTGCCTCCACGCGGTTACGGAGGCGTCGAGGCGGTGTGTGCCCAGCTCGCCGACGCGCTGGTCGCGCGCGGACACGAGGTCATCGTCATCGGCGCGGGGCGCAACGGGACCCGTGCTCAGTTCCGGCGCACCTACGACACCCCGCAAGGGGCCCGGATCGGAGAGCCGATGCCCGAGTTGGTGCACGCCGCAGCGGCTGGCCGCATCCTGAGCGAGCTGGACGTCAACATCGTCCACGACCACTCGCTCGCCGGCCCGCTGCTGGCTATCGGCCGTGATGTCCCCACCGTGGTCACAGTGCACGGCCCAGTCCACGGCGAGCCCGGCGAGTACTACCGCCAGCTCGGCAACAGCGTGCAACTCGCCGCGATCTCGGATGCGCAGCGACGGACCGCGCCGGACCTCAACTGGTGTGCGACGGTGCACAACGCAATCGACGTCGCAGGCTTCCCGTTCCGCGAGGAAAAGGAGGACTGGGTCCTCTTCCTCGGCCGCTGCTCACCGGACAAGGGCATGCACCTCGCCATCGATGCCGCACGCGCGGCCGGCCGGAAGATCGTGCTGGCCGCCAAGAGCACTGAACCGGCCGAGACCGCCTACTTCGAGGCCGAGATCAAGCCGCGCCTCGGCCCCGACGCGGAGTGGCTCGGCGAGGTCGGCGGTGAGCGGAAGAAGGAGCTGCTGTCCAAGGCGCGCTGCCTGCTCTTCCCGATCCAGTGGGAAGAGCCATTCGGCATGGTCATGATCGAGGCGATGGCGTGCGGCACTCCCGTCGTGGCACTGCGCCGCGGCTCGGTACCCGAGGTGGTAACCCACCGTGTCACCGGCCTGGTGTGCGACGAGCCGGCCGAGCTGCCCGACGCGATCAACACCGTCGGCACCATCCATCCCGCCGCGTGCCGCACGGACATGCTCACCCGGTTCCACCCAGAGGCCATGGCCGCCAACTATGAACAGGCCTACCGATGGGCGCTCGCTCACAGCGGCCGCATGCCCACGCTCTCCCCACGGCTGGCGCTCAGGCAGATCCCGGCCGCCCGAGATCTGCTCCACGCCGGTAGCCGGTGACGCACCCTGACCGGCCCCTCACCCGTCCACGGGGGAGGGGCCGGCACGTCATCCGCGACATATGCCGATGGTGCCCTCTGGAGTGCGCCTTCCTTCTGCTGCTGGCCTTACCACGAGCGTATCTTGACGGCCGGGCCGCCCCAGGACAGCTGGGAGTGCCGCCTTTGGCGCGCGAGGATTCCGCTCACAAGCCGCAGTCAATGACGTCCGCAGCGGTACGGGTGGCCGACGTGCGCAACGGCCCTGCCAACCATGCATGCGCCGGGCCAGGACGCGCCCACAACCACCAGGCAGCTCGATACTTGACGGAACTTACAATCTGAGTTATAGGTTTCTTGTGAACCTACATGCAGACCTGGAATAGGGCTGCCGACAGCCACAGCCGCTGGCCGGGCGCGGTAGTGAGGCAACGACGGCCTGCAGCGGCAATGGACAACGAGCAGTGCGCGTTGCGGGAGGTGCCTGATGCCTGCGCAGACTCGATCCAATGTCACTGGCGCCAAGGCCATAGCACCGCCTGCGCCGCCGGACGCGAACCTGGAGCAGCGCCATAGCGTGGTGGCGATGCTGGCTCCAGTCCCGGTTCCCGGAACCCCACCCGGGTCTCACCTGCCGGGCGTTCAGGCGGCCGGTGCGGTGCGCTGGGACGGCCGCATCGTGGCGATCACCCGGCTGGCACATGCTGTGCCGGGCAAGCCGGATGGCGAGGTCGATACCCGCCCGCTGCGTCCCATCTGGAAAGAGCCCGCCCTGGCCTGGAAGGGAACGCGCCAAGACGGCAACCAATGACCCTGGCCGTCCGCCGCGCCTACTACGAGGACATCCACGCCGGGCGTCCTGGACGCAGGCCACGATGAGCACTGGAGAGCATCTGCCACGGAAAGCGGGGCGGCGAGAGGCTTGAGGAAACGGACCGGGATGATCCCGGCACTGGCCTCAGGCCGACCAAGCCCGGACCGTACTAGCCCGGCGTACCACGGAGGTAAAGAGACACGGCCCGGGCCGGAAGCGCCGTGATCGGCGCCGGGCCTGCCGAAGGCTACTCATCCTGGTGAAGCGAGCGCAGGCCGAACCGGCCAAGCTTTGCTGACGGTGACACATGACAGCAGGCCGAGACTCTGACCGCCAGGCACACGATCAGGCAGCCGGCGCGCCGAGCCCGGACGCGGCCCTCCCCGCCCTTGATGACCGCCAGCTCAGCATGCTGCGCCGGGTCGGCCGTGAGTGGGACCGGGCGCCCGGCGACCCGCAAGCATGGCGGCGCGCGCTGCCGCTAGACCCCAGACCTAGGCAGCTACCCGGACGCAGCCGCGATCCAGCCAACGCGATTCGGACGCTTGGTGCAGGTGGCTGGCCGCGACGGCCGGCTGCCGGTCATCGAGGCCAGCACTGAGGCAGAGGCACTGCCGACCCTGCCCGGCCGCATCGCCTACCGGGTGCGGCGAGTGCTGCTCGGTCCCCCGCTCAGCGCTACCTCGATCGCCACTGAGCGGATGCGCAAGCTGATAGCGCTGCCCGTACTGTCCGCCGATGCGCTCTCATCGGTCGCCTACGGACCAGAGGCGATGCTCGCGGTCCTGGTCCTGGCGGGCAGCGCGGGGCTGCGTTACTCACTGCCCATCGCCGCGGCGATCGTCCTGCTCATGCTCGCCGTCGGCGTGTCCTACCGGCAGACCATCCGGGCGTACCCGCATGGCGGCGGCTCGTACATCGTCGCCAGCGACAATCTCGGCCGGCTGCCCGGACTCCTTGCCGCGGCTGGCCTGCTGACTGACTACATCATGACGGTCGCGGTGTCGATCGCCTCCGGGGTCGCGGCCATCGCATCCGCCATCCCCTCCCTTACGCCCGCCACCATCCCAGCCGGCATCGGCGTCATCGTCCTGCTGCTCGCGGCCAACCTGCGCGGCGTACGCCAGGCTGGCGCGCTCTTCGCCGTGCCGACGTACGCCTTCATCGTCACCGTCGCAGCGGTGATCGCGGTCGGCCTGAGCGACGCTGCTGCCCGGGGCTTCCACCCAGTCCCGCCGCCCCGCCTGACCGCGGCCGAAGGGGTCGGCGTGCTGCTGGTGCTGCGCGCGTTCGCGTCCGGGTCCACCGCGATGACTGGCGTCGAAGCGGTTTCCAACGCTGTGCCGGCATTCCAGCCCGTGGAATGGCGCAACGCCCGCACCACCCTGACCTGGATGATCGTCCTGCTCATCACGATGTTCGCGGGCATCGTCCTGCTAGCCCGGCTGGACGGGGTGATACCGACCGCCCGGGAGACGGTCCTCTCGCAACTCGCCCGCCGGAGCTTCGGCCCGGGTTTCCTGTATGCCTGCACGCAGGCCGCCACGGCCGCGGTCCTGCTGCTCGCCGCGAACACCGCCTATAACGACTTTCCCCGCGTGCTGTTCCTGCTCGCGCGCAGTTGCCACGCGCCGCGGCTGTTCCTGCGGGTCGGCGACCGGCTCGCCTTCAGCAACGGGATCATTCTGCTGTCGATCGTGGCCGCCGCGATCTATGCCGCGTTCAGCGGCGGCATCGAGGCCCTCATACCGTTGTACGCCGTGGGGGTGTTCCTGGCCTTCACGATGTCCCAGGCCGGGATGGTGGTCCGCTGGTGGCGCCGACGCGACGACATCCACTGGCGGCGGAGCCTGTTCTTCAACGCCACCGGCGGGACGCTCTCTGCGATCGTCTTCCTCACCGCGGCGCTCACCAAGTTCACCGAGGGCGCCTGGGTAGCCCTGCTCGCGATCGGGCTGATCATCCTCATAGCACTGCGCATCCGCCGCCACTACGACCTCGTCGCCGAAGCGACCGCGCTGCAACCGCACGCCATCGAGATTCCGGGCCGCCCCCCCACGCCCCGCAAAGGAGCCTCGGCCGAGGGGGAGGCCGAGGAGCGGCCTGAGGAGATCCGCCATCTCACAATCGTGCCGGTGGCCGGGCTGGACCTGCCCAGCATGCGAGCACTCGCTTACGCGGCTTCCCTCCGGCAGCCGGTGGTTGCCGTGCACCTCAGTCCGACCGAGGAAGAGGCGGAGCGCTTCCGCTCCTACTGGAAGGCGTGGGGAAATCACCTTCCGCTGGAGGTGATCCTCTCGCCGCACCGTGCCATCGTGGCGCCTCTGGTCAACTACATCTGGTCGGTGCAACGCGCGCGTCCTGACCTGACGCTGACGGTGATCCTCCCGGAGATCGTGGTCCGGCACTGGTGGCACCGCTTCCTGCACAACGGGACCGCGGCCCGGCTCCGGCGGGCACTGCGACCGCTGCCGAAAGTCGTCGTCACCACCGTCCCGTTCCACCTGCCCCGCTAGCGTCCCTTGGGTTCGTGGCGCCAGCCGCCTTACTGGCGCAGCGCAGCGGGCCGGGCGGGACTTCGCGCAGGTTCGCCCGGCCACTAGTTCAGGGGATGTGCGCGCTGACCGCGCGTGCCTACGCTGACCAGCGGGCATGAGCCGTGACCAGAACCCATGTGACAGTGACGGTACCCGGCCCGCTGATCGGCCGACCTGAAAGACATTGGCAGCCGGTGCAGCCACCGCTGGGCGAACACCGCGATGGTGCCGGGCTGCAGCGCATCGCAGATCTTCGGCCCGTTGACCGAGATCTCGGCCGGATAGGGAAGTACGCGCAGACCTTGATGAACGCCGGGCCGAATCCCTCGGGTAGGCCCTGACCGAGGGAGGCAGCGGCATGGCACGCGCTATCTGGTCCGGAGTGCTGTCGTTCGGCCTGGTGTCGATTCCAGTGCGGCTGTATGCGGCGGCCGAGCCGCACCAGCCGTCATTCCACCAGTTCGAGAAGGGCACCACGGATCGCGTCCGGTACCAGCGGGTCAACGAACGCGCGGGGCATGAGGTGGACTACTCCAACGTGGTCAAGGGCGCTAGCAGCGGCGGTGGCAACTACGTCCTGCTCAGCCAGGACGAACTCGATGAGATCGCGCCCGGCCGGTCCCGGTCGCTGGACATCCACCAGTTTGTCGACGCCGACGAGATCGACCCCATCTATTTCAACAAGGCCTACTTCCTCGGCCCCGGTGACGACGCGACCAAGAAGACTTACGCCCTGCTACGGGACGCGATGGGGCGCTCCGGCAAGGCCGCGATCGCCAGCTTCGTGATGCGCAGCAAAGAGTACCTGGCCGCAGCGCGCGCCGCCGGCGACGTGCTGGTCCTGGAGACCCTGTTCTTCGCCGATGAGATCCGTGACCCACACCAGGAGATCAGCAATCTGCCGGGCCGGGTGGACCTGTCTCCGCGGGAACTGCAGATGGCCAGCCAGCTGATCGACGCGATGAGCG
This sequence comes from uncultured Actinomycetes bacterium, assembly GCA_963767385.1. GTDB lineage: Bacteria > Actinomycetota > Actinomycetes > Streptosporangiales > Streptosporangiaceae > RYN-230. The sequence continues at coordinate 19,043 of CAVYEA010000008.1, read as the reverse complement.
GACCATGGAACCCCTGGGACTACCGGGACACCTACACCGACCGGGTCAACGAGCTCATCGAGGCGAAGAAGAACAAGAAGGAGTTCCAACCCGCGGCGCCGGCGCCGGCCGCGACCAACGTGACCGACCTGACGGAGGCGTTGCAGGCCAGCCTGGACGCGGCCAAGAACCCGCGAGCCAAGAGGACAGCAGCTAAGAAGCCGCCGGGGAAAGGAGCAGCGTAGCGTCCGGCAGCGCGGTGCCCTGCCCGGACCGGCCATCCGTCACGTGGCCGAACAGTTCCAGCAGGTCACCACCAGCGCCGGCGGCCGAAGGCGGCACCGCAGGCACAACCAGGCCCTGGCCGGCCAGCATCCACCTGCCAGACAGTACGGCGAGATCCGCGGTGCGGCAGGAAGCTACCAGCAGGTGCGCATGCCCGCGAAGACCCCGCAGATTTCTGCCATCGACGGCGCGAGCCCACGGGCATGACTTCATGGGGGTCCAAGTCGGTTCCATGGGGGTCCAAGTCGGGTTAAAGGGTTCGACGACCGATACCCCATCGGGTCATTATCGCGCCAGCCGATCGGCGCCGCAGCAGTGAGAGCTTGGGTCGGGACTACCGCTCATCGCCATTATGTGGGTGACCTTTGGTCACCCGCGTGCCTTCGGGCCACATAATGCCTGATCATGCAAGTGATCGAGGCGCAGTGCTTCTTGTCTTGGCGCCTCACGATCACCTCCATATCAAGCATGTGCGGACAATCTCAGGCTGCAAGCACAAGGTTGCCTTGCCCCCCGCTGATCATGCTCGCGAGGCGGCCAGCCATGCAGGGCTACTCGCCTGGGCGCGTCCTTGCTCGGCCTGCTGTCACGTCCGGTGGCCGGGCCCGGATCGCCGCTGGAAAGGCAGGAAAGGCGGCACGGCGCCTGCAGCCGCAGACCGGGTCGTGTATGGTGATTGGTATGATTTCCCCAATCCGGGGAGATTTCCCGCGTTTGCGCGTTCAAGTCCCCCTCGGACACATACTTTCTCCATGAGGGGCTGATTCCGGGCACGCAGGAGCGTCACCCGGGCCCGGCCTCCAGCCGCCTCAGGTGCTCAGCGTTCTGATCGTGCCTCCTTTCGTGCTTGGTGGCGTCGCTGGCGTGCTAGCCGACGCTGACGGCGACGGGGTTCCCGGTGTCCGCGCACAGGGTTTTGGCAGCTGGGTCATAGGTAAGGGTGATGCGTGCGGCCCGCACCTGGTCGATGAGGTCCGCAGCCTGATCGGGGGCTGTGAGCAGCATGGTGCGCTGGTGCTGATTGCCGGGGCGTCCAGGAGGATGGCCAGGGCGGCCAGGCGGGGCAGGATCTGGTCCTCGCGGACGTACAGGTTCTTCGGCCGCCCGGGATCGGGGCGGGCAGCGGTGGTGTGGCCGTGGCGGCACCGGTAGGCGGGCTTCCCGTTGGACCAGGCGGATTCCAGCCGCCGCCCGCACCGGCCGCAGCGCAGCAACCCGGCCAGCAGGTACCGTCGCACGGCCGGGCCCGCGGGGGGCGCTGGCGTCCTGGGCCGCGACGTAATCGGCCTCGCTGACGATCGCCGGGTGGGCGGGCCGGCTGGAGATGACCCATCCGGCGGGCAGGTTCCATCTCTGGACCTGCTTGTGGCCCAGCCCGGTGTTGGCCGGGTCGACGAGGTCGGCGTCGGTGCGCTGCCGGTTCCACACTTGCCGCCCGGTATACCGCGGGTTCGCGAGGATCGCCGCCACTGTGGCCAGCGTCCACGCCGCGCCGCTGCGGTGCGGGTTGCGCTTCGGGTCCGCAGCCGACGGGCACGGGATCCCGGCATCATTCAGCGCCCGGGTGATCCGCGCGACGCTGTGCCCCGCCAGCCGCTGCGCGAACATCCAGGCCACGACCGGCGCGGTGGCCGGGTCGGGCTCCAGCCGGTGCGCCCGCCGCCCCCACGCCGCGTGGGCCTTGTCCGGGTGCGGGCCCGCGTCGGCGAGCCGGTACCCGTACGGCGGGCGGCCGCCGAGGTAGCGTCCTTGCTCGCGGGTCTGGGCGGCCATCGCGGTGCGGACCCGGATCCTGGTGCGGGTGATCTCCCGCTTGGACTGGTACCCCAGCGCCAGCATCGTCTGCTCATGGTCCTCAGCATGGAAGTCGATCCGCCCGCCGACCTCCGGGGTCCACAGCTGGACGCCGTAATGCTCGAACAGCGGCGCCATCGACGCGTACTGGCCGCCGTAGAAGGCCCGCTCGTATTCCCCGATCACGATCGCATCCCAGCCCCGGTCCGGATCGGCCAGGGCGGCGACCAAGGCGGCGGCCTGCGGGCGGCGCGCCCACGCCAGCACCCGGCTCTGCCCGATATCGAAGAACTCCGCCACGACCCGCCCGCGCCCCGCCACCAAGGCTGCGGCCTGCTCCCGCTGCCGCGCCAGCGACGTCACCGGATCCTGATAATCCTCCGTCAACACCCGCCCATAGAACACGAACCGCAGCCCGCCACCACCCGGCTCCGCTGCACCCCGCCGGCCGGTCCGCTCCGCCCACACCGCCAGCGCATCGCCGCCCGCGCGAGGAGCACTACCCAGCCGAACAACCGAACCATGAGCAGATAGACGAGGCGAAAAAGCACGAGTGCCGAGAGTAGATGCCCAGTTCAGATGTTGTGCACGAGTTCTGGCACGCCACACGTTGACCGGCCGGGCAAGACCAGCCAGCCGCAAAGCCGGATGAAGATCAGGTACAGCGAGCGAATCGGCACGGCTGATCATCATGTCCGAGGGCCAGATCGCTGCCGGATGCGCAGGTCACTTTTGACAGCCTGCGGATTACCCGGTGAGGTGGATGCGGACGTCGGCGACGACGGCGCCGTGTTTGAGGACGAATACCGGGTTGAGGTCGAGTTCGGTGATCTCGGGGATGTCCTCGACCATGGCGCTGACCCGGTGCAGCAGCTCGGCGAAGGCGGCCACGTCCAGCGGCGGGGACTGGCGGTAGCCGGTGAGCAGCCGGTAAGAGCGCAGCGAGCGGAGCATTTCGTTGACGTCGGTGTTGCTGAGGGGGGTGATGCGGACCGCCACGTCGCCGAGGACCTCCACCGTGGTCCCGCCGAGGCCGGCCAGCACCAGAGGGCCGAAGGCTGGGTCGTGGCTCACACCGACGATCATTTCCACGCCGTCGCGTATCTGCTCCTGGACGAGGAATTCTGCGGCGTGCCCGGCGATGCCAGCACCGGTCAGGGTGGCGCGGATCGCGGTCACCGCGTCGGCTGCCTCCTGCGGGCTGTCGATGCCGAGGGCGACGCCGCCGACGTCGCTCTTGTGGATGGCTGCGGCGATCTTGACCACGACCGGCCCGCCCAGTTCGGCCTGGGCGGCCGCGGCCTCGGCCGGGGTGCGGACCAGGCGGCACCGGGCGGCGGCGATGCCGTAGGCGGCGAGTAGCTCCCCGGCCTCCTCGGCGTCGGCCCAGCCGCCGCCGGGCTGGCCGGCAAGGATCTTGCGGGTCAGTGCCTGCCCGCGGCGCGGGTCGATGCCGGGTGGCGTCACGACGTGGCCGGCGGGCCGGGCCCGCCATTCCGCCCACCGCGCGATCTGTCCTAGCGCGGCGGCGGCCTGCTCAGGGTAGGTGAAGGCAGGGACGCCAGCGTCGGACAAGCTGGCCGGCGCGGGCCCGGCCGTCATGAAGACCGCGATGACGGGCTTGGCGGGCAGGCCGGTGGCGGCGGCCGTGATTTCGCGGGCGAAGTCCTCGGCCCAGGCACCAAACAGCGGGATGAATACTGCGATGATCGCGTCGATCTCCTCGGCCGCGCCGAGCAGGCGCAGCGACCGCCCGTACTGCCCGGCGGTGGCGCTGGCGACGACGTCCACCGGGTTCCCGGTGGCCGCCTGGGCCGGCAGGCCAGCGCGCAGCGCGGCCCGGGTGTCGTCGGACAGTTCCGGCACCAGCAGCCCGGCCGCTTCGCAGGCGTCGGCAACAAGGATGCCCGGCCCTCCGCCGTTGGTCAGCACCCCGACCCGCCGTCCCGCGGGCGCCGGCTGCGACGACACCACGGCGGCGACGTCGAACATCTCCTCCAGCGTCCTGGCGCGGATCACCCCCGCCTGGTGGAACAGCGCTTCGACCGCCACCTCGCCGGCCGCCATCGCCGCTGTGTGCGAGGTCGCTGCCCGGCGCCCGGCGCCGGTACGGCCGGCCTTCACCGCCACGATGGGCTTGTGCCGGGAGACGCGCCGGGCAATCCGGGCGAACCGTCGGGGATTGGGCACCGACTCCAGGTAGGCCAGGACGAGGCTGGTGCCGGGGTCCTCATCCCAGAACAACAGCAGGTCGTTGGGCGTCAGGTCGGCGGTGTTGCCGACTGACACGAAGCCGCTCACGCCGAGCGACGGGCCGGTGAGCAGGGTGAGCGCGGCAAGCCCAAGCCCGCCGGACTGTGTCACGAACGCCAGGCGGCCCGGTGGGGGGAAGGCGGGGCTGAAGGTCGCATTGAACCGGGGATCGGGGCCGCCATTGAGCAGTCCCATGCAGTTGGGCCCGATGAGCCGCACCCCGGCGGCGCGGGCGTGGCGGCGCAGTTCGTCCTGCAGGGCCCGGCCCTCGCCGCCGACCTCGGCGAACCCTGCGGAGATCACGCACACCGCCCGGACCCCCAATTGGCCGGCCTGGTCGACGACCCCGGCCACCAGCGGCGCGGGCACCGCCACCAGTGCCAGGTCCGGCGGCTTGGGGCACGAGGGCAGGTCCGGGTAGGCGGTCACCCCCTGGATGACCTGGTGGCGGGGGTTGACCGGGTACACCGGCCCGGTGAACCCGCTGGCGAGCAGGTTGGCCAGCAGCAGGGCGCCAATGCTGGCGGGCTTGTCGCTGGCCCCCACGAGGGCGATCGACGCCGGGCGCAGGAACGGCCCGACCGCGGTCCGGGCAGCCGCGCGGTGATCGGCCAGCACGGCATCAAGGTAGGCATCGGTTTCCTGCACGGCAAAGCTGGCGTGCACGCTCGCCGCCGTCACCTGCTCCTCATACTCCAGGCCCAGCTCCTCCAGCAGGCCCAGCATCGCCGCATCGCTCTTGGGCACATCGCCGGCCAGCCGCCGCACCCCGGCGTGCCGGGCGGCGTCGGCCAGCCGGCGCAGCAGCAAGGTGCCCAGCCCGGCGCGCCGCCAGGAGGCGTCAACGAACACCAGGAACCTGGCCGCATCCCCTGCTGTGCGCTCGTATCGCGTCACGCCCACTACTCGCCCCGTCGAGTCGGCCAGGGCGGTCGCGACCATCCCCGCCGCGTGGCCAGGCCGTGGGACAGCCACGTCACCGGGACGGTCGGGCGGGAGATGAGCCAGGCCAGTGAACCGGTGCCGGGCCGGGGCATCGAGGCGGCGCCACAGCGCCTCGACCCCCGCAGCGTCAGCAGCGCGCAGCGGGCGGACGGTCACTACCCTGCCATCACGCAGCGTCTCCTCCGAACCGGGGACGGTGCCGGCGGTCACGACCCGCCCCAAGGCGGCCCGTGGCCCGGCGGCGCATTCGCCGGCTGGGCCAGCCCGCCGATCCCCCGCGCAACGCCGGACGCGGCGCGTGCTTGCCCCGCGCCGGAGCGCTGGGCGACCGGCTGGCGGAACGCCTGCCCGGGCCGGCCGGCTTCGATGTGCGCCATGGTCCCAGTCTGCGCGTTCATGCCTAGCACCGGAAAGGCTGGGAAGACATCCGCCGCGAACCGCGATAGGGCGAGCACGGCGACCGCAGCATCGGTACCGGGCACGCGGCCTCAGGTGGCAACGTGACCATCGGCCCTGGTGGCACTGACCCCGGCCCGGAGAAAGTTTGCCGGAAGGGGTTGTCATGGTTTTCGCTGATCGCGACGATGCCGGGCGGCGGCTGGCCGCCATGCTGGAGCACTTGCGGGGCGAGCCAGTGGTGGTGCTTGGCCTGCCACGGGGCGGCGTCCCGGCCGGGTTGCAGGTTGCCCGCGCGCCGGGCGTGCCGCTGGATGTCATTATCGTGCGCAAGCCCGGGGTGCCGTTCCAGCCTGAGCTGAGGACGGGGTGCGGGTCATCAACCGGGAGGTCGTCGGCCTGGCCGGGGTGTCTGAAAACGAGTTGGCCGCGGTCCAGGCGCGGGAGCAGGCGGAGGTGGAAGTCCGGGCCGCGCGTTACCGGGTCCGGCGGGCGCGTCAGCCGCTGGATGGCAAGGTCGCGGTGGTGGATGATGACAGCATCGCCACCGGGTCCACCGCCCGGGCGGCCTGCCAGATCGCCCGGGGGCACGGAGCAGCCCGGGTGGTGTGCGCTGTGCCCGTCGCGCCACCGGGGTGGGAAGCGGGTTTCAGCCGTGAGGCCGACGAGCTGGTCTGCGCGGACACCCCGCAATGGTTCAACGCCATCGGCCAGTTCTACGCCGACTTCTCCCAGGCAAGCGACGACGAAGTCATTGCCTGCCTGGAGCGCGCGGCCGCCGCTGACCCTGCCCTTGCCGAAAACCTCATCCGTGCAGCTCATGGCGCATGGTGGTACTCGTGAAGCACCCCGCCGAGTCGGTCGCGTCGTCGTATATCAAGGCTAGCGATTTGGTCAGGGACCACAAGCGGCACGGGCAGTGGCTGGAGCGGCCGGGCGTTCGCGATGCCCTGATGCGGCCGGTGCCCGTTGTAGAACTGCTCGAACTCCCGTAGGGCGTGCAGAAGGTGGGACTGGTTCCAGATCAACGTGCGGTTCAATAGCTCGCGCTGGCAGGTCTGCACCCACCGCTCCATGATCGAGTTCATCCTCGGCATCCGGACCCCGCTGAGCACAACGTCGATGCCCGCGTCAGCGAGGATGGCGTCGAACAGGTCGGGGAACTTCCCGTCCCGGTCTCTGATCAGGAATCGTGCCCGGCAGTCGGCATCGTCCAGGTCCAGAACAAGGTTCTTGGCAGCCTGTGCTGCCCAGGACGCCGTCGGGTGGGCGGTGGCGCCCAGAATCCTGATTCTCCGGCTGGCGTGCTCGATCACCGCGAGCACGTGCAGCCGCGCGCCGGACAGGGTGACCGTCTCGAAGAAGTCACAGGCCAGCAGGGCCTCGGCCTGGGAGCGCAGGAAATCGGCCCACGTGGTGGAACTGCGCCCGGGCGCCGGGTCGGTCCCGGCGTCGTGCAGGATCTCCCAGACGGTGGAAGCGGCGACCTTTACCCCGAGCACTAGCAGTTCGCCGTGCACCCGGCGATACCCCCACCCGGGATTCTCGCGGACCAGTCGCAACACCAGGACGCGGATCGAGCGCACGGTGCGCGGTCGGCCCGGCTGCCGAGGCCGAGATCGCCGGGCGTGCCGGCGTGCGACCACATCGCGGTGCCAGCGGAGCACGGTGTCCGGGCGCACCGCCAAGTGCAGTCTCTTGAGCACGTCCCTCGGGAGCCGGTGCAGCAGCGCCGCCAGCAACGCCCGATCACCCGGGGTGAACCGCACCCTGTCCGGACCGAGCTGCCCGCTGCAGGACCGAGAGCTGGTGGCGCAGCACGAGGATCTCCGCGTCTTTGTCCCGGCTGCTCATCGGCAGCAGCCGCAGCAACGCGAACACGTTCGTCACACCGAGATAGGCCAGTCGCAGCAGCACGGTCGATCACCCAGCGTTCCCCTGTAGTACGAGCGCCCCACCGGCCGCCATCGCGCACAACATCGGTCTCACCCATGCATCGGCTCCCACCAGCATGGATGAGGTTTTCGGCAGGAGCAATGCACCAGCTTCGCGGTCGGGTGCGGGCGGGACGATGGCCGAGAGCGATTCCCGGACTGCGGCGAAGTCGGCCATCAAGCGCGCGATAGTCGCCAGCCCCTCGGACAGCGTCCCTTTGAGGTTCCGAGCGTGGTCGAGATCCTCCCGCGCCTTATCCCAGTCGACGGTCGCCCTAGCGATCAACTGCTCGCCATGAGGAATATCTTGTGGCTTCCCGTAGGGCTCCAGTGAGCGCTCCTGCGGCTGGTACTCCCCGAAAGCCTGCTTCAGTTCCCCCTCTCGCCCAGCCGCCGCGGTCACCTGGTCGTCCAAGGCACCCGCGCCCCGCTCCGCACGGGCCGTGGCCTCTGCCCGCGCGGACGCGTCACTCCCGTCGGGCGTCCGGAGAAGCTGTGATGCCCGGTCGCGGGCTTCAGGATCGACGCCTTCCACGGCCGCGCGCGCCTCGGACTCAGCCTTGCCCAAACGGTCAACTTCGGCGAGCAAGCCTGCGCCGACCGCGATCTTCTCGTAGGTGGCCACCGCAGTCCGGTATGCGGTGCGCAAGGACTCCAGCGCCTCGTGCGGTACCGGGACCGTCTCGTCAACCGAACCGCCACCGATCACTTCACCGAGTTCCTCACGGCATTGGTTCGCCGTACGACGCTGGCCGTCCGCTTCACGGTGGGCTTCACGCTGCCGTCGGCTCAGGTCTGCGGCCACTTCACGCTTGCGCGCAGCTTCCTTGTCTGCACGAGTTCGTTCTTCTCGTGCTGTACGGATAGCTTCCTGCAAGCCAGCGACCTTGGCGTACTCGTCAGCAAGCGCGCGCAGGCTGGTTGCCTTGCGCCGCGCATCCGTGGCTAGCTTGGTGAGTTTCGGCAGTTCCTGCTTCAGCAGCTTTTCCTGCCTCGCGACAGTGCTGAGTGCTTCCCGCTTCTCTCGTTCGAGCTTCTGGGCGTCCCGCCGTTCGCTCGCTGCCCGCTCGTGGTCATCGGTGATCTGGGCAAGCGTTCCCGGAGGATAGTTTCGCTGCCAGTCCCTGAGCCTTGAATGCATGTCCCGATCGGCCTCGATGGCCGTATCCAGATTTGCAAGCCGGACGCGGCGCTCTTCCGCACGGCGCTCGATCGTATGCCGCTCCTCTTCGGCGCGTTCCTCGTCGTACATCGCGGGGTTGGGCGGGACGATGAAACCGATGCCCGCTGGCATATCGGCGCTGGAATCCATGATCGCTGCCGTCGTGCCGACCGCAATCACTGTTCGTGGCAACAGGCGAGCCGCAGTTAGCTTCTCCTGTGCATATCCGAGATCATCCCCGCTGTTGAGCACGATGCCATCGATCAGGTGCGGGTGATGGGCGAGTACCTGGTCACGCTCGGCAGCCCGGATCCTCGCAAGATACTGCCAGCCGGACCAGCCAGTGATCTTCTCCTCTGAAAGGATGCGCAGGGCTTCCGCCACATCGTCGCTGGGCGGCAGCAGCCCTCCATTGCCGAGAGCACCCAGGACTCGCTCGTCCGCGGCCGCGGCCAGCCGAAAAGCGTCCTGCTCTACCTTGACATTCCTGATGGCTTCGGCCAGCAACTCGAGCAGGGTCGGGGCATCGTCATCGAGGACGACCTCTTCGGCACCAAGCAGATCAGTGAGCCTGCTCTCCTGGCACAGTTCGTCGGCGGCCTGCTGTACTGCGGAGAGCTGTTCTCCGAGCCTGTCCGCCTTACGCGACTTCGTGTCCAGATCGGTGCGAGCCGTATTGTGGTCAGCGTCAGCCTGTTCTCGTTCCGAGGTCAGTTCGGCGTTTCTCTCCAACGCGTTGGTGACTCGCGTCTCGGCCTCAACGGCTGTTTCGTCTGCAATGTCAGCGGCCTCGGCCACGTCGTCGCGATCCGCGAGCAGCCCAGCGGCGACGGCGGCTCTGATCGCGCCTTGAGCGGAGCTAATACTCTGCGTCGCCTGTTCGATCTTGGCGTTTGCTCCCTCGGCTTCCCGGATCGCGGCGCGCTCTTCGTCGCCCGCAACTCGTATGTCATCTTGTAGCTGGCCTGCTTGAGTTTCGGCGCTTGCAGCCCTGCCATCGGCGGTGGCCGCCGTGCCCAGCAGGCCTCGAGCGAACCGCATCGCCGCGCGGTCTCGCGTACGCAGTACCGGCTCAGCCTCGACCTCCTGTCTGCGGATGGCTTCACGGATCGTCTCCGCCGCATCGTGCGCGGCGTTGTACCTGACCAGAACGTCGATAGCGCGCCATGCCGCCAGGAGATCGCGCGTATCGTCGCGTTCGCTTTCCAGGCGTTTCCGCTCTGCGACAGCTGTATCCCAACGCAGTTTGGCGACCAGCCGATTCAATTCGAGGACGACAGAGTTGAGACGCCGCGCCTCCGCATCGAGACCTCGCTCGCGTACCTCGACATCGCTGTGTCGTTCGGACAGGATCCTGTGCCGTTCCGCCTCTTCGCCTTCGCGGGCAGCCATAGATAGGACCAGCCGCTCCCCGCGCGCCAAAGCCTCCCTGTGTATGGCGGCTGCAGCCGCCTTCTCGCCGGCTGCCAGCACCAGCGGGCCAAGGCAATCCAGCGTCCCTTGAACAAAATCGCGCTCCGCTATCAGCTCACCGCGACTGGCAAGCTGGGCGGCGTATCCGGTCACGACCTCGCCGAAAGCCTGCGGCTCCTCGTCGGGGATGATGGCGGTCAGCAGCCAGTCCACGAACGCCTCATCCGTCTTGAAAGTGAAGGCATCCGCAGCCTCACCCTCGCCGGCGTTCATCTTCCGCTGGTAACTGAACAGCTCGGGGTCAAGTCGCAAGCTGTCGAGGTGCTCCGTCCACTCGCCCCGTCTGTCCACCCATCTGACCTGCAGTGCCGAATCTGCTTTGTCCGCCTCGTCCAGCCGCTCGTGGAATCCCGCAAGGCTGACGATCCGCCCGTCCTGGGTGAACGGCAGTGTGCCGAGGTCAAGTGCCTCGGTTGGGCGGAACGTATACCACCGCTCGGTCAGCCTGTTCGAGTCGGCGGAAACGACGTGCCCCCGCCACTCTGACGCCTTACCTGTGACCAGCAGGTCTCCGGTCCGCGTGTCCCGCCATTCCAGCACCACGTGGGCGACGTCGCTCGCTAGGACGAACTTCTCGAACATCTTGCTGTTCGACGTGCCGACGATCTGCCGCCTGCCGGGCAGAATCACTGAGAAAATCAGCCTGACGAGCACGGTCTTGCCGCCGCCGTTCTCCAGGAAAAGGACCGAAGCAGCAGACGGCTGACCGGATGGGCCGCAGCGCAGGTCCAGGGTTACATCCTGGTACCGGGCACCCTTCGGGCCGACGGCGTGCAGCCGCACCCGGGACAACTCATACACCGGCAGGACTCCCGCCATCTGGCACCGGGACGGCATGCAGGCTGCCGGACGGCTCGGTCACCACGATCACGCCAAGGCCGAGCAGCTCGGCGAACGCGCGCTCGGCGGCGAGTTCCCGCACCTGGACCTGATACCGGGGCGTGGTCCGATACGTGCCGCCATACTCATCGCTCACCCGAGCCAGGAACCCCTGATCGGCGAGGAACCGCAGCGCCTTCGCGATGACGCCGCGCGTAGTCGAAGGGGCGAGCCTCCCGTCCTTGGTAGGCGCGGTCTCGGGGCGGCGCAGATAAACGCGCCACGCCCGCTCCAGCTCTGGGGCCTCTTCCAACGGATCCCCCGTCTCTTCGGCGGCTGCCGCCTTCCCGGCGAGCATCGTGCATGCCTCGCGGACCACACTGTCGGCCTGCTCGACCGACACCCGCCCGACGTACGTGTCGGTGGCCAGGTCGTCCGGCCGCGGAAATGCGAGGGCCGCGATCGCGAGGTGGGCTATGCCGTGCAGGACCCGCTCCAGGTCACGGCGTTCACCGAGTACCGTCCGACGCGCATAATCGTCAAACTTCTGCTCGAAAACGGAACTCTCCGCTGGCCCCAGCACGACTCCTGTCCGGGACGAGACCGCGAGCACCTTAAGCCCGAGCCCCTCGGCGATCGCCTCCGTTAGCTCACGGAACGGGCCGTCCTCGGCGAACCGTTTCACCAGCTCCGCATAGATCAGGTCCCGGGACGGGATCAGCTTCGGCCGCATCCCGAGCGCGAGCAGTCGGGCACCATCCACGACGTCTTCCATCAAAACCGTCTCGGTCATGCCACCTCTTCGCCCCTCACGCTTTCCGCAGCTGCGGTCCCATCAGCGTCCAGCCGCGCCACACCGACCAAGAGGTCAGAACCGCCGAACTGCGGATCGCGCAACAGCGTCCCGTCATCGACGGCCAACACAACGGCGTCGTCGCCCTGACGCACGGCAACGCCAATCTCCGGGGCCAGGGCATGCAGGACCCGCAATGCGACCAGCATCGGCAGATCAGGGTCAAGGATCCGAGCGTCGGCGAGCAGCCCGGACAGCCGTCGTGGCACCTCATGGAGTTCCAGGAGTTCGCTAGCCTGACGCCACTGCTCCTCAGAGAAAACATCCGGATCGAGCGACGACGCCAGCTCCGGCTCGAGTACCTCGTCCAGGAGATGCCCTTTGTCCTGCGGCGGCGTCAGGAGCTGCTCCACCAAGCGCACGAGACGAGGCAGCTTGGGCGGCGCCAGCCCTGACGCTGCGCCGAAGAAAGCAGCCACCGGGGCCGTCGCCTGTGCTACCGGCAACCCGAGGATGGGGACCATAAGATGCCCGAAGAGGTCAACGACCGCCCGCTGGGCGTGGCCGGAGAACTGCTGGCGGTCCTGCTCGGCGCGGAACGTGCCCCCGGCCTCCTGGAGCCGGGCCTGCAGCTGGGTATGCCGCCGGATGCAGTCGCTCACGATCTCCACCAGTTCGGCGGCCTTGCGTCTGTGCACGGGATCTTCGGCCTCGTCCCGGGTCTGGGTGATGTTGGTCAGGATCGCGTTCTCATAGCGATACCGCTCCGCGATGTGGGTGAGCGCCTCGTCAATGAGGTCGGGCACCTCACGCTCCCAGTCGACCGCCCGGACATCCCGGCGGGTCGCCTCCAACTTGCGCCGCAGCGTCTCCGCGTACTGGACTGTTCGGTAGCGGGCCTGCTGGGCGGCCAGCTGGGCATCAGAGAGCCGACCTCGGCGTATCAGGTTCTCAAGCTTTACCTCCGCAGCGATCTGCGCCGACTCCACATCCGTGTCCAGCGCGCCGACCAGCACGTTGATCGCCTCATCAGAGGCCCGCAGGTAGATCTCCCCGTCCGGGGAGACAAGCTCGACGAGAAGCCGGAAGTCCCACACCCGCCGCTCGTACGCCCCCGAAGGCCCGAAGGTGCCGTAAAGCGCGCGGAACCCCCGGTCGGTGCTGCCGACATTGATCAGGTTGTCCAGCACCCAGCGCGCCACCCTGGCATGCTCTGCGCGATCCCTCTGGGGCGCCTGGGCGGCGACGAACGGCAGCACCCGGTTCACGACTTCCTGGTGATCAGCGCCCCGATCAAAGTCCATCGCCACCGTCACCTGGTCGATGGCCTGCAGAGCGATCTCCGCCATCTGATATTCGGCGCCGTCGCACCAGTCGAGACGCACCTTGCGCACGTCGAGGTCATGCAGGGGTGCCGTGCATGCAAGCGCCTTCAGCCTCCTGGCCAGGCCCTCGTCATAGGTCGTGATCACACCACTGCCATCCGCAGATGTCATGGTACGAAGGTAAGGCAGGCCGCTGACATTTTTCGGCAAGCCGCGACCGTATTACCTTGCGATTGGATCGAGTACTTCTATGCGCCAATTGCCGCCAGCAGTGAGACTGCGGCGGACATCTGGTAATGGAGGTGGCGAGGGAGGCTGCGTCAACCTGCTGAGTATTGGAGTTAGGCTACGTGAGGGTTGTTGCCTGGGCAGGCTCCAGCACCGACTTGCCTGGACCGGCCGGTGCCCGATGGCTGCCAGCACCGGCCCGCTGACCTGCTCACAAAGGACTAGACCGCGGCACCAGCGAGATCCTCGGCGGTTCGTCTTCGACCCGTGGCGTGCGCGCGTGATCTTGCATAGGACACTCCGAGGACCACGACGGGTTACGTTTGCCCTGCGGCAATCTCGCCCTGTGACTGAGCCGACTGCGTGAGCATGAGATGGACGCCAACTCGCCGCACCTCGACCATTCGCTGCGCCATGGCGGTTGAAGTCGATTTGCATGGGCGTCGAATCGGTCCCACGGTCCGTCAAGCCGGGTTCCGGGTGCGGAGTTACTCCGGACTGCTGTCAATGGACATCCGGTTGTGCCACGACAGCCGGCCACGATCCGGCCCGTCATCTGACGGGTGACCGGAAGCTTCCGCCTGAGGGCCCTTGGCCCGACGCTCGGTGACGCCGTGTAGTTATCACATCTGATATCTTTAGTTCATGGCGGGAAGGCTTCCGGACCAACAGCCAGCGCAGGGTGACTCTCTTTCCGAGGCCAGTCCTGAACTGCTGGCCGTACTGGAGTCCGCGTCGCGTTTGCAGCAGATGGTTCCCGACGCGGTGCTCGTGGGCGGGTCGGCGGCGGCCCTGTACGCGGGTCACCGGGACTCCTACGATCATGATCACGTTCTCGCTGACCTGCGGAACCGGTTCGACGTCGTGCTCGAGGCCCTTGAATCCGAAGGCGAGTGGGTGACCAACCGGGTGGTCCCGGGAAAGGTCATCCTCGGGCAACTGGGGGACATCGAGGCCGGCGTGCGCCAGATGATCCGTACCCGGCCGCTGGAGACCACGCACGTCATGCTGCCGTCGGGACGCGTGCTGACGGTTCCCACGGCGGAGGAGGCTCTTCGGATCAAGGGGTTCTTGATCGTGCGGCGGAACCAGACCCGTGACTACCTGGATGTCGCCGCCCTAGCCGATCGCTATGGCCTTCATGAGGCGGCAGGAATCCTGGCCAGGATCGATCACTACTACACGGATCAGCACGGCGGCGGCCGGGGCGTTGCGGCGCAACTGATCCGCCAGCTCGCCGACCCGCGCCCGAAAGACTCATCCGTGACGGGGCAACTTGGCGCGTACCGGAACCTGGCGCCCCGCTGGACCGACTGGGATGAGGTGCGCTCGGTGTGCCAGCAACTGTCCGCCGAGATGCTCGAGGCAGAGGTGTAGCACATGCCTCTGGCCTTCCGAAACCTGACCATCACCCCCGACGCTCCCGTTTCACTGTGGCCCACGGAGGCCGTGCAGACCGCGCTGGAACGGGGTGACCTCGCCGACTGGCACCGGATCACTGCCGAGATCCGGGCCGATCCCTGGGGTAAGACCGCGCGCCAGGTGGAAGAGGTGCTCAGCCACTCACGCCCCTATGGCGTCGCCGAAGCCATGGAGATGGTGCTGTCACGCGCCCGTGAAGGAGCTGAGGCCGACGAACGCGCAGCTGTCGCCGCCGAAATCCGGGAGGCTGTTAAGCGCTCAGGGCTGAGCCGGGCGGCGTTCGCCTCCCGGATCGGGACCTCCGCCTCGCGGCTGTCCACCTATACCTCCGGCAAGGTAACCCCCTCCGCCACGCTCTTGCTTCGGATTCGCCGCGTAGCCGACCGGGAATCCGGGCGATGAGTGGCTATTCATCAGAGCCTGCACCGGAATCTGCGACTACTCCCATCTGAACGACCTCAAGGAACTACGGGCCGGACCGGCCGGGCGCAGCGAGATCCGTATCCTGTGCATCCATATGAAGGTAGGAGACCGTCCCCGCGACCAACGGCAGGCGCGTCACGCACCCGGTCGTTGTCCACCGGATCCACAGGTCTGGCCCCCGCTCATGACCGGCCCTCGACTGCGAAAACACCAGCCAGAACACATTGGGATTTGGGTGCAATCCCGCCGTGACGGTCATTCTTGATACGCGGCCAGCACCGTCATCTGCCGTCTACTTCTCTTCCTCATTGTTCACGGCTACACCGCCGACAGCTTCCGTCGGCTAACGAAGCCTCCGCCGGCGAGATCGCATCCAGCCCGGGCAACCGAGCGCCTCTTCGGCCAGCCGATCGGGAGCCTGATCGCCGCTGTCGCTTGGCGTGCAGTAGCTTCCCCGCTGTCACGCCTCGGCCTGCGCTTCGGGCTCCCTTCTGCTTGTCGAGGGTTAGCTACCTCAGCCGCCAGGCTGCGCTGCCCGGACCAAGGTGTGGGTCATAGCCGGCAGGCGGAACTTTTCAGATGTTGAGGGCAATGAAGAGGCGCGCAGGAGCCGGAGACATTTGTCCGATATGTCTGAGAGAGCGAAAAGTCTGGTGCTCTATACATCTTGTAGCAAACGAGCGTGTGCCTTATGTTGAGATTTGGCCTTTATAGGCGCAGCCTCGTGGCATGCGGGTCGGGAGGGGAAATGACAAGAAGAAAACGAGCGCGCGGAGTCAGGGCATTGCTGGCAGCACTGATGAGCGCCGGGCTTATCGTGATCACTGGCGTTGCGGCAGTAGGGCCGACTGCGCAGGCAGCGGCATCCGGTGCTGAGTCCGCCGGCAGGATGGTCCTTGATGCTGCGGACACGTCCGCAAGCACGCCCTGCGTTGTCTCCATCAACGCGCCCACGTGCCAGAGCACCAACCCGCGCCTCACGGTGGACGTGGTTAATAACGGTGACACATCTGCGTGCACTTTCACCTACAGTATCGACTGGGGTGACGGAAGCGCAGCCCAGCAGGTCACATTCGACGGGAAGCCGCAATCCGGAGAGTACTTCCTAGCTGCCCATACCTATCACGCCACGCAAACGCATAGCTACTCCATCACGGCCTCGCCTGTGTCAGTTACGGGCAACTGTACTAGCGGGTCTGGAAGTTACACGTTCACCTTGGACGTCGGGGGCACGGCGCCCGCCGCCCCGTCCAACCTGACCGTCAAGGCCATCGATCCGCACGACATCAAGCTGAACTGGCACGACAACTCCAACAACGAGACAGGGTTTGAGATCAACAACGGCGTCGTCAGCAAGGATGTCGCGGCCAACAGCACGAGCTATACCTGGGGCGGTCTCGCGCCGGGAACCTACATGTGCTTCCGCATCCGGGCCCACAACAGTGCTGGCAATTCGGCCTGGGATCCCAACGTCTCCCCCTGGTACGCCTGCACGACAACACCAAAACCCAAACCGCCTGTGAATGCTACTTGGAGCGGATACGGCGGCTCGGCCTCGGTAACGGCGGTTGGGGCTACGCACTGGAACGTACCGTCTCTTAGCTGCTTTGGCCAGGGCTTCACCCAACCCCACCCAGCGGCGGCACAATGGATTGGCCTCGGCGGGACGGGAGGGAATAAGGATCTGGAGCAGGTCGGCATCCTTAGCCAATGCGTTGCTGGCGTTCAAGTCAATACTCTAGTGTGGGAAATTCTTCCGCAGCATGCCCAGCCGGTCGCGCTATTCCAGTACCCAGTTTTGGCAGGCGACAAAATCTCCGCGGTTGTCAAGCAGAACGACGGCAACCAGTATTACTTCTGGGTCCACGATGCGAACCGCCTCACCGGCTGGACGTGGCAAGATTACGAGATTCAACAGGATAGCGCCGCCGTTCCGGATTCGGTAGAATGGGTAATGGAAGCCCAGCCCGGGCACACGGCGCGCTTCAATCCTATTACATTCAGCGGCTGTTACTACTTCGATGCCTCTGGCCGTCGGCATAAGCTGGACGTGAGCAAGTTCGGGAGGTTCGAGGCGCAGGGTCCGCATGGGCCGTACACTTCTGTTTCAGGGAGGGGCGATACCTTCACGGTGAAGTTTGTCCGGTCGTCATGAACGCTCGACTTTCGCGGTTATGCGGCGAGGTCTTCCCAGGCCAGGCGAATGACTCGGATTTCTTCGGGTGTTGGCTGGTCGGGGCGAGTTGCCTTAAATCTTGCGGCGGAGCTTGGCGGCCATGTCCGCGGTGGACGGCTGGGTCCTGGTCGTGTACCAGGGGGCGCGGGCGCGGTGATCTTCGGTGTCGGCGGGGTCGTGCCCGGCGGTGGCGTACCGGCAGGTGGCGATGGCCTGGCAGGCGAGCTGGAACGGGATGGTCCGCTCGACGGCGCGGGCGGTGCGGCTGGGGGCCTGCCCGGCGCCGAAGACCTGCCGGGCGTCCTCGATCGCGACTTCGATTGGCCATCTGCTGGCGTACCGCTCGATCACGGCGGCGGGGCTGGCGTCCAGGTCGGTGGTGACCAGGGCCAGGTCGTACCCGGTAGCGGAGACATCGCGGATCAGCAGCACCTGCAGGCGCCGGGGGCCGAAGACCCCGTGCCACAGGCAGGTGATGGCCTCGGCGTGGATGGTGGCGGTCTTTCCGTACCGGGTGACAGTGACTGGGCCGAAGGCCGCGCGGCGGGCGAGCACGTCCAGGGAGGGTAGCCGGACGCCTTTGGCGCGGGGCCGGCCCCGCCTGCCGGTGCGGGCCGGCGGCAGTTCGTACCGGGCGGCGTCCTTGCGCAGCCGGGTGGTCCAGGTAACGCTGGGAGGGAGCTTCTTGAGCTCTTCCCCGGCGTAGGCGGCGTCGGCCACCACGTGGATGCGGCGCCCGGGCAGCGCCCCGGCCAGCATCTGCGCCATGCGGCAGGCCAGCCACAACCGCGAGGCGGAGTTCGTGCCCTTGATGACCAGCTTGGCCAGCACGGGCAGCGCCACCGGGCGTTTCACCATGGGCAGCTTGACCACGATGGCCGCGATCACCCAGTTGTTGCCGTACCCGGTCGTGGCCGGCCCCGGGGCCAAGCCGTCATGAAACCAGCCTGCGGCCCACACGTTCTTCCCGCGCCGCCGGAACAGGGTGTCGTCGATCGCGACGGTGACAGGCTGCCCGGTCGGGGCCAGCAGCGCCACGACCAGCTTGGCTGCCGCCAGGCCCAGGTCATCGGCATTCCAGCGGGCACGGGAGAAGAACTGGTGCGCCCGGTCATGCGGCCAGCACCGCGACAGTCCCGCGCCGGCCAGCATCCCGCATACCGTCCGCCGCCCCGCCTGGGCGAGGAACCCGCAGGCCAGGCCGCAGAACGTGCGGAAGGAGGGAGCGGTAAACGGCGAGCCGAACCAGGCAAGCAGCATCATCAGCGAGGCGGGACCTGGTGACGCGGCATCGGGGAGCATCGGCGGGAACCCGTTTCATCGGCGTGGTGGCCCTGGTTGCCGCGGTTGCCGGGACGATGGCTGCTGGCGGGTTGAGCCGCGGTTGCCCGGCGGCTCAGGCGGCGCGGCGGCGGACCAGCCAGACGGTCGCGGCGATGAGCAGGACCGACAGCGCGAGCAGCCAGCCGCCCTCGATCCACTGGAATGGCCAGAACCGGCTGCCAGGCTGGTAGCTGATCCAGAGCGTGTAGCCGTGCTTGGTGAGATAGCCCACCGGGTTGAGGATCGTCTGGAACGTGTTCGGCCCGACCCGCGTCGCGGGGGCATGGTGGTAGCCCCGCAGCTCCTGGCTGAT